>JAPOXK010000007.1 GCA_026707145.1 Chloroflexota bacterium | reverse complement strand
CTCTCCACCCTCGGCAACCGTGAGCAATTCGGCCCGCCGGGCATCTTCGGCGGCGAGACCGGTCAGCTGGCCCGGCTTTCCCTCAACGATGGCACCGAGGGCGAGCGCCACCTCGGCACGACGGCCACCAACGCCCCGGTCGGCCCGGGAGACGTGCTGACCTTCCGCACCAACGGCGGCGGCGGCTTCGGCGATCCGTTGGAGCGGCCGCCGGAGCGCGTCCTGGAGGATATTCAGGACGGCTACGCAACGCCCGCCGGCGCGCGCGAGCAATACGGCGTCGTCGTGAAGGAGATCGATCGGCGCAGGGTGCACTACGAAATCGATCGCGAAGCGACCGCCGAACTGCGAGCAGCGCTGCGCGCCGCACGCGGCTAGCGCCGCGCGTCTCCCTCCATGGCGTCGATCACCCGGGCAGACTTGGGCGCCGCCTTGCCGGATCTGCGCACGACGCTGCGGCTCGCAGGGCTGGAGGCGCCGGTTCTGATCGAGCGGGATCCCTGGGGGATCCCCCATATTCGCGCCAAGAGCGAAGCGGACCTCTACCTCGGACAGGGCTTCGCAACCGCTCAGGATCGTCTCTGGCAGATGGACTACGATCGCCGGCGCTGCCTGGGGCGCTGGGCAGAGTGCGTCGGCGCGCAGGGGCTCGCCAACGACCGGATGTTGCGCCGGCGCGGGATGGCCCAGGCAGCCCGCGCCGACTACGACGCCTGTAGCCCGGCGGCGCGCGCCATGCTCGACGCCTACGCGGAGGGCGTGAACGCATTCCTGCAAACGACGGCCAGCCTCCCCGTCGAGTACCGACTCTTGGACACGCGCCCGGACCCGTGGGAGCCCTGGCACTCCTTGCTGGCGTACAAGATGCGCAATACCGCGGAAGGGTCCTTCCTGCAGAAGCTCTTCCTCGGACGTCTGGCGGCGACGCTGGGGCCCGAGCGGGCCGCCGCACTGGTCCCGGGCTACCCGCGAGGCCACGCGCTCACCGTGCCGCCGGACGCGCTGTACGACGGTCCCACGCTGAACGGGATGGCCGAACTGACCACGGTCGCCGCCGCGCTGGCGCCGCTGCGCGAGATCGATCTCGGCAGCAACGCCTGGGTCGTCGCGGGCGAGCGGACGGCGTCCGGCCTGCCGCTACTTGCTGGGGACTCGCATCGCGGGCTGGATACCCCCAACGTCTACTCCCAAATCCACCTTGCCTGCCCGGACTTCGACGTGATCGGGCAGGCGCTGCCCGGCTTTCCGGGCGCGTTGCACTTCTGTCACAACCAGCACGTCGCCTGGGGCATGACCTATGGCTCTTGTGACACGCAGGACCTCTTCGTGGAAGAGGTGCGCGCGCACGAAGGGGAACTCCAGTACCGCTTCCTGGATGAATGGCGCACGGTGCAGCAACGCAGCGAAGTGATCCGGGTCCGAGACTCGGCGCCCGAAACCGTCACGGCGCTCGCAACTCATCACGGAGCCGTCATCGCGGGCGATCCAGCGAAGGGCCGTCTCATCGCTTTAGCCGACCCCGGCGTTGCCACGCCGACCGCCTGGGTCGACGCGGCACGGGAGGCGATGCACGCGCGCTCGGCCGGCGAACTCGAAGCGGCGCTCGCCGGATGGACGGACCGCGTGAATAACTACATCTACGCCGACGTGTCCGGCGCCTTCGGCTACGCCCTCCGGGGGCGTATTCCACTCCGCCCGGAGAGCAACGGCTGGGGCCCTGTGCCCGGGTGGAACGGCCAGCACGAGTGGAACGGCTACATCCCGCCGGCGGAGCTGCCACGCAGCCGGAATCCGAAGAGCGGGTACCTCGTGAGCTGCAACCAGCGGATCGCCGATGGGACCTATCCACATTTCCTCGGACACCTGTGGAGTCCCGCCTATCGAGCCCACCGCATCACGGAGCGACTCAACGATCTCGCGGCAGGAGAGATCACGGTCGGAGAGATGGCGAGCATCCACGCCGATTGCGTTTCTCTGATGGCGCGAAAGCTGAGCGGCGCAGTAGCGCGTCTGGACGTGCGCGGAGACAGCGCCCGCGCACAGCGCATCCTCACGTCGTGGGACGGACGCCTCACCCCCGACGCGCCCGCGCCCGCCATCTACGCCGCGCTGCAAGCGGAATTGGATGCGCGCATTGTCCGGGAGGCCTACGGGCCCTTGGCCCGTGACATCTTGGCCGGCGCGGACGTGGGCGGAGCCGGCCACTACGCGCGCGGGGTTCGGTCGCACGTGATCGAGGAACTTGGCACGGCTGGAAGCCGCTACCTGCCGATCGAGGAGGAGCCAGCCATGCTGGGGGAGGCACTCGAGGGCGCGGTCCGTGCGCTGGCGGAGCGCGGAGGGCCCGATCCGGACCAGTGGCGATGGGGCGCGCTGCACCGCACGATGCATACGCATCCGCTGGCGGCCGCTTTCCCCCAAGCGGCGCAACTGCTGCACCCGCCCCAGGTCGCCGCCGGTGGCGGCGGTGACACACCTCTCGCCGGGTCGTTCGCGCTGCACGGCAGCTTCACGGTCGAGGCCGCTTCCGTCGCGCGCTACGTGCACGACCCGGCTGATTGGGCCCGTTCCCGCTGGATCGTCCCCTTGGGCGCCTCCGGACATCCCGGCAGTCCGCATTACGCCGATCAACAGAAGGACTGGGCGGCAGTCGCTACGATCCCGCAGTTGTGGGATCGCGCCGTCATCCACGACCGGGCGGAGTCCGCTCAATACCTCCAACCCCTGGGAACGTCGGCCCGGTGACGCCGCGGAACGCGACCGCTAGGAACGCTGCGGCGGCAGCGAAGCCAGTAAGTTGCCGCGGGGATTCGCTCCGCCACAGATCTGCCTGCGCGCTCGCCAACCCGGCCCTCTGCACCAGATAATCGCGCGTCGGAGGCGTG
>JAPOXK010000015.1 GCA_026707145.1 Chloroflexota bacterium | reverse complement strand
CTGCCGGCGCGTGCGCTGGGGGACCGGCGCGCGCCGCCGGGCCGCACGGTGTAGAGGCCTGAACCATGGTTTCCTAAGCGCCTGGCGCGTGGTCATGACTCGCGCGTGCGCCGCAGCTTGCTATTGTTTCACGCGGCCGATCGGGTGGGCAACGAACCGTGCCTGACCGATCGGGAGGATCCAACGAACAGCATCAGGGGAGGCGCTACGTGGGGACTATCGGCTTGATTGGCGGTACGGGGCCCGAGGGGCTGGGCTTGGCGATGCGTCTCGCGCTCGCCGGCGAGGAGGTGCGTATCGGATCGCGGAAGCCCGAGCGGGCGGCGGCGGCGGCGGCGGCGGTCCGCGATGCCGTTGCTGCGGCCGGCGGCACGGCCGCCGCTGCCGGGGCCGTCAACGCCGACGTGGTCGCGAACTGTGACAGCGTCATCATTGTTGTTCCGTTCGATGGGCACGAGGCGACGCTTCGCGATCTGCGCGAGCCGATCGGCAATAAGGTGGTCATCGACGCGGCGGTTCCCCTGGTCTTCAAAGATGGCGTCCCCGCTGTGGAAGGCGTCCCGCAAGGCAGCGCGACCGAGCAGGCCCAGGCGCTCTTGCCGGACGCGCGCGTGGTTGGCGCCTTCCATAATCTCAGCGCTAAGAAGCTGCAGGACCTCAGTCAGCCCATGGAGGGCGACGTGCTGGTCACCGCTGACGACGGGGCGGCGAAGCAGCAAGTGATCCGGCTGATCGAGCAGATGGCTGACCTGCGTCCCGTGGACGCGGGGCCGCTCGCCATGTCGCGATTCGTGGAGGGCCTCACAGCGCTGATCCTGGGGATCAACCGGCGCTACAAAGCCCAGGCCGCCGTGCAAATGGTCGGCGTCTAGCGCAGCTTCAGCGAAGGGCGGCGATGGAGCAGCCGCATCCGCTCGAACTCCGTGTCTTCCCGATCCGCGGGTTGCCCGAAGTGCGCCCTGGCGACGATGTCGCTGCTCTGCTGGACATCGCTCTACGCGGCCAAGGCACGCCGCTAGTTGCGGGCGACGTTCTTGTCGTCACGCAAAAGATCGTGAGCAAGGCCGAGGGGCGGATCGTGTCACTGGCAGGGATCCGTCCGCGCCCAGAGGCGCAGGCTTTTGGCGAGCAGTGGGACCGCGACCCGCGCCAGGTTGAAGTGGTGTTGCGCGAGAGCAAACGGATCCTTCGAATGGAGAGAGGCCTCATTCTCTCGGAGACGGAACAAGGCTGGGTCTGCGCCAATGCTGGCGTCGACGCCTCCAACGTCGGCGGCGGCGACGCGGTCACGCTGCTTCCGGTGGACGCCAGCGCCTCGGCTGCTCAGATCCGTCGCGGTCTCGCCAAGGCCGGTCAACCTGATGTCGCCGTCGTTATCAGCGACACCTTCGGCCGGCCCTGGCGCGAGGGCCTGACCAATGTGGCGATCGGTGTCAGCGGCATGAACCCTTTGCGCGACTACGTCGGCCAGCGCGATGCAGAGGGTTACGACCTTCGCGTGACCGTGCTGGCCATCGCCGACGAGATCGCCGCCGCAGCGGAGCTCGTCATGAATAAGCTCGACCGTATCCCTGCCGCCGTCCTCCGCGGACTGGACGTCGCGATCGAAGAGTTCGATCATCGCCGCTTGATCCGAGCGCCGGAGCTGGATCTCTTCCGCTAGGACAGGAGACGCGATCTGCGCTGGGCTGCCCTTCGAGTCTGTGATCGATCGCAGGATGGCAGGCCCCGAATCGCCGCCTCGGATTGCCCTGCCTGCGGCGGCGTTCCTGCGATGGTATCGGGCCGGACGGCCCGAGTAGGGGGCTGGGATCTTACTCGCGCGCGGTGAGGACTTCTGCGTAATCTCGTTCGAACTGCAATCTGAGACGCTGCTCGCGTGCGCGCGCTTCGATCGTCGCTGCGCGCGCCGTATCGAACGCTGGCTCATCCGCCTCCGCCAACGCCTCTGCTTGGGCTTGCCAGCCGTCGCGCAGCGCTGCCAGCGCCTCGACGTAGTCATCGGCCCAGCCCCGCGATCCGCCGGGCAGCGGCAACTGCGCCAGCGCGGCAAACAGACCCTCGATACGGGCGGCGGCCGCTGCGGCATGCGTCGCGTGCTGGTCGCAGGCACCGGCGTCGCCCGCTGCGCAGCGGCGTTCGACCTCCACCGGTGCGATCCGATCGAAATCGGCGTTCGCTTCCGTGGTGAGCCGCTGCACGTCTTGCGCGAACGCCTCCACGTCGACGACGGAGTCGCTGCCGTCCGTGAGCACTATCAGAACCAGCACCACGGCCGCGATCGCGGTGATGACCACCGCGCGCAGGCGCCAATCCGTTGCAAGCATGCGCTTGCCCTCCGCTTGCCTTATCGGCGCGGGCTAGGGCTCGGGGATCGGCGCCGGCGCCGGGAAGTCCCGGTTGAGCTGCTCGATCAAGGCGGCCTCTCGCTCCAGCGCCGCCGCCGTCTCGGCGGCGGCGGCGGCGAATGCCTCCCGATCGCCATTTTCTAGCGCCTGCGCCTCTGCGCGGTAGCTAGCCTCCAACGCCTGCAGCGCAAGGATGTAATCGGCGTTGAGGTTGGCCGCCTCCTTGGGCAGGTCGAAGCCGAAGACGACGGCGATCTGGTTCTCGACGCGCTTCGCCTGTCCGTTCGCGTTCAGTTGGTGATCGGCGCAGCTACCAGCGGTCCCTGCGAGGCAAGCGGTGCGCGTGGGTTGGAGCCCCAGCTCGTTCGCTCGCAACTCTGCGGACAGCGCTCGCACGTTGTCCGCATAGGCGTCGCCGCTGAAGAGCCCGCTTCCTCCGGTGACGACTGTGATCAGGGCGAGCACCGCAACGATGGCCGCCATGATCACCACAGCGCGCGTCGGGGTCAGCCGGGCGAGTGGTGACTCCCGGCCGATGCCCATCCCCATCAGTTCGTGCCGGAGCCGTTCGGCCTCGAATCGGTCCCGGTGATGCCGCAACATGACGGACTATCTCCTTGCGGCCAGCATATCGCGCCGAGTGGGCGAGCGATTGTTCAGCGGCGTTGATCAGCTGATCTCGGCATCGACCTCGATCTCTACCAGCATCTCCGGCAGCACGAACCCGCTCACCTCCACCAGCGTGGCGGCGGGCCGGATCGCTCCGAAGAGTTCTCCGTGCGCTCTCGTGATCGCCTCAAAATCACGGATCTCGCTGCAGAACACACGGGTCCGCACCACGTCCGCAAGCGATGCCCCCGCTTCCTTCAGTACCGTCTCAATCTTTTTAAAGACATCGATCGTCTGCGCGTAGGCGTCGCCGGGGTGGGCGACCTTGCCGTCCCGGCCGATCGCGCCCGTCCCGGATACGTAGATCGTCTTTCCCACCCGCACTGCCCGCGAAAAGCCGTAGACCGATTCGAACGGTGACTCGCCTGCAATGTGCTGCTTGTCCATCGACTGTACCCTCCGCTCGTGCGCCCGATCGCCGGTGACCCGCGGCATGATAACCCCGGGGCGGCGCCGGCGGACAGAGCGTGATGAGACGTGGCTGACGACCATCTCGCCCTCAGTGACCGAGACCTGCTGGCGCAGTGCGCCGTCGAGACGTTCCGCGTCTCGGGACCCGGGGGCCAGCATCGCAATCGTCGCGATACGGCGGTGCGTATCCGGCACCGATCCACCGGCGTCGTCGCGCAGGCGTACGAGCGACGCTCGCAATGGCTGAACCGCCGGCTGGCGCTCAAACGTCTGCGGGCGCGGATCGCGCTCGATGTGCGCCGCCCGCCGGATTCGCTTGAGACCTACCAACCGTCCCCGCTGCTTCTGCTCTTGGTCCGGGCCGAGGGAGGGCGCGGTATCGGCGCGCGAAACCCGAGCTATTGGCCTGCCGTCGGGGAGCTCTTGGACCTTTTCGTTGCCCTGGACTGCTCCGTCAGCGAGAGCGCCGCGCTCCTCGGCGTCAGCACGGGTGCGCTCTCCAAAGTCCTGCTGGCCGATCCTGCCCTCGTGCGCACGGTCAACGCCCTGCGCGCCGAGCGCGGGCTACGCACCCTGCGTTAGGCGCTGCGTTTGGTCAGCCACGCCCGTGCGGCGCTGTGGCCGCTCCGCACCGCCGACTCCATCGTCGCCGGCCATTCCGTGTCGGTCCATGCGCCGGCCAAGAGCAGATTGGGGTAGGGGGTCTCCGTCCCCAGCCGTCGCGAGTGCGTCCCCGGTTGCGGCCGGAAGGTCGCTTCTTGCTCTTTCACCACGCGCCAGCGCAGCACTTCTGCTCCTCGCGCTGCCGGTAACGCCCGGCGCAGCCCCGCGATCGCGTTCGTTGCGATGTCCATCTGTTTGAGCTGGTTTACTTGGAACGCCCCGCTGATCGAGCAGGTGAGCCACTGCCCGTTGCCGTCTGTCCCGGCGATGCGCGAGCGGTTAAAGACGTACTGCACGTCCGAGTCCAGCACGGCGTAGAACCACTCTTCCATCACCGGGCGATCAAGCTGCATGTGCACGTTCACAATCGGCGCGTAGGAGAACGCGCCGAGCGATGCGAATGCGGGATCGGCCCGCCAGGCGTCTGGCAGCAGCGCCCGTGTGTGATTGGGCGGCAGCGCCAGCACCACGGCCTCTGCCTTGACCGTCGTACCGTCGGCGAACTGGATGCCCGCGGCGCGCTCGCCTTCGTGTCGCATGCCGCGCGCCGCGCGTCCCAGCAGCGCCTGTCCCCCCTGCTGCTGAAATCGGGCCAGCGCCGTATCTGC
Organism: Chloroflexota bacterium; assembly: GCA_026707145.1. Classification (GTDB taxonomy): domain Bacteria; phylum Chloroflexota; class Dehalococcoidia; order Bin125; family Bin125; genus JAPOXK01. The sequence continues at coordinate 161,142 of JAPOXK010000015.1, read as the reverse complement.
GATCTGTGACAGCCCCACCCTTGCGAAGCCGATGTCGGCCGCGCGGCGCTCCTGCAACAGACCGACCTGGAGCACCATGATCGCTTGCCCCGCGCTGACGTTTTCCGAGCGGTCGTTGCAGGTGGGGAGAATGATCAAGTCCCAGAAACGATCGATCGCGCGCTGTGACTGTCCCCGTGCGCGCAGCCAGGCTCCGAAGGACTCTCCGTCGAGACGCCGCCGATCGGCGGCGTCCAACCGCAGCATCGCGATTACGGCGCGCCCGAGCTGCAGCTTCTCGCGCCAGGAGAGGTGGGTGTAGCGGACGATCGATGCCGCAAGGTGCAACGGAGCGGGCAGCGGTCCAGCCGCGATGACCGCCGTGCGCTCGCTCACCGGATCGAGCACGGGGACCCGCAAGCGGGGTTGTGTATGTATGGAATCGTCCAGCCCGAGCCGCTCGATCAGGGCGAGGTAGGCGGTACAGCAGCGCAGGTAGACGTGCTGGCCGTTGTCCAGCTCGACGCCGCCGCTGTTAAAGGAGAACGTCTTGCCTCCGACGAACGGGCGTTTTTCCACGAGCGTCGTAGCGAGGCCGGCTTCGGCGAGATCCAGCGCCGCGGTGAGGCCGGCCAGCCCGCCGCCTACCACCACGACCTCGGTGCTGTTCACCTTACTCAGCAGCGCGTCTCCGCGGCCGGAGGCGCAGGCGGCGGCTGTGAAGGGCGCCGGCTAGCCAAAGCCGTAGCATCTGTGCCAGCAGCGCGCTCTTGGAAAAGCGCACTCGCTCGCTGTACACGTCGTAATCGCGCTGCTCGATCTCGCGCAGCAGACCGCGGTATACGCCTTGCAGTCCGTTGCAGCACATGCGGCTGCGGGGTCCGTCGAGCAAAGGGATCAGGCGTTGGCCGCTGGCGTAAAACGCGTGCGCGCGCGCCGCGTACTCCGTCATCAGGGCACGGAAGGCGTCGGTTTGCATGCCGGCGCGCAACTCGGCCTCGCTATAGCCGAAGCGGCGCAAGTCCTCCTGGGCGAGGTAGACACGTCCCCGCTCGGCATCTTCCACCAAATCGCGCATGATGTTCGTGAGTTGCAGCGCCTTGCCCAGGTCGATGGCGGCGGCGATCGCCGTGTCCCGCTGTCCCCGGTCGTACCCGAAGATCTCGATGCAGATCAGGCCGATCACTGAGGCCGCGCGGTAGCAGTAGTCTTCCAACTCGGCGAAGGTTTCGTAGCGGTCTTGCCGCACGTCTTGTTCCATGCCTGCGATCAGGTCGAGGAAGTACGGTTTCGGGATTGCATAACGGATCACCGCATCGCTCAGGGCGAGGCCGAGCCAGTCGCGCGTCTCACTTGCGTATGCCGCCTCCAGTAACGAAGTCGCCTCTGCTAGCGCCCGCCGCTGCTCGTCTCCTGCTCCGGCCGCGTCGACGATGTCGTCCACCGTGCCGGCGAAGGCGTAGGTCGCATAGATGGCGCTGCGCTTGGGCTTCGGCAGCGAGAGGAACGCGTAGTAGAAATTGCTGGCGCGCGCTTTGGTGTAGGCCTGGCAGCGATCGAATGCCTCTCCCAGGGACGGCGCGGTGGTCTCGGATGGGCCGGCTGGCGGCGCCGCAGTTGCCATCAGCGTCCGCCGATCCAATGCCGCGCTGCGGCGCGCAACGCGAGGCGTCCCTTCTGCCAGTCCGAGATCGTTGGACGATGGGAGAGGACGTCATAGCCTTGCGCCTCGATCGCGCGCAGCACGGCCCGGCCTCCGGCGGTGAACAGCTCCAAGTCGAGGCGCAAGTCCTTCGCGACCAGCGGCACCAATCCCATCCCCCGGCGGAACAGCGTCTCGGCGCGGTCCACTTCGAAGCGCATCAGCGCGCGGAAATTGTCGTCGCAGCGGCCTTCGGCGATCTGCGCTTCGCTCACTCCGAAGTGACACAAGTCCTCGCGCGGCAGATACAGTCGTCCGATCGCGTAGTCACGGGCGACATCTTGCCAGTGATTGGCCAGCTGTAACGCTGTGCAAGTGGCGTCGGAGAGGGCGCGGCGCTCTTCATCCGTGTGGTCGAAGAGCGACAGCACCATGTGGCCCACCGGGTTGGCGGAGTATTCGCAGTACTCCAGCACGTCTTGAAAGGTCTCGTGGCGTGTCTGCCGCTGGTCGCGGCGGTTCGCCTCGATCAGGCGCCGACAGGAATCGATGGAGAGCGGGCACCGTTGCGCGATCATGCCGAGCGCCACCATGATCGGATGGCGCCCTTCCCCGGTGAAGCCCCGCTCGAGGTCGCGTTCCCACTCGTCGAGGAGGGCCAGGCGGTCGCCGCGCGCCTCGTCCCCGAGGTCGTCCGTGAAGCGGCAGAAGGCGTACAGACCGTACATCGCGGCGCGCCGTTGCTTTGGCAGGAACCACGACACCACGGTGAAGTTCTCGTACTGTCGCTTGGCGTAGCGCTCGCACCAAGCCAGCGCTGCGCGCTGGTCCAGTGGCCGGCCGTCGCGATTGCGCAGGGCGTATCCGGCTTGGATCGGGTCGGACGCGGTGTCGGCCTCAGTTGCGACCACGGTGCAGCCCTCGTCGCGAGTGATTGTAGGCGATGGGTGATCCAGATCGGTGGTGGCGGACCGCTAGTGCTCTTGGAGGGCGTGGACGTAGCGCCCCAAGGCCATCAAGGGAAAGTAGTGGCGGTACAGGTGGTAATTGATCATGAAGTCGGTCGGGAAGCCGGTGCCGGTGAACTCCGGTTCGTCCCAGGTGCCGTCCGGACGCTGTCGCGCGATGAGGTAGTGGATGCCTCGCGCCACCGTATCTGACTCGACCTCGCCGGCCGCGATCAACGCCATGAGCGCCCAGGCGGTCTGAGACGGCGTGGACGGTCCGGCGCCTCGGAGACTCGGGTCGGCGTAGCTTTCGCAGCCCTCGCCCCAGCCGCCGTCGGCTTGCTGGTGCGCGTCCAACCACTGCACCGCGCGCCGCACCTGAGGCGTGTCCAGGGGCTCGCCCAGCTCCGCCAGCGCCGGCAGAACCGCGCCTAAGCCGTAGATGTAATTGACGCCCCAGCGCCCCCACCAAGAGCCGTCCGGCTCTTGCAGATCGTAGAGGAAGCGCAGGCCGCGCCGCGCCGGCTGGAATTCCGAGGTGTAGCCTAGTCGTCCCAGGATTTCCAAGACGTGTGCGGTCACATCCGCGGTGGGCGAGTCCAGCATCTCGCCGAAATCAGCGAACGGGATCTGCCTGAGCAGGTACCTGTCGTTGTCGACGTCGAACGCACCCCATCCTCCCTGCTGGCACTGCATCGATAGCGTCCACTGCAGGCCCCGGTCGATCGCCCGTCGCTTGGCGGCCGCGTCCGGTAGCGCGATTCCATCCAGCGCTATGAGCACCACGGCGCTGTCGTCGATGTCGGGGTAGACATCGTTCTCGAATTCGAAGGCCCAGCCGCCGGGGGGCGTGTCGGGATTCTTGACCTGCCAATCGCCTCCTGTGAGCACCTGCTCGCGTAGCAGCCACTCGCCGGCCCGGACCAGCGCGGGATGGTCGCGCGGAAGGCCGGCGTCAAGGAGGGCCATCGCGGCCAGGCCCGTGTCCCAGACCGGGGAGAGGCAGGGCTCCGTCCAGAGCATGCCGTCCTCTTCGCGTGTGAACGACTCGAACCCCTGCAGCGCCTTTTGGATGACCGGGTGATCCAGCGGGTAGCCCAATACCCGCAGCGCCAGGATCGCTACGACCCACGGCGGCTGGATTCCGCCCCAACTGCCGTCCGCCTCCTGCCGGTCCAGCAGCCACCGTTCCGCTTTCTTCAGCCCGCGCCGGTGGAACGGCCGGATGTGGTGGCGCTCCATGAAGCGCAGACTCTTTTCCAGGGTGTAGAAAAGGCCCTCCCAAGAAAACGGGTTGCGTGGAGCCCCGATGGCGAACTGTTGCCGCTCGTTGGGGTGCCGCCACAGCTCCGACACTCCCGCCCCTGCCGGCAGCGCCGCGATGGGACGCAATGCGAACACGACCGTGAGGCCCACGACCGTGGCGCGCGCCCACGAGGCCAGCTCATAAACGTTGAGCGGGCCCCAGCTGGGCAGCAGGTTGATCCAGGTGGGCACGATGGGCAGTTGATCCCAATCGAATTGATCGAACAGTGCCAGCCACATCTTGGTGAAGACGCGTGCCTGGGCGATGCCGCCCTGTTCCAGGATCCAGTCGCGGGCGCGCACCATATGCGGCGCCGATGGATCCTCACCCGCGAGCTTGAGCGCGAAGTACACCTCGATCGACGTGCTCAGCTCCCCTGGCCCGCCCCACCACTGGGACCAGTAGCCTTGGGGCTGTTGGTGGTGCCGCAGATAGTTAGCGATCTTCGCCCACTGCTCGGGATTGCCGATGCCGAGGTAGTGGGTGATCAGCAGATACTCCGCTGTGATCGAGGCGTTGGCCTCCAATTCGCCCCACCAGTATCCCGCCTCGGCCTGATCGTTCAGGAGCCAGTCGCGTGCCCGCGCGATGGTGTCGCTGAGCCGTGCTGAATCGGTGAATGGGGCGGCGGTGGTCGTCACGTGTCTCCTCATGCTGGCGCGCGGCGTCGCGGCTTAGCAATCAAGGCATGGACAGAAACGCATCGTCGTCACGTGTGCTCTCAATGATCGCGGCCCAGCAAGAAATCCGCGACCGCCACGAACTCGTCACGGCCCGGTGCCGGTACTCGGCAGCCCTCCAACTCCGTCAGGAAGGCATCGTATTGCTGGTGCGCAAGCCGGATCGTTGCCTCGGCGGCGTTCGTCTCGGCGGCAATGCGCATCACGGTCGCCACATCCGCTTGGGAGAGTTCCCGCTGGCTGTAGGCTCGCTCGAGCGCCGTTCGATCTGGAGCGGTCGCATTGGCGAAAGTGTAGACGACCGGTAGCGACTTCTTGCGGCGCCGGATGTCGTTATCGCTGGGCTTCCCCGTGCGCGCGCTGTCTCCCCAGATCCCCAGGTAATCGTCGCGAATCTGGAAGAGCAGCCCCAGCCGCCTCCCTGCGCGTCGCAGTCCCTCCGCTTGCGCCTGGTCGCCGGTCGCCAGGAGCGCCCCGATTTGCAGGCTGCAGCCGATCATGGCGCCGGTCTTCCGCTCGATCATGTCCAGGTATTCGGACAGCGCCACCTCCGTCCGCTGCTCGAAGGTCAGGTCCAAGTACTGTCCCTCGATCATTTCCAGACCGGCGTGCGTGAGTGCGTCCATCGCCATCAGCACCGTCTCGGCGTCTGCGCCGGCGGCGTGCGCGCGGCGCAGCGCTAATTGCGCCAGCTCGCGCAAGGCATCGCCGACATTGATCCCTTGCCCCACGCTCCACTGGACCCAGACCGTCGGCCGGTGATGCCGTTGCTCGTCGCCGTCTTGAATATCGTCGTGAACCAGGCTGTAGTTGTGCACGAACTCGACGGCCGCCGCCCCGGGCAAGGCGCGCGCCCGCGCGCCCGGTGATCCGTCCAGGGCGTCCGCGGTTAGCAGGCAGAGGGCTGGGCGCATCCCCTTGCCTCCTCCTGCGTGACGGGGCTGTCCGTTGGCTTCCTGCCAGCCTAGGTGATAGCGAATCATGTCGTAGATCGGCAGCGGGCGCGCGGCGAGGAGCGCCTGCATCTCGTCGATGTAGGCGGCCTGATAACGCTGGAAGGCGGCGGGGCTGGGCGCGGCGATGATGCACTCCTGAGCGGATTGATGAGTGCGCAAGGTAACGCCAACGCGCGTGTTCGTCGACGGCGCTCGCGGCGGCTGTGGGCTAGGGCGGGCGCGCTCCAGCACAGGCGGCGCAGGTCCCGAAGATGGCGAAGTGGTCGAGATTGGCCTTGAACCCGAGATCGGTGTGCAGGGCATCGCCGAGCCGTTGGAGATAGCGGTGGTTTAGCGCGGTCGCTTCGCCGCAGTGCTGGCAGATCAGGTGGTGGTGCCGCTCCGCCGCGAGCCACTCGAATGCGGCCTCGCCGCCGCCGAGGTCCGTCTCGCTGACGAGCCCGGCGTCGCGGAGCGCGGTGAGAGTGCGGTAGACCGTGCTGGCGTCGACATCGGGATATTCGGCTTGGACCGCGTCGTGGATCTCTTGGGCGCTGCTGTGTCCGTTCGCGTGTCGCAGCGCCGCCAGGATCAGGCGACGCTGCGGCGTCAAACGGAAGCCGCGCTCGCGCAGCGTCCGCGCGGATGCCTCCTCACAGGGCATGATCTTCCTCGTCCACCTTAGCCTAGCAGTCCGGGCACGGGGCTGAAGAAGCCGATCTCTGCGGCCGCGATGCGTTGCGGAGGCCCGGATCCGTCCGCCGGCAGGATGTAGCAGCCGGGTTGTGTCGCGAACCCCAACCGTCCGCCGGCGCCGTTACTCGGGACGATGCCTCCCAGCGTCAGCCAGCGTCCGTCCGGCGACAGCAGGTGGTGTGAGTGCGCGTACTGGTCGTAAAAGCTCAGGAGCGTCATGAAGTGCGCGCTGGGACGGAAGCGGGTCAGCCACTGTCTCGACCGGTCAGCCAGTCTCCACCGCTGCAGCGCGTATTCTCCATCCTCGCTGGAGGGCACGAAGTAATAGAGTGCGCTCCCGTCCGGCGCCCAGAACGCCGCCGTCACGGGCCCCGCCTCGATCGGGTCGATGGTCTCGGCTTGCAGGTCCAACAACCGCAGATCATGCCCGGCCGCCACGGCGGGGCTGAGCGTCACGAGTGCCAGGAGATCCCGGGCCGGGGCGCGCGAGAGCGCGGTGACGTCGTCCAGATCAGCGATGGCGCTGCGGTCGCTTCCGTCGCGGCGCACCGTCCAAAGTGCATTGCCCGCCTGCGCGCGTGGCGCCGCGTAGATGATGCTCGCTCCGTCCACGGTCCAGCCGGGCGCGCGGTAGGTGGGGACGTCGGAGATGAGAGGTTGGCGGGCTTCGTCGGGTTCGGCTCCTGCTTCGACGGCCGCGGCGTCGATCAGGAGAAGGTCGTTGCCACGATGGATTGCTAAGAGCCGGTCGTCGGGCGACCAGGCGAGGAACATCGGGGCGCCGCCGAGCAACGGGCGGGGCGGCACCTCCGGATCCGCCAGACTCGGCTCCAGGAGATACAGCTGCAGCTGCTCCGCGCCGGGTGCGACCAGCGCGACGCGGCGCCCATCGTGGGACCAGGCGGCGTAGTGCGCGACGCCCGGCGCCATGACGTTGGGCGCGTTGGGGGGGTTCCGAAACAGCAGACGTCCGCTCCGCTGCTGCGTTGTGTGGAGCTGGAACTCCCCTGTCAACGCTTTCTCCGCGTCGCGGCCCGTGCGGCTTACTGCGAGCGCGCCGGCCGGAGACCAAATGGGCCCCACGAGCTGCTCGCGGTCGCTGCCCGAGGCGATGCCGACGGGCTCGTCGACGCCGTGCTCGTCGATCGGACGCAGCGTGAGCGTACCGTCGTCCGCGACATAGGCGAGCGTGGTAGCGCGCATCGTGGAGGTCAGCCGTCGACGGTACCTTGCCGCGTCGCGCGCGGCGCGGCCTGCCCGGCGTGGTGCTCCTCGTAGCGCGCCAGATCGTACAAGACCGACGAGGCACGGTTGAGATAGCGCAGGATCGCGGGGTCCACGGCGTGTCCGGAATCGCGCAGGCGGCTCACCTGGCGCTCGGCGCGCCGGACAACCGTCCGCGCGAGGTCGAACGCGCCGGCGGCCGGCGTCTCGCCGGGGATCACGAACGCGGCGGGCGGTGGCACTGCGTCCTCCAATTCCGCGGCGATCGCTTCCAGGCGCTCGGTGGCGGCCGCTGTTGTGACGAACTCTTGCGGTACGTCTTTTCCCTCCGTTACCGCCAGCTCCGCCATGATCAGGTAGAGGCGCTGCTGAAGTTCCTTCACGAAAGCGTTGGTCTTGGGCGCGGCGGCCAGTGCGCGCGCCAAGCCCAGGGCACTCGACGCTTCATCAATGGCGCCGAGCGTTTCCGGCTGAGGATGGTGCTTGGGCACGCGCCCGCCCCCAAAGAGGGTCGTGGTGCCGTCATCCCCTTGGCGCGTGTAGTGCGGCATAGTTTGATTCTAAGCTGTCCGCCGCCGCGAAGACCGGCTGCTAGGGGAGGGGGTCGCCCAGTCCCTCGGCACGGTAGCTGTCGGCCAGTTCCCGGTAGGTGCTGCCGAAGTCGTGCGCCAGCGTTCGCTGTGACTCGCTCAAGGGCCGCACCGTTGCCGGTACGCCGGCGACGAAGGAGCCGTCGGGCACCTTGGTATCGGGCCGGAGCACGGCTCCCGCCGCGACCACACAACCCGCGCCCACTTCCGCGCGATCCAGCAGCGTGGCGTGATTGGCGATCAGCGTGTTGTGGCCGATCCGTCGGCAGTGCACGACGACATTGTGTCCGATCGTCACGTTGTCACCGATGTCGATGGGATCGCCTTGGTGCAACGTCGAATTGTCCTCGATGTGCGTGTTCCTGCCGATTCGGATGGGTGCGAAGTCGGCGCGCACGACCGCGCCGGGCCAGACCGATGAGCCGGCGCCGATCTCGACATCTCCCACGACGTAGGCCGCTTCGCTGACGAATGCATCTTCCGCGATGCGCGGAGTCTTGCCCTGATAGCTGCGGATCACGCCTGATTCCGAATCAGCAAGGGGCCCGTACGATCCACCAGTAGGCGGGTGCAGACTTTGGTGCGGGCGGTGCGGCCGGGTACGACGGAGGGTGGCGGATCTGCACCGTGCTGCTCCGACCTACCGCCAGATACCGCTGCTTGAGTCGCTTTACCCGGCGCCTGCGAATGGTAACGCACGAGCAGCCTCGATCCACTTGTACCAGTCGCCGGATGAGCGGCACGCGAGCGCCCTGGAGTGTGCCGGACGACGCGCCGATCGGCGCGTCGCGACACGGGGGTGCGGATCCGGCCTGGGCATCCGGCTAGAGGGATGCAGCCTGCTTGAAAGCAGCATAGGCTGCGGCGTCGAAGAGGACGAAGCACACGACCGGCAGGCTCGCCGGCGTGCCAGAGCGTTCTCGCACCGCCTGCACCATGATGCGCGCGCACTCGTCTATCGAGAACCCGCCCACGCCGGTTCCCAAGGCGGGGAAGGCGACCGATCGCAGCGCCTGCTTCTCCGCCAACTTGAGGGCGTTGATGGTGGTCTGACGGATGGTGTCGCCGTCGGTCTGGAGGTTTTGGCCCATCACTGCGGCGTGAATGACGTGTTTGGCCGGCAAGGTGCCCCCACCGGTTACCACGGCTTGGCTGACGTTGATCGGCCCTTGCCGGACCGCCTCGTTCTCGATGCCGCGACCGCCGCGCCGCACGATCGCCCCCGCGACTCCCGCGCCCATCCACAGGTGATTGTTGGCCGCATTGACGATCGCATCTACCTCCTGCTCGGTGATGTCGCCTTGCACCACGTCGATGCGCGTGTCCGTCATGTGCCTGTGTCCCCCTTCACGGCTGCGAGGGTGCCGCGATTCTATAGTGGCGTCCGCGCCACCGTCCCGAGCATCGCGCGCGGGTAAACGCCGGGCGCGGTCAGGGAGCCGCCGCTGTCCTTTCTCTCGTCCTTTCTCGCGGTTGTGCGCGGCGAGCGCCGCGTGTTCTATGGCTGGTGGCTGATCGCGACGGGGATGGTGGCGGTCGCGATCATGAGCGGGATCGCGATCTGGTCGATCACGCTCTATGTGGAGCCGCTAGAAAATCAGTTTGGCTGGTCCCGCGCGGCGGTGGCCTTGGGCCCGTCGATGGCGGCGCTGACGGGTGGCGTGGCATCGCCGTTCATCGGACGCTGGACGGATATTCGCGGGCCACGCGAGGTGATCGGCGTCGGCGTCCTGATCAGTGTCGGCGGATTCTTGCTGCTGAGCACTACGGACGCTCTTTGGCAGTGGCTCTTCTACAACGGCCTTTTGGGCGTGGGCATCGCGCTGGCCTACTTTATTCCCTTCCAGGCGCTCGCCTCCCGTTGGTTCGATCGCCGCCGCGGCATGGCGATCGGCCTGCTGGGCGTGGGGATCTCTTGCGGGGGGATCGTGGTGGTCCCGATCGTGCAAGTCATGATCGACGCCTTCGGTTGGCAGGGCGCTTTCATCTTCTCCGGCGCTCTGCAGGGCGCCTGGATGCTGCCGTTGGTGCTCTTCGTCATCCGTGACGCTCCCGCCGACGTGGGGGCGCTGGTGGATGGCGAGCCGGCGCCGCTTCAAGTCGAGCGCACGGTGCTGGCCGGCGTCTCCCTCCAGAGCGCGATGCGGACGCCGTTGTTTTGGACGCTGACGTTCGCGATCGGCCTCTTCTTCTTTGGCGCCTTCGGCTGGGTAGTCCACGCCGTACCGTTCTATCAGTCGGAGGGCGCGAGCAATAGCCTCGCCGTCTCGCTTGTCGTGATCACGGTGGGGGCGGGTGTAATCACCCGGCTCGCGGGCGGCTGGCTCGTCGATCGGACGCCCAGTTTCGAGTTCCTGGCAATGGTGATGGCGGGTCTCGGCGGCCTCGCGATGGTGTCGTTGCTGGCTGGACCGGGGCTGACGGGCGTGGCGCCATTCATAGTGCTCTGGGCTTGGTCCAACGTTGGCCCGTTCATGCTGGAGCCGCTCTCGCTGACGCGCGCCTTCGGGCTGCGCCATTTCGCGACGATCGCGGGGGTGGTGACGGTTATGCGGACCTTCTTCCAGCTGTTGGGCCCCTTCGCCGCCGGCCTCATCTTCGATGCGACGGATGACTATGACTGGGCCCTAGCGATGTTTATCTGCAGCTTCGGTCTTTCGGTGCTACTGTTCTTCGTGGCGATGCGACTGCCGCGCCCCTCGATCGCAGTGCGCGTCTGACCGGCTCAGGCGGCAATGATCGCGGCGGATGAGGGGCTGGCCCGTCGCAGCGCCGTCCCGGTGGTGGGGCGTGAGCCTGTATGTGACGGATCGCGGTTGGCCGTCCTCCAGTGGGCTGAGTCTGCGAGCGCGCAGGATGGGGCGCTCGCGCTGCCGGCGGCATGCCAGCAGGCTGCTGCCCGTCAGCGCCGCCTTGTTGGGCCTGACTGCGGGGTTGGTGGTCGACGCGCTTGCCACGGCTGATTCGGACGGGCTGGCGCGAGCGGCTGTGGTTGTTGGAGCAGACGCCGCCGTTCCCGTGCCCTTCTCCGCCTTTGCTGTGGAGCTGCCTGCGAGTGAGGAGCGCGAATCATCCCGCGCGGCGACCGGCCCCGAGACGGCGAACGATACCGCCGTCAGACCGCCGGGCGCGGCCGCTGCCGACTCGCCCAGCCTGCCGCTGGGCCGGGCTGCGAAATTTGCCCCCACCCCCACCCCCACCCCCACCCCGGCCCCGGCCGCGGTCGACGCGCTCCTGATCGCGGATCGTATCGCGATTGAGCAGCCGCTCGTGGCGCTGGCGCCGCGAGCCGTCGATTTCCTGGCGACTCGCGAGGGGCGGGTGAGTGTAGCGGTGATCGATCTGAACGACGGCTCCGCGTATACCTACGGCCGCGCAGATCGCTACGAGTTGGCCAGCGTCGGCAAAGTCGCGATCCTCGTCACCTTCCTGGAGCGCGCCCGTCTGGAGCGCCTTGAGATCACCCTGTCCGAATGGCAGTTGCTCCACGACATGGTCACCCTCAGTGATGCCGACGCGACCACGGCGCTCTGGGTGCGCTCGGGACGGGTCAGCGGTGTTGGAGGGATGCTGAACGAGATCGGGCTGGGAGAACCGCGCATCAGGGTCGTCGAGGGGGATTGGGGTGGTATGACCGCGACCGCGCTAGACGTGGCGCTGCTTTTTGCTGAGGTAGGCGCCGGGCGCGTGCTCAGCGAAGAGTCACGCAGGCATGCGCTTGCCCTGCTGGAGAACATCAGTGAAGCGCAGCGCTGGGGCGTGAGCGCGGGCTTCTCCAACCACGGCGATAGGAGCGATCGCCTTGCCTTCAAGAACGGCTGGTGGGCCGACTCGGACTCACTGGAGTGGATCGTGCACAGTGCCGCCGTCGTCACCGATCGGGACGGCCGCGGTCGCTACACCGTCGCTATTCTGAGCGACGGTCAGCCCACTTACGGCTATGGCATCGACACGCTTGAAGGGGTCGCACGGGAGATCCATCGTGTCCCTTCGCTGCCCTTCGGGATCAGCCCGGTGAACGTCGCGTTCTGGCACTGAGGACCGTGGCTGCGTCTGTCGGCGAAAGTCTCCGATCGCGTGCTCTTCCCGGGCTCGCTGTTGCGATGGGGGACTAGCGAGGACATATAAGGCACGCTACCGCTTGCCGGCCCGCGCGGCGGCGAGGTCCCTTCCGGCCGCCGGGCGGGCAGGCGTGGCGGCCTTCCCCAGCGACTCTAGAAGATACCGAGTTCGAATTTGGCTTCGTCGCTGGCCATCTCGCGCGGGTCCCAAGGCGGCGAGAAAACCAAATCGAGCTTGACGGTATCGATCCCCTCGACCGTCCCCACGACCTGTTCCATCTGCGCTTGGAGCATCGGCCCCACGGGGCAGGCGGGCGTCGTAAGCGTGTAGGCGATGACGGCGGTCTTGCCCGCGTCCTCCAGCTTGATGTCGTAAACGAGACCGAGGTCGACGATGTTGATGCCGATCTCTGGGTCGAAGACAGTTTTCAAGACGCTGCGAATCTCGTCGAGCGCCGGCGTGCCGGCTTCGGTCATCGTATTCTCCCTCTAGCGCTTCGCGGGCTGGATGACACGCGTCTGGATCTCCGTATCATCCGCAACTTCCCTGTCCGTCGCTTCTGCCAGGGCTTGCGCCAGCACCTTCCATGCTAGTAATGCGCACTTGACGCGGACGGGGAAGCGGGCGACGCCCTGCAAGGCCTCCAGGTCCCCGATGTCGACCGCATCCGCGTCGACATCGAAGCCGTCGACGGTGAGCATTTGCTGGATCTTGTCTGCGATGGCGCCCACGGCGTCCAGCGAGCGTCCGCGGATCTGTTCGGTCATCATCGAACTCGACGCCTGGCTGATGGAGCAGCCCTGCCCCACGAAGCGCACATCCTCCACGATATCATCCGCGATCCGGATCCCGAGGCGGAGTTCATCACCGCAACTGGGGTTCATCCCCTCCGCCGCGGCTGTGGCCTTCGCGAGATCGCCTTGGTTCCTGGGACTGCGGTAATGATCCAAGATCAGCTCACGGTAGAGCTCGTCGAAATGGACGGGGTGCTCTCCCTCCCGATTGGCCATCAGGCGCCATCCCGGTGGCCGAAGATCGCGGCGGCCTCTTGGAGCGCGTCGATAAAGAGATCGACCTCGCCGGGCGTGTTGTAGAGGTAGAAGCTCACGCGCGCCGTTGCGGGCACCCCGAGCGTGCGCATGAGTGGTTGCGCACAGTGGTGGCCGGCGCGGAGGGCGACGCCCCGCTGGTCGACGATGGTGCTGATGTCGTGCGCGTGAATGTCCCAGTAGTTGAACGACACGACGCTGCCGCGACGCTCGGGCGCGGAGGGGCCGTAGATCGTGAGCCCCTCAAGCTCGTGCATCCGTACCATCGCGTACGCGGTCAGCTCCACCGCGTGGGCGCGTAGCGCTTCGAGCCCGAGCGTCTGTAGATAATCAAGCGCCGCTCCGAAGGCGATCACGTCCGCAATATTGGGGGTGCCCGCCTCGAACTTGTGGGGCAGCGCCGCCCAGGTCGCGGTCTCGGGCGTCACGGCACTGATCATCTCGCCGCCACTGAGGAACGGCCCCATTTCTTCCAACAGCTCACGTCGGCCGTAGAGCACGCCGACGCCGGTCGGGCCGAGCATCTTGTGCGACGAGAAGGCGAGGAAGTCGACGTCCAAGGTCTGCACGTCGACTGGCAGGTGGGGCACGCTTTGCGCGCCGTCAACGATGCACACGGCCCCGGCCCTGTGCGCCAGTTGGGCCAAGTCGGCGATGGGATTGATCGTGCCGAGCACATTCGACATCTGTACGACGGCGACGACTTTGGTCCGCGGCCCGATCCGCTCTTTGGCTTGCGCTAGATCGAGCTCCCCGGCCTCGTTGACGTCCAAAAAAACGAGACGGGCGCCGCTTCGCTGTGCCAGGAGCTGCCACGGCACGAGGTTCGAGTGATGCTCCATCATCGTGAGGAGGATCTCGTCGCCGGGCCGGAGTCGTTGCGTCCAACTGTAGGCAAGCAGGTTCAAGGACTCCGTGGTGTTGCGGGTAAAGATCACGCTGCGCGGGTCCGGCGCGTTGATCAGTGCTCCGACTTTGTGGCGGACGCCTTCATAGGCGGCGGTCGCCTCCTCGGCCAGCGTGTGGAGGCCGCGGTGGATGTTGGCGTTCGTGGACTGGTAATAGTTGCTCAGCGCGTCGATCACCGCCTGCGGCTTCTGCGTTGTGGCGGCGTTGTCGAAGTAGACCAGGGGATGCCCATTGACCGTCCGGTTGAGAATGGGGAAGTCGGCACGGATCGCTTCCAGGTCGAGGGCGGGTCTGGCGATCATTCCGCGCTTTCCAGGTCGACTTGAATCTCCCCGTCGGCGACGCGCGTGTGGTAGCTCCGAACGGGCTTGATCGCCGGCAGCGTTTTCGCGGCACCGCTGCGCACATCGAAGAGCGCGCCGTGGCGGGGACACTCGATTCGGTCGCCGCGGAGGACGCCCTCACCGAGAGGGCCGTTGTCGTGCGTGCAGACGTTGTCGATGGCGTAGATAGCGTCGTTGGCGACGCGGCACAGCGCGATGCTGCGCCCCTCCACCTCGACGATCACGGCGCGGTTTTCCGGGACGGCCTCCGCCTTCGCGACGGTCACGAAGCGGCTCATGGCCCCGTTCCCTCGCTTGCCCTGGGCGTGTCCAGCTTGGCCTCGATCAGGTGGGCGACCGCCTCCCGCAGGTGCTGGCCGGGGAGCCGTTGTGCCACGATCTCGAGGAAGCCCTGCACTACCATGCGCTCGGCCGGCTCCGGCGGGATTCCGCGCGATTGCAAGTAGAAGATGTGATCCGGATCTACCGGCCCAACGGCCGCTGCATGCGAGCACTGCACATCATCCGCTTCGATCTCCAGCACGGGGATCGGATCCGCGCTCGCGCCCTCACTCAGCAGAAGGTTGCGCATCGTCTGAAACCCGGCGGTCTTTTGGCCCTCGGGCAGGATCTTGATCACGCCGTACTGCACGGCGGCGGCTTGGTCGTCGAGTGCACCCTTGATCAGCAGGTCGCTGCTGCCGCCAACGCCGCTGTGGTTCTGACGCGTGTTGTGCTCAATATGCTGTGCGTCGCGGCCGACGAAGAGGCCGAGGAGATCGGCGTGGCTGCCCGATCCGCTGAGGTCGATCTCCAGCCGCTCCTTCGAGAGTCGCGCGCCGAAGTCGACGCTGGCGAGCAGCAGGTTGGCGTCGCGGCCCAGGCGGGCGCGCGCCGTAAGGAAGGCGGTGGTGGCAGGATCCCAGTGCTGGACCCGCGCGAGCTGCACTCGCGCGGCGGTGTCCAGCGCGAGTTCGATCGTGTGATGGGTCAGTGATGGGGCGCTCGTCGAGGTGCCGTCGGAGGCGCAGCTCTCAATGAGGGTCGCCGTGCTTCCCGCTTCCGCGACGACTAGCGTGTGTCCCAGCGCGGAGGCGCCGGCGCGCTTACCGAGGTAGTGGAGCAGTGGTTGCTCGACGGTGAGGCCGCGTGGGAGGTAGCAGAACAGCCCTTGGCTCCAGAGGGCTGCACCCAGCGCGGTGAAGCGGTCGTAGCCGGTGGGGGTCACGGTGTTGAGATGCGCGCGCACGAGCGCTTCATATTCGCGCGCCGCCTGCGAGAGCGGTAGCAGCAGGACCCCTTGTGCCGCCAGCGCTTCGTCGAGCGCTTGCTCGGTGGTGGAGCCGTTGCTGTGGCTCAGGAGACCGGCTTCGTCGCCGCCGAGTGGAGCGAGAGTAGCGGGCGGATCGGTATTCTCCTCGTGGGGAAGTTCCCAGTCCTCCAGCGGGACGCCGTCCATTGGCGTGCGCCGCCATTCCTCCTCGTCGGCGGAGGGCCAGCTGAGCGATTCGAAGGTGGCGAGCGCGCTGAGACGGTGGTCGCGCAGCCAGCCAGGCTCGTCCAGCGTCGCAGCCAGCGCCTCCACCGCGTCCCGGCTGGGCGCGACGGTCAGCCTCTGATCAAGGGCGGGGGCGTGTACCACACCTGCTCCTGCACTCTGCCCGTGGCTCGGGTGGCGTTAGCCGATGGCGCCGTCCATCTGCAGTTCGACGAGGCGGTTGAGCTCCACGGCGTATTCCATGGGCAGCTCTTTGATGATCGGCTCCACGAATCCGTTCACGATCATCTTGGTTGCCTCGCTCTCGGTCAGGCCGCGCGACATCAGATAGAAAAGCTTTTCCTCGCCGACTTTGGAAACGGTCGCCTCGTGACCGATGTCGACGCGGTTTTCATCGATCTCCATATACGGATAGGTGTCGGAGCGGGACTGATCGTCAAGCATCAGCGCGTCGCAGCGTACGTTGGAGCGGCAGCCCGCCGCCCCCTCGTAAACCTTCACCAGACCGCGGTACGAGGTGCGGCCGCCGTCGATCGCGAGACTCTTGCTGGTGATGACCGAGCTGGTGTGGGGGGCGCCGTGCACCATCTTGGCGCCGGCGTCTTGGTGTTGGCCCTGTCCGGCGAAGGCGACCGAGAGCACTTCGCCGTGCGCCCCTGGCTCCATGAGGTAGACGGCGGGGTACTTCATGGTGAGCTTGCTGCCGAGGTTTCCGTCGATCCAGCTCATGACGGCGCCCTCGTAGGCGGCCGCGCGCTTGGTCACGAGGTTGTAGACGTTGTTCGACCAGTTCTGGATGGTTGTGTAGCGGACGTTGGCGCCTTTCTTGGCGATGATCTCCACGACGGCGCTGTGCAGGGAGTCGCTGGAGTAGATCGGCGCCGTACAGCCCTCTACGTAGTGCACCTCGGCACCGGGCTCCGCGATGATCAGCGTGCGTTCGAACTGCCCCATGTCTTCCGAATTGATGCGGAAGTAGGCCTGGAGGGGAATGTCCACCTTGACCCCTTCGGGAACCCAGATGAACGAGCCACCAGACCAGACCGCCGTGTTGAGCGCCGCGAACTTGTTGTCGTTGGGGGGGATGATGGTCGAGAAGTGCTCCCGCACCAAGTCTTCATGGTCCTGCAGCGCCTGGTCGGTGCTGAGGAAGACGACGCCCTGCGCTTCGAGGTCCTTGCGGATGTTGTGATAGACGACCTCGGAGTCGTACTGCGCGCCGACACCTGCCAAGAGTCCTTTTTTCTCCGCTTCGGGGATGCCGAGCTTGTCGTAGGTGTTCTTGATGTACTCGGGGACATCGTCCCAACTCTCCTCGTCGCGCTCATCACTCGCGCGGACGAAGTAGTGGATATCGTTGAAGTCGATCGCGCCGACATCGCCACCCCACTCCGGCATCGGCCGCTGCTCGAAGTAGTGAAGCGCCCGCAAGCGCAGTTCGCGCATCCACGCTGGCTCGCTCTTGAGGTCGGAGATCGTGTTGACAACATCCGAGTTGAGGCCTTTGGGCAGCTTGACGGCGGCGGCGGCCTTGTCGTGGAAGCCGTACTCGTAGGCTTCCTTTTTAATGTCGGGCTTCTGGACGTCGGGTTTGATGGCTGCAGGCACTAGGCCGGCGCTCCTTCCGTGGCTTCGGTGAGGATCGGGTCGTACCCTTCGGCTTCGAGCCGATGGGCGAGGGTTGCGTCACCAGAGACGACGATGCGCCCCGCGGCCAGCACGTGCACGAAGTCTGGAGTGACGTAGTTGAGCATGCGCTGGTAATGCGTGATCAGAAGGGTGGCGTTGGAGTCGCGGCGCGTAGCGTTGATCCCTTGCGCCACAATCCGCAGGGCGTCGATATCGAGGCCCGAATCGGTTTCATCCATGATGGCAAGCTCGGGCTGCAGCAGCCCGAGCTGCAGGATCTCGGCACGCTTCTTCTCGCCTCCGGAGAAGCCGTCGTTGACGTAGCGCCGCACGAACTGCTCGTCGATGTGCAGCCGCTCGAGCACCGTCCCGAGCTGCTGGCGGAACTCCCGTACCGGAATTTCCGACCCGCGGCGCGCACTCGCCGCGCGGCGGAGGAAGTTGATCATGGAAACGCCGGGAACGTCCGTGGGGTACTGAAAGGCGAGAAACATGCCAGCGCGGGCCCGCTCGTCTGGCGACCAGTGAATAACCTCGTCACCCTTGTAGCGCACGCTGCCGCCGGTGATGGTGTAGCGGGGATGACCCATGAGCGCGTTGGCGAGCGTGCTCTTGCCGGAGCCGTTCGGGCCCATGATCGCGTGCACTTCGCCCGCGTGGATGAGCAATGACAGCCCGCGCACGATCGGCTTGTCTTCGACGGCGATATGTAAGTCCTCAATGGCGAGGAGCGGCTCAGGCACGATTGCGCTTCCCTCCTGCGGCTGGCGCGCGCACCCGGTACTCGCACGTGTCGTCGCCGTGCGCGAGGCTGCTCACCTGTTCCACGGCGACGCCGACCAGCTCTTGAATCGCGATGCGGTCCGACTCGCAGACGCAGTCACTGGCTTCGGCCGCTTCGCGGTAGGGGCAGGCGTGGTTCTCTAATACGAAGCCGCCTTCGGTTTCGCTCCAAGCATCAAGGATGCCCTCTGCACGTAGGGCCTCGACCGTGGAGCCGATGCGCCGCTTGAGGGATGCGCCCTGGACGTCGTTGCGGTGTTCGGCGGCGATGCAGCGGCCGATCCCTTGGGCGACGGCGTCGAGATCGACGGCGCCGTGCTTGAGCTGGTCGAGCATGCGGGCCGCGAGGCCGGCGGAGTGATCGCGCTGTTGACGCACCCCTGCGTCCGTCGCCTGGTAGAGCTGGTACGGCCGGCCGATGCCGCCACGGACGGTGGCGCTGGGCGTGACCAACCCCGCGGCGACTAAGCGGTCCAGGTGTCGGCGCACGGTCGCGTCGGCGAGGCCGAGCGCCTCGGTAATGTCTACGACCGAGGCGCCGCCACGGTCGACGGTAAGGGCCAGGATTGCGCTTCGCGTGTTGGCGGCCATCGATTTTTCCTCAGCGAACCCCTCTGTCTGTCCCCAGTATCCTGCGTTTCCGTACTTTTTGCCAATTAATGCAAAGAATTAATGCAAAGAAATATGGGATACGGAAGTTTCGGGAGAGACGGGGCCCGTGTGCGATGCGATCGGACGGCCGAGATCGATCTCCAGCCCCCCGTGGGCTACGGTGATCTCGCCGGTGAAGTGACCCATCGCCTCGCGCCGGACCTTCTCGGCGCTGCTGTCGAACCAGAGATGGCTGAGGAGCAGCCGCTGCGTCCGAGCCTCGGCCGCCATCTGGGCAGCTTGGGCCGGCGTGCAATGCCCGAACTCCGGGCCCGGCTCGGGCTGATGGAGAGTCGCCTCGCAGATGAAAAGCTGCGACTCTCGCGCCAGCTCTCGAACCGCCGCGCAAGGCGCTGTGTCGCCCGAGTAGACGACCGCTCCTTCGCCTTCGATCCGCACGGCGTAGGACGGCACGTAGTGTCGGCCCGGCGCAAAGTACGCTTGCAAGTGCGCGGCGCCGCTCCCGAGCGAAAGCACTTGGGACGCGTCGTACTCGCGCAGTGCGAAGACGCCGTCGAAGAAGTCGGGAGGGAAGCTGACGGCATCAAGGATCGAGGCGAGGATGCGCCGGCCGCCGGGGGGAAGGTGTACGGAGAGGCGGGGCTCGTCGCCGCATGCCATCTCGCGACTGAGGCGGAAGCGTAGCGGCAAGAGGTCGATAAAGTGGTCGGGATGCATGTGGCTGATCACGACGTGCCCGATCTGCTGGGGCGGCACGTCCGGGCGATGGCCCTGCAGAGCGGCGATCACGCCGTGTCCGCAATCCAACAGGATGCGTTGCTCGCCCGCCTCCACTAAGTAACCCGCGCAGGCGTCTCCCGCGGGGGGACAGGCGGCGCCGCTGCCAAGTACCGTGACTCGTATCGGTGCGATGGCGGGATTACCTTCCTGGAGTGATGCGCGCGAGCGTACGGAGCCGTTCGCGCGCGCGTCTGTCAATCTTGGTACACCGGCCGGTCTGTGAGCGCTGCCGGACGGCGCGGCGGGGAGTGCAGCCACACGGTTGTGTTCGAACGGATCGAGCGCGCCGGCCAAGCCAACGGCCGTGTTAGACTGGCACGCGGAATGACCATAACGCCCACGACCGAAGACTATTTGCAGGCGATCGTTGCCTTAATCGAAGAGGGCCAACCGGTGATCGGCGCGCGGCTGGCCGAGCGGCTGAAGGTCTCGCCTGCTTCGGTGTCGCAGACGGTGGAGCGGATGGTGCGGCTCAATTTGCTGGAGATCGGTGAGGGACATCGGATCAGACTCACCGCCAGTGGCCGCACGGCTGCGGATGCGATCGTGCGGCGCCACCGGCTAACGGAGCGCTTCCTCTGCGACGTGCTGAACCTGGGCTGGGTGGAGGCGCACGAGCAGGCGCACCAACTGGAGCATGGGATCACCGACCTCATCGAGAGCCGCATTTCGGAGTTGCTGGACGAGCCGGAGACCTGTCCACACGGCGGGCCGATTCCCGGCAACTTCCCAGAGGGGGGCGACGCCGCCTGGACGCCGGTCGCGACGCTGGCGATCGGGGAGAGCGGCACGATCCGTCGGATCGCTGACGTGATCGAAGACGACAGCGAGCTGCTCAGCTACTGCTACCACAAGAACCTGCGTCCCGGGGTGCCGTTCCGTGTGGCCGAGCAAGGCCCGGAAGACGTCGTTCTGCTGGAAGTCGAAGCACAGACCGTCGCTCTGAGTGGGCATCTCTCGCAGCATGTTCTTTGTGAGTCCGCTTAGGGCCTTTCCGCCCGGCGTAGAGCGACCTTTCCATGGCTGACGCCGCGTCTCTCAATGATGGCAGTCTTGATGGCCGCGTGGCTTTGGTCACGGGTGGCTCTCGGGGGATCGGGCGGGCGCTCGCGCTCGCGCTCGCGCGCCACGGCGCCGATGTCGCCATCACATACGTGTCGCAGGCGAAGGGAGCGGAAGAGACGGCAGCTGGCGTCCGCGCGGCTGGACGTCACTGTCATGTCGCCGCCTGCGATGTCGCGGATGGCGCCGCCGTCGTCGCAATGGTCCAGGCGGTCACCGAGGCGATCGGCCCGCCCGATATCTTGGTCAACAATGCGGGCATTACGCGCGACACGCTGCTGATGCGAATGAAGGACGAAGACTGGGATACGGTTGTCGCAACCGACCTGCGCGGCGCGTTCGTCACGACCCGTGCTTGCTTGCGCGGCATGATGAAGAGCCGCTGGGGTCGCATCATCAACATCGGATCGATCGTGGCTGCCATGGGCAACCCCGGTCAAGCGAACTACGCGGCGGCCAAGGCGGGACTGGGGGGCTTCACGCGTTCGATCGCGCGTGAGGTCGGCAGCCGCAACATCACGGCGAACTTGATCGCTCCGGGCTTCATCGAAACCGATATCACTGCTGATCTGCCGGACGATCTCGTTGCTCGCGTGCGGGCCCAGATTCCGCTGCAGCGGCTCGGCACCCCGGAAGACGTGGCGCCGCTCGTTGTTTTCCTCGCGAGCGAGAGTGGCCGCTACATCACCGGTCAAACGATCAACGTGGACGGCGGCTTGCTCACCACCTAGCGCGCAGCTTGATCGCTGCCTGGCGGCACGAGCTCCAGCCTTCGGGGTTGTCCTGCCTAGCGGAGACCGAGGACGCCGAACATCGGAAGGAACGGTGTACCCTGCACGGGGGATTCGCGTCCGATCGGCAGCGGAACTGCTTGATTGAGAGGGTATCGGGCGCGTGTTATCGTGCCGCACACTAGAGTGGCCGCGAGCGAGGTGTGCGGTGTGGAGGCAGCGCAATTGAGCAGCCAAACGGCGCGTGCAGAATCGGAACTTCCGGTCGCCGTGGTCTTTCCGGGGCAGGGGTCGCAGTCGGTCGGAATGGCCGGCAAAGTGCTACGCATCCACCCGGCGGCACACGCCCGCTACGAACAAGCCTCGGCTCTGCTCGGTTATGATCTCCTCAAGCTGACGGAGCAAGGCCCCGACGCGCTCCTCGGCGACACCGAACACTCCCAGCCCGCCATCTACACAGCCAGCATCGCTTGGTACGAGGCGCTGCGCGCCAGTTGGGAGGCGGTCGGACGCGACCTGCGTCCCGTGGCGATGTCGGGGCACAGCATGGGCCAGATTACCGCGTTGGTGGCGGCGGGTGCGCTTGGCTTCGAGCACGGTCTGCTGCTCGTCCGCGAGCGCGGCCGTATCATGGCCCGCGCCGACCGCGAGCGACCAGGCGGCATGGCGTCCATCATTGGCCTACGTGATCGCATCGTGCGCGCCATCGTGGGCGAGGCGTGCACGGAGGGGACGCTCGTCGTGGCGAACGACAATGGGCCCGGCCACACGGTGGTTTCCGGCGACGAGAGCGCGTTGGTGAAGGTCTTGCGTATGGCGGAAGAGGTCGGTGCCAAGCGGGCGGTCCGCTTGCCGATTTCGATCGCCTCGCACTCGCCGCTGATGGAGAGTGCCCAGCGCGAGTTCCGCGCGGTCGTGTCGAGCATGCCCTGGCGCGATCCCGCCGTGCCGGTCACCAGCAACATCGACGCGCGCCTGCTGCAGACCCCCGGTCAGATCGTGAACGAATTGGGCGGCGCGCTCTGCGCCCCGGTGGAGTGGGACAGGGTGGTGCGATCGATGTCAAGCGACGGCGCCTGCCTCTTCGTGGAGGCGGGGCCTGGCGATGTGCTCTCGAAGCTCGTACGCCGTATCTCCCGGAAGGCGTGGACCTTCCCGCTCTCCGACGAAGAGATAGGGCTCGCGCGCCGCGACTATCCGGACACTAGCGGCATTCCTAAGTGAGAGTGGGGGGGCTGTGACCCGGCGCGTGGTCGTCACGGGTCTTGGCGCGGTCTCCCCGATCGGCCAGGACATGCCGACGACTTGGGAGCAGCTGCTCGCCGGCGAATCCGGCGTCGCGCCGATCACCTCCTACGACGCCAGCGCCTTCAAAGTGAAGGTGGCGGCGGAGGTCAAGGACTTCGTGCCGCCCGCCGGCATTGATGCCAAGGCGCTCAAGCATATGGATCGCAATTCCCAGTTCGGGGTCGCTGCCGCATTGGAGGCGCTGGCCGACGCTGGTCTGAGCATCAAGGAGGAGGAGCGCGAGCGCGTCGGCGTGATCTTCGGCTCGGGCGGCGGCGGCATGGCAACCACCTTTCGCTGGTACGAGGCCTTCCGGCAGCGTGGTCCGCGGCGTGTGTCGCCGTTCGCCATGTCGAATTTCATTGCGGACGCGGCCAGCGGCCACATCGCGATCCAAACCGGCGCGCTGGGCCCGAATTATTCCCCGACCAGCGCCTGCGCTACCGGCACCAACGCCGTGGGCGACGGCTTTTCGACGATCAAACTCGGCCGGGCCGATGCGGTGATTGTGGGGGGATCGGAGGCCGTTGTGCTGCCGTTCCTGCACGCCTGCTTTGAGATGATGGGAGTGCTAGCGCCGGAGACTGAGCCGCCGGCGGCGGCTTGCCGTCCTTTTGATCTGCGCCGGAAGGGCTTCGTGCCCGGCGAGGGCGGCTGTGCTTTGATTCTTGAGGAGCTCGGCCGAGCGGAGGCGCGTGGGGCCGAGATCTACGCGGAGGTATTGGGATTCGGGAGCAGCAACGACGCGCACGATATGGTGGCCTCCGACGCGAGCGCCCGCGGGCTGCGCAATGCGCTCTGGCAGGCGCTCCGGGAAGCGGGCGTGTCTGGGGATCGCGTGGGCTACGTCAATACGCACGGCACCGCGACGCAGCTTAACGATCGCGTGGAGACGCGCGCGATCAAGGAGATTTTCGGGCCGCACGCGCAGGAGATGCTGGTTTCTTCCATCAAGGCGGCGACGGGACACATGATGAGCGCCAGCGGGGCCTTGGAATGCGCCGTGGTCGCCTTAGCGCTGAAGCGAGGCCTGATCCCGCCCACCCTCAATTACGAAACCTACGATCCTGACTGCGACATCGACTGCGTGCCCAATGAGGCGCGAGAGGTGCAGCTGGAGGCCGCGGTCTCCACATCGGTTGGATTAGGCGGCCACAACGCCGCTGTGCTTTTGCGACGCTGGAATGGCGCCTGAACATAGCGGGGCCCTGCCCCGTGTGGTGATCACCGGTATCGGGCCCGTGACGCCCATCGGTACGGGGGTCGCCGCCTTCGGCGCGAGTTTGCGGGAGGGCCGCTCCGGGGTGGCGCCCATTCGCAGCTTTGATGCGAGCGACCTCAAAGTGCGCATCGCGGCGGAGGTGAGCGACTTCGCTCCGGAGCGGTATATGTCCGCCAAGGCTGCTAAGCGGATGGCGCGCTTCTCGCAGTTCGCGGTCGCGGCGTCGCACTTGGCGCTGGCCGATGCTGGGCTCGATCGGGCGGGGCTCGATCCAGATCGGGTCGGCGTGGTGGTGAACACCGGCGGCGGCGGGGTCAACACGATCCTTGAGGAGCAGGAGCTGGCAGCGCGCCGCGGCGTGGGGCGGGCGAGCGCTTTGTTCGTCCCTACCATGGCGCCGAACATGGCCGCCTGTCAGGTGTCGATCGAGTTGGGGCTGCGGGGGCCGGTGATCGCGTCGGTGGCGGCCTGCGCCAGCTCCGTCACGGCTTTCATCGACGGCGCCCACTTGATCCAGCGCGGCGAGGCCGAGCTGGTGTTGGCGGGCGGCGCGGAGGCGAGCATCTCGCCCCTCGGCGTGAGCGCGCTGGCCAATATGCACGCGCTCTCGCGTCGCAACGACGAGCCGGCGCGCGCTTCCCGTCCGTTCGATAAGGATCGGGATGGCTTCGTGATCGGCGAAGGGGCGGCGGTTTGCGTATTGGAGACGCTGGCGGCGGCGCGTGCCCGCGACGCGCGCATTTACGCGGAGGTGCTGGGCGGCGGCCGCTGCGCCGACGCGTACCACATCAGTGCGCCCGATCCGGAAGGCGAAGGAGCCGCGCGCGCGATGGCGCGCGCGTTGCAGGCGGCGCAGCGGCCGCCGACTGCGGTCGACTACGTCTGCGCGCATGGAACCGGGACGGTGCTGAACGATGCGGCGGAAACGAACGCGATCAAACAGGTATTCGGAGAGCACGCGTATCGTCTCGCCGTCAGCTCTCCCAAGAGCTTGACGGGGCACCTGATGGGTGCGGCGGGTGCGGTCTCCGTGACGGCGACTGCGCTCGCTCTTGAGAGACAGTTCCTGCCTCCGACGATCAATCTTGACACCCCTGACCCCGACTGCGACCTTGACTATGTTGCATGCCGGAGCCGTGAAGCGGCAGTGCGCGTCGCTTTCGCGAACGGCTTTGGGTTCGGGGGGCAGAATGCCGTCGTGGCACTGGCGCGAGTCGACGGCTAATCGCTGATGCAGAGATTTCGGGATGAGTAGTGCGTCTGATCAGCTGATCGCGATCGTCGCGGAGCAACTCCGGCTCCCCGCGGAGCGGATTACGTTGGAGTCGAGCTTAATCGATGATCTGGGAGCGGACTCGCTGGACGTGGTGGATCTCTCGATCGCGATCGAAGAGGAGTTCTCGAGCGACGAGCACCCGATCGAGATCACGGAGGAGATCGCGGCGGAGATGCGGACTGTAGAGGATATCCTCACCTACCTTGAGGATCAGGGCGTCGTCTAGAGGCCAGCTCAGATCGTGCCGTTGCAGCGCATCCGCACGACCAGTGCTGAAGGGCCCCGCAGCCTCCCCGGTGCGCTGCGCGCGGTCGGCTTAAGGGTCCCGGCGGGCGCGACCGTTCTTGACCGCTGCGCGACGGGTGCCACCGCGCTCATCGCGGTCAACGGACGGCTCAAAGTTGGGACGGACGATGATGACGCCGTACTTGGGCCTGGAGAAGGGGTCCTGCTGCTCGCCGGGTCCCGATATTCGCTTCGTGCCGAGGAGGACGCGTTGGCGCTGCTCTTTGAGCTGCCGCTGACCGAGCCGGAGGCGCCGGGGGACCACGCAAGGCAAGGGGAACCGTCGGACGTCCTATCCCGTCACGCGCAGGACCTTCGCGGGCCGCCAGAGGCCGGATCCGGGTGAGGCTGCGGCGAGCACGGCGACTACCCGGCCTGCACGGTCCTTGGCCAACAGATGCGGTCCATGCTCCTCGCGTGGCTGGATGTGTAGCGGCTGGCCCTGTATCAGGCGCGTGACTTGATCGTCGGCAAGGACGACGCGCTGCCAGTCTTCGAAGAAACGGTCGAGGGGTACGGCGTGCTCCCAGCCGGTCGCGGCTGCGAAGGCCGCTTCAAGAGCGTTGGGTGTGATCGCCTCATCGGTGCTGACCGCGCCGATGGCAGTGCGCCGCATCTCGACGAGATGCGCGCCGCAGCCCAGCGCCGCGCCGAGGTCGCGTGCGATGGCGCGGACGTACGTTCCGGTGCTGCAGGTCACGGCGATGCGGAGTTCCGGTGACTGCCAGTCGTCGATGGTGAGCGCGTGGACGGTCACCGCGCGCGCCTGCAGGGGAAGTGGGTCGCCACGGCGGGCGGCGCGATGCGCTACCACGCCCTTCACCTTGACGGCGCTGAAAGTCGGCGGCACTTGAGAGATCGCGCCGCGGAAGGGCATGGCGGCGGCATCGATCTGCGCGCGCGTTAAGGGCGGTACGGGAGCTTCGGCGATGACATCGCCATGGGCGTCGTCGGTGTCGGTGCTGATGCCGAGCCGCAGACGAGCGGTATAGCGCTTGGGGTAGGCCGCGAGGTACTCGATCAGGCGCGTGGCCGGCCCGACGAAGAGCGGGAGGAGCCCGGTTGCCAGAGGATCGAGAGTACCGGCGTGGCCAATGCGCCGCACGCCGGTGAGCCGGCGCAGTTGGTTGACGATGTCGTGCGAGGTGGGGCCGGCGGGCTTGTCGATCAGAAAGAGCGCGGCAGGAGGGCGTTGGCCGCTCGCGCGGGGTACGGGTTCAGCACTCATCTGGCGGCAGCCGAGTCGGTGCGGGCGGCGCGGTCCGCCTGGCCGACTTGGTCGATTAATCGGAGCATCTCCTGGTCGCGGCGGAGGCGCTCGTCGTGTTCGAAGCGCAGCGAGGGGATGGACTTGAGCGTAAGACGGGGCTTGAGCCGTCGGCGGATAAAAGCGCTGCCGCGATTAAGCGCGTCGATCGCGGCGGTTTGCTCCGCCTCCGATCCCAGAATGGAGACGTGCACTCGCGCGTGGCGGAAGTCCGGGGAGATCTGGACTTCGGTGACGGAGAGCAGATCGAGTTGGAGACGGGGGTCCTTGAGTTCGCGCGCGATTATCTCCGCGACGAGCTCGCGCAACAGGTCGTTGAGGCGTTCGCTGCGGCGCGACACGGCTCATACTCGGTTGGAAGCAGGCTTGCGTCGAATCACGCGAGCCTGCTGCTCTTCGTGGAAGAACTCAAGACGGTCCCCCGACTCGAAATCCTGGAAACCCTCTAAGGCGACGCCGAACTCCTGTCCGGTCTGTATCTCACGGACATCGTTTTGGAAGCGCCGGAGACTGGCGATGGCAGCGGTGGCGAGCTCTTGCTCCCCGCGGAAGACGCGTACGCGCTGGTCGCGACGCACGGTGCCTTCGTTCAGGCGGCTGCCGGCGATGTTGCCGAGACGGCGGATGGGGAACACTTGCAGGACTTCGGCCTCTGCGTCGACGACCGTGACGGTGACCGGCTCCAGCATGCCAGTCAGCGCGGCTTCCACTTCCTGCACGAGCTTGTAGATCACGTCGTACTGGCGGATCTCGACACCCTCGCTCTCGGCGAGCTTTTGGGCGCCGGGCGCAGCGCGCGCGTTGAAAGCGATGATGACTCCCTTGGCGGCCAGGGCGAGATTGACGTCCGACTCGGTCACGTCCCCGGCGGCGGCGTGAACGACCTTGACATGCACGGTGTCGGCGGAGAGCTGCTCAATGCTTTGGCGGATGGGGTCCACACTGCCCTGCACGTCCGTCTTGAGGACGAGATTGAGCTCCTTGGTCTCGCCACTGCTGATCTCTCCGAAAAGAGTATCCAGACGGGCGGCGTGCTGCAGTTGGGCGGTTGCGGCCTCGCGCGCGCGCTTGGCCTCTTCGTATTGGGCCTTCGCGACCTTTTCACTCTGCATCACACGGAAGCGGTCGCCGGCGACAGCCACCGCTTGGACGCCCAGGATCGAGACGGGGGTTGATGGGCCTGCGGCCTTGATGCGCGCGCTGGCGAAGTCGAACAAGGCCTTGACCTTGCCCCAGGTGTCGCCGACGAGCAGGGGGTCGCCGACGTTGAGGGTGCCGCGCTGCACCAGCAAGGTGGTACGCGTCCCCTGCCGGCGGTCTAGCTCGGCCTCCAGCACTATCCCGGCGGCGCTGCGGTCCGGGTTTGCCCGGAGCTCCTCCAACTCGGCGAGGGCCACGATCGTTTCCAGCAGATCGTCGATCCCCTGCTTCGTGACTGCGGAGACGGGGACGAAGGGAATATCGCCGCCGTAGGCCTCAATGAGAACTTGGTGCTCCGCGAGCTGCCGCTGGGCGCGGTCGGGGTCGGCGTTCGCGAGGTCGATCTTGGTGAGCGCGACGATCATTGGCACCGCGGCGGCGCGGATGTGGTTGATCGCTTCGATGGTCTGAGGCATGACGCCGTCGTCGGCGGCGACGACGAGAATGGCGATGTCGGTTGCCTCGGCGCCGCGGGCACGCATCTGCGTGAAGGCCTCGTGACCGGGAGTATCCAGAAAAGTGATGCGGTTGCCACGGACCGAGGCCTGGTAAGCGCCGATATGTTGAGTGATGCCGCCGGCCTCGCCGCTGGCGATGTGCGTGTCGCGGATCTGATCGAGCAAGCTGGTTTTACCGTGGTCGACATGCCCCAACATCGCTACGACGGGGGGGCGCGGCTTGAGCACGGCCGGATCATCGGCTTCTTCGGCGAAGAGGCTCAGAGCCTGAGCCTCTTCGCCGATTTCACTGTGCTCAATGGGATCGAGGCCGAGATCGGTGGCGACTTTGGCGGCGGTTTCGAAGTCGATGGTCTTGGTGACGTCGGCCATCAGGCCATAGGTGATGAGGGCCTTGACGACCGTCACGCCGCTGACGCCCAACAGCTCGCCGAGCTCGCGCACAGTGAGGGCGCGCGGGATCTGTACGCGCTGCTTTTCGGTGTGCTTGGCGTCAGTAGTCATCGCCCTATCCGGTCTCTGGGGCGGGGAAGTTTGCCCCGATCCGCCATAGCCGCTCCTGATCGGCGTTGCTCAGTGTAGTGCGGAGGGCGTTGGCCAGGCGTCTGCCTTGGAGTGCCCTTTCCCAGCAGGCCGTCTTGGGACACAGATAAGCGCCGCGGCCGGGGGTACGTTCTTCTTGATCGACGAGGACCATCCTCTCGGCCGTGCGGACCAAGCGCACGAGTGCCTGCTGCGGGGCCGTGCGGCGGCAGCCCACGCAGGTACGCTGCGGTACGCGTTTCCTTCGCCGCGCCGTCACGCGGCTGCTACTCCTCTGCGGCGTAGTCCGCGTAGGGATCTTCGTCGAGACCCTCTTCGGTTTCCACGTAGCGGATCTTCCGCCGCTTCTTCTGCTTGGGTTCCAGGGTGGGGCGTGCCAGCACCTCCTCCGCGAAGCGGATCTTGCCGGGCTCGCTGGGTGGCGGGGCCGCGACTTCGAGTTCGGCGGCGGCTGGCTCGATCTCCTCCTCTTCTTCTTCCTCTTCGACGCCGGGCTCCTCGGGTTCCTGAAGCGCCAGCTCGCGACGCGCGGGGGTGGGGGCTGTCGTTGCGGCGGTGACGGGCTCAGGCGTGGCGGCTGCGGGCTGGGCTTCGACAGTGGTCGGCGCGGGTGTCACCGGCTTCGGTAGCTCGGGCTGGGGTGCGAGAGGGCCCAGCCCTTCCTTGGCCAGCTTTTCGGCGAGTGACTGCGGCTTGATATCGATGCGCAGACCGGTGAGGCGAGCGGCCAGCCGCGCGTTTTGTCCTTCCTTGCCGATGGCGAGCGAGAGCTGTTTGTTCGGCACGGCCACCTCGGCGGTGTTGCTGTCCGGCAGTAACCGCACGGCGAGTACTTGGGCCGGGCTGAGCGCATGCGCGACGTAACGGCGCGGGTCCGGGTCCCACTGGATGACGTCGATGCGCTCGCCTTGCAGTTCGTTGACGACGTTTTGGATGCGTATGCCGCGCATGCCGACGCAGGCGCCGACAGGGTCGAGCCCGTCTCGGTGGCTGTGCACGGCGACCTTGGTGCGGTGCCCAGGCTCCCGCGCGATCCCCTTGACCTCCACCTGGCCGCGGAAGATCTCTGGGACCTCGAGCTCGAAGAGGCGTTTGATCAGGTTCTTGTGGGTGCGGGAGACGACGACCTGGGGGCCTTTGGTGCCCATGAGTACCTCGAGGAGGTAGACGCGGATACGCTGGCCGGGCCGGTAGTGTTCCATGCGGATTTGCTCGGAGGGCGGGAGCACGGCCTCGGTCCGGCCGAGATCGACGATCACTTGACGGGACTCGAGCCGCTGGACAACGCCCGAGAGGATGTCGCCTTCCTGGCCGGAGTACTCGTCGAAGACGACCTCGCGCTCCGCTTCGCGGAGGCGCTGCAAGACCACTTGCTTCGCGGTCTGCGCGGCGATGCGTCCGGCGACGCCCACCGTATGGTCTTGTATAAGCAGCTGTCCGATTTGGGTGTCCGGCTGGATCTGGAGGGCGGCCTGATACTCGATCTGGAGATCGGGGTCGGCGATGTCCTCTTCGATCTCGACGACTTCGATCTGGGACCAGACCTTGAGCGCGCCCGATACTCGGTCGATCTGGACCTTGACATCGCCGCGGATGTTGTAGTCGCGCTTATAGGCGGCGGCGAGTGCGGACTCGACCGCTTCGAAGACGACGGGCTCCGGCAGGTTTTTTTCTGCCGTCAGGGTGGTGATCGCGGTGAGGAAGTCGGGCGGAAGTGTTGCGGGTGCGGGTGGCGCTGCTGCGGCAGCCGTGCCCGTCTCGGTCGCATCCGTATTCATTTGTGGCATCGGTCAAGGCCTCTCGACGCTTGCGCTCGCCGCGCCGCCCTGGCGCTCCATTCGAACGCGGTATCAAAAGCGGTATCAAAAAAGGTGGGCGGGAGCCCACCTTCAGCGCGACACGCTTTCAGTTTCGCGACCAGTGTAGCAGAGGTTGCGACGGCCGTCTGTGTTACGGATACGAGGCTAGCAGGCTGCCGCGTCGGCGAAAGCGGCGGTGGTCGCGGCGAGGAGGTTGGCGCGCGCGACTTGCTGCACCGCTGGAGCGTTGCGGGCTTTGAGCTCCACGGCATCGTTCTTGAGACTGCGGGGGCTGAGCGTGAGCCGTAGCGGCATCCCCAGGAGGTCGGCATCGTTGAACTTGACCCCGGGACGCTCGTCCCGGTCGTCGATGAGGAGGCTGTAGTCGGCGGCTTCCAGCTCTGCTGCCACCGACGCGACGAGCGCGCGGACCTCGTCCCTGTCTGCGTCGATGGCGACGATGTGGATGTCGTAGGGGGCGACGGAGCGAGGCCAGCGGATCCCGTCCTCGTCGTGATTGGTTTCGATGACCGCGGCCAGTAGGCGCTCCAAGCCGATGCCGTAGCAGCCCATGATGGGAAAGCGCTGCTCGCCGTCGGCGGCGGAAAAGGTGGTGGCCATCTTCTCGCTATAGCCGGTGCCGAGCTTGAAGACGTGGCCCAGCTCAATGGCGCGGTGCGTTTCCAGCGGCTCGCCACAGCGGGGACAGGGCAGACCGGCCTGGGCGGAGCCGATGTCGCCGACGATCTCGGCGGTCCAGTCGCGGCCGTAGTTGGTGTTGCGGAGGTGCGTGTTCGGCTTATTCGCGCCCGCGACGAGATTGGAGGCATCCGGTATGGAGATGTCGGCGACGGCGCGGACGTTTTTGAGGCCGATGGGCGACGCGTAGCCGGCCGTCCAACCAGCGGCGGCGACTGCTTGATCGTCCATGGGGCGGAGGTCGCGGGCGCCGAGGAGGTTAGCCAGCTTGACTTCGTTCACTTCGAGGTCGCCCCGGATCACGACGAAGATGGGCGCGCCATCGGCGAGGTAGAAGATCGCCTTGGCAGTTTGGCGAGGGGTGATGTGCAGGTAGTCGGCCAGAGCCTCAATGGTGGTGACCCCCGGCGTGGCGATCTCCTCCAAGGGGAGCGGGGTTTCCTGGACGGGGTCGCCGCGCTGGAACTCCGCGCGTTCGGTGTTGGCGCCGTAGCGGCACTGGGGACAGAGGGCGATGGTGTCCTCCCCGATTTCGGAGAGGAAGACGAACTCCTGGGAGATCTTGCCGCCGATGGCGCCGGAGTCAGCCTCGACCGGTAGGGTGGGAACGCCGCATTGATCGAAGATGTTGGCGTAGGCGCGTCTCATGGCGTCGTAGGAGCGCTGGAATCCTTCCTCGTCGTGATCGAAGGAGTAGGCATCCTTCATGATGAATTGCCGGACGCGTACTAGGCCGCCGCGTGGCCGCGGTTCGTCGCGGAATTTCTGCTGGATCTGGTAGAGCGTGACCGGCAGCTCGCGGTAGGACTGCACGGTCCGGCGCACGAGGTCCGTGACCGACTCTTCGTGGGTGGGGGCGAGGACGTGCTCGTGCTCGCGCCGGTCGCGCAGGCGGAAGAGCACCTCGCCGTAGGCTTCGTCACGGCCGGTCTCGCGCCAGAGTTCGAGTGGCTGGATGATCGGCATGAGGAGCTCTTGGGCGCCGGCGGCGTCCATTTCGTCGCGGATGATCGCCTCGATCTTCCGTAGCGCTCGCCAGGCCAGCGGCAGGTAGGAATAGACGCCGGCGGAGAGCTGGGCGATCAGGCCGGCGCGCAGAAGCAGCTGGTGATTAGCGCTCTCGGCCTCGGCTGGCGCCTCGCGCAGTGTGCGCCCGAACAGCTGGCTCATGCGGGTGGCCATGGCTCCGTTGAGTGTAGCCACGGTCCCGCTTGCGGGCCATGCGGAGATTAGCGGCGGGGCGACGGCGTCGGTTGCTGCAGGCCGAGTCGGGCGAACCGTTGGCCGAGCGTATATCGGTCCCAAGCGAGAAAGGCGAGCGCGCTGAGGAGCGCGCCGCCGGCGGGAGCGGTGAGCATGCTGACGCCGACCCCTACGCCGTTGTCCAGGCCGAGGAGCGGGACGAGCATGCCGCCTGCGGCTCCTCCCACGAGCGCGAAGGGAAAGGCCCAGATCGCTCCGCGGGCCTGCCGCCGTACGCTCAGCGCGATCCACGGCAGCAGCGCCAGCAGGCACCAGGTGAGGAAGAAGAGCGTGAGGAAGATGGCGTCGAAGGGCATGGGCGCAGAGTACCGACCGCGCGCATGCAGGGTCGCGTAACATGGTGCTGGCTCGCGCCTCGCTGCCGGTGCGAGAATATCCCCGCGAGCCGGACGGCTGAAGGGCGGCGATGGCCGAACGTCGGATCACGCGCGTTGTCGGGGTTGGGCCGCTGACGCTGGGCGGAGGGGCGCCGATCGCGGTCCAGTCGATGGCTGCGACGCGGACGCAGGACATCGATGCGACGGTGCGGCAGGTGGAGCTGATCGAGGCCGCCGGGGCCGATCTGGTGCGGGTGGCGGTGGACTCGAAGCGCGACGTGGAGGCGCTGGCGGAAGTACGGCGGCGGACATCGGCGCCGCTCTCGGTCGACCTGCAGGAGAACTATCGGCTGGCGGCGTTGGTGGCGCCGCACGTGGACAAGATGCGCTACAACCCCGGGCACCTCCACCACCACGAGAAGGATCGCACCATTGAGGAGAAGGTGGCGTTCCTGGCGGAGACGGCGATGGAGCACGACTGTGCGCTGCGCGTGGGCGTGAATTGCGGCTCGGTCGATCCGCGGATGTTGGAGCGCTACGGCAGCGATCACGTCAGCGGGATGGTGGCCAGCGCGCTCGAGCATTGTGCGTTGCTGGACCAGATGGGGTTTGAGCGCTACGTGGTTTCCCTGAAGGACTCGGACTGGCGCAAGGTGGTGGAGGGCAATCGCCGCTTCGCGGCAGAGCGGCCCGACGTCCCGCTGCACTTGGGAGTGACGGAGGCGGGGATGCCGCCGGAGGGTGAGATCAAGACGCGGGTGGCTTTCGAGCAGCTGATCACGGAGGGGATCGGCGACACGGTGCGGGTCTCGCTGACGCTGCCGTTTGAGGAGAAGGGGCGCGAGGTGACGGTGGCGCGGGAGATCATCGCGGATATTCAGGCGGGACGGTTCCGGTCGGTGCCCGCCTCGCTGGATCAAGGGTTGAATATCATCTCCTGTCCGTCCTGCTCGCGAGTGGAGAACGAGGCGTTCATCGAGCTGGCGCAGGATGTCAAGACGATGACAGCCTACGCCAAGGATCACGATGTCACGATTGCGGTGATGGGCTGCCGGGTGAACGGCCCTGGAGAAACGGACGACGCGGATCTTGGCCTGTGGTGCGGGCCGGTGGCGGTCAACCTGAAGCGAGGCGAGGAAAGCTTGGGCGCCTACTCGTACGACGAGGTGCTGGGGAGGCTGCGGGTGGAGTTGGACGCGATCATCGCGGAGCGCGCCGCCGTCTAGCGCCGGCCCGTGGTTTGCGCGTGCGTGCTCGCGCTCCCCGTTTAGCGCAGGGCGCTTTCACCGGCGATAGCGCGGATGATGTCGAAGTAGCCGACGATCACCATGAAGGCAATGATGATCGCGAAACCAGTGAGGTGCACCAGGCCCTCTTTCTCGGGGGAGATCCGGCGGCCGCGCCGGGCGATCTCGATCAGGACGAACATAATGCGGCCGCCGTCGAGCATGGGCAGGGGCAGAATGTTGATCACGGCTAGGTTGAGGCTGAGGAGCGCGGCGAGTTCGATCAGACGCAGCCAGCCGGCGCGCTCGACGATCTCGTCCGTGGCGCGGGCCAGGCCGATGGGACCGCTGACTGTGATGGGGTCGCCGCCGGCGATCCAGGAGCGAATGCGATTGCGCACGAGCATGAACGTGTCGACGGTGCGGGTCCATCCGGTCTCGACGGCGGCTAAGAAGTCGGAGCGCTCCGTGACGGTGGTGGGCCGGAGATTGGCGATGGTGATGCCGGTGGGGCCTTGCTCCACGCTAACCGTCATGCCGGGCTCCAGCCGTACGGGGTCGATGCCGGCGGCGTCGTAGATCACCTGGTTGCGGACGAACAGGTCGTCGGCGATCGACTCTGCGGTATCGCCTTGCTGGGCGACGTAGCGGGTGCCGTCCGGGAGCACGAGCTCGGTGCCTTCGTCGATGGGAAAACCGGCGCCGAAGCCGGCGCCGCGCAGGACTTGGGTGGCGCTCACACCCAACAGGGCGGCGACGTCGTGGATGGTTTCGCCCGGCTGAACGACGTGCTCCAGGTCCTGCGGCGCGAGCCGTGCTTGCACGGCGGTCGTGAAGAGTTGCCGTTGGAAGCTCTGGCGTTGGGCAGTGCCCTCCACGTGGACCTCCCGCTCGACAACGAACGCCACTTGGTTGCCCACGTTCAACTGAATGGCGAGGGAAAGGTCGCCGGCGTGTTGGATCGGCTCGCCGTTGATGCTGACCACGCGATCGCCGGCCCGCAGTCCGGCGCGTTCGGCGGGAGCGCCTTCGACGACGGAGGTGATGACCGCAGGGCCCTCGGGCGCGGCTTGGGGGATGAGCGCAGCGACGGCGAAGAGCACGATCGGGACGAGGAAGTTGGTGACGGCGCCGGCCGCCATCACGGCGATGCGCACGGGGCGTGGCTTGGTGGCGAGGGAGCGAGGGTCCGGACTGGTTTGGATGCCGGTGATGCTGCCGATCTCCGCAGCGGGCCTGGCGGGATGCGCCCCCGCAGCGGTTGCTGTGGTGGGAACGGTCTGCGGCTCCAGCAGAAGGGCGCGCCGTCCCAGTTCGGCCCCCCGCGCCCCCTGCTGCTCGCGCTCGATCTCGATCGGGATCGGGCCACCGTCGGCGGCGGCCAGGCGGAGTTGTTTGGCGAGCTGCTCATCGCTGTGGACGGGCGTGCCGTCGACTTTCAGGATGACGTCGCCTGCGCGCAGTCCGGCGCGGGCGGCGGCGCTCTGGGCGTTGACGGCGGCGACGAAGACGCGCGCGCTTTCCTCTCCGGTGAGACGTACGAAGCCGCCCAGGGGCAGCCAGTTGATCGAGTAGAGGGTTTCGCCAAAGCGGATGCCGGCGATCCGCGGGGGCATGCCGATACCGAACTCTTCGACGCGCACGCCCGCGAGCTTGGCGACGACGAAGTGGCCGAGCTCGTGCAGGATCACGAGTCCGAGCAGGATGCCGATGAAGGGGAGGATGGTGTCGAGCACGGCTAGACTCGCGCCGCCAGCCAGTGGGTGGCGAAGTCGCGTGCCCAACGGTCGGCTTCGTCGATCTCGCCGAGCGTGGGGTCTGGGGTGGAGGTGTGGGCGTCGAGGGCAGACGCGATCGCGGTTGGGATCTGCGTGAAGCGGATCGCTCCGTTGAGGAAGGCGCCGACGGCGATCTCGTCGGCGGCGGCGAGGACGGTGGGATAGGTACCGCCTTGGTGGCCGGCCTCCATGGCGAGGCGCAGGCAGGGGTAGCGGTCCAAGTCGGGCGTTTCGAAGGTGAGCGCGCCGATCGCGGGGAGGTCCAAGGGGGCGACGGTGGGCTGCAGGCGCCTGGGATAGCTGAGTGCGCACTGAATTGGCAGGCGCATGTCTGGATTGCCGAGTTGGGCCTTGACCGAGCCATCGCCGAACTCGACGAGGGAGTGCACGATCGACTCGGCGTGCTGCACCACCTCCACGCGGTCATAGGGCACGTCGAAGAGCCAGCGCGCCTCGATCGTTTCCAGCCCTTTGTTGAGGAGGGTGGCGGAGTCGACGGTGATCTTGGCCCCCATCTTCCAAGTGGGATGGGCGAGCGCCTGCTCGGGGGTGACTTGGGCAAGGGAGCGGGCGGGCAGATTGCGCAGGGCGCCGCCGGAGGCGGTGAGGATGATGCGTCGAATGTCGTTGCCCTCTTCGCCCCAGAGGCACTGCCAGATCGCCGAGTGCTCCGAGTCGACGGGCCGCAACTGCCCCCCGCCTTCGTCGGCCGCGCGCCGTACTAAGTGGCCGGCCATGACGATCACCTCTTTATTCGCGAGGGCGACTGCGCGGCCTTGCTGGAGAGCGCTCAAGGTCGGTTCAAGACCGGCGCGCCCCGCGGTGCCGACGGCCACCACGTCGAGGTCGACGGCGGAAACCATCTCCTCCAGCGGGATCACCGCCGCTCCTATCTGGGAAGCCAAGTCGGCCAGCGCTGGGGGCGCGGCGCGCTCACACCAGAGGAGCTGGGGATGGAACTCCCGCGCCTGCTGGGCGAGCAGATCGAGATTGCTGCCGGCCGCCAGGCCTACCACCTGGAAGTGCGTGGGAAGGGAACGGATGACGTCGAGCGTTTGGGTGCCGATGCTGCCGGTGCTGCCGAGGACGAGGACGCGAGTCAGATCACGGCCCATAGTACGAAAAAGTATACCGTCGGCACGCCGAAGAGCAGGCTGTCGAGGCGGTCGGGTACGCCACCGTGGCCGGGGAGCATGCCGCCGAGATCCTTCACGTTCAGTGATCGCTTCAGCGTGGATTCGGCCAGATCTCCGATCCCGGCCATGAGGGGGAGGACGAACGCCAAGATGACCATCTTCTCTAGCGGGACGTTGAGATCGGGCAGGAGGTTGATCAGTAGGACGGTGGCGAAGCCAGCGGCGAAGCCACCGAGCGCGCCTTCAACGGTCTTGTTGGGGCTGAGCTGTGGCACGAGCAAGCGGCGTCCGCCGAGCTTGCCCACGACGAAGGCGCCCGTGTCGGCGGCCATGACGGCGAAGAGGGCCAGCAGGGTCCACTCCTCGCCTTGGGGCAGTTCTCGCAAGGCGACGAGGAAGCTGCCCAGCCAGGCGAAATAGATCAGCGCGAAGACGGCATAGGCTAGGCGGGGGGCGAGGGCGCGGATGTCGGTCGGCTCGATCAGGCCGCCGAGGCGCAGGCCGGTGCCGGCGGCGATCGGAAACGCGGCGAGAGCGAGTAGTGCTGCGGTCAAGGGCCAGGTGCGGGGAATGTCACTGAGGAGGGCGACGGCCGGGATGGCGGCGGCGGCGGCGGCCAAGATGGCGAGCAGCGGGTCGCGCCGGGATATTCCCACCGCAGCGCCGAACTCGATCATCGCGACGACGAGCGTGAGCGCGACGATAGCGGCCCAGAGTCCGCCGCCCTCCAGGATCGCGACAACGACGATCGGCACGGTCGGCGCGGCGGTCACCACGCGCAGAAACAGGGGGGAGGAGACGAAAAGCCGCCGTCCCCGATTCCAGATCTGGGAGGCGACTGGCATGAATCAGGCGCCGTTCCCGCCAGGCTGCGCGGCGGCGCGCGCAGGGGTGGGGCCGTTGCCACGGCCATCGTCGACCAGCGCGCCGAATTTGCGCACGCGTCGCTGGTAGACGGCGAGGGCCTCGTCGATGTCTGCTTTGGAGAAGTCGGGCCAGTAGGTCGGGGTACTGTGGTACTCCGCGTAGGCGGCTTGCCAGAGAAGAAAGTTGGAGAGGCGCCACTCGCCGCCGGTGCGGACAATGAGGTCGGGGTCGGGGAGGCCGGCCGTGTAGAGGCGGCTGGCGACGAGGGCCTCGTCGATGGCGTCGGGCGGGACGCCCTCGCTGGCGATGCGTTGTACGGCCTCGACGATCTCCGCGCGCGCGCCGTAGTTGAAGGCGGCGCAGACGGTCATCTTGTCATTGTGGCGGGTCAACTCGACGGCATCCTCGATCTGCCGCTGCAGCCGCGCGGGGAGCACGTCGATGCGGCCGATCCAACGCAGCCGGACGCCCGCCTCGTGGAGGGGGCGTACTTCTTTACGGATGGTGCGCGCGAGGATGCGCATGAGGGAATCCACTTCCCATTTCGGGCGCCCCCAGTTTTCCGTGCTAAAGGCGTAGAGCGTGAGGCATTCGACGCCGCGTTCACCGAAGGTTTCAATGACGCTGCGGATGTTCTCGGTGCCGGCGCGGTGACCGGCGGTACGGGGGAGGCCGCGCGCTTCCGCCCAGCGCCCGTTGCCGTCCATGATGAGCGCGACATGGCGGGGAACGGAGGGCTGTTCGGGTTGGGCCATGGGCTGCGGGGAGGCTAGACCTCCAACAGCTCCTTTCCCTTTTCGGCGCCATCTCTGTCCGCCTGCTCCACGAAGCGATGGGTGAGTTTCTCCAGCTCTTCGTGCGCGCTGCGCTCGGCGTCCTTGGAGATCTCTTTGTCTTTGAGCAGACCGCGCAGATCATCCTGTGTGTGGCGGCGGACGTTGCGGATGGCGATACGGGCGGCCTCGTTTTTTTGGGCGACTTGCTTGACCAAGGCGCGCCGCCGTTCCTCGGTGAGCTCGGGGATGGCGAGGCGCACGACGACCCCATCGTTCTGGGGATTCAGTCCGAGATCCGAACGCTGGATGCTTTTGGTGATGGGATCAATGGCGTTCTTGTCCCAAGGTTGGATAACGATGAGGCGTGCCTCGGGGGCGGTGATCGTAGCGAGTTGGTTGAGTGGCATGGTCGTACCGAAGTAATCGATCGGCAGATGCTCGACCAGCGCGGGGTGCGCACGCCCGGTGCGCACGGTCGCGAGTTCGCGCTTGAGCGCTTCAATGGCCCCGCGCATGCGGCTCTCGGCGTCTTCTAGGGCGAGGGTGGTGAGGTCGTCGTCCGGCATGATCCCTCAGCGGGGCGCGCCGCCTCGATTAGCTCGCCTCCCGGGTCAGTTTAGTCGGTATGGTACCGACCAGTGTCCCGGCGGAGCCATCGATCACCGCCCGCACGATAGCGTCCGGCGGGGCGATATCAAAGACCACGATGGGGAGATGGTTCTCTTCGCACAGAGAGAGGGCGGCGGTGTCCATGATCTGCACGCGTTTGGTGATTGCGTCGCGGTAGCTGAGCGTGTCGTAGCGCGCGGCGGTGGGATCGATAGCGGGATCGGCGGTGTAGACGCCGTCGACGCCGGTTTTGGCCATCAGCAGGCGCTGGGCGCCGACTTCGACGCCGCGCAGGGCGGCGGCGGTGTCGGTGGTGACGTAAGGATTGCCGGTGCCGGCGGCGAAGAGGACGAGGCGGCCTTTCTCCAGGTGGCGGATGGCGCGGCGGCGGATATAGGGCTCCGCGACCTGGGCCAGGCTGAGGGCTGACATGGTGCGGACTTGGACCCCCTCCGCTTCAATGGCATCCTGCAGCGCGAGCGCGTTGATGACGGTGGCGAGCATGCCGGCGTAGTCGGCGGTGGCGCGATTGAAGCCGGCTTCGGCGGCGGTGGCCCCACGGAAGAGGTTGCCGCCTCCGACGACGACGGCCATTTCGAAGCCGGCCTCGTGGCAGCGCTGCAGCTGACGGGCGATGTTGCGGAGGGTGGGGGGGTCAAGCCCGAAGGGGCGCTGGCCCAGCAAGGCCGCGCCGCTGAGCTTGAGCAGGACGCGCTCTTTGCGCGCGGCAGCCATGCGGGCTCCTTCGCAGTGGTTGCAGCCGCTACTCGCCCAGACTGTAGCGCATCATGCGGCGCACCTTGATCTTCTCGCCGGTGCTGGCAACGGTTTCGTTGATACGGTCCTGCACGGACTTGGACTGGTCCTTAATGAAGGGCTGGGCGAGGAGGGCGAGCTGCTCGGGCGAGCCGGCAGCATCCGGGTCGAGGTCTTCGGGGCAGATCACCGTAGGCTGCATTGAGGCGACCTGCATGGCGATGTCGTGCGCGAGCGTCTTGAAGAGATCCGTCCGAGCGACGAAGTCCGTTTCGCAGTTGAGCTCCACCAAGGCGCCGATGCGGCCGCCGTGGATATAAGCCTCGACGAGGCCGTGGTTGGTCTCGCGGTCGGCACGCTTGCTCGCGGTGGCGAGGCCTTTGTCACGGAGGATGGCGGTGGCTTGATCCATGTCGCCGCCGGCCTCCTCCAGCGCTTGGCGGCAGTCCATAACGCCGGCCTGCGTCCGTTCGCGCAGGGTTTTGATGGCGTCGATGTTGATGACCACTGCGACTCCCTCTGACTAGGCGGAACCGGCGGTGACGGGCTCGGCTATCTCGGTGGCGGTGTCATCGACCTGCGCGGACTCGGCCGCGGCGCGCCCCTCTAAGGCGGCATCGGCGATCTGGGTGGTGATCATGCCGATAGCGCGGAAGGCGTCGTCATTGGAGGGGACGGGGTAGGCGATTGGAGTGGGGTCGCAGTTGGTGTCGCAGACGGCGACGATGGGGATGTCGAGGCGGTTTGCCTCAAGGACGGCGATGTTCTCTCGCGGGACGTCGACGATGAAGAGGGCGCCGGGCAGACGGGTCATGTCATGGAGCCCGCCGAGATAGCGGCGGAGACGGCGGAGCTCATCGCGGCGGCGCAGGGCTTCTTTCTTGGGCAGCGTCTCGAAGCCGTCGGCGAACTCCAGGCGCTCGAGTCGCTGCATGTAGCTGATGCGTGTCTGGATCGTTTGCCAGTTGGTGAGCGTGCCGCCAAGCCAGCGGTTGATGACGTAGGGCATCTGGCAGCGCTCGGCCTCAGCTTTGATGAGCTCCTGCGCCTGCTTCTTGGTGCCGACGAAGAGGATGTCGTCGCCCTCGGCGGCGGTCTGGCGGACGAAGTTGACGGCGCTGTGGAGGAGCTGAACGGTTTGAGCGAGGTCGAGGATATGAATGCCGTTGCGAGCGGAGTGGATGAAGGGCTTCATCTTGGGATTCCAGCGCTGGGTCTGGTGTCCAAAGTGGACGCCGGCCTCCAAGAGTTCCTTCATGGTTGGTAGGTCAGCCATTGCCCTCCTGCGTGCGCTGCAGCGTTCCCCGATGAGCGCTCTCGCGCAAGAAAAAGCGGCCGTCACCGGCCGCGCGCCACGGACCAGGGACCCTCTCCGAGAGGCCAGTATAGGCAGGGCGTGCGGAGGCAAGCAATCAAGGGACGCGAGGCGGACGCGCCGCGGCCGTTTCCGGCGTTATTGCTGGTGTGCGGAAGCTGTTGTTAGGCTGGTCGCCCCGGGATTCGGACGCACGCAGGAGCCACGAGTGCCGCGCTATACCTACGAGTGCACCGCTGGGCACGTATATGAGAAGGCGGAAGGGTTCGATGCCCCGGTGGAGCAAGCCTGC
This sequence comes from Chloroflexota bacterium, assembly GCA_026707145.1. GTDB lineage: Bacteria > Chloroflexota > Dehalococcoidia > Bin125 > Bin125 > JAPOXK01. The sequence goes on along the minus strand of JAPOXK010000015.1, from coordinate 119,334 downwards.
CGGGAGTGCGAGGGACCGGCCCGCCGGATTCCAGTGGCGCCGGCGATCGTTTTCAAGGGGACGGGCTTCTATAAGACGGATAGCCGGACCAAGCAGCACGGCTCGGGCAGCAAATCCGAGGACGGAAAGTCGTCACCGGAGGTGAAGGCGCCTGAGACGAAGCCAAAAGCGGAGCCGGTCGCGTCGAAGGGTGGATCGTCGGGTCGGGCGAAGAGCTCGGCGGCGAGTACGTCCAAAGGCAAGTCGAAGGGCTAGTTGGGTCGGCTTGGTCGTGCGGCGTGCAGCGGGACCTGCGCGCCGGTAGGCTCCGGCTATGCGGATCGTGTTGCAGCGCGTCACCGAGGCCTCGGTTTCAGTGGAGGGGGTGGTGGCGGGCGCCATCCGGCAAGGGTTCGTGGCGCTGGTGGGAGTGGGTGCGGGCGACGGGCCCGAGCAAGCGGAGGCCTTGGCGGCGAAGACGGCGGAACTGCGGGTATTCGCCGACGCGGCGGGCAAGTTCAACCGGTCGCTGTTGGATCTGGGCGGCGAGACGATGGTGATCAGCCAGTTCACGCTGCTGGCGGACGTCCGAAAGGGGCGGCGTCCCTCTTTTACGAAAGCGGCGGATCCCGTGATCGCGGCGGGGCTGGTGAAGCGCTATGCGGCCGCGCTGGAGGAGCGCGGCGTGCCTGTGGCGCGGGGGCGGTTCGGCGCCAAGATGTTGGTGCGGCTGGCGAACGATGGGCCGGTGACGATCGTACTGGACTCCGCGGATCTGGAACGGCCGCGGCGTGGCGGGGGTTAGCCCGGGCGGATGTCTTGGTCGGCGTCCGGATCGAGCTGGAAGGAAAGGTCCAGCGCCGGGACGGAGTGGGTGAGAGCGCCTAGCGAGATAAAGTCGACGCCGGACTCGGCGACGGCGGCGACGTTTTCCAAGGTGACGTTGCCGCTGGCCTCGGTGAGCGCGCCGGCTTGCTTGGCGCGCGCGACTGCTTGCGCCATGGTACCGGGATCGAGGTTGTCGAGCAGGAGCGCGGGCGCGCCGGCGGCGAGAGCCTCCTCAACTTCGCCGAGGGTCGTGACCTCGATCTCCACTGCGGTGGCGGGGCCCGCTGCCGCGACGGCGGCGCGGGTCGCCGCGGCGAGGGAGCCGCCGCGGGCGTGCCAGGCGGCGAGGTGATTGTCTTTCACGAGCAGGCCGGCGGTGAGATTGAACCGGTGGTTGAGGCCGCCGCCGACGCGAACGGCGTAGCGCTCGGCGACGCGCAGGCCGGGACTGGTCTTGCGGGTGTCCAGGATCTTGGCGTCGGTGTGGGCGATGCGCGCGACCGCTTCGCGCGTCAGTGTCGCGATGCCGGAAAGGCGTTGGAGGAAGTTGAGGGCGGTGCGCTCGCCGCGCAGCATGGGGTGGATGGGGCCAGCCAGGTGCGCGATCGTCGCGCCGGGGGCGACCTCCATCCCTTCGATCACCGCGGCCATCCATTGCACCCGGGGCTCGACGACGTGATAGGTCTCTTGGCCGAAGCTGAGACCACAGATCACGCCCGCCTGCTTGGCGATGATGCGAGCGCGGCCAAGCTGGGTCGGGGGGACGAGCGCGTTGGTGGTGAGGTCTTGGTTGGCGCCATCCTCGTCCAAGGCGATCTGAACGAGCCGCCGCAGGGTGATGCGGTCGAGTGTGGCGGGTTCGGGCGGGACGGGATCGGGGTTGGACATGAGCGTATTAGGAGGAGGAGCGGCGGTAGCTGAGGCGCCGTCGCCACTGCGCTGCGAGCTGCGGATAATCGCGACGGTAATGCGCGCCGCGACTTTCGCGCCGGTCGAGCGCGGCGTGCAGGATCAGGCGAGCGACGGTCGCCATATTGCGGAGTTCCATGGCGGTGAGCGTAGCGGGTTGGCCGCTGGCAGTGGGCCAGGAATCGATCACGGCGGCGGCGGCGCGGAGACCGTGGCCGTCGCGGATGATGCCGGCGTGGTCGCCGAGCAGGGCCTGCAGCGTGGCGCGGTCGGGCGGAGCAGTGTCGTGCGGAGCGAGTGGCCGCGCGTCGGCCGGGACGGGAAGCGCGGCGCTCTCCTGGTCGAGCGTGCCTGCCACGGCGCGCTGGGAGAAGACGACGGTTTCCAAGAGCGAGTTGGAGGCGAGGCGATTGGCGCCGTGGATGCCGGTGTTGGCGACCTCGCCGCAGGCCAGCAGGCCCGGCATTGTGGTGCGTCCCCAGGTATCGGTGAGAACGCCGCCCATGAGGTAGTGGGCGGCGGGGGCCACGGGAGCGGGCGTGCGGGTGATATCGAGTTCGTGGCTGAGGCAGTGCTGGTAGATACCTGGGAAGCGGGCGGCGACGAAGGCAGGGTCGCGGTGGGTGATGTCGAGGAGGACGTGGTCGCTTTGAGTGCGCTGCATCTCGGCGATGATGGCGCGGGCGACGATGTCTCGGGGGGCGAGCTCGGCGTCTGGGTGATAGTGGGGCATGAAGCGGCGACCGTCGCTGGCCAGGAGCCGCGCGCCTTCGCCGCGCAAGGCCTCGGAGATGAGGAAGGCGCGTGCGCTGGGGAGGGCCAGTGCGGTGGGGTGGAACTGGACGAATTCCATATCGCGGACCACGGCGCCGGCCTGGAAGGCGAGGGCGATGCCGTCCCCGGTCGCGAGGGGCGAGTTTGTGGTCAGGGTGTAGAGCTGGCCGGCGCCGCCGGTGGCGAGAATGGTCCGGGTCGCGGCGACGGTGCGGTGCTCGCCGGCGACGGAGCGGGCGTGCGCGCCGCGGCAGCGGCCCTGCTCGACGAATAAGGCGGTAACGGCGTGGTTGTCGAGGAGAGTGACGCCGGCTTCGGTGGCACGCTCGACCATGACGCGCTCAATGGCGGCGCCGGTGCGGTCGCCGCCCGCGTGGAGGATTCGGGGAGCGCTGTGCGCGCCCTCCCGCCCGAGGGCGACGGCGCCGTGGGTCGTGTCGAAGGGGACGCCAAGTTCAATGAGGGCCCGGATGTGGGAAGGGGCTTCTTGGACGAGCACCTCGACAGCGGCGGGGTCGCAGAGGCCGGCGCCGGCGCGGAGGGTGTCTTCGCGGTGCTGGGCGGGACTGTCGCCGGGGCCGATGGCGGCGGCGATGCCGCCCTGGGCGCGGGCGCTGTTTGATTCGGTGATCGAACCCTTGCTCAGGACGCAGACGGATCCGTGCTTCGCCGCGAGGAGGGCGGCGTACAGGCCGGCGATCCCGGAGCCCAGGACGAGGTAGTCGTACGGCATGCCGGTCCGCGGGGCTAGGTGATCGCCAGCATGCGCTCGAGGGCGACGAGAGCGTGGGCGCGCGTCTCGTCGTCGACGCGGATGCGGTTGGGCACGTGGCCGTCGACGAGGGCCTCGGTGACCCAGGCGAGGTAGGCGGGATGGATGCGGTACATCGTGGAGCAAGGACAGACCACGGGATCGAGGCAGAAGACCTGCTTGCCGTGGTCGCGGACTTCTTGGGCGAGGCGATGGACGAGGTTGATCTCGGTGCCGATGGCGTAAACGCCGGGCGGGCCGTCCTGCACGTAGCGGATGATCTGCTCGGTAGATCCGTCGGCGTCGGCGGCGTCGACGACCGCCTGCGTGCACTCGGGGTGAACGACCACGCGCACGCCGGGGTATTCCGCGCGCGCCTTTTCGATCTGCTCGACCTTGAAGCGGATGTGCACCGAGCAATGGCCCTGCCAGAGCAGGACCTTGGCGCGGGCGATCTGATCGCGGTGGAGGCCGCCGCAGCGCTTGCGCGGATTCCAGATGGCGGTTTCTGTGGCGATGTCGATGCCGAGCTTCTTGGCGGTGTTGCGACCGAGGTGCTGGTCCGGGAAGAAGAAAACGCGGTCGGCGCGAGCCAGGGCCCAGCGGAGGGCGGCGGTGGCGTTGGAGGAGGTGCACACGGTGCCGCCGTTGCGGCCCACGAAGCTTTTCAGGGAGGCGGCGGAGTTCATGTAGGTGATGGGGATCGTGCTCTCGCCGGGGACGGCCTCTCCAAGATCCTCCCAGGCGGCGTAGACGTCGCCGGGGTCGGCCATGTCGGCCATGGAGCAGCCGGCGGCGAGATTGGGCAGGATGACGGTTTGCTCTGGGCGGGTGAGGATGTCGGCGCCCTCGGCCATGAAGTGGACGCCGCAGAAGACGATGAACTCGGCGCCGTCGCGGGCGGCAGCTTCCCGGCAGAGCTTGAAGGAATCGCCACGGAAATCGGCGAACTGGATGACGTCGTCACGCTGATAGTGGTGGCCCAGAATGACGAGCCGGTCGCCGAGGATGCCGCGGGCGCGGCTGATGCGGGCGACGAGCTCTTCAGGAGGAAGGTCGAGGTAGAGATTCGGGATGTCGGGCTGCCAGGCGGGACGGTGGGGCTCTTCGACGAGGGGGACTGTGGCGATGCCGCTCTCGCAGTCCGCGTCGGGAAGGTCGGGGGGAAGGCGCTGGGGTTGGAAGCTGGTGGTCAGCTCTTCGAGCGGTGCTCGCATGCTCGTGCGTCCCTCTCGCTTGCGACGCCTCTTCGCGGCCGGGATCGGCAGCGGGCCGTTCGGCGCCGGCGGATCCGGGAGAAGCGCTCATGACTTCGTGTCAAAATGACACGAAGTCGGGCGATCAGTGTGGCCGATCGCAGGAGTTCGTGTCAAGCCGACACGAAGTCGGGCGTCCGGCGGAGCGCGGGCTATGATGCGCGCGTAGTTCGAAGGGGGAGCGCGGCATGGCCTATCGGGAGATCCTGGTTGCACGCGAGGACGATTTCGTCACGATCACGATGAACCGGCCGGAGCGCCGCAATGCGCTCTCCAGCGCGATGATGCGGGAGATGACGGAGGCGCTGCACGAGACGGCGATCAGCGACGCGCGCGGCATCATCCTCGCGGGGAACGGGCCGGTGTTTTCGGCGGGGCACGACTTTCACGAGATCGCCGGGCACGATCTGAAGGACGTGCGCGATCTGCTGCTGCTGTCCGCCGAGTTGCACGGCGCGATGCAGCGAGCGCCGCAGCCGCTGCTGGCGCGGGTGCAGGGGCTGGCGACGGCGGCTGGGTGCCAGCTGGTGGGGAGCGCGGACCTGGCGGTGGCCTCCAGCAACGCGCGCTTCCAGACGCCGGGCGGCGCGGGGGGATGGTTTTGCTTCACGCCGATGGTGCCGCTGAGCCGCAACGTGGGCCGCAAGCGGGCGCTGGAGATGCTGATGACGGGCGACCCGATCGACGCAGAGACGGCCTTGCAGTGGGGCTTGGTGAACTACGTGGTGCCGCTGGAGGATCTGGAGGCGGAGAGCGAGGCGCTGCTGAAGCGGGCCACGCGCGGCAGCGCTTTCTCCAAGGGCTTGGGGAAGGCGGCCTTCTATGCCTCGATCGACATGGAGCAGCCCAAGGCGTATGCGCACGCGGTGGAGGTGATGGCCGGATCGTCGCAGTCGTACGACGCCCAGGAGCGGATCCAAGCGTTCCTGGAGAAGCGGCCCCCGAGGCTGAAGAACCGCTGATCGCGGGCGCCGACGCCATGGCCGGTGGTGCAGGGGACTCTCGCCGGACGTTGCTGCCGGGAGGTTAGAGTTCGGTGGGGAGGCGGCTGGCGAAACGGTAGAGGCGGGCGGGGCGGTGGCGTCCGGCTTGCGCGGTGCGGCTGGTCGCCACGAGGAGGCCGGAGGCGAGCATGCGGCGGCGGAAGTTCCGCTTGTCGAGTTGGCGACCGAGGATGCTCTCGTAGACGGCTTGGAGGTCGGAGAGGGGGAAGTGCTCGGGCAGGAGGCTGTAGGCGGCGTTGGTGTATTCGAGCTTGTTGATGAGGCGGCGGCGGGCGACTTCGAGGACGCGGTCGTTGTGGAGGGCGAGGATGGGGAGGGCGGCCATGGGGAACCAAGCGGGCCGCCAGGCGGAGCGTTCGGGGAGGCGCACGCGGGCATGGTCGACGAGGGCGAAGTGGGTGATGGCGGTGGTCGTGGGAGTGGTGGGGTCGAGGCCGTCGAAGGTGTAGAGCTGTTCGAGGAAGACGTCGGTGACGCCGGTCTCGTCGGCGAGCTTGCGGACGGCGGCGGCGTCGAGCGCCTCGTCGGGGCGGAGAGCGCCGCCGGGGATGGCCCAGCGGCCCTCGTCGGGCGGCGCCGAGCGCTGGATGAGGAGGACTTGAAGGGCGCCGTCGGCGACGGTGAAGATGACGACGAGGACGGCGACGGTGCGGTCGGTGGGTTGGGTGGGGGGCATTTCCCTCTGCGAGATTAGGTCCGCATGGCGCTGGGCCGTCTGTCGGGTACGAGCGCGCCGCGAAGGGACCAGGGCCCGGAGCCGGTGATGGCCACCTCGACGAGGTCGCCCGCGGCCACGTCGGACGGGCCGTCCCCGGCGGGAGAGGCCGGAGAGGGCGCGTCGAAATGGACGAGCTTGTTGGTCCGGGTGCGGCCGCTGCAGCGCCTGGTTGGTGAGGCGTCTTGGCCTTGGCTTCCACCGCGCTTGATCTCCTCGACGAGCACTTGCAGGGTGTGGCCTTCGAGGCGCCGGTTGATCTGGGCGGCGATGGCGGCTTGCAGGGCTTCGACGGCTTGGAGGCGCTCGGCCTTGACGGGATCGGGGACGGTGTTGGGTTGCTTGCGCGCGGCGAAGGTGCCGGGCCGGGGGCTGTAGGCGGCGACGTGGACCTTGTCGAAGCGCAGCTCGGCGAGGAGGTCGTAGGTGTTCTGGAACTGGGCGTCGCTCTCGCCGGGGAAGCCGACGATGACGTCGGTGCTGATGCCGACTGCGGGCATGCAGTCGCGGACCTTCTGGATGCGGTCGCGGAAGCGGTCGACGGTGTAGCCGCGGCGCATGCTGGCGAGGAGCGGGTCGTCACCGGATTGGACGGGGAGCGAGAAAGACTCACAGACCTTCGGGAGGGCGGCCATCCCTTCCAGGATGCGGTCGCTCATGTCGGGGGGATACGAGGTGAGAGCGCGGATGCGGTGCAGGCCGGAGATTGCCTGGCAGGCGGCCATGAGATCGAAGAGGTCGGCGTGGACCGTGGCGGGATCGACCGGGGGCTGGTCCTTGCCGTAGGCCTCGACGGTTTGTCCGAGGAGGGTGACCTCGCGGACGCCGCGGGCGACGTGCGCGCGAACCTCCTGGACCACCGCGGCGATCGGGCGGCTGCGCTCGCGGCCGCGCCGGAGGGGGACGATGCAGTAGGTGCAGAATTTGTCACAGCCTTCGATGACGGGAACGAAGGCGGTGGGATGGCCATCGCTCTGCGGGAAGACCGATGGCCAGAACTCGCCGCCGAGGTCGTCCGAGGGAAGGCCCAGGACCGAGAGAACCTCGTCGAAATGTTGGGGGCGGGCGAAGATGTCCACGTAGGGGAAGCGGCGGCGGAGAGCGTTGTCCTTGGATCCGACCATGCAGCCCATCACGGCGATCTTGAGGGCGGGGTTTTTGCGCTTGAGATGGGCGAGCGCCCCGAGCTTGGACGCGGCGCGTTCCTCGGCGTGCTCGCGGACGGCGCAGGTGTTGAGGACGATGAAGTCGGCGTCGGCGGGATGATCGGTGGGATCCCAGCCGAGGCGGCGGAGGCCGGCGGCGAGCTTGCCGGAGTCGGCTTGGTTGACCTGGCAACCGACGGTCCAGAGGTGATAGGCGCTCACTGCGATCTCCTCATGAGCAGTCAGGGTACCGGTTGCCGGGGGAGCGCGGGGTGCGATGGCGGAGGGTGTGTCCGCCAATGCCTCATTGCTCCAACGGTCTCACGCTGACCCATTGTTTTCAGTAATGTCCTGTATTTATAGACTGTAATGGCTTCTCAGCAGCGATCGCCGTTCCTTGACATTCCCTGGTTTTCCAGCCTATTCTCACTTCATAAGTGATAACGGAAAAGGTACTCATGAAGCGTCCCAAGACTCTCTCGGCGGCCTTCGTCAAGACCATCACTGTACCAGGCCGCTATGGCGACGGTCGCGGCGGGTATGGGCTCTCGCTCCTCGTCAAGCCGACCTCTACGGGCCGGCTCTCGAAAACCTGGAGCCAGCGGCTGCGCATCGCCGGGAAGCTGTCCAGCATCGGGCTTGGTGCGTATCCGATCGTGACCTTGGCCGAGGCTCGCCAGGCGGCGCTGGAGAATCGTCGGGCGGTCGCCCGCGGCCGGGACCCGCGCAGCGGCGGCGTCCCCACCTTCGCCGGGGCGGTCGATAGCGTCCTCGCGATCCGCGCCGCCGGCTGGAAGGATGGCGGCAAGAGCGAGAAGCAGTGGCGCGCCAGCCTACGCGATTACGCCATGCCCAAGCTGGGGCGCACGCCGGTGGACCGGATTACGACGGCGGACGTGCTGGCCGTGCTCGTCCCAATCTGGAGTACGAAGCGCGAGACCGCAAAGCGGGTGCGGCAGCGGATCAGCGCCGTGATGCTGTGGGCCATCGCCGAGGGGTACCGCGACGACAACCCGGCCGGCGAGGCGATCGGCGCAGCGCTGCCAAAGAACAGCGGGCGCCAGGAACATCACCGCGCGCTCCCACATGCCGAGGTCGGAGCCGCACTTGCCACGGTGCGTGCGTCCGAGGCCTGGCCGGCGACGAAGCTGGCCTTCGAGTTCTTGGTGCTGACCGCCTGCCGATCGGGCGAGGTCCGGGGCGCTCTCTGGGAGGAGATCGATGACCAGACCGCGACATGGACCATCCCGGCTGCACGCATGAAGGCGAGCCTCGCGCATAGGGTTCCCCTCTCGGCGCGCGCGCTCGCGATTCTGGACGCCGCGCGGGAGCTTGCGAACGGCTCAGGGCTGGTGTTCCCGAGCGTGCGCGGGTCAGAACTCTCCGATAACACGCTGTCCAAGCTGCTGCGCGAGTTGGGTATTCCCGCTGTGCCGCACGGGTTCCGCTCCAGCTTCCGCGACTGGGCGGCCGAGTGTACGAATGCGCCGCGCGAGGTGTGCGAACTCGCCCTCGCCCACGTCGACAGTGACCGCGTCGAGGCGGCCTATCGTCGGTCGGACTTCTTCGAGCGCCGCCGCCAGCTCATGGAGGAATGGGCCGCCTACTGCAACCCGGCCGAGTGCTCCCATGGATGAGGCGGCCGGACTCCAAGCGTTTCGCGAACGCTTTCTCCAGGGAGCCGTGTTCGAGGAGCACATTCTTGAGTTTCTACCACTCATAGCCTCTTTCCTGCCGGCGTCACAACGCACGCAAACGAATGAGAGCCGGGCCGCGTGGCGCGCCTACGTCGCAACCGAAGCCGGAGCGGTGCACGCGCAGTGCCTAGCCCGTCGTGAGGCCGACCCCGACGCCGTCATTACCCTTGAAGAAGCACGCATCATCGTCGGCCCGCTGCTCGATCCTACCCGCACCGCGCCAAGGCTCTCCGGTCAACGGCTGGCTCAGTTCTGGGCCATGCTCCCACCAACGGACCCGGATAAATTGGAGATGCTCGCTTTCTTCCTGGCACTAGCGGCCCGGCATCCCGCCTTCTATGAGGCGGTCAGATTGATCGCTAGTGACCAATTGAAGACAGGAGAGCCGTTGGACGGCGTTCTGCGCTCATGGATCGGCGGTGCGCTTCAAGGCAAGAAACCGAAGGGCCCTAGAGGTCGCCCCAAGGAGACGGAGCGCGATCTTCGCATTTTCGCAGCTGTGCTCGTACTTCAACACTTGGGTTTCAGCCCGACATTAGATGACGGCAAGGACAGAACGCCGTCCGGCTGCGGCATCGTGGCTGACGTGCTGGTCTTGTCCTATAACGCCGTTGCCACGGTATGGACAGATCAGCGAGGCAGGCTAAGGGATATTGGACGGCCCCCTTAGCAGATCCGAGCCCTTCACATTTGTTCAGTATGAATTTTGCGGACCCCTTTGGCATGCTTGGGCTAGCAGTTTTGGAGGTCTGCATGACATGTCGAACAACCGTCTGCTCCGTCGTCCAGAAGTCGAGGCCCGTACAGGCTTAGCCCGCTCCACGCTTTACCGCATGATGGACGAGGGGATGTTCCCCCGTCCGGTCCGGATTGGCCGTCGTGCCGTGGCGTGGTCGGAAGAAGCGATCGAGCGTTGGATCGCACAGCGTCCCATCGCTGAACCCGCTGATCCTCACATACCCGTCCCCTCGACGGCTTGATGCTTCATGCCTCGCAAGGACACGCGCGCCCACACGGCCGGCCTAGGCAACGTGCGCCGGTCCACAGCTGCTCAGCGCTCGCTCGCGGCTTCGACGACGAAAAGGGATAGCGCATGACTGCTGAGACCATAGCGAAGGCGCTGGACGGCCACCAAGTCGGGAGCGGCTGGATCGCCCGCTGCCCCACGCATGACGACTGCCGACCCAGCCTTGCGGTGCGCGATGCCGACGGCAAGACGCTGGTGCACTGTCACGCAGGCTGTAACCAGCGCGGCGTCATCCAGGCACTGCAACAACGCGGCCTTTGGAATGGCAATGGCTGGCGGGGCCGTCGCCATCCGATCCGCCGCAGGATTCCTCACACGCGGGGCCGGGGACAGCGAAACCAACCCAGCACCGCCGCGCGCGCTATCTGGCAGTCGACCGTGCCGGCGACAGGCACGCCGGTCGAGGCGTACCTCGCGGGACGCGGCTTGATCGGGCCGATCCCGCCGTCCATTCGCTTTCATCGCGGCATCAAACACGCGTCAGGAAGCTTCTGGCCCTGCATGGTGGCGCGGGTGACCCGGTTCGCGGACGAGGAGTCCCTCGCGATCCATCGCACCTTCCTGGCCCGGGACGGGAGCGGCAAGGCCCCTGTCGATCCCCAACGGATGATGCTCGGCCCCTGCCGAGGTGGTGCCGTCCATCTGGGGGAGCCCAAAGGGGCGCTCCTCATCGGCGAGGGGATCGAAACCTGTCTGGCGGCCATGCAGGCGACCGGGCAACCCGCTTGGGCGGCGCTCTCCACCTCCGGGCTCCGGGCACTGGAGTTGCCTGACACCGTGCGCGAAGTGATCGTGCTCGTCGATGGTGATGATCCGGGCGAAGCGGCGGCGGACGCGAGTGCCCTGCGCTGGAAGGCACAAGGCACTCGCGTCCGCCTCGCCCGCGCGCCGCGCGGGATGGATTTCAACGATTTATTGCTCGGCCATAGGCCCGACTCTGAGGAGAGGGAACGATGACGACAGCAATCGACAAGGTGAATGCAGACCAAGTTCGCGCCGCCATCGCCGCGGCCGAGGAGCTTGTCGATCCGCTGCAAGGGCTGGTCGAGCGATGCAAGGACGATCCCGGCCCAGCTTTTGTTCCTGACGTGCTGGAGCGATTGGTAGCCCTCAAGAAGGACGACCCCGCCTCTTGGGAGAGCCTGCGGGCCAGGCTCAAGAAAGAAACTCCCGTACGGGTGACGGAGCTCGACAAGGCAATCGCCGAGAGGAGCGGGACTAATGGGCGGGGCCCAACGCAGACAGACATCTTGGTCGAGTTGGTAGGCGAGGCAGATCTGTTCTATGCGCCCGACGATACCCCTTTCGCCGACATCGTGGTCGATGGCCATCGCGAAACCTGGCCCGTCCGCGCCAAAGGCTTCCGCCAATGGCTGGCGCGGCGGTACTTCGAGGAGACGGCCGGAGCTCCGAACTCCGAGGCACTGCAAGCGACCATCAACCTCGCGGAAGCGAGGGCACGCTTTGGAGGAACTGAGCAGTCCGTGTCCACGCGTGTCGGCAGCCACGAAGGACGTCTCTACCTCGACCTCAGCGATGCTGCGTGGCGAGCGGTGGAGATCGACACGGCGGGCTGGCGGGTGACCGCCGATCCCCCGGTGCGCTTCCGGCGCGCGGCCGGCATGCAAGCTCTGCCGGAACCCAAGCGAGGCGGATCGGTGAAGCCCTTGCGGTCCTTCCTCAACGTGCAGTCCAACGATGACCTGGTGCTGGTGGTCGCCTGGGCGCTGGCCTGCCTGCGCGATTGCGGTCCCTATCCTTTGCTGGCGTTGTCGGGGGAGCAGGGATCGGCGAAGTCTACCTTCTCCACTATCCTGCGGGCGCTGCTCGATCCCAACACGGCGCCGTTGCGGGCGTTGCCGCGGGAAGAACGCGAGCTCTTCATCGCGGCTAGCAACGGCCATCTACAGGTCTTCGACAACGTGTCGGGCGTGTCTCCGTGGATCTCAGATGCCTTCTGTCGGCTGGCGACCGGCGGCGGCTTCGCGGTGCGCCAGCTCTACACCGACCAAGACGAGATCCTGTTCGATGCCGTTCGACCCGTGATCCTGAACGGGATCGAAGAAATCGTGACCCGGCCCGATCTCGCCGATCGAGCCCTGTTCTTGACTCTGAAGCCGATTCCCGCAGACGAGCGCCGCCCGGCTGCGGATCTGTGGGCAGAATTTGAGGCGGAACGTCCCCGAATCCTCGGTGCATTGCTTGACGCCGTGGTGACGGGTCTCCGGCGTCTTTCTGAGACTTACCTGCCGAACCTACCGCGTCTGGCTGACTTTGCCGTATGGGCGACCGCCTGCGAGACGGCGATCTGGCCTCCCGGTACCTTCGTGTCGGCGTACTCCGGCAACCGCGACGCAGCAGTGGACCGCGCGATCGACGCCGACCCTGTGGCCGCCGCAGTGCGCGCCCTCATGACCAAGGAGACAACATGGACGGGGACAGCCACTGAACTGCTCGACACCCTTGCGCGAGCAGCGGGTGAGTACATCGCCAAGTCCAAGGTCTGGCCGGGCAATGCTCGCGCGCTGTCGGGACGGCTGGACCGTGTCGCACCTTTCCTGCGTGAGATTGGGATCGGGATAGACCGCTCTCGCCGAGGGCAGGCGGGAACCCGCATCATCCGCATCACGAAGACTACGAATACGCCGGGACCAGAAAATGACGGGCCGGAACTGCCTGTTGCGTCCGTTGCGTCAGCGCCCCAGGGAACGTCCCGATCAGAAATGGCGCTCGAGGTCGGCACCCAGCGGACGCTACCCGACCCTGCGGACGCAAATTTCCTGATCCAATCGAGTCCGGAAAAAGGGTGAATGTCAGGGTTCAGAAGGAGGATCAGCTGTGAGCAAGAGTCGTGGGAGTGAAGATCCTGCGCTGCTCTTTTCCGTACAGCGCTTCAGGGAAGGCCGACAAAGGGGCGTAGGGACTACTCTCTCGGCTGACTTCCTCTTTCGCTGGCACGGCGCGGCACTTGCGATGTCGCTGCCTTCAGAGCAATTCGCAATGGGACGGACGACAGACCCCGAGACACGAAGGACTCGTGCTCGCTAAGGTCTCCTCACCAACGTGACCTATGAGCTCACTGGCTCTGTTGTGGACGAGTGAGTTTTCCGGCTCATCCCGCACTGTGACTACGCTACCGAAGATGTGGACGTTTGGGATGCCGAAGAACACCTCGGGCCTTCCCGCGTTAGGTAGCTACGAGTGTTACTCTCGGGCATCAGATTCTGGGATTTCTAACATCCGATGTCGCGTTTAGATTTCAACATAGGTACATTGCGAGTAGAGTTTCACATACCAGCCATGAAATAAACCACCTTCGATATACCTCAATGATGTACGCTGAGAACGTGGACTCTGCCGCAGCGGAAGGCGCTGTAGTTCCCCTGGCTCGCCAGAGAGTTCCGTTCGCAGGGCTCTCTGGCGGACGACGAAGGCACCTGACCACGCTCCACCGTGTGTTCCCGGGTCCGTTCAACGCTCAGCGGGCGGCAGAGGCGCTTGATATCGATCTCGATCACACCCGTAGCCTGCTCGCGGCTCTCGCCGACAGTGGGTGGCTGGCTCGCGTGCGAAGGGGTTGGTACGTCGTCGCACCGCTCGATGCATCTGAGCCAAGCGAGTGGCGAGAGGACCCGTGGATAGTTTCGGCGACGATCTTTGCTCCCAGCTATATCGGGGGATGGAGCGCCATCGAGCATTGGGGACTGACAGACCAGATATTCGCGGTCATTTACGTCGTTGCCGGCAGGAAGGTCGCACCAACCAGACAGACTGTGCAGGGAACCGACTACTTGATCCGGACCGTGCCAGAGAAGGACTTGTTCGGGACGCGGCGAGTGTGGCGACAAAGGGTTGCGGTTAACGTGTCCGATCCTCACCGCACAGTGGTGGACATCCTTGATGTTCCGGCGGCGGCTGGAGGAGCACTGCACATGTCTGAGGTCTTGCGGTCGTATTTCGAAGGCGAGCACGTTGATCAGCAAAAGCTGTTGGCATACGGCAACCGCCTCGGGCGGGGAACGGTATTCAAGCGACTTGGATACCTAGCCGAGCGATGGAACCTCACCGACGCTGAATTCATCGAAACATGCCACAGTCGGATCACTAAAGGGTTGAGCCAGCTCGACCCCGACGGGCCGCTAGAGGGACAGATCGTCTCTCGCTGGAATCTACGGGTGAACGCGCCAAGTCTCGCTCCCGATCACGGGGATGGGCCTTGATTGGCCGCGCCGACCTCAACGATCGTGCTCGCCGCTGGGGACTGCGAGACGATGTCGTCGAAAAGGACTACGCACTCGGGTGGGTCCTGTGGGGGATCGGTACTGATCCGCAGCTCGATGCTACCTGGGTGTTCAAAGGCGGGACATGTCTAAAGAAGTGTTACATCGAGACCTACCGTTTTTCCGAGGATCTTGATTTCACGGTCCGTGAGGACGGCCCGATCGAACCCGAAGAGGTAGATGAGGTAATGTCCCTCGTACTTGATCGCGTAGGCCAAGAATCTGGCATCGACTTCACGGTGCGGACCCCTGTTTACCAAAGTCGACCGTCGGGACGTTCCACCGAGGGCCGCATCTACTACCGAGGACCCCGGGACGCCCCCACTCCTTCACGTATCAAACTCGACCTCACCAAGGATGAATTCGTCGCGCGGCCGCCGGTCTTGCGACCAATCAGCCACGACTACCCGGAGGTTCTCCCTGGACCATCCGAAGTCCGCTGTTACGGATTCGAAGAAGTCTTCGCGGAAAAGCTACGCGCGATGGGAGAACGTTCCCGCCCACGAGACCTGTACGACATCGTCAATCTCTTCCGGCGCCCGGACTTCCGTCCTCACGCCGAGCTGGTACGTGAGGTCCTTGAGCAGAAGTGCAAGGCAAAGGATGTCCCTGTCCCGTCAGCCGAGAGCATCCGCGCCTCGCCGATGTTCGCGGAACTCCGAACGGAATGGGACAACATGCTGGCACACCAGCTGCAAGTTCTCCCTGACTTTGAGCAATTTTGGGCGGAAGTTCCACGCATCTTCGCGTGGCTCAATGGCGAGGGGCCCGTCCAACCCATTGAGCCCATGCCTCTACGGGATGGGGAGGTACCCTGGACGCCACCTGCGACCTTCTGGGAATCTGGCGAAGGGAGCCGCCTAGAGCCCGTCCGGTTTGCTGCTGTCAACCACCTGCTCGTCGAGCTTGGTTATGACGGGACGCAGCGCCTAATCGAACCGTATTCCCTGAGGCAGACGAGGGCCGGGGATATCCTGCTCCACGCCGTCCGCGAGGACGGTTCTGGATCCCGTTCCTATCGACTCGATCGTATTCAATCCGTCACTGTAACAAGCCGCCCCTATTCCCCAAGGTATGACATTGAGTTTCCTGCAGAAGGAGAAATCCCCGCTCCGCCTTCAGCAAGCCGAAGGAACATAGGCAGCCGAACGGGTGACCGTTCTCAGCCACGCTACGTCGTTGTGTGCCCCGCATGCGATAAGCGCTTCCCGCGCGTTCGCCGGAGCGCGAGGCTTAGACCTCACAAGGAACCTGACGGTGTGTGGGACTGCCGAGCGAGATCGGGCTACATCGAGCCTATCGATTAGCCCTCATCACTCGCGATGTCCAAGGGCGGGGCACTCCTATCACCTCCGCGTAGGCGCAAGCTAGTTCGCATTACCGTACGCGTTACTGAGGATGCTGGCTCTCTTTCCCACAATACGAGTCTTTTCCCCAATGCGTGTCGAGCATTGGCGTCGCACCTCAACCAAAGTTCCAGCGCCCAGTGGAGGAATTTCAACATCACGACCTTGCGGTCTTAGGGCTCATCGATCCCTCGTGGCCTACCCGCTTCCGCTACTACCGCTGGTCTTGACGGCCCTGCGCTATTGCCTGAGCGCTCAAGCGTATGGCGGCATGATGGCGAGATCCGTCAAGGTGAGCCTTCTGTGCGAGATAACGGAGGACTTTCTGGTTCCGCGCCGACCTGCTGTTCCTGTCGAGTTGCTGGCAGCGCGTCAGCAAATTCGTGAGCCCTCTTCAACCAAACCTTCGTCTTTGGTCACAATCAAGCTGATGCCACACTCGGGCTTTCCTACCTAGAGTGCGGCCGCGGCCTATCCGGCAAAGCAGGTCCGTAACTCTATGTGGGATTCCGCGGGATTCATCAGGTTGGGCAAAGCTAGGTTTTCTTCTATCGCTAGGCGGTACCGAAACGCATCCAGTTTTCCCAACCCTCTGCTGTGACCACACGAATGATTTGCTTTCGAAGCGTCCGGTGATCGTCAGTGAGTCCGTATCCCTTGTCCACTAGAGCATGCATATACCACTCAACGGCCAAGAGCTCATCGGTGCCATGTTCCGACCGGATTCCTACGATTGCGTTACGCTCCACGCGTACTGGATGATGCTCGGTGAACGCCCATTTTTCCGGATCTCGCTGATTGCCCTCAATGACCATAATGCTTGCCCCAGGGTAAGCTTTCCCTCCAGCATGCGGTGTCAAGTCGAGCCAAAGATCTTTCCCGACATACCCTTCCTCCATTGGAACGCTCAGCGATAGGACAGGAAGAAAAATCCCCTGTTCATGTCCAGTGAGTTGATGAAGGATCAGCATGTCTTGCACCATCGCGTGGCGTTCACAAAGAAAGCCCACATCTATTGAATCCGCCATCTGGTCTTCCTGTTTCCCACGCTACGACCGTTTATCGGCTCGTTGCTCACCGAGATGATGAGCGGACTTCAGTTGAGCCGAGTCTACCGGTCTCTCTTTCTTTGATGAACCGCTTACGTCAATTCGCTTTACAGACCGCTTGGGCGCCTAGGCGCTGCCGCTCCAGTCGAAGCTTCCCGCGTGGGCGCAGCAAGGGTTGCCTATGTAGGTCAGTCGCCGCTCGCTGGGCACGTGGACGCACAGTTCCCGTGAAGAAAACTCGATGACCAACATCGAAGGTCGCCGATATACCGTCGATGTTCCAGGGATACCTGTAGGACAGCAATCCCTGGCAAAGCAGGATCTCGGGCGACTGATAGACGCAGTAGCGGCCGTCGCTGACGCACAGGGGAAACAATTCCTGCTGCAAAGAATTTGCGTGACTGACTGTTTCGAAGAAGAAGTGAATCGATTACTCCAAGAGCACTCAGGTCTTGCGGAGTATGACGCTGTCCGAAGGCATGTGCAGGCGATTGGGAAGACCCTTTGGACTCGCTCCCAGGATGGAGATCTTGGGTTTGCAGTGGTCATTGATGCAAATCAAATGGGTTCATGGGGATTCAATAATCCCCGTTGCCTGACAACCGTCCTCCACGAATTGAGTCACGTTCTCTACGAGGAGCGCCACCTTCGGAGGCTGGGAGAGGAAGAATACGTTGCCGCTTCCGACACACGAGAGCGGTTGCTAGACGGCTGGGCCAGGCTGCTTATCGACGAGTTCGATGTGGACCGTCTTGTCGACGTTTTCCTTCGTAGGTTATCTACAAATGATGAGGGACGGCCTTGGTCGCTACACGAGTTGGAGGAGGCGCAGGGGGTAGATTGGGTGCGGGAGTTGCGAAACGAGCTTCACCAGATGCCACACTTCCTTGAGGAGAAGGTCTGGGAGTTTCAAACCAGACAGATAGGGATTGATGATTTCGCCAGGGTGGTGCTCCCGGGCATCAAAGACATTCTCGTCGTGTTGAGCCACACTGCGTCGATGTACATGGGGACCGAGCGCTGGTTGGACATCATCAAGGACATCAAGGAGACGGAGGCCTCGGAGCGCTTTCTTGCGGAACATCTCGATACCCTCCTGGGCCAGTTCGGTGACCCTGAACTGCCACTTGAGAAGTCTGTTCAGGTCGTTTCGCATGCCATAGAAGGAATATTCCGTAACTGCGGTCTCGGCTTCCAGACCATCCCTGAAGGTGTGTACATCTCCGTCGAGGCTCCTTCGCGTTAGTTGGCAGGCCCGCGGGGTTGAGGCGCCATCTAGGGGTGGTGAACGCTCAACCGCTGTCCAGTCCCTCAATCCCCTAGGCCGATTCACCAGTGGAAGACGGCCGTGCACAGTGCCGCCTCGCCGCGCAGATGGTGTCCGCTCCGACCGCGTTCCCCCTTCTTCCCCTACTTGCTCACTTCCATAAGGGTGGGGTCGCCAGCTTCGTACTTCCTCTAGATCATTAGCCGATGCAGGTCTGCAACTCTGCCTTCGCTTTCACTCATGGGGGTTCGTGTCAAATAAGGGGCGGTATCGAGATGCCCTTATTCCGCCTCCCGCAGTTCTGGGAGCCCGCGGACAATGTGCACCGTCTCCACGCTCACCGTGACGATGCGCTTCACGAGGTCGAGGATGTAGCGCGGATCGCCCCGCTCCAGTCCCCAATCGTTCACGTCGTTGACGATCCCGGATGCCTTGTCGGTTTTGACCTGGTAGCGGTCGATCAGCCAGGCCAGGGCTGAGCGCGGCCCGACGACGTACTCGTGTGCTTGGTCGGGAATGCCGGCAAGGGTGATCCAGTCGTTGACCACGATCCGCGAGCGATCGGGGTCGCGGGCCGGACCAGCCCAGCGCATCTTCGTGACGCGGTAGCGTTCCGGCTCCGGCGGCACGCCGAGTGCGACCTGCTCGTCCAGTGGGTAGAGGTCGGCATCTTCGTAGCCGATGTGCAGATCGAGCAGCCTCTGGCCAGCGTCAGCGAAGGCGTGGAAGGCCTCGGCGGTGGCCACCTCGGGGATGCGGGGCAACAGCTTGGCCAAGTCGGCGGCGTAGCGCTCGCGGTACTCGGGGGAGTGCAGGAGGCCGTAGACATAGGCGAAGGACGTGATCCGCTGTGACGTCTTCGCCGTAGCGGGCGCAGTAGGCTGCCAGTGTGGCAGGGCTGATGTTGTCGCGGCGCTGCATCTCGGACGGTGCCGGGGAGGCTCCTACAAGGGCTTCCTGTGGCAGGTCGTACGCGTAGCGGGGCAGGACCTGGCAGGCGAGGCCGGAGGCCCCCGCCCCGATCCCGATGTCTGGGACGGCATCAATTGCAAGCACGGCTGGTGCGCGGCCTGGCGCACGGAGGCCTATTTCCACAATGATGCAGGGGGTTCGCGTATCTGGCGTGGGGAAGAGACGCGGCAGTTGATAGACCGAGTTATTGAGCACGCGGTCCATGTAGAAGTGTTGCTGGAAAAAAGGGCGATAGGCAGCGGTGTGAAATCCGCTAGCACGGACTTTGGCTCGTAGTCCCCGTCGCGCGCGTTTTTCGGCAGAGCCGTCCCATTTGAAGCGCCGAGGGTCCCGCTCCGGCGCTGTTGCTCCACGCTTTAGGGTCTCAACCTGTGCGTTATAGAACTTCACCTGCCGATCGACCGTTTCGCGCAGTTTCGAGCTGGAGGAATTGAATACCCAAGCATCGCGCGCGGTTGTTAGCCCGCGTGAGGACACCCCGAACAGAGGCTGTAGCGCATTGAGTGCAGAGGCCTCGCTCTGGACCAAGGCTACCGGCCGCAAAGCCAGAAAGGCGGGGCTGCGCTGGTTGATCCAGTCGCTGGCTGCGTTCGGTGTGATCTCTTCCCAAGCTATCTCCTTGAGCTTGGAATCAGCGATGATCGCCAGCTTCTCGTCGCGCGAGAGGGAGTCGCCGATGTCGTGGTAGCGGATCGTCGCGGGCTCGGTCACCGCCTCGGGTCGCTTCACCAGCAGCAGGATCGCGACGCCGGCGCGGCTGCCGCTCCCGAAGATCTTGCCGCCCTCACGCCTGGACGTTTCACCCGATGTCCGTTGATTCCCCCGAAGGTTGTAGACGTAGACCTCGTGGAACTCGGCGGCCACGGTCTTGCGGAAGCCGTCGAAGCTCTTGCTGTCGAGAAAGCCGCCGTTGGTGACGAAGCCGATGATCCCGCCGTCGCCGTCCCGCACGCGGTCGGATGCCCAGCGGATCGCCCGCACGTAATCGTCGTAGAGAGGGTTCTTGAGTCCCTTGGAGTCCGAGCGGGCGATGTAGCTCTCGGCGATCCGCGCGTCCAGCGTCGGGTAGGACTGGTTGCGGTTGTCGTCCTCGTGGCTTCCCTGCATGCGCGAGTAGGGCGGGTTCCCGATGATCACGCGAATATCGAGGGCCAGCTGGCGCTCAATGCGGGCGTTGTTGCGGGGAAACATCGCCGTATCCCGCCGGTCGCCGGCTTCGGAGGACTGAAAGGTGTCGGTGAGGACGATCCCGCCGAAGGGCTCGTACTCCGTCTCCCGCTGCTGGGCGGCCAGGAGGTCGCCGTAGGCGTTCTCGATGTTGACGGCGGCGATGTAGTAGGCCAGCAGCAGGATCTCGTTGGCATGTAGCTCCCGGCTGTACTTGCGTAGCAGGTCGTCGGGGCCGATCACTCCGGATTGGAGCAGCCGCACGATGAAGGTGCCCGTCCCCGTGAAGGGGTCGAGGATGTGCACGCCCTCGTCGCCCAGCGACGCCCCGAAGTGCTCCCGCAGCAGCTCCGCCACCGAGCGGTTGATGAAATCGACGATCTCGACCGGGGTGTAGACGATGCCCAGCCGCTCGGCGTCGCGCGGGAACGCCACCCGGAAGAAACGGTCGTAGAGCTCGGCCGCGACGCGCTGGCGGCCCTCGGCGCTGTCGATGCCCTTCACCCGGCGGCGCACCGAGGCGTAGAAGTCTTCAAGCTCCCGCGTCTCCGCCTCTAGCCCGTGCTCTTCCAACTCCCGGATCATGCGCTGCATCGCCTGCGAAACCGGGTTGCGGGCGGTGAACTCCGAGCCGCCGAAGAGGGCCTCGAAGACGGGCTCGGTGATCAGGTGCTGTGAGAGCAGCGCGGCCGCGTCCTCCCGGGAGATCGAGTCATTGAGGTTGTCCTGGAGGGCCGTCACGAACTCGTCGAAGCGCTGGGCGAGTGCGGGATCCGCCCCCTCGATCAGGGCGTCGATGCGGGTGCGGTGGGCGCTGGCGATCCCGGCCACCGACTCGGCCCATTGCGCCCAGTATTTGCGGTCGCCGCAGCGCAGGACGATGCGGGCCAGGATCGCATCCTGGTGCTCGCCCCACCCGAAGGCGAGGCCTGCCTGTACGGCCGCCACGGCCGCCACGGCCGTACCGTCTTTTTTGTCGCCGTCGGGTGACCCGATCCCGATGATCCCGATCCGCTTGCTGTCCTTGCCGTCGAGATCGATCTGGTTGCTCTCGGCGTCGAAGCGCTCGTCGTGCGAGCGCAGCGCCTGCAGCACCTCCCAGACGTGCCCGTAGACCTCGTTGCGGTCGAGCGCCGCGGAGGGATCCATGCCCTCGGGGACGACCACCGGCAGGATCACGTAGCCGTAGCGCTTGTCCTGGGCGCGGCGCATCACCCGCCCCACCGCCTGCACGACGTCGATCTGCGACTTGCGCGGCTGCAGGAACAGCACCGCGTCGAGGGCGGGTACGTCGATCCCCTCGGTCAGGCAGCGGGCGTTGCTGAGCACGTGGCAGCGATCGCCCATGATCCCAGTCTCGGTGCGCAGCCAGTCGAGTTCGCGGGAGCGCCGCAGCACGCCGCTCTTGCCGTCCACGTGCCGCGTCTCCACCGCGATCGCCCGTTCCGCCACGCCCGTCTCGTCCTGCACCGCCGCGACCAACTCGGTGAAGTATTTGGATTTCTTGATCGTGTTCGAGAAGGCCACCGCCCGCCGCATCGGCGCCGGGTCGTCCTTGAATCGGTCGCTGCCGGGGTCGCGCTTGGCGAGGCCGTTGAGGCAGCCGAGCACGCGGCCCAGGTCGTCGAGGGCGATGTCGGCGTCGCCGAGATGCCGCTGGAAGTCGCGCGCGATCGTCCGTTCGTTGATCACCAGCACCAGCACGCGGTAGTCCGAGAGCAACCCCTGCTCCACCGATGAGGCGAAGCCGAGGCGGTGCAGTTCGGGGCCGTAGGTGGCCTCGTCGTCCATCGAGGCGAGATAGACGTTGTGTTTCTCGGCCTTCGCCTTGCCGGCGTCCCCGTAGATGCGCGGCGTGGCGGTCATATAGAGCCGCTTGCGAGCGTGGATCGCCTCTGAGTCATGGACCAGAAGAAAGGCCGAACGCTCCTCGCCGGTGAGCGTGTGTCCGGTGGTCCGGTGGGCCTCGTCGCAGATGACGAGGTCGAAGGGTGGCAGGCCTTGGGCCTGAGCATCGCGGATCACCGCCATCGACTGGTAGGTGCTGAAGACCACGGTCAGACGGTCGGGCGCGTCTTCGGCTCCGGCGGCGGCCAAGCGCCTGGGATCGGTGGTTGGCGGGATCGGCAGGTCGTAGGGGTGGGCGCCGGTATCGTCGCCGGCGACCCTGGCGTCTGAGCAAACCGCGAAGGCGCGGATCGGCAGCACGGCGTCCTGGCCCCACTCGCGCAGCGCCTGCGCCACGAGCGAGATCGAGGGCGCGGCGAACAGCACGCGGCCGCCCGACCCGGCGATCTCCTCGGCGGCGCGCAGCGCCGTGAAGGTCTTGCCGGTGCCGCAAGCCATGATCAGCCGGCCCCGGTCGTGCGCCCCAAGGCCGGTGAACACGTCCGCCAGGGCCTGCTTTTGATGATCGAGGATTTCCTTACGAGGCCGCTCCCTGAGCGGGGCCGCCTCGTCCTCCAGGTAGGCGTCCCAGTCGATCGTCGTGGCTTCAAGGCCAAAGAGATCGAGGCGCTGCACAGGCGTCTTCCGGTTGCTGAGCGTGCGCAGGAGGTTCGGGCTCCAGTTCGGCGTCGTGCTGACGACGACCAGTTCGTCGAAACGGGCGTCGTCCCGGCCGAGGAAGGATTCGAGGTCGCCTTGGTAGAGCGTGCGTTCGGGGTCGTAGCACTTGCATTGGATGGCGGTCAGCCCGCCGTCATGGCGCTCGGCGACGATGTCGCACCAGTTGTCGTGGCCGTCCCGGCCGGGCCATTCGGACCAGGGCCAGACCTTCGCGAACCGTGCCCGGAAGGCGCGGTCCGTTCGCAGCACCTTCTCCATGAGCGGCTCGAATCGCCGCCCACGCTCCCGTGGGTCGGGGTAGCAGTCACTCAAACGCTGATAGACATCTCCGAACGTCGTTGCCACGGTTCCTCCGGAGGTAAGATGCGGCGGCGGCGCAAAGGGTACCAGCGAGCAAGCTTGGGAGCGCTGTGCGTCGGCGCATGTTGGCTACAAGTTCCCCGCAGCGATGCCTTGCGGCGCAACGATTTCTTGGCACTTTCAGGAAGGTTCCACGTAGACAGGTGGGACACCCATGAAGCAGCGTCATAAGGCGCAACTAAGAGTCTATGCCTGTGCCCAAGCCTCCGTTAGTTGCGAGAGTTGCAGGGCGAGGTGCGGACTGTCCTTGGGCCATTCGTCTTGCCTGCAGCGAGACAGTCAGTGCGAAGGTTGGTAGTACAGTTGCTCAGTGAAGGATTAGGCCTTAGGCGACGCGTGCCACCTTAGAGATTCGTGAATTGGTGAGGCTCATCCATTCTGCCGTCGGGCACCTCTCTGCAGAGTGTCCATGATCGAAGAGCCATTTCTCACTAATCGCGAGCTCGCTTCCCTCATCCTTCTATCGGCCCTGATCGTATTCGTGCTGGCATCGAGCGGCCGGGCGGCCGCGCTCCGCTCCGTGGGTGTCGTCCTCCTGACGCTAGCGACGCCCAAGCTCCTGGTCCCGACGGTCCTGTACGTTGTCGCCCTTCTTGGGGCTCTCATCCTGGC
The DNA here is from genome assembly GCA_026707145.1 of Chloroflexota bacterium. Lineage (GTDB taxonomy): Bacteria > Chloroflexota > Dehalococcoidia > Bin125 > Bin125 > JAPOXK01. The sequence continues at coordinate 95,628 of JAPOXK010000015.1, read as the reverse complement.
ATGTCACGTGGGGCTTTGGGAGCCTGCGCTCTGGAAGATCACGGTGGTCTGGCTAGTCGTCGCCGGGCTCCGCCTCCTCTTTAGTCTCAACCAAGCCATAGCGAATCCTGATTTCTTTCGGCAAGCCCTCTTGCGGACGGTGACTGCCGCGGCAGTCGTGGAATTCATCGTCGGCCTCGAATCGTTCGCACTCTGGGCCGAGATTCTGGGGCAGGGGGTGGCCTTTATTGCTGTTGTCACGACCGGCGTGGCCAAACAGCCAGTGTTGCGGCGGACGGCGCATGTCTACCTCGGTCTGCTCGGGCTGCTTGCTCTCGCATGGAGTACTTGGCACCTGATCGGTAACTGGTCCGAGATCGACCACGGGATGCTGGTCAAAGAACTCCTCGTACCGATATGGCTGACTCCCTTGGCCCTGTTCCTTGTCTATATCTATGCGGTCTGGGCAGCGTACGAGTCCGCCTTTGTACGCATGCGGATCGCCACGAGTGACCAGTCGCTTGCCGGAAAGCGTCTCGCCCTGGTGCTGAGGACCAACATTTGGCTTCCGCACTTGCGAGTCATCGGAGGGCACGGGGCCTTCCGTATCGCCAGAGCGGAGGGATTCCGTGAGGCCTGGGCAGTAGCCGGACAAATTTTGAAGGAGGATCGTGAACGCGCTGAAGCGGAGGCTGCTGCGAAGCGTCGGCTAGTCGACAACGCCGGCCGCGTCGGCGTGGACGAGTTCGGGCGACAACTCGACCAACGAGAATTCGTAGAGACGCAGGCGTCGCTCCGCGACCTAGCCATATCTCAAATGGGACACTACCGAAACGCTGGAGGTAAATACCGCGCGGACCTAATAGAGATCCTAGAGCCTGTCTTCGCCCGGAAGGGGCTCCAGCAGCCGAGTCGCATCTCGATGTACGTGGCCTCCGATGGCCAAAGTTGGTACGGGGAGCGGCAGACCATCACGGGCCACTGGTTCGCCATTGGCGCCGCCGGGCCGCCTTCCGACCAGTGGTTGTTTGACGGACCGGCCAGGCCCTCTGGTTTCCCAGACGAAGCGGAATGGGATCATTGGGGAGGCGGCGAGCACTCCGTGAACTGGGACTAATCGCAGGCCCTCGGGGTTGACCAGCGCTGGCCACTAGAGCGCTTCATCCGAGGATCAGTCCCGTTCGAAGATGGAACAGGTGGAAAAGATCGTTTCACGGTCTTCATCGTCGCTCTCTTGACAGTGTCCTGGAGTTCGCGACCCACGGCACCCGACCGATGGAGGCCGGCATCGTTACGGGTCGAGTCTTGATGCAGCGCTTCATCAATGCAGCCGTGGCGCGGGCATCCGCAAGCGCGCAGTGATGTGCTGTGAGTTCAATGCCGTAGCGTGCACAGGCAACGGAAAGCTTTGCAGATGTAGCCTTGAGCGTGCAGATCCCCTTCCCTGGAGCAAACTGCGTTCCCAAACGCTCGAACTCCTGGGCAATCATTCTGGAGTCGAACGGCAAATTGTGCGCCACAAGGACCGCACCGTCTAAGCGGGTGGCCAGAGCTCCAGCAATCTCTTCGAACACGGGCGCCGTTTCCACCATCGCCGAGGTGACCCCATGGATATCGACTGGGCCAACATCGCATTGCGGATTCAAGAGGGTGGTGTATTCACTGGTGACCTCTTTCGTGGAGGCATCCAGCGTTACCGCCGCGATCTCGACGATCCGGTCGTTCCGGCCAAGGCCAGTCGTCTCGCAGTCAATGACGACGAATGGATGGACCATGTATGCATGATGCTGGAGGGCAACACGAACCTCAACTCATTCTGAGGGTCATGCCGAACCAACAAAGGCGAGACCATCGCCCGAGCCTTCCTCGCGGATGGTGATTCCGGCGCCGGGGCTGCACTCGTGCTCTACCCTTGGTCCTCCCTCCCCCAAGCGACCCGATCGACGTTATCCAGTCGCCGTCCCTCGGGCGCCACGCGGCTATCTTTTCGCACGCCTCGCTGACCGCCATGCGACAGATCTCCTCGGCCGCCACCGGCCCCGATCCCGTTTCCCAGCCTCAATTCGAATAGCGGATTCACTCAGATGATCAGCATCAAAGGGGCTTAAGGTTTCCATCATGTCGGGTAGGGCAAGTGTCTAATGACATCGTCGGGCAGTAGCGCGCCACCGTCCCCGTCATCAGGAGCATCGGCCCGCGCAGCGCGTGACGATAGCGGGCGAAGACCCGCGGCCACAGCACGAACTGCGCCTCCCTATTCTCACCCGCGATCGTCACGAAGACCGTTCCCTCCTGGCCACAGAAGAGTAAGAATGCCCTCAAGTACGGCCGCTATAACGGCGCGCCGATCCAGCGGCGGCGAGAGCTGGCTGCGCTCGTGCAGTCCGTGCGGGAGCTCGCCATGAAGTCGCTGGAGAAGAGCGACGTTCATGTTGATTTCTAGTGGATCTAGAACGCTGTGGTGTGACTCGACCGCGCGAGTTTACGCCGGTAGAGTGGCGCCCCCAAGAGAGTCGTCAGTCTCGATCAAGTTCTCTCTGGCGGACAGGCCGATGCCAATGCAATGCACCAATCTCTCAGAAGCAGATGCCAGAGCTCTCGTTCGTTTCCAAGCGCTCTCGAGGTCAGCACCTCCAGACATGATCGTTGAGGAGTTTTGGCTTCCTCCTTCAAACCGACGGGCGGATGTAGCTCTTCTTGGATCCTCAATAGAAGGAATCGAATTGAAGACGCACCGCGACAACCTCAAACGTCTTTCTAAGCAAGCGGAGGCATACGGCTCTGTCTTCGACAAGTGCACCCTTGTTGCCGCCGAGCGGCACTTGGACAGCGCGGACGGCCTATTACCTGCGTGGTGGGGACTCGTTCGTCTTCCACACTTCCCAAACGGCTCTCTTGAAGTAGTTCGTGCTCCGCGCAGCAACCCCTCTGTTGACGCCTCTGCTCTTGTTCGCCTCCTTTGGAAAGAGGAAGCGAGGAACGCCTTATCCAACCTAGGGATGAGCGTGGAAGCGAATCGAGGCCGATCGTGGATGTGGGAACAGCTACAATCCCGGACTAGCGTGAGTCAGCTCAGGCAGCTCGTTCGAAGTGCCCTAGTTGGAAGGGATCCAACAAGGGCTAAGATCCCAACTAAACGCTATAGGCAGTGCGCGGGAGTTGCGCAATCTGTTTGGTGACGAACGTGATGTGGTGAGAGGTACCAGCGCCACGCCACATTTCCTGCGATCCAGGGTCCAATTCCCCTCGTGCACACTTAGCGATCGTTTCGTCGCCCCAACTGTATGACTCCCCTGCGAACTCGTCTTTAGCAACAAGGCCTCGACAGAGGGTGACGTATTCACCATTGCCGCTGAGCGTAACCGGACCCCATCCCCGCGCCACGAGCACTCCGCTATCAGTTGTGTATCGGATATTGGCTCGCATGCCCAGTCCCGCTTTTTCCTGTGGGGGTTTCGGGTGCTGCACACAATAGTCGCCAAAGACGATCTTCTGGTTCGAGTTGAACTCCCGCCACAGCTGCCACTCATACCTCGGGAGCCAACCTAGCTTCCCTTCCGGCACACCGCTCAGGGTCATGGGAATAGACGTACCCACGAGAATGACATTCCTCCAGTTGTGCATCTCTGCGAGTTCCCTGACAAGCGGCGCGATGTCGTCCGCACGGAGAGCACAGTCGAGGTACTCGAGATCGAGCAGCAGGTCGACGCTCTCTGGCCGCGCTCTGAGTCTCTCAAGCGCATTTTTCACAGTAGTGGGGAACCCGCTGCCAGTTGTGGGCACGATCCTCAAGAGGGGAACTCGCAGCGCGACGCCCCTCATCTCACGATGTAGCGCGCCCGCAACTTGATCCAAGTGTTCTGCCGACCCATCGATGGGCGCTACTGGGATGAAGTTGATTCCTCGGGAGTGGCATCGGTCGTACATGTAGGAGAGAACGGTTTTGGGTTGCGTGGTTGCAACCTCCCGATTTGGCTTGAGGCGTAGCAGATCGACGTAGCAGGCGTGCTGTCCGACCGCCTTGTGGACACGCCTCACCCAACCCGAGACAGTCCCGGGCTTGAGCGGCCCGGTCTGGTCTCTCGGACCTAGGAAGCTGACCAGCGGTGTGAGCCGATCCCATATCGTCTCGGGTGTGTGAATCAGTGCGTCCAGCTCACCTTTCTTGTTCTGAACAACTGGGACATAGTGCGCTGCCCCATGCCGAAGCGGGTTCGCGCACTTGTCGAAGAGTTGGGGCTGGATCGGTGCCTGAGTCATTCGTCGTCTCGTCGGCGCATTGATAAGTTGATCATTAACCCTTAGGGTTAATGCTGTCAAGGAGATCCTTATCGAACTGCACTGGACTGACCGAAAACTCGAGAAGATCTGTAAGGATGATGCGCGCGGTCAGAGGCGATGGGGTGCGGAGAGCTGGGCACTCCTTAAGCGCCGCCTAGCCTCCCTCTCCGCGGCACCAACGTTGAGGCATATGGACAACGTTCCAGGAAGGTGTCACGCATTGCACGGTGATCGCCGTGGCCAATTCGCCCTTCATCTGTGGGGGCCATACCGACTGGTGTTCGAGCCAAATCACAGTCCAATCCCTCGCCTTGACGACGGGGGGATCGACACCGCATCGGTGACGGCGATCAAGATAGATGGGATTGTTGACTACCATGGAAAGTGATCAGAATCTTTGGCAACCAGACTGGACCGTCGCTCCCGGAGAGGTGTTACTAGAAGCACTCGAAGAGCGATCGATGACCCAAGCCGAACTTTCTCGCCGAATGAATCGGCCGCTCAAAACCGTCAATGAGATCGTGAAGGCCAAAGCGGCCATCACCCCTGAGACAGCGATTCAATTGGAGCGGACGCTGGGAATCAGCGCGCATTTCTGGAACGGTCTAGAACTCAACTATCGCTCGCAGTTCGCCAGAAGAAAAGCTGTTGACGAACTGCGAGCTCATCTCTCGTGGGCAGATCGTTTTCCGATCAAAGACCTTGCGAAACGTGGACTCATTCGTGCCCAGACCACCAAGAGTCAAACCGTTGAGGATCTCTTGAAGTTCTTTGCGGTTAGCTCCCCTCGTGGCTGGGAGCAACAGTGGGAACACTCACTCGCGCGGTACCGGTCGAGTCCTTCGTTCGAGACGAGCCGGGAGCCGCTATCCGCTTGGCTGCGGTGGGGAGAAATCGAAGCCGACAAAATCGAGTGTGAGCCATTCGAACGGCAACGTTGGCTGAAGACCGTTGCCAACGCTAGGAAGCTGACTACGAAGCAACCCATCTCGCTCGCAATTGGTGAACTGCAAAAGATGTGCGCCCAGGCGGGAGTTGCCTTGGTCCTGATCCCTGAATTCAGCGGCACCTTTCTCAGCGGAGCCGCTCGCTGGCTGACCCGAGAGAAGGCGATAATCCAACTCAGCCTGCGCCATAAATCGGATGATCAATTGTGGTTCACTTTCTTTCACGAATCAGGCCATCTCATCGAGTCTCAAGGGAGAGATTTCATCGACCTCCCGCTGAATTCGGTTGATCGGCACGGTCATGGTCTCGCCGAAGAGGCAGAGCGCACTGCCGACGAGTTTGCTCGGAGAGCTCTCATCCCTGAAGAGGAGTTCCATAGTTTCTTGGAACGCGGGGACTTTTCGAAGGGCAGCGTTATTGCCTTCGCGCGCCTGATCGACATCGCGCCTGGCCTTGTTGTGGGTAGGCTCCAGCGTGATGGCCACATTCCGCGATCACGGTTGAACTCACTGAAGCGGCGCGTGCAGTTGATCTAGAAGTCCTAACGGCGAGTCGCTTCGCTATCTAGCAACCGCTGTATCTAGGGCTCCGATAGCTCTGGGTGACCCTAATCCGCACTCACGAAGGCTATCCCCTCCTCGCCGCGCGGGTGCTGGCGGGCGATGGGCCAGCTCGCTCCCGCAGCTCCGTGCGGGAAGAGCGGCGTGCCCGCCGACTATTGTCCAGAGAGATCGGCGGGGCAGGAGCTTGTAGCTGGTCAAGAGGTGATCCGACCGGCGGGACGCTAGGGGCTGCGGCCACAGGTAGGTGTGTAGGAGTGAATGCTGCCGCTACGTGCTTCTTCCGTGCATCAGAGCCACTACTGGATCGAAGGGTTACCAGAAAGTGTTGGTCAAGGCGGACCGTTGCGAGAGACAGCCACTCGCGCTTGCAGGATCCACAAGGTAGGGGTGTCGCTGGATCCCGATTGCGATGCGGTTTGGGCAGTGCGCAGGATTGGACCTGCCCGAACCTAGGATGTCACTAGTGCCGATCTCCCAAGCGACAATGGCGGAATGGGGCTGCACCCACTGCGGTGAAGTGACCTCGCGATTCACGTGGCTTGCGGTTGACGCAGTTGAGCGTCCGGATCTAATAGCGCAACTCTCTGACCTTATCGAACCTACGTGCCCCAGTTGCGGCCGCGTGTTGCGACGCTCCCAGCCATTGCTGGTACTTCGCCTCGCGAAAGCCGCTCCCCTGATTGCGGCACACGCACCCGAGGACCAGCGAGACCCCCTTGAGAGTCTTAGTGACGTTGTTGCCGTTGTCCAGCGCGAGTTAGGCGATGCAATCCGCGAGGTGCCCGGTCCTCCTGCGGTCGTCACGTTCAACGAGATCGCGGCGGGTGTGACCAAGGACATAGATGTCGACATCAAGGCGCCGAGGGCGGGTGCGAGCGAGGCGGGCGGTCGTGAGCCCGCGTACCGAGGACTGTTGAGGCAGATCAAAACGAACCAGAGGAGACGGCGGATCGATAGGGGGCTTGAGGAGCTGGCGCTCGTCGCGAGCGAGGAGCAACTCCGCGAAGTGGTAGAGCAGTGGCCAGAGGTCACGACCCAGGAAGCGGAAGATCGAGTTGCGCAGCAAGCGGAGTCTGCTCCGGATGAAAATAAACGGCGATTTGCCAGCTCGATGCTACAAACCGTGCAGCTCTGTCGGACGGGTGACTTTCCGAGTGCCTGGGCCGTGCGCGAATCGGTGATCCAAAGATTTTGGGAAGAGGCGGTCATTCCACGACAGCGTGTGTTCGAGGATGCGAAGCGAGGAGGGAGTCCGAAAGCACTCGCTCAGGCCGGGTTGGATCTGTTGGACATCTTGCCGCCGGGCACCTACCCAGAACGGAGGGCCGAAGTAGCAGCCACAACAGTCGCGGCTCTCCTGCAAGACGAGGGGGCAGACCGCGATCAGAAGATCGAGCGCGCTATTGAGTTAGGCCGGACGGTGATTTCCATTCTGGATACGCATCCGGACATCGATCACCCGCAACGCCGTCTCGCGATCGCCACGAACTTGAGTGCGGCGTTCGGGATGCGGCCCCGCGGAGACCCAGCGTGGAATCTCACTCAGGGCATCACCCATCTGTCGGAGGCACTCGATCGGTTCCCACAAGCTGTTCATCCCGACAGCTGGGCCATGGCTCACACTAACCTCGCTCTCCTCTTCACGTATCGCGGAGAGGAAGGTGACCATGACCGCGCCCGCGAACATCTTGAGCTGACGTTGACTCACCGATCGTTCCGGCGAAGTCCTCGCGATTGGGCATTCACTCAACTGAATTTAGGCGTTGTTTACTCTCGAACTAGCTCCGGCGACCGCCGATCGAACCTTCAGAAAGCCATCCGTCATTCTGCCAAAGCACGCTACGCGGCCCGCTCGGTCGACGACACTCAACTCCTTGCCCAAGCCGAGCACAATCTTGCGAACGAGCAACTCGAACTCGCGCAACTGCCAGACACAGCAGGAGACGCTCGATCCAGACTCCACGCTCGTGCCGAAGCAAGTGCGGTGGAGGCTGCCCGGCTCAGTCCGATCACGGCATCGCCACTCCGCTTTGGTCAAGCGTGGTTGCTGATCGGGAAGATCCGCGAGACACGGGCGGACACGGGCGGCGCGATCGAAGCATACAAAACGGCCTTGACGGCTCTGTCAGCCGACACAGGGCCGGGAGAAGCCAGAGAAGCGAGCCGGTGCCTCGCCGCGCTCGCAGAAGAGCAAGACAACGTGGAGTTGGCTGCTGACGCCGCGGCGCGACTCGTCGAAGCTGCGGCAGCGGTGATCTCCGCGCGGTCGCGTGTGGAAGATCGGATCTCCGAACGCCGCAGACGAAAGACCACGGATTTTCGTTTCGCTGCCGGCGCGCTGGCGCGGGCGGATCGTTTGGAAGAGGCCGTGGTGGCCCTGGAACTGGGACGAGCCAGAGAGCTCGGCTTGCTTACGCTGGCCGAGGGCATCGATCTCGACAAGTTGTCTCACCTCGATCCAGGCCTACGCACTGATGTCGAGGAGGTGACCACTTCGGTACGGGCAGACATCCTCGGCTCGGAGGAGCGCTCAGCATCAGACAGTTCGGAGCAGCTCACGCGAATCCGCGCCGCCTTGCAACAAACGCCGACTTTCGAGAATGCTCTCAATCCTCCGACTCTCGAGGAGATCGGCCAGGTCGCGCAGCCCGAACGGCCGCTTGTCTACCTGGGCTCCGCACCCAAAGGCTCGTTCGCGATCATTGTGGATAAAGATAGCGAAGGTGGCGTGGAGCTCGAAGCGATCCATGCACCGGATTGCGGCTCGCAGGTGATCGCTGATTTGGCGATCGGCCTTGATGCAGACAGGAGTCGCGGCGGCTCAGCCGCATACTTGGTAGCCCAAGCGCTGAAGCCAGAGCTGCTCGATGCAGCGATCACAGCCCTCTCCCCTCTCATCGGTGAGAAACTTCTTCACCCTCTCGCCCGATCGCTGGCTAGTCGAGGGGCGTCTTGTGTCACGCTAGTCCCCGCTGGACTCCTCGGGCTGATGCCACTGCACGCCATCGCGTGGAGTGACGCGGTCGGAAATCGGCGGAGCCTGATCGACGACTTTGACTTGGCGTTCGCTCCCTCGGCTCGACTCCAGCTCAATTGTATGCGCCGGGCATCCCAGAGCGCTGGCGATCCGGTTCGTTTCGTCGGGATCGCGGATCCGCAGCCCCACCCCAAACCACTGGAGGGTGCCGAATTCGAGATCGCGTTAGTCGAGAGATTCGTGCCAGCAGGCGCAATGCGTGTGCTGAAGGGAGAGTCGGCTACGAAGGAACGTGTGTTGGATGTCCTGCCATTCGCGACGCACGTTCACTTCGCCTGCCACGGCAGGGGTCGACTCTTCGACCCACTGTTCTCCGCTGCCCTCTCGCTCGCAGGCGAGGTGGAACTCTCTGCCCTCGAAGTCGCTCGCCTCGAGATCGCGGCGCGGCTCGTGGTCACCTCCGCGTGCGAGACGGGCGTGCCTCAAGGGTACGAGGAAATCGATGAGTTACTCAGCCTCGCCTCGGCTTTCATCGCTGCCGGGACGGCTGGCGTCGTCTCCACTCTCTGGGCCATCGACGACTTCGCAACTGCCCTCATCGTATCCAGGTTTTACGAAGGCCTCTTCGAAGCTAGGAAAGCGCCCGCAACCGCCCTCCGCGAAGCGCAGCTTTGGATGCGCGATGCAGACGAAGCGGTGATCGATGCCTACGCGTCAAGTCGGGCGCCTCTTCGAGCCCTGCAGAGTGCCAGCCGTTCCCCCACGACTTCGCACGGGTCGGTATCCTACAACGCACCGTCCGTCTGGGCGGCTTTCGTCTTCAGCGGTGCCTGATGTGATGAGCGGACCGTTGCCTGGCCGAGATTCAAGCTGTCAGAAGACCTTGCGCGGGAAGGTTCGTCGCATCCGTGCAGATTCCCGGAGTGGAGGGGCAAGTCAAGCAGCTGCAGGCCCTTGGACTGCGGTCGGTGGAGCGGGATCTGACCGCAGGTGCGGGTTCGTCGTCCGAAGAGCCGCCACACGTCGACAGACTGGTCAATAGCGCAAGCGCGGCGCCAGTATCAGCGCCCTCGTGCGCCGTGTCTGTCCAAGCGTTCCCTTCCCGGTCGGGTCCTTGTCGGACTTAACTCCGCCACCAGAAGGAGAGCTCCGTCAGCCCGCTTCCCTTCCGTTCCTCGTACGATCGCGGGCCGAAACCAAGCCATCTTGAGCCGATCGGTCGCCAATTGGTGCGACCAATGCCGCGTGAAGGCGTGTTTTCTCCGTAGGTGTTGCAAAGGACCCACGGACCGAATCGAGCCGATATGCAGGTGCTCCTGCACATTGTCAATCTGACAGTCCGGCAAACCTGGGTTGCAACAGAGCCGCGCGAGACCGCGCGAAAGTGGTGCGCGGAAACACAGCGGGCCGCGATATCCCGACGCGACGCAGAGCGGGAGGCGGTCCCGGAGCCTAGTTGTGGGTCAGCCGTGCGTGGGAGGTTTCAAGGAGTTCCAGGCGGGGTGGCGCAGGCTTCGCCATACGCCAGCATGCTTCCAGTTTCCCTTGACCATGGCGGGACGGAACCGTCCGTTGCGTCCCCGCCAGCCATGTGAAATCAAGCAGAGTGACCGCTGCGGACGCTACGGACGCAAATTTCGCGGTCCAATCGGGTTCACGAAAAGAGGGAATATCAGAGTCGAGAGAGATCAGGCGTGAACGCGGCCGTGGCAGTGTAGAGCTTGCCCACGCTGCGCCGGGCCGAAGCCGTCGCACCGGCAGCGAGGAAACACAGGGAAGGAGAACGCGGCGGAAGCACCATTGTCAGTGACACGATTGATCGAGCGTGGCCTCAGCGCTACCGACTTTCCGGGACATTCCAGCAGGGTGGTTCGATCCAAACTCGGCTTGTGCTCAGTAGGAACCCAAGTGGCTGTCAACTCGAGAGTTCACGCGATAGTCTTCCTTGGCCCAGGCGTACCCCTCATTCGGTACCCGGGTCGTACTGGATCACCTGCCCATCACGCTACCCAGTACGGAGCAGGGATACACCGGACATTCGCAGCACCTACCAGCGGACTCCGGTGGCCGGCGAGGTGTAAGCCCATCTTCTGTTGGGAACTCGATGATCGGTAGCATCCTCATCACCGTTGGACTGGCGCTCGACATCATCGGGGTGGCACTGCTGCTGGCGGGACCGCGTGTGCATGCACGGCGGCCACATCTTCTCCTCGAAAGCGATGATGAGCCCGTCTCAACGCTGCGAAGGTGGTGGTCGAGACTGGGGAGGTTCGGCCTGCCAATCGTATCTTCAGGATTCGCACTCCAAATTCTGGGGGCATGGAGTCAACACCTTGAGATCTGGTGGCTGGTAGTAGCCATCATCGCGACCATTCCAACCGTCTTTTTCGCAGCTTGGTGGCTCATCGAGCGACTTCCGCGGGGGGACTCCATAGGCTGACTGACCTTACTCTTTAGGCAATCCCATTCCTTCTTCGGCGGTCCCGCCAGAACCGCACGAGCGATATTTTTTGGCGTGTCGGGAATGGGATCGGGCATCTTGTTTGTGGGCTTTCCACACTTGCGCTTGGGCGGGAGCGCGGGTGGCTTGCTGACTGGCACAAGACTGGCTACCCACTCGCAGGCTGTGGCGTTTCTGCTTCAGAGCGGGAACTACCAACCGGTGTCGCAGCCCATGTTGTCACGCTAACAACTGCGAAACGCCTCATCCTTGAGATCGCTGACCGCTTGGCTGAACCCGTCACCATCTCCGCGGTTGAGAGTGCTGATATCTCGAATATCGTCGGTACCACTCCATTGCGGCAGCGAAAACCATTGTCTCGCGATGAAATTAAGGGGATAGATTGCACCGTCGATGTTGTCCATAGCGAAAAGGGCATTCGCCCCAGGTTTTTTCAACTCCGCGCCTACGTCCAGGCAAACCAGTGTCAGCCGAGAGGCATCGATGGCGTTTGTTTCTGGCAACTCTTCTGGGTTCTCTTCTGGAAACGTTGGGCATCTCGCTAGCCCATCTTGGATCATGCTCTCGATTTTCCGGTGTTTGTCTACGGCATCACCAACAACCAGCTTGCTTGCCTCTCGAATCGGGACATTCGCCAGAGGCAAGACCTCTTTCGCGTTGCCGTTCAACGGATAAAGCGTTCCGTCAGAGTCGACGGCGTAGACGACCGGAGCCGGCTCCTTGTACAGCGTCACCATCTCGCAGGCAACGAAAATATCGCTGCGCCGCAAGCTCCCTGGCTGGCTGCTTTCTGTTTGGCCTTCACTTACGGATGGGATGGTTACGTCAGAATTCTTCCCGGCTCCGCTATCGCAACCGACTACGAAAATGGCAAGAACGATGAGTGACGCAGCGATCGCCTGTTGCCAGTGCATAGAGTGCTCCCTCACGGCAAGAACGGGCTACTTGCCAGAGCAACCTGTCACTACGCGCCAGTGAGGGAGCATGAAACGCCCGCACTCGCGCATGACGCGGAGTGACATGAAGCTCTGGCGCGTGCAGTATCGCTGGCCGTGTCAACCGGCGCACGCCTTGTGAAGGCAATTCCGCTACAGGGCGACCCAGCCAGTGGGGTTAGGCCATAGCGGTCGATCCCGCGGCCGAGTGAGGCCGGTTGAGGTCTGCGATGTCGTCCCCAAGGCTTGCGCTTATGCCAGGTGCGTCACTGCGAGGAGGCCGTATGCGGCCGGACGGCTGATTGCGCGGCTTCGCTCTGACGAAGTAGCGGCGTTGCTTCCTAAGGGCACCCCTACCCAGCCCAGCAACCTAAATGGGATAGGTAAAGTGATAACCTAGATCGTGAAGATATCACTCTAACCTATGAAATAAGTATATATTGACCATTGAGTGGCGGAGGGTGTGGGATTCGAACCCACGATCGGGTTTCCCCGAAACCCGCTTAGCAGGCGGGCGCACTAGGCCAACTATGCGAACCCTCCACTAAGAGCTTACTTGGGGTTGGCGTCTTGCTGTCGGCGCACTGTATCGCGGGATCATGGCGGAAGGGGCGGACGGACGCGGTGGAGGGGCGTTCTCGAGAGGAGCCTCCGGATATCATGCCGAAGGGAGGCGTTTCAATGGGGATGCGATCCGTTGTTGGGGGCGTGTGCGCGTGGGCCCTGATCGGGGTCCTGGCGGCGGCTGGGACGGGGGCGGCTTGCGGGGGAGAGGACGGCCCGGAGGCGGGTACGGTGGAGATGATCGAGCTGATGAGCAGCGACGGGCTGCCGATGCGCGCGGAGGTGCGGTGGGGCGGGAAGACGTGGCTGCTGTTGGGACATATGTTTACGGCGGACCTGCGGGCTTGGGATCCGATCGCGAAGGATTTTCATGCCCGGGGCTACTCCGTGCTGGCTTGGGACTTCCGGGGCCACGGGGAGACGCCGCAGTTCGCGAACATCCCGGAGGAGCTGCGGGCGGCGGAGTTGCACCGCGAGTGGCGGGCGGCTCTGGATTACGCCGAAGCGGCCGGGGCGGAGCGGATCTACGGCGCGGGGGCGAGCATGGGGGGCACCAGCTTGGCGGTGACGGCGGCGATGGAAGCGGCTGAGGACGATCGGCTGGACGGCATGATCCTGATCTCGGCTCCAACGGTGTTCCGAGGACTGGATGCGCTGGCGGCCTACGCGGCGGTGGCGATCCCGCGGCTGATCATCGTGGGCGTGGATGATCGCTCGGCACCGACCTTCGCGCGGCTGTTCCACCGCGACGCGGCCGGGCCGTCGAAGCTGGTGGAGTTGCCGACAAACCTGCATGGGAACGCTCTGACGTCGGACGAGGAGTTCGGGCCGCAAGTGCTGGAGCTAATGCAGGAGTTTCTGCCGGAGGCGGATGCGCGCTAGGTGTTTGCTGCCGGGGGATGGCTGCCCCGGTCGACTTTCCAGCTGCCGACCCGTCTGAGTTTGTCAGCGGAGGCCGTTTTCGCGCAGAACGCGGTCCATGGTTTCGCCAATGGTGGCGGGGCTGCGGCTGATGGTGGCGCTGGCCTGTTGAAGCGCGTCGATCTTGGCGCCGGCGGTGCCGGACTTGCCTTCGATGATGGCGCCGGCGTGGCCCATGCGGCGCCCCGGGGGAGCGGTGGCGCCGGCGATGAATGCGACGACGGGCTTGGTCATGTGCCGGCGGATGTAGGCGGCGGCCGCTTGCTCGGCGGTGCCGCCGATCTCACCGATGAGCACGACGGCGTCGGTTTCTTGATCTTTGTTGAACAGGTCTAGGACGTCGACTTGAGTCGTGCCGATGATGGGGTCGCCGCCGACGCCGACGCAGGTAGACTGGCCGATGCCGAGCTTGCTGAGTTGGTCGACGGATTCGTAGACGAGTGTGCCGGAGCGGGAGATGACGCCGACGCGCCCCGGCGTGAAGACGTGGGCGGGCATGATGCCCACGCGGCAGTTGGCGCCGGGGGTAATGACGCCGGGGCAGTTGGGGCCGATGAGTCGGCTTTGGCTGCGGGCGAGAGCGGCCTTGACGGTGATCATGTCGTGGACGGGGACGCCCTCGGTGATGCAGATGATGAGGGGAACTTCGGCGGCGATGTTTTCGACGATGGCGTCGGCAGCGCCGGGTGCGGGGACGAAGATGATGCTGACGTTGGGACGGGTGCTGGCCACAGCTTCGGCCACGGTGTCGAAGACGGGGATGCTCTCGAAGGTATCGCCGCCTTTGAAGGAGGGGTGGACACCGGCGACGAAGTTGGTGCCGTAGGCGAGGGAGCGCTGGCAGTGATTGCGGCCTTCATTGCCGAGGCCCTGGATGAGAATGCGGCTTTGCTGGTCTAACAGAACGCTCATCGTTCGCTCCCTACGGTTTGGTGCTCACTACGGTCGCACTGCCGTAGGGAGGGCAGGAGGTTGGGACGGTCGCGGCATTGGGGCTAGGCGGCCGCGGCTGCCGCAGCCTTTTGGGCGGCGAGGCCGAGATTGTCGGCTTGGATGAGGTTGATGCCCGATTCGTCGAGGATCTGGCGGCCCTGCTCGATGTTGGAGCCGGCCAGGCGGACGACGATGGGAGTCTTGATCCTGAACTTGCGGTGCGCCTGGACGATCCCTTCGGCGATGATATCGGCGCGGGCCATGCCGCCGAAGATGTTGATGAGAATGGCTTTGACGGCGGGGTCGAGGTGGATGATGTGGAGGGCCTCGACGACGCGTTCGACGCGATTGACGGTGCCGATGTCGAGGAAGTTGGCGGGCTCGCCCCCGGCGAGCATGATGGTATCCAGGGTGGCCATGGCGAGGCCGGCGCCGTTGACCATGCAGCCGATGTTCCCGTCGAGCTTGACGTAGGAGCCGATGCCGGCTTGCTCGGCCTTGATCTCCATAGGGTCTTCCTCGTGGAGGTCGCGCCAGTCTTGGTAGCGCTGGCGGAAGGCAGCGTTGTCGTCCAGATTGACTTTGGCGTCGAGGGCGAGGACGCGGTTGTCCTGGGTAAGGACGCAGGGATTGATCTCGGCCAGCAGCGCGTCGGTGGCGACGAAGGCGCCGTAGAGGCCGGCGAAGAGTTGCCCGGCTTGGAAGGTGGCCTCTTTGGGCATGCCGAGCTGCTTGGCGAGCTGGCGGCCGCGGAAGGGGGGGAAGCCTTGGGTGGGGTCGATGGGGAGGCGGATGATGGCGGCGGGGTTGCGCTCGGCGATCTCTTCGATGGCCTGTCCGCCCTCGGCGGAGGCGATCATGACGGGCGCGCCGAGGGCGTTGTCGATCAGGACGGAGGCGTAGTACTCGTTCGTGACGGCCGACTGTTCCTCAATGAGGAGGCGCCGGACCTTGCGGCCTTGGGGTCCGGTTTGGTGGGAGACGAGGTAGCGGCCGAGGATCTTCCTCGCTTCGGCGGCGGCCTGGGCGGGGGTGTTGACGAGGCGGACGCCGCCGACGGGGCTGCCTTTGACGCGCCCTTCGTGGGCGGTGGGATCCGCTTCGAGCTTGGCGTACATGGCGGCGGTTCGGTTGGGGTTGGCGACGAGGCGGCCCTTGCCGCGCCCCCCGGCGTGGATCTGGGCCTTGACGACGGCCTTGCTGCCGAGGTCCCTGGCGGCCTTTTCGGCCTGCTTGACGGTCGAGACGGCGAAGCCTTTGGGGATGGGAACGCCATGCTGGGCGAGGATCACCTTCGCCTGGAATTCGTGGATCTTCACGCGGCGGCTTCTTCTTCCCTATGCGGATCTGCGCGGGCGGGGTTGGATTGGCCGGGGCCGGGAGGACGATACCGGCCTAGGATGAGAGCGGCAAGGTCTAAGTAGTGGGCGCGTCGTTGCAAGCGTGGAGCAATCGCCGCCGGGCTGGCGCTAGCATGGGGAATGCGATGCGAGGGTGATGGGCTGGGCTCCTCAGAGGACGCGTCGTCTGTGGAGAGGGCGGGCGTGCGGCGGCTGTGCACGGTCGCGCTGCGAGGGACGGCGAGCGCCGGTGGGCGCTTGCGAGGGCGGGTGGCGGGCGTCGTGCTTCTCTCCTTGATTGTGGCGGCGGTTACGGCGGGGGAGGGCGCGCAGGCCCAGGGTGCTCCGCCCGTTCCGCAGCTGGCGCGCTGCACGGCAGAGGAACCCTGCGTGCCGGAGGCCGGGCAGCTGTACGTCATCCGATTGGAGGACACGCTGGCGACGATCGCGGCGCGGTTCAGCACCACGCCGGAGGCGCTGATCGCGCTGAACCCGAAGCTCGAATATCAGACGATCGTGCAGCGGGGCGGGGTGCTGCGGTTCACGGAGGATGGGTTGCTGGCGGGGGAGTACATTATCCTGGCGCCCCTGCCGACGGCCCTGCCGGATCTGCCGTCACGGAGCGAGTTGGTGGGGGTGGACGTGTTGCCTGGGAGCGAGGAGAGCGTACGGGCCGATCAGTCGAGGCCGCGGTCCGTGGCTCCGCGATCGCGAGAGGCAACGGAGAATAGCGGAGCGAATGCGATCGTGGCGCTGGTGATCATCGCGTTGGCGGTGTTGGGGGTTGGAGTCCTGGGGTTCCAGATCTCGCGCCGAAGGGGAGGAGAGGATCTGTGAGCGAAGGGCGCGTGCGGTTTCCGTCGTCGTTGGTGGGGGAGTACGGGATCGCGCGGAGCTTCGAACTGACGCCGCGTCGCTGCACGGCCTTCGCGGCGGGAGTGGGCGAGGAGGGGGCGCGCTACTTCGACGATACGGCGACTGGGGGGCTGGCGGCGCATTGGGGGCTGGCGTTCGCGATGCAGTGGCAGAGCCACTACACGCCGGGGCGGCCTTACGACGTGAACGGGCCGTTGTGGCGGCACTTGCTGCACGCGGGTTCGGATCTGCGAATGCGCCGTGCGTTCCGGGTGGGGGAGGTGCTCACCTGCCAGGGGGTGACGACGGCGGTGCAAGCGATCAAGCCGGGCGTGCAATGGCTGCAGCGCTACACGATGCGCGACCGCAAGGGGGCGGTGGTGGCCGAGCTCGGACATAGTGCGATCATCCGCGGGGCGGCGGTGGAGGGCCCTGAGCGGAACGCGGACGGCTGGCGGGCGGACTGGGAGGCGCGGGCCGATGCGGGCGAAGGCGCGGCGCTGTGGGAGGCGGATCTGGCGGTGCCGCCGACGGCGCCGCACGTCTATACGGAGTGCGCGCGGATCTGGAATCCGATCCACACGGAGCGGGGCGTGGCGATCGCGGCGGGACTGCCGGGGATCGTGCTGCATGGGACGGCCTCGCTGTGCATGGCGGTGGGGGTGCTGGTGGGCCGCGAGTTGGGCGGGAACGGGGACCGGGTACGCCGGGTGGCGGGAGAGTATCGGGCGCTGGTGGTGCCGGGCCGGCCGCTGCTGGTGCGCTGTCTGGAGCGCCGGGAGGGGCCGTCCGGGGCCGTGCGGCTGCGTTTCGAGGCGCTGAACGATGCGGGAGATCGGGCGATCGCGGGTGGGGTGGTCGAAGGGGCCTAAGCGAGACGCCGCCGGGCGCGGAGAGTGGCGGTGGCGTCGCGGTCCAGCCGGTGCGAGAGCGTGCGGGGGTCGCCGGGGATGACGACGACCCCGTAGGTATCGCGGGCGGCTGGGATGGTGACGTAGCCGTCGAGGACATCGGCAAGGACGCGTTGCGGGTCGCGCTGTAGGGGGTCGCCGTAGCCCCCGCCTCCTCCGGACCAGAGAGCGAGGGTTTCGCCGGGAGCGACCGGCTCGTTGAGACAGAAGACGCCCAGGCTGCGGGCGTTCTCGGTTTCGGGGTTGAGGACGAGGCCGGCGTTGCCGCCGGGCCGGCCGCCGAAGACGCCGGGCGGACCGATCTGCTCGCGGTCGCCGACGGCGGTGATGGTGCCGGGACCGTAGGGGAATTCGAGAAGCTGGTCGAGGGCGAGGCCGCCGCGGGAAGCGCCGGGGCCGCCGGAGTCCGGCCGGCACATGTGCCGGCGCCAGATGACGGGGTAGCGTCGCTCTTGCAGCTCGGCGGGGATGTTCGTGCAGCTGGCGCCGTAGGCAGGGGCGCAGTTGGAGGCGCCGTCGCGGTGCTTGGTCGCGCCGAGGCCGCCGAAGGACCAGACGTAGTCGATGAAGTCGGTTTGGAATCCGGGGCGCCGGTCCGAGCCGGCGAAGACGGTGTTGAGCGTGGAGAAGGGAGTGCCGGCCCCGCGCTCGGGGTCGGCTTGCGAGAGCGCTTGGGTGACGGCGCCGATCACGCACTCCATGGTGGTGGCGGCGAGGCCGGAGATAGCGGCGGGCGGCTGGGCCCAGACGATGGAGCCGGGCTTGGCCTGGATCTCGACCGCGCGGGCGACGCCGGCGTTCATGGGCATGGGGGGCAGGATGCTCGCCAGGGCGATGTAGACAGCGGAGACGGTGGCGGCGATGGTGCCGTTGATGCCGGATTGGGCGGGGCCATCGGATTCCGTGAGGTCGAAAGTGGCGCCGTCGCCCTTGATGGTGAGGGTGAGGGCGATGCGCTTGGGCTGGCCGGTGTGGACGTCCTGGTCGACGTGGTCCTCGGCCTCGTAGCGGCCGTCGGGCAGGCGGGCGAGGGAGGCGCGGCAGAGGGTCTCGGAGTAGTCCTGGACGTCGGCCATCGCTTGCAGGACGGGATCGAGGCCGCGTTGGGCGATGAGGGCCAGGAGGCGTGCCTCGCCGGCGTTGAGCGCCGCAGTCTGGGCGTGAAGGTCGCCGAGGCGCTCCCAGGATTGGCGCATGTTGTGGAGGAGGATGTTGACGATGTCGTGATTGAGGGCGCCGCGATCATAGAGGCGGACGGCGGGGATGCGCATGCCCTCTTCGAAATGGGAGCGGGCGCGGGCGTTGAGGGAGCCGGGGGCGACGCCGCCCACGTCGGACCAGTGGGCGGTGGAGGTGACGAAGGCGGCGAGCCGGCCGTCGTGGAAGACGGGTTTGACCTGATGGATGTCGTTGCAATGGGTGGAGGCGACATAGGGATCGTTGATGAGGTAGCAGTCGCCGGGGCGCATGTTGTCGAGGCCGATGGCGCGGATGACCTCGGGGACGGTGAGCATGGTGAGGCCCACGAAGCAGGGAGCGTCGTGCTGGCCCTGGGAGACGAGCTTGCCGTGGCGGTCGTAGAGGGCGCCGGCGAAGTCGCGCCCTTCGTTGACGGGTGTGGAGTAGGCGGTCTTGGCGACGACCAACGCCATCTCATTGCAGACGGCGACGAAGGCGTTGCGCAGGACTTCAAAGCCGACGGGGTCGTGGGTGATCGCGCCCGGCCGTGGCGGCGTCTGCGCGGTGCGTGAACGGTCGGCGTCGGTCGTCATAGGGGGATAGTAACGGGGGCGAGGGTACAAGCTGTGATTGGAGGGTGGGTCCTTATCCAGATGGAGCTTGAACTGCCGTTCTTTGAATGCAGGTTGAGGGCTGAGTGCCCCGTGACAGTTGTGGATATGTAGGGAAGAGAGCGGTGTGGGAATACACCGACCGGAGCCTCGCGATCAGGGCGACGGTGCGTGGCGGACTATGAACGCGTGCGGCGCCGACCAGCCGCTCCATCCCTCCGTCCGCCGTTCGCTGACCTGCACGGTGTGCTCGCCGGGCGCGAGGTCGCTCAGGCTGACATCGTCCCTGAGGAGGGGGACCCCCGCGTCGAATCGGTAGATCAGATTATCTACGTCCTCTGCGCCGCTCACCCAGATCTGCCAAGGCGCGGCGGGATCCAACCCGTCGGCCGCCGCTACGAGGCAATCCTCTGGCGTCTCCCAATCGCCGCTGCAGAAGGCGGTGACCACCAGCGGCGCGTCGCGGATCGTGAACGTATACGGCGGCGACCAGCCGCTCCATCCCTCTTCGAGCCGTTCGTTGATACGAATGGTGTGCTCGCCGGGCGCGAGGCCGCTCAAGCTGAAGTTTCTCGTGAGGGCGGATCCCCCATCCAGGCTGTAGACCAAATTGTCAAAGTCCTCGACGCCGTCCGCCCAGATCTCCCAGGGTGCGCTGGGGTCGAGGCCATTCGCCGCTGTCGCGCGGCAGTCTTCGGCTGTCACCCAATCGCCGTTGCAGAAGGCGGTGATCACCAGCGTCTCGGCGTTCGGCAGCGCATCCAAGGCCTCCGCCCGCAGTTGGGGCAGGATCGCCGTGATCGAGGGCGCGGTTACGGCGTAAGCGATCCCTTCGATCGCTTCGCCCACGAGCTTCGATACCACCATCGCGACCACCGCGCCGCACTTCGTGAAGACGGGTCCGCCGCTGTTGCCGGGATTGATCGCCGCGTCGGTTTGGATGAGCGTGACGCCATCCCTTTCGAAGATTTTCGAGAGCAGACCGCTCGTCACCGACGGCGACCCCGTGACCCGAGTGGGGTAACCGGCGACGGCGAGCGCGTGACCTGGACCAAGACGCGCGAGGCCGGCGATGGCGAGTGGGGCGAGGCCCGCGCCGGGCGCCCGCAGCAGGGCGACATCGACCTCGCTATCGAGCCCCACGATCGTGGCTGCGGAGTCCCGTCCATTCCCTCGGAGTCGGATGCGGGTCGCATCGGCGACGACGTGCGCGTCGGTCAGGAACTCGTCGTTGCCGATGTAGAAGGCCGAGCCTCTCAAGTGATCGGTGACGACCTCAAACACCGAGGCGAACACCATCGGGACGGACTGGGTGAAATCGCACGACGGCCCGGGCGCGTCGGTGCTCTGCGCCACTGGGGGTGAGGGGCCGCCGCCTCCGATCGTCTGGGCGAACGGTGACACGACCCACAATCGGTCGCCGTTCTGGATGCGGAAGTCCGTTCGCCCGAGCTGGGGGATGAAGGAGATCCACTCCTGCTCGGCTTCCTCGAACAGCCAGGCGCTGGTCACGGTGCCGAAGACGTCGGCGGCCTGCGCAGGCCCGAGACTCCAGGTGATGGACTGTCCACCCTCGTCGAGGGTGATCGTCATCGCTTGCGCCGACACACCTGACGGCGCAACGCTTCCCGCCGGCGACGGCCAAGGCTGGGCGATCGCCGCGGCCGCCGCGACCAGGACGGCCAGGCAGACCAGCAGCGGCTGCCGCGGGCGCCGCAAACCGACTCCGGAACCCGTCATAGTGCGCTCTCGCCCATCGGAATCCGAGTCTAGCCCCCGCTCCAGTTAGGAGCAGGGATGACTTGCGACTGTGTGAGTTCGCGGGACGCTAGCCGTCTGCCTGATCCTGGGCTATGGCCAGTTCGCGGCGGAGGTCGGCAATCTGGAAGCGGAGTTCGCGAACCTCATCGGCGAGGTTTGTGTCGGAACTCTTCCTTGCATCTGACTCTACGAAAAAGGAGGCGACGCTGGCGGTAAAGAGACCGAAGACGCCGATGCCGACCAGCATCAGCAGCACTCCGAGCACCCGGCCGGTAGCGGTGATGGGCGCCGTGTCGCCATAGCCGACAGTTGTGACGGTGGTTACCGCCCACCAGATCGCGGTGGGAAAGTCGTCGATGGTGGCGGATGGCTCGACGTGCTCGATCAGAGTCACGCCGGCGGCGATCGCCATCATGGCTGCGCTGCCGATCAATAAGGCATAGCCGAGCCCGTGGCGGCCGAAGACCCGCGCCCAGGAGAACGAAAGGCGCGAGAGCACGACGGCGAGTTGGAAAAGTCGTAGCGCTTGCAGAAGCCGGGCGGTTCGGAGCACACGCAGCGGCCGCAGGAACGGAATGACGACGATCAGCACATCGAACCAGTGACTGATGAGATAGCGGCGGCGATCCGGTGCGAGGCAGGTCTTGAGTACAAGCTCGGCGGCGAAAGCTGCCCAGATACCCCAGCTCACGCCATTGAAGGCAACCGTAGCACCGGACGAGAGATCGATGACGAGTGGGACGACGATCACCGGGAGCATGGCTGCGGCGAGTATGAGCATAGGGATCTCGGTGACGCGTTCGACGGTCTCGAATAGACGCTGCCGCCGTACGGGTTCGATTGAAGGAAGCATTGGGGCTCCTGTCAGCGACTTGCAGGGGATGCCGTTTCCATCGCCGTCACACTTCCCTGCGCTCTTGAGACACAAGGAGTGGAATGTATTGCGCCCATGCGAAAGAGGGCGTGTGGCGAACGCCGGTGATCGTGCTCGTCGAGAGGTCTTCGATCAAGAGATCGGGCCAACGCGTGAGTTTGGCTTAGCCCCCCTGCACGGCGGCACCGATTTCGCGATCTGGATGGCTACCGTCCGCGCAGGCCGAGAGGGCGCCCGTCAGGCGTGGACGGCGGCGGCGTTGGCGAGCCAGGAGGAGCCGTCGGCTTCGTAGACGGCGACGGGGACGTGGGTGTGGTCCGTGAGGCGGGCGAGGACGTGGCCGCGCAGCCGGTCGGCCATGGAGGGATGGGCCCAGGTGCCGGGGACGACGATGAGGTCGGCTTCTTCCCGGGCGGCCCAGCGAGCCATGGTTTCGAGATCGTGCTGGGCAGGGATGACGGCGGCGCAGTCGATGCCGTGGTCGTCGAAGGCTTGGAACTGCTCGATCAGAAAGTCGCGGCCGAGGGCGGCAAGGCGCTCCTTGGTAGCGGGTAGCTTCCAGTCGTCGGTGCACTCGAAGTCTTGGGCGACGGCGGGCTCGGAGAGGTCGTAGAGGATGACGGCGGCGTCGTGGTCGGTGGCGGCTTCGGCGACCATTGCACGGATGCGCGTGAGGTCTTTGTCGCGGTCGTCGTCGGTGGCGAGCATGATTTTATGAGGCTCGCGGCCGATGTCGGCGAGGCAGGCGGTGGAGGTGCAGAGTTGGGAGCCGGGACCGCCGGGATGCCTGTCGCGCTTGGCGTGGAAGCTGAGGTGGATTTCGCCGGTCATTGTGGTGCCTCGCGTTCAGACGACGCTCCCCATTCAAGGCATCGCTCCAGCGCCGAGTAAGCTTGCGCCTTGAGGGGTAGCGGCGCGGATGTGAAGTCCATTGAGAGGGGCCGCCGCGCTCCCCCGGGGCGTGGCCGAGCGTAAGGTCGCTCTTACGTGGATCGCTCCCCGGTGGGCGGGGACGGGCGATCGCGACAGATGCGCGAGCGCCGGGAGAGCGCGGCTTCTGCGTCCCGCGGTGGACTGTCGTCGAGCATGCGGCGCCCCCTTTCCTTTTCAGCGATCGCGGTTGGCGTTGGGGTGTGGCAACGCGCCGCGATCGAGGCTTGGTACGGCAAGGCCATCGCTGGCGCGGGGGCCGGGACGACCGGAGCGCTCGAGCTTGGCGAGGTAGCGAGCGCGTGGCGCGGAGACGCTCCGTTCCTCGGGCAGATGCCGCAGCGCGGGGCGCTGCGTACCGAGGACGCCGAGTGCGTCGCCGTGCGGGCCGGAATCCATCGCGGACCTCCTGCGGCCGATGGCCGCCGCAGGATCAACGTGGACCACCGCGTCGCGGCTGTCAACATTGTGATTGTGGGGACTTTCGCGAGCGCGGGCGGCTTGCTGCGGGCGGCTTAGAAGGCGCGCTCGAACAGCATCTGGAACTCCATCACGCCGTGGTCCTCAATGGAGACGACGATGAAGGCACTAGGCGGGGTGATGTCGTAATCGGCGAATTGAATGTCGAGCGACCCGACCACGGCGACCACGTCGCCGATGAGTTGGCCTTCGAGATCGATGTTCACTTCCTGCGTGACGCCGTGGAGAGTGAAGGCGCCGGTGGCGATGAATGCGCGCGGCTCGCCCTCTTCGGGCACCGTGCCGATGTCGATCGGCTCAGTCAGGACGAAGCTGGCCGTGGGGAACGTGCCCCATTCGATGCCTTGTCTGCGCAGTGAACGGTCGCGGCGGCTGTCGTCGCTGCGCAGGGTCGTGAGGTCGACCTCGATCTCGACGGCGGTGATGGCGGTGCCGTCGAAGGTGAGGCTTCCGCTGATATCACTCGTACGGCCGACCGCCGTGGTGGCTCCGATCCCGCCGAGCTCCTCTTGGACGCGGTAGCCGGCGAAGGAGCGCTCATCGGCGATGACGGTCCAAGTTCCGACGAAGCCTTGAGGCTCGCTTGGCTCGGAGGCCGGAACGTCGCTCGCTGTGTCATCTTCGCTCGCCTGCTCGCCGGCGCTGGTCGCGACGTCTTCGTCCTCGGACGGCGGGCTGGCGTCCGGATAGGCCGAATAGGCGCCGGCTTGCGACTCGGCCGGGGCCTGTGATTCGGGAGCGGCTTGTGGTTCGGGCGGGGACTGCGGATCGACAGGAGTCTGTGGTTCGGCTGGGGCTTGTGATTCGGCTGGGGCTTGTGACTCGGCTGGGGCTTGTGACTCGGCTGGGGCTTGTGACTCGGCTGGGGCTTGTGACTCGGCTGGGGCTTGTGACTCGGCTGGGGCTTGTGACTCGGCTGGGGCTTGTGACTCGGAAACAGTCTCCGCTTCGTACGGACTAGGGCCCTCTGTTGCGACGGTGACGGCCTCTTCCAGACTGACGGGCGGCGGGGCGTCGCTGCGGATGGCGAAGTACCACACGGCGACCACGATGACTGCGACGGCCACGGCCAGGACACCGCCGCCGAGCACGAGGTACTTCTTATTCGCCAAGAGGTTTTTCAGCGACAGGTTCATCGACGGCACTCTACATGCGGGACGATGTGGTGGGGACCTGGGCCGTTACCGTGACCACTAGTGGCAGTGGCTGGGCGGGGCGACGTCGAGGGCGGGATTGCGGTCGAAGAAGGCCCAGGGCTTGAGGGCGAAGCCGGTGCGATGGACCGGGGAGACGGGCCATTCCTCGGGACGGACGATGTGGTTGACGCCGACCGTGTACCACAGGACCACGTCCTGGTTTTCGAGCGGGCGGTCGGCCTGGGTCCAGCGGGGGAGGCCGTCGCCGCCGGGGTGAAGGTTGGGATAGTCGCCGGCGGGGTAGCGCTCGCCCTCGGCGTTGGGCGTGACCCAGAGCTGGTGACGAGCGAAGCCGGCGCGGCGGCCGGGGCTGGAGTCGGGCGCGGCCATCATGGCGACGGTCTCGCCGGGAATGAGCGCGTAGCCGGTGGGCAGGCCGGCGGCGTTGGTACGGGCGGGGTTGATCACCTTCCAGTAGCGGGCGCAGGCGGGATCGGCGTCGCGGATGGCGCCCTGCTCGGAGGTAAGGGGCGTGGCGACGCTGCAGAAGGCGTTGCCGTGCGGGTTCTCGGGGCCGGCGGGCAGGGGCTCGCTATGGATCTCGTGGACGGTGTTGACGGGACCGTCCACGTCCAGGTCGAGGCGGAAGCAGAAGAGATGCTGATGGTTGGGAGCGGAGAGATTCTGGTCGATGAGCGTGGCGGTCTGGGGCTGGGCGCCGTCGGGGACGCCCTGGGTGAGGACGACGCCGGTGAGCTTGATCTCCACCTCGATCGACCCGTCTTGGTAGAAGTACCAGTAGAAGCCGTAGTCGTAGTTGCCGACGGTGGCGAAGTAGGAGATGACGAAGCGGCGGGAGCGGCGCACGGCGGAACCGTTGCCGTCTTGGAAGATGTCGTTGTGCTTCCAGAGGACGCCGAAGTCCTCCTCGTGGATGCAGATGGCGTTGCCGACGGTGACGGGCTCGCCCTGGTCGTTGGTCCAGACGGCGTCGAGGTAGGTGATGGAGCCCAGGCAGTCGCAGCCGAGTTCCAGGGAGTTGGCGAAGCGGCCGATGCCGGCCTCACCGGAGTCGAAGAAGTTGCGCCAGTACTGGCCGGGGCCGGTGCTGCCGTAGGGGACCACGAGTTCGCCCAGGGAGGCGCGATAGCAGACGGAGCGCGGGGCCGCCTCCTGCCCTTGGGCGGGGTCCTGGTAGGCGATCTGGTAGAGGACGAGGCCCTCGCGGGGCGTGAAGCCGACGCGCATGCGCCAGCGCTGCCAGGCGAGCTCGTAGCCGTTCATGGTGAAGCTCACGCCCTCGGGCTGGACGATGTCGAGGGGCTTGAGGTCGCTGCGGACGGGGCCGACGGCGTCGAGGTCGTAGTTGCCGGAGCCCTTGGGGATGGGGGCGTTCTCCTCGTCGACGAGGCGCACGACTTCGCGCCGCTGCACGTCGACGAGGCAGACGAGCCCTTCGATCGGCTGCGCCCAGGGCGCGTCGTCCTTCTTGGGCTGGCGGTAGGCGATCACGCGCAGGATGCGCTTGCCTTCCTCGTCCGGGTTGTCGTACAGCCCGGCGGGTTGGGACTCGAGGTGGACATTGTCCGGGTCGGCGCCACGGCGTTCGGCGGCGGCGCGCCATTCGGGATGGTTGCGGGTGATCGTGACGGCGTCGCCGAACTCCTCGAAGAGGAAGTAGGGCTGGATGCCGGGGCGCTCGCTCCAGGATCGGAGGGTCTGGGCGCCGAGGTCGGCCACGGCCTCGTAGGTTGTGTTGGAGTCGCGGTCGAGGAGGATGGCGAAGGCCTCGCGGGGGATGGCGCCGTTCGCGGAGGGCGCGGCGAGCGCCTCCTTGGAGGGCTCGCGCAGCTCGATCGTGACGAAGCGGCCGGAGTCGCCCAGGGGCCGCGCCTCGCGGATGATGCGGGCGGCGGCGCGGATCTCGTCCGGGGTAAGCGGGTCGAGCGGGTGGGGGATGGCGGCGGCGATGGGGGCCGGAGCGGGGTGGGTGGTGGTCATGGCGGACTCCCGCGGTTCGTGCGTGCGGCTGACGATCCGATACTAGCGCGCGCGGACGCGGATCGGCGCGAAAGATCGCGGCGGGATCGTGCGCCGAACGGGCCGGGCGCCCGTCGCGCTCTTAGGCCCGCAGCGCCGCCGTGGCGGCCTCGTCCACCCGCAAGGTTTCGACCCGGTCGGGGTCGCCCGTCAGCGCCACCCGGTAGGCCTCGCGGGCGCGCTCGACGGAGACGTAGCCCTCGACGACGTCGCTGAGGACGGCTTGGGCCGGGCGCTGGTGCGGAGGACCGTAGCCGCCGCCGCCGGCCGAGTGGGAGAGGATGTTCTGCCCCGGCTCAATGCGCTGCTCGCCCACGATCTCGGGCAGGTGGACGGTGGCGCCGTCGCGGCCGATCAGGTAGGCGGCGGGGCCGATGGCGGGGCCGCCGCCCTGGACGCCCTTGGGCACGTTGAACGATCCGTCCAGCGAGTAGTGGGCCTCGATCGGGTCGGCGTCCGCCAGGGGGCCGTAGACGGCGATGTTGCCGGGAGCGCCGCGCGTGCGCCCCGCCCCTTCCGAATCGGGGCGGACGCGGGTCTCCCAGACCACGAAGGGGTACTTCTGTTCGATCACCTCGGTCTCGTCGATGTAGGAGAGGCCGCCGCCGGCGGGGATGGAGAAGGTCAGCCAGCCGTCGGACTCGGCCGTGGCGGGGCCGCCGGCGGTGCCGGAGAAGAGCTGCAGGACGAAGGGCTCCCGGCGGGCGCGGTTCCAGCCGGAGACGACCGCCTCGAAGACGGGGGAGCCCCAGCAGGGCTCGGCCAGCCCGATGCCGTCGGCCAGGCGGCCGAAGGCGGAGTAGATCATTCCCAGGGCGCGGTCGGCCACGGTGTTGGTGGCCATCGAGCAGCTGGCGGGATGGCGGGGGATGCCGACCACGCAGTTCTCGCGCAGCAGGACCTCGATGCGGCGGAAGCTGCCGGCGTTGTTGGGGACGAGCGAGTGGGTGGCGTCGCGCTTGGAGTTGAGCACGGTGAGGACGCCGGAGATGCCCGCGTTGATCGAGCAGGACTCGGAGAGGTTGAGGCCGGTGGGGGTGCAGTCCGGGTTGTCGCGCAGGTCGATGGTGACGCGGCCCTGCTCCGTATCGACGTCGATGTCGGCCTGGAGGGGGATGCCGTCGGGAACGCCGGGGAAGGGGTCGAGGGCCGTGGTGGCGTGGATGCGGCCGGCGGGCAGCTCCTTGATCGCATCCTCGGCCAGCCGCTCGCAGTAGTCCTTCCACTCCTGGATAAAGTCCCGCACGGTGGCGAGGCCGAACTTGCGGCAGAGGTCCTTGAGCCGCTCCTCGCCCACGCGGGCGGCCGCGATCATGGCCAGGTAGTCGCCGTACCAGATCTCGGGCACGCGGATGCGCTTGAGGCACATGCGGATGATGTCGCCCACGTCCGTGTAGTCCTCCTGCACCTTGACGCAGGGGAAGATCAGAGCGCCCTCCTGGTAGACGTCGATCGCCTTGGGCGTGTAGGTGGTGGGGATGCTGTTGCCGATGTCGGATTGGTGCGCTTTGACGCAGCAGGTGAAGATGTGCGCGCCCTCGACGAAGACGGGCACGAGGATGGTGTGGTCGGCCGGGTGGGAGTTGCCCAGGTAGGGGTCGTTGTGGAGGAAGGCGTCGCCCTCCTGGAAGTCGGGGTGCAGCTCGGCCATCGACTCGCAGACCAGCCCCGAGCCGTAGACGTGCACGGGGATGCCCTCGGGGGCGGCCAGAAGCTGGTGCTCGTGGTCGGTGACGGAGGTGGAGAAGTCGCGGGCGACGAGGGTGGTGGATCGGGCCGTGCGCACCAGGGTGTTGGTCATCTCGCGGGTGATCCCGTCGAGACGGTTGGCCATGACGAGGAGCTGAACGGGGTCGAGCGGCATGGTCGGGGGATGATAGCGGGTCGGAGGAGAAGGTCGGTGCCTGAAAAGCTAGCTTGCTACCTCGACGTCGAAAGCTTCATCGGTACCACGGATCGCCCGCACGACTCTGCTCGTTACTCGGACGCAGTCGTTTGCGCTTAGATTGCCCTCCACGAAGAGGCCAGATTTGAGTTCCAGTGGTCTCACAAGGGACTCGGCATCAGTTGTGAAGTACGAGCGCTTGGTGCCTCGAATGGACAGCACTTTCTGGACAAAGGAACCACTTGCTTCCGCGGCGAGAAGATTGCATGTGCCCACTAGCACTTGCCGCCATGTAGAAACCTCGTGGCGTTGGCCATCGAGCAAGAATGCGACTGGCTTCTGGCCTTTCACACCCTTAGGTCGACGCCGTTTCACGACGGACACTGTCCCGCTCGCCGCTGGCCGTTTCTTACCTATACGTAGCTGCGATGCGGGCACACTCGCTTGTAGAAGGAACTCTGCGACAACTTCGGCATCTGGGCGGTGGCCAGACGCGCCCTCAACCGCGACCGCAACTAGTTCTTGAAGCAGATCGTCTGGCTCGGTTAGGAGCTTGTTCCATGCGGTTGGAAGGACTGCCCGGATGCGCTGCTCACGCTGCTGACCTTTCAACTCTTCGGTAGCGCGTTCGATCGCCGAGCGGTCGATGACAGCTTCACGCTGGAGGTACCGGTTCAGAGCGGTCGCCGCGTTTTCTGGGGTCTGCACCCTGCAATCCACAGTGAAGAACTTCCGCTGCTCCCAGCTTCCTGGTTCGGTGGGGAGGTAAAGCCACCAAATCAGGCCGTCCGTGAGAGCAGCTAGGGGTACACCCTCTTCGAATGCATACCCCAAGAGCTGCTTTTGGTGTTGGAGGAGTTCGGCTCCGGTTCGCTTTACTTCGACGAACACCAAGCTTTGATTGGCATGGCGGAGGCAGTAGTCGACGCGCCCGCTCCCAACGGCATGCTCTGGCGCAACCTCATCTAAATCCTGCCAGTTCCATCCGAGCTCGGCGAGAACCGGGAGAACGGCTGCTTGGCGGGTAGCCTCCTCGCCGCTGCGCCGCAAGGTTTCGCTACCCGCCAGTTTCTTTATAAGTGTGGCTAGTTCAGTCACCGGCGATGCTCGCTTGCGCGACATGATCGAGGAATATTAGCCACGCAGCGCAGCGGTCTCTGCCTGATCCACCCGCAGCGTCTCCACCTTGGCCGGGTCGCCCGCCAGCGCGACCCCGTAGGCCGCGCGCGCCCGCTCATAGGAGATGTAGCCCTCGACCACGTCCGTGAGGACGGCTTCGGGGTCGCGCTCGCGCGCGGGGCCGTAGCCGCCGCCGCCGGCCGAGAGGCTGACGATGGCGTGGCGGGGCGGGACGACCTGCTCGCCCACGATCTCTGGCAGGTCGGTGTGGCTGCCGTCGGGGTTCTGCAGCAGAGCCGCGGGACCCAGGGCGGGGCCGCCGCCCAGGACGCCCTTGGGCGGGTTGATCGAGCCGTCCAGCGAGTAGTGGACCTCCATGTCCTCGTCCAGGGTGCCGTAGATGCAGACGTTGCCGGGAGCGCCGCGGTGGCGGCCGGCGCCCTCCGAGTCGGGGCGGACGCGGTTGTCCCAGATCATGAAGGGGTACTTCTGCTCGATCACCTCGGCTTCGTCCATGTAGAGGAGGCCGTTGCCGGCGGGGATGAAGAGGGTGAGCCAGCCGTCGGACTGGGGGCCGCCGGGCCCGCCGGCCGTGCCGGAGAAGAGCTGCAGGACGTAGGGCTCGCGGCGCTTGTGGTTGTAGCCGGAGACGACCCCCTGGAAGGGGCCGGAGCCGAAGCAGGGCTCGGCCAGCCCGTAGCCGTCGCCGAGCTGGGCGAAGGCCGAGTAGATCATCGACATGGCCCGGTCGGCCACGGTGTTGGTCGCCATGGAGCAGGAGTGGGGATGGCGGGGGATGCCGATCACGCAGTTCTCCCGCAGGAGGACGTTGAAGCGACGGAAGCTGCCGGCGTTGTTGAAGACGACCGGCGCTTTCGCGTCGCGGTCCGAGTTGAGCACCATGAGCACGCCGGAGATGGCGGCGTTGGTGGCGGTGGACTGGGAGAGGTTGAGGCCGGTGGGGGTGCAGTCCGGGTTGTCGCGCATGTCGATCGTGATCTGGCCCTGGTCGGGCTCGATCGCGATCTCGGCCTGGAGGGGGATGCCGTCGGGGACGTTGGGGAAGGGGTCGAGGGCCGTCTGGGCGTGGACGCGCCCGGCCGGGAGCTGGCGGATGGCGGAGTCGGCCAGCCGCTCGCAGTAGTCCTTCCACTCCTGGATGAAGCGCTGCACGGTTTCGAGCCCGAACTTCTGGCAGAAGTCCTTGACGCGCTCCTCGCCCACGCGGGCGGCGGCCAGCATGCCCAGATAGTCGCCGTACCAGACCTGGGGCACGCGGATGCGCTTCTGGCACATGCGGACGATGTCGCCCACGTCCTGGTAGCGCTCCTGCACCTTGACGCAGGGGAAGATCAGGGCGCCCTCCTGGTAGACGTCGATCGCCTTGGGCGTGTAGGTCGTGGGGATGCTGTTGCCGATGTCGGCCTGGTGCGCCTTGACGCAGCAGGTGAAGACGTGCTCCCCCTCCACGAAAACGGGAACCATGACGGTGTGGTCGGCGGGGTGGGAGTTGCCCAGGTAGGGGTCGTTGTGGAGGAAGGCGTCGCCCTCCTTGAAGTCGGGGTGGAGGTCGGCCATCGCCTCGCAGAGGAGGCCGGTGCCGAAGACGTGGACGGGGATGCCCTCCGGCGCGGAGAAGAGCTGATGGTCGGCGTCGGCGATCGAGCAGGAGAAGTCGCGGGCGACGAGGGTGGCGGATCGGGCGGTGCGCACCAGGGTGTTGGTCATCTCGCGGGTGATGCCGTCGATGCGGTTGGCCATGACCAGGAGCTGCACCGGGTCGATCGTTCGCTCATCGCGGGTGGACATGGTTCTGCCTCGGGTGGACGCGCCGCGCTTTGCTGGGTTGGCTGTGGGACTCGTGGACGTTCCGGACGGTTCCTCGGATATCTCCTCAGACGCCGATGGTGACGTGGATCTCCAGCACGAGCTCGGGCTTGAAGAGGCCGCTCACGAAGATGAGCGTGTTGGGCGGGTAGACGCCGCTCTTGAAGTAGGCGGGGAAGAGCTCGTTGCGGACCTGCATGAAGGTGGTCATGTGCTGGGAGCCGACGATGTAGGTGGTGAAGTCGACGATGTTGTCCCAGTCGGCGCCAGCCTCCTTGAGGAGGATGTCGATGTTTTCGAGCACCTTGCGGGCCTGGCCGTCCATGTCGTGCGGGGCGACGACGGCACCGTCGGGGCCGAGGGCGACCTGGCCGGCGACGAAGATGTACTCGTCGGCCTTGGCGCGCATCCCTTGGGAGACGGGGCCGGGGAACTTGAGGAGGCCGTCGGGGTTGATGGCGGAGCGGGCGTGGAGGGTCATGGAGCTACTCGCGTTCGGGACGGTGCGCCGCCGCGCGGGGGCGCGGCGCGCGTCGGCTGGCTGGTCGGCGGGAGTCTACTTCAGATCGCGCCCTGCCGCTGATCGCCGGCGCGGGGCGCGCTATCCGGCCGAGCCGGAGCGCAAGGCCCGGGTGGCGGTTTCGTCGATGCGGAGGGTTTCGGCCTTGTCCAGGTCGCCCGCGAGGGCGACGCCGTAGATCGCGCGGGCGCGTCCGGGAGAGATGTAGCCCTCGACCGCGTCGCGGAGGACGGCTTGGGCCGGGCGTTGGTGGGGGTGGCCGTAGCCCCCGCCGCCGGCGGAGATGGAGACGATCTGCTCGCCGCGCTGGAGCCATTGCTCGCCCACGAGATTGGGAAGGACGCGGACGCCGCTCCCGGCCGTGCGGAGCTGGGCGCTGGGACCGAGGGGCGGGCCGCCGGCGCGGACGCCGCGGGGCGGATTGAACATGCCGTCGAGGGAGTAGTAGACGACCTGCGGATCGAGGAGAGGGCCGTAGGCGCAGATATTGCCGGGAGCGCCGCGGGTACGGCCGGCGCCTTCGGAGTCGGGGCGCACGCGCCGCTCGTAGACGGCCATGGGGTATTTCTGCTCGATGACTTCGGCGGAGTCGATGTAGAGGCAGCCGGCGGCGCCGGGGCCCAGGAGGGTGAGCCAGCCGTCGTTGCGCGGGCCGGCGGGCCCGCCGGCGGTGCCGCTGAAGATCTGGAAGATGTAGGGCTCGCCGCGCCGCCGGTCGAAGCCGGAGACCACGCCGTCGAGGGGGGCGAGACCCCAGCAGGGCTCGCCGAAGCCGACGCCGTCGGCCAGCTTGGCGAAGGCGGAGAAGATCATGCTGACGGCCCGTTCGAAGACGGTGGTGGTGGCCATTGAGCAGGAGGTGGGGTGGACGGGGATGCCGAGGACGCAGTTTTCGCGCAGGAGCACGTCGAAGCGGCGGAAGCTGCCGCCGTTGTTGGGGGCGATCTCGGACTTGGCTTCGGGGTGGCCGTTGAGGATGTGCAGGATGCCGGAGATGCCGGCGGTGGTCGCGGTGGCTCGGCTTTGATTGAGGCCGGTGGGGGTGCAATCCGGGTTGTCGCGGAAGTCGACGGTGACGCGGGCGGCCGCGGGATCGACCGTGACTTTGGCGTTGAGAGGGATGCCGTCGGGGACGCCGGGGAAGGGGTCGACGGTGCTGGTGGCTTCGGCCCGGCCGGCGGGCAGGTCGCGGATGGCGGCGATGGTCATGCGCTCGGAATAGTCGAGCCACTCGCGCACGAAGGCCTTGACGGTGTCGAGGCCGAACTTCTCGCAGAACTGCTGGATGCGGCGCTCGCCGACGCGGGCGGCGGCCAGCATGGCGAGGTAGTCGCCGTACCAGATCTCGGGGACGCGGATGCGCTTACGGCACATGCGGATGATGTCGTCGCGATCGGCGTAGTGCTCCTGGATCTTGACACAGGGGAAGATGAGCGCGCCTTCGGCGTAAACGTCGATGGACTCGGGCGAGTAGGTGGTGGCGATGGCGTTGCCCGTGTCGGAGAGGTGGGCCTTGGCGCAGGTGGTGAAGATGTGCTCGCCATCGTAAAAGACGGGCACCATCACGGTGTGATCGGCGGCGTGGGTGTTGCCGAGGTAGGGGTCGTTGTGGAGGAAGGCGTCGCCCTCCTTGAAGTCGGGGTGCAGGTCGGCCATCGCCTCGCAGAGCAGGCCGGAGCCGTAGACGTGCACGGGGCAGCCGTCGGGGGCGGCGAAGAGCTCGTGCTGGGCGGTGGAGAGGGAGCAGGAGAGGTCGCGGGCGGCGAGCTGGGCGGAGCGGCCGGTACGGACCAGGGTTTCGGTCATCTCGCGGACGATGCCGTCGACGCGGTTGGCCATGACGAGCAGCTGGACCGGGTCCATGGTGGGAGTCTCGGGTGGCATGCGGCTCAATCCTTCGCTCGATCGGTGCTCGGGCTCCCGCGATCCGCTTGGCAGGGTAGCGCTCGCGGCGTCACTAAAGGGTTTGGGTGATTTTGGCGGATGCCTATGAGCGCGATGCCACTTCAGGGATCGTGCAGGTGACGTTGATCCCGGCTGGGAAAGGATGCGCTGCGCCGGGCCGGCTAGGCGCGCAGGGTCGCGGTGGCGGCCTCGTCCACCCGCAGGGTTTCGACCTTGCTGGCGTCTCCTGTGACGGCGACGCCGTAGACGGCGCGGGCGCGCTGGGAGGAGATGTAGCCCTCGATAACGTCGTTGAGGACGGCTTGCGGCGGACGCTGGTGGGGATGGCCGTAGCCGCCGCCGCCGGCGGAGAGGGAGATGAGCCGCTCGCCGGGCCCGACGGTTTGCTCGCCCACGATGCTGGGCAGGTAGTGA
The DNA here is from genome assembly GCA_026707145.1 of Chloroflexota bacterium. Taxonomy (GTDB): domain Bacteria; phylum Chloroflexota; class Dehalococcoidia; order Bin125; family Bin125; genus JAPOXK01. Next base: position 61,279 of record JAPOXK010000015.1, on the reverse strand, counting down.
TCGCGGCCGCCGGCGCGACGCAGCCAGACTTGCGAGCCGAGAGCGGGGCCGCCGGCGCGAACGCCTTTGGGCGGGGTGATCATCCCGTCTTGGGAGTAGTGGACGACCATCGGCTCTTCGTCGGCGAGGGGTCCGTAGATGCAGATGTTGCCGGGGCCGCCGCGCTGCCGTCCGGCGCCTTCGGAGTCCGGGCGAACGCAGGTGCGCCAGATGACGAAGGGATACTTCTGCTCGACGACTTCGGCTTGGTCGAAGTAGTTGAGGCCGCCGCCGTTGGCGATGAGCAGGGTGAGCCAGCCGTCGGACTCGGCCGAGGCGGGGCCGCCGGCGGTGCCGGCAAAGAGCTGGAGCACGTAGCGTTCGTCGCGCTTGCGGTGATAGCCGGAGGCGACGCCCTGGTAGGGACCGGATCCCCAGCAGGGCTGAGCGAGTCCGACGCCGTCGCCGAGCTCCGCGAAGGCGGCGTAGATCATGCCCAGGGCGCGGTCGGCGACGGTATTGGTGGCCATGGAGCAGGAGGCGGGGTGCTGGGGAATGCCGACGACGCAGTTCTCGCGGACGTGGACGGTCACGCGGCGGAAGCTGCCGGCGTTGTTGGGGACGAGGGCGGCCTTGGCCCGGCGCTTGGAGTTGAGCACGGTGAGGACGCCGGAGATGCCGCAGTTGATGGCGGTGGACTGGGAGAGATTGAGGCCGGTGGGGGTGCAGTCCGGGTTGTCGCGCAGGTCGACGGTGACTTGGCCGTCGCCGGGCCGGACTTCGATGTCGGCTTGGAGCGGGATACCGTCGGGGACGTTGGGAAAGGGGTCGAGGGCGGTTTGGGCATGAATGCGGCCGGGAGGCAGCTTGTCGATGGCGTCGGCGGCCAGACGCTCGCAGTAGCTCTTCCATTCCTGGACGAAGCGCTGGACGGTTTCGAGGCCGAACTTGCGGCAGAAGTCCTTGATGCGCTGCTCGCCCACGCGGGCGGCGGCCAGCATGGCCAGGTAGTCGCCGTACCAGATCTCGGGGACGCGGATGCGCTTCTGGCACATGCGGACGATGTCGCCGACATCTTGATAGTGCCGCTGGATGCGGACGCAGGGAAAGATGAGGGCGCCCTCCTGGTAGACGTCGATCGCCTTGGGGGTGTAGGTGGAGGGGATGGCGTTGCCGCAGTCGGCCTGGTGCGCCTTCACGCAGGTGGTGAAGATGTGTGCGCCTTCGAAGAAGACGGGTACCAGGATGGTGTGGTCGGCGGCGTGGGAATTGCCGAGGTAAGGGTCGTTGTGGAGGAAGGCGTCGCCCTCCTTGAAGTCGGGGTGCAGGTCGGCCATCGCTTCGCAGAGGAGGCCGGAGCCGTAGACGTGGCAGGGGACGCCTTCGGGCGCGGCGAAGAGCTGGTGGTCGGCGTCGGAGATGGAGGTGGAGAAGTCGCGGGCGACGAGAGTAGTGGAACGGGCCGTGCGGACAAGCGTGTTGGTCATCTCGCGGGTGATGCCGTCGATGCGGTTGGCCATGACGAGCATCTGTACCGGGTCCATGGCGGGAGTCTCGGGTGGCATGCGGCTAAGTCCTTCGTCCGATCCTTGCAGTGGGCTCACGCGGCCTTTGGGGCAGGGTAGCGCGCGCGGCGGCGTTGATGCGGAGAGTGTCTTGGCCTTGGGGGCTGCACGCAGGATCGCCGCTGTTTCAGGGGTCGCGCCCGGTTCTCCGATCCCGGCTGGAAGGAAGGGCGGCAGGCCGAGCTGGCTTAGGCGCGCAGCGTCGCGGTGGCCGTCTCGTCCACCCGCAAGGTTTCGACCTTGGCGGGATCGCCTGTGAGGGCGACGCCGTAGATCTCGCGGGCGCGGCGGGGGGAGATGTAGCCCTCGACGATGTCGCCGAGGACGGCTTGAGCCGGGCGCTGGTGGGGGTGACCGTAGCCGCCCCCGCCGGCGGAGAGGGAGACGATGTACTCACCGGCCTGCAGGGGCTGCTCGCCGACGATGTCGGGTAAGTCACGGGTGACGCCGCTGGCGTCGATGAGCTGAGCGGCGGGGCCGAGCGCCGGGCCGCCGCCCTGCACTCCCAGGGGCACGTTGATCATGCCGTCGAGGGAGTAGTGAACCTCCATCGTATGGTCGATGGGACCGAAGACGGTGACGGATCCCGGGGCGCCGCGCTGGCGGCCGGCGCCTTCCGAGTCGAGGCGGACCCGCATCTCGGTCACCACTATCGGATACTTCTGCTCGATCACTTCGGACTGATCGATGTAGAGCAGGCCGGCGCCGGCGGCCATGAGGAAGGTGAGCCAGCCGTCGGTGTTGGGAGTGCCGGGACCGCCGGCGGTTCCGCTGAAGAGGGAGAGCATGTAGGGCTCGTCGCGGCGCTGGTCGTAGCCGGAGACGACGGCCATGTAGGGCCCTTGGCCACGGCCGGACTCGGCCAGACCGATCCCGTCGGCGTGGCGGCCGAAGGCGGCGTGGATCATCGCCTGTACACGGTCGGCGATGCCGGTGGTGGCCATGGAGCAGGAGGTGGGGTGGCGAGGGATGCCGACGACGCAGTTCTCGCGCAGGAGGACCTGGATGCGACGGAAGCTGCCGGCGTTGTTCTTGACCTCGGTGTCGACGGTGGGGAGGGAGTTGAGGACGGCGAGAACGGCGGAGATGCCGGCGTTGGTGGCGGTGGCGCGGCTGAGATTGAGGCCGGTGGGGGTAGTGTCCGGATTGTCGCGCAGGTCGACGGTGACGCGGCCGGCAGCGGGTTCGATGTCGATGTTGGCTTGGAGAGGGACGCCGTCGGGGAGATAAGGGAAGGGGTCGAAGGTCGTGTGGGCGTGGAGGCGGCCGGGTGGAAGCTTGCGAATGGCGGCGTCGATGACGCGCTCCTGGTAGTCGAGCCATTCACGGACGAAGGTCTTTACCGTACCGAGGCCGAACTTGGCGCAGAGGTCCTTGAGCCCCTGCTCACCGACGCGGGCGGCGGCGATCATGGCGAGGTAGTCGCCGTACCAGACCTCGGGGACGCGGATGCGCTTCCGGCACATGCGGATGATGTCGTCCACGTCGGCGTAGCGCTCTTGGATCTTGACACAGGGAAAGATGAGCGCGCCTTCTTCGTAGACATCGCGGGCTTTGGGCATGTACGTGGTAGGGATGGCGTCGCCGATGTCGGCCTGGTGCGCTTTGACGCAGGTCGTGAAGATGTGCTCGCCTTCGAAGAAGACGGGGACCAGGATGGTGTGGTCGGCGGCATGCGTATTGCCGAGGTAGGGGTCGTTGTGCAGGAAGGCGTCGCCCTCTTGGAAGTCGGGGTGGAGGTCGGCCATCGCTTCGCAGAGGAGGCCGGAGCCGTAGACGTGGACGGGGAGACCCTCAGGGGCGACGAAGAGCTCATGCTGGGCAGTACAGATGGAGGTCGAGAGGTCGCGGGCGGCGAGGGTGGCGGAGCGAGTGGTCCAGATGATGGTGTTGGTCATGTCGCGGGTGATGCCGTCGACACGGTTGGCCATGACGAGGAGCTGGACGGGGTCCATCGCTAGCCGATCGCGCTCAACGATGACGCTCCATGATCGGGGATGCGCCGCGGCCCGCGCGGGCGAACGGGTCGGCGTGCACGGCGGTCGGGTTCGTGGGTCTCATGGTGATCGCGCGCGCAGATCGGTGGTCGCCCTGTCGTCGATCTGGAGGGTTTCCACTTTGGCGGGGTCGCCTGTGAGGACGACGCCGTAGATCTCGCGGGCGCGACGGACGGAGATGTAGCCCTCGACGGCGTCGTTGAGGACGGACTGGGCCGGGCGCTGGTGCGGATCGCCGTAGCCGCCGCCGCCGGCGGAGTAGGAGACGATGCGCTCGTTGGGCTGGACGGTCTGCTCGCCCACCATATTGGGGAGGGGCTCGAAGGCGCCGCCGGCGCGGTAGATGGCGGCGGCGGGGCCGAGGGCGGGACCGCCGCCGCGAACGCCGCGGGGGACGTTGGTGCGGCCCTCCAGCGAATAGTGGACGTCCATGGGGTCGCGGAGGGGCCCGAAGGTGCTGACGTTGCCGGGAGCGCCACGGGTGCGGCCGGCGCCTTCGGAGTCGAGGCGGACGCGGCAGTCCCAGTGGACGAAGGGATACTTCTGCTCGACGACCTCGCATTCATCGACGTAGTTGAGGCCGCCGCCGTTGGGAAGCAGGTAGGTGAGCCAGCCGTCGGACTCGGCGGAGGCGGCGCCGCCTGCCGTGCCGGAGAAGAGTTGAGCGACGTAAGGCTCGTCCCGCTTGGGGTTGTAGCCGGAGACGACGGCTTGGAAGGGAGGCGATCCCCAGCAAGGTTCGGCGAGGCCGATGCCGTCGGCGAGCTGGGAGAAGCCGGAGTAGACCATGGCGAGGGCGCGGTCGCAGACGGTGTTGGTGGCCATGGAGCAGGAGACGGGGTGCTGGGGGATGCCGACGACGCAGTTCTCGCGCAGGAGGACCTTGATGGGGCGGAAGGATCCTGCGCACTGGGGGACGATGGGGGCTTTGGCGCTGCGCTTGGAGTTGAGGACGGTGAGAACGCCGGTGATGCCGCAGTTCATGGCGGTCGCTTCGCTGAGATTGAGGCCGGTGGGGGTGCAGTCTGGGTTGTCGCGCAGGTCGACGGTGACTTGGCCGACGGCGGGGTCGACGTCGATCGCGGCTTGGATGTGGAGCCCGTCTGGCAGGCGGGGGAAGGCGTCCATGGTCGTTTCGGCCTGGATGCGGCCGGCGGGCAGACGCCTGATCTCCGCGATGGCCATACGCTCGGCATAGTCCATCCACTCCCGGACGAAGGTCTGGACGGTTTCGAGGCCGTACTTCGCGCAGAGCTCTTTGAGCCGCTGCTCGCCGACCCGGGCGCCGGCGAGCATGCTGAGGTAGTCGCCGTACCAGATCTCGGGTGCGCGGATGCGCTTGCGGCACATGCGGACGATGTCGCCGACATCCTGATAGTGCTCCTGGATCTTGACGCAGGGGAAGATGAGGGCGCCTTCCGCGTAGACGTCGACGGCGTTGGGCATGTAGGTGGTGGGGAGGGCGTTGCCGATATCGGCCTGGTGCGCTTTGACGCAGGTCGTGAAGACGTGTTCGCCTTCATAGAAGACGGGGACGATGACGGTGTGGTCGGCGGGGTGGGTGTTGCCGAGGTAGGGATCGTTGTGGAGGAAGGCGTCGCCCTCTTGGAAGTCGGGGTGCAGGTCGGCCATGGTTTGGCAGAGGAGGCCGGAGCCGTAGACGTGGACGGGAGCGCCCTCCGGGGCGGCGAAGAGCTCGTGCTCGGTGGTGGAGATCGAGGTGGAGAAGTCGCGGGCGACCAGGGTCGTGGAGCGGGCCGTGCGGACGAGCGTGTTGGTCATCTCGCGGGTGATGCCGTCGATGCGGTTGGCCATGACGAGCAGTTGGATGGGGTCCATCGCTACGCGCGTCCGCTGCTTGAGGCGTGTCGTCGGGGCGGGATGGAAGCGTTGCCAAAGCGGCCGGACGAGCAACCGGCCCACCGCGGGATGTCCAGTCGGTCAAGGCTGCCCGCCGGGCCGGTCTCAGGCGCGAGTGCGGCGGCGGATGGGCCTCCGCTCCCCGCCGCTAGTCCGTGAGAACGGCGGTGCATTTGACTTCCAAGCGGAGGCCCATGACGAGTTTGCGAACTTCCCAGCCGGTCCAGTGGGGACCGTCCGTGGGGAAGTAGCGGTTTTTGATGGCGAGAACGACCGGGAAGTCTTCCTGGAAGTGGGTGAAGTAGGTTTCGAGTTCGACGACGTGGCGAAAGTCGGCGCCGGCGGCATGGAGGACTTTGCCGACGTTCTCGAAGGCGGCGCTGAACTGCGCCTCGCGGTCGCGGATGGGATTCAGATCTTGGTCGCGGCCGAGTTGCCCGGCGATATACAGGGTGTCGCCGACGAGGACGCCGGGGGAGTAGTGGAAACGGTCGTGGACGGCTTTGAGGTCGTCGGGAACGATGAATTCGCGCCGGATCGTGCTCATCGGGGATCTTCTAGCCATCCAGGACGGCGATGCACTTAATCTCGATCTTGAGGCCCATGACGAGATTGCCGACCTCGAAGGCGGTCCAGGTGGGGTAGTGGGGGCCGGTGAAGTAGCGCTCCTTGATGGGGAGGAAGATGGGGAAGTCGCGCTCGATGTCGACGAACCAGGTTTCCAGTTCGACGACGTCGGAGAAGTCGCCCCCGGCTTCCTTGAGGATGGAGCCGACGTTCTCGAGGGCTTGGACGAACTGCGCTTCGGTCTCTTCGACGACGTTCATCTCGGCGTCGCGGCCGACCTGGCCGGCCATGTAGAGGGTGTTGCCGACCTTGATGCCGGGGGAGTAGTTGAAGCGCTCGGCGGGCAGGCGCAGCTGGTCGGGGATGATGATCTGCTTGGGGACGGGCATGGCCTTCCTCGATCGTGATGGCGCAGGGTGCGCCGCTGAGTGGGCCAATCCTACCGTACCGCGAACGTTCCGCTGGCCGGGTTCGCGATAGGGAAGCGGGAGCCCAACGGCGCTGGCCGTCCTCGCCTTCGCCCGCAGCCGCTTCGAGCCCTCCACCCCGCCGTGCGGCCCCAGGCATCCGGGCGGGCGGGACGAGCGGAACCCCACACCCGGCGGCGGCGTTAACCTGGATAAGACCGTGGAGGCGCCCTGCCATGACTCGCGCCCGCCATTGGGCGATCCTCTTGCTCGCCGCCGGCCTCGTCATGGCGCTGGCGGGTGGCCTGGCGGCGTGCGGCGGACCGGCGGACGGTGCCCTGCCGCCTCCGGAGAGCCCGCCATCCCCGGCAGCCACCCCGGAGTCGGCCGTCGCGCCGGTCGAGCCGCCCGCGACGGCCACGCTCCCACCGACAGCGGCGAGTTCATCGCCCCCGGCAACCATCCCGGAATCACCCCCGGCGCCGGGCGGGCCGCCCGTGCCGGATGCGCCCGCGCCAGCCGCGACGGCCACCTCTGAACCGGCGGCGGCGCCAGTCGAATCGCCCACGGGAGATCCGTCCGCAGCGACGGACGAAGCGGAAGCCACGTCCCTCCTCTACGACACCTACGACCGCAGCGGGGCGGTGGCGGAGCCGGGGCACTACGCCTTCTTGGCCGACCCGGCCGATCCGGCCAGCGTGGTCACCGCCTACGAGGAATTACGCGACGGCACGGTCACGGCCCTGTGGATCCATACGCACGACGCCCACGGCGTCCCGCAGGCGGATCTCTACGACGCGGTGGAGGCGGGCGACTTGGTCGAGTGGCGGCAGGCGGCCGACTGCTTCGTGCGCTACCAGGTCACGGCCGGCCCCGATCCGGCCGCCCCCACGGCCTACCGGGAGGTCGGCGTGGCCTGGATGACCTACGCATATGCGGGCTGCACGGGCGCGATCGATCCCAATCAGTCCGCCACCCTTGCCTGGGGGGACCTCCCGAACCTCGGCGGGCCCACCTTGACGACGCCGATTGTCCACGGGTCTTTTCAATTGATTCCGGAGAACTGGGAAGGCGCGATTGAATCCCATGAGATTCAACCGCCCCCCGCCTCAACGATCGCGGCGTTCGATGCGATCGCGGCGACCTGGACGGACCGGGCGCGGACGGAAGAGCGCGCGGCCGAGCTCCCCTACTGGCGCACGCCGCGGCTGCCGGAGGACTGGCAGCTCCTCGGCGCGGGCATCTACCGAGCCATTACCCCGTACGGCTACGTCGCCCTGTGGCGGGGGCCGCGCGGGGCTGAAGTGGAGATCGATGGCGCACACGCCGATAGCAAACGATGGCGGCGGATCGCCGCGACAGGACTCCATGTCCGGCACACGCTCGTGATCGCTGGTCGTCCCGCCTACGTTCATTACCGACCCACGGACCTGTACCCCATTGTTGGGGTGGTTTATATCTATGACCCCGCCATGGACGCGGAGTACCGCGTCTTCGCCTCCGGCGGGTCCAGGGCGTTTCCCGATATCGACACCCTGATTGCCATCGCCGCCAGCCTCTTCGAGCCTCCCAATCCGCCATGAGGGTACGCGGCCTTCTCGCGGCGTGCGCGGTCGGGCTGGCCCTGGCGTCGGCGCTATCCGGCGCGGTGGGGCCGGTTTAGCGAGAGCGCAGGGCAGCGGTAGACGCCTCATCGATCCGCAGGGTTTCAACCTTGCTCGCGTCCCCCGCCAGGGCGACGCCGTAGATCGCGCGGGCGCGCTCGGGGGTGACGTAGCCTTCGGCGACGTCGGTGAGGACGGCTTGCGGGTCGCGAGTCTTGGGGTCGCCGTAGCCGCCTGCGCCGGTGGAGAGGGAGATGAGGCGCTCGCCGGAGTCGACGATCTGCTCGCCGACCATGTCGGGGAGATGCCGCTCGCTCCCGTCCGGCCCTTGCAGCCGGACCTCGTTGCCGAGCGCGTCGCCGCCGCCGCGGACGCCCTTGGGCGGGGTGATCATGCCGTCCAGGGAGTAGTGCACCTCGATGGCGTTCTGGTCCGGGAGCGGCCCGTAGACGCAGACGTTGCCGGGAGCCCCGCGCTGGCGGCCGGCGCCCTCGGAATCGACGCGGACGTAGGAGTCCCAAACGACGAAGGGATACTTCTGTTCGATGACCTCGGTCTCATCGAAGTAGGCCATGCCGCCGGCGTTGGCGATGAGGAAGGTGAGCCAGCCGTCGGATTGGGGGCCGGCGGGGCCGCCGGCCGTGCCGGAGAAGATCTGGAGGACGAAGGGCTCATCGCGCTTGCGGTTATAGCCGGAGACGACCCCCTGGTAGGGGCCGGAGCCGAAGCAAGGCTCGGCCAGGCCGATGCCGTCGCCGAGCTGGCTCATGCTGGAGTACACCATGCCCAGGCAACGGTCGGCGACGGTGTTGGTGGCCATGGAGCAGGAGGAGGGGTGACGGGGGATGCCGACGACGCAGTTCTCGCGGACCTGGACGGGGATGCGGCGGAAAGCGCCGGCGTTGTTGGGGACGGTGACGTTCCTGGCTTCCGGCTTGGAGTTCAGAACGCTGAGGACGCCGGTGACGCCGCAGTTGATGGCGGTGGATTCACTGAGGTTGATGCCGGCGGGGGTGCAATCGATGTTGTCGGTGAGGTCGACGTGGACGAAGCCGGCCTCCGGATCGACCTCGATATCGACCTGCATGGGGACGCCGTCGGGGAGCGTGGGGAAGGGATCGAGCGCGGTTTCGCCGTGGACCGTGCCCTTGGGGAGCTTGCGGATCTCGGCATCGGCCATGCGCTCGGAGTAGTCGAGCCATTCCCTCTGGAAGCGCTTGACGGTCTCGAGGCCGTACTTCTGGCAGAACTCCTTGATGCGCTGCTCGCCGACGCGGCCGGCGGCGAGCATGGCGAGATAGTCGCCGTACCAGATCTCGGGGACGCGGATGCGTTTCTGGCACATGCGGACGATGTCGCCCACATCCTGGTAATCCTCTTGGATCTTGACGCAAGGGAAGATGAGCGCGCCCTCGGCATAGACATCAATGGCTTTGGGCATGTAAGTGGTGGGAAGGGCGTTACCGCAGTCGGCTTGATGCGCCTTGATGCAGGTGGTGAAGACGTGCTCGCCTTCGAAGAAGACGGGGACGAGGATCGTGTGGTCGGCCGGGTGGGAGTTGCCGAGGTAGGGGTCGTTGTGCAGAAAGGCGTCCCCCTCTTTGAAGTCGGGGTGGTATTCGGCCATGGTTTCGCAGAGGAGGCCGGAACCGTAGACATGGCAAGGTATGCCTTCGGGGGCGGCGAAGAGCTGATGGTTGACGTCGGAGATGGAGGTGGAGAAGTCGCGGACGGCGAGGGTGGTGGAGCGGGCCGTGCGGACGAGGGTGTTGGTCATTTCGCGGGTGATGCCGTCGATGCGGTTGGCCATGACCAGGAGTTGCACCGGGTCGATCGTTCGCTCGTCGTGGTCAGACATGACTTCTCCTGAGGCGGGGCCGCCGGACGGTGCTGCTCGCGGGCGGTCATTGCTCATCGGCATGGGGCCGGATCGGACGCGTCGCTGGACGTTGGCAGTACGGGACTCGCTCGCTAGTCCGAGCCAACGCGGACGAGGTAGTGAGCGGGGCGCACGGTGACTTGGGCGCCGGGGATGACGACGATGGTGGTGGTGGGCTCTTCGATGATGGCGGGGCCGTCGATCTGGGTGCCGGGGGCGAGGGAGGCGCCGGTGTAGATCGCGGTGTCGAGGGCTTGGCCCTCGAAGTACGCCGTGCGCTGGCTGGCCTGCGCGCCCCCGCCGTCGCCGCCACTGCTGCCGAGAAGCTCGGGGCGGGGGAGACGGACGCGGGCCTCCCCGCGCCAGTTGATCATTTCGATCTCGTGGCCGGGCTGGTTGACGTGGAAAAGCTCCATGTGGACGCGGTCGAACTCGTCCTGGAGTGCCTTGAGGTCCGCGTCGCCTTCGATACGGCCCTTGTCGCCGAGGCTGACGTCGAGCTCCCAGACTTGGTGCACGTAGCGCGCCTCGCAGATGAACTGCCGGACTTGTTCCCCTTCCATGTTGACGCGGCGGAAGAAGTCGTCCATGTCGTTGGCGATATCCCGGAGGGCGTTGTTGACGCCCTCGGCGTCGAAGTCCTTGGAGGTGGAGTGCCAGCCGCGCGAGAAGGTGGCCATGAGGTCCGAGTACTGGCCGCCCATGGCGCTGAGACCGGCGGCGAGCTTGGGGATGAGGACGTGGGAGACGCTGAGCTCGCGGGCGATGCCGACGATGGTGAGGCCGGCGGAGCCGCCGCCGGCGATCATCAGCGATTCGCGGGGGTCGAGCCCTTGGGAGATGGTCATCTCACTGATGAAGCCGCGCATGCGCTCCGAGGAGACGGTGATGATGGCCTGGGCGGCGGCTTCGGTGGAGAGATTGAGGGGGGCGGCGACGTGGGTATCGATGGCGGCTTTCGCGAGAACAGGGTCCAAGGTCATGCGGCCGCCGAGAAAGTAGGCCGGGTCGATATGGCCGAGGACGACGGCGGCGTCGGTGACGGTTGGGCGGTCGCCGCCGAGGTTGTAGCAGGCGGGGCCGGGGTTCGCGCCGGCGCTTTCGGGGCCGACCTGGAGGAGGCCGCCGGCATCGACATAGGCGAGGGAGCCGCCACCCGCGCCCACGGAGCGGGTATCGACGGCGGGCAGGCCGGTCATGTGACCAGACCACTTTTCGCCGAGCCACTTCTCGCGTGTGTAGAGGATGGAGCCGTTCCGGGTGAGGCTGACGTCGAAGGAGGTGCCGCCGGCATCGACGACGAGGAGGTCGGAGTAGTCGGTATCGATGTCGGCTTCGGCGTAGGCGAGGCCGGCGACGGGGGCGAGGGCGGGGCCGGAGTCCACGGTGTGGAGGGGGCGCACGACCATCTCCTCAAGATTGAGGACGCCGCCGGACATGTGGGTGACCATGAGCGGGTCGCCCTGGAAGCCGAGTTCGCGGAGCTGCGAGTCGATTTCCGTAAGGTGCTCGCGCATGAGCGCCTTGATGGAGGCGTCGATGCAGGTGGCGGAGGCGCGGCGATATTCCCGGATGATGGGATTGAGCTGATGGCTGAGGGTGACCTCCACGTTGGGGGCGTACTCTTTGAGCAGGGCGCCGACGCGCTTTTCATGGTCTTGGTTGACGGGGGACCAGAGGAGGCAGACGCCGACGGCCTCGACGCCCATGTCATGCAGGCGCTGGATCTGTCGCTTGACTTGCTCCTCATCGAGCTCTTGATAAACGGTGCCGTCCGCGAGGATGCGCTCTTCGATCTCGAAGGTGCGGCTGCGGGGGACGTAGGGCTCCGGGAAGGGCATGGCGAGATTGTGGGACTGGAACTTGCCGCCCTCGCGGTAGAGCAGGCTGTCTGGATGGCCCTTGGTTGCGAAGAAGGCGGTCTTGGCGATCTTGCCTTCAAGGATGGCGTTGGTGGAGACGGTGGTGGAGTAGACGAAGGCGTCGGTGGCGGCCAGCAAGTCGTGGAGGGTGAGACCGTTGGACTCGGCGGCGAGGTCCATGGCGCTCTTGATGCCGTGAAACATGTCGGCGGCGGTGGTGGGGGATTTGTACAGGCCGAGGACGGATTGCTGATTGGCGAGGACGAGGTCCGTGAAGGTGCCTCCGGTGTCGACGGATATTTTGTAGCGAGTATCGGACGCCATACTGTGCCTCGTCTCCGCTGGGGTCTCTCGGTCGGGATCACCGGTGGCCACTTGGCACGCGGCGGCTGCGGCGCGCGAGCCAGGCGGCATGCTAGTGAGTGGGGTATTGGACTAGCAACTAACGGAGACGATGCGGTGGAGCGCAGAAGACGACGGTAGACTCTACGCGTTGGCGACGGGGGTACGTGCGTCGTTGTCGGTGGCAGGGGTCAATGGGGCCTGCGGAGGGTCGGGTACGAAGGCGGAATCGGCGTGGCTGACGAGTCGTTGAAGGGGAAGCTGCTGATCGCAACGCCCGTCCTGGGGGATCCGAACTTTTTCGGGACGGTGGTGCTGCTGCTGGATCACAGCGAACGGGGAGCGCTGGGGGTGGTGCTGAACCGGCCGAGCGATGTGGCCGTGGAGACGACGCTGGCGCAGTGGGCGGGTATGACATCCGCGCCACGGGTCGTGTTTATCGGAGGACCGATGTCACGGGAGGCGGCGCTGGCTCTGGTTGATCTGGCGGAGGCGGAGTTGGAGGCAGAAGAGGAGGAGGGCTGGCGGCCGATAGTTGCCCAGGTGGGAATGGTGGACTTACGGGGTGATCCGGGGTCGTTGGGCTCGCGGGTGCGCGGCGTGCGCGTGTTCAGTGGGCACGCGGGCTGGGCGGGAGGGCAGCTGGAATCGGAGTTGAACTCCGGGGCATGGGTGGTGGCGGAGAGCGAGCCCGGGGATGTGGTGACGGCCGTGCCGTCGGCGTTGTGGTATCAGGCGATCAAACGGCTGGGTGGCAGGATGCAGCCGTGGGCGCCTCCCAACTAGCCGGCTCGCCGGATTATTTCCCCGCACCGTTCGTCAGCCGATCGAGGTTCGTTGTCCGGGCGGGGGGCGGTGGACCGAAGATGCGATCGAGTGCGCGACGGCGATATTCGAAGATGGCGCGGAGGCGGGGGTGGATGAGGTGGTCGTGGAGGGGGCGGGAGAGGGGGTCAAAGGGCAGGGCGTAGCTGACGCGGTCGTGGACCTCGGTACCGCCCGGCACGGCGCGGAACTGGTGCTCGTGATGCCAGAAGGCGTAGGGGCCGCCACGCTGGACGTCGACGAAGTAGTGGGGCGCATCGATGTGCGTAATCTCGGTGACCCATTCGACGGGGATGCCGAGAAGAGGGCGAACGCGATAGCTAATGATGAGGCCGGAATAGATGCGTTCCGGTGGTGGAACGGTGATCTCGAAGCCCATGTCGGGCGGGGTGATGCGGGCCAGGTTGGCGGGATTGGAGAAGAAATCCCAGGCGTTGGGGAGGTCGGCGGGGACGGTCTGGCGCTCCTCGATCCGGTAGAGGTGCATGTTCCCTGCATGGTAGCGCTGGGCGATATTCGGGCGGCTGTGCTGCCCACGGGCTTGGTGCGGGCGCCGGTCGCCCGCGTCCAGGGGTTGTCAGTCGTTCGGGTTGGTGACGAGCCAGGCGCGGGTGCGATCGGGACGGACGCGGATGGGGACGTCGTAGGAGGCTGCGAACTTGGCGGCGTCCATGCCGATGCGCTTGAAGCCCTCGGTGTATTTCTGGACGTATGCGGGGACGGTGTCGGCCGGGGGACCGCCGATCGCGGCGGTGCCTTCCACGACGACGATGTCGCGGCCGGCGCGGTCGCCGTCGAGGTGGAGGGCTACGCGGGGATTGGCTTGAATGTTACGGATCTTGGGCTTGTTGGGCTCACTGTAGATGAGGAAAGTCTCCCCGTCCCAGAGGTACCAGATGGGGCTCGGCTGCGGGACGCCGTCCGGAGAGACGGTGACGAGCCAGGCGGCCTGGTCTTTTACGAGGCGGGCTTCGGCGGCGGCGCCGCTTTTCCGGCTGGTGTCGAAGAGAGGCATGATGCTGTTGCTTCCGTTTCGCCCCGGTGCGGGTCGATCTGCGACCCCGGCACGGGTACCGAGGGGAGGTGACGAAGGCAGCTTAGCGGAGGCGGCTCAACGGGGGGCGGCCGTCGTGCGGAGGTAGGGGCGGTGGGTCTTGAATCCTTGAGGGAACAACTGCTTGGCTTCTTCGTCTGGGATGGAGGGGAGAATGACGACGTCGTCGCCTTGCTGCCAGTCGGCGGGGGTGGCGACCTTTTCGTATTCAGTGAGCTGGAGGGAATCGATGACGCGGAGGATCTCGGCGAAGTTGCGGCCGGTGGAGGCAGGATAGGTGAGGGTAAGGCGCAGCTTCTTGGCCGGGTCGATGATGAAGACGGAACGAACGGTGGCGGTCGCGTCGGCGTTGGGCTGGATCATGTCGTAGGTCAGGGCGACGTGGCGATCGGAGTCCGCGATCATGGGGAAGTTCACGGTCGTGTTCTGGGTGTCGTTGATGTCCTCAATCCAGCCTTTGTGGCTTTCGAGAGGATCAACGCTGAGGCCGATGATCTTCGTGTTGCGCTTCTCGAACTCGGGCTTGAGCTTGGCGACGGCGCCGAGTTCGGTCGTGCAGACGGGGGTGAAGTCTGCGGGATGAGAGAAGAGGACGCCCCAGCTATCGCCGAGCCAGTCGTGGAAGCGGATCTCCCCTTCTGTGGTTTGCGCCGTGAAGTCTGGGACGCTGTCGCCGAGTCGAATGGCCATGTCGCACTCCCGTTTCTTGTTGAAGCGTTGGGTTTAACGTGCGCCAGAGCGCCGGGGTCGTCAACGCAGTCGCTGTGAGGTTCGCAACAGAGAAAACATGGGCTGGTGCATCCCGTTGCAGGAGCAACGGGATGCAAGCGATAAAGGCTGATCCTGGGCTTTTGGGGAGCCGTGCCGAGCTCGGCGCGGTCGTTCGGATCGATTGACTATTGGATCGGTGGAGGTCGTGCTTGGCGTCGATCGGCCGGTCGGGGTGAGTGCCGAGTCTGCGGATCGCGCCGGGCCGGATGATCGATCTGGAGTGATCGGTCTGGAGTGCTTGACTGCGCTCTCTGAACGAGAGTCGTTCTAAGGGTCTGTTGTCGCGGATACCGAGTTACGGGTGACCAGAAGACGGCAGAGATCGCGGAGCGTTGCGATCTCGCCGCCTTCGAGGGCGCGCTCATAGCCGAGGTAGAGCGAGCAGCGGTACCAGGCGTCCGTTTCCGGCTCGAGCTGGAGCGAGAGCAGCTCCGGTTGCTGAAGGAGGCGAAGGATGCGGTCGTTCAGGGATTCGGCGTTGGCGGCGCGGGCGTTGCCGCGCTCTTGCAGGAGCACGGCGGCGGCGCGGGAGGTAGCGGCGCTGTCGAGGGGAGCCCAGCGGAAGTGGCGCGCGCTGCCGATGTCGCTCGCGCTGAATTCGCGATGGGCGTCGACGCGGGCGCTGGACCATGTGGAGGAGAGACGGCTGGCGCGCATGAGCCAGTGGAAGCCAGTGCTCTCGCCCTGGCTGAGGTGTCCCTGGCCGACATCGACGCTGGTGCAATTGATCAGGTCGGGAGGGCCGTCACTGATCTGAAGAAGCCCCCGCGCCTGGGCGCCTGGGAGGCGGCCGAGAGCGTGCTCGGGGGCCTCGGGGGGCATCAGCGAGACGGTGAGGCCGTTGGTCGGCAGGGCGTCGGCGAGGGCGCGAACGAAGGGCGGAGGCTTGCCCGGGCCGGCGTCGCTGCGGCGGAGCAGTTTGCGCAACAGCTTGGGTGTCATTTCGCTCTCCGACGTCTGAGCAGGGGGGTGGCGGTATTGGACGGCCCGTCATGGGCGCCGGCGCGGGTACGCAGCGCGGCCGGCGACCGCTGCCCGGCAGAGCCTACCGCAGGCTGGCGACGGCTTGGATCGATCGGCTGGTAGCATCGCAGGATGGAGTGGGGAGGAGCCAGTCAGCGGTCGTATGGGCAGCGGGTGGTGCAGTGGCTCGTGCGATTCCCGGCGTCGATGGGAGTGCTGCTTGGGGGAGCGATCTGGCTCCCATTCGGACTCACGGGCACGCTTGGAGTGGCGTCGCTGGTGTATTTCGTGGTGGGTGGGATGATCGTGACGGTGCTGGCCGGGGCGGTATGGCGCTACCGGCGGCTGCGGGACCGCGAGAGCGCCGAAGCGCGTCCGAGGCCGGGGCTTCCTCCCATGAGGGAGCCGCCCGTGCGGACGCCGGCACCGGTGCCGGTTGCGGGATCCGGCGGGATGCGAGGGCAGGATGAGCGACGCGACCCCCCGAAATCATGAGGGAACCGGTGATGAGGAAAGCCGTGAGCCCGCCGAGGAATGGCGGGTGGAGCTGATCGGCCGCACGGATACCCTGATCTTCGTGGAGGTGCGGGACGGGCACGGCGGCGTGTGGTCTGGGAGCTTGCCTAAGATCGAGCCGCCGGACGCGGGCTAGCCTTCAAGGGCGTCGAGGCGTCGGAGCAGGGCGCCGGCGCCGACGACCTCGGCGCGAAGATGCCGAGCGCGCTCGCGGAGGGTGCGGTCGGAGGTGACGATCGTGAGCGAGTTGGGGTTGGCATCGGCGGCGATGAGATCGACGATGCGGTCGTCGGCGGCGTTGGGGCCGGGCCGGGTGGCGTAGTAGACGGTGACGCCTTGGTGCGCGCCCTCGGGCAGGCCGGGGAGGGGGCGGCCGTCGAGGACGACGGCAAGCGCGTCGTCGCTGGAGGCGGCCAGCGCTTGGAGCTGTGCTACGAGACGGCGGGCGGCGCCCTTGCGGTCGCGCCACCAGCCGTCGGGCCGGGAGCCGATCACGTTCATACCGTCGACGATCAGACGGGTCGTGTGGCGGCCTTCTGCGGAGCTTGGCTGTGGGAGCGCCTGTGGATCTTCTATTGGTCTAGAGCCTTTGTGTTTCAGATCGCAACTGGACAAACTCTACGCCCATAGAGCCCAGAGAAGCTTTCCCGTTCGCGGTGTCGGTCGATCCGCCCGGGCATAACCCAATGCCGCCAGCCCGCTCATCGAATGGCGTATCGTCGCCTGCGACCGTGCGACGACGAGGGCGCATACGGTGATACCATCAATGGCCAGACGCCCCCAACCGTTGGTTGGGAGATACTCGTTTGGCGTCGCTAGGCCGATAGATGGTGTAGGGATGGCGGGCGCACCGTCCGACGCAGCATCGCTCGAGGCCGCTCTCCACACTGCTGGAGGAGTGCCTTGGAGTGGATCTTCGCCCAACGAAGGCCGCGCGTGGGTGATTGGAAGAAGGCTCAGTTCTTCGTGCGATCGCCGTCTCTCCGTAGGCTGCGGGTCATGGAGATAGGCAGATGAACTGGTCCAAGACGTTACGTCTCAACTTATCCATCACCGTGTTGGCGGTCGGTTTCCTGTTCGCGGCAGCCGCATGCGGAGGGGGATCCACATCCACCGACGAGTTGTCGGTGGATGAGTTGCTCGCGAGTGCGGGGGAAGAGTTAGCCGCCATGTCCACGGCCAAGGTCGCGATGGTCGATGAAACGGAATCGGGAGCCCAATTCTTTGGGACGACGTTCAAGAGCATGGAAGCGGAGATAAAGTCTCCCGACGGCTTTCGGATGCTGGTGGAGGTGGTGGCTGCTGCGATGGGATTCGTGGAGATCGAAATGGTAGCGGTGGGGGAGCAGGCATTCATGAAGTTCTCCGAGGACGCGCCGTGGCTTCCCCTGCCCCTCGATCAGGTGCCCTTCAACTTCGGGAGGGTAGGCCCGGCGTTGAGCGAGGTGCTGCCCCTGATGAGGGACGCGGCCATTACAGGCCGGGAGACCGTAGGGGACGCTCAGACGATCCTGGTCGAGGGCAATATCGTTTCGGAAGAGCTGTCGGCCCTCATCACGGCCCTGGATCCGGGTCATCCCATCACGTTGACCCTGTGGATTGACGAGGGTGAGCACATTTTGCGGCAGATGAGAATCGATGGCCGGCTCTACGACGACGACGCGCTGGGAACGAAGCGTCTAGTGACCATCTCGGACGTGAACGTCCCCGTTGAGATCCAACTTCCGGATACCGCCGCTGGGCCATGAACGCCGCCCGGTCCGGCTTTAGGTCCCTGGGTTCTTCCCAGACGGTCGTCCTATCGATCCTGTGCCTGGGGGTATTCTCGACTGCCCTGGACCAGACCGTGGTGGTGGCCGCGCTGCCCGCCGTCATGGTGGACTTGGAAATCCCCCTTACGGACCTCGACACGGCGGCGTGGATCGTCACCGGCTATCTGATCGCCTACACCGTGGCCATGCCGTTGGCGGGGCGCCTGTCCGATGTCCGCGGCCGCGTCAGGATGTTCCAAGCCGCACTGGTTCTGTTCTCCATCGGGTCGGCGTTGGTGGCGATTGCGCCGGACTTCTCTTGGATCGTATCTGCCAGGGTGCTCCAAGCCATCGGCGGCGGGGCCACGGTTCCTATCGGTCTGGCTATGGCGGTGGGAGCCGTTTCGCCGGAGAAGAGGGGAGTTGCGCTCGGACTCGTGGCCGCCTCGGCCGAAGCGGGGTCCGTGTTGGGCCCCCTCTACGGCGGAGCCATCATCGAGTGGATTGGCTGGCGCTGGATTTTCTGGCTGGACATTCCCCAGAGCTTCTTTCTGATCGGCCTTCTGGCCATCTTGCCGAACCGGGTCAATCCTGGGGCAAAAATGGACTACTTCGGGGCGCTGGCGCTGGCAGGTGCCCTCACCGTTCTCACCATGGCGCTGGCCCAAAGAAGCGTCTTTACGGGGGATTCCATCGTCCCCTATCTGCTGATCGCATTTGGGATTTTCCTGGTAGGCGTGTTTGTGGTCGTCCAGAGACGAGCGATCCAACCGCTGTTCGCGTCGTTTCTGTACAGCTCCAAGGCTTTTGCATCATCCAACATGACCCAGTTTCTCGTGGGGGTCGCCCTCATCATCTCCCTGGTCGCCGTGCCCCTCATGGCCGCCACCGTCATGGAGAAGGAGGCCTGGGAGAGCGCCCTCCACCTGTTTCGTCTTACGGCCTGCATTCCGATAGGGGCGCTGGTAGGAGGATACATTCTGCGTTGGACGGGAGTGAGACCGGTGTGCGTCGCTGGCCTGGCGCTTATCGGAGCGGGCTTGCTGGTCATGAGTAGCTGGGAGACGGTGGTGGCGGAACCCAGGCTCACTGTGCCTCTGGTCATGGCGGGTTTTGGATTTGGGCTGGTCATTCCTCCCATACACGTCAGCGCTTTGAGCGCGGCGCCGAGTCATTATTGGGGCGCCGCGGCCTCGTTGGTCACCGCCTCGCGCATGATGGGGATGGCGTTGGGGCTGGCGGCCTTGTCCGCCTGGGGGATCGAGCGCTTCTACAGCCTGACCGGCCACGTGACGCTCGGCGATACGTTCGAGGAAACCGAGGCCCCCTTGATCGAGGCCGGCGTGACCGTCTTCCAGAACCTCTTCACGATCGCGGGGTTCCTGGCCCTGGTCGCCATCCTGCCGGCCTTGCTGATGCAAGTGGAGGATGTCGAGGAGTCGGAGGAGCTTCACCTAGAGCCGTTTCCTCCATCGCCGCCGGGGTAAGTCTCACCGGTCCAGCGCGGCCCGCGCCCGGCTGCGGAGAGCCCGACGGTCCCGCCCTGGGGGCGTGCGATAGCCCGAGAGAGGCCCAGCCTCAGGATTTGATGGCCCGGGGACGGGGGATCTCTACGCCTCGGATTTGGAAGCCCGCCGCGTAGGTTAGAGCGTCTGCGTTTCGATGCCGGGCATGATGAACGTGGTGGGCGGGGTCGGGTCGAAGCGGAGGCCTTCACGGGCCGGGTCGAGGTTGCCGATGGTGAGCTGGAAGGGCTCGTGATAGGCGATCTCGCCGTCGACGAGACGGAAAGGCCGGTCGTGGCCCGGGTAGATGAGATCGGCGCTGGCCAGGATCTTGTCGATGCTCTCGCGGGACTGCTGCTCGTTCCAGAAGACGATGGCCGGCATGCGATCGCGAGCCGACCAACCGGCAGCCACAGCGTCACCGGCGACGCCGATGCGGCCGGCTTCGGTTTCGAGGAGAAGGCCGGCGCTGCCGGCGGAGTGGCCGGGAAGCTCGATGACGCGGACGCCGCGCGCGATCTCATCGCCTTCACTGACCTCTTGCGTGCGGGTCGTGGCGAGGGCGGCGGCGGTCCAGAGGGGCGTGCCGAAGTCGTTGGGATGCGGGCGCTGCACGTACTGGAGCTCCGCGGGGGTGAGGAGGACGGGAGCGTCCGGGAAGAGGTCGAAGTTCTGGACGTGGTCGAAGTGGGCGTGCGTCTGGAAAACGTAGTCGATCTCCGTGGGTTGAATGCCGCGCACTCGGAGCGCTTCCAGCGTGGCGACGCGGCGGCCGGCGTGCCCCGTGTCGACGAGAATGCGCTTGTCCTCTGCGGTGATGAGGAGGATGGAGCAGAAGGAGACGCGTCCGATGTCGGTGAACCAGGACATGCCGGGGAGCAGGGTCTCAATGGTGAGGGAGGGTTCGGTGGACATGAGGTCCTCGCTTGCTGGTGCGTCCGCGCCGGAGTGGGCGCATGCTCGCAGAGTTGCTGCGGTCGCGCTTGTCAGAGAACGCTGGCTCGGAAATGAGCGGGCTTGCTGCTGCCGGAAACGCAGGGAGATCCCGTTCCAACGCGCGCCGTGCTAGCCACTATGTCGACCAAGGGCGCGGCCCCGGTAGACATCTCGGGTTCTCTCCCTTCAATGGCTTGACCGCATGCCGCGCTTCCGTCAATCTCGGCGCGTCGATCCTGCGACCGGGGATCGGTGACCGACGCATGGGTGCCTCCTGCTCCAAGCTGGCCATTCCGTATCGTCATTCCAAATCGAGGGACAGCGGTGGTTGATCGCAAAACTGCTTTGAGAGTGCTAACCAATATCCTTTTGCAGCGCCGTCTCGCCGCCATGCTGGCGGCCACGGGCCTCGCGACGGTCGTCCTCCTCTTGGCTCGTCCCGCCGTGGCGCACGCGGCGGGAGTCGAGGAGGAGAGCGCGTTCATCTTCAACACGTTCTCGTTCCTGGTCTGGGGCGCGCTGGTGATGTGGATGTGCGCCGGATTCACCATGCTCGAATCCGGTTCGGTGCGCACCAAGAACGCCTCGATGATCTGCCTCAAGAACGTGGGGCTCTACTCGATCGCCGGGCTGGCCTATTTCATCATCGGCTACAACTTCATGTACGGCGACATCGTCGGGGGCTTCATCGGCTCCTTTGACCTCCTCTACGGACCGTCGGCCGCCGAGATTGCGCTGCTCGATGGGGAGGAGGGCGCGGTGGACGCCGTCCTGGCCGATTCCTCGTACGCCACCATGTCGGACTGGTTCTTCCAGATGGTCTTCGTGGCGACCGCGGCCTCCATCGTTTCCGGCGCTCTCGCCGAGCGGGTCAAGATGTGGTCGTTCTTCGCCTTCGTGCTGGTGCTGACGGCGATCATCTATCCGATCGTGGGCGCCTGGACTTGGGGCGGCGGCTGGCTGGCCGAGATGGGGTTCCAGGACTTCGCCGGCTCGACGATCGTGCACAGCACCGGCGGTTGGGCCGCGCTCGCGGGCATCCTGGTGGTCGGGCCGCGGCTGGGGAAATTCCGCCGCGACGGCTCGGTCAAGGCCACGCCTCCCTCCAACATCCTGGCGGTGACGCTGGGCGTCTTCATCCTCTGGCTGGGGTGGTTCGGCTTCAACGGCGGCTCGCAGCTGGCGTTGGGGAGCGCGGGCGATGCGGTGGCGATGAGCCACGTGCTCGTGAACACCAACCTGGCGGCGGCGGCCGGCGTCATGGCCGCGCTCGCCGTCTCGCGCTACATCCTCGGACGCACCGACCTCTTCGCCGGCCTCAACGGCGCGATCGCGGGGCTCGTCTCGATTACCGCCGGTCCCGACATCGTCGATCACTATTGGGCGATCGTCATCGGCGCCATCGGCGGCTTGATCGTCGTCGCCGGGCTCAAGCTCTTCGAGAAGATCAAGCTGGACGACGTCGTCGGCGCGGTGCCGGCCCACCTCTTCGCCGGCATCTGGGGCACCCTGGCGGTCTGTATCGCCGCCGGCGGGGACTTCGGCGTGCAACTGGTCGGCATCTTGGCGATCGGCGCGTTCGTGTTCACGGTGTCGTTCCTGCTGTGGCGATTGCTGGACGTGACCGTCAGCGTCCGGGTCTCGAAGCAGGTCGAGCGTCTCGGTCAGGATGCCGGCGAGCTGGGACTCGAGGCCTACCCCGAGTTCGTGCTGATGCCGGAAGAGTACGGCGACGACGACTGACCGCGGGCCTGCGGAAGCGGCTCAGCGCTCCGAGAGCGATCCGGATCGGGCGTAGAGGGCCTGGCCGCGCGCAGTCCATGGCGATGACCGACGAGAGCGGCTGGTGAGGCCGTCTCCAAGTGGACGGTGCATGGGTCAAGTGGCGGAGTCGCTACAAGGCGCCCGTCGCACGGGAAGCATGACCATGGCGAAGACGATCTACTTGGCGAATCCCTACGGATTCTCCACCCAGCAGCGGGCCCTGCTCCTGCCGCCGATCGTGGCGGCGCTGGAGGAGCTTGGCTTGGAGGTCTGGGAGCCTTTTGCCCGCAACAACCCCGACGATTTCCAGAAGGCGGGGTGGGAGTACCGCATCGGCCAGGCCGACTTCCGCGACGTGGTGGAGTCCGATGCGATCTTCGCCGTCGTCAACGGCGTCCCGCCCGACGAGGGGGTGATGGTCGAGCTGGGAATGGCGATCGCCTGCAAGAAGCCGACGTTCCTGTTTCGGGACGACGTCCGCCGCGTGGCCGAGGGCGATGAGTATCCGCTGAACCTGATGCTCTTCACGGGGCTGCCCGAGGATGGC
Source organism: Chloroflexota bacterium (assembly GCA_026707145.1). GTDB lineage: Bacteria > Chloroflexota > Dehalococcoidia > Bin125 > Bin125 > JAPOXK01. The sequence goes on along the minus strand of JAPOXK010000015.1, from coordinate 38,585 downwards.
TGGCAGGACTCCTACTACACGGCGGTCGAGGAGATCACCGCGCCGCAGAAGGCGCTGGCGCGTTGGGCGGCGCGCCCAAGGCAACGGGGCGCCGAGGCAGCCCGCTAGGGAGCGACCCAGCGCAGCCCCCCACGAGGCGCTCACCACGTGCGAGTGCTGGTGGATCGACGATCTCACCTGCGCCTTGCTTGAGGACGACTAAAGACCGCCCCGTAGCTTGCTCGGAGGCTCGCCCCTGCGGCGGGTTCCTTCGTGCGATTATCGGTTTTAGTACGTAACATAGCGCCACCGGAGCACTTTCTGTCTGGATGGAAGGGACCAAGAATGGCTGAGTTGGAAGGCACGGAGAATTGGGAAAAGGCGCGGCTTATTCCTATCCGGGGCCTCAAGGGTGGGACGGCGCAAGAGGCGGCGGCAACATCCGCTGTTTTGGCTGTCATGTCGATCATTCCGAGCTTCAGTCGCTCGCTTCTGCGTCCACTAGGAGCACCAGCGGGACGACCTGAAACGTTCGCGGAACCGTGGTTCTCCGGTAAAGCGGGCGACCGCGGCCTTCAACCAGATGGTCTCATCAGAGTGACATGGGGAGGAAAGCAGTGGACCGCGCTCCTCGAAGTGAAGACCGGGCAAAATATCCTTGCCAAAGACCAGATCGAAGCCTATGTCCGCCTGGCTAATCAAGAGGGCTTCGACGCTATGATCACTATCTCTAACGAGTTTGTTTCGCCCTCTTTGCCTCATCCTGCGCAGATTTCCAAGAAATTGCTCAAGAACGTACAGCTGATTCATTGGTCTTGGATGCACGTCCTGACGACGGCGCTGGCCTTGCGCAGACAGAAGGAAGTTTCTGATCCGGAACAGGCTTGGCTGCTGGACGAATTGATCCACTATCTCGGGGATGAGCGCTCTGGTGCTTGGCGCTTTGATGGTTTTGGTGCGCGTTGGCCTAGGATTCGCGAGGCTGCGCGACTTGGCACGCTCTACCAGGGAAGTGAAGGTATTCGTGAGTTTGTCATGCGCTGGGATCAATTTCTGCGCCATCTCAGCTTGAAGCTGAGCGGGGAGTTAGGAATCAAGGTTGAAGTTGTTACGAGCAAGGCGCATCGACAAGATCCGGAGAAGCGCACTCGTGATCTCCAGGACCAACTAGTCGCTGATCGCCAACTGGACGGCGTGTTGCGGATTCCTGGCGCGGCAGCGGATGTACACCTCTCGGTCTACCTGCATGCCCAGCGAATCCACGCTTCGGTGACTCTGAAGGCACCTGAGACGAAGAAAACGACTAGCAGGATCAACTGGCTGGTGCGGCAGATACCCAACGCCCCTAACGATGCTCAGATCACGGCGCGATTCAAGGGACGCCGATCAACATCAATGTTGCTGGCGGATGTTCGTAGAGATGTGAAGTGCCTGTTGATGCCCGATGATCCAAGGGATCTTCCACTACGGTTCACTGTTGCGATGGACCGCCCTATGGGAATCAAAAAAGGGCGTGGCCGTGGATCATTTGTCGCTAGTGTCGAGGCGCTGGTGCACAACTTCTATCATGATGTTGTGCAGGAGTTGAAGGTGTGGGTGCCGCCAGCACCGCGGATAGAGTCCACAGACCGAGAGATGTCTGTGGAAAGAAAAGCAGAGGACCACGGTGCGAAGTCGAGAGATGGCGGGGGGTCGACATCATCTGCAGATGAAGGTCTTGTAGGTGATTCTTCCTCAACCCTTAGCAGTATCTCGCAGCCTAATAGTGTGGATGTTGGTAGTGCAGGCCAGCAACCCATGCACGAAGATATGGCCCCGCGATTTAGTGCACCCACAGTGGTCCGCGATCGCTCCTGAGGACCAGGCTTTTCGTCCGCTCCAGATGGGGAGGGGATAGTCCGGGCGGCTAGCGGCGCCACTCGGCGATGTTCCACATGTCGCTGTCCCAGCCGCTGAGGTGGACGCCCTGCAGGGTGTTGAGGTGGGCGGAGACGAGGCCCCGGTTGACGAGCGGGATCTCGTAGTAACTCTGCACGTAGATGTCGTTGAGCTGCTTGATCAGCGCCTCGCGCTCCGGCCCCGGTCCCGTTTGGGCCAGCTGGTTGATGAGGCCGTCGTACTCCGCATTGCAAGCGCGGGCGATGTTGCTGTCCGCCCAGTTGTTCTCCCGCGTCGGAATGTGGGCGCAGGTCAGACCGGCCAGGGACTGCTGGGGGTCGATGCCGGAGTCCGAGGCGTACATCTGCACGTCTGCGAAGAAGCGGCGATAGGAGCTGGCACCCGGGTCGTCCCCGAAGAAGACGGCCGCGTCGTGGTCGATCAGCTCGGCCGCGATCCCGATCTGGCCCCACCAATCGCGGATCAGCGCCTGCGTGCTCTGCCGGATGGCGTTGGTGGAGGTTTGGAAGGTGACGCGGAGCGGCGTGCCGTTGTATTCGCGGACGCCGTCGCCGTCGTCGTCGAGGACGCCGCTCTCGTCCAGCAGCCGGTTGGCGCCCGCGAGGTCCTGGGAGAGGCAGCCGTCGTTGGCGGTCGACACATAGCTTGGGGGCGCCGTGATCAGATTGCAGGCGGGCTGGCCGGCGAAGCCGTAGAGCTGCTCGGCGATGAGGTTGCGGTCGATCGCCATCGACATCGCCCGCGGGATCGGCGTGAAGGTCAGGAACGGGTGCGGGTTGCCCCCGTCCAAGTACTCGGAGCGGTCGTCGCCGAGGGCCGGATCGGGATTCGTCTGATTGACGACGATGCGTTCCACGAGGCTCGCGAACGCGGAGACGATCGTGCCCCGTCCCGCTGCCTCCATCTCGGCGAGCAGTTCGGGCTCCACCTGCAGGTTCCAGGCGTAGTCCGCTTCCCCGGCCTCCAGCACGGCGCGGGCCGCCGAGACCGCTTCGCCGCCGCCCTTGAGGACGACCCGATCGAAGTACGGGGCCGGGCCCCAGTAGAACGGGTTGCGCTCGTAGAGAGCCTGATCGTTAGGCGTGAAATCGACGATCCGGTAAGGGCCGGTGCCGAGGGGCGCGGTATTTTGCACTTCACAGGTCACGGCGACCGCGCCGATGCAGCCGGCGAACTGCCGGCTGCTGATGATGGGTAGTCCGGCGCCCACGAAGGCGGTGTAGGGATAGGATGTCGGCGCTTCGAAGGTGATCTGCACGGTGCGGCTGTCGAGGGATTGGACGGATTGAATGCCCGCGAACGCGCTCTCGGCGGTGCAGCCGGTCTCCTCATCCACGCAGTAGCGCCAGGTGAAGACGACATCGTCGGCCGTCATGTCGCTGCCGTCGGACCACTTGAGCCCTTCCCGCAGTGTCCAGGTGATCGACGTCAGATCCGAGGAGAAGCCGCCGTTCTCGAGCGTGGGGATCTCAGCGGCGAGCTTGGGCACCAGCCGGCCGTCCGGGCCGTAGTTGGCCAAGGGCTCCAGGGTTACGGCGGCGGCATCGGTGTCCTTGATGCCGCCGGAGAGATATGGGCTCGGTAGGGAAGGAGCCTGCCAATAGAGGATGGTCAGAATCTTCGTTTCCTCGGCGGCGTCCGCCGGTGCGGGAGTCGTTTCTGGCGCAGGCGCGGCAGGCGGATCTGGGGGCGGCTCCGGCATGGATTCACCGCAGGCGGTGAACAAGAGCAGCGCCAGGAGGGCGGGCGCCAAGGTGAATCTGAGACGGGTTTTCGCGAAGCGCAAGGGGTCAGATCCGTCTGGTGATGGGCGAGATTTCATAGCGCTTTCCTGGAGTGAACGGTAGAACGCTGCTGGTCAGCACGCCATTTCATCTGCATCGGCGCCGTGCGGTGTGAAGGTCTTGGTCGTGCAGCCACGGCCCTACTTTCCGGCTGGGGCGGTGAATGCATAGACGCCGCCGTCCAGAGCGCTCACGTACAACACGCCTTCGGTGACGGTGTAGGCCTGGATGCCCGAGACATAGCCTTTCTGGAAGCTCCAGGTCAGCTCTCCGCTTGCGGCATGCAGGGCGCGAAGATGACCGTCGGTGGATTCGGCGTACAGGATGCCATCGGCGACCGTCGGTGAATCCAACGCCGGCTCCCCTGCCTGATGGCTCCAGATCAGATCGCCGCTGGCGGCGTCCCAGGCATAGAAGCTGCCTGCCTCCGATCCCGCGTACACCATGCCGTCGGCGACGAGAGGGCTTGTGCTGATCATGGCGTCCGCTTGGTGGAACCACAGCACTTCTCCCGTTGCGGCGTCGAGCGCGTACAGATGGTCATCCGGCGAGAAGTAGTAGACGCCGTCCACGACGATGGCCGGGAAGCTTCTGGCCGGGAACCGTTCCGTTCCGTAGCTCCAGATAAGCGCTCCGGTCGACTCGTCCAGCGCGTAGGCGGTGTTGACGGCCGTGAGATACACGACTCCTTCGACGATCGCGGGTGCAGACTCCACAGGGATTCCGGCATCGAAGCTCCAGGCCAGCGCTCCGGTTGCGGCGTCGAGGGCGTGGAATTCGCCGAACGCGCCGGGCACGTAGACGTTGTCGCCCGCGACCGTCGGAGCGAACTCGGGAGTGAAGGGATACGGCATCTCGGCGACCCACAGTTGCTCGCCGGTTACCGCGTCAAGGGCATGGATCTTGTGATCCCCGTCCGCCAGGGCGCCGAGATAGACGGTTCCTTCACGGACGGTGGGGGAGTACTGCACCCAGTCGCCGGTATCGTGTTGCCACAGCAACGCTCCCGTGGATGCATCTAGGGCGTATATAAGATTGTCGTTGGACCCGATATAGACCACGCCGCCGGTCACGGTAGGAGTTGACCTGATGACATCTCCTGTCTGGAAGCTCCACAATAGTGCGCCGGTTTCCGCGTCTATGGCGTATACATGATTGTCGTCCGAGCCAACATAGACCACGCCGCCGGCCACGGTTGGCGCATTAACCACCCAACCATCGGTGGAGTACTGCCAGAGCAAGGAATCATCAGTCGGCGACGGGGCGAAGCTATCTAATAGGAATGGATCGGGAAGACAAGTCAAGAGGCCGAACATGAAATCCTGCACTGCCAGGGCGTCGACAGGACCGGTGGACGGCAGCGTGCTGGCGATCATGCTGGCTACATCAACATCGATGATTAAATTCTGCAAGCACGCTTCGTTCTCCTCGGTCAATCCCTCCCACCCCCTCGTAAAGGCGGAGAGGAATAGCTCGGAGGCTGCTTCCGGTGCCAGGCAGCCGAATATCGACACCTCCCATGGCTGCGTTTCGGGAGCGGCCATCACAGGCTGATCGAGCACGGATGCCAGCAACTCGTTCCCCAGCGCGGTGCGAATGCAAGATTGTTCGGAGTTGGTGAACTTGTCGAACAGCTCTTGCCAAACGGTGTCCATCTCGATGACGAAGTCACGCGCAAGCGGCGCGCTGGCCGGCTCCGGAGTTAGGGTCTCAGGAGGGGACGGCGGTGCCGGCGTGGAGCCGGGTGACTCCGGCAGGGGATCGGACGCGGGTGTGGGCGTGTCGGCCAGCGGCTCCGTAGGGGTGGATTGTGATCCGTCGCCGCATGCAGTGAGCAAAGCGGCGGCGAGCAAGCAAGCCATCCCGACCCATGCTATCCGGCGGGGGGACAGACCCGCTCTTGCGCATCTGCCTAATTTATTCATTAGTAAATTCCTCCACTGTATTTCCCTGCCGCCGCACTCGATGCGAAGCAGGCTTGCTAACTTGGGAAAATATCCAGAGCCGATCTGGATCACAGACTGAAAAAATCGTTGATTTGCTAGCACTAATCTGCGGTCGATCGTACCACTCTGGCGTTGATAGGGCGATCATCCTGGTGTTTATCCACCTGACGGCGGAGTAGGCCGGTCGATCTGCCGGGCGAATAATTGAGTTGACGACCGTGTTGGCGGCCGCTCGCTCGTGAGGACGGCGTGAGGTCTTCTGCAGCCGGTTGCTTCTACACCGGATCTGGAGATCCACACTGTTTCTCGTGAGAGGACGAGGAGGCCCGTCCCTCGAACGCCAGGGACGAGCCCAGGCCGTTAGCGGGCGGCCGGGGACTTCCGTGGCCCGCTGTGCGTCGCCCGCAGCGCTCGCTCGGCGATCGCCTCTGTGATGCCGTTGAAGATGCGCTTGTGGACCGGCCACAGCGCATACCAATAGAGGAGGCCGAGGGTGCCCGCCGGGTGGAAGTGCGCTGCGGTGGTGATGCGCGTGCTTGCGCCTTCGGGCGCGACCTCGAACTCGAGGACGGCGATGCCGGGAAGCCGCATCTCCGCCAGGAGAGTTAAACGCCGCCCCGGCTGAATCCCGGCGACGCGCCAGAAGTCGAGGGCGTCGCCGACGCGCAGTTGGGTTGGGTGCCGTCTTCCCCGCCGCCGGCCGGTGCCTCCGAGCAGGCGGTCTAAGAGGCCGCGCAGGTTCCACAGCAGGTCGGCGTAGTACCAGCCGTTGGCGCCGCCGATCGAGGAGACGACTTGCCAGACCGCGTCCGGAGGCGCCTCACAGATCCGCTCGACGCGTTCGCCGCGGCTGTAGAAAGAGACATCCGCGCGATAGTCGCGCATCGCGAACGAGCCTTCGGTCCAGCGCGCCGGCAATCGCGCACGGCGCTCGGCGTCGAGGGCGGCGCGCACCGCTTCCTCGTACGTGTGCAGCTCGATCGGGATCATGGTCCCCAGGTCGGCGGCGGGATCAATGATCAGGTCATGCTTCAGACCGTCGATGAGTGGTCGGGCGATACTCGATGGGACGGCGGTCACTAGGTCCAGCCAATACGAGGAAAGGCGCGGGCTGAGGACGGGTACCGGGATGATGCGCACCCGCCGGTTGATCACGCGTGCGAAGCGGGTCAGCAGATCCTGGTAGCGCACGACCTCGGGGCCGCCGACATCGTATTGCTGGCTTCCCGGCGGCGCGGTTTCCGGGAGGCGCAGGAGGTACTCGATCAGGTCGTCGAGGGCGATTGGCTGCGTCAACGAGCGGACCCAGCGCGGGGTCACCATCACCGGCAGGTGGTAGACGAGATCGCGGATGACCTCGAAGGCGGCGGAGCCCGGCCCCACGACGATGCCGGCGCGCACCTCGGTCACCGGAACGGGGCCCGCGCGCAGCACGGCGCCGGTCTCGCGGCGCGAGGCGAGATGCGCCGAAGCGGCTTCCTTTGGCTGCAGGCCGCCGAGATAGATGATGCGCTGCACGCCGGCCCGCTCGGCCGCCCGGCGTGCGTGCTCCGCCGCCCGACGGTCGCGCTTCGGAAAGTCCGCCCCGGCAGCCATCGAATGAACGAGGTAGTAGACGAGTTCGACCCCGTCGAAGGCGGCGGTCAGCGTGTCCGGATGCAGGGCGTCGGCGCGCACGATCTCGACGCCCCTCCATCCGCGCGCCTCGATCGTTTCCCGGCGGCGTCCCGCTGCACGGACCGCGTGTCCACGCTCCACCAACCGCGGGACGAGATGGCTTCCCACGTATCCGGAGGCGCCTAGGACCAAGACCTTCGCCACGCGTGACTCCTTGCGGCTTCCCAATCTCCGGTCCGGGGACAACTTCAGCGCGGCGGTCTACTCTTCAAGTGAACCTTGGCTTGGTCTGGCACAGGGCCTGGGGACGAGAGCTCCGGCAGGTACCGATGACCGCAGGCTAGCCGAGTGCGTGAGGATCAGCGTGAATCAGCGTGGACCAATGCGAAGATCCGGGAGCAGGCTGCCTTCGTTAACAAGGCAAGTGCACTTTGACAGTGCGGATGTGCTTTCCTGCTAGAGGGCAGACAATATGGTCCCTATTCGCTCCCTAGTTTCTCTCGCGACGCTGCGAGACGCGATTCCCGCTGCGGCCGCGGCGACGGCCGTCCTGGCCGTAACGCTGTACGTCGCGGAGAGTTACCAGATCCCCTATCTCCCCAGCCAGGCGATTGACGCCACGAGCTCGGTGCTGTCACCCGGTGGTCTGTCCCGGTTGATGAGCTTCGTCGGCGAACTTGGCAAAGCCTTCACCTTCGCCGGGATCCTTGCGCTCCAGTTTGCGATCTTCGTCGTGGCGTGGCTGCTGGCGATGCGCTGGCGGCAGCCGGGCGACGCCGGGGTGACCATTCGCCGCGCGCTTGGTTGCTCCGCGATCATCGCGGCGGTTTTCCTCGTGATCGCCGGTTTCTTCGCCCTCGCCGCGGACACTGCGACGGTTCAGGGCTGGCAGTGGGCGGAGTTCGCCGGGCTCACCGCTGTGGGCGCGGTGCTGTTCTGCGCGCTGGCAGAGCTGATCAGATGGGCGCTGGTCTGGCGGCGCACTCCGGGGACGGCTCCACAGCCGGCCGCGGCGGATCGCACGCGGGTGCTCAGCCGGCGCCGGCTTCTCGCGGGCGGCGCGGCCTGGGCGTTGGTCATCGCCGCCGGCGCGCCGGCCTGGTACCTTGGCAAGTCGGTGGCGGCGACCGCCCGCACGGGGGTGCTGCGCGCGCTGGACGGCATCTGGTCGCCCGAGATTACGCCCACCCCCGATTTCTACGTCGTCTCCAAGAACCTCGACGGATTCGACCCCGATGTGGAGATCCAGTCGTGGCGCTTGCGGGTCGACGGGCTCGTATCGGAAGAGCGCACGCTGCAACTCGAGGATCTGCAGGCGTTGCCCACGACCAGGGACTACAACACGTTAATATGCATCAGCTACCGCATCGGCGGGCGCCTGATCAGCAACGCGAGCTGGACCGGCGCCGCCCTGCGCGACGTGCTTGCTTTGGCGGGGCCGCTACCGGAGGCGACGCATCTGCGCTTCACGTCTGCGGACGACTACACGGAGAGCCTGCCCTTGGCGGCGGCGATGGATCCGGATGTCCGCCTCGTCTGGCTGATGAACGATGAGCCGCTCACGCGGAAGCACGGATATCCTCTGCGGGCCATCGTGCCCGGGCGCTACGGCATGAAGAACCCGAAGTGGATCACCGACCTCACGCTTCTCGACCAGGATCACGCGGGTTATTGGGTCGAACGCGGCTGGTCCTCGACGGCCTTCATTCAGACGATGTCGCGCTTTGACGTTCCCGCTCGCATGGCGGAGGTGCAGGCCGGGCCGGCGGGTCTTCGGGGCATCGCCTTCGGCGGCGACCGGGGCATCCAAGCCATCGAGGTGAGTCTCGACGGAGGCGAAACATGGCGGGCCGCCCGCGTCCATCCTGCGCTTTCTGACTACAGCTGGGTGCGTTGGGAGTACGACTACACCGCGTCGCCGGGGCCGTATCATTTTGTTGTGCGTGCCATCGACGGCGACGGCGTCCCGCAGATCATGGAGCGGCGCGATCCCCTCCCCGAGGGCGCTACGGGATACCATGTCCGGCCGATTCGGGTGCGCGAATCGACCTAGCCGCGACTCATCCCTTCTGTGTAGGCCGAGGCGGGGGCTGCCCGCAATCCACCGGTGCGGCCGGCCTCACCCTTTTCCCTAAGCTTCATCCGCCAGCGCGGCGTTCACGGCCGCTGCAGCTTCCGGCGTCACCCAGCTCTCCCAAATCTTGTTGTTGTTAAGGAACCAGAGAGCCGCGTCGGAGGCTTCGGTGCCCTCGTTGGCGTCTATATACAGGAAGATGCTCTTGTAGAGATCGACCGTGAACTCCCAGTTCTCAAACATTTCGATCACCTCGGGAGCGCGCGGGGGCAGGCTCTTGTGAACCGCGACTAACACCAACGAATCATCGAAGGCACAGGCCTTGTCGGTTGCCCAGCACTCCTCGCTGTAGGGTTCCTCCTCCAGGCGGACCAGGTCGAGTTTCAATCCGGGGTCGCCCGTGCCCCACATGTACCCGAGCCAAGGCTCCCGTTTCTCGTAGGCGGCGTAGATGTCGGCGTAGAGCGCACTCTGATCGCCGGGGTTGATCACGTGGAGATGGTCGGCCAGTCCGTAGCTCTCGATCTGCTCGGTGTTGACCAGTGAGCAGGACCACGTCGGCACGCACGCCACCAGGCGGGCCTTGCCACGGCTGTCGGGCGTAGCGAAAAGTTCCTGGTACTCGGGTTTCATCAGATCCTGCGGGGTTCGCAGGTCCGGGTGCGCGTCGGCGATGTATTGGGGAATGACGAACGTGCTCTGCCAGTCACCCACGAGACTGGTGCCGACCTCCACCACGTCACCTGTTTCGATGGCCTTTTCCCAGCCCAACTCCTGGTTCGGCAGCCAGATCTCGAGCGTGACGTGGATGTCCCCGGTCTGCAGACCCTGGAAGTTGGGCAGCGTCCCGCCGAAGATGACGTCGGTGGGGTAGCCGTATCCATGTTCGACGATGTATTGGGCGATTCGGTTCTGGACCTGCGCGCTCGTCCAGTTGAGGTCTGAGAAGACGATTGTCTCCTTTGGTGACGCTTCTTCCGCATCGGCCTCAGCATCGTCCGTGCCGGACGAGCAAGCGGCAGTCGCCAGCGCCACGGTCGCCAACAGCACTCCGACCAACAGTGGCAGCTTCGTGCGTCGACTTTTCATTCTCATTCCCTTTTTTCTCAGATTTTCCCATTCTTCCGCAGAGTACTGGAAAACCAGAAAAAAGTCCCTTTCGCCCGCGACTCGTCGGCACTTCCTTAGCCGCCAAGTAAGACGCGCTGTCGCTCCTTGGCGACTGCTTGCGTAATGCGGTCGATCATGATCGCGATCGCCACGATGGCCAGGCCCGCGATCGCGCTGTTGCCGGCCTCCTGCCTGCCAAGCGCCCGCAGCACGGCCTCGCCCAAGCCGCCCGATCCGACCAACGAGGCCACAACGACCATCGCCAAGGCCATCATCGTGGTCTGATTGATGCCCGCCATGATGGTCGGCAGCGCCAGCGGGATCTGCACCTTTACCAGCAGTTGGAAGGGTGTGGTCCCGAACGACCGCGCCGACTCGACTGCGTCGGACGAAACCTGACGGATTCCCAGGTTGGTCAGCCGAATCGCTGGCGGCATGGCATAGATCACCGTCGCCATGACGGCCGGGACGTTGCCGAGCCCGAAGAAGAGGATGCCCGGCACGAGATAGACGAAGCTCGGCATGGTCTGCATCCCATCGAGGACGGGACGCGCGAAAGAGTCGGCCAGCGAGCTGCGTGAGGTGAGGATGCCGATCGGCACTCCGATCAGGAGGGATATCGCCACCGACACGACGATGAGCGCCAGGGTTTCCATGGACCCTTCCCAGAGCGTGTTGGTGCCTCCCGGGAGCCGGCCCATCAGTCCGATGAGGAGCAGAGCCACGACGGAGAGTATGGCGATGGTGCGGCCGGAGAGTTTCCAGGCGATGAGCGCCACCGCCAGGATGATCACGGGCCATGGCAGCCACAGCAGGAAGTCTTCGATGGCAACGAGGACCTTGGTGACGATCGTCTTGATCCCGTCGAAAAGCCAAGACGCTTCGACGGTCAGCCAGAGGGTCCACTCGTCGATCTTGGTCCCGATCGGCTTGCCCCATTCGGCGGGAAATTCCATTTCGGGACCCCACACGGCGAGGCACGCGGCCAGGCACGCCACCAGCGCAATGCCGCCGCCGATGTACCACCGCAGACGGCCGAGCCGTCCCTTGAGTGCGGCCAGGCCTTCGTTCGCCGATCGCCTGCCTGCACCGGCAACTGTCGGCGTGGACCGGTCTATTTCCTCTCCCATGGGCCGTTCTCCTCATCGCTGCCAGTGCTGGCGGCGCCCGCGCCCCCTTCGACCATGCCTGCGAGCAAGGCGCCGCGATGGACCTCGCCTACCAGGCGCCCCTGGTCGTCGATCACGGCGATTGGGTGCTCCGTCCGCGCCGCCATCGGGACGATCTTTTCGAGAGAGTCGGTGGGGCCGACGGTCATGACCGGCTCGGTTTGGACCTGCTCCAGGCCTGTGACGTGCTGATGGACCAAGGCCGTCACGCGCTCTGCGGTCAAGATTCCTTGCAGAATCCCGCTCTGGCCGAGTAGGAACACGCGATCGGTGTCGGCATTCCGCATCGCTTGCAAGGCCGCTTCCGGCGCTTGCCCTTCCTGGACGACCGCCTGTGGCTCCTGCATGATCGCTTCCGCATGGATGATCTTGGCCTTGGATACGTCCTTGACAAACTGGGCCACGTAGTCGTCGGCCGGCCGGGTGACGATCTCCTCGGGCGAGCCCTGCTGCACGATCTCCCCATCCCGCATAATCGCGATCCGGTCGCCGATTTTGAGGGCCTCGTTGAAATCGTGCGTGATGAAGACGATCGTCTTATGCAGTTCGCTTTCCAGCGAGATCAGATCGTCCTGCATCTCGCGCCTGATGAGCGGATCAAGGCCGCTGAATGGTTCGTCCATGAGCAGAACTTCCGGATCGACGGCGAGCGCGCGGGCAAGCCCAACGCGCTGCTGCATGCCCCCGCTCATCTCATTGGGAAAGTAGTCCTCCCAGCCCTTGAGCCCCACTCTCTCGATCGCCGCCGCCGCCGCCTTGTAGCGAGTCTCCTTTTCCAGGCCCCGTATCTCCAGTCCGTAGGCGACGTTGTCCAACACGCGACGGTGGGGGAGCAGGCCGTAATGCTGGAAGACCATCGCGACCTTCTGGCGCCGAAACTGGATGAGTTGCTTCGGTGTGAATCCGAAGATGTCTGCGCCGTCGTAACGAACCGCGCCGCTGGTCGGTTCGATGAGCCTGATGAGGCAGCGCACCAATGTCGACTTCCCGCTGCCGGAGAGTCCCATGACGACGAAGATCTCTCCGCGATTTACCTGGAAAGACACGTCCCGCAGCGCCACCACCAAGCCGAGATCCTCTTGGATCGCGCTCCGGCTTCTGGAAGCCAGGCTCGGGTCCAAGGCGCGCTCTGGCTTGTTGCCGAACACCTTCCAGAGGTTGCGAACCTCTATCTGCAGCTCTTGTTCAGCCATGGCGGGGTCTGTTCCTTCTTCGATGCCGGACTGCAAGGGACCGAGCGGGCGAGCGTGCGCTCACAAGGACTTCAACGCTGCTCTCCGTCGAGCAGCTCGGGATGTTGGGCGATCAGCGCTTGTAGCTCATCCTCGGTCGAGAACGGCCTCTCCTCAAGCGGGTCGAGCGCGTCCCCTTCGCCTCTGGTGTAGATACGCTCGGTCATCGGTCCGCCACCGGTTAGCCGGCGTCGATCCTGCCCAGGAAGACGTCGGTCAGGATGTTGGACTGCCGGACCGACGCGGGAGTGCCGTCGTGGGCGACGCGGCCTTTGTCGAGTACGTAGGCCCGGTCCGCGATGTCCAGGACGCTCTTGATATTGTGCTCGACGACGAAGATGGTTGTTTTCAGGCGCTCGTTAATCTCCGAAATCTTCTCGAAGACCTCTTTGACCACGATGGGCGCGAGGCCGAGGGTCGGTTCGTCGAGCAGCAGCACCTCCGGCCCGGCCATGAGCCCCCTCCCGATCGCCAGCATCTGCTGCTGTCCTCCGGACATCTGACTCGCCAGATCGCGGCGCTTCCGGTGCAGGATGGGGAACAGCTCCATCACGGCATCCATTCGCTGCGCCTGTTCCGCCTTGTCGTTCAGATGCAAGCAGCCCATCTCCAAGTTCTCTTCGATGGTGAGGTGGGTGAATACGCGCCTGCCTTGGGGAACGAAAGCGATCCCCTCCTGCACGATTTCGTGGGTAGCCACGGACAACGGTTCCTGTCGCAAGTAGACGGTTCCACCGACGACCGGTGCGAGTCCCATGATGGCTTTGAGGACGGTGGACTTCCCGGCGCCGTTGGGACCCATCACGGCCACCAACTCGCCCCTCTGGACTCCGAGAGACGCTCTGTTCAGAGCAACGACGGCTCCGTAGCGAACGGACACGGCGACCAATTCCAGGAGCATGCCGGCGCCGGACGCGTCGGTTCCGTTGGAAATGCCGACGGTTGGCTCGGCAGTCGGCTGTTGGGTTCCGTTGTCCGTTGTTGCCATCCGTAGATACCGTTGCGATCGCCCGGCGTATCGAGATCCAGATTCGGCGTGGAGCTACGCGCCGAGATAGGCTTCGATCACCTCTTCACGATTCAGGACGCCCTCCACCTCTCCCGCCGTGAGCAGCTTCCCGCTGTCGAGCACGATGATGTGGTCGGACATCTCCCGGACGATGTCCATGATGTGCGAGATGAATACGATCGTGCGGCCTTCGTCCCGCATCCCTTTCATGATCTCTTTGACCCGCTCCAGCATTTGGGGAAAGAGGCCTGCGAAGGGCTCGTCGAACAGATAAGTGTCCACGTCCAACGCCATGGCGCGGCCGATCTCCAAGAGCTTCCGCTGGCCGTAGGACAGATCCATGGCCAACGCGCGCCGCTTGTCCCACATGCCGACGTTCTCAAGAATAGCCTGCGCCTTCTCTCGGTGGCTGGATTGCGTCCGTTCCAGCATTGCCGGGAAAAGCTTGCGACTGGTGAGAACGACCATGATGTTGTCCCAGACGGTGATCTGATCAAAGAGCCGGACCTCTTGAAAGGTTCTGGTGAGCCCATGGTCTGGCGTTTCATGGGCTTTCACGACCTTGAGGCCGACGCCGTCGATGATCACGATCCCTCCGTCGAGGGGCAGCGTCCCGCTGAGCAGGTTGACGAGGGTCGATTTCCCCGATCCGTTGGGTCCGACGATGCTGGTCATCCCCTTTCTGGGAATGGAGATGGTGAGTTCGTCCACCGCCTTCACGGCGCCAAAGAGCTTCGAGATCTCGACCGTTTCGAGGGCGTAGGAGTCGCCTGAGTCGGTAGGGGCCGTCGTCACAGCTTGTACCTCCCAACTAGGCCTTGCGGCCTGAACAGCATAAGCACCACGAGCAAGATACCCAGAACGACCTGCCGGCCTTGGCCGACAAACTCACTCGGGAGGAACGGCAGAAAGCGCATCCCTTCTTCCAACAGGACGAAGGCCATGGCGCCGAGGAGGGAGCCCCAAATGGTGGCTAACCCTCCCAAGATGACGATGGAGACCAAGAGAATGGACTCCATCAGCACGAAGGAATTGGGATCGACGAAGGTAGTCCAGCTCCCGAACAAGCCGCCGGCGAGCCCTGCCATCATGGCCGAAATGACCCAGATGGCGAGTTTGTAGTGCGTGACTTGGTATCCAAAGACCTCGGTCGCCTGCTCGTCCTCGCGGATCGCGGTCAAGACGCGCCCGAACGAGGAGGTCATAAGGAACCAGGCGATCAGGATCACCACCGCCAGCGATACCAAGACGAGCGCCAGAAACTCCAGTTCCCCATCGAACACCCACCCGCCGATAGCGGGCCGCTCTATCTCGTGAATCCCGAACGCTCCTCGGGTGAGGCTGCGCCAATTTAAGAAGACGTTGAAGGCAATGACGGCGAAGCCAAAGGAGACCAGGACGTAGATGTCGTCTCTAAACCGGTTGAACGCGATGCCGACCACCACGGCCACCAGGCCGGCCACGCCGACGCTGACCGGCAGCGCGGCGAAGAAGGGCCAGCCCAGCGTGGGGATGGCTTCCGTTCGCAGCTGCTCGTAGGCCGCGTCCGAGGTGAGGATGGCCATCGCGTAGGCGCCGATGCCGAAGAATCCGATGTGAGCGACCGACAACAACCCGGTAAACCCCACCACCAGGTTCAGGCTGACCGATAAGATCGCCCAGATGGCGAAGACCGTCCCCACGGTGATCGCGAAGCCCACGCCTTGCCAGATGGCGAACGCCACCGCCCAGGAGATAATGAGCAGGTTCACCCAGAACTCGAGGTTGCTTCTGCTCAAGCGCAGGGAGTCCTTAGGATCGCGCGAAAGTCGTATGATGTCTCCTATAATCGGCAGTTCCATCAGCGCATGCTTATCTCTTTGGCAAGAGTCCCAGGGGCCAGAACGATAAGAAGAGGATCAGAACGACGAAGGAGATGACGTCCTTCCATTCACCGGCGAGATCCCAAATGCCGAACTGCTCGATCATGCCCAAGACGAATCCGCCAACGATGGCGCCGTAGAGATTGCCGATTCCGCCCACCACGGAGGCGATCCAGCCTTTCAGCAAAAGTAAGAGCCCTAATCTGGGTTGGATGGCGGTATCGTGCCCGCTCAGCAGGCCGGCCAGGGCCGCGAAGGCCGCCCCTATAAAGAACACGATGGCGATGATGACGGTCGTGTTTATCCCCACCACCTTTGACACTTCTTCATCGTCACCGATGGCTCGCACCATTCTTCCGAAGCGGGTCTTTTTAAGCAGCAGCAGCAGGCCGACGAATCCAGCGATGGCCATGCCGATGGTGAAGACATTGAACCCCTTGATAGTGGCTTCTCCGATGGCCCACGGTTCATTGCCAAACGGTTCCGGGAGGGGGTGCGGCGTGCTTTGGAAAATGATGACGATGAAGGCCGTGATGGCGAGCAGGATGCCTAGCGAGGCGACGAGCATGACCAATGGAGATCGGGCCCGCTGCCGCATATAAACGTATAGACCTCGGTAAAGCGCTAGACCGACGGCTCCCGCCAGCAGGCAGGATAGGGCCCAACTCAGATACAGCTTGGCTCCGGGCGCATTCGCTATTAGGAATCCGCAATATGCTCCTACGGTCGCCGCCGCACCCGCGCTCGTGATGAGGAGAGCCCGGTGCTCGGCGTCTCTCCAAATACGGCGGCATCCTCTTTGGAGCGCCCAGATCGCGGCCAATGCCACCAGGACGCCGACGAGTGGGCTCAGAGCAATGTGGATGTGGTCCGGATACGCGAGGACGAGTCCCGTATAAACCCCTGCCGCTCCGGAGAGCATGCCTCCGCCGACGCGCAAGGCGGTTGGATGGAAGCGTGATCGGAGCCGGCGGTAGAAGGCGGCGTGAAGGGCCCAGGCGACCACTCCAGCGATGACCAGGGCGAAGACGCCGTTCACGTAGGGACTATTGACCGCATGCTGACCGCCCAAGACCTCTTGACCTCTGAGGTAGAAAACGCCATAGGCCCCCAGAGCGGCAGCGGCTCCGTAGTACAGATCAAAGAACCAGACCGTGCTGTAAACGATGGTGAACCCCATGGCCAGCAGCGCATAGATGGCGCCGACGGAGAGGCCGTTGAAAGCGAACTGCAGGGCCTGGTTCGGGGATTGGCCGATTTTCCAGCCGATGTAGGCCGTGACAACGGTGATCAGCACGACCGCGAGCAGCTTGCGCCGGTCGGAGAAGTTACTAAGCAACTGAAGCGCTCGCGTCGAAGTCAGTGGGCGCTGACAGCGCTACGGATCCGCCGGGTTGCCCTCTCGGGTCCCCGTCTCGACGTTGGGGAGGCACCGCTGCTCGACCCCGTGGGTCTTCGGTAGGATGACGCGGCTACTCGGCGGGAGCGCTGCCCAACACGCGGTAGCCTTGGTTGTCCTGCGTTCTCTCGGCCAGCGGCAGGACCTCTACGACGACGTTGGCAAGACCCACGACTTCACCATCTTGGTCGAAGCTGTAGTCGTCTCCGATGGCGCCGCTCCAGGTGATTCCATACAGGCAGTCCCGGAACCCGTCGGCGTCTTGGTCGTCGTCGGTCTGCTTGAGGCACTCGGCTGCGATGTAGACGTTGTCGTATGCCGAGCCCAGGTACCATGGCAGTGTGACGTAGTCGTAGCGGTTCCTGAAATTCGTAAGGACTTCCTGACCCTTGGCGTTGGCGGGGTCGAGGTCCGTGATGATCGCCTTCGTGCCGGTGGCGGCCTCGCCGGCGACC
This sequence comes from Chloroflexota bacterium, assembly GCA_026707145.1. Lineage (GTDB taxonomy): Bacteria > Chloroflexota > Dehalococcoidia > Bin125 > Bin125 > JAPOXK01. The sequence continues at coordinate 21,050 of JAPOXK010000015.1, read as the reverse complement.
TCTAAGGCGGTCGTTCCGATCGCGACGACTTCTCCATAGATGGGACCGTCATAGCCCAGCTCCCTGGCCTGTTTAATGATGGTGCCGCCGGCAAACTCGGCTTGGGCGGCGACGTGCAGGGCGTCGGGATTTTCGTTGAACAGCTTTGTCAGCTGGGTTCGGAAGTCGGTGGTATCGGAGGGGTAACGCTCTTCGCCCACCACTTGCCCGCCCCGCTTCTGGAATTGTTCGACGGTGGTGCGGCGCACGCCCTCGGCGTAGTCGGTCGCCTCGGTGATCGTGACCAAGTTGCGGATCCCATCGGCCCAGAGCACGTTGCCGGTGTCGACGCCCAATAGCGCATCACTCAGAGAGGTTCTGAAGATATAGTCCCCGGCGTTAGCGATGTCCGGGTTGGTTGCCAATCCGGAGAAGAGGATCACCCCTTCCTCTTCGGCGAGAGGCGCGGCTCCGAGCATGGCGCCGCTGCAGGAAGTCCCAAGGATGATCTTTACGTCATCCACATCGGTGAGCTTGTTGTAGGCCGTAATCGCGTCTTGGGCATTGCATTTCGAGTCCTCAATGATGAGTTCCAGCATGCGCCCATTGATGCCGCCGCCGGCGTTGATCTCGTCCACCGCCATCTGTTTGGCTTGCACGGCTACGGTGCCGTAGGTTTCGCCCGGGCCCGTGAGCGATTCCATAACCCCGATCTTAAAAGTCTCCCCTTCCTCCCCCTCGCCGCCGCAAGCAAAGGCGACCAGCGCGAGGGCTGGCAGTACGCCTAGGAGAGCCACCCACTTCTTGGACAACGCGCGCATGGCCGACCCCCCTCAAGTAGGATTGATTCCTAGCTTATATCGTACGCTTCTACCACTGATTGAGTGGGGGCCGCAAGTACGGCGACGGGGTACGCGCCGGCTGGACGTGGTGGAGCTGGGGGGACTCGAACCCCCGGCCTTTTGACTGCCAGTCAAACGCTCTCCCAGCTGAGCTACAGCCCCACGGCAGTTGCGCTGGTCCATCGTAGGAGGGGGGCGATCGCACGGCAACGGCGGAGGGAGTGGAGCGCTTGACGTGGGATCGCCGGGTGGTGATGCTTCGTTCGAGGTAACGCAGTTGCAGACAGGGTGAGCGTAATGAGTTCTGACCGTCCGCTGGCACTGGCGGGGATTCGCGTGTTGGATCTCTCGCGGCTGACGCCGGGGCCGTATGGGTCGATGCTGCTGGGGGATATGGGAGCGGATGTGATCATGGTGGAAGAGGCAGGGAGGCCGTCGGGGCGCCGGGCCGGGCGGAAGCTGCAGGCGACGGTACGAGGCGATGACTACTCGGAGGAGGGCCGGCGGCAGGCGGCGTACTACGCATTGGGGCGGAACAAACGCTCGATCCGGATCAACCTGAAGAGCGCCGAAGGACGAGAGGTGTTCTACCGTCTGGCAGCAAATGCGGACGTGGTGCTGGAAGGATTCCGCCCTGGAGTGACGGAGCGGTTGGGCGTCGACTACGCGACGCTGTCGGCGCGGAACCCGCGGCTAGTGTACTGCTCCCTGAGTGGATACGGACAGACGGGGCCGTACACGCAGTTGGTGGGGCACGACATTAACTACGTCAGCATCGGCGGGGCGCTGGGGATGATCGGGCGGCAGGGCCGCCCGCCCGCGATTCCAATGAACACGATCGCGGACTACGCGGGCGGAGGGCTGATGGCGGCCTTCGCGATCTGCGTCGCGCTGCTGGCGCGCCGGCGGACGGGGCGCGGACAGTACATCGATCTGGCGATGTCGGATGGGGTGCTGTCGCTGCTGACGGGGATCGGAGCGCTGCACTTCTCCGAAGGGTTGGAGCTGGAGCCGGAGTCGCACCGGATGAACGGGGGCGAGGCCTACTACAACACCTACGAGACGGCGGACGGGAAGTGGATCAGCATCGGCTCGGTGGAGCCGTGGTTCTTCGCGCGGCTGTGCGAGATCTTGGGACGGCCGGCGTATGCGGAGGTGCAGTACGACGCGGCGAAGCGCGAAGAGATCAAGGGGTACCTGCGGGAGCGATTTAAGACGAAGACGCGGGCGGAATGGCTTGCGCTTCTGCAAGAGGAAGATGTTTGTGTCGCCCCGGTGTATACGCTGGAGGAGGCGTTCACCGACCCGCATGCGCGTGCGCGTGGGATGGTGGCGGAGCTGCCGGTGGCGGGGATCGGGATGGTGCGGCAGGTGGGAGTAGGACCCAAGCTTTCGGAGACGCCCGGACAAGTGCGCGGCCCCGCGCCGCTTCCTGGGCAGCATACGAATGAGCTGCTCAAGGAGTGCGGCTACGAGCCGGAGACGATCGCGGCTTATCGGGCGCAAGAGGTCGTCGCCTGATGCCGGGTGAGGCGCTGGGGGCGCTGGAAGGGATCCGGGTACTGGATCTGTCGCGGCTGGCGCCGGGGCCGTATGGGTCGATGCTGCTGGGAGACATGGGGGCGGAAGTGATCTTGGTGGAGGAAGCGGGGAGGCCGTCTGGTCGGCGGGCGGGCCGGCAGCGCCCCGATGTCCGGGGAGATAACGAGACGGCAGAGGGGCGCCGGCGGACGGCCTACAACGCCTTCGGACGGAACAAGCGATCGATTCGCATCAATCTGAAGAGCGCGGAAGGACGGGAGCTGTTCTACCGGTTGGTCGATGAGGCCGACGTGGTGCTGGAAGGGTATCGGCCGGGGGTAAGCGAGCGGCTGGGAGTGGATTACGCCACGCTGTCGGCGCGGAACCCGCGGCTGGTGTACTGCTCGATCAGTGGCTACGGACAGGACGGGCCCTATCGAGACATGGTGGGGCACGACATTAACTACATCGCCATGGCGGGAGCGCTGGGGATGATCGGGCGCAAGGGAACGCCCCCCGCGATCCCGGTGAACGTGATCGCGGACTACGCGGGAGGCGGATTGATGGCGGCCTTCGCGATCACGGTGGCCCTGTTGGCGCGCGAGGAGACGGGGCGGGGGCAATACGTGGATATGGCGATGACGGAAGGGGTGATGTCGCTGATCACGGGGCTGGCGAGCACGTTCTTCGCGGATGGAGCGGTGATCGCGCCCGAGGAGCACCGGCTGAACGGCGGGTGGGCGTACTACAACGTGTACGAAACGGCGGACGGGAAGTGGCTGAGTATCGGCTCGGTGGAGCCGTGGTTCTTCGCGCGGCTGTGCGAGATCCTGGGTCGGCCGGAGTATGGGGTGCACCAGTACAGCACGGACGCGGCGCTGCGGGAGGAGATGGCCGAGCACTTCCGGGCGCAGTTCAAGACGAAGACGCGCGACGCCTGGTTCCAGACGCTGTTCGACGAGGACATCTGCGTGGCGCCGGTGTACTCGCTGAGTGAGGCGTTCGCCGACTCGCACAACCGGGAGCGGGGGATGGTGGTGGAGCTGGAGGCGCCAGGAGTGGGACCGGTGAAGCAGGTGGGGGTGGCGCCGAAGTTTTCGGAGACGCCGGGGCGGGTGCGGCACACGGCGCCGTACCCGGGGCAGGACACGGACGCGATCCTGGCATCGCTCGGGGTGGAGGCGCCGGTGATCGCGGACCTGCGGGCGCGGGAGGTCGTGGCCTAGAGAGAGTGCGAGGCGAGCGCTACCGCGCGCGTCGAGTCCCCGCAGCTATCGCATTGATCGGCATCTGGACATTGGCGCTTCCAGGCTGGCGGTGCAAGGTTCAGCCCGCGAGCACCTGACCGTCGCGGATCTCGACGAGTCGGTCCGCGCGCCGCGCCATGCGATCGTCGTGCGTCACCATGATGCAGGCCTTGTTGCGGACGTGCACCTCGTTCACGAGTGCGTCGACGACGCGGATTCCCAGTTCCAGGTTCAGACTCGCGGTGGGCTCGTCGACGAGGAGCAGGGCGGGATCGCGCATGAGCGCACGGGCGATCGCGACACGCTGGCGCTCGCCGCCCGAGAGGCGGGTGGCGATCTGGTCGCGGACGCCGGCCAGATCGAGTTTCTCCAAGAGCTCGTCGGCTCGACGGCGGAGCGCGGACCGGTCGATCCCACCGAATTCGCCGACGAGGAGCAGGTTCTCGCGCGCCGTGAGGAACGGCACCATGTTGCTGCCCTGGAAGACGAATCCAACCCGATCGCGCCGGTAGCGGGTCCGCGCCCTGGCGCCGTAGCGCGTGATGTCCTTCCCGTCGACGGTAATTGCGCCCGACGTGGGGGAGAGCAGGGCCCCGGCCAGCGCGAGCAGCGTGGACTTGCCGGAGCCCGAGGGACCGGCCAGCGCCACCACCTCGCCGCGCCCGACGGCAAAGGTGACCCCACGCACCGCGTCGACGCGTTGCGAACCTTCGCCGAAGGACTTGGCAACGTCGTGAAGCTGCAGGATGGTCACGAAGCGCCTTTACTGCTGCTGCATCGCAATAATGGGATCGATGGAGGTCACCTGCCGGGCCGAGAGCGCCACGCCCACTAGCCCCGCCACGACGACCGAGATCGCCGCCGTGGCGATGGCTCCCCAGGTGAATCGGATCGGAATGCTGTCCGACGAGAGCACGGTCGCTTCCGTTAGCAGGGCGAGCCCGACCGCCAGCCCGGCTCCCGCGACGGATACGACGAGCACTTGCAACAGACCCTGGGTAACCAGATAGACGCCGGAGGCTCCGATCGCCTTGAGGATTCCCAGCAAGGCGGTCTTTTGGAGAGTGATGACGTAAAAGAAGACGCCGATCACCATCGCGCCGATCAGCAGCCCCATGTAGCGGAGTGCATCGACCGTCGACTGCTGCGCCCGCACGCCCTCAATGTTCTCGAAGCCGTCCTGCTTCGTGACGATCTGCCATCCCGCGCCGCTCCGGCCGGCGAGCTGCTGTCCCTGCAGCAGCACGACGCTCGCGGCCGGTTGCTGCGCTCCCTCGCCTTGGAACACGATCGCTTGCCAGGCGCTGAGATCGACGTACATCGCGGGCTGGAAGAAGAAGTAGCCCTGATCGACGATCCCCACCACCGTGAAAGTCCGTGTGTCGAAGGCGACGGGCAGCGCCAGAGAATCGCCGACCCCCGCCCCCGCGAGACGCGTCCATGTCCGATCGATGAGGATCTCGTTCGGGCCGGCGATCGACCTGCCTTCGATGACCTCCGGTTCGGCGAACGAACCCGGAATCACGCCGAGGATCGCGGCGGTGTCGCTGGTCTCAGGAGCGTACTCGATCACTACCGCGACGTAGCCCAGCGGCGTGGCGCGCTCCACCTCGGGGATCGACCGGATCTCGGAGACATCGCTGTCCGCCAGGCGAGAGCGGATGACCGAGAGGTTCGCGTTACTGGCGTAGGCCAGATGGTCGCCGTTGAGATTCAGAAGAGCCGTCCCGGCCTGCTGATTCAGCCCCAGCCCCAGCCCCGTGACCATCATGATCAGGTAGGCGATCAGGAGAACGACGCCGGTCACGAATCCGAACTGCAGCTTGCGGCGTCTGATTTCGATGAGCGCGAGCACTCGACCTCGGCTTGTGTGGCAGGAACGCGCTGGATGGTTCGTTGCGGTGAGGCTCCCAGAAATCGGCGCAGTAAGCTACTCCCTGATCTCCGCGAAACAAGCTGCGCGCCCAGGGGCCGCCGCCCGCTCCGCTCCCTTGATGCGCACGAGCACTGGAAGCCGGTGCAGCGCATGCCTCGTCGGGGAACCCGCAGCGGCGCGATTCGACGACCCCTTCGGGATTTTCCGGCTCCGAGCCTATAGGGTGACTACCAGATCGAGAACATGGTGCTGCCTGCGGTCGCGCCTGGTCCGTCGAGGCAGCATGTTCCGGACACAGCCGAAGTTGCAGCGCCTCCTCGCGGCGGCGTGTTGAGGCGGGCATGCAGCACCCTTATCACCGCGCACAGGGCTCCTAGTCGATGGGCGCCGTCGCGATTCTCGCGGACGCGGTCGTGTGGGCCTGCACGACCACACTCATCACGTCCCGCCTCACGCGGATCGACTTCCTCTCCGTCGCCACCTTCCGCCTGATCTTCGCGACTGCCTTCATCTGGCCGGCGCTCTTTATCCTGGGAGGGCAGGACGATCTCTGGAGCATGAGCTTCCACACGGTGTGGCAGCTCTTCCTGGGCGCCTTGGCCGGCTACACGCTGGCCGAGCCCGGCTACGCCCTGACGCTCGCGCTCCTCGGGCTCACCCGCGGCTACACCCTGGTCATCGGCCTTTTTAGCCTCGCCGCCTTCGTCATGCCCGTCATTTTCTTGGACGAGACCGTCAGCTGGCAGGCGGCGTTGGGGGGCGTTCTGATTATCGCCGGCGTGACGGTCGTCACGTTCCGGGGCCGCAAGCTGCGAACGAGCGCGCTCCCGGATGGCCCGCGTGCGCCTGAACCCGCCGGCTCCGGTGCGTGGCCGCCTGCCGGCTACCGTCTTCCCCATGACGCCGTCGCCGAGGCGACGCCCTCGGTCCGCATGTCCGGCACGCCGTCTGTTCTGCCGCGGCTCCCCGCCGGTGTCGTTGTCGGCGTCGCGACCGCCATCCTCTGGGCTGCGGCGACCGTGGTCCTCCGCATGCAGCCCTCGATCCGCATCCCCGGCACGCCGGTGGTGCTGCCGCGGCTTCTAGCGACCGTCGCCGTCGGCGTTGTGGCCGCCGCGCTCTGGGAAGCCGCCACCACGATCCTCTGCGTACGGCCCGCCGCCGCGCTCTCGGATGGGAAACGCGAGCCCGAGCCGGCGAAACCCGACGATCTGCCCTCCGACGGACAGGTCCGTCCCAGCGTTGTTCCTACGGCGGCGATGGCTCCCGTCCGCATCCCCGGCACGCCGGTGGTGCTGCCGCGGATCATCGCCGGGATCGCGGTTGGCTCGGTGACCGCCATCCTCTGGGCGACGGGAACCACGATCCTGCGCGCGGTGACGCCGGGCATCGATGCGGCTGCGGTGGCCACGGTTCAGCTCACGCCCGCCGTGGCGGTCAGCGTCCTCGTGTTTTTGCTGGTGCGGCGCGGCCGGGTGTTCGGCGACGGTGTCACGCTGGGCACCGTCTCTCTGATAGGTCTCACGGGAATGCTGACTGCCGGGCTCGGGACGATGCTGGTGGTGTTCGCCGTGCAGCGGATCGGCGCCGGCCCTACCGCCGTCCTCTTCGCCATGTCCACGATCTTCGCGCTGCCCCTCGGTGTCATCTTCCTCAAGGAGCGCGTTACCATCTGGGGTGTCGCCGGCGCCGCGGTTGCCGTCGGCGGCGTGGCGCTGCTGGTGATCTAGACCTCTTCGCGGCCACGCGGCCCTGCCCCAGGAGTTCCCCATGCCCGCTCTCGGCATCAAATTCCCCGACACCGACTCCCTCGCCATAGAGGACACGCTGGAGTGCGCCCGCGCGGCGGACGCGGCCGGCTTCGAGTCCCTCTGGATGTCCGACTACGCCAGCGGCGACATCTTCGCCGTTCTCTCGGCCTGCGCGGTCGTGACGGAGCGGATCAAGCTCGCTCCCGGCGTGGCGATCATCTACAACCGCGCGCCCGTCGCCATGGCGCTGGGAGCGGCCTCGCTCGACACGATCTCGAAGGGGCGCGCCCTGCTCGGCCTCGGCATCGGCCACCGCAGCATCGTCGAGGAGCAGTTCGGCGGCTTCGCCTATGAACGTCCGGCCCGGCGGCTGCGCGAGTACACGGAGATCACGCGTCAGCTGCTGCGCGAGGGCGAGCTCTCCTACCGCGGCGAGATCTTCACGCTCGACTATAAGCCCTGGGTGCGGTTCCACCGGCCGCACATCCCCATCATCCACTCGCCTTTCGTCGAGGCGTCGGCGCGCCGCGCCGGCATGCTGGCCGACGGCACGCTGCACACCTGCGTCACGCCGGATCGCGTGCGTGCCAACGCCGGCTGGGTCGCCGAGGGAGCCCGCGCGGCCGGCCGGGATCCCGCCGCGATCGAGCTGGGGGCCTACCTCTGGACGATCGTGGCGGAGGACGCCGAGACGCACGAGCGCGGACGGCACCTGATCAAGCGCCAGCTCGCCTGGTACGCCGGCGAGCTTCCCCTCTACGCCAACCTCCTGCGGGCGAGCGGCTACAGCGACAACGTCGACCGCGTCGCCGCGATCTGGCGCGGCGGCGACCAGGCCGCTGCCGTGGACGCCGTGGCCGATGAGATCGTCGACCAGGTGGGCCTCGTCGGGGATCTGGATCATTGCCGCGCGCGGGTGCAGGCATACCGCGAGGCCGGACTGCACCGCCCCGTGATCTACCCCATGCCGTTCGCGCCCAGCGAGACCAAGCAGGCCTTCCTCAGCGCGGTGCGGATCCTGGAGGGCTAGATCCGGCGCCCGCGGCAGGCGTTGGCGCCTGCATTGCCGCGCCTATGGGCCTTTGATAGCGTTTGAACTCCCTGGGGATTCGTCTAGTGGTAGGACGACTGACTCTGGATCAGTTAACGGGGGTTCGAATCCTCCATCCCCAGCCAACTGGCTACATGCAGCACCCGTTTGCACACGCGACTCCGCCGACTCACCGCCGGCGAAGCTCTCCAGGTTCGTAGTCGCCGCAGCCGATTGACGAGACCTCCCACGGGGCCTTACCTGCTACCCCTGCGACGGGCTGCGCTTACTGCCGAGGCCAATCGTCGCGAGGGCCAGCGCCAGGCCGACGGGCACGATCGCCAGTGCCGCGGGCACCGGCGCATGGCCGACGACGCCTGTCATCGCATCGACCAGGCTCGCATCTGTGGATGTCATCTCCGGTGAGTCCGGACCGGTAGGGGCGCTAGCGGTCGTCTCCTGGTCATCGCCATGGTGGCCGCTGCTCGTGGTCGTCTCCTCTGCGTCGTCGGTCGTCTCCTGATCGTCGTCATGGTGGTGATCGTCGTCGTCGTGGCCGCTGCTCGCGGGAGTCTCCTCTGCGTCGTCGGGGTCGCGGGCGTCGGGTGTTGTGGTCTCAGGATCGGCGACGTGGTGGTGGCCTGCGGCCGTGTCCGCGTTGTAGTTCGCGTCGATGTGCCGCCAGACCCCGAGGATGGCGATCACGATGGCCAGAACGGCAACGGTACGCGCCAGCCAGACCGTTGACGCCGTCTGGCGAACGACGAGGGCCACCCCGGCGACGCCAATGATGCCCAGTGTGATCCACGGCGCCAGTTGCCACGGGCTCTGCCAGTGACGGTCGTAGGCGAGCGCCAGAGCGGTGCCCGCCAGGCCCAGCGCCACCAGCAGGAGCAGTCCCGCGCGGAGAGCGCCCGCCGCGCCTTCGCCCCGAAGCATGTCGATCACCGGAGCGGCGGCCGCTTCATGACGGCCACGATCACGCAGCAGTCTCGGCGTCGGGGAAGGACGTTCGTCACGGGACCTCGCCAGCGCGAAAATGATAACTGATCGCAGAACTGAGGCGGCGGCTCGACCTCCGCAGCATCTCCGCCGCCGATCGGACTCTCCGGCGGCACGAGCCGGTCAACCCGCTGCCGTTTGATGCGCGCTTACCGGAGCGCCTTGATCTCACTCCACTCGAGGATATTCTCCTTGCGCATCCACTCTTGCTTGAACATGAACTGGACCTGTGCCGTCTTCTGCAGGCTCTTCGCGTTTTCCCCGACGACGAACGGGACGAGTTTCTTTCCCTCGTCGCCGCGGAGATCGAGCAGGATGCGCGCCATCACGTACTGGCGGATGAGCTGGTGCACAAGGATGAGATCACTGTGGGCATGGAAGGACATCAAGTACTTTGCTTCCCCGATGAACAGGTGATGTGGCGACTCCAGGACGATGTCGATCTCGGTATGGAACAGATTCCGTCCGAGTTTCTCTTTCTGGGAGGCCGTGTCGATCTGGTAGTTGTCCTCGATCAGAGATCGGAACCCCCCGAGGCCCACGAACTCTTCGATCCTCCCACGCAGATCGCTGAAATGGTGGGCGTAGCGTTCGGCAAGGGCCTTCTGCTCGGCTGCGAGAGTCGTTTTACATTGCGCGACGTGGTCGCGCAGACCGCGCCAGAACAGCTCCATGCGGACGGTGCCGGGTTGGAGTTCAGTGGGAGTGTCCAGCAGGCGGTCGACGAGCCGGACCCGCGCCTCCGCCGACAAGGAGACGAAAGAGTCCGCCGTCTTCCAGTTCTCGGTTCGGTTCGGGATGCCTAGGATCCCTATGATGTCCTCCCGTTTGTCTGCGTCTGCTCGGCGACCATCGTGGGAGTGGGCTACATCGCCGCCTCAACGACCTGCGTTTGATCGCCGAGCTGTGTTCTCGCCCGCTCGACGTCAGCCCGCAATCGCAGGTTCTGGTAGGCGCCCCATGTGATCATCGCTGGAGGCACGACCAGCACACCGAACCCGAGCGCCGTACTCGCGGGCTAATCCTCCACCAGGGTGCAGGTGAGATCGTCAATGCGCCAGCGCTCCAGCATGGTCATGGCCTTGGGCGCCGGCCGGACCGGCCTGTCTCCCCGAAGGATCGCCTCCGCACAGCGATCGCCGTCGGCATCGAGACAGGGGACCGTCCAGGGGTGCCAGTGCTCGCCCATCGCCTCGCCCTTGGGGAGGACCGTCAGGACGCCTCCGTCGTCGTTCTCCAGGTGCCGCCCGCAGTGACTGCAACGCACGCTGAGGACGCTCATTTTGGCGGTTTCGTTGTCGCACCAGCTCACATAGATGATGGAGCAGTCGGCGTCCCGGAGCAGGCCGGCGCGGCCGATCCGCCAGAGGACCGCCCCCTTTCTGACCGTGGCTATGCGGTGGTTCGTCACGCCTGCTTCCCTTCCTGGCCGAGGTTGCGATCGATTTGGTGGCGAATCGCCTCGATCGTTCGGTGTGGGTTCGCCTCGGTGGTAGAGGGTCGCCAGCGATAGTGTACGACGGAACGGGCCTCGTGAAGGGACACGAGAAGGGGCAGCCGAATGACCTCAACTAGCGACGGGAACTTCGTTTTCGAGGCGAGAGGCGAACGCGAGATCGTGATGGCGTACAGCCTCGACGCGACGCCGGAGCGAGTCTTCGAGGCGTGGACGAGCTGCCAGAGCATGGCGCACTGGTACGGCCCGGCGGGCCATGCGCTCGTCGTGTGCGAGATGGACCTGCGCGAGGGAGGAGCCTGGCGGTTCGTGACGCGGGACGCGTCGGGGCAGGAGACGGCGCTGCGGGGCGTCTACCGGGAGATCGCGCCGCCCACGCGGCTGGTCCACACCGAGCTATGGGAGGCGATGCCCGACTTCGTCACGACCGTCACCTCCACGCTTGATCCCGAGGGCGCGGGCACGCGGATGATGTCGGTGGTCGTTCACACGGCGGCGGAGTCGCGCGACGGCGCCATTGGCTACGGCATGGAGTGGGGCGTCCGGCAGACGTTCGAGCGGCTGGCGGCGCACCTGGCGGCCACGCGGGGGTGAGCGAGGGGAAGCCCGCCCGTCCGCAACGGAGCGCTCTGGATCCGTTAACGAGGGTTCAGATCCGCCATCCCCAGCAGCGACGGGGCCAGCGTAGGATACGCTGGCGAGGACAAGGCGCATTCGTCTAGCGGCCCAGGACACCGCCCTCTCAAGGCGGAGATCGCGGGTTCGAATCCCGCATGCGCTACCAGCAGATGCAGCGGCTCTCCTTCGGGGGAGCCGCTTTTTGTGTGCGTTCTCGTGCGGGCCGCCCGGCGGCGCGGATGCGGCGGGTCGCGGCCGGCGTTCGCCCGAGTCCCTGATCCATGTGGTCTATCCTGCGAGCCCAGTTCGCTTTCCAGGCCTGAGGAGCGCTGCGATGTCCGATGCAAGCACAGGGGCGGTCGTCGATCCGGTCACGTTCGAGATTCTGCGGAACGCGTTCAACGCGATCTGCAACGAGATGTCGCTCGTTGTGGTGAAGACGGCCTATTCGACGGTCGTCAACGAGGGGCACGACTTCTCCGCTTCGCTCTACGACCGGCACGGCAAGCTCGTCACCCAGGGCGAGTTCGATCTGCCGGCCTTCGTGGGGATCACGCAGCTGACGGTGCCCGAAGTGGTTCGCGCGATCGGCATCGAGAACATGAAGGACGGGGACATTTACCTGATCAACGATCCCTACGTCGCCAGCACGCACTGCAACGACGTCCACCTCGTGAAGCCCCTCTTTTACGAGGGCGGATTGGTCGGGTTCGCCACCTCGACTGCCCATTGGTCGGACGTCGGCGGGATCTTGCCGGGATCGCTGAACTCCCGCGCCCGCACCCACTTCGAAGAGGGGATTCGCATCCCCGCGCTGCGTATCTTCCGGCAGGGCGTGCTCAATCGCGACGTGCTTCAGATCCTGCTCGCGAACATGCGTGAGGGCTGGGAGCGCAATGGCGATCTGAATGCGCAGGTGGCCGCGGTCAACGTCGGCGAGGCGCGCGTCCGGGCGGCGATCGAGAAGCACGGGCTCGAACAGGTGCTGCAATCGATGGGGGAGGTGCAGAATCACTCCGAGCGCCTCGCCCGCGCCGCCTGGTCGGCGATCCCCGACGGGACCTACGAGGGCGAAGACCGGATCGACATGGACGTCTATACGGGGGAGCCGGTCGCCATCCGGCTGAAGCTCACCATCGAGGGCGACCACGCCACCTTCGATTTCCGCGAGAGCGACAGCGCCGCGCAGGCCGCGATCAATTGCACGATCGCCGCGACGACCTCGGGCATCTTCATCGCGACGGCCTCCATCCTGCCGCCGATGCCGATGAACGCCGGGGTGATGCGCACGATCGAGATCGTCGCGAACCGTGGCTCGATTGTCTGGGCGCAGCCGCCGGTGGCGGTTTCCGGCCTCGCCGCCACCAGCATGGAGATGGTGATCAGCGCCACCATGCAGGCGCTCACCAAGGCCTCTCCGGAGCGGGGGGTCGCCGTTCCCTACAGCATCCTCAACACGATCTTCGCCGGCAGCGACCGGCGCGCGGGCTTTGAGGCCGACTTCATCAACTACGTGTGGAGCTTCGGCGGCTGGGGGGCGACGAAGTATGCGGACGGACCCAATGCCGTCGCCTCGGCTTACTCCGGTGGCACCCAGAGCATCCCCTGCGAGATCCAAGAGCGGCGCTATCCGATGCTCTGGCGCCGCTACCAGCTCGGGCAGGACTCGGGCGGCGCGGGGCGCACCCGCGGGGGCCTCGCCTTGGATCAGCTGATGGAGTTTCCCTACACACCGGGCACGCTCTCCTGCATCGGGGATCGCGAGGTCTTCGGTCCGCCAGGCGCTTTCGGGGGCGGGCCGGGCGCGCTGGCGGGCTTGGTGGTGAACAAGGGCTTGGAGCAGGAGCGCAATATCGGCATCTTCTGCTCCGGCGCGCCGATCGAGCCGGGCGAGAACGTCTCATTCTGGTCTGCGGGCGGCGGCGGCTACGGTGATCCGCTGGAGCGTCCGGCGGACGCGGTCGTCGAGGATATCCGCGATGAGTATCTCTCGCCGGCGGCGGCGCGATCGCAGTACGGAGTGGTCGTGCGGGAGATCGATCCGCGCCGGCTGGCGTATGAGGTGGATCGCACTGCGACGGAGAGCCTGCGCGAGAAAATGCGCGCCGCGCGTTAGCGATCCGGCTCGCTCGTCACCGCCGTGCGGTAGACTCGCGGCACTCCTGAATCTCGGGGAGGTCTTCATGGTTACCACACTCGAAAGCCCGCACGCGCGCGATATCGAATCGCTGCTGCACCCGATGACGAACATCCTCACGATGGAGGAGGAAGGCCCGCTCATTATCGAAGAAGGGCACGGTTGCTACGTCCGTGATAGCGAGGGCAACGAGTACCTCGAGGGCATGGCCGGTCTGTGGTCGACGTCGCTCGGGTTCGACAATGAGCGGCTGATCCAGGCCGTCATCAACCAGATGCGGAAGCTGCCCACCTATCACACCTTTCTCGGCCGCTCGAACTTCGCCGCGATTGAGCTGGCCGAGCGGCTGCTCGCGATCGCGCCGGTGCCGATGTCCAAGGTATGGTTCGCGAACTCGGGCTCCGAGGCGAACGACCACATGGTGAAGTTCGTTTGGTACTACAACAACGCACTGGGGAGGCCTGAGAAGAAAAAGATCATCGCGCGCGAGGGGGGCTATCACGGGATCGCGGTTTCCTCGGGCTCGCTGACCGGCTTGCCACTGATGCACAAGGGCTTTGATCTGCCCATCGCGAACGTCGTGCACACCGGTAGCCACCACCACTACCGCTACGCGGAGGCGGGGGAGTCCGAGGAGATGTTCGCCAGCCGCCGCGCTGCCGAGCTGGAAGAGCTGATCGTCGAGGAAGGGCCGGAGACGGTAGCGGCCTTCGTCGCCGAGCCGATCATGGGCGCCGGCGGCGCGGTCATGCCGCCGCGCACCTACTTCGAGAAGGTGCAGGCGGTGCTGCGCAAGTACGACGTGCTCATGGTCGCGGACGAAGTGATCACCGGCTTCCACCGGACCGGCAACACCTTCGCTTGCGAGACCTTTGGGATCGAGCCGGACATCATGATTACGGCCAAGGCCCTGTCGTCCGCCTACTTGCCGATCTCTGCCGTGCTGCTCAACGAGAAGGTGTACGGGCCGATCCGCGAGTTCAGCATTGAGAATTCGATGCTGGCGACCGGCTTCACGTACTCCGGCCACCCCGTCCCCGCGGCGGTCGCCGTGGAGACGCTGAAGGTGTACGAGGAGATCGACATCGGCGCGCACGTGCGAGCGGTGTCGGGACGGGCGCAGGAGCGTCTGCAGGCGCTGGCGACCCATCCCCTGGTCGGCGAGGCGCAGGGCGTCGGCTTGATCGGCGGCGTGGAGCTCGTGAAGGACAAGGAGAGCAAGGAGAACTTCGATCCGGAGGTGGCGAATTACTGCGGCGACGCCGCCCTGCGCCATGGCGTGATTCTGCGTCCCTGCGCCGGAAAGCGGATCGCGTTCTGCCCGCCGCTGATCATCGAAGAGTCCGAGATCGACGTGCTCTTCGATGCCCTTGAAGGGGCGTTAGACGACACGCTGGAGCACGTGCGGGTGAGCGGCTTGATCTAGCCGGGGGCGGTTGCTCCCAAGCGCAATGGAGCGCTGCTTCGTCTTCGGATCGGCTAGTCGTCCGGACGAGCGAGTCGCCCGGCGGCGGCGTCGAGGCGCTGCACGGTTTGCGTGCGTCCGATGAGGGCGAGCGTCTCGAAGAGCGGCGGCGCGGCCGTCTTACCGGTCGCCGCTACGCGGATCGGCGTGAAGAGATGGCCGGGCTTGAGTTCCAGTCGCTCTGCGAGAGCGCGTAGCGCGCTCTCGATCGCGCCAGCGTCCCAGGTGGAGAGAGGCGCCAGGGTTGCGCGTGTGGTCTCCAACGCGTGCAGCGCGCCCGAGGGATTGTCGCGGAAGCCTTTGCCCATCAGATCCTTGTTCCGGTAGGAGAGCGGCTCTTCCAGAAAGAAGAAGTCGGTGAGGTCGACTACCTCCGTCAGTCGCTTGATCCGCTCCTGCACCAGCGGGCCGATCGCTCGCAGCCGCGCGCCGTCCAATGGGCGTACAACCGAAGGGGGCAGGCCGTCTTCCAGCCAGGGGCGCAGGCGCTCCGCGAACTGGTCCGGGGCCAGCGCGCGCACATAGTGCCCGTTCATGGCTTCGAGGCGATCGAGATCGAAGGTGGCGCCCGTTTTGCCGACGCGCTTGAGCGCGAACCCGGCCACCAGCTCCTCCCGCGAGAGATAGGTGGTCTTGTCGTCGAGGGACCAGCCGAGCAGAGCCATGAAGTTGAGCATGGCCTCGGGCAGATAGCCCTCCGCGCGGTAGTGGGCGACGCTCGTGGCGCCGTGCCGCTTGCTCAGCTTGCCGCCGTCCGCGCCCAGGATGATCGGCAGGTGGGCGAAGATCGGCGGCCGCAGCGCCAGCGCCCGGTAGAGCTGCAAATGGCGCGGGGTGCTGGGGAGCCATTCTTCCGCCCGCAGCACGTGTGAGATCTCCATGGCCGCGTCGTCGACGACGTTGGCCAAGTGGTAGGTGGGGAAGCCGTCGCTCTTGAGAATCACGAAGTCGTCCAAGAGCGGGTTTTCAAACCGCACCTGGCCCCGCACCGCGTCCTCGACGAGGGTCTCTCCCGCCTCGGGCATCGCGAAGCGCACTACGTGCGCGCCCGCCGCTTCTCGCTCTTGTGCCCGCTCCTCCGGTGAGAGCTTGCGGCAGCGGCCGTCGTAGCCGGGTGGTTGCTTGCGCTTCTGCTGCGCCTTGCGGAGATCCGCCAGACGCTGCGGCGTGCAGGTGCAGGTGTAGGCCGCGCACGCGGCAAGGAGGCGGTCGGCGGCCTCGTGGTAGCGATCCAGTCGTTGCGACTGGTAATAGGGTCCGAATGCGCCGCCAGCCTCCGGCCCCTCGTCCCAGTCGAGTCCCAGCCAGCGCAAGGCATCTAGGGTTTGGGCGACGCTGCCCTCCACCTTGCGACTTTGATCGGTGTCCTCAATGCGGACGATGAAGCGGCCGCCATGGCGGCGTGCGAGAAGCCAATTGAAGAGGGCGCTGCGCAGATTGCCGACGTGCGGCTCCCCGGTGGGACTGGGCGCGTAGCGGACGCGGATGCTCAACGGACGAGCCGGGCGCGGTGTCGCGTCAGACGCGCGGATCGCGAGGCGCTGGGACGCAATGCGGCGGTGGGGCTGGCGGGTCGCTCTCGCATGACGGTGATCAAGGCTTGCATGTCTGCGGGCAAGGGTGCCTCGAAGCGGAGCACGCGCTCGTCCCCTGGATGACGGAAGCCGAGCGCGGCGGCGTGCAGTGCCTGTCGATCGATGAGGGCGGACCGGATTCCGTAGATGTGATCGCCGACGATGGGATGGCCGAGCGCGGCCATGTGCACGCGGATCTGATGGGTGCGGCCCGTGATCAGACGCGCTTCGACCAGGGCGGCGTCGGCGAAGCGCTCCCGCAGGCGGTATTCCGTTCGGGCCGGCTTGCCGCCGTCGATAATCGCCATCCGCGTTGGATCGGATCGGTCGCGGCCGATCGGCGCTTCGATCGCGCCCACCTCCGGGTCCGGCACGCCCGCCGTGACGCAGAGATAGCGCTTCTCGACGCTGCGGTTCTTGATCTGGTCCTGCAGGTGGCGCAGCGCTGGCTCTTGCTTCGCGATCATCATCACGCCGGTTGTGTCCTTGTCCAAGCGGTGCACCAGCCCGGGGCGGACGGCATCGCCGATCGCGCCGAGATCGGGGCAGTGCGCGAGCAGGGCGTTAACCAGCGTTCCGTCCGGCTGCCCCGGCGCGGGGTGCACGGCGAGCCCGGCCGGCTTGTTGATCACGATGAGCCAGGCATCTTCGTAGAGCACGTCGAGCGGGATCGGCTCGGGGTCGGTGAGCAGCCGCGCGGGGGCGGCGGGCCAGACTACGACTGCCGAACCGAAGTCCAGGCGGAAGCTGGGCCGCTCCAGGCTGCCGTCGACGCGCACGCGTCCGTCCTCAATGAGGCGTCGTGCGGCCGTGCGGGAGAGCGTCTCAATGCGGCGGGCCATGAAGGCGTCGAGGCGCTCGCCTTCGCGGTCGACTAGATACTCAGTGGGGGGAAGGGCGGCCGGGTCGCTATCCCAAACGGCTCCGAACTCTGGATCCGTCACGAATCGCCCCCGCCGTCCTTAGGAGGATGTGAGAAGGTGTCATCGGGACGCGATTTCGAAGCGCTGCCACGTCCTCCGCCGCTCCAGAGGATGAGGGAGGCCATGATCGCGATCACGCCGAGCGTGATCCCAGAATCGGCGAGATTGAAGGCGGGATAGTGGCTGAAGTTGATGAAGTCGGTCACCCTCCCTTGGTAGAGCCGATCTATCAAGTTTCCCAGCGCGCCCCCCAAGATCAAGGCGAGGCCGAGGCGAGGCAGCCAATGGTCGATGGGAGGCACGAAGTAATAGATGGCGAGGACCACGATCACGACGACGGTGGTGACGGCCAAGAGCGTGTTCATGTTATCCAGCAGGCCGAAGGCGGCGCCGTCGTTGGTGATGTGCGAGAAGCGGAAGAAGGGTGCGAGTTCCCAGTGCTCCCCTCGATTCAGCGATTCACGCACGACCACCTTCGTAATCTGGTCGAGCGCGACCCAGGCTGCGACGATTCCCAGGAGCCAGAGGTCGCGTCGGCCGCGGGCGGGCCGCCACTTCCGCTTCTCCGTGGACTCCGTTGATGCGCGAGTGGTGCGAGCGACGACGTCCATCTCGCTGTTCATCTTGCCATCTTAACAAAGGGATCCGGAGACTCTGGCTTCGTTTGCCCCGCTCCTTGCCTCCCGCCTACGATGATCGCGTCGCAGGCAAGGAGCATCCGCCACGTACAGCGAGAAACATCAGCAGCGTCTTGAGGCGGGCGAAGGGCGCCTTCCGCCTGGTCAGCGGGTGACCGAGGGCTGGCCCGTCCTGACTTACGGTGCGACGCCGCGCATTGCCCCGGAATCCTGGCGATTCCGGGTGTGGGGGGAAGTCGAACGGGAAATCATGTGGTCGTGGGACGAGTTCCTCGCCATCGGCACCACGCACCGGACGAATGACATCCACTGTGTGACGCACTGGAGTCGGTACGACAACGAGTGGGAGGGGGTCCTCTTCGCGGATGTCCTGGGCCGGATCGCGGTGAAGCGCAGCGCTGCCGCGGTCATGTTCCACTGCTACGGGGGCTATACCACGAACCTGACGTTGGAAGATTTGGCGGCGGACGATCACGCGATGTTCGCCGTGCGCCACAACGGACAGCCCTTGGCGCGGGAGCATGGTGGACCCATGCGGCTGGTGGTGCCGTCGCTTTATTTTTGGAAGAGCCCGAAGTGGGTGGGCGGAATGGAGTTTCTTCCCGAGGATCGTCCCGGCTTCTGGGAGATGTACGGCTATCACATTCGCGGCGAGCCGTGGGCCGAAGAGCGGTACGGGTGATTGGCGCCGCTGTGCAGCGGGACGGCCGTTCCAAACAGACCGGCGCTTGACAGCGCTTCGGAATCGGTCGTATGTTCTGTCGGTTACCGACCAAACGGCCGGGGCGGGTATTTGCGTTATCCGCCCGGCCGCGCGGCCGGGCAACTTAAGAATCGAATAGTGCACGAGCGCAAGTAACTCCACCTGCGATGGTGGATATTTGGTGATGCGCGGCCGGCGACGGCCGGCGCATCACGCTGAAGGTGGCACACGCTGAGACCGTAGAGTAGGTCAAGCGACTACGGCGCGCGGTGGATGCCTTGGCACTTCGAGCCGATGAAGGGCGTAGTTCGGCTGCGATAAGCCACGGGGAGCCGCCAAACAGGCTGATCCGTGGATTCCCGAATGAGGCAACTCGGCGGCGGTGATACGCCGTCACCCCGGGCTGAACACATAGGCCCGGTGGAGGGCACCGGGGGAACTGAAACATCTCAGTACCCCGAGGAAAAGACAATATTCCCCTAGTAGTGGCGAGCGAACGGGGATCAGTCCAAACCTGCAGACTTGAGTGGCGCTTGGGCCTATAGGCTGCAGGGGTTGTAGGACGCGCCATGCCGGCTCCAATCGGCCGGCCGGCAGTTACCAATCTCCCGGGTAGAGGAAGGTTCCTGGAAGGGACCGCCGCAGAGGGTGAGAGCCCCGTACTCGAAACCCGCGGAGACTGCCGGGCGTGCTCCTGAGTACCACGCAACACGGGAAAGTGCGTGGGAAGCTGGGGGGCCCACCTCCCAAGGCTAAATACTCGAAGTGACCGATAGCGAACTAGTACCGTGAGGGAAAGGTGAAAAGTACCCCGGGAGGGGAGTGAAAGAGTCCCTGAAACCGCGTGCTTTCAAGCAGTGGGAGGCCGTCCTCGGATGGCTGACCGCGTGCCTATTGAAGAATGAGCCGGCGAGTTACCTTTCGTGGCAAGGTTAAGCCAGTCACTGGCGGAGCCGGAGCGAAAGCGAGTCTGAACAGGGCGATCAGAGTCGCGGGAGGTAGACCCGAAACCAGGTGAGCTACCCATGGCCAGGGTGAAGCGGACGTAAAAGTTCGTGAAGGCCCGAACCTTCTTCTGTTGCAAAAGGATTGGATGAGCTGTGGGTAGAGGTGAAATGCCAAGCGAACTTGGAGATAGCTGGTTCTCCCCGAAATGCCTTTAGGGGCAGCGTTCGGCCGATACGACCATGGAGGTAGGGCTCTGAATGGGCTCGGGGGCGAGCAGCCTACCAACCCCAATCAAACCGCGAATGCCATGGCCGCGGTCGAGCAGTGAGTCTGTGGGGGCTAAGCTTCACAGTCGAAAGGGAAACAGCCCAGACCACCGGCTAAGGTCCCGAAATCACGTCTTAGTGGAAAAGGAAGTTGATCCGCGGAGACAACCAGGAGGTTGGCTTAGAAGCAGCCATCCTTGAAAGAGTGCGTAACAGCTCACTGGTCAAGCAGTTCAGCGCCGACAATTCAACGGGGCTCAAGACGTGTACCGAAGCCGTGGACTTCGGGGTAACCCGGAGTGGTAGGGGAGCATTC
Source organism: Chloroflexota bacterium (assembly GCA_026707145.1). Classification (GTDB taxonomy): domain Bacteria; phylum Chloroflexota; class Dehalococcoidia; order Bin125; family Bin125; genus JAPOXK01. The sequence goes on along the minus strand of JAPOXK010000015.1, from coordinate 758 downwards.
TGTTCGGCAGCGAAGGCGGACCCGTGAGGGCTGCTGGAGCGAACAGAAGTGAGAATGCCGGTATGAGTAGCGAAAGGCGTGTGCGAACCACGCCCACCGAATGCCTGAGGTTTCCTACGGAAGGCCAATCCGCGTAGGGTTAGTCGGGCCTAAGCCGAGGACGACAGTCGTAGGCGATGGACAGCCGGTTCATATTCCGGCACCACCGCACGCGCGTTTGAGCGTCAGGGGGGACCCGGGTGGGTAGCGAGAGCGTGCTAATGGATATGGTGCGTCTCCCAGTCAGAGGCGCGGCCGGGGTTCAAAGACCGGCCGGTAAAGCGGAGGACTGGGGGGAAGCGGCGACGTCAGTCAATGCAACTCGCGTGATCCCGTTCCGGCCAGAAAAGCCTCGGATGCGAGCACGTGCAGTGCCCGTACCGCAAACCGACACAGGTAGGTGGGGGTAAGTACCTTCAGGTGGACGAGTGATTCCCCGTTAAGGAACTCGGCAAAATCGCTCCGTAACTTCGGGAGAAGGAGCGCCCCGGGCCGTAGCGCGTCCGCGCGACGCGTGGCGGCCGGGGGCCGCAGAGAGCAGGCCCAGGCGACTGTTTAACAAAAACACAGGTCTCTGCGAACGGGAAACCGGACGTATAGGGGCTGACGCCTGCCCAGTGCTGGAAGGTTAAGGGGCGGAGTGCAAGCTCCCAACCGAAGCCCCAGTGAACGGCGGCCGTAACTATAACGGTCCTAAGGTAGCGAAATTCCTTGTCGGG
>JAPOXK010000016.1 GCA_026707145.1 Chloroflexota bacterium | reverse complement strand
TCGTCGAGCACAACATCAAGGGCGTGCTCGACATCGTCGACCGGGCCTACGTGCTGGCCAACGGCCGCGTCGTCCACGACGGCGCCCCCGCCTCCATCCGCGGCAGCGACATCCTGACCCGGGTCTTCCTGGGCGAAGTCGGCCGGGAGGGGGATTAGGCGTCGAAGCCGGCGGCGCGGTATTTGGCGAACTCGTCGTAGAAGTCGTCGATGGTGATGCCGAAGGCGCCCTCGAAGGCTTCCTCCCAGCTGTCGGACGATCGGAGGAGTCGGTAGTACTCGAAGATCGACCGCTCCTCCGCCCGTTGCACCAGCCAATCGGCCGCGAGGAAGCCCAGCGCGTGGGCGACGTAAGGCCCGGCCGCATCGAACTCGGCGGAGGTCTCCATACTCCGCAGCGGCTGCTCGGTCTGTCCCGCTGACGCAATCCCCCCACTTCGGGTCCGGCCGAGCGTCTCAATACCAACGACCGCACGGGCGGCGGCCTCCGCGTACCTGGCAATGCCGATTCGCAACCAAGCGGGACCGCGAGAGCTGACCTCCTCAACCGCAACAGAAGGCGAATCGCGCGGGGCCAATCGGTCCGTGACGCGGGTGACTTGATTCCAGGCAAGATACGTCACGAGACGAGCCTGACATTGCAGGTCAACAACGGAGTACGCAGGTCTCCACAAACTGCAGCTACCCTCCTCCAATTCCTTGCCGGACACACGGAGGTGCGCGGCCGCTGCCGACTCCGTATCGGCCGCCACGAACACCGTGTAGTCCACTGGCTCGCCCGCGAAGCGATCGTCGAACAACGCTTGCACGGCCTCGAACTCCGCTCGGATGCGGTGCTTCTTCTCGGCCGGAATGTCACCTTCGAAGACGATGAGCGGCAGGTCCACGTCATCGGCAAGATGCGGTAGCGGCCGCGCGACCTCGGCCCGGTGCGCCGCGAAGCCCACGTAGAAGTCCTCGATGGTGATGCCGAACGCCCCCTCGAAAGCCGCTTCCCAACTCTCTGATGCGGGGAGGAGCCTGTAGTACTCGAACAGGGCGGGCTCTCCTGCCCGCTGCGCCAGCCACTCGGCGGCGAGGAAGCCCAGCGCGTGCGCTGCGCTGGGGGCGAGCGCATCGAACTCGGCGGAGGTCTCCATGTTGCGCAGCGCCTCCCCGGTGTGCCGCGCGAACGGAATGACCCTGTTCCGGGTCTGGGAGAGCGTCTCAAGGCCCACTGCAGCGCGCACCGCCGCCTCCGCGTACCGACCCATCGCCGCTCCCAGCCAGGCGGGGCCGTGCGCGCCGACTTCACCAGCCGCTGCCGGCAGCGACTCCCGTGGGGCCAACCGGTCCGTGACGCGGGTGACGTGATTCCAGGCAAGATGCGTCACAAGACGGGTCTGGCATTGCAAGTCAACAACGGAGTACTCGGGTCTCCACAACCCGCAGGTGCTCTCGTCCAGTTCCTCGCCGGATAGGCGGAAGTGCGCTGCCGCGGCAGACGCCGCGTCGGCCGCGGCGAGCATCGTGTAATCCACTGGCCCGCCCCCAAGGCGACCAAGGAAGACCGCCTGTACATCCTCGAACTGCATGCGGATCCGGGCTTTCGTCGCGGACGGAATCTCCCCCTCGAAGACGACCATCGGCTCATCAACGTCATCAGCCAGATGCGGCAGGCGCGCGGCTGTCAACTCGGCCCGGTACGCGGCGAACTCCTCATAGAACGTGTCGACATCGATGCTGAACGCTGCCTGGAAGGCCGCTTGCCAGTTCCCCGAGGAATGCCTCAGCCGGTAATACTGAACATGGGCGTCATGGTCCTCCCGCAACTCCAGGCCCCCGGGATCGAACGGCGCGAAGGGGACATTGTCCGACAACGCCGCCGCCCGCCGAACCAGCCAGTCGACCGCCAGCGCGCCCAGCCAGTAGCCCGGATTTCCGAGTGCATAAAACGATTGTTCACCCTCGAGAGCGCTGAGCGGCGCGGAGACACCAAGCGACCGGCGCCACCAAGCCGTCCGGACCCGGTCGTCCGTCCATCCCTCCCGCTCCCGTTGATACACGTCCGCCGCGTAGGTTGCCGCCCCTTCGGTGAGCCAAGCGGGCGAGCCGTCTGCGCTCGGAGCCTGCTTGCTCAACTGGAATTGCAGAACGTGGAAGTACTCGTGTGCGAGTGAGATCTCCCGTCGCGGCCCGTCGACCGCTTCTCCGCCGAGCCGAATCCGTCCCTCCGAGGCGTCCGCGTGGATGTCGAGCTCTGGATCGGCCAGCACGAAGAAGGGCGGCGGCTCGATGCCGTAACGCGCCGTGAAGACTGCGACCACTCGCGCCATCTCCGCGCGCAACTCCGGCTCCTGCTCTTGAGCGACGGCTCCGATGAGCTCGAACCGCGTCCGCCCCGTCCCCGACTGCCACCAGCGCGCCTCCTCCGACAACTCCACCCACAACGCGTCGCCATGGTTCAGTAGCGGCAGGCCGCCCGCCGGCTCGTCCGCCCCAGGCTCGTAGCGCCCGTACGACTGGGTCTCCGCGTCCCACCAGGACGCCGACACCAGCGCGTCGCCGAATCGCCCCACCGCCTCCGACAGCGGCGTCTCGTCGAGCCCCGCCCAGCCGACCAGGCTGTAGCCCGGCGGCAAGCTGAGCAGCATCCCCTCCGCCGAGGCGGGGCGCGACCACTCCACCGCCCTGGTCCCGCTCAGCCAGAGGAACAGTGCCCGCCCCCGCGTCAACTGCTCCAACTCTGGCGGGACGGCGCCGCCTCGACGCGACCAGATGTACCGTTCCGTGTCTTCATCCCACGCCGCTACTACTCGCAACTCCGGGATGGCGTCGAAGATCTCTCCCGTGGTGGTATCGGAACCCATCCACCCGATCATGTTCCAGCCGGGCTGGAGCTCCGTCGTGATCGTGCTGACCGTCGGCGCCTGCGCCGACGCGCTCCCGTGCGCCGACCACAGCCCCACCCCGACCGCAGCCACCGCGACGGCGGCCACTAGCGCGCTGCGGAACCCAGGAAGCCGCATCGCACCTCTCCCCCGATGCTTAACGCCCATCCCCCGCCCCAAGTTGCGCCGCGACCCGAGTCTAACCCCCGGCCTGTCGGGCGCTGTAGAATCGGACGGACGACCGGAGGGCGAGGCGATGGTGAGCATCACGGAGATCCAGGAAGCGATCCGCGTCCTGCCCGAGACGGAGTATGCCCGGCTGCGGCAGTGGATCAGCGAGCTGGACTGGGAACGCTGGGACCGCGACATCGAGGCCGACGCGGAGGCGGGCCGGCTGGACTTCCTGATCGCGGAGGCGCGAGAGGCCAAGGACCGCGGCGCGCTCGCCCCCCTCTGATCCCCTCCGGTCCCCCCTCTCCATCCCCCGATGGAGAGGGGGTTAGGGGGTGAGGTCCCTACCCCCACCGCGGCGACGACCCCCAGGGGATGCCCAGCCGCGCCTTCGCGA
>JAPOXK010000009.1 GCA_026707145.1 Chloroflexota bacterium | reverse complement strand
GCCTGGATGACCTACGCCTTCACGGGCTGCAGCGGGACGATCCCCGCGGGGACCGGGGCGAGCGTGGGCTTCGGCGATCTGCCCAATCTGGGCGGGCCCAGCCTCACCGCGCCCATCCTGCACGGCCCGTTCCAGATCGTGCCCGAGAACTGGACCGGGGAGCGGGTGCCGTGGACGCGGCACGATCCGCCCGCTCATAACCGCGATAACTATCGCTACACCACGGATCCGGTGGTGGCGCGTACCTACCCCTACTGGCGCGAGCCCGCCCTGCCCGATCATTGGGTTCTCTTGTCCGCGGCGACCGATTCGGATCATCTTCCCTATGGCTACCGCGCCGCTTGGGCGCCGGAACCCTGGGATGGATTCGGCGTGGTGGAAATCCTCGCCGGCTTCATGTGGGGGCGAAGAGGCGCCCGTGAGGCGCACGTTACCGACCCGAGTGTGATTCCGAGCGTCTCTGAGACGCGCGTGATCGCCGGGCGACCCGCGCGGATAAACTATGCCCTACCCATCGATCGGGATTTTGATGTCGTCTATCTCACGATCTACGACCCGGCGACGGAGGCGGGATACCGGATCGGGACGAGCCACATCGACTTCCGGGGCGAGAACCTGGATGCCTTGATCGAACTCGCCCGCAGCCTCTTCGAACCCCCCAACGCCCCGTGAGGAGGACGGGAATTGCCCTCGCTCTGGCCGTCCTGGCCGGCGGAGCCCGGAGAGTAGCGGCTGGGACGTTACCGTTAATAAATCGCGGCGGCGATGCGGTCGCCGAGGCGATGCGTCTTGAGGGGGCGCTTGCCCGGCAGGGCGATGTCCGGGGGGCGGTGGCCGGCGCGCAACACTTTCTCCACGGCGCGCTCGACGGCGGCGGCCTCTTCTTCCAGGCCGAGGGAGTGGCGCAGCAGCAGCGCGGCGCTGAGGATAGCGGCGGCCGGGTTGGCCTTGCCGGAGCCGGCGATGTCGGGCGCGGTGCCGTGAATGGGCTCGTAGAGACCGAGGCCGGTGCCGTCCCGGCGGCGGCGGCCGAGGCTGGCGCTGGGCAGCATGCCCATGGAGCCGCCGAGCATGGAGGCCTCGTCCGTGAGGATGTCGCCGAAGAGGTTCTCGGTGACGACGACGTCGAACTCGGCGGGCTGGCGGATGAGGTGCATGGCGGCGGCGTCGACGAGCAGATGGCGGAGGGTGACGTCCGGGTAGCCGGCCGCGACCTCGGTCGCGACTTCGCGCCAGAGCCGGGAGCTGTCGAGGACGTTGGCTTTATCGACGGAGGTGACGTGCTTGCGGCGGCCGCGCGCCAGCTCGAAGGCGAGGCGGACGATGCGCGCGATCTCCTGCTCGGAGTAGCGGAGCGTGTCCACGGCCTTGCGGCCGCGAGAGTCGGCCCAGCGCCGCTGCGGCTTGCCGAAGTAGATGCCGCCGGTGAGCTCGCGCAGGATGATCATGTCGACATCCTTGACGACGGCGCGCTTGAGCGTGGTGTTGCCGGCGAGGAAGCCGAACATCTTGACGGGGCGGATGTTGGCGAAGAGGCGCAGGCCCTTGCGCAGGCCGAGGATCGCTTGCTCGGGGCGGACCTTGGCGCGGGGGTCGTCCCACTGGGGTCCGCCGACGGCGCCGAAGAGAACGGCGTGCTGCCGCTTGCACATGGCCAGGTCCTGGGGCCGGAGCGCGGCGCCGTAGGCGTCGATGGCGGCGCCGCCGACGGTCGCTTCGCTGTAGGTGAAGTCGTGGCCGAACTTGCGGCCGACGACGCCAAGGATCTTGACCGCCTCGGCGGTGACCTCGGGGCCGATGCCGTCGCCCGGCAGCAGCGCGATGCGATAGCTGCTCATCTCTGTCCTCTCCGCTGAAACGCCAACAGCGTGCTGATCTTATGGCCTCGCCCCAGCCGTTGTCCCGGCCGGGCAGGATCGTGCTGGCGGCCGCTTCCCTCGCTTTTCACTCGCTCTTCCTTGAAAAGAACATCTGTTCTATCCTGTATCTCCGTTGTGCCCGACGCGAGGAGGCGCGCGTTCCGCACGCAACGGCTCTGGAAAGCAGGGGAGGCAGTGGCCCAAGCCGAATACCGGGAGATCGCATGCAAGTCGGCGCTGAACCGTGTCCGAGGGATGGCGTTCGGCTGGTCGCTGAACCCGTACCGGGGGTGCGCGCACGGCTGCCAGTACTGCTTCGCCCGCTCGACGCACCGCTATCTCGAGCTCGGGGCCGGAGCGGATTTCTCGGGGATCATCTTCGTCAAGACCAACCTGCCGGAGGTGCTGGCGGGGGAGCTGGGACGGCGGGGGTGGCGCCGGGAGCAGGTGGCCGTGGGAACGGCGACGGATCCGTACCAGGCCGTCGAGGGACGCTACCGGCTCACGCGGCGGAGCTTGGAGCTGTTCACGCGCTTCCGCACGCCGGTCTCGATCGTGACCAAGGGGACCCTGATCGTGCGGGACGCCGACATCCTGCAAGATCTCGGCCGCCGCGCGGGCGCGACCGTCTGCTTCAGCGTCCCCACCGTCGATCGGGAGATCTGGCTGCGAACGGAGCCCGGCACGCCGGCGCCGTCCCAGCGGCTGCGGGTGATGGAGCAGCTCGTGTCCGCGGACGTACATTGCGGCGTGCTGGTGGCGCCGTTGCTGCCCGGTCTCTCGGCGGATAGGAGCAAGGTCACGGCGACGGTGCGCGCGGCGGCGGCGCACGGCGCGCGCTTCATCGGATCGAACGTGCTGCATCTCGGCCCCGACGTGCGCGAGCACTTCTTCGGCTTCCTGCAGCAGGAGTATCCCGATCTGCTGGCGGGCTACCAGCGGCTCTACGGCACGAAGCATGCGCCCAAGCGCTACAGGACGCGGGTTGAGGAGCGCGTGCGCGATGTGAAGAGCGCACTGGGCTACAGCAGCCTCGACCGGCATCCTCCCAAGCGGCCGCCGGAACCGCGGCAGCTGTCGTTGCGAATCTAGGCGCCGTCTCGCGGGTCGGCGGGTGGGAGCCATCCCTCCTGGATGGCGCGGTCGCGGGTGACTCAGCAGCCCGGGTCGCCGTAGCGGCCGCAGCAACCGCTGCGCCGGAGGAACCGGCGCCAGAGATTGACACCGTAACCGTGCAGGACAGCATCGGCTCGGACGCCTCGGAGATTGGACCAGGCGTCGGTAAATCGGTCGTAGAACGGCATCGCTAGCGCTTGGTGCGGGGGAGCAGGGCGGGACGCTGGGCTTCGAAAGCGGCGATGGCATCTTCGTGCTGGAGGGTGAGGCCGATGTCGTCGAGGCCGTTGAGGAGGCAGTGCTTGACGAAGGGGTCGATCTCGAAGGATCGCCGCCAGCCGCCGGGAATCGAGACGGACTGGGTGGGAAGATCGACGGTGATCTGCGCGTCGGGAGTGTCCTGCGCGCGCTGCATGAGGTAGCCGACGTCGGCCGGCTCGAGGGGGGCGAGGAGCAGGCCCATCTTGGCGCTGTTGTTGCGGAAGATGTCGGCGAAGGAGGTCCCGACGACGGCGCGCAGGCCCATCTGCTGGAGGGCCCAGACGGCGTGCTCGCGGGAGGAGCCGCAGCCGAAGTTGGGTCCGGCCAGGAGGATGGGGGCGTCTTGATACTCGGGACGGTTGACGACGAAGTCGGGATCGTTCTTGCGCCAGTACTCGAACGCGAACTCCCCGTAGCCGGTGCGCTCGATGCGCTTGAGGTGGCGGGCGGGGATGATCTGATCGGTATCGACATCGGCCCGGGGGAGGGGGATGGCGTGGCCGGTGACGGTGGCGACGGGATCCATTAGAAGAGCTCCCGCAGATCGACGAAGTGGCCGGCGAGGGCGGCGGCGGCGGCCATGGGAGGACTGACGAGATGGGTGCGGCCGCCCGGCCCCTGCCTGCCTTCGAAGTTGCGGTTGGAGGTGGAGGCGCAGCGTTCGCCGGGCTGGAGGATGTCCGGATTCATGCCGAGGCACATGGAGCAGCCGGCTTCGCGCCACTCGAAGCCGGCGTCGCGAAAGAGATCCGCGAGGCCCTCTTCCTCCGCTTGCGCCTTCACCAGGCCGGAGCCGGGGACGACCATGGCCCGCACGCCGTCTGCGACCCGCCTGCCGCGCACGACGGCGGCGGCGGCGCGGAGGTCTTCAATGCGCGAGTTGGTGCAGGAGCCGATGAAGACGCGGTCCAGCGGGATCTCCGTGATCTTGGTACCGGGCTGGAGCCGCTGGTAGTCGAGAGCGCGCTGGGCGGTTTCACGGGCAGCGGGATCGTCGAAGGCGTCCGGGTCGGGGATGTCGCCGTGGACGGGGACGCTCTGCGCGGGGGTGGTGCCCCAAGTGACGTGGGGCTCGATCTCCGTGCCGTCGATCACGACCTCTTTATCGAAGGCGGCGCCGGGGTCCGTGGCGAGGGTGCGCCAGCGGGCGACGGCAGCATCCCAATCGTCGCCGGCGGGAGCGTGGGGGCGGCCCTTGACGTAGGCGAAGGTGGTTTCGTCCGGGGCGATGAGGCCGGCGCGGGCACCGCCTTCGATGGTCATGTTACAGATGGTCATCCGGCCTTCCATGGAGATATTGCGGATGACGTCGCCGCGGTACTCGATGACGTGACCGACGCCGCCACCGACGCCGATGCGATTGATGATGGTGAGGATGATGTCCTTGGGCGTGCCCCAAGGCGGGAGCTGCCCCGTGACTTCGACGGACATCTGCTTGAGGCGGCGCTGGGGCAGCGTCTGGGTGGCGAAGACGTGCTCGACCTCGGAAGTGCCGATCCCGAAAGCGAGCGCGCCGAAGGCGCCGTGGGTGGAGGTGTGGGAGTCGCCGCAGACGATGGTCATGCCGGGCTGGGTGAGACCCTGCTCGGGGCCGATGACGTGGACGATGCCTTGCCGGGCGTCGAGCACGTCGAAGATGGGGACGTCGAACTCGGCGCAGTTGACGCGAAGCGCGTCGACCTGCTGCTGGGAGAGCGGATCCGGGAAGGGCTTGTCGCGATCGACGGTGGGGACGTTGTGGTCCGGCGTGGCGATGGTGAGGTCGGGACGGCGAACCCTGCGGCCATTCAGGCGCAGACCGTCGAAGGCCTGGGCGGAGGTAACCTCGTGGGTGAGATGCAGGTCGATGTAGAGGAGGTCGGGACGGCTTTCTTCCCGGTGGACGAGGTGGGCATCCCAGATCTTTTGCGCGAGCGTTCGGGGCGGCATGCATTCCTCCGGCGCATTCGCTTGATCGCCCGGGCGCGGAGCGCGCCGATCGAAGCGGGCGGCTATTGTAGCTATCCCGTGCCGGCGGTGCGGGAGAATTGTTGCGGAAGGAAAAGCCATGGGGGCGGCGGCTTTGCAGTTTGGCGCGCAGCTGCGGCTGATCGCGACGGAATGGACGGCGATCGAAGCAGCGGCGCGGGCGGTGGACGCGGGACCGTGGCGCAGTCTGTGGACGGGCGATCACCTGGTGGCGGTGTTGGGCGACGAGCGCGCCGACTGCTACGAGGCCTGGTCGGTGCTGGCGGGGCTGACACGGGTGACCGAGCGGGTGCGGCTGGGGGTGCTGGTCTCGCCGGTGACGTTCCGGCATCCGGTGGTGCTGGCCAAGATGGCGGCGACGCTGGATCAGATGTGCGGAGGGCGGCTGGAGATCGGGCTGGGGGCGGGCTACCACCGCCGGGAGCACGCGGCCTACGGGCTGGCCTATCCGCCGCAGGGAGAGCGCTCGCAGATGCTGGAGGAGGCCTGCGAGCTGACGCACCGGCTGCTGACGGCGGAGGAGCCGGTCGATTACGCGGGGAAGCATTATCGCTTGGAGCGGGCCGTGCTGGCGCCGCGCAGTTTGCAGCGGCCGCGGGCGCCGCTGGTGATCGCGGGGGGCGGCGAGCGGCGGACGCTGCGGACGGTGGCGCGCTACGGAGAGGCGATGAACGTCGTGGCGTCGACGCCGGCGGATCTGCGGCGCAAGATCGCGGTGCTGGAGCGGCACTGCGCAGAGGCGGGACGGGATCCGGGGGAGATCCGGAAGACGATCCTGACCTTCCTCCACGTGACGGAGGACGCGGAGGAGGAAGCGCGGCTGCGAGAACGCTACGCCGTGTTCGTGCGGACGCCGGAGGCGCAGGCGGCGCTGCCGATCGGACCGGCGGGGCGAGTGGTGGAGGCGCTGGCGGCGTTTCAGGAAGCGGGGGCGGAGGAGGTGATCATCACGGATCTGCCGAACGATCCGGAGGTGTACGCTCGGGTTGCGTCGGAGGTGATTGGACAGTTGGCTGCGTCTTAAGCCCTGGCGATAGGCTCACGCCTCTTTCGCAGACCCTGCATGACGGGTGTGAGCGGCGTTTCCCAGCCTGTCGGGAATCAGGCCGGGCGGCGGCTTATCAGTCCGAATCGGCGTGAGAGACGATGAGCTCGCTCAGACTCATGATCGCGACGTCGATGTGCGCCTTCGTGTCCGCATGCGCGTCGGTAACAGCCGCCTTCAGCTCCGCCGTGATCTCCTGAATTTCCGAGCGCAGCGCGTCCAGATCGGCCTTCGTCGCGTGATCTCGCGGCTCCGTCATCGTCGCATCCCTCCAGTCTCAGCCCCGATCAACAAGATGATTGATAACGATTCTCGCCACGCTAGCAGTTCTCCCTACCGCAGTCACTCGTCCCCTCTCATGCCCCACATCACAGCGGCCAGCCAAGAAAAGAGGGACGCCGGCGGCGCCCCTCTTGGCGGGTGCGAGTCCTTAGCGGCGCGGCGCGCGCTACTCCGTCAGGGAGCTACTCCGTCAGGGAGGTGGAAGCGCGGGTGGCTTTGACGGCGCCCTGGTGGTAGCGGTTGATGGCGTTCATGTAAGCCTGGGCGCTGGCGACGAGGATATCGGTGTCCGAGGCGCGGCCGGTGTAGGTGCTGTCGTCGATGTCGATGCGGATGGTGACCTCACCCTGGGCGTCGACGCCCTCGGTGATGCTTTGGACGGAGAACTCGACGAGGCGGTCTTGCATGCCGGTGATCTGGCGGATGGTGCGGTAGACGGCGTCGACGGGGCCGGTGCCGGTTTCGGCGGCGGTGTGCGTGCGGCCGTCCGGGCCGCGCAGCGTGATGCTGGCGGTGGGGGTGGCGCTGGTGCCGGTGGTGACGTTGAGCGATTCGAGGTGCCAGGCCTCCGCGACGTGGCCGAGGCGGTCGGACATGATGGCCTCAAGGTCGCGATCATCGACGACGGTCTTTTTGTCGGCGAGTTCTTGGAACTTGAGAAAGGCGCTGGCCAGCTCCTCCGTGTCGAGCTCGTAGCCGAGGTCTTCGATACGGGCTTTGAAGCCGGCACGGCCGGAGAGCTTGCTGAGGACGAATTGGCTTCCCTCGCTCCAGCCGACGGCCTTGGGGTCCATGATCTCGAAGTTCTCGCGCAGCTTGACGACGCCGTCCTGGTGGATGCCGGACTGGTGGCGGAAGGCGTTGAGGCCGACGATGGCCTTGTTGGGCTGGACGTGCATGCCGGAGTAGTCGGCGACCATGCGGGAGAGCGGGACGAGGTGCTCGGTGTTGATGCCGCACTCGACATCAAGGAAGTCGGGGCGGGTCTTGATGCCCATGACGATCTCTTCGAGGGAGGCGTTGCCGGCGCGCTCGCCGATGCCGTTGATGGTGCACTCGATCTGACGGGCACCGATGGCGGCGGCGGCGAGGCTGTTGGCGGTGCTGAGGCCGAGATCGTTGTGACAGTGGACGGAAAGGGTGACGTTGTCGATGCCCTTGACGTTCTGGAAGATGCCGTTGATGAACTCGGCGAACTCCTCCGGGATGGCGTAGCCGACGGTGTCGGGGATGTTGATGGTGGTGGCGCCGGCCGCGATGCACTCGCTGAGGAGACGATAGGTGAAGTCGGGGTCGGAGCGGGTGGCGTCCATGGGGCTGAACTCGACGTTGGAAACGTAGCCCTTGGCCTTGGCGACCATCTCGCGCGCTTGCTGGAGCACTTCCTCGCGGCCAGAGCGGAGCTGGTGCGCGATGTGGATGTCGGAGCTGCTGATGAAAACGTGGAGGCGGGGGTCTTCGGCGCCTTGGATGGCGGCCCACCCTTGCTCGACATCGTTGGGGACGGCGCGGCAGAGGGAGGCGATGGAGGTGCCGCGAACTTCATTGGCGATGCGGGCGACGGCGTCGAAGTCGGCGGGACTGGCGGCGGCGAAGCCGGCCTCAATGCAGTCGACGTTGAGCTTCTCCAGCATTTTGGCGATCTGGAACTTCTCGTCGTTGGTGAAAGAGACGCTGGCGGATTGCTCGCCGTCTCGGAGCGTGGTGTCGAAGATCTTGACTCGGTCAGGCATGGCGGGGCTCCTCCATGGAGAACGCAGGGCGGGGAAAGGAAGAGGGCGCCGAGGCGGCGGGTCGATGCAACCAGCGCCTCGCGTGAATGATCGCCCGGGAGCTAGCGCCCAAGGACGCCACGGGCCGAGGCAGCCCGCGGGTCGATCCCTCCGTCGCGCGTGGGGCGCGGATAGCCGTTCATCGTGGAATCATTATGCCGGAGTTCGCGCCGTCTGCCTACGGGGCCGGGAAGGCCCCGGGCGATCAATCGGCTTTCTGGTGTAGCCAGGCCATCATGCCGCGGAGCTCCTCGCCCACCTCTTCGCTGGGATGCGCGGCGGCACGCTGACGGAGCTTGTTGAAGGCGGGGCGGCCGGCTTGATTTTCCAGGATCCACTCGCGGGCGAACTCGCCGTTCTGCACCTGCTGGAGAACGCGGCGCATGTTCTCGCGGACGTGGCTATCGATGACCTGGGGGCCGCGGGAGTAGTCGCCGTACTCCGCGGTGTCGGAGATGGAGTAGCGCATGTTCTTGAAGCCACCCTCATAGATGAGGTCGACGATGAGCTTGAGCTCGTGGATGGTTTCGAAGTAAGCGGACTCGGGTTGATAGCCGGCCTCAACGAGGGTCTCGAAGGCCGTCTGCATGAGCGAGGAGACGCCGCCGCAGAGGACGGCTTGCTCGCCGAAGAGATCGGTTTCGGTCTCTTCCTGAAAGCTGGTCTCCAGGACACCGGCGCGGCCGCAGCCGATGGCCGCGGCGTAGGCCATAGCGGTCTGTTTGGCGGTTTCGCTGGCGTCCTGGTGAACGGCCAGCAGGCCGGGCATGCCGCTGCCCTCTTCGTAGAGCCGGCGGAGGAGGTGGCCCGGTCCCTTCGGGGCGACCATCGAGACATCAATCGCTTCGGGCGGGGCGATCTGGTTGTAGTGGATGTTGAAGCCGTGGGCGAACATCAGGGTCTTGCCCTCGCGCAGGCCGTGGGCGATGTGATCGTCGTAGAGGGCTTTCTGGATATGGTCCGGAGTGAGGAGCATGATGATGTCGGCCTCTTCGGCGACATCATCCACGGTGCCGACGCGGAGACCGGCCGCCTCCGCCTTGGCCCAAGAGCGGGAGCCCGGGTAGAGGCCGACGACCACGTTGACGCCGGAATCCTTGAGGTTGAGGGCGTGGGCGTGGCCCTGGCTGCCGAAGCCGACGACGCCGACGGTTTTGCCTGCGAGGAAGGAGAGATCGGCGTCCTTGTCGTAGAACATCTGGGCCATGGTGCTACTCCATTCCTGGCCGGCCGGATCGGTGAACGGACGAGGAAAAAGGCTAGGCGGGGACGGGGGTGGCGTCCAGTAGCGCAGGCGGATGGGACGGTTTAGTCACTGGCGAAGGGGAGCGCGCCGTCCGGCCGCCGGCCGAACTGGGCACGCTCCTCTTCGGCGCGGCGCGCGATCTCCGAGACGGGCACGGGCTTGCTGGTGCCGCTGCCGCGAACCATCGCGACCCGGCCGGTGCGCACCAGCTCGAGGAGGCCGTAGGGGCGCAGGAGACGCAGCAGGGCGTCGACCTTGTCTTCGTCGCCGAGGACCTGCACGATGACGCTGGCGTCGGCGACATCGACGACGGTGGCGCGGAAGACATCCGCGAGGGCGATGATGTCGCGCCGGCCCTGGGGCGTGCAGCTGACCTTGATCAGGGCGAGCTCGCGGGCGACCAGGGGCCGCTCGCTGATGTCGATGGCGGAAACGACGTCGACCAGCTTGAAGAGCTGCCGCTCGACCTGCTGCACCTGGGCGCTCTGTCCATCGACGACGATGGTCATGCGGCTGAGGCCGGGCTCGTCGCTGTGGCCGACGGTGAGGCTCTCAATGTTGAAGCCGCGCCGGCGAAAGAGGGAGGCGACGCGGGCGAGGACACCGGGGCGGTCCTCGACATGGGCGACGACGACGCGCTGCGGGGGGTGGGCGTGCTGTGAGTTGGTGGCGATCATCAGAGCGCCTCCGCTGATTCGACCGTTTCGGAGAGGGCGGCGCCGGCTGGGACCATCGGCCAAACGTTTTCCTGCTCGACGCAGCGGATGTCGAGGACGATGGGGCCGTCGTGCGCGTCGGCCTCGCGCAGCGCCGCGGCGGCTTCGGTGCGGGTGGTGGCGCGCAGCGCGGTGACGCCGTAGGCCTCGGCGAGCTTGACGAAGTCAGGCTGGCCGAGGGCGACGGAGTGGTAGTTGTCTTCGTAGAACAGCTCCTGCCACTGCCGGACCATGCCGAGGTAGCCGTTGTTGAAGATGACGTAGCGGATCGGGAGCTTGTGCTCGGCGACGGTCTGGAGCTCCTGACAGGTCATCTGGAAGCCACCGTCGCCGCAGATGGACCAGACGGGCTCGTCTTGGGCGAACTGCGCGCCCAGGGCGGCGGGCACCTCGAAGCCCATGGTGCCAAGGCCGCCGCTGCTGATGTACTGGCGGGGGCGGGTGTAGTTGTAGTACTGAGCGGCCCACATTTGGTGCTGGCCGACGCCGGTGACGATGGTGGCCTTGCGCTGCGTCTGTTGCGCGATGGCGCGACAGAGCCAGGGGCCGGTGACCTCGGCGCCCTCGGCGTCGTAGTCAGTGGGGTGCTGAGCTTTGACGTCGTCGATCCAGCGGATCCAGTCGGGGCGGGTTGTGCTCGCGATGTGGGGCAATAACGCGCGCAGCGACTGGCGCACGTCGCCGAGGACGGGAGCATGCGTATGGAAGTTTTTGCCGATCTCCGCGGGGTCGATATCGAGATGGATGATCTGGGCCTGGGGGTTGAAGTCCTTGAAGCGGCCCATGGCGCGGTCGTCGAAGCGCATGCCGACGCCCACGACGACGTCGGCGTGATCGGCGGCCATGTTGCAGAAGTAGTGCCCGTGCATGCCCATGAAGCCGTAAGAGAGCGCATGGTCCTCCGGGAAACCGGAGATGCCGAGGAGAGTCGTGATCACGGGGATCTGGGCGCGTTCGGCGAGGGCGACCAGCTCGTCGGTGGCGCCCGACTGCAGGGTGCCGTGCCCGCTGAGGATGATGGGGCGCTGGGCTTCGTTCAGGATGGCGGCGGCGCGTTCGACCTCGAGATCGGAGGGGATCGTGACGGGGTCGTAACCGCGAAGGTGCACTTGGTCGGGGTAGCCCTCGAAGTCGGCTTCCTCAATGAAGACATCCTTGGGGATATCGACAAGCACGGGGCCTTTGCGACCGGTCGAGGCGATATGGAAGGCTTCCTTGACGGCGGGGGCGATCTCGCTCGCGCGCATGACAAGGTAGTTGTGCTTGGTGATGGGGAGGGTGATCCCGGTGATGTCGGCTTCTTGGAAGCCGTCGCGGCCGATGAGATCACGGGCGACGTTGCCGGTGATGATGACCATGGGGATGGAATCCATGTAGGCGGTACAGATACCGGTCACGAGGTTGGTGGCGCCGGGGCCGGAGGTCGCGAGGCAGACGCCGGTCCGGCCGCTGGCCCGAGCGTAGCCGTCGGCGGCGTGGGCGGCGCCTTGCTCATGACGGACGAGGACGTGCTTGATTTGGGGGTATTCGCGGAAGCGGTGGTAGAGAGGGAGCACGACGCCGCCTGGGTAGCCGAAAATAAGATTGGCGCCCTCAGCGGCGAGTGATTCGAGCAGGATTTGTGCGCCGTTGCGTTTCATGGAGTTGCCTCTTTGCGTCGTGGGAAGAGCATGCGCGAAGTGAGCGGGCGCCGGCGGAGTTGCGGGAAGTGGGAGTCCGACCTGTGAGCGGCGCCGGGCGCGCTGCCGGCTCTACAGGCCGGTTGGTACAAGTACGGGGATCCCGAGGCGCAGACGGGCAGCCGCGGCGGAGCGCCACGGTGTGGCCTCCCACTTCGGGCGGCGGCATGGCCGGTGAGTGAACGTGTCCGACACGGTTCAGGTCTCCCTGATGCGTGCACATCGTAACCCGAGCGCAGGGTACGGGGCGAGGGGGAGAGGGTAACGGAGGCGGCTTTTACGGGACGCTAACAGTCCACCCCTGATCCGCTGCGGCCTGGGAGCGTGGCGCCGGAAGAAGCATTCGAAACGGCGCGCTGGAGAGCGGCGGCCATGGCGGGATCGTCGTAGGCGTTGAGCAGAAAGCCGCCGTCGACGAAGACGGTTTCGCCGGTGACCCACTTGCTCTCGGCAGAGGCGAGGAAACAGGCGACCTGGGCGACATCCTGCGGGCGGCCGAGCCCGCCGAGGGGGATGTGCCGCTCGGCGTGGGCTTTGATCTCCGGGATAGCGTAGCGGTCGTCGTTGAGCAGGGTGTGCACCGGGCCCGGACCGATGGCGTTCACGCGGATCCCGTGGGGAGCGAGGGCGAGGGCAGCGGATTTGGTAAGGCTCTTCACGCCGGCTTTGCTCGCGGCATAGGCAGCGCCGATGGGCCAGCCGATCTCGGCGAGTTGGCTGGCGAGGTTGACGATGGCGCCCGCTTGACCTTGCTCCGCGAGGCGTTGTCCCGCGATCTGGTCACAGAGGAAGACGCCGGTGAGATTGACGTCGATGACGCGCTGCCAGTCCTCGTCGGTCATTTCGAGGAAGGGAACCGTTTGGGCGACGCCGGCATTGGCGACCATGGTGGTGAAACGGCCGAAGCGGGCGATCGTTTGGTCGACGAGGGCTTCGACATCGGCGCGCTGGGTGACGTCACAGTGGCAGGGGAGCGCGCGGCGGCCGGCGGCCTCGACGAGGCGAGCGGTTTCCTGGAGGCCGCCTTCGTTGAGGTCGGCGAGGGCGAGGTCGGCGCCTTCTTGGGCAAAGCGCTGGGCGATGGCGCCGCCGAAGGCGCCGGCGGCTCCGGTGATGATCGCGACCTGATCCTTGAGTCGCATGGCGGACTCTCGCTTGCTATCCCTCTCGTAACAGCAGTCTAGCGAGAGGAGCGGCCGGCTACGGGTGAGACCAGCCGGATCGCTGCGCGACGCCACGGGCGGCAAACGCCGCGGCGACATCGACAAGGGAAGCGGCGGGACCAAGCCGGCCCTTGAAGCCGACGTAAGTAGCTTCGCCGCGGACAGTGCGGCAGAACGACCGCCAAAAGCGGCCGGAGTGCCGGAGGAGCCGAACGTAGGGCCAGGGACGTTGATGGAAGAGGGCTTGGAGCTGGCGCGCGACCGCGAGCTCGGGGTCGATCTGACGACGCACGGCGTGCTCGTAGCCGCGGAGGTCGGGAACGTCGCCGGAGAGGTAGCGCGCGATCTCGTCGGCGGCGAGCTGAGCGGAGTAGAACGCGTTATGGATTCCCTCACCGGAGAGGGGGTCGATGAGGCCGGCGGCGTCGCCAACGAATACGACCGGGCCGCGGGTCAGCGGTTCGTCGAAGCGGCGCAGCGGCAGCGTGTAGCCACGCACGTCTTCGAGCTGCGCGGGGCTGAGGCCCTCGGAGGCCGCGTAGGCAGCGAGGTGGGTCTTGAGCTGCGGGCCGACGACCGGCCAGCCGCCTACGCCGATGTTGGTATGACCGTCCTTGGGGAAGAGCCAGCCGTAGCCGCCGGGGAGGGAGCCGAGGTCGAGGGAGACGTGGTCCGGAGCGTGCCGGGGGAGACCGGGGCTGTTGGCTTCGAGCGCGACGGCGCGGTCGAGGACGGGCATGTCCAGGGCGCGGCGGCTGACGCCGTTGGCGCCGTCGGCCGCGACCAGGGCAGCGGCGACGGCGCGTTCTCCATCATGGAAGTCGACGATCATCCCGGCGCCGTTGCGATGGATCGCGGAGACGGCGCGGCCGTCGGCGAAAGTGGCACCGGCCGTAGCGGCTTGGTCGGCAAGGAAGGTGTCAAGGTCGCGGCGCCGGGTCATGATGGCAAGGGGCTCGGGATAGGTGTGCGCAAAGCCAGCGTCGCGCTTGTAGGTGACGCGAAAGCCGTAGACGACGCGCTGGCTGACCGCGTGGAGGCTGAAGGAGAGCCGCGCGGCAGCGGCGACAAGGACGCCGCCCCCACAGGGCTTGCTGCGGGGGAAGCGCTCGCGGTCGACGAGGAGAACGCGCACGCCGTGTTGAGCGAGGCGGAGAGCAGCGGTGGAGCCGCCGGGTCCGGCGCCCAAGACGATGACGTCGTAATGAGGGAGGCCGTCCTGAGAGACGGGAGGGGCGACATCCGGGACGGTCATGCGTCGGGCGGCGCGGCGGCGAGCAACCGGGCGCGCTGCCAGCGATCGAAGGCGGCCTTGAGACCGGCGAGGATGGGGGCGGTGAAGCAGAAGGCGATGACTTCGCCAGGGAGGTGGAAAATGATGGCGAGGAAAGGCAGGGGGGCAGCGACGATCAGGATGCCGAGCGGCGCGTGGCGGGTGGTGAGGAAGGCGACGGTGCCCGCCAAGAAGGTGAGGCCGAACTGCCAAGGTAGGAAGGCGCCGGCGGCGCCAAAACCGGTGGCGGCGCTGCGTCCCCCCCGAAAGCCGAGCCAGACGGGAAACATGTGCCCGAGCATGACGACGAAGCCGGCGGCGACCCACCAAGCAGAATCGAGATCGAGCCAGCGCGCAATGGAGACGGCGAGGAGGCCCTTGCCCGTATCGAGCAGGAGGGCGACGCGGCCGCTGAGCCAGTCGGCACCCTCACGGATCGCGTTGCCGGAGCCGACGTTGCGGTCGCCGACGGTGCGGAGGTCCTTACCGGTGCGCCAGTAAAAGATCAGCCAAGTGACCGGGATAGAGCCAATGAGGTAGGCGAGGATGAGAACGAGCGCTTCGTGCATAGCCTTGCCGGCGCGGAAGCGTACCGAGAGTGACGCTAGGCCCTGACCGGCTGGTCCGTATAGAGGGGCTGGATCCAGCGCTCGTATTGGGGAAGGCGGCCGAGGGCAGCGCCGAAGTAGAGCTCCTGGAGCTTGGCGGTCACGGGGCCGATGCCGCCGCTGCCGATGGCGCGCCCATCGACTTCGAGAACGGGGGTGACGTGCGCGGCCGTACCGGTCATGAAGAGCTCGTCGGCGACGTAGAGCTCGCTGCGGTCGATGGGAGCTTCGAGCACCTCCAGGCCGAGCTCGGCGCGGGCGAGCTCGATCACGGCGGCGCGCGTGATCCCGACGAGGATGTTGTCGGCGCTGGGGGGCGTGTAGAGCTTTCCGTTCATGACGAGAAAGATGTTTTCGCCGCTGCCTTCCGAAACGTGACCGTCCTCGTTGAGGAGGATGGCCTCCTCGTAGCCGCGCTGGAAGGCCTCCGTCTTGGCGAGGGCGGAATTGACGTAGACGCCGTTGACCTTGGCGCGGACGGGAATCGCCGTGTCTTCGGCGCGGCGCCAAGAAGAGGTGCAGCAGCGGATGCCTTTGTCGATGTCGAGATAGGCACCAAAGGGCGCCGTGTAAATGAGCAAGTCCTGCTCGACGTCATGCAAGCGGACCCCGAGTACTTCTTGGGACTTGTAGACCATGGGGCGGACGTACATGTCCTCGCGGAAGGCGGCTTTGCGAAGCAGCTCATGGGTGATCGCGACGAGCTGTTCGTCCGCGTAGTCGATCTCCATCATGAGGATGTGGGCGCTCTTGCGGAGCCGTTGGAAATGCTCGAGCGCACGGAAGAGATAGAGCTGCTGCTGGTCGGCGTTCCAGTTGGCGCGGATGCCTTCGAAAACGGCGGTACCATAGTTGAAGGCGTGAGTCATGATACCGATCTTGGCCTCAGCCAAGGGCATGAACTCACCTTTGAAGAATGCGTAGGGGGTGCCAGGCATCGCGCGGGACCTCCTGTTGAAGCGGCGGGGTTGGGAAGGCGCAAGCCGGGCCAGTATAGAGCGCGATCGCCTCTGCCGCGTGTGCCGCGGTCACGCTGTTCCCTTGCGGGCGCGTGGGACCGCTCAGCAGCGTGCTACGCTCCGGCTCCGAAGAGCGCCGTGCCCCGAGCTGAGGAGCGATCTATGGCCGTGCCGCGCTACACCGTCGGTGCTTTGAATATCGCGATCGTGTCGGACGGGACGATGTGGCGGGACGGAGGAGCCGTGTTCGGCGCGGTGCCGAAGGTGCTGTGGTCGCGCGTGTGCCCCGAGATCAACGATCGCAACGAAGTGCCGCTAGGACTGAATTGCTTGCTCGTGGAGTCCGAAGGCAAGACCGTGCTGATCGACACGGGCTACGGCAACAAGAACACGGCGCTGCTGAAGAAGCGCGGGGTGCCGGTTGAACACGGGCGGCTGCTCGCGTCGTTGGAGGCGGCGGGAGTGAGCGTGGAGGATGTCGATGTGGTGATCAACAGCCACTTACACAGCGATCACTGCGGCTGGAACACACACCGCGCAGGGGAGGATCTGCGACCAACGTTTCCCAGGGCACGCTACTACGTGCAGCGGGCAGAGTGGGAAGCAGCGCTCCATCCCAACGAGCGCACGCGGGCGGGCTACGATGCGGAGCATCTCTTGCCGCTCGCGGAGGCGGGGCAGGTGGAGTTCCTAGAGGGCGAGTACCAAGTGACGCGGGAGATTCGCGTGATCGAAACGCCCGGCCACACGGCGGATCATGCAGCGGTGATCATCAGCAGTGGGGGCGAGACCGCCGTCTACTTGGGCGATCTGGTGCACCATGCGGTGCAATTGGAGCGGCTGCCGTGGCTGTGCGCCTACGATGATCTGCCCCTCATGTCGATGGAGACGAAGCGGCGGATCGTGGCGGAGGCGGTCGCGCATAATCAGCTCCTGATTAGCGCCCACAACACCTTCCCGGGAGTCGGACGGCTACGATCGCAGGAAGGGAAGACGCAGTACGTGACCGAGGCGGGAGGCGCGTAGTCCGAGGTAGGAGATGCCGTGATCAGTCCCCAGAACATCGAGAACTGGCTCAAGCAGCAAGAGGCGAACGAGGTCGAGGCGGCGACGCAGCGGCGCAAAGTCTACATTCAGCAGCGGCGGCTGGGCGATTGGGTTGCGCGGATCGAAGAGTCGGAGGAGATGCCGGATCTGGACGCGGTCGACCGGGCGTTCCTGCTGGTATGGCATAAGGGAAAGCCCTTGGTGGTACGGCGGGGCGGAGCCTTCGCGCCGTGGCTGGTGCCGACGCTGGATCGCGCAGCGGAGCCGGAGCTGTTCGACGACTCGGCCGCGCCGAAGACGCGGAGTAGCGCGAAGCGGCTGGGGCGATGGCTGAAAGGGGTCGCGCGAGAGCGCTGGGGGATCAGCGTGGGCGGCTGGTATCAATGGGGCTTCGAGCGACGGACGGCCACGACGGAGGCGACCGAGGCAACGCCCGGAAGCGAGCGCTTCCATCTGTTTCTGTGTCTGACGGCGACCAAGCTGGCCGATCTGGAAGTGGATGGCGAGTGGGCGCGACGGTACGCAGCGACGCGAGACTTGAACAAGCTGGTCCGCGACCAGCACCTTGAGTTCGAGACGGCGCTCATGCAAGCACACGGCAGCTACCTGGTCCGGCAGCAGACCGGCAGCGCGGGATCGTGACGCGGGCGCTCCTGCAACTGGCGCTGCGTGACCGGCACGCAGCCCGGGGGGCGCGCTTCGCGCCGTTCGCTGGATGGGCGATGCCGGTGCAGTACGGGGGGATTCTGGAGGAGCATGCGGCGGTACGGAATGGAGTAGGGGTTTTCGATGTCTCGCATCTAGGCCGGGTGTGGGTGCGAGGCGAGGGGGCGGGGGCGGCGGTCCGGTCGGTGAGCACGTACGACGTGACGCAGTTGGAGCCGGGACGAGCACACTACAGCTTGTACTGCACGCAGGATGGGGGGATCGCAGACGATGTGTTCGTGTATCACCTGGAGGCGGAGCGGTGGCTCGTCGTGCATAACGCGGCCAACGCAGCGGCGGACTATGCGCGGCTGGCGGCAGCGAAGCAGGGAGCGGTGGAGGAGGTGACGCGCGCAACGGTGATGCTTGCGGTCCAAGGGCCGGAGGCGCGAGCGACGCTGGGCGCGGTACTGGGCGCGGAGGTGTGCGATCTAGAGCTGCACGACTGCCGGGAGTTGTCGTGGGGGGGAGGAGCCGTGATCTTCGCGCGGACGGGCTACACGGGAGAGGACGGCGGCGAGTGCATCACGGATCGAAAGCGGGCAGGCCCGCTATGGGACGCGCTGGTCGAGGCGGGCGCGGCGCCCGTGGGGCTGGGCGCACGCGACACATTGCGCTTGGAAGCAGCGCTGCCGCTGCACGGCAACGACATCGACACGGACAGGCATCCGTACGAAGCGGGGCTGGGGTGGGCGGTGACGCTGCAAGACACGGCGCCGTTTACGGGGCGAGAGGCGCTGGTCCGGATCAAGGAGAGGCCGCGGGAGCAGCGGCTGGGGCATCTGCGAGCGCTGGAGCGCGGCGTGCCGCGCGCGGGATATCCGGTCTACAACAGCGCGGGCGAGGCCATCTCGCGCTTGACCAGTGGAGCATACAGTCCGACGCTACGCCTTGGGATCGGGATGGCGTACCTGCCGCGCGCGTTGACGGAGCCAGGGACACGACTGATGGTTGATGTACGAGGACGGTCCTTGCCGATGGAAGTCGTACGGCGGCCGTTCTACAAGCGCGCAGAGGCCTAAGGTCGGCAGGGCGATGGAGTTACCCGCAGATCTCCGGTACACCTCCGAGCACGAGTGGGTGCGGCTCGACGGGGATGAAGGGACCGTGGGAATCACCGACTTCGCCCAGGAGCAGCTAGGCGACGTGGTGTACGTCGAGTTGCCCGAAGCGGGGACGCAGCTTGTGCAAGGCGACACGTTCGGGACCGTCGAGTCGGTGAAAGCCGTGTCGGACTTGTTTGCGCCGGTGAGTGGCGAGGTGTTGGAGCGGAACGAGGCGCTGCAGGACGCGCCCGAACTCGTGAACACGTCGCCTTACGGGGACGGCTGGCTGCTCAAGCTGCGGGTGGAGGAGCCGGCGCAGGTGGACGCGCTGCTGGACGCGGCATCCTATAGGAGCGAGACGGAGAGCGCCTGAGGTGAAGGGCCGAGCGGGCGCGGCGCCTACTCCCTACATCCCCAACACGGACGCGGACCGGGCGGCGATGCTGGCGCGGGTGGGGCTCGCGTCGACGGAGGAGCTGTTCAAGGAACTGCCGGCAGATCAGCGGGATCCGCCGATCGATCTGCCGCCCTCTCTGGGCGAGCTGGACCTGCTGGAGCACCTGCGGGTGCTGGCACGCCGCAACGCGGCGGCACAGGAGCGGCCCAGCTTCTTGGGCGCGGGGGCTTACCGGCGGTTCGTGCCGGCCGTCACGGGATCGTTAGCGGCGCGCTCGGAGTTCATGACGGCGTATACCCCGTATCAGCCCGAGATCAGCCAGGGAACGTTGCAGAGCGCTTTCGAGTTCCAGTCGGTGGTATGCGAGCTGACGGGGCTCGCTGTGGCGAACACCGGCTTGTACGACGGCGCCAGTGCGACGGCGGAGGCGTGCTTGCTCGCGGCGCGGGTAACGCGCCGCAGCGCCGTGGCGCTGCTGGAACCGATACATCCCGGAACGGCGGACGTGGTGCGGACCTATGCCTATGGGGCGGGATTGCGAGTAGACATGATCGGGTCTGCCGCGCAGATGACCGGCGAGCACGCGGCGGTTGTCGTGCAACAGCCTGATTTTCTGGGGACGATCCGCGACATCGAGCCGATCGCCGAGACGGCGCACGCCGCCGGGGCGCTGTGCGTGACGGTGGTAGATCCACTGACGCTGGGGTTGCTGCGAGCCCCCGGCGACGCCGGCGCCGATATCGTGACGGGAGAGGGACGGGATCTGGCGGGACCGGTCGCGTTCGGCGGACCCTCGTTGGGGTTGTTCGCGGCGCGGGAGGTCTATTTACGGCAGATGCCCGGCCGGATTGTGGGCCGGACGCAGGAGCAGCACGGGGCACGGGGCGGAGATGAGAGTGAGGCGTCGCCGCGGACGGGTTATGTACTCACGCTGCAGACGCGCGAGCAGTTCATCCGGCGGGAGCGAGCAACGTCTAACTTTTCGACGGGGCAATCGCTGCTGGCGCTGGCGTTCACGATCACCCTGCAGGCGCTGGGGCCACAGGGGCTGCGCGAGCAGGCGGCACTCTGCTACCAGAAAGCGCACAACGCTGCGGCCCGGGCGGCGGCGCTGCCGGGCTTTGCGGTCGTGGAGCGGGGGCCGTGGTTCCAGGAGTTCCTGCTCCGAGGCCCGCTTCCGGCGGCGGCCGTGCGGGCGGCGCTGGCGGAACGGGGGATCGAAGCAGGGCTGGACATGTCCGATCGGAGCGAGCCCGAGGCGCGCGCGGCGCTGCTGATGTGCGTGACGGAGACAACGACCGAGCAGGAGGTGGATGCACTGGTGGCGGCGCTCACGGCGATCGGGGACGTGACGTGATTGAGCGGGCGATCGGGGAAGAGGATTTCGGCGCGCGGCTGGCGTTCGACCGCGGGGCGGCCGGGCGGCGCGCGGTGGCGGTGCCACAGTGGCAGGGACGGGAGACCCCACTCCCAGCCGCGCACTTGCTGCGCGATTCGGTGCGGCTCCCGGAGCTGAGCCAGGGCGAGTTGGTGCGGTACTACACCGCGCTGGCGCAGCGAAATTTTGGGGTGGACACGGGGTCGTATCCGCTGGGTTCCTGCTCAATGAAGTACAACCCCAAGGTGAACGACGTGGTTGCGTCGTTGCCCGGGTTCGCCAACGCGCATCCGGCCGAGCCGGAGGCCGCACAGGGGACGCTGCGGATCCTTCTGGATCTCCAGCGAGCGTTGGGCGCGATCACGGGACTGCCGCACGTCAGCCTCGCTCCCGCGGCGGGCGCCCAGGGCGAGCTGGCCGGGATTTTAATGATCCGGCGGGCGCTGGAGCAGCGGGGCGAGCTGGGCAAGCGGCGGCGCGTGTTGGTGCCGGACAGCGCCCACGGAACCAACCCCGCAACGGCGGCGATGGCCGGCTTCACGGTGACACAGATTCCGACGGCGGCGGATGGGGCGATGGACCGTGCGGCCCTGGCAGCGGAGCTGGATGGATCAGTCGCGGCGATGATGGTGACGTTACCCAACACGCTGGGGCTGTGGGAGACGGGGATCGAGGAGGCGGCGCGCGACCTCCACCGCGTGGGGGCGTTCGTGTACGGAGACGGCGCGAATTTGAATGCCATCGTGGGACGGGTGCGGTATGGGGATCTGGGGATCGACATCGCGCACCTGAACCTGCACAAGACGTTCAGCACGCCGCATGGGGGGGGAGGACCGGGAGCGGGACCGGTCTGCGCGAGTACGGCGCTGGCGCCGTATCTCCCGGCCCCGGTGGTGGTGGAAGGAAGCACGGGCACGCTGGCGCTGCACCGACCCAGGGAGAGCATCGGACAGCTGCAGCAGTTCCACGGGAGCGTGGGGGTGCTGGTGCGGGCTTACGCCTATATTCGAACACTGGGCTTGGCAGGGCTGCGAGCCGTTTCGGAGAACGCGGACCTCAACGCGAACTATCTACGCGTGCTTCTGGAGCCGCACTACGATCTGCCACACCCGCGCCGGGTGTTGCATGAGGTCGTGTTCTCGGGATCGCGGCAGCGTAAAGCGGGAGTGCGCGCCTACGACATCGTCAAGCGCTTGATCGACTACGGGCTACACCCGCCGACGGTCTATTTCCCGCTGATCGTGGACGAGGCGCTGATGATCGAGCCGACGGAGACGGAATCGCGGGAAGATATCGAACGCTACGCGGCGGCGCTGGTGGCGATCGCGGAAGAAGCGGAGCGGGATCCGGAGGCGCTGGAAGAGGCACCGCAGCACACGCCGGTCGGACGGCTCGACGAGACGCGGGCGGCGCGCCGGCCGGTGCTGCGCTGGCCCGGCCCGGAAACCGAGCCGTGCGGGAGCAAGGGCACGGTCGAGCGATAGGGCAGGGAGCGGTAGGCGCTGAATACGCCGCCGCCCCGGACTTGCGACCGGGGCGGGCTGGTAGCTAGGCGGCTTCCTGGCTGCGGCGGTGGTCGCTGAGAGCCGTGACTGCGGCGGCGCGGTCGAGTTCAGCGCCCGCACGGACGAGGGTCCGGGCGGCCAGGGAACGGAAGCGGGGGGGATTGGTCGGGCGCTGCGAGCTGCGGGACTCGGCCTTCCCCGCTTCGCGCCGGTGCTCTGCCATGGCCGAGCGAATCTGGTTTTCAATGTAGAGGTTCAAGGTGGGCTCCTTTCTGTGATGCCTTTGCGATCCTCTTCGCATCTCTTGCGACTATCTTCACAAATTCAAACGTCGCAGGTCGGTGGTTTGTTGCAGCCGAACTGTTAAGTGTGTGTTGAACTGCCACGCGGATTACGGAAGGAGTGCAGCGGGACGCGCGCGGGGCGGGCCGCGTAGAATGCGCGGAAGCGGCGCCAGGGGACGGCGCCGAGGAGCAGCTTAGGGGGATTGGCATGGCGTCCGAGACAGAAGCGCAGGCGCTGCTCGACAAGCAAGCGATCTGGGATCGGATCATGCTCTACGCGCGTGGGGTCGACCGCTGCGATTGGGATCTGGTGCGGTCGTGCTTCAGCGAGGGAGCGCTCGACGAGCACGGCGCCTTCAAGGGAACGCTGGACGAATTCGTGCCGTGGATCCAGGAAGCGCTGGCTCGCTATCGCGTGACGATGCACACCGTGAGCAACGTCCAGGTGGAGCTGGAAGGGGATGTCGCGCATGCCGAGTCGTACGTGACGGCGTACCACCGGCTGCCTGGAGCGGACGGGGAGCCCGAGCAGGACTTTGTGGTGGGAGCGCGCTGGAATGACCGGTTGGACCGGCAGGGCGACGACTGGCTGATCAGTCATCGGCAGGTGGTGTGGGATTGGAACAAGATCGAACCGGTGGGCCGGGAATGGGATTTCAACGAAAAGTACGTGAAGGCACGACGGGACCACCTGGATCCGGTCTACGACCGGCCGGCGTTTTCCTCGGATTTCCAGCGGCCGAGGGACTTAGAAGGACGCATTCAAGAGTTGGCGGACAAACAGGCGATCCGCGAGGCGCTGTATCGCTACTGCCGGGGCGTTGATCGGCTGGATCCGGAGCTGATTCGGTCCTGCTACTACCCGGATGCGACCGACGACCATGGAACGTACCAAGGGCACCGGGACGGCTTCGTGCGGCACGCCGGGGATGGGCTAGCGACGATGCTGGGAACGATGCACTACATCGGCAACGTCCTGGTCGATGTGCAGGACCGGGTGGCCTACAGCGAGTCGTACTGCATCGCCTACCACCGGATGCCGTCACGGAAGACGGGGGTGGCGGAGCACGTGGTGGCGTGCCGGTACGTGGACCGGTTCGAGCGCCGGGCGGAGCGGCCCTGGCTGCTGGGAGACCGAACGGTCACGTACGAATGGAGCCGGATCGACCCGGTGGGCGAAGAGCAAGCATATGCGCCCTCGTTCACGCGGGCGCAGCGCGACAAGAGCGACCTCATCTACCAGCGGCCTTGAACGGCGCGCGCCGGGTAGCACGGTAACGGGAGAGCACCGATGGCGGAGTTCACGTACCTCTCGAAGAACCGGTTGGTGCTGAAGGATGGCGTGCGGCATGCCTACCTGGGCGAGGTGCCCGAGCCGGTGCCGTACGGGGTGCAGGGGGCATTGCGCGAGTACTACGGCGCGCCCGCCGGTGGCCCGCCGGTGGCGGCGACGCTGGACCATATCGTGGCGGCGGTGGGTGGGTGAATGTACGGCACGCTCGCACGGGCGCTGCGAGCACGGGATGTGGAGTTTGACCCGGCAACGTATACGGCGGACGTCGAAGGGACAATCGAGGGGCCGGCCGGGCAAGGATCGCCGATCCGGATCACACGGATCCACGTGCATTATCAGATCGAGATGCTGTCGGGGGAGCGGGCGGCGGCCGAGCGGGCGGTGGCGGTGCACGCGGCAGGGTGTCCGGCGCACGAGAGCGTGAAGGCGGCGATCGCGATCACCGCTTCAGCGGAGATCCGCCAACGCTAGCCGCGACGGGCGCTAGCTCGTGCTCCCCTTGCCTTTGTGGACGGCTTTGCGAGCGCGCTTGAGGATGGCGTCGCGGTAGATCTTGCGAAGAGAGGCCCCGTGCAGGCGGAGAGCGCGGCGCTCCTTTTGGCGCCGGGCGCTGCGCCGCTCGCCGCGGGTGGGGTGATCGCCTGAGTCGGTCATGCCCGTGAGTGTAGAGCGCGTTGACCGTGCGGAAGCGGCCGTGCGACGCTCGCGCCGGGAGGCAACGACATGCGGGTGCGGCTGCTGTACGGGGAGCAGGGGCTGGAGGTCGAGCTGCCGGATGGCAGCGACGTGATCCAGCCGAGGGAATCATCGCCGCTGGCGGATCCGGAAGCGGCGCTGCGCGAGGCGCTGGCCCGGCCGATCGGGTCGGCACCGCTGTGCGATCTGGTACAGGCGGACGATCGAGTGACGATCGTCTTCAGCGACCTCACACGGCCGGCGCCAAACCGATTGCTGGCGCCGGCGCTGCTGCGGGTGGTGGAGGAAGCGGGGGTGCCGCGCGATCGGATCACGCTGTTGGTGGGGACGGGACTGCACCGGCAGATGTCAGCGGCGGAGCTGGAGGCCCTGTTGGGACCGGAGGTAGCGAATAGCTACCGAGTGGTCGTGCACGATGCGCGGGATCCGGACTCGCTGACATTCCTGCGCCGCTATCCGGGAGAGCGGCGCGGCGGCATCTATCTCAACTCGGCCTACCTGCAGGCGAGCGTGCGGATCGTGACGGGGTTCGTGGAGCCGCACATCTTCGCCGGGTACAGCGGAGGCGGGAAGGGCGTGCTCCCGGGCGTGGCAGCAGCCCCCAACATCATGCGCAACCACAGCGCGGAAAACCTGCTGCATCCGCAAGCGACGTTCTGCGTGGGAGCGGGCAATCCCATTTTCGAGGAGATGCGCGAGGTGGCCGTGGCCTCCGAGGTGACGTTCCTGTGCAACGTGACGCTGACGGCAGACAAGGCGGTCAGCGGTTTCTTCTGCGGAGATCTGGTGGAAGCGCACGAGGCAGCGATGGCGGAAGTGGACCGGTCCGCGGTACGGCCGGTTCCTCATGTCTACGACATCGTGGTGGGAACCAATGGAGGATATCCGGCCGATCTCAACGTGTATCAGTCGATCAAGGGGATGGCGGCGGCGGCTCGGGCGGTGCGGGAGGGGGGCGCGATCGTGCTGGCATCGGAGTGCCGGGAGGGAGTGGGGAACGAAGACTACGCGGAGTTCTTGTCGTCGCGGGAGAGCCCGGAGGCATTGATGGCGATGCTGATGGAGCCCGGGTTCCACCGGATCGACCAGTGGGGGATTCAGTGCCAAGCGATGGCGCAGTTGAAAGCTGAGGTACACCTCTACTCGTCGCTGGAGGCGGAGACGGTACGGGCGGCGCACCTCACGCCGTGCGAAGACGTGTCGGCGACGGTGGTGAAGCTCGCTCGACGGGTAGAGGAGCAGTCGGGCAAGCGGGCGAAGGTGCTGGCCTTGCCGTCCGGGTTCCAAGCGATCCCCGCGGTGCAGGTGGAGTAGTACCTAGTACGACTTGGGCAGACCGAGACCGCGCGCGGCGATGATGTTGCGCTGCACCTCGCTGGTGCCGCCTTCGATGGTGTTGGCAACCGAGCGCAGGTACCAGTACTCGTAGCGGCCGCCCTTGGGAGCGAGCTCGGGGTTGCCGGAGGCCTGCATTTGGGGAGTGAGCTGCCCGTAGAGGCCGAGCAACTTCACGGCGGTGCGGTAAAGGCGCTGGTTGAGTTCGTTGGTATAGAGCTTCGCAATCGACGCCTCAGCGTTAGGAGGGTGGCCCCGGCTCTGCAGGGAGACGACGCGGTAGGCGAGCAGACGGCCGGCGAGGGCGGCGATGTAGAGGTCGGCGAGTTCGTAGCGGAGGAGCGGGTTGTGCTGGAGAAGGGAGGCCGTGCCGGCCTTCTGCTTGGCGAAGGCGACGAGGTCCTCGAGGGCCTGGCGCTGGCCGACGGCGGCGCCGATACTGCTGCGCTCAATGTCGAGCGTTTGCACGGCGCCGTACCAGCCGCGGTTGACCTCGCCCAGGACGTTGGCGTGGGGGACGCGGACATCCTCGAAGTAGACCTCGTTGAACTCAGCGGAGTTCGTCATCTGCACGAGCGGGCGTACGCTGACGCCGGGCGCATGCATGTCGACGATGAAGTAGGTAATGCCCTTGTGCTTGGGCGCATCGGGGTCGCTGCGGGCGAGGAGGATCATCCAGTC
The DNA here is from genome assembly GCA_026707145.1 of Chloroflexota bacterium. GTDB lineage: Bacteria > Chloroflexota > Dehalococcoidia > Bin125 > Bin125 > JAPOXK01. Next base: position 12,033 of record JAPOXK010000009.1, on the reverse strand, counting down.
GGCGTGACGGGCGCCGCTGGTCCAGATCTTCTGGCCGTTGATGATCCAGTCGTCGCCGTCGCGGACGGCGCGGGTCTGGAGACCGGCGAGGTCGGAGCCGGCGCCCGGTTCGGAGTAGCCCTGACACCAGATCACCTCGCCGCTGAGGATGGGCGGCAGGTGCTCTTGCTTCTGCTCGTCGGTTCCGAGAGCGACGATGGTACCGCCGGCGATCTGGACGGTGATGATGCCGGGCCGCACGGCGCGCGCCTCGGCCATCTCCTCGTTGAAGATGAACTGCTCCATGATGGACATGCCGGCTCCGCCGTATTCGGCGGGCCAGGAGGGAGCGATCCAGCCGCGCTCCGAGAGCTTGCGGAACCAGACGCGGGTCGTCGGGGTGAGCGCGTGCTGATCGGATCCCGCGGGGCGCTCGGTATTAATCCGGGAACGCAGAGGATCGTAGGCATCGTGGAGGAAACCGCGCACCTGGGAGCGGAAGGCGGCCTCGGTTGGGGTATCGTGGAAGTCGACCACGGGGTCCTCCGTGCGAGGCGATTCTAGCCGACGATCCGGCTGGCCGTGGTGCGCGAGGCCGAGTTCCTGAGTACGATCGAGCGCGATGGTGCGGCAGAAGATCCCGGAGGCAGAGGCGCGGCGGCTCCTGGGCGGGGCGCCGGTGCTGCTGGTGACGACGCGCTGGCAGGCGGCGTCGAACGTCTTCGCGGTGGCGTGGGCGATGCCGGTGAGCACGAACCCGCCGCTGCTGGCGATCGCGGTGCATCCGTCGCGGCACAGCCACGACATGATCAGCTTCGGGGAGAGCTTCGCGATCAACATCCCGGCCCGGGTGCTGCTGAATCATACGCAATGGGTGGGGATGGTGAGCGGGATGCAGATGGAGAAGCTGGATGTGGCGCGGCTGCCCCACTTCCGGGCCAAGGAGGTCGAGGCGCCGCTGATCGAGGGCTGCGTGGGCTGGATCGAGTGCACGGTTTCGGACACGTTCACGACGGGCGACCACACGCTGTTCGTCGGGAAGATCGTGGCGGCGCACGTCGATACGGAGGCGTGGGACGCGGAGCGGAAGGTGTGGTCGCTGACCGACGAGGAGTACCAGCCGCTGCACTACCTAGGAGGACAGAGCTACGCGATGCTGGACTCGGTCTTCGATTCCGAGGTGGAGGCGCGGTCGGCGGATCAGATGGAAGAGGAGGGCTTCGGAAAGGAGCTGGAAGAGGCGGAGGCGGAGCGGCGCCGGAAACGGGAAGAGGCGGAGCAGAGCCGGGCCGAGAGCGAGCAGCGGGGCGAAGAGGAGGTCTCCCCGGCGAAGGCGCCGCGAGAGCGACCGGAAGGGTAACGGGCAAGGTGCGTCATGCGCCGCCGACTGCGAACGGGCACCCGTTGCGGACGGCACCGGCGGGCATCGACCAAATAGCCACAGCCCCCGCGCGGCCGCTGGAGATGCGGTAGCGAAGGACCCCACAGCGTTACGGTGACGGCGAGCCTATCGCAAGCCTGCGGACTGCTAGGCTCGCGATGTGCGGAAGATCTATTTCGGCGACAACCTCCCGATTCTGCGAGACCTTCCAAGCGGCTTGGCCGATCTGGTCTACATCGATCCGCCGTTCAATACCGGGGGATGGCAGACGCGGACGCGGCTGCGAACGGTCAGGGACGACAACGGGGATCGCGTCGGATTCCAGGGGAAACGCTACCGCAGCGAGCAGATCTCAAAGAGCCAGTTCCATGATCAGTTCGACGACTTCCTGGCCTTCCTGGAGCCGCGGCTCATCGAGATCAAGCGCCTCCTCTCGGACAGCGGCTCGCTCTACTTCCACATCGATTACCGCGAGGTGCACTACTGCAAAGTCCTGCTCGATCAGATCTTCGGGCGCGACTGCTTCCTGAACGAGATCATCTGGGCCTACGACTACGGCGGACGGCCCAAACGGCGCTGGCCGGCCAAGCACGACAACATCCTGCTCTACGTCAAGGACCCGCAGCGATACACCTTCAACCGCGACGACATCGACCGGATTCCCTACATGGCGCCGGGGCTGGCGGGGCCGGAGAAGGCGGCCAAGGGCAAGCTGCCCACCGACACCTGGTGGCACACGATCGTCGCCCCCGGGAGCAAGGAGCGGACGGGGTATCCGACACAGAAGCCGGAGCCCCTGATCGAGCGGATCGTGCGGGCGTCGAGCTCAGCGGGATCCATCGTGCTGGACTGCTTCGCCGGATCGGGCACCACGGGGGCCGTCTGCGCCCGCCTCGATCGCGGCTTCGTCCTGATCGACAACAACGCAGAGGCGATCCGGATCATGCGCCGCAGACTGCCCAGGGACACGGAGCTGATCGGGGGCGCGCCCGGCGATTTCGAGGCCGCCCCGGCGCCGGGAGTTCAAGTCGCGCGCGCCTGAATGCGTCGGGACGGACGCCATGGCCAAGGCGGTCGCTCCATAGGGGTGGGAATATACAGTGGCTAGGATGACGGAGAGGGTGGCCACAACCTGCGACCGTTGAAGCCAGCTCCGAATTGTCGTCGCGCTGCTGTGACACCTTCCGTCCGGGTGGAGCGCAGAGGACCCTTGGCATGCACCGTACCGTCGCCTTGGTCTTGGCGCTGACCATCGTCTTTGCCTCTGCCCTGCTTCTCGCGCCGTCGGCCGGCCGGGCGCAGTCCCCCGCGCCTGCCACAACGACCGTGTGGCTGTGGCTGCACCCCGGCTGGAACTTCGTGGGCTGGCTGGGCGCGGACGGCCCGGTCGATGATCTCTTCGATCAGGCGGATGCGTCCCCCAGCGAGATCGCGGCCGTTCTTGCGCCCGGTCCGGTGGACCCCGCTGCCTCGTTGGTGACATGGGAGCCGCTGGCGCGCGGCGCCGAGCGGCTGATCCGCACCGGCGAGCCCCTGTGGATCCGGATCGCGGGGGAGTCCACCCTGCTCTGGCAGCAGGACGCGCTTCGGGAGCCGCCCGTCGCGGCGCTCGGGGCAGGGCGGCACGCGGTCGTCTGGGCCTGGGCCGGGGAGCGTCCCATCGGGGCCGTCCTCGGGCGCGTGGCCGAGCAGCTCGTGCAGGCCCAGCGCTGGAACAGCCGCACGCAAGCATTCGACCGGTACGACCCTGGCGGCGACAGCCCGGCGGCGTGGGGGTTCCCCGTGCGCCGCGGGGAAGCGCTTTACCTGCAGCTCAAGGCGCCGGCCGTCTGGGGGCCTGCGCTGGGTGGCCCGACGATCACCAATGCGGCCTGGCTGCCGGAGAGCGACCGGCGGACCCTAGAGCAGGCTGTGGCCGAAGTCCACGACTATTTCGACCGCCGGCTCGGGATCACGCCCCATCCGTTCCAGGTGCACGTGCAGGAGTTTCCCTTTCCCTGCCTCACCGGCGCCGGCACTTACCGGGCGACCCTCTACCTGCCCTGCCTCCACGCCGATCTCGGCCAGTTGGCCGCCGCCGCCGTGGCGGAGAGCTACGCCGGCGCCGCCGTCCTCGTCACGGGACCGGACCACCCGGAGCCCGAGTGGCTCGTCGCCGGGCAAGCCCAGTACGTCTACGCGCGCTGGATGGACGGCGCCGGCCTGCAGCCCTACTGGACCTTCTACCACGCGATGATCGGGTATACCCGCGCCACCGACCTAGCGCTCGACGGCGCGCTGCTGAACGAGTACTCGTCCGACCGGCCCCTTTGGGAGTCGAGCCGCCGGGCATTCCAGCGCTGGATCGGCGCGCTTGCGGTCGACTGGCTCGTCCAGTGGACGGGGGAGGCGGCCCTGGAGCAGTACGCCCGGACCCGGCTCAGCGGCGATTGGCGCGCCGCCTTCCGCGCCGCCTTCGGGATGACGGTCGACCAGTTCACGAACGCGTTCGCCTACTGGCGCGCACGCCTAGCGCCGGCCGGCGGGGACACCCCGCGGTTGAGCCGCCCCTTCCATTCCGTGGTCTTCTTCGGCCCGCTGACCGACGAGCGCCGCGCGATGGTCGGCGCGGTGGAAGCGATCGTGGACTTCTTCGAGCGCGCCTACGGCCTCAGCGCCACGGCCGCGACCTTTCTCCTCGACGCCGATGATACGACCTACCCGTGGGTCACCAGAGGAAGGGAGTGCGGCGTCGCGCGCGGCGCTCTCGTCCACGTGGTCGCCGCCTGTCCGTTTTGGAGCACCATTGCGCATGAATACGCCCACGTCCTCCAGTTCGAGCTCGGCATGGATCGTGCGCCCCCGCCGCGGTGGCTGGTCGAAGGTGGCGCCGAGTATCTGGCCACGCAAGCGGCGCTGGGCACCGGCCGCTGGGACGTCGAAACGGCCTGGGCCTTCCGCGAGGAACACGCCGCCAGCCTGATCGCGCCGGTGCCAGCGGCGCTGGCCGATGCCGAGCTCGCCATCACCGCCATCGAGCGGTCCGATCGATACCACGTCTACGCTTTAGCGGTCCGGCACCTCGTCGAGCGGTTCGGGATCGACCCGTTGTTCGCCGCCTTCACCTGGCCGACCTGGCACGACGCCGGCACCGACGATACCGGCCGCTTCGCAGCGGTCTTCGGGGCGTCCCTGGACGACTTTTACGCCAGCTTCGGCCGCTGGCTGCGATCGCTCGCCGCGCCGCCGCCCCCCGACCCCGACGAGCCGCAAGCCTGCCCCATCGCGTGGGCCGACGCACAAGGCGTCAAACGGGTGGATCTCTTGGCGCCGGGACCGGGCTGCACGGTCGTGCGCCATGGCGGAACCGTCACGGTCCACCGCGGCAACATCGCGCGCACCTTCACGCTCTACCGCGAGTATGACTGGCTGCTGCACGATGGCACCGCCTTCTACGGGGCGGCGGCGGTCACGTTCATCGTGGCGGACCCGAGCGGCGTGCCGCGCATCGGCGCGGTCACGCTCGCCCTGGGCAACGGGAGGGAATTAGACCGCGACGTGCCCCCCGAGTTTCCCGAGCTGCACGCCATCTTCGATGCGATCACCTCGTCGGCACCCGGAGACTAGCGGCCGGGTTGGGGTGGGGCAGAGCGGCAGCAGATCGTGATCCAGCCGCTGGCGCGCCGCTCCCCCAGTGAGGAATGCCGGCTCCGGCCCGGAAACCCAGGAGGTCCCACAGGTCCCCCTTTCATTCCACCTGCTAATGGGAGGAGGAACGAGGGGAATAATTCGTACATCGCAGGAAAAGACTTAATTCCCAGGACTTTTGTGGATGTGGCGGAGAGGGTGGGATTCGAACCCACGAGGGACCGTAAAGCCCCTACACGCTTTCCAGGCGTGCCTGTTCAGCCACTCCAGCACCTCTCCGATCCGTTCAAGCGTTGCATTATTTTACCCGCTCGCTTCGGTCGCCCAGCAACAGGATGCGCCCTGGGACCGCCAAATCGCGAGGGGAAACACTCAGTGATGACATTGGCTTGGTAGTCAGGCATGCAGGTTGTTAGTACCAGTCGTACGGGGTATTCGGACGCCGAGCCCAAGCGCTTCGCCCGACTCGTCTCATGGCCGGTCCCAACGCGGACATGAGACGAGTCCACTCCTGAGCGTTGGTGTGCCGCCACATGCCGTGACCGGGGAACACCCACTCCACCTGCAATGAGGCGATCCTGTCCATGGTGTCAGCAAGCGCCGACCACGAGTACCACGTCTGTACCGGTGTTACGTCGAATTCGCCTCGCCGATGGTTCCAGAGCAGTGTATCGCCGGTGAACAGGCACCGGTCGTCCACGTGATAGAGGACATGGCCCTTGGTGTGCCCCGGAGCGGGGATTCCGCTCACCCCTGACGCGATGAAGGCCACGGTGGAGCCATCCAACAGATCGGTTGCATAGGGAGCGGCGTCGGCATCGGCTTCGCCTATCCACACTCTGGCCCCGTACCGCTCCGCCCAGCGGTCCGCGTCGGCCACGTCGTCCCGATGACTCAGCAACAGGTGGGCAATCCCACCCATCCGATCGATGCTCGAAGCAAGTGGGCGGCTGAATCGCGGGGAATCGATCATCAGGTTGCCGTCGGGACGCACCACTAGATACGAGTGGCCGCCGAATGATGAAAGGGCGTTGTTGCCGAGGGCGTAGACCCCAACCTCCATCGGGTAAGGGAACACCCCCTCCGGCTCCCTGCGATGTTCTCGGTTGCCTATGGACTTGGTTGGGCATGCTGCGGCGGCGCGCCATAGCGCAGCTTCCTGATCCTCGTTGATGGGCTGCCGGGCGACAAAGGAACGCCCATCGGCATCCATCTCGATCAGGCCGGGCGCCCAATGCCGGGCAGCATCGCACCTGATGCAGCGCGTGTCCACGAACCAGGGACCGGGTGCGTTGTGTGAATTGGCCTGATCCACTCTAGGCATAGTGGCTCTCCCCCATATCGAGAAGGCACGCCAGGAGGTCAGTCCCGTGGCGCCCCGCGGTCCTTTGCCAGCGTCGATGCCTGCAGTGCCTCCCGCGAGGTGTACCGGGGGCGGAACCCCGTCTCGCGCGTCAGCTTCTCATGGCTCGCCACCCACGGCCATCGCGCCATGGCCAGCCCAGCGGCTGGGGCATCGCTCTGTAGCCGCAGCGCCCAGCTCGCCTGCGCGATGCACGCGAGCACCGGCGCGGGCAGCGTCACGCAGCGCGCGCCCGTCACTCGTACCAGCTCGCTGTATGCAACGGTGCCCTCGCCCGTCACGTTGAAGACGCCGGGAACCGGCTCCAACAGGCACAGCTCCAATGCGCTGAGTAGGTCGTTCTCGTGGACGAACTGCATCGGTGGGTCCGCGCCCCGAATGCGTACCCGCACCAGCCTGCGGAGCGCCTGTGTCGCGAAGTTCTCCGACCGGGGACCCACGACCGGGCAGCCGCGCAGCACGGTGACGCAGGTGTCCGGATTCTCTGCGGCGAAGGCCTGCAGCAGGGACTCGGTTGCGGCCTTGTCCTCCGCGTACTGGAAGCCCCGCACGGGCCGTACGGGCGACTCTTCCGTGTACGGCTGCGGGTCGCCTGCCCGCGCACCGTAGACGGTCGTGCTGCTCAGGTAGAGCAGGCGGCGCACTCCTGCGGCTCGACACTCGCGCAGCACCTCGGCCGTGCCGCCCACGTTCACCCGCCGCGCAGACGCACGGTTGCGCCCGGCGCGCAGCAGAAAGGCCAGATGAACGAAGGCGTCGACACCGTGCCGACGCAGGATGCCCGCAAGGGGTTGGCGAATGTCCTGCTGGAAGGACATCACCTTGGGATGGTCGACGACCACTGGACGGGCGTCGAAGGCAACGACGCTGTCCACGCCGTCTGATGCTGCCAGCCGCTCCACCAACTTCGACCCAATGGACCCGGCCACGCCGCTCACCGCGACACGCAGTCCGCTAGCCATCACACACGGTGTCTGTGGAGTCGAAGCGAAGAACAATAAGGCCTTGCACCTCGGATGCCATCCCGCTCCCAGCGGACATAGCGCTTCATCTGGTCTCCGGCGTTGAACTACCTTGCCCTATCAGACTCGTAGCACGACAGAGGCCTTGGAGGTGCCATCCGCCCACTGGGCGGAGCATATAATCCGGAGGGTCTGCCGAAGCTTTTCGGCTCTGCGGATCACCGCCAGCCCGGCTCCTAGGACCTTACGCACGATCGCAGCATCCCCCTTGGAGGACTACATGACCTCGCAGGACGACGGCTACCCGGCCCGGCTCGACATCGACTACCCCGAGGAAGGGCTGAGCCGTGTGACCACGCTGTTCCGCCTCATCTTGCTGATCCCGATCCTGGTCGTCGCGGCCTTGGTGACCGGCGGCTTCGCGGATGTCTACGACGGCGGCGACACCGCCTGGATCGTGGTTTCCTCCGGCGGCGTGCTCTTCCTGCCGGCGCTGCTGATGTTGCTCTTCCGGCGCAAGTACCCGCGCTGGTGGTTCGACTGGCACCTGGAGCTGACGCGCTTCACGACGCGCGTAGGGGCCTACATCCTGCTGCTGCGGGACGAGTACCCCTCGACCGACGAGGCGCAGGCCGTGCACCTGGAGATCGACTACCCCGACGCCGGGCGGGATCTCCACCGCGTGCTGCCGCTGGTCAAGTGGCTGCTGGCGCTTCCACACTACGTCGTGCTAATCGTCCTCTGGATCATCGCGTTGGTGGTCACGGTGCTGGCCTGGTTCACGATTCTCATCACGGGCCGCTACCCGCGCCGGATGTTCGACTTCGTGTTGGGGGTGCAGCGCTGGTCGCTGCGCGTCGACGCCTATGCGTGGCTGCTCACGACGGACCGCTACCCGCCCTTCCGCCTGGGGCCGTAGGGTCGCCGGACCCGGCGGGGCGGCCTGCGACGCTGCATGCAAACAGGCCTTAGGGCGAGGTCGCCTTCAGAGAGCGAGGCTGCCGGGCGACAGGTCGCGCGCGTAGCAGCCAGCTGCATCATGGCGGCAAGCCTGCATCGCAGCCAACCTACGGAGCGGGCGCGTCAGGGCAACCCTTAATCAATACCCAGAGCGCTGTAGTCGCCATCCAGGATCAGGCGGACAGAGACGTACAGCCCCAGCATCGGGATCAACACCCAAACGGCGTTCGGGCCGAAGACATAGATATAAAACTCTCGCGTAGTGATGCGGGTTTGCTTCTGTCCCACGAGGAAACTAACCAAGTAGAGCGAGGACGCGTACACCCACTGCCAGAAGAGCATCGCCCCAAGAATGCCGGCGGCGACGGCCGGCAGAAGCCCGGCAGTATAGGTCACGTAGAGAGTCAAGCTCAGTGCAGGTGTCAGGAACCCATTCGCGATATCGACGTTGAAACCGTACGTGTTGCGATCGGCATACGCCGAATCAAACAGCGAGTACGTCGCCCAGACATCTGCCCAGACCGTCGGAGAGAGGACCCGGTTCAGCGGCACGCGGGTCGTGAGGAATTCTACGGCGGGGGTTCTGCCGGTCTCGTGCCGCCGTCTGCGCCAGAATTCCGCACGCTCCTCGATGTAGTCCCTTCGGAGGAACAGGCACATCTCCCAGTAGCAGATCAAGAGATTGATCGAGAAGAACAAGCTGAACAGGCACTGGAATATGTCCAGATCACCGTGGAGGAGGTAGCGAGCGCCCATACCGGGCAGTGCCAGGATTCCGACCGCCAACACGGCGATCAGACCGGCCGGTGCCCCCCACCGGCGCGTTCGCCCGCCTTGGTCCGAGGCTGCTTGAGCGGAGCTGTTTCCCTCCATGGCTTAGCGTCCTCGTCGCTCGACGCTGTCCTGCCTTGCAGGGCTGGGAAAACAGATCGGCGAGGTCCGGGGAACTGGTGGCATGGGTCTAGGGGGACTTATATCGAATCGCAACCATTGCGGATGAGCGTAGCGCGCCAGCCGTCGACCGAGTTCGCGCGCCGGACCAGGCTCCACGATCAGTGATTGCGATCGAGCGACCTGATCCTGACATTTTCTAGGAGGACGTCGGTCAAGGCACGTCATGCGGAGAGGCGGACAGCCAAGGAAAACGACACCATGCTCCTTCGGTCGTTTTGGAACATTGATCCCGGTGATGCAGTAGTGGGAGCAGATGGACGGGGAGAACTGCTCCGCGAGGAACTCCTCCAGGGCCCGCGCCGCCGGTGGACAAGGCACCGCTGCAACTGGATCGCTCGGCAGTCCGTGCCGCGATGCGGCGGCTCCGCCAGGAACCCGACCGCGTCCGCTCACGGGGCGTGATAGGATCGCCGCCGCCACGACACGGGAGAAAGGCCGGAGCCGACCAAGGGTGGCAGCGAAGGATTCGCGTCGCCCTGCGGTTGCTCGTGCGCAGCGCTAGCGCGAGATCCAGCCGGAATGGACGAGGCCGTCGTCACCGACCCCGGTGGTCGGGCGGACGGAGTTGCGAGCGCACCGAAAGGAAGGGGAGCATGACCAACAACCAGTCCTGGTGGCCGGAGCAGCTGAGTTTGAAGGCACTCCACCAGAACTCATCCCTCTCTGATCCGATGGGCGCGGATTTCTACTACGGCAAGGCGGTCGAGTCGCTTGACGTCGATGCGCTGAAACGGGACATCGAAGCGGTGATGACGACCTCGCAGGACTGGTGGCCGGCGGACTACGGCCACTACGGCCCCCTCTTCATCCGCATGACGTGGCACGCCGCCGGCACCTACCGGATCAGTGACGGTCGGGGCGGCGGGGGCTCCGGCTACCAGCGATTTGCTCCGCTCAACAGCTGGCCCGACAACGCGAATCTGGACAAGGCGCGACGCCTGCTCTGGCCGGTCAAGCAGAAGTACGGCCGCAATCTCTCCTGGGCCGACCTGCTCATCTTCGCCGGTAACTGCGCCCTGGAATCGATGGGCTTCCAGACCTTCGGGTTCGCCTTCGGGCGCCCGGATGTCTGGGAGGCCGACGAGACCGACTGGGGCGCGGAGGGCGAGTGGCTCGGCGACGAGCGTCACGATGCTGATGGAGAGCTGCAGGGGCCCTTCGGCGCCGACCATATGGGCCTGATTTACGTGAACCCGGAGGGGCCGAATGGCAACCCGGATCCGCGCGCCGCGGCACGGTATATCCGCCAGACCTTCAAGCGCATGGCCATGAACGATGAGGAGACGGTCGCGCTCATCGCGGGGGGGCACACCTTCGGCAAGGCCCACGGTGCCGCTCCCGAGTCCCATGTCGGTCCCGAGCCGGAGGGGGCCGACATTGAGGAGCAGGGTCTCGGCTGGACCAACGCCTTCGGCAGCGGCAAGGCCAGCGACGCCATCACCAGCGGCATCGAAGGCGCTTGGACCGACAACCCGGTCCAGTGGGACAACAACTTCTTGGAGCACTTGTTCGGCCACGAGTGGGAGCGGACTAAGAGTCCTGCGGGGAAGTGGCAGTACCAGCCGACGGATGCCGCCGCCGCAACCACCGTGATCGATGCGCATGATCCGGTGACCACACACGCCCCCATGATGCTGACGACGGACCTCTCGCTGCGGATGGATCCGGACTACGCGACGATTGCGAGGGGCTTCCTTGAGAATCCCGCGGATCTCGAAGACGCTTTCGCCAGGGCGTGGTTCAAGCTCCTCCACCGCGATATGGGGCCGCGCAGCCGCTACCGCGGTCCCCTGGTTCCGGACGAAGCCCTGCTCTGGCAGGATCCCGTCCCCGCGGTCGACCACGCGCTGGTCGGCGAGGCGGAGATCGCCGACCTCAAGGCGCGGGTGCTCGCCTCGGGTCTGTCCGCCTCGCAGCTGGTCTCGACCGCCTGGGCCTCGGCGGCATCGTTCCGCGGCACCGACAAGCGCGGTGGGGCGAACGGCGCGCGCGTGCGGTTGGCCCCGCAGAAGGACTGGGAGGCCAACGACCCGGGCCAGCTCGCCGCGGTGCTGGAGACGCTGGAGGGAATCCAGACGGCGTTCAACGATTCGCAGTCTGGCGGGAAGCGTGTCTCCCTCGCCGACCTGATCGTCCTCGCCGGGTGCGCGGGGGTCGAGCAGGCTGCCAGAGACGCCGGTCACGACGTGCAGGTGCCCTTCGCTCCCGGACGTACGGATGCGACGCAGGAGTGGACGGACGCGGAGTCGTTCGCCGTCCTCGAACCGACCGCTGACGGGTTCCGCAACTACCTCCAGGAAGGGCAGGACGGTCGCGCGGAAGATCTGCTGGTGGAGCGGGCCGCCATGCTGACGCTCACCGCCCCGGAGATGACGGTGCTCGTCGGCGGTCTGCGCGCTCTGAATGCGAACACCGGGCAATCTGCGCACGGCGTCTTCACCCATCGGCCGGGGACGTTGACCAACGACTTCTTCGTGAATCTGCTCGATATGAACACTGAGTGGCGAGCGTCCGGGGACGTGTTCGAGGGTTACGATTGCGCGACCGGCGACCGCAAGTGGATCGGGACGCGCGTGGACCTCGTCTTTGGCTCGCACTCCGAACTCCGCGCCCTCGCGGAGGTCTACGGATCGGACGACGGCCAGGATGCGTTCGTGCGCGACTTCGTGGCCGCGTGGGACAAGGTGATGAACCTCGATCGCTTCGACTTGCCGTGACCACCCCAGAGGTGGAGCGTGTGGGGTGTACTCTGCGCCGGCGGCGAACTCGGTGATAGGAGTGAGCCTCTCCGGCTCACTGCGCGGATC
>JAPOXK010000013.1 GCA_026707145.1 Chloroflexota bacterium | reverse complement strand
GGGCCATTAGCTCAGCTGGTTAGAGCGCAGTCCTGATAAGACTGAGGTCCCTGGTTCGAGTCCAGGATGGCCCACCAGCCCGACCGACGTCAGAACCGTTGCTCGTGATCGCCGGCCTGCTCGACTCCCGAGTCGAGGCGGCAGGACGTCCTAGCTCGCCGGGTCGATTCCCAGCGACCGCGCCAACGGGGCGATGGGGGCGGTCGCTTGCTCCGCCGCGTCTTCGATCGCGCGCTGCCAGAACTGCGCGACCGGCGCCAGCTCCTCGGCGTTGAAGCGCCGCTCCCGGATGCCGAACGAATCGGCGGCGTAGACGACCGCGTCCAGCGGCGGGCCGACGTCCGCCGAGCTGGCCTCCGTCGAATTGAACGAGAGCACTCCCAGCCGCAGCGCCTGTTCCAGTGAGGCGTCGTAGCGCAGCGCGCGATCGAGAATGGGCTTGCCGAAGCGGGTCTCGCCGATGATGAGGTACGGCGTTCCGCGGGAGACCTCGACCCAGTTGCCCTGGGGATAGAGCAGATAGAGGTGGGGGGAGTCGTCCTCCGTCAACTGGCTGCCCACGATGCAGTGGAGGTCGAAGTGCAAGCCGGCCTTGACCAGCCAGTCGTTGTCTTCCTCGTAGACCCGCCGGATTTCGCCGGCCAGGGCGTTCACGGCCTCGTACGAGCGGGAGAGCTGAGTCCCGTTCTGGCGCCAGCGTTCCTCGAAGTACGTGATCGCCTTGTCGCGCACCGAGCGCAGGCCGCTGGTGAGCACGAACATGGCGTGCCGTTCCCCCTGGTGGACGGCGATCTTCTTGGCCGTCGACACCTCGGACCCGCTGGTGATCCGCGTGTCGGCGATGGCGACGAGGCCGTCCTTGCACTTGATGCCCAGACAGAAGGTCATGTCACCCCTGGTCGGCCTGCTGCAGGCTTGGGGCCCGGCCGTGGTCCGGCGCCGCGCGGAAGATCTCGTCCGTGATGGCGCGGTCGATCTCGCTCAAGCGCTGCTGGAAGCCGTCGATGAAGTCGTGCAGGCCTTCGTCGATGACGTGCTCGATGTCCGTGGCTCCCAGGTCCAGGTTCAACAGCGCGATGCCCCGCTCGGCTGCCGCCCGCCGGCGCTTGGGCGTCTGTGCCGCCGCCAGCTGGCAGTGACGCTGCAGCCCCTGGACGCAGAAGGCGAGGCTGCGCGGGAACTCCTGCGAGAAGATCAACAGCTCCGCCACCTGGACGCCGTCGACCTCGCTATTCCCCGTCCGGCGATATGCCTCCCGGGCCGAGGCCGAGCGCAGCACCGCCATCCACTGGAAGCGGTCGAAGGCGCCGCCGATCGAATCCCCGCCCGGCAGCAGGATGTGATACTTGGCGTCGATGATCCGGCTGGTCATGTCCGCTCGCTCGAGATACATCCCGCAGCGGAACCACTCGCGGCCCTCATCCCGGAGCACGGTGTTGTCGTAGAGCCCCAGGATCGTCTGCGTGCGCCGCTGCGTCTCCGTGCAGAACTCGTGGATGTCGCCGGCGAGATATTGCTTGCGAAGCGCGAGATAGAGATAGAGCGCGTTGATCTCCTCCCACACCTCGCGTGAGATGTGCTCTCGCAGCCCGAGCGCGAGTTCCCGCGCGCGCGTGAGCGTCGCGCGGAGCGAGGCGGGGTTCCGCATCGAATAGATCAGGAACTCGGAATGTGTGAGCTCGGGCGACTCGATCAGCGTGTCCCAGAAGAGTTGATTCGAGGCCGTGGTGCTGACCAGGCTGTGCCAGATCTCCTGACCGCTCTCGAGCGACACCTCATGCTCCACGCGCGCCATCCGGGCGATGTTCTCGGCGCGCTCCAACTGACGTCCGAGCCAGTACAGGTTCTCGGCCACGCGGCTGAGCATCAGACGGGCTCCTCGTTGAGCACCCAGGTGTCCTTGCTGCCGCCGCCCTGCGAGGAGTTGACGATGTACGAGCCTTCGCGCAACGCGACGCGCGTCAGGCCGCCGGGAATCACCCAGGTCTCCCGGCCGGACAGCACGAACGGGCGTAGGTCCGACCGGCGCGGCTTTAGCTGGTCGTCGTCCAACGTCGGAATCGTCGTGAACTCCAGGCGGGGTTGGGCGATCCAGTTGCGTGGTTCCGCCTCGACCTGGGCCAGCGTCGCTTCGAGGTCCGCGCTGGAGGCCTGCTCGCCGATGAGCACGCCATAGCCGCCGGATTCGTTGGCGGGTTTGATGACGAGCTCTCGTGCACGGGCGCGAATGTGGTCCCGTTCCGCCGGGATCAAGGGCGAGAACGTTTCGACGTTCGAGAGGAGTGGCTCTTCGCCGAGGTAGAAGCGGATGATCTCCGGCACCCATCGATAGACGACCTTGTCGTCGGCGACGCCGGCGCCGGGTGCGTTCACCAGGGTCACGTGCCCGCGGAGGTAGGCGCGCATGAGCCCCGGCACGCCCAGCATCGAGTCGGCCCGGTACACCCTGGGGTCGAGGAAGTCGTCGTCGATCCGGCGGTAGACGACGTCGATGCGCTCGAGGCCGGTGGTCGATCGCAGGTAGACGAAGTCGTCGTCGCCCACGGTCAGATCCGATCCCTCCACCAGCGGGATGCCCATCTGGTTGCTCAGGAACGAGTGCTCGAAATAGGCGGAGTTGTAGATGCCGGGAGTGAGCAGCACCGCGCGCGGCGGCTCGCCGCTGTCCGGCGGACGCACGGAGAGCAGCGTCGCCATGAGTTGGTTGGGATAGTCGGCGACGGCGCGCACGCCCCAGCGGGGGAACAGATCGGGCACGACCCGCAGCATCACGGTGCGGTTCTCGAGCACGTACGACACGCCGGAGGGGGTCCGGAGATTGTCCTCCAGCACGACGAGCCCCTGCTCCGGGTCACGCACCAGATCGCAACCCGCGATGTGCGCGTACACGCCCAGTGGCGGCTGGAAGCCCGCCATCTCCGGCTTGTAGCCCGGGGAGCTGAGGACGATCTCCTCGGGGATCACGTGCTCCTTGATGATCCGCCGATCCCCGTAGATGTCCGACAGGAACAGGTTGAGCGCCTGTAAGCGCTGCCTCAGGCCCGCTTCAACACTCTTCCATTCGCGTGCGCCGATGATCCGTGGGAGCAGGGAGAAGGGAAAGATCCGCTCCGTCCCCTCTTCCTCCGAGTAGACGTTGAACGTGATGCCGGCGCTCAACAGCGCGAGGTCCGCACGCTCCTCACGCTGCAGGTGATCCTCCAGCGACCAGCCCTGGAGCAGTTCGCCAAGCTCGCGGTAGTCGGATCGCAATGCTGTCGCGTCGTCGAACATTTCGTCGTGCGACGCGCCGCCAGCCTGATAGTCCTGTAGCAGATCGTTCGTCATAGGCGGGCCCGATCGGCGAAGAGGGTACCACAGCGCGTCGCGCGGCCCGGCAGGCAGAAGTGCGATCTTGGAGATGAGGACGGCAGCGGCGCGGATGTTGTATTTGCCTGCGGCGGCGCCGCCTCAGCGGAAGATTGTCACCGTCACCGCGAAGTGGTCGGAGGCGCGGCTGTCGT
>JAPOXK010000023.1 GCA_026707145.1 Chloroflexota bacterium | reverse complement strand
GAGGAGCAGCTAGCAGCGAACTTGCAGGCCCTGGCAGCGTCTCTACGAGAGCAGTTCGGCCTCTAACAGGCTGCTTGAGCAAGGGCAGGCAGCCAGAGCTACTCGGCGAGCGCCCGCCCGTTCGCCCGCATCAAGTCCGTGTAGCTCTCGACTTCGCCTACCGGCTGCGAGTAGATCACGCGCACCTCGGCTCCCGTCTCATCGGCGATCTGATCTATGGTCGAGGACTCGAACTGCGGCTCCCGATAGACCCGCGTCACGCCTCGATCTCGCATTGCTTCGATCAAGTCGGCCAACTCGGCCGCGCTTGCTTCCTGCTCCGGCCCCTCGATCACGAACCCGAAGACCTCCAGGTCGTACCGGCGCGCGAAGTAGCCGAAGGCATCGTGGAACGTCACGAGCACCCGGTGCTCAGGCGCAAGATCCACGAGGAGCGCCTGCACCTCGGCATCCGCGGCTTCGATCTCCGCGATGTAACGCGACGCGTTCGCAGCGAACTCCTCCGCACCATCCGGCAGCAGAGCGCTCAACTCGTCGCGGATCGCCTGCACCGCCTGAATCGCACGTGTGGGATCGAGCCAGAAGTGTGGATCGAGGCTGCCGTGGCCCTCGTCGTGATGCTCGCCTTCTTCCTCACCCTCTCCCTCGTCGTGATGCTCGCCCTCTTCCTCACCCTCTCCCTCGTCGTGATGCTCGCCCTCTTCCTCACCCTCTCCCTCGTCGTGATGCTCGCCCTCTTCCTCACCCTCTCCCTCGTCGTGATGCTCGCCCTCTTCCTCACCCTCTCCCTCGTCGTGATGCTCGCCCTCTTCCTCACCCTCTCCCTCGTCGTGATGCTCGCCCTCTTCCTCGTGTTCGTCGTGAGCGAAACCTGGCGGGAACTCCTCCAACTCGATCCAATCCGAGAGCTCCACTAGCGGAGTATCACCCAAGTTCTCCTCGATCGTGCCTTCGTAGGCACCCTCTAAACCGCCACCATTAATCACGACCAAGTCCGCCCCGGCGACCGCGCGCACATTGTCGGGAGTCAACTCGAACGTGTGCGCGTCCGCCCCCGCCGGAACCAGCGCCACTACGCGCACGCGCTGGCCGCCAACCTGCGCGACCCACTCCGCCACGATCTCCGTGCTGGCGACCACATCAATGACCGCCGCGCGCGGCTCCTCGACCGGCGCCGCCGGTGCTTGAGACGTTTCAGATGTTTGGGGTGTCTGTGCAACATCCACGTCTTCGTCGCCGCAGGCTGCAACGACCAATACCATCCCCGCCAACAAGGCCAACGGCAGCGCACGCCGTATCAGACCAGAAGCAACGCGTCGATTCATAGCACCGAATCCCTATAAATAGAAATAAGAATGGCTCTCGTAGTTAGTAGGGGAGACTAGAGAGGACGCCGTCGGCGGTCAAGCGCGGCGACGTTCAAGGGGGGAGGAATGCGAAGAGAGAATCAGCCCCGAGCGGAAACGGCTAGTTCAGCCAGGGCAGCGGGTCCACCGGCACGCTGTTCATGATGATCTCGAAATGCAGGTGTGCGCCGGTCGAATAGCCCGTTGACCCCACGAAGCCGATCAGCGACCCCGCGTCAACGTACTCCCCCAGGAACACATCGATGTAACTCAAGTGCGCGTACCGCGTCACCACGCCACCGCCATGGTCAACGAGCACGTTGAGTCCAAACGAGCCGGCCGGTCCCGCTTGCACCACGACTCCTGGCGCCGCCGACCCTACAAACGTTCCCACCGGCGCCGCGAAATCGACCCCAGTGTGATAGCCAAAGGAGTTACCCCGTGGCGATCCGAAAAAGTCAGTCACCACGCCGCCGATCGGCCAGACGAACTCGGGAATCGCGAAGACCGGCCCCGAGCCGAACCCGGATGTCGCCGAGGCCGTGCCGCCCACCAACAGGATCGTGCTCCCCTCGATCAGGGAGTCCGCGCTGGCCAGCTCGTTCCCGGGATAGGCGACGGTCGTCTCCAGATCCGCCTCGAAATTCTCGACGATCGCGGTCAGTGTGTCGCCCAGGTTCACGGTGTAAACGATGCCATCCACGGTCGGGATCGTCAGTTGTCCCCCGGGCTCGAGGTGGTCGGGATCTAGGATCTCCCAATTGTTGTTCAAGATAGAACTGGCCTCCAAGCCGAACCGTGCCGCCAGCTTGGCCACCGAGTCGCCGCGCTGCACCTCGTAACTGAAATAAGGGGGCAGCGCCGATCCGGGCGACAGCCCCAACCGTGCCGATAACACCGTTTCGTCCGCGCGATCCGTCTCAAGGATCGGCTCTGTATCCCGCAACAGCTGTGGCGACGCGGCGAACGTCACCACCGTCTGGATCTGCTCGGATGACAGCAGCGGCTGCACTGTTGCACTCGAGAAGTCCACGAAATCAGCGGCGAGGTGGCGCGCGTACCGAGCCGCCGTCACGGTGCTGGAGGGATCGTGCTGGTAAATCGCAGCGGCGCTGGTCACGTCGAACACCGGCTGCGGAATGCCCGAGGAGGCCAACGCCACTGGTGCCCCGCTCCCGAGCCCCGGCAGCGCGATCTGTACCGAGACGTTCCCTACTTCCTCCATCGGAATGTTTGTTCCTATCGAATCCGGCCGGATCAGCGTCACAGCCAGCGCCACTGCGGTCGCCACGAGAACCGAAGCCACCGAGACCGCGCTCCACCAGCGTGACGAGGCCGGTATCCATACCGTGCGCCCCGCAGCATGAGCGCGGTCCAGAGAAGTCGTTCGAGCCGCCATACTGGACGCAGTCTAGAAAAGCCGTCGCGCGATATCCAAGAGGTCCCCGGCACTCTCGCGCCGCCGGTCGCGAGCCGAACGTTCGGAATCGGTCCCTACTTCAAGCGGAACAGCCCCCGACATCCTGGCCCGTAGATGACTCAAGGAGTCGTCTCGCCGGGATAGTCTCGGTGCCGCGCGCCGCGATCGACGCTCCCTTCGGGATCCGTCAGATCGATGGCCACGTTTTCCCGCACGAGGGCACCGCACATCGCCGGCGCACCGTTTCGCTTGGTTTCCGGCCTGCCCCAGACCCTCTCAGCTCCTTGTCGAGCCATCGACCATTTCCTAGGCTGCCCCCCACAAGGCGCATCGTGACCAACCACGCCCCCAATCGCTCCCCGACTCAGCCTGCGTCCCCCGACGAAGCGCTGGAAGCCGCGCTGGCGCAGGCCGCCGAACTCTTACAGCGCGCGCGGTACTGTATCGCCCTCACCGGCGCCGGCATCAGCGCCGAGAGCGGCATTCCCACCTACCGCGGCAAGGATGGCCTCTGGACCAAAACCGGCGAGCCGCCGCTCAATCAATACCAGCGCTTCTTGGCCGATCCAACCGCTTACTGGGAGACGCAGCGCCAGCGCCGCGAGAACCCCGACGAACTCTTCGCGACACTGCGCGAAGCCGTTCCCAATGACGGCCACTTCAGCCTCGCGGAGCTGGAGCGCCTCGGCATCCTCCAGCACACGATCACGCAGAACATCGACAACCTGCACCGGCTTGCCGGCAGCGAGCGACTCACGGAGATCCATGGCAACAGTCACTACACTCGCTGCCTCGCGTGCAACGCCCGCGCCCCTTTCGACGAAATCCCAGAGGCGCTCCCACCGCGCTGTGAGGACTGCGGAGGCCTGCTCAAGTCCGACACGGTGATGTTCGGGGAACCCATCCCCCGCGATCGCCTCGCGGCCTGCTTCCATGAGGCCGAGCAAGCCGACTGCCTCCTGCTCGCCGGCACCACTGCCGTCGTCACCCCAGCGGCCGACTTCGCTTGGGACATCTATAGGCGCGGCCATCCGCTCATCGAGATCAACCCTGAGCCGACGGTGATCAGCGACCACTGCACCGTGACGATCCGGGCCCCCGCAGGAGAGGCGCTTCCCCGAATCGTCGATCAACTCAAACGATCCGCCGCCCGCTCACACGACTCATGAATCGCGCGGTTGCCGTCGACTGGGCGGAAGTGCAAGCCGAAGTCGTCGACACACTCCAGGCCTACCTCCGCATCAACACGACAAATCCGCCCGGCGGTGAGGAGGCCGCCGCCCGCTTCCTGGGCGCCATCCTTGAGCGCGAGGGGCTCACCCCCGAGTACTTCGATGCGGGCGCCGGGCGCATGTCGCTGCGGACCGCACTGCGCGGCGACGGCTCACAGGCGCCCCTGATGCTGCTTAACCATACCGACGTTGTGCCCGCAGAAGCCGAGCATTGGCAGACCGGCCCGTTTGACGGCGCCGTTCGCGACGGCTGCCTCTGGGGCCGCGGCGCGCTGGATATGAAGGGGATGGGGATCCTCGAGCTGCTCGTCCTCTTGGTCGCCAAGCGCGCGCACCTGCCCCTCAAGCGAGACCTCGTCTTCCTCGCCCTCGCCGATGAGGAAACCGGCGGCTCCAAGGGGATCGAGTTTCTCGACCGCGAGCGGCCCGACTTGCTGCGCGAGCCGGAGTACTGCCTGAACGAAGGCGGCATCGCGACGCTGGAATTCCTCGGCGTCAAGCCCCCCGTCTTCGCCTGCAGTCCGGCCGAAAAGGGACCGCTCTGGCTCCGGCTGCGGGCCCGCGGCTCCCCGGGCCACGGGTCGATCCCGCATGCGCAGAACGCAGCAGCACGCTTGGTGCGCGCACTCAACGCTATCGAGGGATGGAAGCGCACTACAACCGTACTCCCTCTCACACAATCCATCCTGGAGCAGATCGAACGCGCCGGCGGTTGGCCCGGCGGCATGCCCAGCGTCGACACCCTCCGCAGCGCCCATCCCAGTTTCGCCGCCATGGTGACCAATACCGTCTCCCTCACCACGCTAACCGCCGGAGTGAAACACAACGTCATCCCGGCCAGCGCCGAAGCCACACTCGACTGCCGACTCCTGCCCGGCGAGTCACACGCAACCTTCGTCGATGCCATTCGGAACGTGATCGACGACCCCGACATCGAAACCGAAGTCGTCTTCCAGTCCGAGTCCGGCGTCTCCAAGTGGGAAACTGAGCTCGTCTCTATCATCCGGGAAGTCGTCCACGAAGAGGTCGCGGAGGCGCTGGTCTTGCCCGTAACCTCGGTGGGATTCACCGACTCTCGCGTCCTCCGCCGACACGGCGTGAATACCTACGGCTTCATCCCCACCCTGATACCAAGCGAGTTCGCCAAGGGCATCCACGGCCACAACGAACGCGTGCCACTCGACAGTCTCGGTCAGGGCTGCAGGATCCTGTTCGAGGTAGTACGCCGACTCGCCACGTAGCCCTCGCTTTCCCTCTGCGCGATGACTGCGCCCGGCTATTTCACGGAACCGCTTCGACCTCGGCCCACTGCCAGCTATTGTCCAGCACATCCAACCGCCGTCCTCGCACGCCCGCCTGCAGCACGGTCGCGTGGGCCGGATAGAGCAGGGGGACCGACGGCACCAGCTCCAGCAGCCGCCTTTGAAACTGGCGCAACTGCTGCTGCCGCGTCTCCGGGTTCGTTGTCACGATCAGCGACGCGATCATCTCGTCCACCTCGGCGTCCACAAAACCAAACCGGTTCAGCGAGCCACGGCTGTGAAAAAGCGGCACGATGAAATCCAGCGGCTCCGGACTGGCCGGTGCCGACGCTAGGAACCATCGCAATCGCCCGTCGACGATGGCGGACACCATTTCGGCGTCCTCCAGCGGCAGCACCTGCGCCTCTGCCCCGAGCACCTCGGCGAGCCGCGCGACGATCCGCGCGCCCGGCGCGACCTCCCGCTCCTCCCTCGCAGGCACGGCCAGCACCAACGGCTCCGGCGTCGGAAACCCGCCAGCCACCTCCCACAGCGCGGCCGCTGCGCGCAGGGTGGCTTCCGCGGACGAATACCCGGGCAGCAATGCCAGATCGGAGGCGCGTAGCGCCCACATGGCGAGCGGCGGCGGCACATACCCGCTGGGCCCAGCGCCCTCCCCGAACCAGGCCGCCGCCAGCGCCGACCGGTCAAGGGCAAGATGAACGGCGAGACGCCGCCGGGGATCGTCCCAAGGTGGACGCTGTACCTGAAAGAACAGATGTAACACGGCCGCCAGACCGGTCACGATCACGGTCGCGTCTGATCCCGCCACATCGCGCGCCACCGCCGCGGAGACACGCTCCAGCACGTTTTGCTCACCCCGTGCGAAGGCTGCCGCCTGCTCGCCCGCGAGCCGGGCCGCGACATGCAGATCCGCCAAGCGCGGCGCGCCCAAGTGGTGCGCCGCGTTCGCACGGAAGCGCCAGCCGTCCGCATCGGCCCGCTCCAAGATGAAGGGGCCGCTGCCACGCTGCGCCTCAGGCGCGCTGATCGCGTCATCGAGCAGCTCGCGGGGCAGCACTCCCATCCAGGAGCTGGCCAGCAGCCCAGGCAGTCGTGCGTCACCGCCCTCCACCGCTATCCGTACCGTGCTCGGCCCGGCCACCTCGACCCGCAAGTCCAGCAAGCGATCATGGCGCGCGAAAGTCGGATCCAACCGGTCCCGCTGCGACTCAATGGTCGCTCGCACATCTTCCGCGCTGACAGCCCGGCCCCCAGTCGGCTCGCGCGCGTCCCAGCGCGCCCCGGGGTCGATCTCAAACACCAGCGTCGACGCGTCGGCCACCTCTGGCTGTGCTGTCGCGAGATCCGGAGCCAGCTCAGCGGCGGCTACGTCTTGAAAGCGCAGCAACTTGCTGTAGACCAACTGTCCGAGCCAGCGCTCGCTGATCGGCGAGATCGAACGGCGCAGGTCCGCCGTATCGAGGGCGATCAGCTCGTCACCACTTCGAATATCCTCCAAGGCAGTCGGGGCATCCTGGGGCACCGGCGCTCCATCGTGCACCGGCGTGAGCGTCTCGCTCTGGACCTCGGGCTCCATGGGGATGTCGGCATTATCAAGGTCCTCGGCATCCTCGATCGCCAGCGCCTCGCTCGACTCCATCTGCGCGGGTGCCGGATCATCGTCATCATCGCCACAACCCACGAGCGCGATCCCCGTTACCCCAATCGCCCCACTCCCAGCCGCGCGCAGCACGGCCCGCCGGCTTACCTGCGACGCTCGCCCGCGACAACGACGACTCATCCTTGCAGGGTCGCCAGCCCGGGTGCCGTGATCAACCGCTTCCCGCGTCATTTGCCGCGTACGCAGCCACACAAGATAGAATCAGCTTTACCGCTCGGCCCCGGCTCGCCGCGGTAACGGAGTTTTTCATGACCGAGTCCGCTCTTGAAGGACAGTGGGCGCTTATTTTGGGCGCATCCAGTGGCTTCGGCGCCGCCACCGCGCTGGCGCTCGCGGAGGCCGGCATGCACATCGCGGGGGTGCACCTCGACCGGCAAGCAACCATGCCCAACGTCGAACGCTTAGTCCAAACCATTGAGGAGACGCACGGCCGACAGGCACTCTTCCGCAACATGAACGCCGCCAACGAAGGGAAGCGGCGTCAGTTCCTCGATGATCTATGCAATCACCTCAGAGGATCCGGCGGACCCACCAGCGTCCGTGTGCTCCTGCACTCGCTCGCCTTCGGCACTCTCGGACCCTACGTCGCCCGCAACGCAGGCGACTCCTCCCTCACGCAGCGCCAACTGGAGATGACGCTCGACGTCATGGCGAACTCCATCGTCTATTGGACCCAAGACATGCTCGGCCGGGCGCTGCTGGGCGCGGGCAGCAAGATCTACGGCATGACTTCGGCCGGTGACGCGCGAGTGATCCCCAACTACGGCGCCGTTAGCGCCGCCAAAGCCGCCCTCGGCTCCCACATCCGGCAACTCGCCGCCGAACTCGCGCCCATGGGCATCGCCGCCAACGCTATCAAAGCCGGCATCACCGACACGCCGGCGCTGGAACGCATCCCCGGCTCCGACCGTCTCATTGAGTTCGCCCGCGCGCACAACCCCAGCGGGCGCATGACCGAACCCCTAGACGTGGGCCACACCATCGTCCAGCTCAGCATCAACGATTCTCACTGGCTCACCGGCAATACCATCAACGTCGACGGCGGCGAGGACATCGCCGCTATTTGATCCCACCTCGTCACTCCGTTCCGCACACAATCGCCTTGCGGCGGCGGACCTCGTAGCATCTGGCCATGGCAGATGAGCAGCGCGGCCGGCGGAGGCGGCGAAGGGGCGGCCGCAGACGCGGAAGACCCAACGTCGAGGTAACTTCCGCCGATTCCAACCCCAAAGAAGGCGCCGCCCGGCACGGCTCCCAGGGAGAACCTGCGAGCGGCGGCAAGCGTAGCAAGAAGCCCCCTCAGGGCACGATCCTCGGCTTGCCGCGCTTCCTGTTCGTGCTGGTAGTCAGCGTCTTCGTCTCGTTCCTGATCCTGCAGATCATCACCCTAGTTACGGGCAGTGACGACAATGACGAAGATGTTCTCGCCACGGTCCAGACTTTCCCGGATCAGGGCCGTCGTCACCTCAGCCCCGGGGAAACCTTCAACGGCTACAACAGCACGCCACCCACTTCCGGACCGCAAGACGCCACCGGTATCGATCCCGGAATCTACGATACGTCCCAGCGATTCGAGGCGGTGCTGCCGCTCTTGGAACGCGGGGGCGTGGCCCTGTACTACCACCCGGACCGCCTGGACCCATCAGCGGTCGAGGACATCAAGAGGGCCTCTGAGAGCGCCATCCGTGTGGGCCGACGGCTGGCGCTAATCCCACACGACGGTCTTGGCGACGACGTCCTCGTCGTCAGCGCCTGGCGGCATCAACTGCGCATCCAAGATTTCATGCAAGCAACAACCATGGAGCAGATCGGCGACTTCGTCACCTTTTTCGACGGACTCTATGAATTGGAAACGCGCAGGTAGACCGATCGCGATCGCGACGGCGTAATCTGCGAGAGGAGCGAGCGAACCGCGATGAGAAAGCGGCCGATCTGGCGGCTCGTGCACAACCGGAGCAGATCCGCGGCGATCGCCGCTTGCGCTGCGGCCGGCCTCGTCGCCGCTGCCTGCGGCAGCGGCGACGGCACGGACCATCCCGCCGACCCCTGCACGCCTCCAGCGCTCGCTCCCGCTCCCGACGCGCTGCCGATCGTCGACAGCAAGAGCCGCGAAACAAACAACGGTGAAACGAGCTTCACGATTACCGTCCTCACCGCCGACGGCGAAACGGTCACCTTCTTCACCACCGCCGAGTGCTGGGAGCGAGCCACCCTTGGAGAAGTCTCTCCCGACGCCGCCACCGCCGTCGCGCCGCCCGGCGATCCGACGGCGGCACCGATCCCCGTAAGCAGCGAGCCGAGCGGGCCCATCGACGAGCACCCGGGGTTTGCGGACCTCAACGACCAGGTCGATGAGCTCGGCAGTGAACACCTCGTCGCCGGTACGAGCTTCAGCTACCCCATCACGCCGCCCGCCGGCGGGCCGCACTGGGAAATCCCCGCGCGCTGTGGCATCTACGCCGATCCGATCCCGTACGAAGCGCTGGTTCACACCACCGAGCACGGGGCGATCATCATGTACTATGACCCCGCCGCCTGGACACCGGCTACCGTCGCACAGTTCGAGGCGCTGGCCCGCGAAATCCTGAATGGCGGCGACCGCTTCGTGCTCGCTCCCGCCCCGGCCAGCCCCCCGTTCCCTCGGCCGATCGTCTTGGCGACATGGGGCTATTTGCTCTTCTTGGACGAGTTCGAACCCAACACTATTCGTGAGTTCGTGGACGAATTTGAGAACGAGGGGCCGGAAGTCCTCCCCCGCCTCAACGCCTGCTAGCAGCGCTACGATGCGTCCGCGCTGGGATCAGCGGTGCGCATATCATCGACCTTCCAGGACTTTCCCTGTTGCACCCAGTGGGTGACGATCGTCCCGTCGCCATCGGGTGTGTGGAAGGTGATGCGGACCACGTTCTTCCCCTGCTCCTCCACTACATAGCTGGTCGCGTCCTGCGCGCCGCCGGTTTGCGCCTGCACCGCGAGCGCTTTCACCATTCCCTGGGGAGTGAACGCCTGCATCAGCGCCATTAGATCGTTCGCGATAATATCCCGCGCCAGTTGCTCCGCCGCCGCGTGCAATGTAGGCATCTAGCCTCTCCTTTACCGAGCAGCCATGCTTGCCAGTGGGTGAGCGGCCGGGAGACTAGAGCGATCCTCGCGTCACCGTCAAAGTCGCTCCGCACGAGGAGGGTTACGTGACAATCACGACCGCGACCGGCACTGCGATCGTCGAAGCACACGACGTACACAAGACCTACCGCTCCGCGGGCGCCGCCGTGCACGCGCTACGGGGGGTTTCCCTCACGGTGCCGCGCGGCGAGATGGTCAGCGTGATGGGCCCCTCCGGCTGCGGGAAAACGACGCTGCTCAACACGCTCGCCGGCCTCGACGAGATCGACTCCGGGTCGATCCGTATTGAAGGGCAAGAGATCCAAGCGCTCTCCGATCACGCCAAGACGGACTATCGCGCGCGGCGCATGGGCTTTGTCTTCCAGTTCTACAACCTCTTGCCCGTCCTGACCGCTGTCGAAAACGTCGAGATGCCCCTCCTGCTCAGCGGCATCTCGATCCGCGAGGCCCGCCGCCGTGCCCTGGCCGCTCTCGATCAGGTGCATCTCGGCGAATGGGCGAAGCACCGGCCCGCCCAGCTCTCGGGCGGCCAACGGCAGCGCGTCACCGTCGCCCGCGCCCTCGTCAACAACCCAGCCATCGTGTGGGCCGATGAACCGACCGGCGATCTCGACAGCGCCAACGCCAACGAGGTCATGACCCTCATCCAGGAACTCAACGCGCAAAACGCGCAGACCTTCATCATCGTCACGCACGATGAACAGATCGGCGCCCGCTGCCATCGCACGATCCACATGCGCGACGGACAGATCGAGAACGAGACCAGCCACCGGCCCTTTATCCCGCCCGCCGCCGAGCCCCTCGCATGAACGAACTCTTCGGCGTGCCTATGAGCACCATCCTCGCGATCGTAGTGATCGCGCTCATCGTCTGCGCAGCGGTCATCGCCGTCCTCGCCTCCCGGAACTTCCTCCTCTTCAAAATGGGCCTCCGCAACCTCCCTCGGCGTCCGGGCCAGACCCTGCTCATCGTTATCGGGTTGATGCTGAGCACGTTGATCATCTCCGCCGCCTTCGCAACGGGCGACACCCTCAGCCGCAGCCTCCGCAACTCCGCCTTTGAGGTCACCGGTCCAATCGACCACCTCATCCTCTACAACACCGCCGGCGGTCGCGGAGTCGAGCAGCGTGGCGCCGTCGTTCCTCAACGAGTCGCCGACGACCTCAGCGCTGCCTTCGCCGACGATCCGGACATTGAGCACTTCACGCGCGTCGTCTCGGACACCGTCTCGGCGGAGAACGTCACGACGAGCCAGTTCGAGCCGCGCGTCTCGCTGCTCGGGATCGATGTGACGGAAGTCCAAGCCCTCGGCGGCATCCCCGATCCCGAGGGCGGTAACATCCCACTCGGCGAGCTCGGCGAGCTCGGCGAAGGGATGATCATCCTTAACGAATCCGCCGCCGAGCACCTCGCCGCGCGCGCTGGCGACCGCGTCAGGCTCCGGGTCCTCGGCGGCCTGCACGAGTTCACCGTCCAGGCGATCGCGGCGGATACGCTCCTCAGCGGCAAGGTCGACATCACCGAGCCACAGGGTGCCGTTATCCCTCTCGCGGACGCGCAAACCATCCTGGACCAGCCCGACCGCCTTAGCAGCATCGGCGTCTCGGTCCGCGGCGACGGCCTGGCCGGCCCTCTCGAGTTCTCCGAAGAGGTCGACCTTCGCCTCAATCGCTTCTTCATGGAACAGGCGGATGCCGAAGTCGACGCCGGCCTGCCCCCCGTCCAGCGCACCTACGCGGACGCCCAGGGCCGCCCTATCTTCGAATCCGATCCCTTCAAAGCCGACACCGTCGACAACGCCGAAACCTTCAGCTCTATCTTCACCACCTTCTTCCTGGTGATGGGATCGTTCTCCATCGTCGCCGGCATCCTGCTCATCTTCTTGATCTTCGTGATGCTCGCGGAGGAGCGAAAAATGGAGATGGGCATCGCGCGCGCGGTAGGCATGCAGCGCAGCCACCTTGTGCAATCCTTCCTCGCCGAAGGTCTCGCCTACAACATGGGCGCGGCCATCATCGGAACTGCTGCGGGGATTGGCATCTCCTTCGGCATGGTCGCAGTCCTGGGTTCCGTCTTCGGCGCTTTTGGCTTCAACTTCACCCAGTACATCGAGCCACGCAGCGTCGTCATCGCCGTCGGCATCAGCATTCTCCTCACGTTCTTCACCGTCGTCGTGTCCTCGTTCCGCATTAGCCAGCTCAACATCGTCGCTGCGATCCGCGATATCTCCGACGACGGCCAGCAGGGTCAGCGGCCGATCTCTGGGCTTGGCATCCTCCTCACCCTGATCCTCATCCCTCTCGCACCCCTCTTGGTGCTTGCCGCTCTCTTCGGTCGCAAACCAGAGCACCCAGCACCTCTTCGTTGGCTCCATCACCGCATCGTCTGGGGCATCTACACCACCACTATCGGCCTGATCCTCTTCGCCATCCTCGGACTCACGGTCCTCCTCGCTCTCATCGGTTGGCTCGCTCTCAGCACACCCAGACTCGGCGCGGCCATCCGCCAGCGTGGCTGGGGCGAGTGGGCCGTGCTCCCTACCTGGCGGCTGATGCGCTGGCGCCAGGAATGGTGGTTCGTCCTGCTCTTGGCGGGCGTGATCGGTGTCGGCAGCGCGCAGAGCAGCGAGAGCGCATTCCTCTACCTCGGAGGGCTCTCGCTCTTCGTCATTGGATTGCTGTTGCTGGCGCGCCGCTTTAACCGCGCCGGACGCGTCGCCTACAGTGCCACCGGACTCCTGATCCTCTTCCTTTGGCTGGCACCCCAGACTTGGCACACTGCCGTTTGGGGGAAGGACTTCGAGGGCGGCGTCCAGATGTTCTTCCTCTCCGGCGTGGCGATGGTGACCGGCGCCACCATCGCCGTCATCTTCAATCTCGACCTCCTCGTCAGCCCGCTCCGCATGGTTGGACGCGTCTTCGGTCGGTTCGCCCCGGCGGTCCGAACCGCCGTAGCCTACCCAACCACGGCCCGCTATCGAACGGGCATGACCGTCGCCATGATCGCCATCATCATGTTCGCACTCGTCGTCTTCACCACCATTAACGCGACCTTCTCGGAAGCCTTCGTCAGCGACGAAGCGGCCGGCGGCTACGATCTCCTCGCCGACTCCACCCTGAACGACGACATCTCTGATCTGCATGCCGCCCTTGAAGAAGCCGCCGCGGACGACCTCGCCGCCAACCTCGACACCATCGGCCGCCTCAGGATCGCGAGCTTCCCAGGGACAGACGTCGTCGTACGCAACTACGAACGCTGGGACGAACTCAGCGCAGCGCAAGTGCTCGATGCGACCGGCAACCCCATCATCGACACGCCAGATCCCGACAGCGGCCTCGCCGAAACCCGCCTGCTCTGGCTCACCGGCACCAATGACGCCTTCCTCCAAAACAACGTCATCCCTCTCCAGGCCCGGGCCACCGGTTTCGACACGGACGCCGCCGTCTGGCAAGCGCTGAACGATCCCACTAGCCGCTACGGCGTGGTCACTGCCAACGCTATCGAAGCCGATGCCTTTGCCCCGCTGGATAATGACGCCTTCGAAATGCCCGCCAGTAGTGACGCGGCGGCGGATCGGATCCCGCGCGTACGTCTAGAGCTTCACAACAAGGCAGAGACGATCGACGTGACGATCATCGGCGTGATCGACCAGGTTGTGGGGATCACGAACCCCGCGTTCGCCTTCTTCCCAAGCTTGCTCATCCGCGACGCGCTCGTCGATGCTATCTACGACAGCGCAGACTTCACCCGCCACCTCGCTACCGTTCGCCCCGGCACCGATCCTCTTGAGACCGCGCGTGCGATCGAAGCCACGCTCGGCATCGAAACCGTCTCGATCGTCGACGAACTCGAAGAGCAGCAAGAAACCTCCAACGCCATCCTCAACCTCTTTCAAGGCTTCACGGGACTGGGCTTGGTAGTCGGCATCGCAGCGCTCGGAGTTATCGCCGTGCGTGCAGTCGTCGAACGCCGGCAACAGATCGGGGTGCTGCGCGCGGTCGGTTACAGCCGTGGAATGGTCCGCCTCGAACTCCTCATGGAGATGAGTTTCATCGCACTCATTGGAATCGGCTTGGGCATCGCGCTGGCCCTCTCTCTCACCTGGCGGCTCTTTGAGGAAGGCGTCTTCGGCAGCACTGCCGACGCCGGCATGCAGGTCCCCGTCGGACAGATCGCCATCTTCGCGGCAGCGGCCTTCCTCGGCGCCCTCATCATGACTTGGCTGCCGGCACGCCAGGCATCCCGCGCGCCCATCGCGGAGGCGCTCCGCTACGAGTAGCACCCGTCCGTACTTGGACCCATCAGCGCTGCTTGCGTCACCATCGATCACGCGATCACACCGGCCCCGGCGAACGCTGCCGGCAGCCCCATCCGTCTCGCGCGGACACGATCCCCGACAGCACCTTGGGGCGCCTCACTCCATTCAATACCCAATGGCCCACGCGCGATCCCCATGACTCACATCCGGAGGGACACGCGCCGGTCTGGCCGAGCCGCGAGCGTACGCTCTAAGCTCGTCCTGCGATGAAGGCGACTTATCTCACGGAGCAAGGCCCACCGGAGGTCCTCATCTACGGCGACCTCCCCGATCCCGAGCCGGAGGAAGGCCACATCCTCGTGCGCGTGCAGGCCGCGGCCCTCAACCACATGGATATCTGGCTCCGCTCCGGCTTGGGCCGTGCGCGCACGTTCACGGAGCCGTTCATCCTCGGCGGGGACATCGCCGGGACCGTCGCCGCGCTCGGCCCAGGAGTGACCCAAATCGCCCCCGGCGATCGCGTCCTCATCGACCCGGGCCTCTCGGACGGCACCTGCGACGCTTGCCGTGCCGGCCGCACCAACCTCTGCAACCGCTACCAGCTCATGGGTCTCCACGTGAACGGCGGCTACGCCGAGTTCGTCGTTGCACCCGCAGCGAACGTGCACCAGATCCCCGACGACCTTCCGATCGAGCAAGCCGCCGCCATCCCCCTCACCACCGCTACGGCCTATCACATGCTCGTCACCCGCGCCGGCCTGCGGCCCGGTCAGCGCGTGCTCGTTCAAGCCGCGGGAAGCGGCGTCGGCAGCGCGGCGATCCAGATCGCCAAGGCGCTCGGCGCCTGGGTCGCCACAACCGCCGGCAGCGACGAAAAAGTTGGCAAAGGGATCGAGCTCGGCGCCGACCTCGCCATCAATTACCGGGCCCAGCCGGCTTTCAGCGAGCCCGTCCGCGAAGCAACGGACGGCGCCGGCGTCGACATCGTCGTCGACCACATCGGCCCTGCGACGTTCGAGGAGAACCTCAAGTCACTGAAGCGGGGCGGCCATCTCGTCAACTGTGGTCGGACTACCGGCGAAACCGTGCCGCTTAACCTCTTCCAACTCCTGCTCAACCAGCAAACGATTCACGGCACGTTCATGGGTACGGGGGCCGAGACGATCGAGTGGCTGCAACTCGTCCGGGACGGGCACATCCGGGGCCTCGTCGGCGAGACCTTCGCGCTCTCCGACGCCGCGGACGCCCACCGGCGCATGGAGTCGCGCGACTTCTTCGGCAAACTCGTGCTCGTTCTCTAGGAACATCAAGCGGCCGCTAGCCTACACTACTTCCGTGCGACGACAGACCAAGCTCATTATCGCCGCGGCGCTCTTCGGCCTCATTCTCATCTTCTTCCTCCTGCTCAACAGCGGCCTCGGCGTCGACAGCGACGAAACCATCACGGACCGCAACCGCCCGCAGATCGTCGGCGAGCACGACGACCGTTAGTCTGGACGGAGATCATGCCGCGCGTTCGTATCGAGCCGTCCGGCATCGAGATCGACGTGCCGCTGGGCGAAACAATGATGCGCGCCGCGCGTGATCAAGGCTACTACTGGCCCACGACCTGCGAGATGGCGGGGCGTTGCGCAACCTGCTTCGTCATTTTGCAGAAGGGCATGGATAATCTTTCCCCGATGCGTCCCAACGAGCAGGAAGCATTAGTGGAGCAGCGCGGGCGGCGCGCCCTCGATCAGCCAGTCCGGCTCGCCTGCCAGGCCGCCGTCACCGGGGACCTCGTGGTGCGTAAGCACGGGGTCCGTCGGCACTCATCCGGGTAAGGGGCTGCCTGGCTCCCACTAAACTGGCCACGCATGCGCCGAGTGCCGGTGCAGCGAGGAGCAGCATGGCGACCATCACCTTCTTCTGCAAACGCGGCTGAAGCACCTGCACGCGAGCCCGTGCCTGGCTCGCCGAGCGCGGCATCACCTACCAAGAGCGAGAATTCTTCCGTGAACCTCTCAGCCGGGCCGAGTTGGATCGGCTCATCGGCACGCAGGACGCTCGCACCTTCTTCGCGGCGCGCAGCCCCAGCGTGCGCAAGCTCGGCCTCGACATCGCGGCCCTCAGCGACTCCGAAATGCGGCGGTGGATGCGGCAGGAGCCTCGGCTCCTGCGGCGCCCCATCCTCAAAGCGGGCCAGCAGACTCTGCTTGGCTTCAATGAAGCGGAATGGGAAAAAGCGTTGCGCTAGTTGGCCCGTGCTCGGGCCCGCTCCCGGATCGTTTTCAAGATCGCAACGTTCTCCGCATCGGGCCCCTTACCCGCGAAACCCGGCACCTCCAGCAGAAAGGGCGCTTGCTGGAAAGCGGAGTGGGCCAGCAGGTTGCGAAAACCCTGCTCCCCGATCGTCCCCGCGCCGATGTTCTCGTGACGATCGCGACCAGACCGCAGCTCGGTCTTGGAATCGTTGGCGTGTACCGCGACCAGCCGCTCGTAACCGATCTCCCGATCGAACTCGACCATGAGCCGGTCAAGCGCTCCGTCATCCCGCAGGTCGTAGCCAGACGAGAACGCATGACAGGTGTCCAAGCACACCTTGACGCGGTCGCTTCCCACCCCGTCGATAATGGCGCCGATCTCATCCCACGTGCTGCCCACGCTATCTCCCGCTCCCGCGCTGTTCTCGATGCAGAGCGCTGCTTCGTCCGGCGAATCGTCGAGGACTTGCTGCATCGCGTCGATGACCTGGGGTAGCACCTCTTCGAACCCGATCCCCTTGTGCGACCCCACATGGAAGATCACTCCCTTGATGTCCAGCCGTGCGGCCAAGCGCAGGTCGGCGATCAGCGACTCGATCCCTTTCTCCATGTTGCCCTGGTTCTGCGAGGCGAGGTTCGTCAGATAAATTCCGTGGATGAAATTCGGTCCGATCCCTGCCTCCGCCACGCCTCGACGGAATGCCGCCACGGACTCCTCATCGTGCTGCTTCCGGCGCCAACTCTGTGGCGCCGCACCGAAGATCTGCATCGCCTCCGCCCCGATCTCGAGCGCGTTGGCGACCGCCTTCTCGATGCTGCCCGCCGCCGAGACGTGCGCGCCGATACGCGGCCACTCCAGATCGGTCCGCGCCTCGCTGGGGCGGGCGCCGCCTGGTCCCGTCACATCTTCCTTCGCAGCCTGCCCGTCAGTCGCCTGCTTCACCGCAACCTGCACCATCCCGCATCCGCGCCACACGATCCTCCGAAACAAGCGCAGTATACGTGCGCGCGATCGTAGGCCTAGCCCGCGTCGGCTCCGCCACCTAATCGCCCCAATGTTTCATCTGGGAAATGCGGCGGCGTCACGTCGATCACGCTTCCCGAGACGAACCGCGCCCGTTCCGTGCACAAAAATGCAACCACCTCCGCCACATCCTGCGGCCCCGGCCCCTCTCGCCGGTCCTGGTCCAAGCCCTTGCCAATCACGCGCGCGTCGATCGTCGCATCATCCGGCACGTCCAACCATGACGGCGCCACCGCATTCACTGTGATCCCGTGCCGAAGCTCCCGCTCCCCCAGATTACGCGCTATCCAGTGACGGGCCGCCTTCCCGAGCGGGTAGTCCAGTGGCGCGACGGGCGGCTCCATCGGCCACAGCTCCACCGCGTGTCCGCCGATCAACACGACCCGGCCCCATCCCTGCGCTCGCATCGACGGCAGGGCGGCGCGCAAACAGTAGAAAACCGCGTCTTGCTCGAGGCGCAGTACGCGCTGCCAGTGATCCGGCTCGATCGCCACGATCTCTTGAGGTTTCCAGTCCCCTCCCACGCTCACGACAACGATATCGATCGTCCCGAACCGATCCCCGACCGATCTCCACAGTCGCTCCACGTCCGCCGCGTCTCCCGCATCGACAGCACATGCGATCGCCGCTCCGCCCATCGCTTCGATGCGCTTCACCACTCCCTGCGCCGCTGCCACCCTGCTGCGGTAGGTCACAACGACCGCCGCACCCTCACGGGCCAGCGTGAGCGCGATGGCTCGCCCCAGCCCCCGGGATGCGCCCAGCACGAGCGCGGTCCGGCCAGTCAATTCAGGCATTGCTATCCAAAATCCGCTCCAGTTGGCGGACATGAAAGAGCTGGTGATCGGCGATCGTCAGCAGCAGCGTTCGCAGCGAAACGTCCACTCCCTGCGAAGCATCCTCCGTCTCCCCGGCCACCTCGACGATTCCAGGCTCCCGCAGCTGCGCGGGCTCCAGCCCATCCAGCAACCGGCAGGTGTCCTCTCGCACCGCGTTGACCGCCCAGCGCAACTCGTTCACGTCCGCTGCCGAGTCCGCAGCAGGCAAGCGGGCCACGTCCGACAGACGAGCAGCCCGATCCGGTGCCACAGCTTCCCGCAGCTCCACCACCTGTGGTTGCAGCCAGCGCTCCGCGTGGATCACGTGCAGCAGCACCTCACGGACCGACCACTCCCCTGGCGCTAAGCGTCGATCTAAGTCAGAAGGAGTGAGCCGTTCGATCGTCGCGGTGAGTTCCCTCAGGTTCTCGGCCAGCACGGCCGCGATGGCGGCGGGATCGTTCGACACCACGGCAGTGTCGGCTAGCCTCAGTAGAGACGTCAACGCACGGTTGGAGCAGCCATGGTCATCGTCGACGCGATCCCAGCGCATACCGATCAGCTTCGGCGCTTCCTCGCAAGCCGCCCACCCAGATTCTATCGGCAGCCACGGGGAGCCGAGCCCCAGTGACGGACATTCCATCCGTGGATAGGGAGTTGCCGGGGATGGCAGGCTGGACCATGTGGGTCAGGAAATCACTGGTTTCGTAGGACAATCAGTTCCTTGATGTTTCGTGGCGTGGCACCTAGTCTCGCTTGGATAGTGATAAGCGAGGTGGTGGATCGTGCAACGCCCCAAGACCCTGTCGGCGACCTTCGTCAAGACCATTAGTGTACCAGGCCGCTACGGCGACGGGCGCGGCGGCTACGGCCTCTCGCTGCTCGTCCAGCCCACGTCCACGGGCCGGCTCTCCAAGACCTGGAGCCAACGGCTCCGAATCGCGGGTAAACCGTTCAACATGGGGCTCGGGGCCTATCCGGTCGTCACGCTGGCGGAGGCTCGCCAGGCGGCGCTGGAGAACCGCCGTGTGGTGGCCCGCGGCCGGGATCCGCGGCGGGGCGGCGTGCCCACCTTGGCCGCCGCCGTGGACGCCGTGATCGCGATTCACGCCGCCGGCTGGCGGGACGACAGCAAGAATGGAAAACAGTGGCGCGCCAGCCTTGGGACCTACGTCCTGCCGCAGTTAGGTCGCAAGCCCGTGGACCAGGTCACCTCGGCGGACGTGCTGGCGGTGCTCGTGCCGATCTGGAGCGCCAAGCCCGAGACGGCACGGCGCGTGCGGCAACGCATCCAGGCCGTGATGCGCTGGGCGATCGCCGAAGGGTACCGGGACGACAACCCGGCCGGGGAGGCCATCGCGGCCGCCCTGCCGAAGAACGGCCGACGCCAAGAACATCATCGGGCGCTCCCCCATGCCCAGGTCGGGGCCGCGCTCGCCCGGGTACGGGCGTCGGAGGCCTCGCCCACGACCAAGTTCGCCCTGGAGTTCCTGACGCTGACCGCGTGCCGGTCGGGCGAGGTCCGGGGGGCGCGCTGGGAGGAGTTCGATCGGGCCAGCGCGATCTGGACCGTGCCCGGAGCGCGGATGAAGGCAGGGCGCGAGCACCGCGTCCCGCTGTCGCAGCGTGCTCTGGAGGTCCTCGACGGCGCTCGCGAGTATGCCGATGGCTCCGGCTTGGTATTCCCCAGCACGCGGGGCGGGGCCCTCTCCGTCAACGCGCTCTCCACGCTGCTGCGGGACCTCGGCATCGCCGCGGTGCCGCACGGCATGCGATCCAGCTTTCGCGACTGGGCCGCCGAATGCACGGACGCGCCCCGAGAGGTGTGCGAGCTTGCCCTCGCCCACGTCAACAGCGACCGCGTCGAAGCCGCCTACCGGCGATCCGACTTGTTCGAGCGCCGCCGGGCCCTGATGGAGGACTGGGCGGCCTACATTATGGCGTGTGATGAGTTTGCTCAGTACGTATAACACGCATAACTTGCTACAGTGCCCTTCGAAACATGGAGGCACCGATGGAACCAGCGATCTTACGGCTGCGAGAGGTGATGACCCTCACGGGGCTGAGCAAGACCACCCTGTGGCGGCGGGTCCGCGCGAAGGAGTTTCCGCCGGCCCTGCGCTTGGGCGGGCCGACGTCCCGGGCGGTCGGCTGGCGGCGCAGCGAGGTGGAGGAGTGGTTGCGCGAGCGGCAGGCCAGCTAGACGTGCGGGAAACAGCTCCGGCCGCCGGAGCCCTTGGAGGCGGCGGTGGCCCCTTCGATGGCAAACGAGCCCCCTGGCAGCGCCGAAGGTGCGGCGCTTTCCAATGCTGACGATCCCGGCGGCGTTGACGATGCGGCGCCCTCGAACGATGAGGCCCCCGCCACCGACGGGGCGCCGTCCCCGGTGGCAGAGGAGTTCCCCAGCGCCAGGGAGATGGCGCGCCTGATCCGAGATGAGGACAAATGCACTTGGGAAGCGACGCGAGAGGTCATTGTGTTCGAGGAAAAGAATCCGGCGGCGCTCGAGACGGCGTTGCGGCTACTCGGGGTCGAGATCCGGTTCGATCTGCGCGCCCTGCGGGAGGAGTGGTCGTGGGATGGCGGCCAGACCTGGGCGCGGATGACCGTCCGCTCCACGGCCGCCCTGCGGCGGGCCATCGCCGAGCGGTGCCGCTACAAGGTTTATCGGGGCGACAGTCCCCTCAAGTACGGCCGCGAGGACTGGACGCTTGCGAGCAACGCCCTCTTGTACCGGCGGGAGTGCGACCCGTTCCTGGACTGGCTGAAAGCCCTGCCGCCCTGGGACGGAACTAAGCGGTTGAATGGATGGCTGGGGGAGGTTTTTGACCTGGCCGATAAGGACGATCCGCTCGCCAAATGGGCCGGCCGCTTCATCTTTCTCGGGCCCGTGGAACGGGCCTACGAGCCGGGGGCAAAGCTCGATGAGATGCCGGTGTTGATCGGCAGGGGCGGGATCGGGAAATCCACCGCGTTGGAGTGGGTGCTGCCTCCCGAGCGCCGGGAATGGTTCACGGCCGGCCTGAATCTCGCCGCCTCGGACAAAGTGCGCGCGGAAGCGCTGCAGGGGCGAGTGATCGTGGAGGTACCGGATATGGCAGGCATCCGCCGGGCCGAGCGGGAGAATCTCAAGGGGTTCGTGTCGCGCACCGACGACGGCGCCATCCGGCTCGCCTATCGCAGCAACCCCGAACCCTTGCGGCGCCGCGCGATCCTCGTGGGGACGGCGGATCACGCGCGGCCGCTGCCCGACGACCCCAATTTGCGACGCTTCGTCCCTGTCAGACTGGGCGGGAACGACCGCAATGCGGCCCGCGTGCGCGAATTCCTTGACAAGAATCGTGAGCAGCTGTGGGCAGAGGCGCTCGCGCGCCACCGCCAGGGCGAGAAAGCCCGCTTGCCGGACGAACTCAAGCCCCGGCAGGCCAAGGCCACGGCCGCGGCGCGGGGACACGATGCGATTCCGGAGGAGAAACTGGCCGCCTGGGTCGCGGCCCAGACGGCGGCGTTCACGAAGAGGCAGTGTGCCGTGGCGATCGGCCTCATTTCGGAAGACCCGAAAGCCTCGCTTTCGAGGTCGCTGGATAACCACCTAAGCCGGGCGCTGAAGGACCAGGGGTGCGTCTCATGGCGCGCGCCGCGATCATCAGAAAACGGACAGCGGCCGCGGCTGTGGGAGCGCAAGGTCTAAGGGGCCACCGGCCGCTCTTTGCGCTCGTGTGGTGGGAGCGTGCTTGCAACGGTCGTCACGCCAGACGCTCCGGCTGATCGTGCGCCTCGCGGGACTGCGGGCAAGAGCTACGGAGGATCTGCTGGCACCGCTTGGTCTTTTGGTCTAGCTTTCTAGTCGCCACAACTGTCCGATGCCCTCCATGGACACGGCATCGATCTGGCGACCCTCGACGCCCCGAGCCTGCGGCTACAAGCCGCAGCAGCGTACGCCTATTCTGCCGGAGCGTCGATCACGCAGATAGTCTCCTATAGCACCGTCAGCACAGGCGATACGGTCCGTCGCGAGATCGAACAGATGAACGCGGGGATGGAGCGGTTGCACGCGGAGGTCGCGGATGTCTGTGATGAGTAGCCCCATACTGTGCCCGTCTGGTCCCGCGCCGCGATGGCCCCTGCGGCCGTTCCGTCCGGCAATGGATCGCGCCAATTTCGCGTGCCACCGGCACCTAATGCTCGTGCCCAACAAGCAGGGTGGATGCGCGGGAATGCCGAGGAATGCAGCAGAAATGTGCTACTTGCTCTGGGTGCGACCCGTACGTGTAGACGGTCCCTAGAAAAAACGAATTTATCTTGTCACGAGAAAGTTTTGGCGGCGGCTATCTCCCAAACTGTCATTGCTCAGAAGTTTCGGACCGCTCCTAGGGGGCGGAGCGGGTGTTCTTAGCTGTCGGACAGCAACGGATAGACTGGAGGCAGCCATCCGGCGGGGCGTGAAGAAGGTAAGGATTGCGAGGCGGCGGAGCCGCCACTACCTATGTGCGCTCCAGCAGAGCCCGGGGGCGCAGACTGCGCAGAACTATTGGCGCGCATGGTCCGAGCGGCGCGCAGACTCGTAAACTGACGAGGTAAGAAATCGCTGCTAGGGAACGAGAGTCATCCTGCGGCTACTGCAATGACGGTCGGAACAGCATCGGTAATGAGCAGAATGCTCTGCGCGGCTCGTAGGAGACAGCCATAGGCAATCGGAAACGAAGTAGCTCGCTATCTGCAGATCCCATTCGAGCATCCACATGGTCGCCGCCGCCATCGTGGCTGCTGCTGCCACCCTCGGCGTCTTGTGTACCCCCGCCCGTTACGACCCGGAGTCAGTTGCTTCCTGTCGGTGATCTTACGTGGGAGGACTTCGAGCGTCTCTGTCTACGCCTACTAGAGTTAGAGGCGGAGCCAGTGCACGTGTCGGCGACGGATTCACCAACGGGAGAGACTCGGCCAGTCACGCGCCCGTACGGTCTGCGCGGTCAAGCCCAATCCGGAATCGACGTGTACGCACGAGACCGACTCGTGCCCGGTGATGTGCCTCCGAACCGGCGGTACGTATCCCTTCAGGCACGCCGCATCAAAAGCGTGACGAAGGCGAAATTGAGCAGTGCCGTTGACGAGTTTCTCGGAGATCGCTGGGCTGATGTCTCGCGACAATTCATATATGCCACGAGTTCTTCCGCAGTGTCGACGAAGCTTGCAGATGAGATCGACACATTGTCCGCCCGCCTCGCAGGAGAGTCCATCGAATTCATGGTCTGGGATCAGGAGGCTATTTCGAGACGGCTGAAGGATCTGCCACAACTCGTCGATGACTTCTTTGGCAGACCGTGGGTTGAGCAGTTCTGCGGCGAGGCGGCGGCTCATGATCTCGGCACGCGGCTGGATGCGAAGCGGGTCGCCAACCTCCGCCATCAACTCGCCCGAACCTACGCGGCAACGTTCGGCGTCGCCGACTCGGGCCAGATCGCGTTCCACTTCAGTGAAGCACACCCTGTCGGGCTACTTGATCGATTCGTGACGCCGGACATCGTTTCGATAACACCACAGGCCGCATCCCTTCCCCACCCGACTGACGGACTAAGTGAAGAGAGTAAGGACGATCATGATCCGGAAACGATGCTCTCGGAAGCAGCAGCGTGGAAGGAGATGCTACCGGACGAGAGCGCGTGGTTCTTACGTAGTCCGGCATGGGGACAGCGGCGCGTGGACAATCCTCAGGTACTGGAGCGTAGACCTGCGGACCAGTGGATAGGTACGGAGTCCCGACAGATCATCGTCGGCGAACCGGGGGTCGGTAAGAGCACACTCCTCCGTTTCCTCGTCCTTGACCTCCTGAGCGAAAACCCGAGATGGCGGGCGGTCGCTCAAAGGTGGGGCCAGCGACTTCCTATCTGGCTACCGTTCCATTTCTTCACACAACGGATCACTAGCCAGACAGGGGCCCCGGCGTCCATCGGTGGAGCGCTTGAAGCGTGGTTAGAGCAGCATGACGCTGGACAGGCGTGGCCCTTGGTCAAGGCAGCGCTCAACGATGAACGTTTACTACTCATAGTCGACGGACTGGACGAGTGGGTCGACCCACAGTCAGGGCAGTACGCAGTCGCGGCGCTTGAAACCTTCGCAGAGTCGCACTCCGCACAGCTAGTTGTGACTACGCGGCCATACGGGCTCGCGCATCTTATGCTGGGTGCTAGCTGGGCCTATTCTCGTATCGCCCCTCTAACCCCAGAGCAACAGCACCAGCTCGCACTTCACTACTTCCGTGCAGTTCTGGACCATGGAAATCAACCATCTTCGCTCGATGTCATCGAGCGATCAGTTGACGACTTCTTCTCGAGGGTCGGTGAAGCGCCTGACCTGCGCTCGATCAGCGCCGCTCCGCTTTTCCTGATCCTGCTTGTAGGCCTTCACCTATCGAATGTTGCGCAGCTGCCCTCCGGACGCTTTGACGTCTATGAGCAGGCGGTGCAACTTCTCATCGCCAGTCACCCTGCGAAGAGGCGCGTGGCAGCCGCTGTGACAGCACCCCACCAAAGGTTGTCAGATCGTCAAGTCCGAGCGCTGCTCGCGCGAATCGCATTTGTCACCCAAGTCAGGGGTGGTGTTTCTGCTGTTCCAGAGTCCGCGCTCCGCCAGGACCTCCTTCAAGCTCTGCGCGACCCTGAACTCCTGGGTATGAGTGCCAAGGATGCGATGGAAACTGCCGACCAGATGCTGGATATAGCGGAAGGTGAACTCGGAGTCCTAGTGAGAAAAGGGCCTCAGGAATTGGGGTTCCTGCACCGGATGCTGCACGAGCAACTCGCAGCTGAACACGCCACTGACCAGCTTAGTCTCGATGCACTGAAAGAGCTTCTTGACGAAAGGATCGGAGATCCAGAGTGGCGCGAAGTGCTGCTAGCGACGATCTGGAGACTGAGTCGTCCCGACGAGTTGCGAGTCATGCTTGATGTGATCCGTAAGAGCATTGACCAGACACCGGCTGGTTTACGTGCTCGTGAGATGCTTGCGGAGGTCACTTTCGGCCCATACGACATTCCACCCCCAGAAATCCAACAAAGTACCCCGGAGATCATCGAGGTGATCGAGACCCATCCCTACGGCCCGCATCGAGTACGTCTCCTTGAGAGCGTCCTTTCGGGATTGGACAGCACGGCGTCGGCGGGAATCGTCCGAGAATGCTTGGAGCGCTGGGTGCTACTCGTCGAAGAGCCGTCACCGGGCCTCGTGTGGCAGATCGCTCAGGTTACGCCCGCTGGCAACTTGTCCAAGACTATCTGCAAACTACTCGTTCGTGCCTTGCACTACCCCGATGCCAGGGTGGCGTACGAGAGCGCAGTGGGAATCGCTAGCAGATGCTCACGCGGCGGACTGGGTGACGACAGCGAACGCGCTCTGCTGCGTAGGAAGCTCCTTCACATCCTGTCCGAGCCTCCTTCTGGGTTGGCAGCAGCTGCGGCTCTGACAGCGCTAGGCCTCGAGTGGCGGGATGATCCACTAGTCAGCAGCATCTTCAACGAGGCGCGTGGGCACAAAGACGAGGGTGTGAGAGTGGTGGCGCTCAGCGATGCGCTCGGTGTGCTAAGGCCCATGTTCTCCGACGCTCCTGAGGCTCCCAAGGCCGAGATTCGATCGATACGTGATGACGAACGGAAGTGGCTCATTGGCCGCCTCCAGGACCGCACCTTCACAGACAGTCACCGGGGTCTATTGGTGGCCGCTATTTCCGAGGTGGCACGTGGCGAGCGATCCACTCTGGACGACTTGCTGGAGAGCCTGCAGGATCCAACAAAAGGATGGCATGACGTTGATTTGGTCTGGCCCGTCATGCTCAACGTGTTCGCTGACGATGAGCGTGTAGTCGACCTTGTGTGCCGCGAGCTTCGTTCCAAAAAGTACCCCAACCTGGGCTTTAGTTGGGTGATGGGTGATCTCCAAGCGCTAGCGTCGGCCTATCCACCCGAATCGCCCCACAACGCCCGCGTCGCGTCAGCCATTGAGGACAGGCTGCGCGCGTTCAAGGGGAAGACCACCGATCGTGCACTATTCGGGCTCTCTGCCGTTGACCGGGGGCCGGCGATGAAGGAGGCGCTTCTCCACCAGCTTACAACCTCATCCTGGCCTCACTGGGCCGCTGAGGCACTAGCTGAGCATTTCGCTGCCGACGCCGACGCCCAGAGGGCACTGCGCTCTGCGTTTATGGGTGACCCCATACGCGCATCAATGATCGCGAACATCGCGACTAGAGTCATGGCCGCCACCGAAGCCGTTCCTCGTCTGCTCGCCTTACTTCGCGAACTCAGCGGGTCGTCAAGTCCCAACTCCGGGCGCTACGACATCATTGCAACTGCTCTTGCCCGAGCCTGCCAGGAACAAGAGGGGGACTCAGGGTTGGATCTTGAGTCGATCGCTGAGGAGGCATTGGCGCTTGTGCCAACTGGCCCTTGGTCACCGAGCGATGATCCGCGTTACGACCTCGCCGCGAGCCTCTACCCGTCGGCTGCGTCAAAGTCAATGCTGGCCGAACTTGCTGGGGTAGTGGACCGCCCCCTCGCACCCTATTTGCGTGCGTTCCGAAGCGAGCCTGACCAGGTCCGACCGTTCCTTGAGCGCGCAGCGAACATCATCTGTTCGCTACCGGCACACCTCCGTGGTCAACTGTGTCAAGCGCTTGCGGATCGGGCAGTCGTGCCGGAAGTCGCGCTGCAACTCACCCGTCGATGGTCAGACGAAGTTTCCGACCGAAACAAGAGTATCGCTTCGCTTGCGCACCACCGCGCCCTGCTCACAGCAAAAGAGGAAGAACACATCGGCAGTGAAGAATGGCAAGCGGCCCTAGCGCACCTAGGCGAACAAGCCGTGGCGTACGGTCCCGATTTCGAGGCCCGAAGGCGCGCCGCATGGATCGGTATGTGCGTGTGTGGAGATTGGTCAATGCTTGAAGGGTGCACGGAGACGATCGGGGAGCCAGTTCCCGTCGGTGTGTCCTTGGCCGATGTACTGTACGGCCCGGACGCAAATCTCCTGCAGCAGCTTGCATTCCGCTGGGACGCTTTACGGTCCGAGTTTGGGGAGTCGCTTCTTATACGGCTCTCCGGCACCCGCGCAACAGAGACGCAAGATAGCGTTTGGGACGCGTTAGCGCTGGTCGCAGGGCGGAACGCCACACTCCAGCAAGAGATCGAGGGTGCAGTCGCTGACAATCCTGGATTGCTGAAGCGCGACGGCGTCTTGGCTTGGTTTGTCGCCTACGGTCGTGCGAGCCGCGACGCTGTCGCCGATACCGTCGTTTCTCATCTTCGCCACAGTGACGACCGCCGTGGCAGCGTCGCTAGCCAACTTCTCGCCGAACCTGAACGACTCGGTCTACCTCGTGACGAACTGTGCGGCCGCCTCGAAAGCGCCCTACAAAGGGCTCCATTCAAAGTCGGCGATCCGGCTCTTGAAGCACTCGCAGTACTGTTTCCTGAGCACCCCGTAGTCCAAGGCGCCTGGAACGACCTCTCAGAACTCATCGCTGCCCGTCGAGGTACGACTGGCTATCGGGTCGATCCGCCAATCTACTTCGCGCTTGCGTACGCAGCGACGGAAAGTTCAGCGATCCTCGAACAAATCGAGCGAAACCTCGATCGGCTGGACGAGATCGGATCCCCATACTACGACTACGCTTTCAAGCGCCACGTCTGCAATCGCCTGCGGCGCGACTCAGCCGCTGTCAGTAGCATTCGGGACGCCGTCATGGACCCGGCGACTCCAGATGCCAGGGCAGCGGTGCTGGCGTCGCTTCTTGTAGCTGCGGTCGGCCTCGACGATGCCCTTCGCAGCGAGGTCGAGCGTCGCCTGATCGCTCAGGGCAGCGTCAGCTTGGCACCGATAGTTCGGGATCGAGCCGTCTCCGCGACTCTCTCCGTCCAAAGCATCTTGACGCGTATCGCAGACTCGGCCTGGGATGTGCGCTCAGCGTGAACCATTGGCCTCCGCTTCCTGCGCAAGGCTCGCGGTTCGCGCGACGATCGAGAGGGCATAGCGCAGCGCCACAGACCCGGACAAGTCGTCGAGCCCGTGTGCTCAATACCTCTGCTTGGCCGTTCGGGCAAAAGGCAGCATGTTAGCCTCCCGCCCGCTGTGCCGGAGGAGTGCCAATGCTTGCCCGTCTCGTCGCCGCCGCCGTCGCGAGCCTGATCATGTTAGGAGCGCTTGCGCTCCCCACTACAGCCCACGGTCCCACTACCCCGAGCACCATCCAGATCAGGGAAGGTGGTCAGTTCGTTCACTGGCACGGTCAGACGACGCCCGTTGCGACAATCTTCCGCGATGTGACGATCGTGTGGCGCTGGGATGGGAGCGAGTGGTCGCAGGCCTACATTCCCCGGATGAACCGCAGAGCCTTCGACCTGGAAGACGGCGACTTCCTCTGGGTCGTCTCCCCTCGGGCGTACACGATCACGCTGGAGTCCGAGCCGGATTCTGTGCTCACTCCCACTCCCTGTATTGGAGGCGACTACAACCGTGATGAG
Organism: Chloroflexota bacterium; assembly: GCA_026707145.1. GTDB lineage: Bacteria > Chloroflexota > Dehalococcoidia > Bin125 > Bin125 > JAPOXK01. Next base: position 140,233 of record JAPOXK010000023.1, on the reverse strand, counting down.
TGGGGCAGCTATCCGCCAGCCCCCGCCAATGCGACACCGACTTGGACAAAGCCGCACGATGTCGTGAGTTCCCGTGCCATCCAACACGATCATCACGTGGCCCTGAGGGACGCGCATATCTCCGGCGGCTGCCACTGGTCAGCGGCGATGAAGGATCGTTTCTCCAGCGATCTGGGGAACCTCAACCCAACGACCCAATCGTTTAACGCCAGTAAGGGCAGCCGCACGCCGGATCAACTCATTGGCATCGCAGCCCGAATTATCGACACGGCGTCCGAGCAGTGCGCCTACGCGCGCCAGCACCGCGATGTGAAGGAAGAGTGGAGTCTCACCATGACCGCCACCGAGCAAGCCAAGGTTGCAGCCTGGCTCGCGCGCTGCAGGACGACCAACGGAGAAATGGAAGCCGAGCAGGAGTCAACTCCCGCGTCTACATCGGAGTCCGCCTCAAGCTGCGACCCGTCCTATCCTGACGTGTGTATCCCGCCGCCGCCTCCCGACTTTAATTGCGGGGACATCGCCCACCGCCGATTCCGCGTGATCGGAAGCGACCCACACGGATTCGACCGGGACAGAGACGGCATCGGCTGCGAGAGCTAGCGGGACACGATCGAGCTGATTGTACGGGTACACAAATGTGCTGCAGGGCCATCCTTTATCAGACGGGATCATCTGACATCCGTACTGGAAGGCCGGAATCGCTTGACGATCCGCTGCTGGCCGCACTGCTCTCCGAATCCCATGACTCCGTCGTCAGTCATTCAACGGTCCGGCACATGTCCACGGTTACGTCCCCGTTCGCATGGATCGGACCTGTTGGCTAGCTTCTGATCGAATCACTGAGCGTCGACAATAGCTGCACCGGGCTGACGTCAAGGACGACGACCGAGATCTTGAAGGCTTCCTCTGCCGTCAACGTCTCTTCCAGGCGCTGCTGCAACTGCTGGGGCGTCGTTGGGCGGGTGCCTCGGGGTGGTGGCGGCATGCCACCGTCGCCAAACCAGAGCACTAGGTAGATTCCATATCCGGACGTTTCAACATCCCGTGTGTACTTCCCGATCAACTGGTTCTTGATGGCGCTCCAGAGATCTCGGTGCGTGTCTTTCTTGATCTCGACAGGTACGTTGCAATTCCCATAGGCGATACGGATGTCGGAGCGAGCGTCACCCGCGTATTGTCCTTCTGGTTGAGCGTCCAAACCTGTCGGAAGTTGCTGTCTCAGGTGAAAAAGCAACGCATCCCTGCAGGAATCCTCGTGCTTGGGTTTTTCTGGCCGCCCGTGGGAATCCTCGTTCCAATACTGTCGCCACTCGTCGGCGTTGCCTGTTCGAATGACCGAAGCGATGGTGCTGAGCCGATCAAGCACGAGAGCAGCCAAGTCTCCTGCGTTGGCCGGTTCCTGGTCTTTCAATGCACGATGTAGCTGGGCGAAGTCGGGGTAGCGATAGGCGGCGTCCCGGTGGACGACCCGCTGATCATCGCGGGCTCTCTCAAGACGGTCGCGCCAATGGGAGAGACCGGGCTCCGACTCCAGGGAATCGAGCGCCTGCAGAGCATCTTCGCCAGGCAAGGAGCCCAGCTGTTGTATGAAACGGTCGATCTGTCCAGAGGCCTGCATTTCGAGAGTGACAAATCCCTCCATCTCGGTAGGCGCGAACGAGCAGCCCATCAATTCGATGAGTAATTTCAGTGTCAGGGCCGAGTGCTCGTGGGTCCTCGAGGGGAGGGGACGCGAGGAATCGAAGAATGCGGCGAGCTCTCTAACGCGACGTTCTCTTCCACGTACGAATTCCTCCATTCTCTTTGCGTAGGCTTCTGGAGCGGCGACGGTGCCCGCCGCCAACCAGCGGACGCGTTGGGCGATCGCCATGCTCTTGAGGGAGAGCTTCAAGTCGATGAGCTCGAGCAGGGATGACCTGTCGGGATCTTCAAGGGCGTTCCAGAGCAGGCGATCAAGCGTGGTCAAGTCCTGCCGACCGGCCCGGAGCGGGAATTTCGCCAACACCCTCAGGTTGGTCTTGTGCCTTAAATCTGGACGCGCTGTGAGCTGTTGGATGTCCTCTAAGCCCGGAGAGTAGCCGTCGCCCTGACGAACCGCCGACAGTAAGCATTTGGCCGCCACCTCCGCCACTGTCTCGGGATAGAGGTCAGTCCATGTTGCGTGCCACGCTGGAGTCTCTGAGAGGCCTACAGGCGTGCAGTAGTGAAACGCCAGGCCAGTCCGCATCCGACTCTCGCCGAGCTGCACCAGGCGCTCAGGGTCTTCCTGCTGGAGGATCTGGAGACCGGCGAGGAACGGAAAGGCAAGGAGGTGCATCCGGGACGCTTCCTTCAGCCGGATGATCTCCTCGCAATCCGGCACATCGCTTCGCCACACCGTCCCCCGAAGGCCGGCTAGCGCCGCGTCGACCAGGTCGTCATCGTGCCCAAGGAGTTCCGAGAGGCGTTCTGTCGAAGTCAGTGGCCTCCTCCCCCGCTGGTAGAGGAAATAGGCCCTGCCGAGGTCGCGGAGAAGCCCGAGGGGAGCTCGGTTCTCGTGTAAATCTTCGGCATTGGCGCGGACATACTCCATACCCTTCTCGCGTTCACGTGCTTCCTTCGCCTTGTGCCGCTCAACCCTCTCGGTGCGTTCCGTTTCGGCGGTGTCAGGTGGACGGAGCAGGACCGATAGTTTCTTCTCCAACCCTTCGTACCCACGGATGCGCTTTGATAGGACATCAAGTGAGAGGGTCTGGTCATTGGCCAGCTGCCTGTGTGCCAGAGCAAGCAGCTCCTCCGATGCCTTGGAGTGGACTGGCGCGACTGCAACAGCTTGATCCAGGCACCAAAGCCCAAAGTCAGAGGGGAGAGAGCTACCGTGCAGCGCTCTCCAGACCTCGTAGACATCGGGATAGAAAAGGTCGCTGTCTGGGCACCGCTGCAATCCTTCCAAAAGAACAGCTTTCTGGACTTCAGGGCGCTGCTCCAGCCAGGCACGCACGTGAAGAAGGGATTCATTCAGGGAATTGTGGTCTTGCCAATCCGGGAGTGCAGCCGAACTCAGCCAGTCATAGAGGCGCGAGGTTGCCATGTCATCGCCATGCGCGGCTAGTCCGCGAGAGAGCAAGCGCAGAGGAAGCGTGTCCAAGTGATGAAACTCAAGGGCAGGCCATGCATCTGACAGACATTGCGAGAGTTCGTCTAGGAGCTCTGCTACGTCTTGATCCGAAGACTGATCCAAGAGGCGTTGCTCCCAGAAGAGGATGTAGTGACCAATCAGGTGGGAATCGCCGCCGTCGGTAAGGTACTCCCAAATCCTGGAAGGAAGGATCACCTTCGGATATAGGTGCTCTAGCAGCGCTCCAAGCAGTTCGTTGTCTGGGTCGGCGACATCCCCTGCACGAATCTCCTCCAGCAGTTGCCTCAGTTCACTTGCTCCGTCGTCGCCCGTGATCGGGGTGTGCAGGAATGCGTCCAAGGCGGAGTATTTGACATACGGTCTCCAGCTGTTGTCACGCACGATTTCGAGGAGGGCCGGAGCCAGACTGGAGAGGGAGTTCCCCTGCCGAAGAAGAGTCAGCACAAACTGAACCAGATTTTGGTGGCTGGGATCGCGAGACCGTCCCGTCAGCGCGTCACCGATCACCGTTTCCATATCGGGAGAGGCGAGTGCTCCAAAGGTGGATCCGATCTCATACCATTGTGTTTTGCGCCATAGTTGGGTAAGGACCTCGCGCCTGCCGAGTACCTTCAGCAGCCTGCACTTCTCTTCGGTCGAGAAGCCCCTGATATCGCCATACAGCGCGACGCCGATGGGGTCCCTTTCGATGAGGAGATCGCGTGCCTCGCTGGGATGCGCTGCCAGCCAGCCCGAAAGGCCTCTCATCTCGGTGACCACGACGCCGTCGGCACCGTTGATCAGCGAGAGCACCCGCCTCGCGGGGAGTCCGTCGCCGATGCGCCGCGCGAGGTAACGCGCGCCCACGAACTCGGCGACATGGCGGTGGACCGGTGCGAAGCGTCTCTCGCCCACCGCGTGGAACAATTTCGTATCGAGCGTACGGTGCAGGACGGCCCGCGATGCGTAGTCACAATCTGCGAGGTTGATGTAATCAGAACTCGTATCTCCATGTTCGAGTGAGTGTCCGGCAGCGCCCGTGATGAGCTGAGCAGCGCAGAGATACCCAGCAGCATCTAGCACCTGTTCGAACGGTGGTTGCTGCCTTCCCAGGACATGTTCCTCGTTCTGCTCCTTCGCCATGTTGCGGCACGCCAGCTCGAACGTTTCGAGTCGGCTCTCCGGCCAGCCTTCTTCCTGACTGACCACATCCGCCAGCATTTTCAGGGTCTGGGGGTTGGCAAGGAGGCTATCAACGCCCCACTCTTGTGCCTGCTTGATGAAGATCTGGGGATCGTCAATCCCAAGGTGGCTGCCCAGAATTTTCTCTATGTCGGAACCGGTGAGCGGATCGAGTCGCACCACCGCGACCTTGGAGTCCTGAACCACGAAGTCCAACCGGCCTCGGTCGTTCTCTCCAAGCCAGTCCGCTTCCCGGCACGAGATACGGAAGTGCGGCCGTCCAAGGGTATCGAGGTGGCGGCGGATCTTGTCCAGAGGGGTGCGTCCATCGGGTAAGCCGGCGCGCACTTCATCCAGCCCGTCGATAAAGAGCGTTCTCCCTCGCCACTCGGGATGGCTCCTCGGATCCGAGGCGAGAAAGTCGCGAGCGTCGATCAGAAAAGCTGCGTCTCCCAGAGCCTCGCACTCATACTTGAATGCGGTGGTCTTGCCAAGGCCCGGATCACCCAACAGGACATACGCCGGCTCGGACCGGAATGCGCGCAAAGGCTTGGATTCGGGCTTGTCGCCGCTGCCCTCGCCGTCCGGCAGAACCTCAGTGCACGTGCGCGTGACAATATGCGTCATGGATACCTGAACCATTCATGGGCTGGCGCGGAAAGAAACTCGTTCAGCGGTATTCCGTCCTCACCGACGACCAGTGACCGCGGCGCTTGATGACGTTTTTCGAACTCCCGCAAGGCGCGGTCGTTCGCACGCCCGGAGCCGCTCTTACTCTCGATTCCCCGGACCTGGGGGCCGCGCCTGAGCACAAAGTCGACCTCGAGGGGACCATCTCGCCAGTAGGACAGGTTCAGGTTGGGCGGGGCGGTGTTGAACAGGTGGGCACCGACAGCGCTTTCTACGAGCCTCCCCCAGAAGGTGCGGTCGGCTCTCGCCTCATCGAAGGAGTAGCCAGAGGTGGCCGACATGAGGGCGGTGTTGAGTACATTGAGCTTTGGACTTGACCCCTTGCGCCGGTGTGCGGTTCCAGAGTGTTTCGGCAGGCCGGTGAGCAGGCCGGCCGTGGATAGCAGATCGAGGTAGCGCGCCAAGGTCGTCGTGTTGCCGGCGTCCTGGAGTTGTCCAAGCATCTTGTTGTACGACAGCAGCTGGCCGGAATAGGAAGCACCCAACTCGAACAGGCTCTTGAGCAACGCCGGCTTGTCTACCCGCGTCATGGCGAGGAGGTCGCGTTCGAGATGCGGCTCAACGAGCGCGTGCAGGATGTAGTCGCGCCACCGCCCTTCATCCGCGACAAGGCTGGCAGCACCGGGGTACCCCCCAAAGTAGACGTATTCATCGAGAGTGAGGTCAAAGGCTGCGGACATCTCGGAAAAGGACCAGTGCGTAACACGGATCGACTCGAAACGACCGGCGAGGCTCTCGCTCAAACCCGACTGGATCGCGAGCGGAGCCGAGCCCAAGATGACCACGTGAAGGGGACGTTTTCGAGCCTGATCGGCGTCCCAGAGTCCCTTGACGGTTTCGGACCAATTGGAGACCTTTTGAATCTCGTCGAACACCAGAACGAAGCCCCGTACAGACTGCTCGGCCTGGCGCCGGGCCTCTTCCCAGCTCCTGACCAACCACTCCGCATCACGCTCTTGGGAGAGTGAAGTGGTATCTTCCATAGACCCGTCAGGAGTGATGCTGACAGCCGAGGGATCCGGTTCGTCGACTGGCAGATACCGGCTTTGCTGGTCGATTCGATTGAGTGCCTGGCGCACCATCGTCGTCTTACCGGTCTGCCGAGGCCCGAAGATCGCGATGAGCCTGCTCGGTGCCTCGGAGAGCCGCTCGGTCAGGGTGGTGACGCTCGAGCGTTGGAATGGACTCATGGCCAGAGTTTCTTATATTGAGTGAAATTACTCAATACGATGTCTTGATGAACGACAGCGGGTAGAGCACGTTCTTCACCCTTCACCGAGAACGCTCCGAACAGCATGGGCAAGCCCAGTTGGCCGCCACGTTGTTCAGAACGCTCCTCAAGCTCAATGTCCTGCGAGAAGGTTCGCAGTTTCGCCTTGTCGGTCCATTGGGGTTGACTACTAGCAGCGTTCTACTTATCCAGAGCCACTTCCTCCATACCCATCTGGCGTAAGGGGCTGTTGTCGGGCATTGAGATAGCTTCGATACTACCGGGGGGCGCCCACGACGTGTCCCCTGCCAAGCGCGATCACTCCACCGTTCTCCATGAGGAACCAGATCCGTCCAGTTGTACGAAGAGCACGGCCTCAATGCGCTGCTGTCTGTCCGGTGGTAACTTCAGATTCCCATTACGCTGCAGCCGTCCTAACCGTGTGACCACGGCCGCGCTTGTGCGAATCGAAGCGCGATCGCACCTTCTGCTACCAGATACGATCATGGCGGCGCTCGGCGAATTCATCCGGGCGGTCGATCGCAGCGTCCCAGTTGGCAGCCACGGCATCGGCGGCATCACAGGCCCCTCGCCAGCCCTCAAAGTCGACGACGGCCCGCCAGCAGCGGTGCGACTGCTCCATCCACGTGGCCAGCGCGACGGCGGCGTCCCGCTCCGGCTGGCGCGCCGACGGTAGCGCCGTCGTGAGGCCGTGGGCGCCTGCTCCCCTTCGGCCGCGAGCGCGAGCCCGCCCCAAAAGATTCGGTCAAGCATCGGGCGCGAGGGCGTCAGGGTCCAAGTCTAGCCATAGGCCGATATGGCGCTTCTCCCCCTCGCCGCCGAGGATCCGCCCGTAGCAGCTCACTGGCAAGCCCCGCGCGGCCAGCGCGTGGATGGGCGGGCCGAGCGTGCGGGCGTCCTCAGACGGAATCCAGCCCAGCGTGCGATTCTCCAGATCGATGATCCGCACGGCGTGTCGATCGTAGGGATTGTCCGGCTCGGCGAGCAGCGCAACGCGGAACGGCTCGCGCCCGTGCGCCTGCAGGAGCGCCTGCAGCGCGGGCTGGTAGTGTGATTCCCCAGCCACGGCCTGGATGAAAAAGTTGTGACCTTCGACCGCTAGGCCGCGGGTGAGCGACGCGTCCCGCGTCGTCACCTCGCCGCTGAGCTGCGAGCGCGGAGAGGGGCGCTCCGCCCCATCGCGCGTCTTACGGCCGAGCCACCAGCCCACGATCCCGCCGAGCAGCCAGTCCAACATGCGCGCGAGGGTAGCAGGGGTCGCTGCGGGGCCGATAACGGCCTTTAGCGGCCACCGTTCTAGCCTCGCGGCCATGCTGGACTGGATCCCGGGAGCGGGATCGGGGCTACGCGCGGTGGGCTAGCGCCTAGCTTTTTCTCGCAAGGCCGTAATCACGACCCATAGCGAAGAGCCCCCGGACAACACGAATCCTTAAGGATTCGCTCCAGACGTGGGTGCCTTCGTTGGTGCCCCGTGGCCCATCGACGGCCGAGTAAAAGCTGTACTGGTAGTGAAGGGCAACTCTGTAGTTCCCTCAGTATCATCTTTCAATTCTATTAACCGCGAGTCAATGCTCGGCTTGCTCTCCCGCTGCGGGCGCCACTGGTCCGTTTGTCGCCGAAGCAGCCTGTGGATGAGGTTCCGCTGAGCCATTTGTGACGCTTTGGTTCTGTTGCTCTTCACTGGCAGCCTCTTCCTTGTTCTTTAGTTTATTTTCGCGCTCTTCGGTATTGAGGAAAAACAAAAGGAGCCGGTCTGCTGGACGGATCGCGAAGGATCCAAGGGTAGTGACCAGTTCGCGTAAGTCTTCCGTTGGAGGCTCCACTCTTCGAAAGAGGTCCTGCGCCTCTTTCCTGTCGATAACGAATCCGTGATCCGGGTACCCTGAAACGAGTTTCTCGAGGCTCTCACCAGGCTCCAAGTTGTCAGGCTGCTTATCCAGCCGCAACGCGTATTCCCTGGCGATGTTCAAGGCACGTGTATTCTCCCCTAATTTGAGGGGGTCAATCTGGGCGAAGATCGGCTCCAGCATGCCAGAGACAAGAGGCGCGGAGGCATCGGCAGCGGTCTTGAACGTTATTTGCCCTCCCGATAGACCCTTTGTTTCTGTGACAAACTTCTCGAATAAACTCCATGCGATGTTCTCAAGAGCAGTAACGGCTGCGGATTCGATAAGGCCAGAGGTACTTTTCCAGAGATCGTCCGTTCTTCCCAGCTGCACGTCGATCGGGCCAAGTTCGCCCCGATCTCCAACGACTAGAACATTGCCGCACACCGCCAGCAGCGTCCCAGCACTTTTGCACTGACCGGAAACAAAAACACGTACCTGCTCATACTCTCGCTGAAGATGCCTCGCGACCCGGTATGCAACGTGAGGATCGCCCCCTCCCGTTGTGAGAATCAGCAGGATGTTTGGGTGTCTCTTTCCAAGGAGCCGCTTATGGATCTTATCGTCTAGCTCCCGTTGCAGTGGTCCACTACACAAAAGCACATCGCAGTCATTCTGCACTGCGTGAGCAGAGGCCAGTTCATGTGCCCTAGAGAGATCAACCACGACCCTTAAACACAAGCCTTTCGAATTGCCGGCCAGTCAGGCTAGCCCCGAGTAGTACCGGATCCCCTAGGTCACCACGACCAGTCGCACCAACGCCCCCAGGGTGATCGCGAAGCCAGCCCCATGCGCAACGTCAGTCGCCGTTCAGTTCGCGCAGCTCTATGCGCAGGTCCGTGGTCGTGACCGTAGCGGCGTGGGTACCCATGCCTTTCAGTCTAACAATCCTCGTGCCGATCGAGCCATTGGGCGCTCCGCAATCGTGACCGATAAAGGCCGTTAGCGGACGTGATTGGGGGGGCAGCAAACAAGGGCAATGACGCGGGTGAACGATTAGCCTTGCGTCCACGCATCGAGATGCTGGCGCATCTGTTTCTGGTCACCGCCCGTTGCGATCAGGAGGATGAATTCGGCTTCAGCCAGGGCGAGGTGATCGCGGCGCGGCACTCGAGCAAAATCCTTACTCCCGCGCCGCCGCCACAAGTTGACGTTGGGGGCCTGTCGTTTGAACGTGAAGTTGTTGGCGCGGAGAACCTCAATGACCCGGGCTGTTGGAATTTCAGTCACCGGCGGCCGCGGCACCTGCTGCAACCTCTTCGCGCGTCTTCCTAGTGATGGTAAGCGTGGGGACGATGATGAGGCGCCCCGTGGGTGGCTCGCCCACCACCTCTCGAATCTCAAGGTTCAGCTCTTTGCAGGTGTCTTCAAGTTCGCCGCTCTCGGCAAGGTCGTAGAATACCTCTCGCGCCGCGTCGTCCATATCCCGGTTTAACTCGCGCTCGCTTCGCCCGCTCGCATTCACGCGTAGGTCGGGGGAAAAGGCGACCCAGGCCCCGACCGCGCCGTCTTCTCCAGCTCGCGCGGTCCACCAGCGGACGGGACCGATCACTTCGATCGCAGGTGCGTCCGGCAAAGCAGCACTCCTCTGTTGGGCACAATCAGACCCGCGGGCTGGGCCGTTTCTGCGCGGCAATTATACCGGATTCGCGGCGACCATTGGGCGGACCAGAAGAGACATTCACGGCGAGGGTGACTAGACTGCTTCAAGGCGAGCACTGCGACCTTTCACGGAGCGGGCCGCATCACACAATACTGTTTGAAGGTTTAGCGCGTGCCGATCCGTGACCGCGAGGACGCAGCCGAGGTCCAAGAGCACATCGACCGCATCTACGGCGCAGAGTCCGACGAGCGGGCGGCGGCGATTCGACGGCTGTTCGTCGAGGCGCTGGACTTCAATGCCGATCAGGGACAGGCGAGTCTGGCCAACCCACGGACCGGCGTCGAGTTGCCCAAGAACGCCGAGCGCATCGCGGAACTCGAAGGCGTGCACGTGTTGTACGTCGCCCTCACTGCACCGGAGAACGGCCGGATACGGAAGGCGGATGTAAGCGAAGCGGCCCGGCTGCTCGCCAACCAACTCGGCGACGACCTGCTTCTGGTCTTCACCAATGCCGACGCCGGTCAGCTGCACCTCGTGCTGCCGGAGCAGGAAGGCCCGCGGCCCACTCTGCGGCGCATGGTCGTCGAACGCGACCTGCTCCAACGGACGGCCGTTCAGCAGATCTCCAACATCTACTGGAGCTATCGGGAGAAGGGCAGCATCCGCGCAGCACTCGAAGAGGCCTTCGACGTCGAACCAGTCACCCGGCGCTTCTTCGAAGAGTACAAGCGGGTTTTCGAGGCAGCGGAAGAGAGCGCGTTGGGCTTCGGCGACGGCGATGAGGAGCAGGAAGCTAGACGGTTGTTCATCCAGACGCTCTTCAACCGACTCATGTTCGTCTACTTCCTCTCACGCAAGGGTTGGCTGACCTTCAAGGGCGAAAAGGACTACCTCAACGCTCTCTGGCACGACTACAAGGGGTCGCCCGATCAGAGCAATTTCTACCGCGACCGACTGGCGCATCTCTTCTTCTCCGGACTCAACAGCCCACGGCGACAAGACGGAAACGGCAGCGTCACGAATTCACTCTTCGGTGAGGTGCCGTACCTCAATGGCGGCCTGTTCGAGGAGGGAGACCTCGACAGGCGTCAAGGCGTGACCGTGCTCGACGAGACCATCGAGGCGGTGCTGACCGATCTATTCGCCCGCTTCAACTTCACGGTAATGGAGTCGACACCCTTCGACATCGAAGTGGCAGTGGATCCCGAGATGCTGGGCAAGGTCTTCGAGGAATTGGTGACGGGGCGGCACAAGTCCGGCTCCTACTACACTCCGCGGCCAGTGGTGTCCTTCATGTGTCGCGAGGCTCTGAAGGGCTATTTGGAGGCACGAGATACTGGACTCACTTCCGACGTGATCGCCGGATTCGTGGACGAATATCGAACAGAAGCGATCGATGTCGCGGCGGCCCGCAGAGTGGCTGGAGCGCTGAGCGAAGTCACGGTAGTGGATCCTGCCTGTGGTTCAGGCGCGTACCTGCTGGGCATGATGCAGGAACTCATCGAGCTACAGACCGTGCTCTTCAACGTTGGAGCCAACGCGAAGTCGCTCCACCAGCTCAAGTTGGAGATCATCGATCGCAACCTGCGTGGTGTTGACATTGATCCGTTCGCGGTGCATATCGCGCAGTTGCGGCTCTGGCTCTCGCTGACGATTGAGGATGAACGCGCGCTCCCCGAGCCTCTCCCCAACCTCGACCTCAACATCGTCGTCGGAGACAGTTTGCTCGCGGCACACGAGGCTGAGGGCGGTGTGCAGGCTGCACTTGGCGATACGACGGCTGAACTGCAAGAGCTCAAGTCGCGCTATCTGCGCGCGGCCGCGGGTCCCTCCAAGGCGAGTCTGCGCACGCAGATTGCTGAACTGAACCGCGGTCTGCGGGAACGCTTCGGTGGGAAGGGCGCCACGGACGCGGGGGGAGGGGTTGAGTGGCGCGCCACGTTTCCCGAAGTCTTTGAAGAGCGCGCCGAGCGCGGCGGTGGGTTCGATGTTGTGATTGCCAATCCGCCCTATCACCAGCTAGAGAGCGACGGCGGGCGGCTCGCGAACCTCTACCGTGATGTGGGCTATCGTACGTTCGCTCCACGCGGTGACATCTACCAGCTCTTTTACGAGCGTGGCTGCGAACTGCTCAGGCCGCGGACCGGCATCCTCGCCTACATCACCTCCAACAGCTGGCTGCGGACGGAGTATGGTAGCCGTTTGCGCCGCTACTTCGCCGAACGCCACACGCCTCTGCGCTGGCTCGACCTCGGCAAGGATGTCTTCGAGAGCGCGATTGTCGACAGTGGCGTGCTGCTGCTCCGTACTGGCGGTGGCGAGACGACCTCATTTCCCGCTGTCGACATGGATCGGCAGCCCGGGGTCGCTTTTCCGCCAAGCGATAACCTGTGGGGCCGCATCAGACCCGACGGCGGGTCACCGTGGAGTACCCTCTCGCTCATTGAGCAGTCCGTGATGGAGAAGATGCGGGCTCGAGGTACGCCGCTTCGGGACTGGGGTGTGCTTGTCAAGAGGGGCATCATTACGGGCTACAACGAGGCGTTCATCATCGATGGTGCCACGCGCGAAGCACTGATAGCAGAGGATCCGGCGTCAGCAGAGATTATCAAGCCGATACTGCGTGGTCGGGACATCGACCGCTATCTTGCAAAATGGGCGGGGAAATGGCTCATCCTAGCCAAATTCGGCAGCCACGAGTACCTAGCTTCAGATTACCCGGCGGTGTATCGGCACCTAGCACGCCATCAAAAAAAGCTGCGTAGCAGAGGTCAGGTTCGATATACCCGGTCGCGTGGTAAGAATCGTTCGGGGGGCTACCCGGGGCAACATCACTGGCTAGAACTGGACAACAATCCCACGGATGAGTTTCTGGGACTCTTTTCCCAACCGAAGCTATTCTGGGCGGCCATGTCGCCCGAGGGACGCTTTGCCTACTCGGAGCGCGACGAGTTCTGCAATCAGAAAGGCTACATCCTTACAGGTCCATCTCTGAAGTACCTTGCCGCTGTACTCAACAGCACACTGGCCTCGTGGTTCATGGAACGGACCGCATTCACTACCGGGATGGGGCTCATCCAATGGGAACGCCTTACTGTCGCCCCGATCCCCGTGCCGAAGATCCACGAGGAGAGACAGCACCCGTTCGTTCAACTCGTAGATCGCATCATCGACTCGAAGATGGCGAATACTAGCGCCAACACAGAGGACTGGGAGCGGGCGATCGACCGGCTCGTGTACGAGCTCTACGGCCTGACGGCGGACGAGGCCACCGCAATCGATGGAGCGCTGGGCGGGTGAATGCGGAAGCCGCCCTGGCGGTCGCGGTCACACTCACAGTTATCTCGACACTGCTCTTCCTCGCAAAGACGTGGGTAGGCGAGGCCATCCGTCACAAGTTCCGCAGAGCGGCAGCGGAACAGGCCCACGAACTCACGACAGAGGAGAACGCTCTACTAGAGGAGATCAGGAGGCTGAACACCCAGCTTCAGGCGATGCAAAATACCGCCAACGCGACGGTGATCGAAGGACAGCGTGTTGCGGCTGAGTGGCGGACCAAGACTGCGGACGCAATCTGGCGCGAGATAGTGAGGCTCCGACAGGCCGCTCCGGCCGTGCTCACCTATCTCGACATCCTTACCCCTGACGAGTATCAGCATTTTGTCACAAGGGCGGATCTCCGAGAACTGGCACTGGCATTGGAAGACGAGAGGCTTTGGTACTGGACCCTTGAGGCAGAACACGTGCGCCCATTCCTTGGTGAGGACCTATTCCTAAAGTTTTTCATTTATCGAGCGTGCCTCGGGAGGGTCGCTTACCTACTAGAGAGAGATGTCAGGCAGGGTGAAGTGAAGCCTTGGTTTCGGGATTCTGGAATAAGGCAGCACCTGCGGTTGGTCCTAGAAGAAGATGAAATGAAGCAGCTTGATGAACTTCCGATCGGCCAGCTTTCTTGGACCTTGAATATCATGGAAGGGAAAATCCTTGATCAACTTCGCAGAGTGGTCTCTGGGGAAATCTCTATGACAGAAAGCTTGGAACAAGCGCGCGCGATTCGCGAGAGCATCCAGAAACTCGAGGCTGAAGACCGACGGTACCGTTCAGGGACCACTGCAGATGTTCCTTAGGTTGAGCTACGGCACTGGGCGGCAGTAGCTGATGAACATCCTCCATTCCACCACTGACCCAAACCTGCTGAACCGCCTGCGCGAGATGCTGGACAGCTCCGCCAGGGCGGACATCGCCGTCGGCTACTTCTTCATGTCTGGCTTCGGCGCGGTGAGCGAAGAGCTCTCACGACTGGACAGGGTCCGCATCCTCGTCGGCCGCGCCGACCGACCCGTCTTGGAGGCGGTGGCTGCGGGCCTGCAGCAGCCGGGAGCGTTGAGAGCCCGCCTAGACGCCGACAGCCTCGTGCAGCGACGCGAGCGCGCCACCGTGGCACGGGAATCCGTCGACCGTATCGCCGACGGGGTGTCTCTCATGCCGCAGACGAAGGATTCGCAGCAGGCAGTGCATCTGCTGCGCGAGATGGTCGCCTCGGGCCAGGCGGAAATCCGGGCCTACCGGCGCAGCCCGCTGCACGCCAAGGCCTACCTTTGCTGGTACCACGACCACGCCGAGCCCGGCGCGGCGGTCGTCGGCTCCTCGAACCTCACGCTGGCCGGGTTCAGCGGCAACACCGAGCTCAACGTGCGCGTCACCGGCGATGCGGAGATGGCCACCCTGCGCGAATGGTTCGACGCCCTCTGGGAGGATGCGGAGGACGTCAGCGAGGCGCTGCAGTTGGAACTCGACCGCTCCTGGGCGCTGGCGAAGACGCCGCCCTACCACGTGTACCTCAAGGCCCTCTACGAGCTCTACCACGGGGGCGCCGGGGCGACTGAACTGCCGCTACCGCCGCGGGATGAGGAGTTGGCCAACTTTCAGCTGGACGCCGTGCGCCGCGGCCTGGCAATGATCGACATCCACGGCGGCTGCTACATCGGCGACGTCGTAGGGTTGGGCAAGACCTTCATCGGCGCCGAGTTGCTTCGCCAGCTCCAGTTCAGTTACCCGCACGACGGCCGCCCGCTCATCCTCTGTCCCGCCGGATTGAAGCCGATGTGGGAGTCGTTCAACGAACGTTTCCAACTCGGCGCTTCGGTGATCTCGCACAGCATGATCGTCCCGTCCGGAGAGGCCGAGTTCGACGAGGAGCTTGGCCGCTACGTTGACGCCGCGCCGCCCGAGCGCGGCATCGTTCTCAGTCGGGAATACCCGGACCGGGGGCCGGTGCTGGTCGACGAAGCCCATAACTTCCGCAATCGCAACCAGCGCTACGCGGGCCTGCAGGAGTACCTTGAGGCCGGCGACCACAAGGTGGTGCTGCTCAGCGCCACGCCCCAGAACCTCGGCCCGCTGGACATTTACCGCCAGCTCAGGCTGTTCTTGGATGACACCGATCACGGCCTGGCCATCGAGCCGCTCGACCTGCGGGAGTACTTTCGCAACGCGCAGCGGTGGCTCGACCACCGGATGGCGAAAGCGAACTATGAGGCTGAGTACGTGGACTGGAGCCGAGAGCGCTCCACACCCACGCCGCCACTGCCACCCGCAGAACCGACCGTGCCCCGCGCCGACATCACGCAGGTGCTGTCTCCTCTATTCATTCGGCGGCGCCGGCGCGACATTCGTGACCTCTATGGCGATAGCGCGATCGTCGGGGGCCGGCCGGTGCAGTTCCCGACCCCGGTCCTGGAGAACGTCGACTACCGGCTCGACCGCGTCTATGCCCGGGCGGGAACCTTCAAGGAAATCACGGACGCGCTGAAGGCGCACAAAGCCACGCGCTATCGAGCCTCCGACTACCTGCACGAGGAATTCAAGCCGCGGCCGGAGTACCGCGGGCTGCTGCGGACCAGGACGCAGCTCGCCGGCCTGATGAAGATGCTGCTGCTGAAGCGCTTCGAGTCGAGCGCTGCCGCCTTCCTCTCCACCCTTGAAGCCTTGAGCCGAAGCAATCGCCACTTTCGCGAGGGCCTTGAAGCCGGCTACGTCCCCGTCGGTGCGACGGCAAGCCGTGTGCTCGCCGGAGAGCGGTTCGATGCCGACGAACTGCTGGAGATTCTGCAACAGGAAGAACAGGCACGCGGGGATGATTCCCGTACCGCGCATCCAGTTGCCCACTTCGATACGGAGCGCTTGATCACCGATCTCGACGCGGATCACGCCGTCTTGGCCGGGCTCGCGGCACGGGTGCGGGCGATCGCGCCCGAGGACGACGATAAGCTGCGGGCTCTCCGGGCATTCCTCGATCGGCCCGACGTGCGGGCGGGCAAGGTGCTCATCTTCTCCGAGGCCGAGACGACCGTCGATTACCTGTACGAGCAACTGAATCCCGGTGGCCGCGATCCAGCGATCGCGCGTTTGAGCGGAAGCAATCGCGGTGAAGTGGAGGGGCTCGTCACCCGGTTCTCGCCGCGTTCCAACCCGCCTGCGGGGCGCGAGCTTCCGGGACCGGAAATCCGCCTCCTGCTGGCCACGGACCTTGTGTCGGAGGGCCAGAATCTGCAGGACTGCGCACGCGTCTTGAACTACGACCTGCACTGGAACCCCGTGCACCTCATCCAGCGGTTCGGCCGCGTCGACCGCATCGGCACCGAGCACGCCGTGATCGACCTGCACAACATGTGGCCCGACTTGGAGGTCGACGCCGGCCTCGAGCTGACGGGGCGGCTACACCGGCGCATCCAGGCGTTCCATGATCTAATCGGCCTCGACAACAAGCTCCTGTCGGAATCCGAGCGCCTCAACGCTGGTGCCATGTATCGCATTTACGATAAGCGGCGGCTGCCGGAGAGCGACGATGGCCTCGACGAGGTGGCGGCGCACCAGCGGGCGGTGGCCCTGCTGCAGCGCATCCGGGAGGACGACCCGGCACTGTGGGGGACTATCAGCTCCCTGCCGGACGGCATCCGGTCGGCACTCCTGGTGCAACCGGTGCAGCAACCGCGGGAGGATGCTGACAACGACAGCTACGCGCAGAACGTGCTTCCCATTGATGGAGTGCAGGCACCGCTTCTCTCACCGGCCAACCTAGCCGCCGCTCCTCCGGCGGCCTTCGATGATCCCCGGCCCGGCGAGACGCTGGTGCTCCTCGGCGCCGGGGAGATTCACGGCTGCTACGCCGTGGGGTCGGGTCGTGCACCCCGCTCCATCAGCCCTGTCCAGTTCGTAGCGGCGGCCCAGTGCAGCCCAGAGACGCCGGGCGAGGCGCTGCCCGACGACACGAACGAGCGGGTCATGGCGGCCGCCGAGGCCTTCAAGACGGAGTTCGGGCAGCGACTGGGCAGGACCCGCCGGCCGCGCAACACGCGATCGCGGCGCTATGTGTCCCGGCAACTGGCCCTTGCCAGCCGGGCCACAGCCGACGATTCGGAAGAGACGCGGCGGATCGAGACGCTTCGCCGGATCTTCATTGGCGAATTGCCTACGGCTGCGGAGAATGCCCTAGACGAGATCCGACACCTGCGGCTTGAGGGGCGAGTGCTGCGGATCCGCCTTGAAGCCCTGCGCGAGCGCTACCGCCTCAACGTTCCCGACGCTTCCGTTGCGGCGCGGCCGTCGGAGCCGGAACTGATCCGCATCGTCTGCTCGGACGGCTTGGCGGAGTAGGCGACTCGGAGTCGCTATCGGAGTCTAACCACAGGCGACGTGTACGGGCTTGTGTCGGCGTTGGGCGGCCGGCGGTCGGCGGCTCCCACGAGCAACGCCCTGTCTAGTTCTCAAGGCCAACGGTTTTAAGTCGGATCTGTATGGTGAGGGGCGGGCTCCTCTTTACGGAGAAGAAGAACCCCCATCCGGTGGCGCCCGACTCCTTCCCTGGTGGTGGTGGCGTGGCGTGTTCATGAGAACCTCGCTTGCTCTCCTTGCTCGCCGACGGTGATGGGCAGCTCGAGCTGCTCCTTTGGGATGTCGAAGGGGATGCCGGCGCGGCGCGCGCGGCGCCGTTCGTTGGCGTAGTCGTTGCTGCATTCGAGGCAGCGCTTGCGGTGCTTGGGGGTCCCGGCGAGCTCGGCGCCGCAGTCGTGCTCGTGCGTGCCGGGGCAGGGGCGCAGGACGTTGGAGTCAGGCATAGGACGCTCCTTTCTAGATGGTGGGGGCGCGCTCGTGCTGGGCGAGCCGGGCGCGGCAGAGGACCAGGTCGCAGCGGTCGCCGGTGCAGACCGGGCATGGGCCCTCGGGCTGCTCCACGTCGCCGAGGACCTCGCGCAGCAAGGTGGCCGCAGCGAAGAGCTTGTGGGCAGCGAGCGCTCGCTCGGTCATCTTGAGGCGGGCGCGGACGCGGCTGTGCTGCTGATCGCTAAGGCTTCGAGGCATCGCCAGCCTCCTTCCGCAGGCGCTCCAGCCGCTTGACCTGGCGGCGGATGTTGCCGCCGAGATTGGAGAGGGCGTAAGGCGGGTAGCCGACCACGTCGTTGAACTCGAGGGCGCGGACCAGGTCCTGGCCTTCCTTGTCGGTGAAGTGCAGCTCGGCGTGGGCCCGCTTGATAGCGTCGGCGGCCCGCTCGAAGAGCTCGCGGCTCGATCCCCGCGGCACCCGGCGCTTGGGGATGCCGCCGTGCTTGGCGAACCAGGCGTTGATGGCCTTCATGCGGTCGCGCTGGGCTTCGAGCTCGGCGATGCGGAGCTGCAGCTGCTCGATGGCGTCGTCGTCATCGTCGTAGATGGAGACGTCCAGCTGGTGCCGGATGCCGGCGGCCTTGCTCTCGTGGCGCTCCAGCATCTGCGAGTGCTCGCCGATCTTGTCGAAGGCGCGGTCGAGGCGCTTGATAGCGTTGCGGTGCCGGCGCTCGGAGTGATGGCCGACGTGGATGGGCTCGCCCATGGGCGGCAGCTCCTGCAGGCGCTGGTCGTACTCCTGGCGGGCGCTATCGAGCTTGCGCCGACGGCTGTCGGCCCAGTCCTCGCGGCGGTAGAGGCGGCGCTCCTTCCGCTCCCGCGTGGTGAGCCGCGGGGGTGGTTCCTCGCCGCTGCCCCCGGCGATGGGCTTGAGCTCCATCTGGCCGGTGGCCCGCTCGTCGGCGTGGCGCTGGGCGCAGGCCTTCGCCTCGCTGAGCGTGTCGAAGGTGCCGAGCTTGGTGCTGGGCCCGACCCAGCCGTGCTCCTTGGTGTAGTGCCGGTCCTCGAAGACGACGCGCCACCGGCGGGAGAGGCGCAGAGGGCCGCGGCCGTGCTTCTCCAGCTCCTCGGGGTAGGGGTGGAAGATGGCGTAGTTGCCGCTCGTGTACTCGCGCAGCCCGCCGCGGCCGTGGGTCTCCCAGAGGAGCTTGGGCGCGGCGGTGGCGCCGCCGGCGATGAGTGGGAGCTCCTCGCAGGCCTCGCAATCGTCGAAGTGGGTGATCTCGAGGATGGTCTGCTCGATCAGGTCCTCGCCGTGCTCTTTCACGACTTCCTCCCACTCCGCGTCGCCCTCCTCGGCGCGGATCTCGGCCTCGCTGGAGGCGATGACGAACCAGCGGCGCTCGGCGTCGATGCGCTCGACGGTCTCGACGCTGAACTGGTGCTTGGTCGGCGTCTCGTCGCTGCTGTCGGTGGGAAAGACGAGGGGGAGCGGCTCCTCCGCGCCGCTCCCTCCCTCGATCGGCGGCCCGCCGACCGTCCGCTTGTAGAACAGCAGCCGGGCCTCTTCGCCGGCGATGCGCAGCGCCTCGCTGGCCAGGGGGCCGAGGCGCATGACGCTGTGCTCGGCGGTCCCGCAGATGGGGCAGGTGAGGGCGTCGCCGGCCTCGATCTGCCAGGTGCTGGTGCACTGGTCGCAGCGGACGTCGACCGCGGTGGTGGTGCCAACGTCGCTCCCGCCGGCGATGGGCCGGGCGGGTGGCCGCGTCTCCTCGCGCAGCTGCTCCGCGTAGGCCTGCTCGGTCGTCGGGGTGCTGTCCTGGCAGTGGCAGAAGGCGGCGTGGCAGGCGGGCTCGTGGGCCCAGCAGTGCTCGTGGTCCTTCTGCACGATGCAGCGGGCGCGGCCGATGCAGCTGGCCTCGATGCTGCCACCGGCAATCGGCGTGCGCATGGGAACGGGGTCGTTGACCAGGTGATCGAGCCACTCGCGGCTGTCGTAGAAGGCGACGTCGGTGCTGGCGAGTCGCTGGTCCTCGCAGACCTCGCAGACGCCGGTCCAGGGGCCTCGGCAGCGGAACATGGAGAGCTCCGTCGGGTACTCGGGGTCGACGAAGATCTCGCCGTCGTACTGCAGGAGGGTCTTCGCGTAGGCGACGAGCGCGTCCAGGTGCATGGCCTCGGCCGTCTCGAAGTCGGGGACCTTCTCGATGGAGAGGAGGTTGGCGAAGACGACGGCCGGCGGGACGTGCCATTGCTTGCTGCCGAACGGATCGGACTGGGCGCCGCCGGCGTAGAGCACGTGGTTCAGTTGCCAGTGCTCGATGCCGAGCTTGTCGGCGAAGGCGCGGATGCCGTCGATGAAGTCGTGGTGCTCGCTGCGCGCGCCGCGGTCGTGCAGCTTGGTGCCGAGGAAGTAGGCCAGGTGGGCGCCGACGCAGCAGGCCTCGAAGAGGTCCTCGTCGACGTTGTAGTTCCCGTTCGTCTGGTCCCAGCTCTCCTCGGCCAGGTCGGCGAAGTAGGCGGCCATGGGCCAGCACTGGAAGAAGCGGGAAGGAGGCTCCTCGACCTCCTCCCCGCTCCCGCCCGCGATCGGGATGACCTCGTGCTGGTTCTCCCAGCCGAGCGTCTCGATGACGTCGACCAGCTGCTGGACCTGGGCGACCGGTAGCGGGTGGCTCTCCTCCCCCTCGACGCGGGCGAGGAAGGCCGGCCCGTAGATCTCGTGGCCGGAGGCGCCGTGCTCGTGGAGCAGCCAGCTGGCGGCGATGTTGAGCCCGAAGCTCTCGCGCAAGAGCCCTGCCTCGTTGAGCCAGACGTCGAAGCCGGCGGTGCTGACGCGCTCGATGAGCCCGTCGACGAGGCCCTGCATCACCTCGAGAGTGAGGGGCTGGTCCGGGGCGTCGATGCGGCGGTAGGTGCCGTCGTCGCCGATGACGAGGATCTGGTGGGTGCGGGCGCCGGGTTGGCGCGGGCGCTGGGAGTGGGTAGTCTGCGTAGGCATTTAGGAACTCCTTAAATGCAGTGGCGCCCCCGGCAGTTGCTGTGCACGGGGGCGCTGGCTTGTCTTCTAACGGGTCGGGATCGAACGGGTGGGGCTCAGGCGGCTTCCTCTCCGGCGGGCGCGGCCTGCTGGCCGTTGTCGAGGAACTGGACGTCGCGGGCGATCACTTCCGTGAAGTACCACCGCTGGCCGTCCTTGTCGTCGTACTGGCGGGTTTGCAGCCGGCCCTCGATGTAGACGCGGCGGCCCTTGCTGAGGTACTGGGCGACGGTCTCGCCCAGCTTGTTCCAGGCGACCACGTGGAACCACTCGGTCTCCTCGCGGCGCTCGCCCTCACCGGTGGTGTAGCTGCGGTTGACGGCGACGCTGAGCCGCGTGCGGGCGGTGCCGTTGGCGGTGTAGCTCATCTCCGGGTCGGCGCCGAGATTGCCGATGATCAGGACCTTGTTGAGGCTGGCGGGCATGGGGATCTCCTTCACGGTTGTGCGGTGTGGATGGATGCGGCCGTATGCGGTTGTTCCGGTGCTTAGCTGATCGGTTCCTCCTCTCGCCAGGTGCGGACGGCGATGCGGCAGAGGTCGGAGCTCGTGCCGTCGCAGTAGCCGCAGTTGTGGCAGTGGCCGCAGGGGCCGGTGGCCGGCTCGCTGCAATCCCAGGCGTGCGGGCCGTTGTGGCTTCCGCAGGCGCAGGGGGTCAGGGGTTGCTGGTCGGGCAGGGTCATGGGGCGCTCCTTCCTACTCCCAGGGGATGTCGTCGATGGTCAGGCCGAGCCGGCCTTCGTCGTCGAGGGGCTCGCTCTCGTGGACGAGGATCGGGCGCGTGCGGATCTGCAGGAGGCTGAGCTCCTGCGGTTGGTCGAAGCCCATCGGGGGATGCTCCCGCCGGTCGGTGGTGCGCTGCGCGTCGGTGTCGTCGGTCATCACGGGCTCCTTTCTAGACCCACTCGATGTCGTCGATGTGCAGCTCGAGACGCGAGTCGACGCCGATGATGTTGCCGGGTGCCGTCGGGACCGGGCTCAGCGTCATCGTCGGCTGGTCCAGATCGTTGAGCTCGAAGCCGCCGCGGATGCTTGATAGGTCGTGGTCGTTCCACCAGCGCTCGTCGCAGCCGAGACAGCCCTCGACGTGCTCGACGCCGCGGTTGGTGAGTGCGTACTCGCAGGTGCCTCGTGCCCGCGTTCCGTGATCGAACCGATCCAGCAGATTCAACATGTCCAATTCCCTTCCTCGCTCGCTGGCACGCTCGTCTGGCCTGCCTGCTCGCTGTGCACTTGCGGCGGCCCCGTCGAAGGGCTGCCCGCCGCCGCGGCGGGCAGCTTTAGTCAAGGCGGCGCTGCCTGGGTGTTGCTTCTCCAGGATGCCCGGCGCCGCCGCAGACCCTTGACGGGGTCGCCTAGCTTCGGGCGAGCAGGCAGGCAGGCGTGGTCCCGGCCAGGTCCAGGGCTGGCGAGCTTGCCGAGCCAGTCCGCTTGCGGATGCCGGCGCGCGCACCCCGGGGGCGTCCCCACACCCAGACCAGCGCGCGCCGGCACCCTTGACCTGGCCGTCGGCTAGCCTCCCCAGAGGTAGCCGACTCCCTGGGCGGGACCACGTTTCGGGTTCGCGGCGGTTGCCCGCGGGTGGAACCATCACGTTCGCGCGGCCTCCCTGGGCCGCCGCGGCGATCTTGGAAATGGGGCCTGTGTACACCGCCGGCGCCGGCGAGCTCGCCGCGATCGCGGCGCCGGCAGCTGCGCGTGTAAACCGCCCGCGCCGCTGCAGGATCTGTCCGGAGACCCCCAGCGTAAACGTTGTTACGTGATCGGAGCCCGAGCGCGCGTCGTGTTCACGCGCGGCGCCGGCGCCGCAACCGAGCCGGCAGTGGCTGTTGGCGGTACGCGGCGCGCGGGATCGAGGCGCCGGCTCTCGCCCGGGCGGTTGCGGCGCCCCTCTGGAGTACCCTGGCAGAGCAGGGGGCAGGCGCGGACGTCACCCCCGGCTCGCTTTCCTCGCCCGGCGCGCAGCCTGGCCAGACCCGCGCCTGCCCCCGGTCCAAGAATGGGCCTGGGGGCGTGGGCGTTGCGTCCAGGAATACGATGGCAGCGCGGGGATGCCCCGCGCGAGGCCCGGGGGCCAGGAAATAGCTCGCGCATAGCGCGAGGCCTTCGCCCTCCCTTGCGGCGCGGGCGACCAGGGCGACGGATAGCCGGTCCTCCGGCCTTCCGGCGCATCGGGAGCCGGCGCCTCCCCTCCCCCGGCGCGGCGGCCGCCGCGATCCATGCGGCGTGCGGCCGCGGCCGGAACCGGGGCCGCGTGCCCATCCTGCCCATGGTCTTCCTATTAAGTACAGGATGTGTACACCTTGTGATCTTAATAGGGAAAGCATGGCCATGGTGGGCACCATGGGCACGGCGCGGGAGCGGGGGCGTACCCATGCTGGCTGACTCGGGCCGATGGCTGGGGGGTTGAAGAGCCAGTCCCTAGGATCCCAGTAAGGGAGAGAGGGGGGAACAAGACCAGGAACAGGGAGGACTCAAGCGCATTTCGCCGTATCTTCGCCGTATGGTTTGGGCCGATCGTTTCCTAGGAAACAGGGATCGGGCTTCTCTGGAGACATGCCGAAATGCCTCCGCCCCGTGTCCCTTCCCCTGCGATCGGCCCGCCCGGCCCTGCTCCACGCCCCGGGGGCCCGCGCCAGCCACCCGGGCGGGGCGATCGGGGGCATAGAGATGAGGACGGATAGCTCGACGAAAATGGCAATTGGGGGATCACCAGATCTGGGTGACCCAATCCCTTATGGATCTCTTTCCCAGTTCCCCCCCCATCCCTTACCGGGGCGGCGGGGGTTGGCGCGTGCGGTCGGGCCGCATAAGGGAGGACACACAGACAGGGGAAAGGGACTCCATAAGGGAACAGCAGCCGCGGATTGTTGCTCCCCTGGCTGTGCTTTGGATGCACCCTTCGCAATTGCTCCTCCAGAGATGGACCCTAGGAAAAGTGGCCAAACGCCGCCGTCCGTTTCCTCCGGCCCCAAAAGGAGCCGCGCCGGGGCCCCGCGGCACCGGGATCGTCGCCAGCCACCCCGGCGCGGCGACCGGGGGCCTCGAGATGTGGACGATCAACGAGACGAGTTTCTACAAGGGGTGGAATTCTGGTGCGGGACCGTTCCCTTCCCTCTCTGGATTCCCATATCTGTCTGTGTGTCTTCCTTACAGGGGTGGTGGGGGCTGGCTAGAGTGAGGGCATGCCGAGACCGGGGTCGAATTCGCCGAGGGAGTCGCGGGTGGGGCTCCAGATAGGGGAGGGCCAGGAAGGGAGAACGGGGCGGCATGTCCATGTCCATGCTGGACCGTGCTTTTCTCCTAAATACACAATGTGCACAGTGTGTAACGTCAGAGAAGGATGGACGGACGTGGACATGGACATGGCTATGGAGCAGCGGTGTGGCGGTCGGAGTGGTCGTGGTGCGGGCTGGCTGGTCGAGCTTGACTGGTTGCTTGAAGGGATTTCGGCGAAGGTTCGGCCGATGTTTCGCGGAGGGCGAAGCCCATGACATGGGGTGCCTTCCGGGCGGGATATGCGCTCGGAGTAGCATGAAAGGGTCCGAAGCAAAGTCTCTTCCCCCGCGCGAGGCCCGCCGGGGTCCCCCACCGGAGGGTTCGCCAGCCACCCGGCGGGCCGAGCGGGGCGCTAACTGAAGCGGAGGCATGACGAGATGCGAAAGTCCGAAGCGGAGGGTTTTCTGGCTCCCTGTCCCTTATGGATTCGTTTCCCTTCCCCCCCTCTCTCCCTGGACCTTATGCAGGGGCGGTGGTGGGTGGCGGCTTGAGGCGGCGGCGCATCGACGATACGCAGGCGCCGCGCGGAGCCGGCTGATGGAGCGGCCAGGCCACGAGTCCAGGGTTCCATGGGGCGGTGACCTGTTCGACTGCTTCGAGCGGGTGCGGCAGCGGTCGGCGCGCGACCCGGCAACGAGGCCGCTGGCGACCCGGCTGCGCTTCGACCTGGACATGACGCCGCCCCTGAGCTACCCGCAGATTGGCAGCCTGCTCGGGATTGGCGAGAGCACGGTGCGCAGGTGGTGCAAGGAAGAGCGGAAGCGGCGGGCCGAACGCCGGCAGCGGCAGGACCGCGAGACGGACTCGGCGGCAGCCGGTGTTCCAGGATGGGATGCGGCGCTGGATCGGGACACGTCGGCCCTTCCGCCAGCTGCGTCGCGCGGCCCTCGCTACGCCGCCTACGACGACGCGACCATGGCCCTGGCCGAGAATCCCTTTTCCTGGCAGGAGGCGGATTTCCGCGTGGCGGGCCTGGTCTACCGCGCCGACGGCGGCACCACCCTGGTCATGATCGGCGCCGGGGCGGACGGGCACGTCCACCTGTTCGCCACGCGGCACTCGAGCACGTCCGAACCCCCCTCCAGCCTCGCCAAGAGCATCCGCGCCCTCCACGATTGGGGGCCGCTCGATGCGCTCCTGCACAGCCCCGACCATCCCGAACCCCATCGCCGGCAGCAAACGCACGAGACGCTGGAGCGGCTGCTGCACGACCTCCCGTTTCCATTCGCGCCGGGCCCCCGCAGCGGGGATTTCCGGGAGCGTCTCAC
Source organism: Chloroflexota bacterium (assembly GCA_026707145.1). GTDB lineage: Bacteria > Chloroflexota > Dehalococcoidia > Bin125 > Bin125 > JAPOXK01. Next base: position 114,855 of record JAPOXK010000023.1, on the reverse strand, counting down.
GGAGATACTCGAGGCGGGGCAGTTCACGATCGCCGCGGACTCCGACGCTGGCCCCGCCCGGCAGGAGCTTCGGCACGCCGCCACCGGCCGCGACCGCGGGGCGGGGCCCGCCCTCACCGCCCTCGGCTACGCGCTGGAGCGCCTGACGAAGCTGCAGGAGGAGCAGGAGCGGGCCTCCTACCCCGCCTACGATGATGCGACCCTGGCCGTCGCGCAGCCCCCGTTCTCCTGGCCGGAAGCCGCGCAGCGCTACGTCGGCCTGGTCTATAGCGCCCCTTTCACGATCACCGCGGTCGTGGTCGGCGTGGGGCAGGACGGGCAGGTCCATCAGTTCGCCGAGACGGTCACGGACGGCATCCGCGCAACCAACGAGGCCGCCGCACGCATCGGCGCATTCCACCGGGCCGCGCCGGTCGACGCCCTCCTGCACGGCCCCTTTGCCTATCCCAAGCAATGGCAGATCCACGGGGAACTGCAGTCGCGGCTGCGTGATGCGAAGATCCACGAGATCCCGGTCGTTCAGCACACTCTTGGCCCCGATCCAGGGCGGTGGCTCAGGGAGACGCTTGTTGGCGGGAAGTTCACGATCGCCCAGGCAGGCTGCCCCGCGTCTCGGGAGGAACTCCGGGTGGCCTCTCGATCCGAGCGCCCGGAGGGCCCCGCCCTCACCGCGATCTGCTGCGTCCTGGACTACCTGCAGCAGCGACAGGAGGAGTAGCAGCGGGACCCGGGGTGGGGATGCAGGAAGTGCACCATGGCGCGATGGCGAACGGACTAGGAACAGTCGGCGCGGCGGCGCGGCTTGCTCTTGGGCCAGGCCTACCCGGACCATGTCCGGCAGGGAGTGATCCGGCTGCGCTTTGACTCGGGCTGGCCGCCGCCGACGCTGGACGCGATCGCCCTGCAGGTGGGCGTCTCCTACGAATCGGTCAAGCGCTGGTGCGCGGACGAGCGGGAACGGCGGGGATTGCCCCCCACGCGGCGGCGGCGGTGACGGCGCGGCCAGCAGGTCGAATCCCCCCCTTTCCAATCCGACCCCGCACCGCCGTCCGCCTGATGCTGCGGGCGCCGGAGGCGATTCTTGCATAGGGCCGACCCGGCCTCGTTGGGGATTATATAGATGAGTACCCTTGACTTTCCCTCCCGTCTAGGGTACTCTTGTATCACTACGGAGGGTTATCATGTCGGGACCAGGGAAGAGCACACGCAACGGGATCAGCCTTACGGAGCTGTTCGAGATATTCCCTGACGACCAGACGGCTGAGCGCTGGTTCCATGACTCCCGCTGGCCCGATGGCGCGATCTGCCCGCACTGCGATTCAGGCAATGTGCAGACGGGCGCATCCCATCCCACGATGCCCTACCGCTGCCGCGACTGCCGCAAGCGCTTCAGCGTCCGCACAGGGACGGCGATGGCCGATTCCAAGCTCGGCTACCGCACCTGGGCCATCGCGATCTATCTCGTCACCACGTCCCTCAAGGGCGTCTCCAGCTTGAAGCTGCACCGCGATCTCAACATTACGCAGAAGTCCGCGTGGCATCTGGCGCACCGGATTCGGGAAGCATGGGGAGACCACGGCGATGAGCCGATACGCGGCCCCGTGGAAGTGGATGAGGCGTTCATTGGTGGCAAAGAGAAGAACAAGCACGAGTACCAGCGCCGCGCTGGCCGGGTCGGAACGTCAGACAGGATCGCTATCGTCGGCGCGAAGGATCGCGCCACAGGGAAAGTCCGAGCTGAGGTCATTGGGCAGGCAAAGGCTCCCGTACTGCGGAACTTCGTTCGCAAGCACGCAGCCCCCGGCGCTCAGGTCTACTCCGATGGGCACGGAGCCTACTTCCCGCTGGACGGTGAGTTCCGGCACAAGTACGTGCAGCACAGCGTCGGGACGTACGCGATCGAGCAGACCCACACGAACGGGATCGAGTCGTTCTGGTCCATGCTCAAGCGGGGCTACTCCGGAGCCTTCCACCAGATGAGCGAGAAGCACCTGAGTCGGTACGTGTCAGAGTTCGCCGGACGGCACAATCAGCGCTCGCTCGATACTGCTGAACAGATGCGCTCCGTTGCCCGCGGTCTCGTAGGGAAGCGGCTCCAATATCGGGAGCTGATTTCCTAGCTGCGCCACCCAGTTACCATTAATGCCTTCTGTATCCGATAATGCCTCTTCCGGCATTATAGGCTTGACGCGTTGCCTGCAGTCGTGCTTGGATCTGGGTGTGCCTAATGCCGAGCAGTCTGGAGGAACCACATGGTAGAAGCAGCGCCAGTGAAACCGGTTGAAACCGAGAAATCGAAGGAGGCAGAAGGCTCTCGCATTCGCTCGACGATCGTGTTCCCCTATAACGATATCGACGATGCTCAGAATCTGGCCGAGGTGCTACACGGACGAGGCGGAAGCGGCGATACGGCCTCTCTGGCGATGTGGATGGGCCACGACAGCGTCGGGAGCGGGGCTTTCCGCACGAAGCTCTACGCGTCTCGTGATTTCGGCATCGTCAACCTTAACGACGATCGCGTTGAGCTGGCGGACCTCGGGCATCGAATGGTGGACCCCAAGACTCGTGATAAGGCCCGCGCCGAGGCCTTTCGAAATATTCCTCTCTTCGACCAGGTGTTCGAAAAGTTCAAGGGGCGACTGTTGCCGCCCGACGTTGGCCTTGAACGGGTCATGCTGGAGCTAGGAGTCGCGCCCAAGCAGTGCAAGAAAGCACGCCAGGTCATGGCTCGTGCCGCTGAGCAGGCTGGGTATTTCTCAGAGGGAAAGGATCGCCTTGTGACCCCGGCGGCACTGTTCAGTGGTGTGCCGACAGCCGTAGCCGATAAGTCCGTTGAAAAAGAATCCAGCGGTAACGGCGATGGCGGCAATGGACCCGGACCAGCAATGGAGAAGAGCATCACGCTCGATAGCGGTGGCACGGTCTCAATGTCCGTCACTGTTGATCTCTTCACGCTGTCGGAGCCCGACAGGAAATTTGTTCTCGATTTGGTGGACAAACTGAAAGCGTATGAAGAGCGGAAAATGCTGCCACCTGGCAGCACCAACGGGCCGGATTCAGCCAAGACGGCTGGTTCAGGACTGGCCGGAGCTAACGGTCAGTGATTGGAGCGACGGGGCCGGGCGATCTAGAGGTCCGTGCCCCGCCCGCTCCTAGAAGGGCAATGCTGCGATGCAGCAGGTGCCTCGTACGGCGTGGGCACCAGGGGTTGAGGCTCTAATCCAATTCCCTGTGCGCCTACGCCACCAAATAGGCGTGAGAAGCGGCCCTTCGGGGCCGTTTCTCACGTGCGCTTTCAATTTTACCACCTGCAAGTGCGAGGGCTCAGCCCCCTATGCGACACGCTGCCGGGCTATCGCGCGGGCTTCTTCTTCGGTGGCTTGAGTATCGCCTGTACCAGCTTCTCGGGGGTCGTGGGAATGCGGAGGTCCGTTGGCTTTCGCGGCATGATCACGTCCTCCCTCTTCTCCACCTTACGCAGCGTTCGCAAGACTGGCAACGCCAACTGCCGTTCTATCGGCCCGGGTACTCAGCTATATAATCCCCGCCTCGTTGCCAGCGGCGCTGCGGTACGCTATTGCTTGTTCCATCGTGTGATGGTCGGCGAGCCAGGGCAGGCAAAGCGAGGACGATGGCCGATCCCGACCCGAAGATGAGGATCGATCCGGACCAGAAGATGCTGCAGCAAATGGGCGAGCAGCTGTGGAAGCTCGCGCGGACGTACGACGTTTCCTGGGAATCGCTCGCGAACGCCTTGGTCTCGGTCGACATGGCACCGGACCTGGATGAGCGCCAACAGGTGGGGTTCTCGCTGGCGGACGCAAGCATCTCCCCCACCCCGGCCATTTACTACCCGATGGATGACGTGATCCTCTCCCGCGATCAGGCGGCGCGCCTCTTCGACATGACGCCGCAGAGCATCTCCTGGCATGTCAAGCACGGCAACCTCAAGGGGGTGAAGGTGCGCGTGAACGGCCGCTCGCGGCTCGGGATCCCGCTGCGGAGTCTCTGTGACTACTTCGAGATCGCTCCCGAGCGCCGCGCCCGGGTGCTGGCGTTGCTGCTGGACCATATCGGCGACGGGAGCCTCCGCACCGTCTTCTGGGACGTGCCGGAGGAAGGAACCGATGAAGGACCGTTCTCCGAGCTAGCAGCGCTCCTCAACGATGGCGTGGTCCGGAACGCGCTCACTTGATCCGAAGGTGGACCGATTCTCCCGACCGAACAGGCACTGTTGGAGCGTGGTGGAGTGTACCCGCGCGTTGCGGTCGCCTACCCGTCGGATGCGCCCTGGGAGTGTCCCATCGTGCGGAATACACTAAGTGATAATGACGGAACGTAGATTTGTCATTCTACCTATAAAATAAGTGCTTTTCTGCATGTGTAATGCGGACATTCCAACCCTCAAAGTCCAGCGCCTGCGCGCCAGCGCTCGCCTTCCCGTGCGCGCAACCCCGGGCAGCTCCGGCCTGGACCTCTACGCCGACCTCGGCGGGGCCGGAGAGACCCTCAATCTCACGGCCATGCCCCAGCTCATCGGCACGGGCATCGCCGTCGAGCCCCCGCCAGGCTACGAGGTGCAGGTCCGACCGCGATCGGGGCTGTCTCGCCAAGGAGTCGTCGTCGCCTTCGGCACCATCGACAGCGACTACCGCGGCGAAGTGCTGGTCGACATGGCCTTCCGTGGTGACCCCGGCCGTTCCTTCCCCATCCGTCACGGCGACCGCATCGCACAGCTGGTCGTCGCCCCCGTGTTGCGAACCGAGGTTCTCGAAGTGGACGAACTGACCACGACCGACCGGGGCAGCAGCGGTTTCGGATCCAGTGGCCGCTAAGGCCGGGGAACCAACTGCCGTCGCCGAACGTTGGAACCTAGTGAAAGCAAAGCGCCGCGGCCGGCCGCACGAGCGCCAGCCAACGTGTCGCGCTACAGTACCGAATAGGGTCGGGGACAAGCAGAGAATATGATGCGGAAGCGCCGACCGATCGCCCTCCTGGGCATCTCTCTTCTGTGTGTGGCCCTGGTGGCGTGCGGCGGTGGAGACGACCTGTTCAGCACGGAAAACGTAGCGCCCGGCTCGGGCGAGGACCGCACCCCGAACTTCGACGACGTTGACCCCACCGCGGGCGTCCAACCCCCTCCCACGGACGCGGTCCCCGGCGAGCCTGCCGACACTCCCTTTGAAGATCGCCTGGAAGACCGCCCTGTCGCCCCCGAAGATCCTGCCATCATCTTGGAAGCAGGCAGTCCTGCCAACGTCCCGGACGCTTCGCGTCAGATCGAGCCCCGCGAGGGAGACATCATCTACATCGTGCAGCCGGGCGACACGATCGGATTGATCGCGGTGCAATTTGGCGTCACCGTCAACGCCATCGTCGAAGCCAACAACCTCACGAATCCGGACAGAATCGACATCGGCCAAGAGCTGATTATCCCGCCCCAAGCGGCCGACTCCGGCCTCGAAACCGTTACGGACGACACCGCCGTGCCGGACCGGCCCGCGGGTTTCACCACCTTCGCCGACAGCGCTCTTGCCTGGATCGACGCGCGCCAAAGCGTCGGCGACTGCATCATCCCGCTCTTCAACGAGTGGGGCATGCCACCCGTCTTCGGAGGCGACCGCTGCAATCTCGTCGACACCAACCTGGACGGGTACAGCAGCGCCGCCATTATCTTCACGGATCCCACCCCTTCTGACTTCTCACAGATCAGCAGCGACCTTGTCATCTTCGAGCCCTCTGGCGATGATGGCACGAGCTTCCGTGTCGCCTACCAACTCTCCGCGACCGGCCCAGCCTTCGATGTCGCCGTCCTGCACACACGCGATATCAACGGCGACGTGTGGCCCGACATCACCTTCCAAGAAGTTGACTGCAGCGCCTCGGGATGCGTCACCATCCTGCACGTCCTTAGCTGGGATAGCGACACGCAGACGTATGTGGACCTCGCAGCGGGTTTGATCGAGATCGCCGGCGCTGCCCTATTCGACTTTAGCGACCGCACCGGCGACGGCGTTGCGGATATCACCATCGCCAGCGATGCCACCGGCTCCCCGAACGCCGGACCGGCCTGCGGCACGGGCGGCCTCCTCTACAGCGCCCACTCCGGCACCCTCCAGCTCATCGAAGGGGACAGCAGCTCCAGCGACTCCCTCATTTGCACGATCGTGCCCGGCAACGAAGCCTTCGCCGCCGGCGCTTACCAGGACGCCCTGGCCGCCTACGAGGAAGCGGTCGGCAACGCCGCCCTCCAGACCGGCGAGATCCCCAACGAGCGAGCCGAACTCACCGCCTTCTCCCACTTGCGCCGGGCCATCGTGCTTGCGCTCCAGGGCGATACGGCCGCCGCCATCTCCGCAGCGCAGCTCGGCGCAACCGAAGAAGGGCTGCACGCCCGCCTCGCCAACGCCTTCCTCAGCGGCTACGCCGGCAGCAACGATGTCAGCGCCGGCTGCGCCACCCTCAACAACGAGCTTGCCCCCCTCGCCGATCAGTTCCGTACCTTCTGGAGTCAGTTCGGCTACAGTGCCGCTACCGCCCCAGGCACAGAAGAGCTCTGCCCCTTCTAAGGTGTGCTTCCAATCGGTCCACGGAACCGATCGCAGGTGAATCGCGTCGACCCCTCCCCACCAGCGCCCCCCGCGTCCGCGCCGGCTGCGCGTGCCTAACCCATGACTCTCGCGGACGCGACGGCCTCCCGCGTCCAAGCGCCCCTCCGCACCCTCTACCGCATGCGGGTGCCGGCGGACTTCACCCCCTTCGCGCTCGCGCTCGCCGTCGGTGTCGCGGCCGGCTTGGGAGCGGTCGCGTTCACCGAAGCTCTCGAAGGCTTCAACGATCTCCTCCTCGGCGACTTGGCCGGCGCGCTGGAGAACGCCCTAGGGCACTGGACTCTGTTCCTGATCCCCGCCGTGGTCGCCCTCCCGGTCGGCATCCTGGTTTTCCGCTTCGCCAGCGAGGCCAAGGGCCACGGAGTTCCCGAGGTCATGCGCGCCGTCGAGACCGAGGGCGGGCGCATCCGCCCCCGCGTGGCCGCCGTCAAGACACTCGCCTCCGCGCTCACGATCGGCGCCGGCGGATCCGTCGGGCGCGAGGGCCCGATCGTCCAGATCGGCGCCGCCCTCGCCTCCTCGATCGGGCAAGTGATGCGCCAGCCGCCCGAGATGGTGACGCTCATGGTCGCGGGCGGCGCCGCCGGCGGGATCGCCGCCACCTTCAACGCGCCGATCGCCGGCGTCTTTTTCGCGCTGGAGGTGATCCTGCGCCGCTTCAACGTTCGCAACTTCACGCTCGTGGTCGTCAGCGCCGTCGTCGCGAACATGATCGCGATCGCCTTCTTCGGCGACCGGCCCGGCATCCTCCTCCCCCGCGAACTCGAGCTGGAGTCCACCATTGAGATCGGGCTCTACGCCATCCTCGGTGTCGCCGCCGCCGTCACAGGCATCCTCTTCGTGCGTACCCTCTACGGCTTCGAGAGCCTGATCGAGTGGCTCCCCAGCTCGCCCTACCTCAAGCTCACCCTCGCCCTCTTGGGCGTCGGCGCCCTCGGCCTCTGGCACGACGAACTCTTCGGCACCGGCTTCGGCGCGATCGAAGCGGCCACGGTCGGCGGCATCGCCACCGGCACCCTTGCCTTGCTCCTCGTGCTCAAGGTCGTCGCCACCTCGCTGACCTTGGGCGGCGGCGCCTCGGGCGGCGTCTTCGCTCCCTCCCTCTTCCTCGGGGCGATGCTCGGCGGCCTTCTCGGAGAAGGCTATGCCAGCCTCTTCCCCGATTCCGTCGCGCCCTCGGGCGCCTACGCCATCGTCGGCATGGCGGCGGTCTTCGCCGCCGCCGCCCGCGCACCCATCACCTCCCTCTTCATCGTCTTCGAGCTCACCAGGGACTACTCCCTCATCCTGCCTCTCATGACCGGCGTCGCCATCGCCACCGCCCTCGCCCAGATCATCACCCGCGATACGATCTACTCGATCAAACTCAGCCGGACCGGCATCCAGCTGCGCGAAGAGCCGGGCGGCTTCGAAATGGACCAAGGGACCGTCGCCGAAGCGATGCGCACTGACATCCCCCTAGCCGCCAACGACGCCACGCTCGAAGATCTCGCCCGCGTCTTCAGCGAAACCGACTCCAGCATCATCGCCGTCACCGACCCCGAGGGGCATTTCCGCGGCATTCTCACCACCACCGACTTCACCGCCGCGCTCGACCGCACCGCCGCCGAGCTCACCGCTCGCGACCTCGCCGTCAGCAGCCCTCTCCGCACCTATCCGGACGACAGCCTGCGCACCGTCGTCTCGCTGTTCGCGGAGCATGGCGTACGTCACCTCCCCGTGGTGGCACGCTGGGACCGCCGGCGGCTGCTCGGTATCATCAATCACCAGGACGTCATCCGTGCGCTCTCGCGCCGCCCCGCCGGTCAAGCTCCCCCCCAGCGCCCCACCAGCCCCGTACAGCGCCTCGCCGGGGCGGTCCTCATCGAGGTCGCCGTCGAGCCGGACTCCGAGTTGGTCGGCCGGCGTCTCAGGGAGATCTCGCTGCCCAAGGAGGCCGTCGTAACCACCATCCACCGCGACGACGCCGTCGTCATCCCCCGCGGCGACGTGGAGATCGAGGCCAACGACCTCCTCACGGTGCTCGCCGAACCTGCCGTCGAATCCGCCGTTCGGCGCGCTCTCGCTCCCATCGTGCACGTCGCCGAGCGCGATCCGGCCGTCGATCCCGACCCCATCGCCTAAGCGCCCTGGAGTGCCCGCATGTCTGAACGGATCTTCACGCTGGCGGAAGCGCGGGGCCTGATCCCGCAGGTCGCGCCGATCATCGAAGAGTTCGTGACCAAGCAGCGCCGCCTACAGACGCTCCAGACCATCATGGAGACGATCCAGCGCTCCGCCGCCTCCAACGGCGGCTCCGCCCATGCGGACACGCGCGAGCAAGAGCGGGAGACCGCGGAGCTCGGCGCGGACCTCCGGCGTGCGCTCCAGGCCCTGCACGCACTCGGCGCCGAACTCAAAGACCCGGAGCAAGGGTTGCTGGACTTCCTCGCCCTGCGCGAGGGCCGCCGCGTCTATCTCTGCTGGCGCCGCGGCGAACCGACCATTCACTGGTGGCACGAGATCAGCGACGGCTTCGCCGGCCGCCAGCACATCGTCGAAGGGGAGTGGCCGGACTGAGTTGATGAAACGCGCCGCTCCGGCCCGGCTCGGAGAGGGCGCCGCGCGCGAGCGGCAGTGCGGTGCCGGCAGAACCAGACCGTTGCCGGCGGCGTTAACTTGGACAAGACGGTCGGAGAGAGCACCATGCCGGTCCTCTGTGCGCGGCGTTTTGCAGCACTTCTGCTCGCCGCCGGCCTCGCCCTGGCGCTGGCGCTGGCGCTGGCGAGCAGCCTGGCGGCGTGCGGTAGTCATCGGACGAAGACCCACCGTCCGCGCCCACTGAGCCCGCTCCAGAGACCACCGTACCCGTCGAGCCGCCAGCACCGGCCACGCCCGCACCGGACGCATCCCCGTCAACGGACGAGGCTTCGCCTATCCCGACAGCTACCCCAGAACAGGCAGCCGCACCAGCGGAACCGCCCACACCGGAACCAGCCACTCCGCCACCGGAAGTCACGGTCCCGGTAGCCGCGATCGCGCCCCTCCCCTACGACACCTACGACCGCAGTGGTGCGGTGGCGGATACGGGCCACTACGCCTTCCTCGCCGATCTGGACGATCCGGCCAGCGTTGTGACCACCTACGAGGGGCTGCGCAACGGCACGGCCACGGTTCTCCTGATCCACACGGCTGATACCCGCGGCATTTCCCATGCGGATCTCTACGCTGCAGTCGAACCCGGCGACCTCTTCGAGTGGCGCACGTATCGCGACTAGACGCCCGCGAGCAGCGTACTTCTCGCCGGGACACTCAGCGAAGATCGGCGGCGGCTAGTGGCCCTCGAACTCCGCTGGATGACGCCCGTGCGGGTGCGCGTGCGGCTCCGTCGCGTACGTCTGCCGCCCTACCTCGAACACCATCACATGGCGGCCGAAGGCCCCCGTCAGCGTCTCTTCCGTCAGGACCTCCTGCGGCGCCCCTTGCGCCACCAAGCGCTGGTCGAGCAACAACGCCCGGTCGTAGCGCCGGTAGACGCAGGCAATGTCGTGCGTCGCCACGATCAGCGTCTTCCCTTCCGCCACGAGCTCATCGAAGAGATCCAGCATGTCCTCTTCCACGCCCGCATCGAGCCCGGCAGCCGGCTCGTCCAAGATGAAGATCGCCGGATCCTTCACCAGGGCCCGCGCGAGCAGCACGCGCCGCTGCTGGCCGCCGCTGAGCTCCGCGATCTGCCGCTTCTCCAACGCGCGCACTCCCACGCGATCCATCGCCGCCGTGATGGTCGCCCGTGACACGCGGCGCCGCGGCTGCCGCCGCCCGAACCAGGGCCGGTAGGCGCCCATGGCGACCACGTCGCCGACCGTCGCCGGAAAGTTCCAATCCACCTGCTCCGCTTGCGGCATGTAGCCCACGTGCCGCCGCGCCTCGGCCGGCTCCTCCCCCAACACCCGCACGCGACCCCGCCAAGGCTCGATCAACCCCAGCAACGTCTTGATCAGCGTGCTCTTGCCCGCGCCGTTGGGGCCGATCAGCCCCACGAGCTCCCCGGCCGGAATGGCGAACTCGACCCCCTCGATCGCCGGATGATGACCCGCGTACCCCGTCGTCAGCTGCTCCACCGCGATCGCAGCGGCGTCCGCCCGCGAGGCCGTTTTCTCAAGCACGGCTTCGGATGCAGGTGCCATGGATCCTCCAGCGGCCACTCGGGAGTAGCGTAGCCTAGCAGCTTGCGGCGATCCGGCGAGCGAAGAGAACTAGAAAAGATCTAATAATCGAGCAGCAGCACCGGATCGGCCGTGCGTTGGCCCACGTGCATGCCGGGCTCCAGCGTCACGATGAAGCCCGTCGCTTCGTCCCAATGCCCCTCCAAGTAACGGCGGACGAAGCCGCGCCCCGACTGGTCCACGTAGAAATGCCCGACCCGCCTGCCCCCGTCCGCCGTCTCCACCCACACGATATAGACCGTATCCTGCACCGTCGGCGGCAATCCGTGCGCGACCAGGGTGTAGACCCGCTTCTGCGGCTCCCAGATCATGCGCGCCTGGGCCGTCGGCGCCATCTCGGTGCGGCGTAACGACATGATCTCGGTGTCCGGCTCGGAGAGCGAGAACAGCGCCTCCTGCGTGGCGAAGCCCGGCTCTGGCGTTCCTTCGGCGATAAGCGTGCGCCCCTCCTCCAATGCGAGCTCTTGGACGGGCACCGCCAGCACGCTGCTCTCACCCTCCAGCTCACCGACGCGATCGTGCAGCACGGCATTCCAGGTCGCCAGCCCGACCAAGGCCGCCACCCCAACCGATGCCGCCATCGCCGCCACCCCGCCGGGACGCCGGAAGGCGCTGAGCCAGGTCGCACTGACGGCGCCCGTCAAAAGGCCGCCCCGCTGCCCCTCCGCCGTCTCCACCCGGACCGCCTGCGCGAGAACGCGCTGCTTGAGCCGCGCAGCCGGCGTCACCAGCGGCGTCGCCAGCGCCAGCGCGCCGGCGACCCTTTGGAACGCGGCCAGCGTGCGGCCACAATCCTCGCAGTCGTCATCGAGATGCCGCTCGACCAGGGCGTGCTCCTCCGGATCGAGAGCGGCGAGCGCGTACTCCGCCAGCAGCTCCGCGGCGGCCGCGTGCCGCCGTCCGCGCGCGGCGGCGTCGCCCCTCACGCCGGTTCCTCCGCTTCGCCCACTCTCCCTCGATCGATCGCCGTTGACGCCGCCGCCTCGCCCCGCAGCGGCGCATCTCCCTCCCGCGTCCCCACCTGCTCGTCCAGCTGCGTCCGCAGCTTCTGCATCCCCAAGCGGATGCGGGTCTTCACCGTGCCCAACGGCGTGTCCAGCGCCGCCGCGATCTCCGACTGCGCCATGCCCTTGTAATAGGCCAGCGCAATCGCCGTGCGCTGCTCCGGCGGCAGCGTTGCGAGCGCCTCTCGCACCAACGCACGTTGATCGCGCATCTCCACCACATGAAACGCCCCAGGCGAAGACTCGTCCGCTATGAACGCACTCGCCGCGTGGTCGACGATCTGCCGCTCGTTGCGCATGCGCCGCCGCCGCGCGCGGTACTCATCGATCGCCAGGTTGCGCGTCACGCTCAGCAGCCAGCTGAAGAACTTGCCGCGCGCGGGCACGTAGCGCTGCGGCGCTTTCCACAGCCGCGTGAATACCTCCTGCACCACGTCTTCGGCGCTTTGCGCGTCCTCCAAGACGCCGTAGGCGGTGGAGTAGACCAACCGGGCGTACCGGTCGTAGAGCGCCTCGAAAGCTCGCACGTCCTGTGCGCCGATCGCATCCATCAATGCTTCATCGCTTCGCTCGGCACGTTCCACACTGGGGAGGATACCCGAGGGCACTTCCGCCTTTGCGTACTCCTACGATCCACCAGCGTATTCGGTTGTATGCGCGGGCCGGACGGATCGGGTGCGCGTCCCGGTTGCAGGCAAAACGGCCCCCGGACGGGTGCTATACTCGCCGCCGTCCTGCAGTGTTTACGAGGTTCTCCACGGGTTCATGCCCTCCGCTACCGACGCCTTGGGCCGCACCGTCACGCTGGAGCGTGCCCCCGCGCGGGTTGTCTCTCTCGTCCCCAGCGTCACGGAAGCCGTCGCCACGCTCGGGCAGGGAAACAAGCTCGTCGCCTGCACGAAGTTCTGCGCCGAACCCGCGGACCTCACCGCAGCCTTGCGCAAAGTCGGGGGCACCAAGGACCCGGACATCGACGCCATCGCCGCGCTCAAGCCCGACCTCGTCCTCGCCAACGTCGAGGAGAATCGCCGGCAAGACGTCCAGGCCCTGATCGACGCCGGCCTCACCGTCTTCGTCGGCTATCCCCGCACCGTGCGCGAAGCGATCGACGAGTTCCAGACGATCGGCGCGCTGGTCGGCACTCCGGCCAGCCCCAGAATCGTGCAAGAGATGAACGAGGCGAACGAGCGGCAGGAAACGCTGAACCAAACCCGCCGCCGCGTCCGCGTCTTCTGCCCCATCTGGCGCAACCCCTACATGGCCGTCGCCGGCGCCACCTACGCCGGCGACCTGATCCGGTTAGCGGGCGGGGAGAACGTATTCGAGAGCCACCCCGGCGGCGCGCGCTATCCCCAGGTGACCCTCGCCGAGATCAAGGCCGCCGACCCCGAAGTCATCCTGCTCCCAGACGAGCCCTACCGCTTTCGTCCGCGCCACCGCGACGAGCTGCGCGTCCTCAGCGACCTCCGCGCCGTCCAGGACAACCGGATCTACCTCTGCGACGGACGCTGGCTCACGTGGTACGGCCCCCGCATCGCCGAGGGGATCGAGGGCGTCGAGAAGCTCCTGGACCACGCCCGCCCGGAATGGAAAGCGCCCGCCGATCTGCCCCCCATCAGCGAGCGCAAGCCCCGGACCCACGCCAAGCAAGCCGGCCGGCCCGGCAAGCCCGCGAAGAAAAAGGCGCCGGCCGCCGCGACCGAGCCCCGGCGCAAGCCCCCGCCGCCGCACCGTACTCCGGGCCAAGAGCCGCCGCTCCCGCCCGGCCTCATCTTTGACGCCGGCGCCCAGGATGTCGTGGACGAGAGGCGCCACTAGGCACGGCTCGACGGACGCCTCGACGCGAGCACCACGACACGTCCTACCCCGGATCGGAACGACGGGTAGCGTTAGCTCGCCCCCGCAGGCTCGCCCGCCAGCCCGATCTCCTCCGCGATGCCCCGCATCGCCTCGATCACCTCTCCGATATGATCGTTCAGCTCGACGCCTAGCTCTTCCGCACCGTTGATGATGTCGTCCCGATTCACCGCGCGCGCGAAGGCCGGCTCCTTCAGCTTCTTCCGCACCGACTTCACCTTGACATCGTGAATCGACTTCGACGGCCGCACCAGCGCCACCGCCACGATAAAGCCGGATAGCTCGTCGACGCCGTACAGCGTCCTCTCCAGCGCCGAATCGCGCGAAACCCCCGTCGCTGGATTATGGGATTCCACCGCCCGCGCCAGGACCTCCGGCCAGCCCCGCTCCCGCATGATCCCCGCGCCAACGCGCGCGTGCTCATTCACGTCGGGATGCTGCTCGTAATCGAAGTCGTGCAGCATGCCTGCGATCTCCCACTGCTCCTCGTCCGCTCCCGCCTTCCGTGCGAACGCCCGCATCACTCCCGCCACGCAGAGCGCGTGCTTCCGCAGCGAGTCGGACTGCGTGAACTCGCAAAGCAGCGCCCAGGCCTCGGCACGCGTCGGATTGTCCATCGATCTCCCTCCAGCCGATTCAGACGGCGCGGCCGCTATCGAAGAGCAACGCCCGCGCGAGCAGCTCGCCCGCCAGGACCGCCCCCGTCACCAGGTACAGCAGCCCCGTCGCCGACATCATGGAGCGTATCCGCGACGACGACCACGCCATCCATCCCAGGACCAGCGTGAAGGCGAGGCCCACGCCCACGCGCAGCCAGAACGCCCGGTTCGCCTCGATCGCCACGTCCCGGCCTCCCGCCGGCCGCTCGTCGACCGGCGCCACCACCGCCAGCACCAGCAGCAGCACCTGCACCGCCAGCAGCACGAGCAGCAGGAAGGTCACCTCGTTCAGCGGCTTGGCGGGCAGGCGCGGCGTCACCAAATACCAGTGGCCCAGACTCAAGCCGATCGCGGCCAGTCCCAAGGTCAGCGTGCCCGCCAACAGGCTCGCGAACACCAGTCCGAAGTTCCACGCCGGCAGGCGCAGCATCACGGCGAGCAGCACCAGCACCACCAGCGCCAGCGCCGCCAAGAAACCCGCCGCCACCCGGCCCGCGCGCGGGCGCTTCCCATAGAGCAGCGCAGGGTACAGCGCGCTCAACCCCGTGGCGACCGCCAGCAGCACGGCGATCGCATCACGCGGGCCGGTATCCAGCCGGTAGCCGTTCACCGAAACCCCATCCAGCTCCAGCGCCAGCCACAGCGCCAGCCCCATCACCGGCGGCACCATCAGCGCCGTCGCCCGCACGAACCCTACGGTCGCATTGCCCCGCAGGTCCACGGCCAGCATCACCATGCTCGCGCCCAGGGCGAGCTCGGCCAGCACCAGGAACAGCACGTACGGCAGGGCGTCGGATTCCACAGCTCACATGCTCTGCGGTTCGAGCGCCGGCCCGCAGCGCTGCGCCAGCCAAGCAGCCACCGCGCCGTAGTCGGCATCCTGCTGCGCACGCGAGCGCCGACCCATCGTCTGTCCCGACGGGTGATAGAGCGACACGATATGCCGATCCCCCCAAGGTTCAATCCGTCCGGTATCCACGCCGAACCGCAGCCCGTGCGACTCAATCCTGCCCAGCGCATCCAAGGCCACCCGCCCAAGCGCCACCACCAACGACGGATCGACAAGCACGATCTGCCGGCGCAGGAATCGCGAGCAGGCCGCCACCTCCTCCTTGCGGGGCGTCCGGTTAGCACCCCGCGGGCCGGGTGGGTGGCACAAGACCGCATTGGTCACGAACACCGCCGCGCGATCGATGCCGGCCAACCCACAGTACCGCTCGAAATTATCGCCGCTGCGGTCGCCCCGCAGAGGCACGCCGCTGCGCACCGCGCCCAGATAGCCCGGCGCTTCCGCCACGAACATGACCGCCGCCGACACCGGTCCGTTCGCCTGCCCCAGCACACTCGATCCCGCCCGCATGCCAGGACAGCGGCGGCAGCGGCGCGCCTCATCGCTCAGCGATACGAGTGTCTGGGACAGCGTCATGTGCACCCCGCTCGCGCATCAGCCGCCGAATCGCGCTAAATCTTGAGCGCCAGCACTTCTCGTCTGAGTCCCTCATCACCGAACTCCACCTGGGCGGACAGCACTCGAAAGCGGCGGCGCCCCCCGCCTCTGGTCACCACGAAGGTATCTCCCTTCGACCAAAAGTAATCGGTATCCAGCGTGTCGATCAGCGACTCTTTCCTCTCCGAAAACGGATCGGATTCCCAGATCTCCGTCAGCACTGAAGCGCTCCTTCCTCGCCGCACCGAACGCGACGCGCCACACAGCGTGGCCCGGCCCCTGCATCACCGCATCGGCCGTTCACAACAAGAGCGACACGCCGCCATCGCGTCCGCGGGCGGGCCATGAAGCGCCTCGCTCGCGTCCGAGCATACCTCGGCCCGCCCGCACCCTTCCTTCCATCCGAGAGCACGCCGGATCAGCACGACGCGCTGCGCGGCCTGGGGACGGCTCCTTCCCGAGACTACTGACGGACCTGGCGTACGAGCTCCACCACGCCCGCGATCCTGCCCAGCAGCGGGATCACATACACACCCGCGCTCCAGCCCCGCACGGCCTGCACGAACTCGTACGCCATCTCCAGACCGAGCTCCGCCGCGCCATCGCCGGCACGCTCCATGGCCTCTACCACCGTCGGCGGCACCGTAACACCGGGGACGTTCTCCGCCATGTAGCGCGCGTTGCGACCGCTCACCAAGGGCATCACCCCCAAAATCACCGGCCGTCCTATCGCCTCCGCCCGCTCCAAGAACCGCTCGACCACCTCCAACTCGTACGACGGCTGCGTGAAGAACACATCAGCTCCGCGTCGGGCCTTCTCGCCCAGCCGCGCAAGCTCCGTGTCCAGATCGGAGGCTCCGGGATTCGCGGCCGCCGCGATCGTGAACGCCGCCTCGCCGCCCAGCGCGTGACCCGCCGAATCAACGCCACTGTTGAGCGTGGCGATCAGTTCGATCAAGCCTTCCGCCTTCACGTCCCAGACGCCGGTCGCGTTGGCATAGCGGCCCAGCGCCGGCGGATCGCCCGACAGCGCGATCACCGAGCGAATCCCCTGCATATGCCCTCCCAACAGGTCCGACTGGAGCGCCATCAAGTTCCGGTCGCGCGCGGCGAAGTGGACGATCGCCTCCACGCGCGTCCGGCGCTGTACCTCCGCCGCAAACGCCAGCGGGCTCATCCGCACCGACGCCATCGGACTGTCGCCCACGTCGACGCAATCCACGCCGGCCTCGCGCAAGGCTTCGGCGGCGGCGACCCCATCTTCGGCTGAGAGCCCGTGGGGCGGATCCAGTTCCACGGACAGAATCCACTCTCCGGCATCCAGCTTGCGCCGGAGGCGATAGTCCACGGGGCCCTGCTCGCTTGCCGTCACGCCTGCATATCGCTCCACTGGCAGCCTAGCGGCTCGGTCGCTTCCATTCGAAGCGCGACAACCAGAAAGGACGTCTCAAAAGAAAACGGCCCGCCGACGGCGGGCCGTTCAGCTTACAACGCGAGTGCGCTTAGCAGCAGGACCGTGCCTGGCTCGCCCCCGACGCCTCCGCCGTGTCGAATGACGTTCCACAGGCGCAGGATCGCGCCGCGTTGGGATTGGAGATGCTGAAACCCTGCTTCATCACGTCGTCGATGTAATCCACCTGCGACCCCCCGATCAGCGGCGCGCTTTCGGGGTCCACGAGGAAGCGCACATTGCCCTTGACGATCTCGGTATCGTCCTCTTCCTTCTCCGTCGCCAGCGCCATCCCATACTGGTAGCCGCTGCAGCCGCCGCCCACCACGAACACGCGCAGGTATCCGTCCTCGTAGCCCTTCTCTTTGAGCATGGCCCCCGCCTTCTCGGCCGCGAGGTCGGTCACCGTAAGGATCTCTGGCACAACTGTCGTCATGAACTCTTCTCCGCAAGATCGTCGCACCGGCGACTCTAGCTGCAGTCCGGCAGGCCTCTCCCTCAAGAGGGAAATTCTCAGCGTTGCCGATCCCCATGCATCATATTGACCCCCATGAAAGAGCGTCTATAGCCTGGAACCAGCGGGCGCTTCCGCAGGAGAGCGTACCATGCCCGACCGGATCTACCTGGACCACGCCGCCACCACCCCCGTCGATCCCCGCGTGCTCGCCGCCATGATCCCCTACTACCAGAACGCGTGGGGCAATCCTTCCGGCATCTACATGGAGGCCCAGCGGGCCCGGCGCGGCCTCGACGAAGCCCGCGAGCAGGTCGCCGGTCTGCTGGAATGCCTGCCTGCCGAAATTATCTTCACGTCCGGCGGCACCGAATCCGACAATCTCGCCCTCCGCGGCGCGCTCGCCTCCCGTTCAGAGCTCGGTCGGCACGTCATCAGCACTCCGATCGAACATCACGCCGTCCTGCACACGCTGGAGGCCATCAAGCGTGCGGGCTGCGACGTGACGTTGATCCCGGTCGACAGCGAAGGCTTCGTCGAGCCAGCGGCCGTCCAAGCCGCCCTCCGCGAAGATACGGCCCTCGTCACCATCATGGCGGCCAACAACGAGGTCGGCACCCTGCAACCCATCGCCGAGATCGCCCGCGCCGTCAAGGAACGCAACCCCCACACCCTCGTCCACACCGATGCCGTGCAGGCTGCCGGCGTTCTCGATATCCGCCCCGACATCCTCGGCGTCGATCTCATCTCGCTCACTGCCCACAAGATCTACGGCCCCAAAGGCATCGGCCTCCTCTACGTTCGCCGGCGCACGGAGCTGGAGCCTCAGATCCTCGGCGGCAGTCAAGAGCGCGAGCGGCGCGCGGGCACAGAGAACGTCGCCGGCGCAGTCGCCTTCGCCACAGCGCTGGAGCTCGCCATCCGGGAGCGCGAACAGCACAGCGACCACGTCCGCCGGCTCCGCGACAACCTTTGGCTCGATCTGCGCGAGCGCATCGACGGCCTGCACCTGAACGGCCCGGTGGATTTCGACCGCCGCCTCCCCAACAACCTCAGCCTCTGCTTCAGTGGAGTGGAAGGCGAGAGCATCCTCCTCCAGCTCGATATGGCCGGCATCGCTGCCAGCAGCGGCTCGGCCTGTAGCACCGGCTCCACCGAACCCAGCCACGTCCTCACCGCGATGGGCGTCGACAGCGACCTCGCCCACGCCGCCGTCCGCCTCAGCTTCGGCGCCGAGAACGATGACTCCCACGTTGACAGAGTCGCGGCGGAACTCCCCCAAGTGATCGACCGCCTCCGCTCCCTTTCCCCCGTCGCATAACGCGCCCCAGACGCCACGAGCAGATATGATTGGCCCAAGCGCACCGGCAGGAGTTCTCCAAGCTCAGCCCGTGCCGCGCGCGGCCAGAAAGCGAAAGGCGGAAGATGCCGCACGATCCCGACCGCATCCCGGTGCTTGACGCGAGCGCCGACTCCATTGAGACCGACCTTAGCCAGCAGCTGCTCCTCACCCGTGTGGACGCCGTCCTCACTTGGGCTCGCCGCTCCTCGCTTTGGCCGGTGATGTTCGGGCTCGCCTGCTGCGCGATCGAGATGATCGCCACCGCCACCTCCCGCTACGATATCGCGCGCTTCGGCGCCGAAGTCTTCCGAGCCTCCCCGCGCCAGGCTGACCTCATGATCGTCGCGGGCACTGTCACCTGGAAGATGGCCGTCCCGGTCCGCCGCATCTACCTCCAGATGGCGGAGCCCAAGTATGTGATCTCCATGGGATCGTGCAGCAATATCGGCGGGCCCTTCGCGCACGGCTACAGCGTGCTGCCCGGCGTAAACAACGTCGTCCCCGTCGATGTCTACGTCCCCGGTTGCCCGCCCCGTCCTGAATCGCTCCTCTCCGGGCTCATGCTGCTGCAGGACGTCATGAAACAAGAAGGGCTCACCGGAAAGCGACAGCGTCCCGAGCCCAGCGGCGACTTCTCCGCGATGCTCCCCCCCGACGACCCCATCCGCCGTGAGCTCGAGTCGCTCTTCCCACCCTACCTCAGCAAGGACGGCCTCCCTCGCGACCCTGAAACCGGCGCCCTACCCCACGACATCCTCCTCGGCGGCAACTCCTGATGTACGGCCTCGGCGTCGCCAAAGGCATGCTCACCACGGTCAAGCACTTGGTCCGCCCACCCGTCACCGTCCAGTTCCCCGATGAAACGCGTCCGATCCCCAAGCGCGCACGCACCAACCTCGTCTGGTTCGTCGAGCGCTGCACCGGCTGCAGCACCTGCGCTCAGGCCTGTCCGGACGGCTGCATCCTCGTGCAAACCCAGCCGCGCGAGGATGGCTCATTCCTCGTTGAGCGCTACGAGATCGACTTCCGCCTCTGCATGTACTGCGCCCTTTGCGTCGAGGCCTGTCCCTACGAAGCGATCCAAGTCGGCGGCCCCTATAACGATGTCGTCACCGACCCCAACCAGCTCTACCGCGACAAGCCCAAGCTCATCGAACTCGCCAACGACTACCTGCAAAAGAACGACTGGCTCTACCCCAACGGCCAACCCGCCGTGCCCCAGACGATCCACCCTGCCGACCAGCGGCAGCACCATTAAGCCGAGCACGCCCGTGGCCCGCATCACCATCAACAACCAGCCCTTTGACGTGGAGGAAGGGCGCCCGCTCGTCGAAGTGATCAAGGAACACGGCTTCTACATCTCCAATCTCTGCTATATCGACGGTCTCCCTCCTCACGCTGGCTGCCGCACCTGCGTCGTTGAGATCGAGGGCGCCCGTGGCCTCCCTCTCGCCTGCAGCACCCTCGTTGCCGACGGTATGGCCGTACGCACCGATACCCCAGCCGTTCTCGCCATGCGCCAAGAGGTCATGGCGATCATCCTCGCCAATCACTCCGATCGCTGCCTCACCTGCCACCGCACCGAGCACTGCAAGACCGGCGAGATCTGTCTGCGCGACAACACCATCACGCACCGCTGCGTCACCTGCTCCAAGAACTACCGGTGCGAACTTCAGACAGCCTCCGATATGGCCGCGATCGGCCGTGCCAACATCGAGCCCTACCTCGACGAGGCCCGGACGTTCTACCAGTACGAGCAGCCTCCCCCCGACACGCACAATCCCTTCCTCGAATTCGACCCTCAGATGTGCATCCTCTGCTCACGCTGCGTGCGCGCCTGCGACGAACTCCGGCACACTACGGCCATCGCCTTGGCCGGACGCGGCTTCTCCACCCGCATCGCTTTCGGAGCTGGAGGCCGCATCGACGAGTCCAACTGCGACTTCTGTGGCGCTTGCATCGACGTCTGCCCCACCGCCACGCTCATGGAAGCCCCGAATAAGTGGATCGCCCGGCCCGACCGCTGGGTCGGCACCGCCTGCACCGAGTGCTCCATCGGCTGCACCATTCAACTCGGCGTGCGCAACGGCCGGGGCGTCATCGTTCGTCCCGGGCAAGGCAACGACGTTAGCCGGAACCAGATCTGCGTACGCGGCCGCTTCGGCTACGACCAGATCCGTGATAAGCACCGTCTCAAGACAGGACGGCTCGGCCGCGGCCCCGCTGCCACGGACGCTCACCCGCAGGCCGTGATCGAAGACGCCGCCGCCAAACTTCACGCGATCGTCACACAGCACGGCCCCGAGGCGATCGGTTTCCTCGGCTCCGGCGTCGCCACCAACGAGGACAACTACCTCCTCCGCCGCCTCGCCGCTCTGATCGGCAGCCCTCACCTCGACTCGAGCGCCGGCTACATCGACGGAGCTGTGGCCCAACCCCTCCGCACAGCCTTCGGCCACGAACGCCTTCCCGCTTCCCTCGCCGACATCGAGCATGCCGACACGCTACTCGTCATCGCCGACGACCTCGAATCCAGTCACAACATCGCCGCGCTGCGTATCAAGGACACCGTCGTCAACCGCAGCGCCAAGCTCGTCAGCATCGGCCCGCGCGCCTCGGAGATCGATGATTTCGCCGCGGTCGTCCTCCGCGCTCCACGCGGAAACACGGCGAGCACCGCTTCGGCCCTGCTGCATGCCCTGCTTGCCGACGCTGCGATCCGCGCCGACCTCGGCGACATGGCCCCCGATCTCCCAACCATGACCGTCCCTGCCAACGTCGCTGAAGCAGCAGGCATCCTCGCCGCCGGCCGCGGCAACAGCCTCGCGGTTATCTGTGCGCCCTCGCGTTCCAATCCCACCCAGGCCGCCGCGCAAGCCGCCGTCGCCACCAACCTTGCCATCGCCCTCAGAGGCGCCAAGGCCGCCGCCGCAGCCCTGCACCTCTTACCCGCCGACGCCAACGCCGTCGGCTTGCGCGAGATGGGTGTTCGTCCCGGCGACGCCGGTCTCGGTATCGCGAGCATGTTGGACGCGGCCCGCGCGGGCACGCTCAAAGCCCTGGTCATCGCCAAGGACAATCCGATACTCACCCTTCCCCACCGCGTCCACACCCGTGCCGCGCTTGAAGCCCTCGACCTCTGCCTCGTCATCGACGACATCCCGACCGACACCACCGCCCTCGCGACCCATCTCCTTCCCGATGTCTCGCCCTACGCCAAGGACGGCACCCTCACCACCGCCGACCGCCAGCTGCTGCGTCAGCGTCAGGCGCTGACCGGGCAGGGCCACGCGGCTCCCGCCTGGACTCACCTCGCCGCCCTCGGCATGGCTCTCGCTAATGCTGCCCAGCGTCCCTCGGACGCTGTGTCCTTCAAGTACGACTCAGCCGCAGACGTCATGGCGGAGATCAGCCACACCGTCGCCGGTTACCAGAACACGGCTTACAGCGAACTACTTCGCGGTCGTCGCCTGCCCGGTAAACCCGCGACCGCTAAAGGTCTGCTGCCTCTCGCCCAGCCGACGGCGACCACCGATGTCGATGCGGGCCTCGTACTGCTCACCGGCCGCGACCTCTACACGGACCGGGAAGCCGCCGCCCTGCGCCTGCCGGACGCCGACCGGCTCCACCGGAGCGAAGCTGTGGAAGTCCACCCGCGCGACGCAGCGGACCTCGGTCTCAGCAATGGACAAGCCGCTCGGATCGGATCCAACGGCACGACGCTCACGCTTCCCGCAAAAGTGACGGAGGATGTCCCAGAGGGAACCATCTACATCGCTGCTCTCGTCGCCGGCGGAAGCGTGAACCAACTCCTTGACGGCACTGAGACCCGCGTCACGGTGCGGCCCGGCGAGGACGGCTCAGTCCAGCGGTAATGCCGACCCGATCCCAAACGTTACCCCAGTCGCCGTCAGGCCGATCACGACCATCCGCGCCCCGGCGAACAACGCACTCCGTCCCGTCAACACCGATGACACTCCCCCTACCAACGCGAGCGCGAATGCGCCGGCTGCGACCGCCGCGATCAACGCCGAGTAGCCACCCCCGATGAGAAACGGCAGCAGCGGCACGATCGCCCCAAGCGCGAACGCCAAGAACGACCCGGCCGCCGCCGACCAAGGCGAGGCCAAGTCGTCCGGGTCCAGCCCCAGTTCCTCACGCGCCAGCGCATCCAACGCCTGCTCTGGATCCGCCATCAATTCGTCGACCAAGCGCGTGGCGGTCTCCTCACTGATCCCTTTGCCGCGGTAGATGTGCAACAGCTCTTGGCGCTCTTCCGCCGGATCCAGCTCCAACTCCATCCGTTCCTTGGCCAGCAAATGCTCCAGCAGCTCTCGCTGGCTCCGCACCGAGATGTACTCCCCCGCGCCCATGGAAAACGCCCCCGCCAGCAGGCCCGCCGTCCCCGCGATCAACACCGCGTCTCCTTCCAGGGATGCGCCGGCGACCCCGGCCACCAGGCTCAAGTTCGACACGAGCCCGTCGTTGAGTCCAAACAGCGCCGCGCGGAACACACTCGCCGCGTTGCTGCTCGCGAAGCCATGTTCCGCTTGCGTCAGTTGATCCGGGTCCAGCAAGGTGCGCAGCGCCGCCCGATGCGCGCGCTCCTCATCAACAAGAGCGGCCGCTTCCGGATCGCCCTGGTACAAGCGGATATTCGCCAGCTCCTCCGTCCGCAGCCGCGGTAAGACGATCCCCAATCCGCCCACCCGTGCCAGCAACACCAGCATCCGCGCGCGCAAACTCGGACCCGGCCGCCGCGCCAACAGCGACTCGTCGCCGAGCAGTGCCGCCCAGTGCCGGGCGTGCGCTACCTCCGACTCCGCTAACTCCTCCAACAGCGACGCCGCCGCTTCATGCCGCGCCGCGCGCGCCAATTGCTCGTAAATCCAGGCGCTCTCCAACTCCTCCGCAATCATCGCGCGGTACTGCTGCGCCCGAGCCGGTTCGACGCGCCGATCACCCACCTGGCTAGGATAGGGTCGTCTTGTCTCGCGCGCTTCTAGGGCGCGCCCATTCGCCGTGTATCCCCCCAGTAGTCGAGCGGCCGCAGTGGCGCGAACAGTGCGCCCGTAGCCGACGTGACGCACGCGCGGTCGCACAGCACAACCTGTTATGCGATCCTGCAAGACACGATCGAGTAGCCGCCCTCCAGGACGCGGCCGATCACCGAGCCGCGCAGCACGATGACCGCACCTCTCCTCAAGCTTGGCCTGCCCAAGGGATCCCTGGAAGAGGCGACCATCGCCCTCTTCCAGCGCGCGGGCTTCGAGATCGAAGTGCGCACCCGCTCCTATTTCCCCAGTATCGACGACCCCACACTCGAATGCGTCCTCTTCCGCGCCCAAGAGCTGGCCGCCTACACCGCGGACGGCATCGTCGATTGCGCCATCACCGGTCACGACTGGATCAAGGAGAGCGCCGCCGACGTCCACGAGGTCAGCGAGCTCCGGTACAGCAAAGCGACCTCCCAGCCCGCCCGCTGGGTTCTCGCCGTCCCTGTCGAGAGCAACGTCCAGACGCCGGCTCAGCTCGCGGGCGGCATCGTCGCAACCGAGCTCGTCAACGTGACCCGTCAATACTTTGCGCAGCGCGGCATCGACGTTCGCGTCGAATTCAGCTGGGGCGCGACCGAAGTCAAAGCGCGCCTCCTGGACGCCATCGTCGAACTCACCGAGACCGGCTCCAGCCTTCGCGCCAACAACCTCCGTGTCTTGGACGAGGTTCTCGTCAGCACCACACGCCTTATCGCTAACCATGCCGCTTGGAACGACCCCGCCAAGCGCCAAAAAATCGAAGCGCTCGACACCCTGCTCCAAGGAGCCATCACGGCGCGCGCCAAGGTCGGACTCAAGCTCAACGCCCCGCGCCGCTCCCTGGACGCCGTCATGGCGGTGATCGGCTCCTTCGGCGAGCACTCCCCGACCATCAGCCCCCTCACGGATGAGGACTGGGTCGCGCTGGAGGTCATCCTCGATGAGCGCACCGAGCGCGAGATGATCCCGGAGCTCCTGCGCGCCGGCGCGAGCGGCCTCGTCTCCTATCCGCTCAACAAGGTCATCTCGTAGTCGCCCGCTCCGCGAACCGCACAGCGGCACCCGCTCCATTGTCGGCCCCTGGTTCCCGCCGTAGGATTGCCTCCGCCAGACGACCTGGCTCACCAGCAGAGTGGAGTGCCTTATGCCCCTCAAGACGCGCCAAGAGTACGTCGCCTCATTGCGGGACGGTCGCGAGGTCTGGTTCCGCGGCGCGCGCGTCGACGACGTCACCACCCATCCCGTCATGCGCATCGCCACCGACCACGCCGCCATCGATTACCGCATGGCTGAGGATCCCGCCTATCGTGATCTCGCCGTCATCCACGAGGACGGCCGTGAGTTCAGCCGCTTCTACAAGATCCCCCGTGATGCCGACGATCTGCTCAAGCGATCGCAGCTCATCGAAGCCGGCACGACCGAAGGCGATACGCTCGTTATCTTGATCAAAGAGATCGGCACCGACGCGATCTTCGCCCTATTCGCCGTCACCTCCCTCATGGACGGACCCTATGCCGAGCGCGTGCGCGCTTTTTATGAATACTGTCGAGACAACGACCTCGCCGTCGCCGTCGCCCAGACGGACGTCAAGGGCGACCGCCGCAAGCGGCCCAGTGAGCAGGCGGACCCAGACCTCTATTTGCGCGTGATCGACCGGCGCGACGACGGCGTTGTCGTGCGAGGCGCCAAGGTGCACACCTCCGCCTCCACGCAAGCGCACGAGATCGTCGTTCTCCCTACCCGCGCCATGGGTGCAGGCGAGGAGGATTGGTCCATCGCCTTCGCGCTCCCCGTCAACACGCCCGGTCTCCGACTGATCGCCAGTCCCTACGGCGACGGCGACCACCGGCCCGGCGAGCGTCCCGTCGCCTCCCGTCACAAAATGATGGAAACCATCACCATCTTCGACGATGTCTTCATCCCCAACGATCGCATCTTCCTCAACGGCGAGCGTGAAGCCGCCGGCCAGCTCGCTCTCACCTTCGTCGAGTACCACCGCTTCACGGCCGTCTCCTACAAGCTCCCCCTCCTGGATGCGCTCAACGGTGCCGCCGCCCTCATCGCCGACGCCAACGGCATCGTGGGAGCCGGGCACGTCCGCGATAAGTTCGTCGCGCTGATCTCCTACGCCGAGACGGTCCGCGGCCTCACCCAGCTCGCCGCGCAGCGCTGCATCTCCAAACCCAACCACCAAGTCGCCCCGGACCCGATGACCGTCAACCTCGCCAAGAGTCACTTCGCTCACGGCTACCACGAAGCCGTGCAACACGTGCAAGAGCTCGCCGGCGGCCTGCTCGTCACCGGCCCCGGCGATGAAGACTGGGCCAGCGAGGAGCTCCGTCCCTTCCTCAGCAAATACCTCGCCGGCCGCAAGGGCATCGGCGGCGAGCAGCGTATCCGCATGATGAACTTCATCCGCGATCTCACCTCCTCCGACTATGGCGCCTACCAGGAGGTCCTGGCCATTCACGCGGAGGGATCCCTGGAAGCCGAAAAGCTCCAGATCTTCCGCGCCTATCAGGAGAACGGCACAGCCAAGCGCGTGATCGATCTCGCCAACCGCATGGCAGGCGTCTAGCCTCATATCCCCGCGCATCCGAGGAGCACCCATTCGCTGACAGCAGTGCAGCATCCCGCTCCACCCAAGATCGAACCGGATCGCGATCGAGCATGGAGCGAGGTCAGGAACAGACGTGCAAGGCGCCCCATCGCGCCATACTTGGCAGCGGCGCCCATACCGCTAGACTCTAGAGCGCCGCGCACCGTCGCGCGGCGACCATCCAAGACCGTCTGCTCGACAAGGAACGCCCGTGCCTGACCTCTCGATCAGCGACCAAATCATCCTCCTCGCGCTCGGCGAGAACGGCGTGCTGCACCGCCCCAACGACAGGCAGCTCGATTACGCCATCGCCGGGACTACACTCATCGACCTTGCCTTCCAAGACCGCATCGACACCGACTTGCAGCGCCTCTTCGTCATCGATCAAGCGCCAACCGACGATCCGCTGCTCGACACGGTGCTCAAAAACATCAGTGCGGGTCCACCCGATCAGCCAACGGCGTACTGGATCTCGGAAATTGCCAGCTACGCGCCCGCCCTGCGCCAGCAACTGATCAATGACCTTCTCGCGCGCAATCTGATCCGCAAGGAGCGAGGCCGCCGGTTGCTGGTATTCAAATCGGAGCGCTATCCGCCGATCGATCCGATGACCACGCGCAACCTGCACCGTCGCCTGATAGACGTGCTGCTGAGTAACGAAATCCCTGCGCCCGAGGAAGTCGCGTTGGTGAGTCTCGCCAGCGCCTGCTCCCTTCTAGAGCTGCTGCTCCCAAGTGACAGCCTCAAGCGCATCGAGCCGCGCATTGAGCAACTCGCCAAGATGGACCTCATCAGCCGCAACGTGAACCGCACCCTGGCCGAAATCCAGGCTGCCTACGTGGTCGCCGCGCCGTGGCTCTAACCCGCCCTGCGGACGCCCCGAGAGAAGCCAGCACGATCCCCAGTGGCGCACCGGCTTAAACAGTACGAGCGTATGTCCGTACTACCGCTCTTCCCGCTCAACCAAGTCGTCTTCCCCGGACAAAGGCAAGCGCTCCATATCTTCGAGCCGCGCTATCGTCAGCTCGTCCAGGAAACCAGAGACAACGGCACCCCCTTCGGCATCGCTCTCATCCGCGAAGGGCAGGAAGTCGGCGGCAGCGCCACCACGCACGACATCGGCTGTGCCGTGCAACTGCGGCACCTTGAAGGACTCCCGGACGGCCGGTACAACATCATTTGCCAAGGCGTCCAGCGTTTCCGCGTCCTGGAGCCGCTCGGCGCGGACCCCTACCTCCGCGCCGAAGTGGAGTTCCTGCCGGAGCCCCAAGACGCCAACGACGAACCGGTCGCTGGCCTCTCTCCCGCCGTGGCCGCCCAGTTCCGGCGATACTCCGCCCTGGCGCTAGCTCTCCAGGACAGCTGGCAGCGCGAGGTGCCCCATCCCATCCGTCCCGTCTTCCTCGCCGACTACATCGCCGCCCGCCTCGACGTCTCCACGCAGGTGAAGCAAGAAGTCCTGGGAGAGCCCACAGCGTTCCGGCGCCTCGAATTTCTCTTGCGCGTGCTGCAGAAGGAGAATCAATCGCTCGCGCAGCGCCTGCTGCTCCACCGTCGCCACAAGCTGCACGGCCTCGGCGCGGGCAACTAGCACACTCGCGCCTCCCCTGCGATGCGCGCCATCAACGACGCAAGCGGCTGGTGGGGACCGCCCGGCCGCGCTCCCTCTCCACTTTCCATCACCGCCCTCATAGAGGCGAAGACCCTTTCGCCCGAACTCACCGCCCTGCTATGGACCCTGCTTGAAGGCGGCGCCTCTCTCATTGTGGCCGCAGGGCCCCGGAGCGCCGGCAAGACCACGCTCCTCACCGCACTCCTCTCCCTCCTTCCGCCCTCGACTATCGCCTATTACACCCAAGGCTTCGGCGAATCCTTCGCCGATCTCCCATCCCGCCAGGCTGACGATCCACCCACCTTCATCCTCATCAACGAGATCAGCGATCACCTCTCCACCTACCTCTGGGGGCCACCTGTCCAGCGCGCCTTCTCCCTCCTCCGGGAAGGCTATGCCCTGGCCGGAACCATGCATGCCAACCACGCTGAGGAATGCCTCTGGCAGCTCCACTACGGCTGCGGCGTTCCCGCGGACGATCTCACGCGCTGTGACCTCATCCTCACCATGACCGCGGAGCCGGGGCGCCGCCGCATAGCACAGCTCTTCGCCCTCGCACCGGGCGCGCCCATCGTGCCGCTGGCCTGGTGGGACCGCAGCCACGACGCCTACGTCGTTCTCGAGAGCGAGGATGCCCGCCGCCGGGCCGCCGCCGTGATCGGGGCTGCTCCTCACGCATTTGCCGCCGAGATCCAGCGCCGCGCCACCTGGCTCACAGCGCTCACCGTCACGGGCGCTAACAGCCCGGACGATATCGCAGCCGCGATCGACGCCTTCCACTCCGCGACCGAAGACAGCGCCGAGAGACAGTGAGCGCCGCAAAGGACACCCGCAGCCCACTGCCGTCCCCATCACCTCCTGCGGCAATCCTCAATCCAGGTTGCTTCAAGCGCCGAGCGCCTCGACCGCCGCCTCAAGATTCGACAAGTCCGGCAACGTAACGTCCGGCCTTGCTGCCTCCAGTTCCTCTCGGGTCGCAAAACCGGTCGCAACCGCTACCGCCCGCGCTTCGATCGCGCGGGCAGCTCGAACATCGTGTGGCGTGTCCCCGATCACTACCACGGCAGCGCCCGGCGCACGCGGCCGCAAGCGCGACACCCCAATCGCCAACAGCTCCGCTCGCTCCTCCGAGTCCTCACCGAAGCCGCCGTCGCCGAAGTAGCCCTGCAAGCCGAAATGCGCCAGCTTGATAAATCCAGATCGCCGGAAGTTCCCCGTCCCCAACCCCAACACCGCTCCTCGCGCCCCCAACGTACGCAATAGCTGGCGTACACCCGGCAAGACGCAACCGTCCGTTTTCGCCAAGACCCCCGGGAGAATCGAGGTATACGCATCTAGGAGAGCGGCTCGGGTTTCGGTGCTGTCCGGCAGTCCATGCAGCGCCAATGCTCGCCCCACGATCCACGAGTCCGATCGGCCGCTCAGCTCGATCGAGCGCAGCGCATCCGGCACGCCAAACATCTGCTCAAACGCCAGCGCCAGCGCCCGCACGCCTGCGCCGCCCACCCGAATCAGCGTGCCATCGATATCGCACAGAACGATTGGCCCGGATGTTGGATCGGACGCAGCGTCAGTCGTCAAGATCGACGTCCGCGAAGCCACCGCGCACCCGCAGGCGCAGACCCTTCGCCTCCTCTGGCACGTCGAACACCAACACGAAATCCACAGTCAGCCCCGGCTGAAGCTCCACTGTCAGCCCGTCCTCCCGCGCGGGGTCTCGCAACGCCGCCGTCGCACTCGCCTCCGGCAGGGGCGAATAATTGCGACCCAACTCGTCAAGCAGCTGTACTCGATCGCCCACTGTGATCGGATCCATTCCCGTGTTGCGCGCCGTCAACGCAATCACTACAAAGCGCCCCTGCGCGTCCACGCCATCGCGGCTCTCCCCCACCTGACTGCCAAAGCGGCGCTCGGTAACCAAAAGCCGCAAGTCTCCCACTTGGAACGCCTCCGCCAGCGCCACTACGGCGCCGGCCAACTCCGCTCGGCCACCCATGGCGTCGCCGAGTTCGGACGCTCCCTCCGAGGGGAGGGCTAACGGATCTTCGTCATCATCCGACTCGAATTGACCCGTCGCGAACAAGAACACCACTACCGCCACCACCACCGCACCAACGAACAACGCGAACACCTGCGTGCTGCGCAAAACCTGCCAGTTCACTCGATCACCACCGGATCCAGCCTCCTGATCTGCAAAAATCCTCGAATCAAGGCCTGCCGGCCGTCTGCCTCATCAAACGCAAGCATCCGGCTACCCCCTGCAGCTGCCGTCGTACAGCTCCGGCATAGACCATAGCGGGCTATCCCCACCCTGCCTTCAATGCCGGGGACGTCCGTGGCCCCCATCGCGGCAACGAGCGTCGTCAGGCCGTCGCACGCCGGTGGATTCAGCCCATCTTCTCTCAAGATCAGTCAAGACCAACAGACAGGGCGGCCGCCGATCGGGCCCCAGCCACATAGGCCACCGCACCGCGAAAAGCACAACCCTCCGCTTTCACTCACAGCGGATACAGGTGCCTACTTCTCCGTCGGCAGCCCGGCTTCGATCCAAGCGTCCGTCCCACCTTCGATATTGTACAGCTTGGTAAACCCAGCCGCCGCCGCGAACTCCGCCGCCACAGCGCTGCGCTGACCCTTCTTACAGATGAACATCACCGGCGCCTCTTTGCTGCCCGCCACTTGCTCCACCTCATCCGCGCGCGCGAACACGTGCTTATGCGGAATCAGCGGAGCGCCGACCACATGCCCCTCCGCGTACTCATCCGCCTCACGCACGTCGATCACCGGCACGCCCGCGATCTGCAACTCGCGTGCCTCTTGCACCGTGATCCGCTCGAACGGTTCCGCCAGCTGTTCACTCATCATCGTCACCTTCGTCAGCCAGGCCACCGGCCCTCGCGCCCATGCCTCTTCGCAGTGTATCCCAGCCACCAGCGCGACCGCCTGTTCTATGCGCAGGTTGACCGCCTCTCTGCAGCTCAATTAGCCTCCCGCCGCCGTAGCGACCACGCCGCGCGAATGCAGTTAGGCGACGCGCCGCCTGCGGGGACGACCATGGACCACCAGCCGATCGTCAAACCACCGCTCGATCAATTCTCCGTCCCTCCCAATCTCGATAACTGGAAAACGCGTCGCGCCGCACACAACTGGGATGCCGTCCGCGCCGAACTCGACGGCCTCCCAAACGGCGGCGGCCTCAACCTTGCCCACGAAGCGATCGACCGCCATGCCAACAACACTCCCGATAAGGTGGCGATGCGTTGGGTCACGGCCGCGGGCGCCGTCGAAGACTATACCTACGCGGATATGAAGCGCCTCTCCAACAGGTTCGCCAACGCCCTCCGCGATCTCGGCATCCAGAAAACCGACCGGGTCTTCGTATTCATGGATCGCACCCCAGAGCTCTATGCAGCCGTCTTCGGTACCCTCAAGAACCTCAGCATCATCGGACCGCTCTTCTCCGCCTTCGGACCGGAGCCCGTCCGTGATCGCCTCCAGCACAGCCACGCCCGTGTTCTCGTCACCACTCCCGCCCTCTACAAGAAAGTCGGGCAGATCCGCGCCGACCTCCCCCACCTCGAGCACGTTCTCCTCACCGACCATGGAGTCACGGTCCCCGAGATCCCCGGCACCCAGCCCCTCGACACCCTCCTCGACGCCGCCTCGGAAGAGTTCGAGATCCCACCGACCGCCGCCGAGGACTGGTCCGTCATGCATTACACCAGTGGCACCACTGGCAAACCTAAGGGCGCCGCCCACGTGCACAGCGCCGTCCTCGGGCACTACCTCACGGGGAAATACGCTCTCGATCTCCACCCCGAGGACCTCTACTGGTGCACTGCCGATCCCGGCTGGGTCACCGGCACCTCCTACGGCATGTTCGCGCCATGGACCAACGGCGTGACCAATATCATCTACGCTGGCGGCTTCGGCGCGCGCGGCTGGTATCGCGTTCTGCAAGACCAGCAAGTCACCGTTTGGTACACCGCCCCCACCGCCATTCGCATGCTCATGAAAGCCGGCACCGCCGTCGTCAAGTCCTTCGATACCTCTGCTCTGCGTTTCATGGCCAGCGTCGGCGAGCCCCTCAATCCCGAAGCCGTGCTCTGGGGGCACGAGGCGTTCGGCATCCCTTTCCACGACAACTGGTGGCAGACCGAAACCGGGATGATCATGATCGCCAACTACGCCTCCCAAGACATCCGCCCCGGGTCCATGGGCCGCCCGATGCCCGGCGTCGAGCCGGCCATCATCCAACACAACGAGGCCACCGGAAAGTACGAAGCGGTCGTCGAGCCAGGCGTCGAAGGCGACCTCGCGGTCCGTCCCGGCTGGCCCTCCATGTTCCGCACCTACTGGGAAGACCAAGAACGCTACGCCAGCCGCTTCAAAGACGGCTGGTACCTCACCGGCGATCGCGCCCGCCGCGATGCCGACGGCTATTTTTGGTTCGTCGGCCGCTCGGATGACGTGATCAACACCGCTGGCCACCTCGTCGGCCCCTTCGAAGTCGAGAGCGCCCTCATTGAGCACGAAGCGGTCGCCGAAGCCGGCGTGATCGGCAAGCCCGACCCCATCGCCATGGAGATCGTCAAGGCCTTCGTCGCTCTCAAGGACGGCTACGCCCCCAGTGACAGCCTGCGCAACGAGCTCATCGGCTTCGCTCGCCGGAAGCTCGGCCCCGGCGTCGCTCCCCGCGAGATCGACTTTCTGCCCTCGCTCCCCAAGACACGCAGCGGTAAGATCATGCGCCGCCTCCTCAAGGCGCGAGAGCTCGGTCTGCCCGAAGGCGACACCAGCACCCTCGAAGACGACTAGGTCCTTCCATGCCCCAATACTCCAACGCCGACATCGCCGCTCTGACTGAAAAAATGGCAACGGAGCGCGCCGCGCTTTTCGCGATCGTCGAGAGCCTCACCGAGGAACTGGCCGATGCCGTCCCCCAGAACGCCGTGGGAGAAGAGCAGTGGACGGCCAAAGAGCAACTCGCGCACCTCCTTGAGTCCGATCGCATGCACGTGAACTTCGCGCGCGCCGCGCTCGAACAAAACGGCGCCGACATCACCGGCCTGCGGACGGCCCTCGGCGAGGGAGTCGCCATCCCCATTGAGGACGCGCCCGATCATTCGATCCCGGAAATCGTCGCCGCCATGCAGGAGGAGCGGGATCGCGCACTCGCTTTCATCGCCACGCTCTCCCTCTCCGATTTCGAGCGCACGGCGAAGGACAACGAGTTCGGCGAACTCACCGTTATGCAATGGCTCCGCTCCCTGTACCGGCACGATCGCCAGCATGCCGCCCAAATCCAGAGCCGCCCGTCCGACTACGAACCGCGCTACCTCAGCGGCAAGGAACCCGAGCAGCGCCTTGCACGCATCGCCAAACGCAAGGCGCGTCAAGCATCCACCTAGTCCGCTTGGCCGCAGCCATGCGAGTTTTCGTCACACGGGACCTTCCCGGCCGCGGCCTCGACCGCCTCCGCCACGAGCCGGGACTCCACGTCGACCTCTGGCCGGAGGAGTTCCCGCCACCGCGCAGCGCCATGTTGGAGCGCACCGCCAACGCCGCCGGCCTCCTCTGTCTCATCACAGACCGCGTCGATGCAGATCTCTTGGAGCACGCCGGGCCGCAGCTCAAAGTCGTCTCGCAGATGGCCGTCGGTGTCGACAATATCGACGTCGCCGCCTGCGCCGCGCGCGGGATTCCCGTCGGGAACACACCGGGCGTCCTCACCGAGACCACCGCCGATCTTGCCTTCGCTCTGCTCCTCGCCGCCGCCCGGCGCCTCGTCGAAGCAGCCTCCTACGTGCGTCTCGGACAGTGGCGCACTTGGTCGCCCACCACGCTGGCCGGCGCAGACATCCACGGCGCCACCCTCGGCATCATCGGCTTTGGAGCCATCGGCCAAGCCCTCGCCACCCGCGCCACCGGCTTCGGCATGCGCACGCTCTACTGGTCGCGCCGGCAGAAGCCCCAGGCGGCAGAGCGCCTCGGGGCCAGCTACCAGGACTTACCCGCGCTCCTCGCACAATCCGACTTCGTCAGCGTGCACTGCGCCCTCACAGCGGAAACTCACCACCTCATAGACGCAGACGCTCTCGCCTGCATGCCCGCACACGCCATCCTCATCAACACCGCTCGCGGTCCCCTCGTCGACGAAGCAGCCCTGATCGAAGCCTTGCGCAACCGACGGATCGCCGGCGCAGCCCTGGACGTCACCACGACCGAGCCCATCGAGCCCGACAACCCCCTCCTCGCCATGCCCAATGTGATCGTCCTCCCGCACATCGGCTCCGCCAGCCTCGCCACCCGCACGAAAATGGCCGATCTGGCAGTCGACAATCTCCTCGCAGGTCTCCGGGGCCAACCCCTGCCCCACCAAATCCCGCCTCCAGAGCCGCGCACGCGTTGACGCTGTTTTAAGCCTCCGCCTAGGATGCGACCAGCACCAAACACCGAGTTCGTGACTCCGTCGACGGTCCCTTCGGCAGCGGATGCACGCCAGTAGCAGTGACCCCGGCAACCTATGGCTCGCCCGCATCCTTTGGGATTCGGGTGCCGTCGAGTTTGGGAAGTTCAACGTCGGCTCCACCACCGACTCCCCGATCTGGGTCAACGTCAGACGCATCGTCAGCAACCCGCGTGCCCTGCGCGCGGTCGGTCAGCTCATCCGCGAGCACACCCGCACCCTCAGCGGCATGTTGCGCCCCGCCATGGCCCCCTTCGAACTCGTCGCCGGCGTTCCTATCGGCGGCCTCCACATCGCGACCGCCTACGCCCTCGTCGCCGACCTCCCGCTCATCTATCCCCATCCACGCGCCGGCACAGAGCGCTACGAAGAGATCGAGGGATCATACTTCCCCGGCCAGACCGCGCTCATCGTGGACGACCTCATCACCGGCGGCACCAGCATGCTCGCCACCGCCGAGACCCTCCGCTCCGCCGGCCTCATGGTTCACGACGCCGTCGCCCTCCTCGACCGCCAAGCCGGGGGCCAGCAGCGCTTAAAGGCCGTCGGCATCCAGCTGCACGCCCTGCTCACCCTCGAAATGCTGCTCAACTATCTCGAATCATCCAACCGCATCACCGAGGCGCAGTACGCCCGCTGCATGGCCTACATCCAGCGCACCAACGAGTACTGAGGGGTCGGGAAAGCGGCGCGTTTACAACAGCCGCCACAGCGGCTTGCGGCCGGGCCGCGGATCATAGTTCGCCTTGAACATCTCGAGCTTGTCGCGCTCGATCAAATACTTCCCCGCGAACAAGGTCGCCGGCACCTTTTTCTGCTTGATCAGGCGCCGCAAACTCTGCGGATGCACCGACAACTCCCGCGCGGCTTCAACCAGATCCAGGTAATTCTCGAACGGCGCCTCGCCCACGACCGCTCCATCTCTATCGCTCATCTGCATATGTAATAATACCGGCAAGAGTATAACTAGTAAAGTCTCGGTCGCTCCCTGGGATCCTACCTAATCGACCACGCCACGCTCGCTCGGCTAGCCTCAACTCGCCCTGGATTGCAGCCACACAGCGCGTTGCCGGAGAAAATGATGAGTGAGGCCCTTCTGGATCAAGCGCGGGCGGAGGGCCGCACCGTGCTCAACGAGGTCGAATCGAAACAGATCCTCGCGGCCGCTGGTCTCCCCACCATTCCTACCGAGCTTGCCACGAGCCCGAGTCACGCCGCCGCGCTCGCTGCTGCCCTCGGCTTCCCCGTCGCACTCAAAGTCGTCGCCTCCGCCATCTCCCACAAAAGCGACCACGGCGGCGTTGTCCTTAACCTCCCGGACGCGGCAGCGGTTCGCGCCGCCTATGACGAGATCCGCGCCGCCACCAGCCATCTCGCCGCCCTCGAGGGCGTCTCCGTCCAACCGATGGCCGCTCCAGGCGTCGAACTCGTGGTCGGACTCGCGCGCGATCCCCAATTCGGACCCGTCGTGATGGTGGGCCTGGGTGGCGTCTTGGTTGAAGTGCTGGAAGATGTCGCGCTCCGCCTCGTTCCCCTGACCCCGTCCGATGCCGCCGCGATGATCCACGAGATCAAAGGCTTCCCTCTGCTCCAGGGCTACCGCGGCGCCCCGCCCGCGGACCTCGCCGCCATCGAGGCGATCCTCCTCGCCGTCTCCCGCTTCGCCGTCGCCAATCCCGACATCGCCGAACTCGACCTGAACCCGATCATCGCCGGCCCCGAGGGCGCGTGCGCGGTCGACGCCCGTATCGTGCTGATCGAGAACGAGCACTCCCAGTGACAACCGCCAGCGAAGCCAACGCAACGCACGACGCCGTCCAGACCGAACTGCGGCAGCGCCTGGCGCGCGTGTTGAACCCACGCTGCATCGCCGTTGTGGGCGACAAGCAGGTCCGAAACTACAGCTGGCTCAAGAGCCTCAAGCCTTTCACCGGCTCCCTCTACTCCGTCCAGGTCGACGAACGGGAGATCCCCGGCATCGAAGAGCTCGGCATCAAGAATTTTCCCGCCCTCGCGGACATCCCCGAGCCCATCGACTTCGTCGTCTGCGCCGCCCCTCGCACGGTTACTCCCCATATCGTCCGCGACTGCATCGCCGTCGGCGCGGGGGGAATCGCCCTCTTCACTTCGGGCTTCAGCGAGCACGGCGATGATCAGGGCAAGCAGCTCGAGCACGAACTCATCCAGCTCGCCCGCGACGCCCGTCTCCCTCTCATCGGTCCCAACTGCATGGGCCTGCACATTCCCCGCTTGGGTGTCTGCTTCAGCACCGACCAGCCCGTCCAGGCCGGCGGCGACATCGCTTTCATCTCCCAGAGCGGCACCCACGGCCTGAACTTCAGCCTGGGAGCAGCCCTCCACGGGTTGTACTGCAGCACGCTCGTCTCGTTCGGCAACGGCGCCGTCTTGGAGGCCGCCGACTACCTCGACTATTTCGCCGACGACGACACCACCGCGGTCATCGGCATGTACATTGAGGGCGTCCGCGACGGTCCCCGTTTCGCCCGCGTCCTCCGGGATGTCGCACGGCGCAAGCCCGTCGTCGTATGGAAGGGCGGCCAAACCGAAGTCGGGAAGCGGGCCACCCTCTCCCATACGGCCTCCCTCACGACCAACAGCCGTGTTTGGAACGCCCTCGTCAAACAGGCCGGCGCCATCCCGGTCGATAGCTTGGACGAAATGCTCGACGTCGTGAAGGCGCTGCGCCGTCCGCGCCCCACGACCGGCCGCCGCATCGCCCTGGCCGCCATGACCGGTGGGCAGTCGGTCGTCATCGCCGATGACTTCGCCAAGGCCGGCTTCGAAATCCCCCTCTTCAGCGCCGCCTCCAGCGCCCGTCTCCGCGAGTTCGTCAACGTCATCGGCGGCTCGGCCGAGAATCCTCTCGATCTCGTCAACACCGTCCTCTACGACGCGACCGCCGTGCGCCGCGTTCTCGACATCCTCAACGAGGATCCCAAGATCGACGCCATTGCCTTTGAGGTGTCCGCCTACATCATGCACGGCCGCTGGGCCAGGGACCCTGCGCTGCTCGAAGAGCTCTTGGATACGGTGGCCGCCTTCAACCGAGCAAGCACGAAAACCTTCGCCGTGATCATCTACCCCGGCCACGTCGAGGCGAAAGCCGCTGACGTGCGCGACGCCCTCCAACAGCGCGGCGTCGCGACCTACCCCACCTTTGCCCGCGCCGCCACGGCCTTGGCGAAAGCGATCGCCTTCCAGGCGGCGCGAGCCGAGTCTTGAGTCCCTGCGATCGTCGCGCGCCAGCGCGCGCACCGAACGGGGGACCCGAAACGAAGCCGCCCGGCGACTGGGAGCGTGCGAAGAGGCGAGCCGAATGAGGAACCGCATCTACGTCGACCACGCAGCGACCACCGCCGTCCGCCCGCAAGTGGCTGCGGCCATGGCGCCCTTTGCCAGCGAGCGCTTCGGGAACCCCAGCAGCCTCCACGCGCTCGGACGCACCGCCGCGACCGCCGTCGACGACGCGCGCGCGCTGGCAGCCGCCGTGCTCAACGCCCGGCCCGGCGAGCTGATCTTCACC
Organism: Chloroflexota bacterium; assembly: GCA_026707145.1. Lineage (GTDB taxonomy): Bacteria > Chloroflexota > Dehalococcoidia > Bin125 > Bin125 > JAPOXK01. Next base: position 76,566 of record JAPOXK010000023.1, on the reverse strand, counting down.
AGCGGCGGCTCGGAGTCCATCAACAGCGCTCTCAAGGGCGTTGCCTTCGCGCAGCGGCTGGCCGGGGCGGGGCACCGCATCGTCACCACGCCCATTGAGCATCACGCCGCCTTGCACACCTGCGATTATCTGGAGCGCTTCGGCTTCGAGATCGCCCACGTTCCCGTCGACGCCGAAGGCATGGTCAGCCCCAGCGCCGTCGTCCGCGCCATGGATCCGGACACCGCGCTCGTCAACGTCATGCTCGCCAACAACGAGGTGGGCACCCTGCAGCCCATCGCCGAGATCGCCCAAGCCGTCCGCCGGCGAGGCGCCGCCTTGGACCGCCGCATTCCCCTTCACACCGACGCCGTCCAGGCGCCCGGCCAACTCCCACTCGACGTCCAGGCCTTGGATGTCGACTTGCTCAGCCTCTCCGCGCATAAGTTCGGCGGGCCCAAGGGCGCCGGTCTCCTCTACCTTCGGCGCGGCACCCCCTTCCTCCCGCAACAGACCGGCGGCGGGCAGGAGCGCAACCGCCGCGCCGGGACGGAGAACGTCGCGGGCATCGTGGGTCTGGGCGCCGCCCTCGACCTCGCGGAGACCGAACGCGCGGACTTCGTCCGCCACACCTCCGCCTTGCGCGATCGTCTGCTCCGTCGCGCCCTGGACGAGATCCCCGGCGCCGTGCGCAACGGCCCCGCCAGCGATCGCCTCCCGAACAACGCCAACATCCGCTTCGACGGCATCGACGGCCAAGCGCTGCTCGAAGCGCTCGACAGCGCCGGCATCGACGCCTCCAGCGGCAGCGCCTGCACCACCGCCTCTTGGGAGCCCAGCCACGTCCTGCTCGCCATGGGCATCGACCAAGACCAAGCCGCCGGCAGCTTGCGCTGCTCCTTCGGCCTCACCAACACGCCGGCCGATGTCGACCGCATCTTCACCGAGTTGGCGCGCATCGTGTCGGCGCTGCGCGCGGGCGCGCCCGCCACTCCCAGCACGGTTTAAGCCACCGCCGCCGCCCTCGCGCCCAACTCACCCAGCCGCCCAGACGGTGACCGCAAGAGATTCAAGTCGGCGGGACTCACCCCGGACAAGTGGTCCGTCGCGTCCGTTGCGATGCTCGGTGTGGGCGAGCTGGTGCGGCGCCTCCGCACGGCTATAGCACGTGCCTGCAGTCGGTCTGCGTCCTCCTCTTTGCCGGCGATTAGGAGTCTTCGCAGATCGCCAGCCCGAGGTGATCGATGTCGTCATCCTCCGCCGCCATCAGGCCTTGGGGCACGCAGCCCGTCAGCTGATTTCCAAAGAGGTACAGGTATTCCAGGTGGGCGAGGCGGCCCAGTTCGGGGGGGATCGGCCCATTGAGCTGGTTTCCACCGAGATTTAAGTATGTCAGGTTGGCGAGGCCGCTCAGGGCGGGGGGGATCGGCCCACTGAGCCGGTTTCTACCGAGATTCAGGTTTGTCAGGTGGGCGAGCCGGCCCAGGGCGGGGGGGATCGGCCCGCTCAGCTGATTGTCCCAGAGGGACAGCGCTGTCAGGTGGGCGAGGCCGCCCAGGGCAGGCGGGATCGGCCCATTGAGCTGGTTTTCATTGAGGTACAGGTATTCCAGGTGGGCGAGACGGCCCAGGGCGGGGGGGATCGGCCCGCTCAGCTGATTGCCCCAGAGGGACAGCCGAGTCAGGGTGGCGAGCCGGCCCAGGGCAGGGGGGATCGGCCCGCTGAGCTGGTTTCCAGAGAGGTACAGCCCTGTCAGGTTGGCGAGGTCGCCCAGGACGGGCGGGATCGGCCCGCTTAACTGATTGTCCCAGAGGTCCAGGTTTGTCAGGTGGGCGAGCCGGCCCAGGGCGGGGGGGATCGGCCCACTGAGTTGGTTTCCAGAGAGGTCCAGTGAATCCAGCTTGGAGAGGCCACCCAGTTCCGCAGGAATCTGGCCGGTTAACAGGTTTCTTTCGACGTACAGCCATCTCAAGTTGGCGAGGCCGCCCAGGACGGGCGGGATCGGCCCGCTCAGCTGGTTGTCAGCGAGGCCCAGCCCAGTGAGTTTGGTGAGGCGGCCCAAGTCAGGCGGGATCGGCCCGGTCAACTGGTTGCTACTGAGCCGAATGTCTTCCAAGTTGGCGAGCCGGCCCAGGGCGGGGGGGATCGGCCCGGTCAACTGGTTGCTACTGAGCCGAAGGTCTTCCAAGTTGGCGAGCCGACCCAGTGCGAGGGGGATGGGCCCGGTCAACTGGTTTTTGGAAAGGTCCAGCGCTGTTAGGTGGGTGAGCCGGCCCAGTGCGGGGGGGATCGGCTCGCTCAGCTGGTTGTCAGCGAGGCTCAGCCCAGTGAGTTTGGTGAGGCGGCCCAACTCCGGTGGAATCGGCCCGCTGAGCTGGTTTTCAGTGAGGTCCAGCGCAATGACGGAGCCGTCACAGTCAACCCCGACGCCGTGCCATTGGTCGACGGGCGCATCGCTCAGCCAGTGCTCACTGCTCTGCCAGCCTGGGCCGTTGGTGGCATGGTAGAGGGCGGCCAACGCGTCCCTGCTTTGGGGTGCAACGGGGGGGCGGGGTGGGGGGGTGGTATACCCGGGGATGGGCCGGCCGTGGAGGCACGAGTACCAGAGGCGGAACGCCTCGCGCTGGGACGGCGGTGTGTTCGTGAGAAAGGCCTGGTAGATCTCGTCTTCCGTCGTGGTCCTGGCGGTGCCCCGCCCGGTCTCGAACAGCTCCCGCAGCGCCGCCACCACCACCGCCTGCCCCAGGGTGCGTTCCATGCCCGCCAAGAACTGACGCCCAAGCCAATACGGGCAGATATGAAACCACTCCCCGGTTTCGTTCCACCCCTGGACCGTGGCCCAGCCTTGAGGAGCGCACTCCTCGGCTATCCGAACCCGGTCACCGGCATAGAGGGCGCGAACGGAGCCGATGTCTCCGGTCAACCGGAGCGTGTGGAGCTCCAGGAATTCCGCTGCTCCCTCGCTGAGCCAAACCGGTGTCCGGACGCCTGTAGCAGCACCGAAATAGAAGTGGGCTAACTCGTGGTACGTCACGCCCTTGGAGAGATGCTTCACCACCACGGAATGGCCACTATTCCACCCACCGAAATCAGAGCCCAAATCCGATTCCAGCTCCACCAGCGCGATCGTGGCCGACTTGGGCCAGGGCGTCTCCAGGAACGCCTCCAGGGACGCGGCCGCGAACCGCATCCGTTCGAGCTGTCCCGCCAGGGCAAGACTCGACCGGCCGACCGCGTACAGGTCCACCGCGCCCGCCAGTGGCAGGGTGATCGTTTCCGACTGCACCTGTCCGCCGCGCAGCAGGTCTTGGAAGACGTCTTCCGTGTCAGAAGCACTGCGCAGCACGACGATTAGCGCCGCTTCCTCTTCGGTCAGCCCGTCCCGGAACCACGCTTGCTGCTGCAGGTGCTCCGACCGGTCCGGGTCAATGGAGAGAATCCATAGCACGGAGCGAAGAGCGTCCCCGATGAGATGGCCGGTCCGGTCCGGTACGGTCGCCAGTTGGGCGGCGATCGCCGCGTGGCTGCCAGCCAGGCTCTCTAGGTTATTGATGATGCCCAGATCGTCTGCGGTCACGCCGTCGGCGAGCCACGACGCGCCTGCCACCCGCTGCGATGACATCGACAGGTCCACTTGAGCGAGGTACCGGATGCGGCCCAGCGCCCTTCGCTCCTCGCTCGTGAGGCCATCCGCGACCCACGACACCTGCTGGAGGTTGAAGGCCGCAACAGGGACGGCCACCGCTGCGGAGCAGTTGTTGGTGGTATTGGCCTCGCCCGTCACCGCGGCCACACAGGCACCGTAGTAGTAGGCGCCCGGCGTGGTGGGCGCTTGCGTGCGGGTGGACTCCTCACTCGTGCCCGGCACTGTGTCGAGCGCGGCGACCCAGTCCCGTCCCACCTCGGTATCGTCGGTCGTAATAGTTGCGTCGTCGGAGCGGTAGTAGGTCAGCGTGGCGGGGCCCGCGGTGCCGGTCCCCCGGTTCCGCACCGTGATGGAGAGCGCGAAGGCCTGGCCTGCCATGGGGTGGCTCGCACTGACCGTGGGCGGGTCGACCACGAGATCGGGCGCCTGCACCTCGACGCGGACGGCGTTAACGGAGCAGTTGTTGGTGGGGTCGGCCTCGCCGGCCACCGCGGTCACACAGGCACCGTAGTAGTAGACGCCCGGCGCGGCGGGCGCCTGCGTACGGAGGGACTTCTCGCTCGCGCCCGACGAGGCAGCGAGCCCGGCGACCCGGTCCCGTCCCACCTCGGTATCGCCGGCCGTGATGGTCGCGTCGTCGGACCGGTAGTAGATCAGGGTGGCGTCGCCCGCGGCGCCGGTCCCCCGGTTCCGCACCGTGACGGAGAGCGCGAAAGTCTGGCCTGGCATCAGGCGGCTCGCACTGACGGTGGGCGGGTCGATCACGAGATCGGGCACCGGTACCGCGACGCGGACGGCGCTGCTCTGGTGGAACCGGCCCGAGGCGCTGCGCATGGACAGGTCGAGGGGGGTGTCCAGCGTGCGCCAGCGGCCGCCGGCGGGCCGGGTGCTGATGTAGAGCAGCGCTGGGTCTGCCACCGACCGCCACACCGTCACCTCCACGGTGGCCGTGACGCCACGCCCCAGCGGCACCGCGACGCGGACGGCGTTGCTCTGGTGGAAGCGGCCCGAGGCGCTGCGCATGGACAGGTCGAGGGGGGTATTCAGCGTGCGCCAGCGGCCGCCGGCGGGCCGGGTGCTGACGTACAGCTGCGCGGGGTCGGAGATACTCCGCCAGACGGTCACCTCGACCGCCGTCGTGGTCGCTGCACCGGCCCCCGACTGGGCACGCACACCCGGCGACTCGGCCACCCCCAGGGCGATGAGGAGGGCGATTACGACGGCGATACGCGTCAGGGAAGATCTGGCCTGGAGGGCTGAGCGCGGAACCATACCGGAGTCAGCACCATACCGGAATCAGCAGGAGTCTGGGATCGGCGTTCGCCGGCCGTTCGCCAGGGAGTGCCCCTCAGTAAGGGAGCCCGTACCCCCGCCGTCTCGCTGCACCCGCCAGCGCCTGCCCGTCGATGCGCCGCACCAGCGTCCGTGTCGTCTCCAATCGTCTCCACCGCGTGCGTCGCTTCCGGATCGCCGTGGCCCAAGGGGTTTTGGTCGGGGTGGGCAGGCACACGCAGCCGGCCTTGGCCCAGTGCAGCGAGAGCGGCGCGCCGCTGGCCGCGAGCCTATCCCTCACCTAGTCTCCCGCTATGCCCAGGCGCCGCCTCGCCCGTCTGCTGCGCGTCCGCTCTCCGGCGCTGCCCGGCGCCCGCATCGTCGTGGGTCTCGGCAATCCCGGCGCTCCGTACGCCAGGCACCGCCACAATGTGGGCGCCCGCGTCGTTGAGCGCCTGGCGGAGCGCCTGCGCCTGCCCCTGGAAGACAAGGCCAAACTCGCCTGGAGCGGACAAGGCCAAACACCCTACGGCCCGGTCGTCCTCGCCAAGCCACGCACCTACATGAATGAAAGCGGCCGCGCGGTCCAGGCGCTGCTCACCCGCCACCGCGCCGATCCCAGTGCCCTGATCCTCGTCTACGACGAAGTCGACTTGCCCAACGGCCGCGTCCGGATCCGCCCCGGCGGCGGCGACGGCGGCCAGAAGGGTATGCGCTCGATCGCGCAAGCGGTCGGCTCGCTGGATTTTCCCCGCGTTCGCATTGGCATCGGCCGCCCGCTCGTCCACGGTCAGCCGTCCTGGGACCCCGGCGCCGTCAGCGACTACGTCCTCGCCGACCCCGGCCCGGACCAAGCCGCCGCGCTCGCGCAGGCCGAAGCGAAAGCCGCCGAAGCGATCATCGCCATCCTCCGGGATGGTGTCGAGACCGCCATGAACCGCTTCAACGCCGCCGTGGACGGCTAGGCCGGAGAGCCCCTCCGCCGCACGCGGCAGGAGCGCGGAAGGCCGCAGCATTCGAGCGGCCTACACTCAACCCATCAAAGCGATACGGCGGAGGGCAGGGTCATGCGGCCGGTCTCCGCCAAGCCTTGGCGAGGACGGCAGCACGAGTGAGCGCCAGCCCTGACTCGGCCCACATCCAATCCGCAGGCCTCTTATCGGCCTTGCTCCCCGATATCGAAGCGGCGGTGCGCGAGGCGATCGGCTGCACGCCGACGCGGACCCGGCGAGCGTCCCACACCCTCGGCCTGCCCGACGGCGCCAAGGCGGCCGTGGTCGCTGCCCTGCGGCGCCTATACGACGGACCGATCCTCCTGGTCACCTCCAAACCCACCCTCGCGCAAGACTACCTGGAAGAGCTCCGCGCTTGGCTGCCGCCCCGTCAGGGCGACGCGCTTCTGCTCTTCCCGCCCCGTGAGTCGCTCCCGTACGAGCGCACCGCGCGGGAAAGCGCCGCCAGCCGTGCCCGCCTGCGCGTCCTCGCCGCACTCGCCCCCCGCGACGCCCGCCCTCTCGTCGTCACGGACGTGCAAGCCTTGGCGCAGCGCACGCGCGCCGCGACCGCCGACGCCAACGCGCCCGCCGGCCTCAGCCTCCCCCGGCTTCAGGTCGGCGGACGGCTCCCCCTCGGCCCCTTCCTCTCCGCTCTCGACGGCGGCGGCTACCGATCCGCCACCGTGGTCGACGAGCCCGGCGTCTTTGCCCGCCGCGGCGGCATCGTCGACGTCTTCCCCGCCACCGACGACGCCCCCCTCCGCATCGAACTCCTCGGCGACGAAATCGCAAGCCTGCGCCGCTTCGATCCCACCACGCAGCGCTCCATCGCAACGCTGCGGGAAATCCCGCTCGGCGTCGCGACCGAGGCCGAAGCAGGCGAGGACGCCATCGCACTGGCCTCCTCGCTCGATCTGGAAGGTCTCCGCGGCGAAGCCGCTACCGCCTTCGCCGCCGACCTGGAGCAGATCACTCGGGTCTCGCTGCCCTCGCAACTCGGCTTCTGGACGCCCTTCATCGCGCGCGGCCTCCTTTGGGACCATCTGCCGCCGGAAACGCTCGTGATCTGGGACGAGCCGGACGAATCCCGCGCTCTCCTCGACGACATCGTTCAGGAAGACACGCGCGTCCGCGACGATCTCGAGGCGGGCGGGCGGATCCCCGCACGTCTCCCCCTCCCCCACGTCGCCTTCTCCGCCGTCAGTACCCCCGCCGACACCCGTCCCCGCGTCAACTTCGCTCGCTTCGCCAGCGACGCGCACAGCACCCCGGTCACCCGCCTCCCTTTCCAGCCGGTGGAGGCCTACGGCGGCCGGCTCCGCACCCTCATCGACGACCTCAGGCGGCCGCGCGCGCCCCGGGCGCGCACCGTGCTCATCACCCAGCAGGCACCCCGCCTCGTCTCGCTATTCGCCGAGCACGACCTCGCAGCCGGCGTCACTCCCGACGGCACCGCTCTCACGGTGCTGCACGGCTCCGCACCCCAGGGCTGGCGCCTCCAGCGCGACCAAGATCCCCTCACCCTGCTCACCGACGCCGAGATTTTCGGCTTCGCCAAGCAGCGCCGTACGGTCGCCAAGCGGAGCCGCAAGCACGCCACCTTCCTCCAAGACCTGCAACCGGGCGACCTCGTCGTGCATATTGAGCACGGCATCGGTCGCTTCGTAGGACTGACGCGAGAGCAGGTCGGCGACCGGCAGCGGGAGTATCTGCAACTCGCCTACGCCGGCAACGACCGCCTCCTCGTCCCCACCGACCAGCTCCATCGTCTCCAGCGCTACGTCGGCGCCAGCGACGCGCCCCCCACCCTGACCCGCCTCGGCACCCAGCAATGGGCGCGCGCCAAGCAGCGGGTCCGCGCCTCCGTCCGCGAACTCGCGGAATCCCTCCTCAAACTTTACGCCGCGCGCGAGATCCTGCCGGGAGTCGCCATCCCCTCCGACGGTCCCTGGCATATGGAGCTGGAGGCCTCTTTCCCTTTTATTGAAACGCCCGATCAAGCCGCCGCCGCCCAAGCCGTCCGCGCCGACCAAGCCCGCCCCCGCCCCATGGACCGCATCATCATCGGCGACGTCGGCTACGGGAAGACCGAAATCGCCGTCCGTGCCGCCTTCCGGGTCGCCACCGCCGGGCAGCAGACGGCGATGCTGGTCCCCACCACCGTCCTCGCGCAGCAGCACGAAGAAACCTTCCGCGCGCGGCTCGCTCCCTTTCCCGTACGCGTCGAGGTCCTCTCCCGCTTCCGCTCCCCCGCCGCCCAACGTGCCATCCTCCAGGACTTGGCCGCCGGCCGCATCGACATCCTCATCGGTACCCACCGGCTCCTCCAGCGGGATGTCCAGTTCAAATCGCTCGGCCTCGTCGTCATCGACGAAGAGCAGCGCTTCGGCGTCGCCCACAAGGAGCGGCTCAAGCAGCTCCGCCGGGAGGTCGACGTCCTCACCCTCTCCGCCACCCCCATCCCCCGCACCCTCCACATGGCGCTCGCCGGCATCCGCGACGTCTCCACCATTGAAACGCCCCCGGAGGAGCGCCTGCCCATCGCCACCTACGTCATGGAAACCGACGACCAAACCGTGCGCGAGGCGATCATCCGCGAGCTCGATCGCGGGGGCCAGCTCTACTTCGTGCACAACCGCGTTCGCTCCATCGAAACGATCGCCGGCTGGCTGCGCGACCTCGTCCCAGAGGCCCGCATCGCCGTCGCCCACGGGCAGATGCCGGAGCGCGACCTCGAACGCATCATGCTCGATTTCACCGCCGGCGCGACCGACATCCTCGTCTGCACCACCATCATCGAGTCCGGCCTGGACATCCCCAACGTCAACACCATCATCATCCACCAGGCGCACCGGCTTGGACTGGCGCAGCTCTACCAGCTGCGCGGGCGCGTCGGGCGCGGCGCCGCGCAGGCCTACGCTTATCTCCTCTACGACCGCTACGCCGGCCTCACCGAGCCCTCCCAAAAGCGGCTCCAAGCGATCTTCGAAGCCACCGAACTCGGCGCCGGTTTTCAGATCGCCATGCGCGACCTCGAGATCCGCGGAGCCGGCAGCCTGCTCGGCGCCGAGCAGAGCGGGCACATCGGCGCCGTCGGCTTCGAGCTCTACACGCAGCTGCTGGCCGAGGCCGTCGAGCAGCTGCGGGCCGCGCAGGAAGGGCGCCCGCCCGAACCGTTACAACGTCCCCCCGCCGTCGCCCTCGACCTCCCCATCGCCGCCCATATCCCCGAAAGCTACATCCCGGACACCAACCTGCGTCTGGCGGTCTACCAAGAGCTGGCGGCCGTCGCCCAGCTCTCGGCCGCGGACGACCTCGCCGCCGCCCTCGTCGACCGCTTCGGCCCCATCCCCCGCCCGCTGGCAACCCTCATCGCGGCCATCCGGATCCGCACCCTCGCCGCCAACCTCGGCGCCACGTCACTCGCCCGCGAGGAAAACGCGTTCGTCCTGCGCCTGGCCGCGGGCATCCGGCCGCCACAGCTGCCGCCGACCGCGCTGCCGCCCGGCGTCGCAGTCGGCCGCACCCTGATCCGGTTTCAGCCCCACGCGCTCGGCGACGACTGGCTACCCGCCCTGGAGGCCGCGCTCCGCACCCTGCTGCAGCTCGCCCCGGACGGAAGCACGCAGCCGGCCGCCTCGATACCGTCGCCGGCAGCGCATCCATAAGCGTCCGCGATCTACACTGCAACCAAGGAGCCCCCATGAGCGACGATCCCTACAAGCAATCAGACGACTTCGAGGACCCCTTTCAGAACGCCGGCGCGAGCATGTGGAAAGACGCCGAGCGCGACGCCGCCCGCATCGCGCGCGATGCGAACCGGGCCGAAGGCACCCAAGCCGCGCCCGGTGCGGAGCAACCACCGCCCTCCATGGCCGCCCCTCCCCGCGCCGGCACTCCGGAGGGGGGCCCCATCCCAGATGCGCAATCGAGCGAGAAAGCCCGCCGCCGCAACCGTTCTTGGATCATCCCGCTCGTCATCTTCATCGTCATCATTCTGTTCAACGTGATCCGCGACGGATAGACGAGCCGCCCCCGCCCGCCCCGGCGCGGCCGCGGCACTAGCGTGCCCGCCTGCTAGCATCATTCCAACCGGCCGTCGGGGCGTGGCGCAGTCCGGTAGCGCACTTGACTGGGGGTCAAGAGGTCGCTGGTTCAAATCCAGTCGCCCCGACCACAATCTCTCTAGGATTTCAGGGGTTCTGAACATGCCCCGATCGACGGACCGGTCCACAGTCCACTGACGGGCCACTAAATCACGCCCGCGCGTGCGGGGCGACCCGATCGTGGGGCCCGCGCGGAACTACTCCCCTGGCAGTGGCGTTAAGTTGGACGAGAAGGCTGAGAGGGGCCCTATGCCGGTCCGGCGGGCACGGCGATCGTGGCGCGGCCTGCTAATGCCCGTCCTCGCATTGCTGCTGGCCAGCGGGCTGGCGGCGTGTGGCGGTTCCTCAGGCGACGACCCGTCGCCCGCTCCCAGCGAGGCTGCTCCACAGATTGCCATGGCAATCGAGTCACCCGAGCCACCTATTCCACCGGTAGATGCCACACCTACCTTCACCGAAGTGGATGCGCCCGTCACCGAAGCAGACGTAACCGCATCCGCCGCCACTCCGGATATTGCCGCTGCTGTGGATACCTCCGCTCCGATCGCGGCGGACGTGCTTCCTCCGATCGTGCCGCTTACGGCTGGACCCAACAGCCCCGCCGTGCCTGTGGTTGGCCCGCTGCTCATCATTTCGGAGCGCGTGGGTGTGGAAGAGGCATCGGACGATGGAGAGATTGAAATCCGGCGGGTTTCCCTCTATGACGTCGGTACGGATAAGTACTGGCCCGCCTTCGACTACCGCAACGTGCTCCCCGGCGGAGACAGCATCGGCCGCTCGGCCGTGCAGCCGGCCAGCACAAGCCTGCTTGTCTGGAGCATGGGGCAGGTCCACCGTGTGGCCCTCAACGGCCACAGCGAGACTATGCTCTTCGAGCACGCCGAGATCCAGGCGATCGAGGTCTCCCCGGACGGGATGCACGTCGCGGTCCTGTACGGCGACGGTGAGTCCATTCTCAGCGTGCTTGATACCGTCAGTGGTGGGGAAGTCGTGCGCGTCACGGACACCGATCTATCGCTGAAGGGGTCGTGGCGGGTGGGCAACTGGCACGCGGACGGAACCGCGCTCAGCATCACGGGTCGCGGATCTGGGGCGCCACGGACCGCGCTGCTCGGCCTCGACGGCAGCATTCGCGTTCTGCCGCAGGACTGGTCGTCCCTGTCCCCCGACCTCCGCTATGCCCTGCGGTTCGGAGAGCTACGCGAGATTGGCGAGTATTGGGTTATTTGGGAAAGCTGGGACGTGATCGATGTGGCCACGGGGGAGCTGCGGTGGACCATTGCCGACACCGATGGGGTCATGGAGGCTTCTGCGTTTCCAGGCAGGATCTGGTTGGGCGGGTCGCAGTACGTCGCCTTCCGCATCCCGCTTGACGAGGCCTTTCGCATCCCGTCGGACGAGCCCAGGATCCTGGACACGGCGACCGGCGAGATCCGATCGCTGTCGCTTGATGTCGAGCGGGCGCTGCGGCCGCCCGCCCTCATGACCTCGGCAACTGAGGACCCCTATTACGTGAGCCCGCACCCAGTTTCGGCTGCTGTGGAATACCAGGGGCGGGTGGTGTGGCAAGGGGTTGGCCGGGGCTGGACCCAGTTCCACGGGCTCGTGGAGCCTCTCGCGGGGGTCGCGCTGCGGGGGATCACCCCTAGCGCAGTCACGCGGGAGCCCGTGCCCTTGGCCCCACCTCCGCATGAGGGGATGGTCGGGCCGCTTTTCCTGTACTCGGTCAAAGGGGACTACCTGACGGTTGCCGACGGCGCCGAAGGCGTGGAGCCGATCGCGACGCGGCGCGTGCTCGCCTACGACGCCGGCGCGGGCCGCACTTGGACCGTCTTCACCTATCGCGAGTTGGATGTCGTGCAGGCCGCCCAGGACGGGATCGTCGCTGGGCTGGAGAAAGGGCTGTTCTATGTCGGTCTGGATGGGCACCTGGTAACCCTGTCCGACGATCACTGGCCGTCGCCCACATCTTGGCGCGTCTCCCCCGACGGACGGAAGATCGCTCTTGCCCTCTACGACGCGTTGGTTGTGTTCGCTCTTCCCTCTGGGGACGTGCTCCTACGTGTCGACCGGGACGACCTAGCGCGTGCCTCGGGCGTGGTTCCGTGGGCCGGGGGACCCGTGGTCGTCCTCAATCCGGCACGCAATTCGGACGGCACGCCGTACGCCTGGACCCGCGACTCGAGCACCATCCTGCTCTCGCTTCTGGACGGAGAGACGTGGATCGGGGCGGTGACGGCCACGCTCGACGGGGAGATCGCATTTTTTGACCACTTCTTCTATCATCCCGCGCCCACGCCGGAGCCGTCCCGCGCCAGCGCCGACTGTCCCGAGAATCCCGCCCGCTCCTGCCGCGTCCTGCTGGACGGCGCAGTCGTGGGGGAGGGGCGCTGGCCTCAGATCATCGGCTTTATCGAACTCGATTAGGAGACGGGGTGATGGTGCCGCACGGCCTCCGGCGACCGGCGTTCCTGTTCACAGCGGCCTTTGTGCTGGTGCTGGCGAGCATCCTCGTAGCATGCGATGGCTCCCCAGACGACGATCCCCCGCCTGCGACCACGGAGACCCCCACACCGCCTACCGCCCCAATCGAGCCACCCGCGCCAGCCACTCCTGCCCCGGCGCCGGAGACGCCGTCACCGCCAATGGCTCCGCTCGATCCTCCGCTTCCGGAAGCGCCCGGAGACCAGAGCAAGTCCGATCCGCTGGCCGCATCTTCGCCGGCTGGCGATCCTGCATCACCTGAGATAGGCGCTCCGGAATCGCCGCCATTACCCGGCGACCGGGTCTTGTTGGATTCCGTCGATCCGCCCGCCGAGCCCACGGGAACCGCGTCAGAAGAAGCCCCAGCCCCAGAGCCTGCACCTCTGCCCTTGCGCTACGACACCTACGACCTCAGCGGTGCGGTGGCCGAGCCCGGCCACTACGCTTTCCTCGCCGACCCAGACGATCCGGCCAGCGCCGTCTCCACCTACGAGGGACTGCGCGATGGCACGACCACGGCCCTCCTGATCCATACGCACGACGCCCACGGCATCTCCCGGAACGGATCGCTACGACTCTGTCGCACCCGGTGACCTCTTCGAATGGCGCCAGGCTGACGACTGCTTCGTGCGCTACCAGGTGACCGAGGTGAAAGCAGACTCCACCGGCACGGTGCCTCAGAGGCTCCTGGCCGTGGCCTGGATGACCTATGCCTTCGTCGGCTGCACCGGGCCCATCGCTGCCGACACCGCCGCCACGTTCGAATGGGGCGATCTGCCCAATTTGGGCGGGTCCAGCCTCACCACCCCCATTCGCCACGGTATCTACCAGATCGTGCCGGAGGACTGGACGGGAGCGACCGAGGATCCGGAATTCCACGAGCCGCCCGCCTACAACACGAGCCGCTTTGCGGAAACCCTGGCCGAGGCCCGGCTCCTGCCCTACTGGCGCGACCCCGTGCTGCCCGCCGGTTGGACCTTCGCAGACGCCACCAGCGATCCGGAAGATGTGGCCTATGGGTATATCGCGGCGTACCAGGTCCCGGAGGGGTATCTCGGTGTCCGCATTGAGGGAGCCCACGCGACACTAAGAGGCTGGCCCGAACCGGCGGTGTCGCGCAGTAATGCCGATACGTTGGGCGTCGCCGAGACACGCCTGATCGCCGGGCGGCCGGCGCTGGTCCAGTACAGCCCGGCCGGGCCGAGCAACTCTGATCTTTTCCCCGTGACGGTCTGGGTCTACGACGCCGCCACGCAGAGCCGATATCGAATTGCCGGATACGACGGGAGCCTACTGGGCAGTAATATCGACGCCGTCATCGCCATCGCCCGCAGCCTCTTCGAGCCCCCCAACCCGCGGTAACGGAAGGGTTTCTGGTTGGCTACGAACGAGCCGTCATTTGGAGAGGGTCGAAATCCAGCGCGCACGGTCTCTTCCATTGCAGTGACTATAATTACTCACAACGGCTCCGAGCGAGATGCCTGATCGATGCGCTTCGGAAACGCCTCCGTCATGGGGATCGCGGCCGCCGTACTCCTGGGGGCGGCATGGCTGCCACTGTCGTCGACCCCCCGCGGTGTGCGTGATCTGCATTCCCTACGTCCTCTGCTTTGGAAGCTGGCAGTGGTGTGTGCCGTCGCCCTTGTCCTGGCGATGCCAGGTGACCGGATCTCGGCGGCGGACGATGTGACGACGACGTTGTATCCCGGTTGGAACTTGGTCGGCTGGATCGACGAGGACCGCGCCGTCGGTGAGGTCTTCAATGCATTGCCGCAGGTCGAGGCCATTCATCACGTCGACGGCCGCGCTGCCACCCGGACGGCGGCCCAAGACGCCCAGGGGCTGCAGGTGCTTCGCTATGGCGTCGGCTACTGGTTCCGGATCGGTGGGCCGAGTCCGGTCACCTGGCGGCGCGCGGCGGCACCGGCGGACCACTTGTTCCAGTTGCGAGCGGGGCGCAACGTCGTCGCCTGGACCGGCGGAAGCGACGTCCCCATCGGAGACGCCTTGATCGGCCTGCGCCCGCACTTAGCCACCGCCTGGCGCTGGGACGCGAGTCGCCAGCGCGGCCTAGCGTGGACGCCCGCCTGGCATGCCCCGTACCGGGACGGCGTACCCGTGCATCGCGGCGACGCCTTCATGCTGCAGATGCAGCACGCGACGCCCTGGCTGCAGCCCTCGGGCCGGTTGCCGGAAATTCAGTTCGTCGGAGGGCTGGATCACGACTACCTCGAAAGGGATTTCGCCACCATTGTCCGCAATGACCTGGTCCATACGATCGCCCTGTTCACCGGCTATGGAGGGATCGAGGTCGATCCGGATCATTACATGGTCCGGATCCCCACGACCCCGGAGAGCCGTGCCGAACTCCTGGGCGAGAGGCCGTCGGCCGGCGTCGCCGTGCCCGGCCAACCGACTGCCGGGGGATCGCTGCACGAGATTGTGATCCCGTGGGACACCTGGGACACGCCCCTCCATCGGAACTACGAGTCGGACCTCTTTGCCTTCGGGCGGCACGTGATGCTGCACGAGTACTTTCACCTCGTTCAATTCGACTTTCACAATGCCCGACTATCCGTACGTCCCCCAGTGGCTCGTGGAGGGGACGACCGTCTGGCACTACGTCAATCGACCGTTGCCGTCTATCGACGAGCAGCGCGCCGCTTACACGAACCTCCTCGATCTGGCGCAGTACGAAACGGGTGGCCTCGTCGGGCCGGGGTCGCGCAGCCAGGACACGATCGGCATTCCCTATCTCCTGGAGATCAACGAGCGCGAGGCGCTGCTCGACTTCTGGCGCATCCTGGGGTCCGATGCGCCCGACGTGACGACCTGGCAGGCGGCATTCGCCCGCGCCTTCGGTCTCACCCCCGCCGAGTTCTACACCTACTTCTGGGAGCGGCGGCGCGCCCTCTTCACGCAGTTTCACGGCCGCGTGGCCGCTGCTGCGGAGTCTCCCCCGCCGGACCTCTTTGTCGTCGCAACCTCCGTTGATCTGGTCATCGACGAGCGCTACCCGCTGCAGCACGTCGCGGCGGTCGGCGACGACGGCACCTTCACACTTAACCTACCCAAGGGTCAGGCGCATACCGTGGCCCTGGCCGACGGGAACAGCGACTGCCGCCTGCCCATGCACGTCGATCGCCTAGCGGCCTGGACGACGGCACCCCTGACGATCGCATCCGATCGCGAGATGGTCGCTGGACTCGACTTGGCCCTGCCGGCTGGGTTCTGCCAGACGACCGTCACGTTGACGCTGCCTCGGAAGCAAGCAGCCGATGCGACCCTCCACGATTTAGCCGTCTCCATCTGTGATGCAGAAGGGGCTGGCTGCGTCGCGGCCAAACGATCGTCCGGCGCGTACGTCGCGACGATCCCGGTGCCGGGCGCATATGTGGTCTCCCTGGATCGCGAGAGGCGGTCCTGCCCCGTGTACCTGAGCGATGACGGGATCGCCGCCGATCGCGAACAGGCGCAGCGCTACCACCTGGGGAGCGGCTCGCACGCGATTGCGGTGACAGAGGAACAGCTCAACGGGGTGTGCACCCTCGTCGTCCAGGGGCGGCTGCTGGGTCGATCGAGCGATTGGTACGATCGTCACCAGGTGACCCTCTATGAGGAGCCCGATGAACAGGGCCGTGCATACGGCTGGAAGGCACGCATCGGGAGCGACGGCACTTTCGTCGCCACGCTGCCCAAGGCGGGCCGCTACCGCCTGAGCATTTCCGTCCCGCACCCCACGGGTGACATCGCCCGCGGCTGCCACATCGATTCCGACTATGCGGCGCAATGGCAGGAACGCCACACTTCGACGGGGCTCGAACAAGGGTACTTCCCCGTTCTGTCCAGCCAGGAAACCTCACTGACATGGCTCGTCGACCCCGACGCCTGCCGCTGGTTGGTTGAAGGCCGGATCACCGACCCGGATTTGCAGCCGCATGCCAACTTGAGATTCACCTTATGCTGGGAAATGACCGAACGTGGTAGCCGGTGCGTCGGCCCGACCACGAACGAAAGCGGTCACTTCAGCGTGCTCGCCCCCACCGGAGGCCCACAGGCGCTCCGATTCAACCCATGGGGCGATTGCGCGTCAGGGGCACGGAACGAGTTCCCGCTCCACTTCTCTGTGGACTCGGCCGACGTCAAGGGCCTGCACTGGATTCTGCCCACGGACCCCTGCGCCCCTTGATGAGGGGCAGTGGGCGCTGGCGAGATGGCAGCCATCAGGTCCGACCACCCAGCGTGCGAATCGCTGCCCGTCCGAGCCGAGGAGGTACTCGTAGCGTTCCCCCGTCCCTCCGTGCCGTCCCGCTCTCGCAACCCATAATGCCATGTGTTCTCTCCCGAAGTAGGATGCGAGCATTGGATCGGCGAAGCGTTAACCGACGCCTGGATCACTACACATAGAGTCGACTCTTCTCAATCATCGGGCCTCCTGGGGACACGAGCCCCGGCCTCGCAGTCGAGGGCTCTTCCAGTGGGCGGCGGTTCGCCTACTGCCCGCTTCCTATCGTCCTATCGTCGATCTGGAAAAGGGCGTGCTATCGCGTCCTATACGGGTGATTCTCGACGAACCACCTGGCGTCCTCCCGAAGTCCTTCGCGACCAGGACCTCACTCGCCCCGGCAGTACTGGGCCTCGATCGCCCGCAACTTCCCCAGCCGGCGCACGTGCCGCTCCTCGCCGCTGAAGCGAGCGGCGAGCCACGCCCGCACGATCTCGGCCGCCAGCTCCGGCCCGATCACCCGTGCCCCCAGGCAGAGCACGTTCACGTCGTCGTGCTCGACCCCCTGGCGCGCCGAGTAGGTGTCGTGGCTCAGCGCCGCGCGCACGCCGGGGATCTTGTTGGCCGCCATCGACGTCCCGATGCCGCTCCCGCACACCAGCAAGCCGCGCTCGGCCTCCCCGCGGGCGACCGCCTCCCCGACCGCCCGCGCGAAGTCGGGATAGTCGACCGGCTCCGGCCCGTCGCTCCCTAGATCGAGCGTCTCGTGCCCCTCGGCCTCCAGCAAGGCGAGGAGGTCCCGTTTCAAGGGAACGCCCGCGTGGTCCGCGCCGACGGCGATTCGCACGGCTACCCCCTCGAATACCTGCCCCGCACTCGCAATCGCGTCGCGGACACTACTCGGCGGTCTTCCGCTCCGTAATCGGCGTGTAGTAGCAGGCGAACAGATCCTCCTGATCCAGCGCTCCGCTGATCACCATTCCCTCGGCCGCCGCCTCGATCGCCGCCTTGGTCGCGTCCAAGTCGTCGGACTCGACCTCGTAGACGCACAGGTAGCCGTACGGCGACTCCTGCGCCGGGCTCATCGGCGAAAGACGGAAGCGCTGGGCCGCCACGAACCCCGGCACCTGCAGCACGTCGTCCAGATGCCGGTTGCTGTACCAGTCGTTGTACTCGTCCTCGCGACCCGTCACCGGGTTGCTCAGCACGACGAAGTGATGCCGCGCCATCCCGCCGCCTCCTTCACTCGCGTGCGCGTCGGGCGCACTCCAGGCCCGCTCCCGCCGAAGCGGCCCCGATACTCCGGCCAAGCACGCTGGCCACGGAACAGGGAATGCGGAGCCGCTAGACCTCCGCCAGCCGCTCTTGCACCCAGCCCTTCTCGTAGGTCGTGAAGAAGCCCAAGTGGATGCGGACCGTGTCGCACAGCCAGCGGCCGTCCACCTTCTTGTAGGTGTCCTCGTACGTCGCCGCAAAGAAGGTCGCGTGCCCGTTCACCGTCGCCGGCATCCAGATGTACCAGGTGCCTTGCGCGTCGGTCCCGTTCGAATCCACGTCGATGATGTGCCCCAGGGTGTAGTGCAGAGCGAACGTGTAGCTGCCGGAGACCTCGGCGAAGAAGTCGTGGATCTCCTGCTTCCCCTTGAGGTGGAAGCCCAGCTCGTCTGCGTCCCAGGTCGCGTTCTCCGTGAAGAGATTCGACAGGCCCACCGGCTCGTAGTCGTTGTCGCAGAGCTTGGCATAGACCTGCTTCAGCCGCCGGATCTCCTCGATGTCCTCCAGTCGCTGCACCCGTTCCTCAAGTGATGCCATGGCCTCTCCTTCTCAAAACCAGCAATCCGTGGAGCCGCAGGCTAACACGCTCCGCCTTCCCGCAAAGACGCGCGCCGGCCGCCCCCGCCGGGGGCAGGCCCGGCGCAGTCGCGTCCCGCCGAAACTCAGGCGTAATCGCGCTCGTCGATCCGGATCCGCTCCTCCACCCACCCTTTCTCATAGGTCGTGAAGAAGCCGTAGTCGATCCGTACCGACGCAAACAGCCAGCGGCCGTCCACCTTCTTGTACGTATCCGTGTACTGCGCCGCCGTCCAGGTCGCGTCTCCATGGATCGTCGCCGGCATCCAGATGTACCAAGTGCCCTGCGCGTTCACCCCATCATCCGCCACGTCGATCAGGTGCCCCAGGATGTAGTGCAGCGCAAAGCTGTTGTCGTTGGACACCCCGGCGAAGAAATCGTGGATCCGCTGCCGCCCCGCCAGATGGAAGTTCAGCTCCATCGCGTCCCAGGTCGCGTCCTCGGTAAATAGCGAGGCGATCCCGTCCGGATCGTACCCGGCGTCGCAGTAGCCCGCGTACTCCTGTTTCAGCCGGCGGATCGCCTCAATGTCTTCCAGTCGCTGTACCCGCTGCTCGAGCGTCGCCATATCGGCTCCTCACCCTTCCACAAGAGGCGGTGCGCCTCGTCTCGTTAGGCCGCGGCCGAAGCATCTCTCTTGATGGTTTCCGCAACGGCTTCAACAGCGATCGCGGACGCCGCTCGGCCAGCGTGGCCGCATCATAGGCACGGGCATCGGCGGCGTCGAACGCGGGCATCCGCCAGTGGGCCGTCCGTCTACCGCCGCGAACGACGCCCGGCGGCACCGGAATCGTCTCCGGCTCGAAACCCCTCACAGCGATGCACCGGCAGCGGCGGATACCTCCGAAAGCGCGCGTCCGAGTCCGAGAGCCCACATCGTATGAACCGCGACCCGCGCGCGCTTTCCACCACTCGCGCCCAGGTGCAACGCGCGCACAAACCCACCCGCACGCCATGTCCCGGCTCTCCCAAGCGCGATCCCATTTCTCCGTACCCCGCGCTTGCATCCTATCGCCGCCGCAAATCAAGTCGTGAGGGAGGCCGCCATATCCGCACCCGAACGCGTCCGAATGACCTCCTACAGCGTCGGCAAAGCCGCCGTCTTCCTGGCCGCCGCTGAAGCGCGCGACGTGACCGGAGTGATTCTGCCGGTCGATGGCAGCATGACTGTGCGCGGGCCAGGCCGCTAGGGCTCGTTCGAGCCGATCGTATAGACCGCCGCCGCGCCGGCGTCCTCGCCGACGGCCGCATCCGCCAGCCACGAGCCAACCACGACCTCGCCCGCGTTGAGATCGATCACCCAGCCGAACTCTGCCTGTTCGCCGGCCGTCGCCGGATCGACTGGCCCCAACACCCCGCGCTCAACCCACGTCTCGTCGATAAGTTCGAAGACGTACGCCGCACCCGTGCGATAGAGACCGGTTTCCGGATCGGCGCGGCCCGGCGATCCCACGACCATCATGTTGCCATCGATCGCCGACGCGTAGCCGAACCAGTCATTGACGGCGCCATCGGACGCCACCAGACGCGCGTCGTACTCCCAAGTGTCGTACAGGCGCCACAGGTGCAGCACTCCAGCATTCCATCCTTCCTGGTCGTGGCTGTGAGCGCCCGCCGCGATCCTGGGCAGGCTCAGGTCGACCTGCGTGCCGAGCCCGTCCTCCGCGCCGCCGTTCGGCGCGATGTACTTGCCCGCAAAGTTCCAGGCGAATCCGAACTGGTGGTAGACGTAGATGGCGCCGATGTCGGAATGCTCTCCGTCGTATCCCGGCGCGCCAACCACCAGCACGTTCTCCTGCAGGTCGATGTCGCGCCCGAACTGGTGCGAGGGTTGCGGATCGGGTGGGACCACGCGCGCTTCGAGCCGCCACAGCCCCTTCGACTCGCGGTACACGTAGACAGCGCCGACCCTCTCTCCGTCCACGGTGTCACCCCAGGCGGCGACCGCGAGGCGGTCGCCATCGATCGCCACCGACCAGCCAAACGAGGCCCCCGGCAGCAGCGGCTCCGGCACCAGCGTGGCCGTCCTCCGCCACACGCCATCGATCGACTCGTACACATAGGCGCTGCCGGCGTCGATGATCAGGTCATCGCTGTTGATAAGCGTGACGTCCTCATACGGCGCGCCAATCACGAGGCGGCCGTCATCTAGCGCGAGCCAGCGCCCAAACCAGCCCAGTGGTTCGCCGTAGGGTGGCAGCAGCAGGGCCGTCTCCACCCACTCCCCGTCCTGCCGCTCAAAGACGAACACCGCGCCAGCGTTCTCCGCGACCGCATCATGGTACGGCGCGCCCACAGCGATGATGTCGCCATCGATCGCAGCCGACCAGCCGTACTCATCGCCCATCGCCGGTGCGCTCGGTAGCAGTGGCACGCCCGCGGCGAGAGCCTCCCGCGGGTCGGCCACGCGCGGCGGTGGCCCGCCGTAAGCGTTCTGCTGTGGCGGCGCCTGCGGGTCCGCCTGTGCCGTCGCGGGTCCGCCCGCGTCCACACCGTAGCCTGCTTCAACGACCGCAGCCGGCTCCTCCTGCTGCATCTGCGACTGCGCAGCCGCCGGCTCGGGCTGGGCCTGATCGCTGACCTGCGGTGCCGGCTGTTCGACGGTCTCCGTGTCCGGCGTGCCGGCATCGGAGCAGGCCAGAACGGTCGCCGTCAGCACGCAAACGAGCGACCAGAGCCAGCCGCGATTCCTCATCGCAGCGAGCGTAACGCTATGTCTTGTTAGTCGCGAGCCGTCGCCTCGTCCTAAGAGCGCGGCCCGCGCTTCTCGCGGAAGGCGGCCGTGGCTCGGCCGGCTCCGTCCCGCTCATGGTCATGCCTTCCATCGTCAACGAGACCGGCAGCGCCAAGTTGGATAGGAACTTGATCCACTCGTGGATCGGCACCTTGAAAGCCGACATGCGCCCAGCGGTCCGTGGGTGAGACGCGCCGCCAGCGCCAGCGCGGTCGGCATCAGCTCGTCGTCCTCGGCCACCGAGCGGACCAAGCCCATCGCCGCAGCGCCGTTGGCCCGGATATGTTCGCCGGTCATCAGGTGATACTTCGCGCGCACTTTTGGCCACCCGCGCTCAAGCGTAACGCGCACGCAAGCTCATCCGCATGCCATCTCCTGGATCCCCCAAGCGCGATCCCACTCCCCTCGCTATCCTTGCGGCGCGTTTGCATCCTATCGGCGCCGCGAACCACACCGTGAGGGAGTCCGCCATGTCCGCATCCGAACGCGTCCGACTGACCAGCGAGGACCGTGACGGCGGACGCGTCGTCACCATCACGATCGACTACCCCGAGCGCCTCAACGTCCTCAACACGCCCATCATCCAGGACCTCATCGACACGATTCGCCGGCTAAGCACCGATGAGCAAATCCGCGCCATCGTCATCACCGGCGCGGGCGACCGTGCTTTCGTGGGCGGCGCCGACGCTTACGAACTCGTCGAGCTGAACGCCCGCACGGCCGAGACGTTCATCACCAGCTTCCACCGCTTCCTCGCCGCCTTGCGCGATTGTCCCATCCCCGTCATCGCCCGCATTGATGGTCACTGCCTCGGCGGCGGCATGGCCTTGGCCGCCGCCTGCGACCTCCGCGCCGCCAGCGACCGCTCTACCTTCGGCATGCCCGAGGTGCGCGTCGGTATCCCCTCCGTGATCGAGGCCGCCCTCCTGCCCGGCATCATCGGTTGGGGCCGCGCCCGTGAACTTCTCTATACCGGCGACACCATTGATGGCGCCACCGCCGCTGCCTGGGGCCTCATCGAACGCGTCGTGCCCGCGGACCAGCTCGACGACGCCGTGGACGGCTGGATCACCTCCATCCTCGCCTGCGGCCCTCGCGCCATCCGTGCCCAGAAAACGCTCATGCACAAATGGGAGTCCCTCCCCCTCACCGCCGCTATCGCCGTCGGCATCCCCGTCTTCGCCGAGGCATTTGCAACGGACGAGCCCCGCACCTATCTCAAGAGCTTCCTCGACCGCCCACGCTAGGCGCCGCCCTCCTAGCCCACGACCCCTGCGATCACCAGCTCGGCGATCTGCTCGTCGTCGTACCCCAGCCACTGCGTCAGCACCTCGGCGCTATGTTGCCCCAGCTCCGGCGCCACCCCCCGAATACGTCCCGGTGTCTCCGTGAACGTCACCGGATGGTTCAGGTACGGCTGCGGCCCGTAGCGTGGATGATCGACCTCCACAACGTACTCATTCGCCTGCACCGCGGGATCGGTGAGCAGATCCCCGACTTTCTGTACGCGATCGAAGATCAGGTCCGGTTGGGTTTTCAGACGGCGCTCCCACTCCACGAACGGCTCCGACGCAAAGAGCTCGTCCAGCAGCGCGATCAACGCGCGGCTGTTCTTGGCCCGCGCCTCGATCGAGCAGAACCGCTCATCGTCCACCAAGGACTGCAATCCCATCGCCTCGCAGAACTTCGGCCAATCCCGTTCCGCGTCGGTGATGCTCAGCATGATCCAACGGTCGTCCGCGCAGCGGTACCAGTTCGCGATCGGACTCGCCGCCCGATCCCGATCGAAGCGCGGCCATTCGTCCATCCCCTTCAAAAACGCGTTGCCGATCCCCCAGTGCTGGATCCACAGCGTCGCTTGGATATGCGAGATCTCGACCCTTTGCCCGATCCCCTGACGCTCCCGCGCCCATAGCGCCCCCAGCACCCCGTACGCCAGCAATGAGGCCCCCGCCATATCCGCCAGCGCCCGGTTGTTCCACTGCGGCGGATCCCCCGGCCTCCCGTTCGACCACATCAGCCCGCTCCGGGCCTGCCCCACCGGGTCGTACGCCGGCCGCTCCACCTCCTCGCCCTTAAACCCGTACCCGCACGCCGCCGCATAGATGATCCGCGGGTTCACCTGCCGCAACGCCTCGTACCCCACCCCCAACCGGTCCAGCACCCCCGGGCGGAAGTTCTCCAGGAATATATCCGCCTCCTTGGCCAGATCTTTCACCAGCGCCACGCCCTGCGCTTTCTTCAAGTCAACCGCCAACGATCGCTTGCTGCGATTCATCGTCTCGAAGGTTGTGGCCTGTCCGTCCGGCAAGCGCAGGTCCATCCCGCCGGCGAAGATCATGGCCCGTGCCCCATCGGGCGCGATCGGACTCTCGATCTTGACCACATCCGCCCCCAGATCCCCCAGCATCACCCCGCACAGTGGCCCGAAACCCCAGGTCGAACACTCGACGACCTTGATCCCCTCCAGAATCCCAGCCGTCGGCGGCAGATCCGTCGTCGTCATGCCACTACCCCCGCCGCAACCAACTCCGCGACCTGTTCCGGCTCATATCCCAACTCTTCTTGCAAAACCTCGCGGGTATGCTCGCCCAACTCCGGCGACACCCGCCGGATCGACGCCGGCGTCTCGGTCAACGTCACCGGATGGTTGAGGAACGGCAGTGAGCCGTAACGCGGATGGTCCACCTCCACAATGTACGCATTTGCTCGCACGGCTGGGTCATCCAAAAGGTCCCCCACATGTTGTACTCGATCGAAGATCAGATCCGGCTGGGTGCGCAGTTGTCCCTCCCACGCCGCGCGCGGCTGCGTCGCGAACACTTCATCCAGGATCCGGACCGCCTCCTCGCAGTGCTGCGCTCGAAGCTCCCGGCTCCGAAATCGCGTATCGTCCCGTAGATGCTGCAGCCCCATCGCCTCGCAAAACTTCGGCCAGTCCCGCTCGTCATCGGCGATGCTCAGCATGATCCATTCATCGTCCGCGCAGCGGTACCAATTGAACATCGGGTTCGGCGCCTTCCGGCGATCGAACCGCGGCCATTCGTCCATCCCCTTCGCCAGCGCATTCCCCACCCCCCAGTGCTGCAGCCACAGCGTCGCCATAATGTGCGATACCTCCACGCGCTGCCCCACCCCGTGCCGCTCGCGCGCCGCGAGCGCCGCCAGAATCCCATACGCCAGTGTCGCTCCACCGGACATGTCCGCCAGCGCCCGGTTGATCCACACGGGCGGATCATCGGGAGTCCCCGCCGCCCACATCAGCCCGCTCCGCGCCGCTCCCACCGGATCGAAGGCCGGACGCTCCGTTTCCTCGCCTTTGAATCCATACCCGCACGCCGCCGCGTAGATGACCCGTGGGTTCACCTGCCGTAGCGCCTCGTATCCCACTCCCAGCCGATCCATCACCCCCGGCCGGTAGTTCTCCAAGAAAATGTCGGCTCCCCGCACGAGCTCCTTGATGATCCGCACCCCTTCCGGCGACTTCAGATCAAGCGCCAGCGACCGCTTGTTGCGGTTCATCGTCTCGTACGTCACCCCTCGACCATCCGGCATCCGCTGATCCATCCCCCCACCCCACACCAACGTGCGCGCCCCGTCCGGCCTCGTGGGACTCTCGATCTTGATCACATCCGCCCCCAGATCTCCCAGCATCAATCCCGCCAAAGGCCCGAAGCCCCACGTCGAACATTCGATCACGCGGATCCCGCCAAGTGGCTGCATCCCCTCGCTCATCTCACGCTCCTCTCAGGGCGCTATGGGAGCGGCACCGCAAGCTCGGTCACCAAGCCAACCTTCGTACCGGCCTCCTGCCGCAACGCTAATCGCTCAGTCAAGCCAGCCGCATCGAACAACGAGGCGCTCCCTCCGATGGGCTCATCCCTCACCGAACCGGCCGCACCGAAACATGTCGATCGCGTGTGCCGTGGCGCCCGCCGTCGCAAGATCCGCCATGATCTCACCTACCACGCTCGCGAACTTGAAGCCGTGTCCGGAGAACCCCGCCGCTACGGCCACCGCCGGATGGTCGGGATGCCGGTCCAAAATGAAGTGCTCATCGGGCGTGTTCGTGAACAGACACGTCTGCAGGGCTACCGTCTTCCCCGCTCCCGCCGGGAAATACCGCTCCACGAACGATCGCAGCACGGCCTCGTCCGCCGCCCGTGGCGTCCGATCCACCGTGTCGGGATCGCACGTCTCCTCCAGATGGTGGTATCTCCCTATTTTGAACCCGGATACCTCGCTGGCCTCCGGGTACACCGGCAGGCCGTAGAAGTGCCCCTCCGGCACCGTCATATTGAAAACCGGAAAGTGCGACGGCCGGAACCACTCCGGGCGCGACGGCGTGAACCAACCCAACACCTGCCGCTCCGGCCGCAGCGATCCCGCCAACGGCTCCACAATCTTCCCTGCCCAAGCCCCTGCCGTGATCACCAATCGTTCGGCGCGGTATTCTCCAATTTCCGTCACGACCCGTACTCCGCTTCCGTCTACCTCCCACCCCGCCAGCGCCTCGCCGGTGCGCACCGCCGCCCCCAACGACCGCGCCGCCGCCACGTACGCAACGATGCAGCGTTCCGGGTCCAAGAATCCGCCCTGGGGTTGCAGCACGGCCATCGTCTCCGCCGACAGCCGGTACGCCGGAAATCGCTCGCTCAGCTCCCTGCTCGACAGCACTTCATGCTCCAGCCCATGAACCGCGCACGCCTCCCGTGACCCCTCGAAGATCCGATCGCCCCGCGGCCCCGCGTCGATCGACCCCGTAATTCGCAGCAACGAATCCCCGCTCACCTCCTCCAGCTCCCGCCACAGCTCGTATGCCCGCCGCAGCAACGGCACGTAAGCCGGATCCTCGAAGTACGCCAGCCGTATCACGCGCGAATACCCATGCGAAGAGCCCAGGACATGCGGAATCTCGTGCCGCTCCAACCCCAGTACCCGCCGTCCGCGGCGCGCCAATTCGTACACGGTCGCGCTGCCCATCCCGCCTACCCCCACCACGATGACGTCGTAGCAGCCACCGTCTGCCAAACCGCCGGTTGCCGGACCATTCACTGCATGCATGAGCGGATGGTAACCGCGTCCGCGACCCCGGCGCCCCATCAATCCGGAGAGACGGGTTTCAGGCGGGATGGAGGCCGATCTCCGCCGCCAGCAGCTCGTAGGAGCGCAGCCGGGGCGCGAAGTCGTATGTGATCGTGACGACGACGAACTCGTCGACCCCGTAACTTGACGACAGCTCCGCCAGCCGATCCACCACCTGCGCCGGCGTCCCGTAGATCGACGTGCGCTTCAGATACTCCAGATAATCGCGCTCCCGCGCGGTGTAGTCGTACGACAGCGCTTCCTCCACCGACGGCAGCCCCGCCGTGTACATCCCTCGGTTGCTCTGGATCCGCCAGCACCAGCGCGTCCAGGCCAACCGCTCCGCCTCCTCTTCCTCCTCTGCGCACAGCACGTGGACCCCCAAGCTCGCCGCCGGCTCCTCGCGCGTCGGCGACGGCTGGAACGCCTCCCGGTACGCGCGCACCACCCCCGCGCCGCCATCGGGACTGATGAAATGCGCGAAGGAGAATCCCCAGCCGATCTGCGCCGCATAGTGCGCGCTCACGTTCGCCGACCCCAGCAACCACAGCTCCGGAACCGAGGGACTCGCCGGCATCGCCTGCACACCGCTATGCCGGTGGTCGGCCGGGAACGTATCGCACAGGAAATCCTGGAGGTCCAAGAGCTGCTCCGGGAAATGTTCGATCCCCAGTGCCCCCGGCCCGTGTACCAGAGCCTGCGCCGTCCGCCCGTCCGACCCCGGCGCTCGGCCGATCCCCAGATCGATCCGGCCCGGGTGGAGCGTCTCAATCGTGCGGAAGGCCTCGGCCACTTTCAGCGGACTGTAATGCTGCAGCATGACTCCGCCAGACCCCACCCGAATGCGGGAGGTCCGCGCCGCCACCTGGGGAATGAGAATCTCCGGCGCCGCGCACGCCAGCGCGGCCAGATTGTGGTGCTCCGCCAACCAGTAGCGCGAGTACCCCAGGCGGTCCGTGGCCGCCGCCAAGCGGAACGTCTCCTCGATCGCCTCTTGCGGCGTCCCCCCTTGTCGCACCGGGATCTGGTCCAGCACCCCGAGTTTCACGTACGCGTGCCTCCCACAGCGGCGCGCAGCCTAAGCACTCTCGCGCCCCGCCGCCAGCGTCCGCCCTTTGCTAGCCTGCCAGCATCTCGAATCAACGCACACCGCAACCGACGGAGGATTCACATGGCTACCACGCTCGGCGACTACGCGAACAAGTACCAGCACATCAAGTTCGAGCGCCGCGACGGCATCCTCCAAGTCACCTTCCACACGAACGACGGCCCTTTCCAGTGGGGCCTCGTACCCCATCGTGAGTGCGCCGAAGCGTTCCGCGACATCGCCACCGACCGCGGCAACAAAGCCGTCATCCTCACCGGAACCGGCGACAGCTTCTCCGGCCCTAAAGGCAATCCCGGAACCCGTCCCAACGTCGAAGCCGCCGAGTGGGACGTCATCCACTGGGAAGGCCGTGAGCTCCTCTGGAACGAACTCAGCATTGAGGTTCCCATGATCGCCGCCATCAACGGGCCCGCTTTCCGCCACCCCGAGATCCCGCTTCTGTGCGACATCGTCCTGGCCGCTTCCGATACCAAGGTTCAGGACTCGGGCCACTTCATCAACGGCATGGTCCCCGGCGACGGCGTCCACATCGTCTTCCCGCTGCTCATGGGCTGGAACCGCGGCCGGTACTTCCTCATTACCGGCCAGGAGCTGTCCGTGCAGGAAGCCAAGGACGCCGGTCTCGTCAACGAGATCCTGCCCCGCGAGCAGCTCCTGCCCCGCGCCTGGGAGCTCGCCTCCCAAATCGTCACCCAACCACCCCTCACCATTCGCTACGGCCGCCTCCTCGTCACCCATTACCTCAAGAGCATGATGCACGACATGCTCGGCTACGGCCTCGCCCTCGAAGGCCTCAGCCTCCTCGACACGCCACGCGACCAGGGTTACAAAATGCCCGACTAGGGGACTCCTACGGCGCCACGCTGTTCCACTCTCCCGCCGCCGCGATCGCTCCACAGTGCGGCAGCACCTCCGTGCCGAACCACTCCACCTGCTCCTGCAGCTCCCTCACCGTCCCCGAGGGGGCGTCGAAGATCAGGTTCACCAGCGAATAGCCCGCCTCCGCGAACCCCGCCAGATCGGAGAGGACCTGCGCCGGCGTCCCCGTACAGTGCGGCCGCACCTTCTTTGTCGCCAGCGGGTGTTCGGCAGCCGTCAGGTACGCCGACGTGACCGTCCACATGTAGAAGCGGGAGAGGTCCCGGTCCAGCCGCTCTCCCTCTTCCCGAACCGCCTCCTGAGTAGCGTCGAACATCCGCACATCGTCGTAGGGGCCTGGATCGCCGTATACAGCCCATCGCAGCACTGCACCGCCCGCCGCCCGCCCGCCGGCGTAAGCGCTCCCATCAGGAGCGGCGGCCGGGGCCGCCGTGCCGGCTTCGGATCCATCGACAGCTGGGCAAAGTCATAGTAGTGCCCGTGATACTCCACGTCGTCTTGCGACCACGCCGCCTTATACACCTCGATGCACTCCAGCATCATCGGCACCCGCTCCGCGAACGGCACGCCCAGGGCCGCGAACTCCTCCGCGTTCCATCCCGGCCCCACTCCCACCAGCAGCCGCCCGTTCGACAGCACGTCCACAGCCGCGAGCTGGCGCGCATCGTGCAAGGGATGCCGGTAGGGGGCGATCAGCACCCCCGGCGCCAGCCGGATCCGGCTCGTCTTGGCCGCCACCGCTCCCATCGTCACGAGTCCATCCAGAATGTTCACGTCGATCGGGTACGCCCGCCGCGCCGTCGCATCGGGGTTGGTGGGGTGCGCCCCCACCGTCGTCTTCGGCATCGTCACGTGATCCCCAAACCACACCGAGTGGTAGCCCAACCGCTCCGCCTGCTGCGCCACCTCCACCGGCCGCATCTCCCGCGCCGGCACGTTCTGCCAGAACCACGCCTCCTCGTCGCGCAGCCCTACTCCGTGCGTCGGCATGTAGATCCCGATCTGCATCAGGCGGTCGCCTCCACAATCACCCGGCCGCGCGATTCAAACACGGGCGTGATCCAACCATCTCCGAAGCGTCTCTTTCGGCCGCTCTCCGGCTGTCCCGGCCCCGCTACTTGCACTCCTCCACCCTTCAGCCATCGGTCCCCTCCTGCATTGATTCTTCTGCATCAAGCAAACCCCGACCACAAACGATTCTACGGATCTCCCCACGGCCAACGGTAGATCTCGACCATGCCCACTCCATTTCCGTACCGCCCTCAGCCGCCACCCGCACCGCCGACCCGGCGACGCCACCCGCCGACCTGCTAGATTCCTGTGCGAGCTTCGCGGCCGGAGAGTGCGCCGGCAGACGCGGGCCGCACCATCGAAAGGGAAGGCATGGCCGTCGCCCACCGACTCAAAGACAGGGTCGCCGTCGTTACCGGCGCCGCCAGCGGCCTCGGCAAAGCCACCGCCATCCGCTTCGCCGAAGAAGGTGCCGACATCGCCGTCGCCGACATCAACGCAGCGCGTGGTGCCGAGACCGTCCGCGCCGTCGAAGCGCTCGGGCGCCGCGCCTTCTACCAAGAAACCGACACCGCGCAAGAAGACGCCTGCGAAGCCCTCGCCCAAACCACGGTCGATCGTTTCGGCCGGCTCGACATCGTCTTCACCGCCGCCGGTCTCGCCCACGCCCACTACGTCAGCCGCGAGGGACACGAAGAGGCTCCCATCCCCTGGCCCGAGGTCTGGGAGATGGGCTTCCTCGTCAACAAGCCCCTCAAGGATTGGGAGCGCGTCCTCCGCGTCAACCTTACCGGGGTCATGCTCACCAGCCGTGCCTGCGCCCGGCGCATGATCGCGTGCGGCAACGGCGGCTCTATCGTGCACGTCTCCTCCGTCGGCGCCACCTTGCCGTTCAAAGGGATCGCCGATTACGCCGTCAGCAAGGCCGGCGTCTGGATGCTGACGAAGGTCCTCGCCCAAGAGCTCGCCCAGCACGAGATCCGCGTCAACGCAGTCGGTCCGGGCTTTATCGAAACCCCCATGAACGCCGCCGTTCGTTCCTCCGAGGTGGGCGCCAACTGGATGCTCGACATGATGGCGATCCGGCGCTTTGGGCAGCCCGCCGACATCGCCAACGCCGCCCTTTTCCTCGCCAGCGACGAATCCGCCTATGTCACCGGCGAGATCCTCTACGTCGACGCCGGTATCTTCACCGGTTGAGTCCCGCCCCATGACCACCACTCCCCCCATCCAGGGCGTCACCGACCAACGCTTCGCCGCCGTCCGCGACGCCTTCGCCCACAACTTCACCGCCTTCCCGGAAGTCGGCGCCGCCCTCGCCGTCACCGTCGATGGCGCCCCCGTCGTCGACCTCTGGGGCGGTTACCTCGTCCCCGGCCACCCCGCCCCTTGGCAGCGCGACACCCTCGTCAACCTCTACTCCACGAGCAAAGGGATCGGCGCTCTCTGCGCCCACGTCCTCGTCGAACGCGGCCAGCTCGATCTCGACGCGCCCGTTGCCTCCTATTGGCCGGAGTTCGCTCAGCAGGGCAAGGACACGATCCCCGTGCGCTGGCTGCTCAGCCACCGCGCCGGTCTCCCCGCCGTCGAGTCCGACCTTCCCCGCGAAGCCACGTACGACTGGCACACTATGACCACCGCCCTTGCTGCCCAAAAGCCCTGGTGGGAGCCCGGCACGGCTCACGGCTACCATGCCCTCACCTACAGTTGGCTCATCGGTGAGGTCGTGAAGCGCGTCGCCGGGAAGAGCGTCGGCGCCTTCTTCCGTGATGAAGTCGCGCAACCCCTAGCCCTAGACGCCCACATCGGGCTCGGCCCCGCCTTCGACTCGCGAATCGCCGACATCATCCCCGCGCCTCCACCCTCTCCCGGCGAGTTCGACCGCCTCGCCGCGGTCTTCGAAGACTCCACCTCCATGCCCTACAAAGCCTTCAATAATCCGCCCCTCAGCCGGCGCGCCGCCAACACCCGAGAATGGCGTGCCGCCGAACTCGTCGCCGCCAACGCCCACGCCAACGCCTGGTCGCTCGCCCGCATGTATGCGGCCCTCGCCAACGGCGGCGCACTCCCCGCCAGCGAAGAGTACCCAGCCGTCCGTCTCCTCAGCGCAGCCACCATTGATGCCGCGCGCGCCGAACAATCCCGTGGGGACGACATGGTCCTTCATCTTGAAAGCCGCTTCGGCCTCGGCTTCATGCTGCCCGCCGGTATGCGCTATTTCTCCGACAACCCCCGCGCCTTCGGGCACTCCGGCATGGGCGGCTCCCTCGCCTTCGCGGACCCCGAAGCCCGTCTCAGCGTCGCTTACGTGATGAACCAATTGCTCACCGGCGTCGACGGCGGCGACCGCCGCTGGTGGGGGATCCTCAGCGCGATTTACGAGGCCCTCGGCTCCACCTTCACGGTCCCCGCCGCTTGAGGCCACCACAGCACCCCCGTATCATCGCTGCACAATCAGTGAAGGAGCGTCCATGCGCGGAATGCTCAAGTCGCTCGGCCGCGGCGCGGTCGTCTTCGGACGCAAGCCCGTCACCATCCATTATCCGGACGAAAAGCGCCGCCTGCCCACCCGGGCCCGCACTTTCCCCTACCTCATCTGGAATCACGACCTCGACGAGCCCAACTGCACCGGCTGCGGCAAGTGCGCCAAGGCCTGCCCCGTCGACTGCATGACCACCACCCTCAAGAAAAACCCCGCGTTCGCCGACGGCCGCAGCAACCACAAATCCGTCATCGACGATTTCTACATCGACTTCGGCCGCTGCATGCGCTGCAACATCTGCGTCGAGGTCTGCCCCTTTGACGCCATCGCCATGCTTCCCATCTGGGAGGGCCATGAGCAATCCAAGTTCGACCGCCGCGAACTCATCATGGACTTGGACGACCTCCTCGCTCCCTCCCGTGCCGAGCCCGAGATGCCCTTCTGGATCCCGGAGACCGTGCTCCAGCTCACCAAGAAGGAGCGCACCGGCCGCGCCGATTTCACCAAGCAACTCAAGGCAGCGACGGCGACCGACGCTCCCACCGAGATCGGCGCCGGCACCGGCTAACCTTCCACACGATCACCCACTGCTCGACACCAGCTTGCGATCGGACCAAACGGGAATAGCCATCTCACACTGCCCGATCTGCGATCGCGATCTACGCCCAGACGCCACCTTCTGCGACGCCTGCGGCGCGCGCCGCTCCCACGCGACGGACTCCAGTCCCCAAGGGGACTGCACCGTCATTCTCACCTTCGATCTCGACGGTCCCTCGGCCACCATCAGCCAGAATCCCAAGGTCGAACGGCGTCCTTCCACGCTCTCGCTAGGAGAATACGGTCCCGCCGTCGCCACGCCCCTGATCCTCGACCTGCTCGCCGCGCATGACATCCCCGCCTCCTTCTACATCCCCGGCTGGGTCGCAGAGCGCCATCCCGCCCTCGTCCGCCGGATCGCCGCCGCCGGCCACGAAATCGGCCATCACGGCTACCTCCACGAGCCTCCTGCCTCTCTCTCCCGGGATGAAGAGGCCGCCGTCCTCGACAAAGCCGCCGCCATCCTCCGGCCCCTCGCCGGCACCGCCCCCCGAGGCTACCGCTCCCCCGCCTGGGAACTCAGCGAGCACTCCCTGACCCTCCTCCGCGACCGCAATTTCCTCTACGACTCCAGCCTCATGGGCGACGACCGCCCCTACGCCCTCGGCAACGGGCTCGTCGAAATCCCCGTCCATTGGGCTCTAGACGACTATCCCTACTTCAACTTCAGCGCCCTCGACACCCGCCGCCTCCCCGCTTCCCCCGCACACGTCCTCGACACCTGGGCCGCCGCCTTCGAAGAGCTCCACGCCCGCCGCGCCCTCTTCGTCCTCACCACCCACCCCTCCATCATCGGCCGTCCGGGGCGCCTCCGCCTGCTGGAACGCCTCATCCAGCACATCCGCACCTTCCCCAATGTGCGCTTCGCCCGCGCGATCGACGTCGCTCAGCAGCTCGCTCGCTCGCAGCCCGCCAGCGGCTAACCGCCCCGTCCTACTTCCACGGCAACCTCGCTCGCGCGACCGCCCGGTCCGCCCAGTCCGGCCAGCACCGCGATCTCCGTAACCGGATCGCTCACCATCAATGCCGCGCGCCGCCTGCGGTCGACATCGCGCTCAGCGCGGCGCTATCGTACCGGCGCGCCAACCCGACCACCCAACTCCGCCTCCACGGCGCGACCCGCCCAAATCAGGAGTCAGACATGCAAGAAACGATCCGATTCCTGCGCCATATCTGGGACGATACCGGCTGGCGAACCGCGATCATCGCCTCGTTCCTAACCTTCTCGCTCGAAACGTTCATGGTGGTCGGCGACGCCCCGGTCGGCACCAGCCTGATGTGGACCGCGATGCTCGTCTCGCTGATCCTGATCTCCCGCGGGCTCACGCTGCGGCCCCTGCGCGGTCAGCTGAGCGACGTGGAGAACATCAGTCTGCTGCTCGGCATCGCCGGATTGGTCACCGCCCAGGTGATCTACATCTACACCAGCGTCGGTCCGACTTTCATCGATCAGCCGATCTTCTGGCCGTTCTCGCTCGTCTTCGCCTTGATCCAAGTCTGCTCGCGGCTCATCGCGCCGCATCTTCTTCGCCCGCTCAACATCTGGTTGCTCGTTCTGATGTTCCTTTACTTCTGGATGATCGTCGGGACCTGGACGGCGGAGGCCGTGTTCCCAGAGCCGCCCTTCACCTGGAGCGTCGCGCTGATCGCATTTGCCTTTATCGGGCGCTGGATCGCGGGCCGCGGCCTCGCCGGACCGGTCACGAGTCCGCTCAACGTCGCCACCGGACTCTTCGTCGTGCTCGCCCTCTGGCTCGAGTTCGGAGCGCAGATCAGCGGCGTCGGCGCTGATCCGTGGGGCCTCCAGGAGCTCTACTGGCCCTGGCTGCTCATAATCGCTGGGCTGGCGCTCGGCTGCCGCATCGCCGCTCCTCACATCTCCGCCCGGATCGGCGCCGCCGACTAAGCCCGACAGCGCTCCGGCACCCCGTCCGTCGGCACGGCGCGGCATTCACCCGCGTCCGCAGCGGGACCAAGCAGCCCGCCGTTACGACGATCCGCTTGCCCGCTCGCCCCGCAAAGCCGCCTGCGCCGCCGCCAGCCGTGCGATCCGAACCCGGAAGGGCGAGCAGGAGACGTAGTCCATCTCGCTCTCGTGACAGAACTCCACCGATGCAGGATTGCCGCCGTGCTCCCCACAGATCCCGATCTTCAGATCGGGCACCACGCGCCGGCCCCCTTCGATCCCGATCCGGACCAGGGCCCCTACCCCCTCTCGATCCAACTCCACAAAGGGGTCCCGCTCCAGCACCTGCTGCTCCAGATACGATGGCAAGAACCGCCCCGCATCATCGCGCGACAGCCCAAACGTCGTCTGCGTCAGGTCGTTCGTCCCGAACGAAAAGAAGTCCGCCTGATCCGCCACCGCGGCCGCCGTGACGCATGCCCGCGGCAGCTCGATCATGGTCCCCACGGTGTACTCCACTGCGGTGCCCGTTTCCGCGATCACCGCCTCTGCCTCCGCCACGATCCGCCCTCGCACCGCCGCCAACTCCTGCCGCAATCCCACCAGCGGCACCATCAGCTCCGGGAGCACCACCACACCGGCCGCCGCCAATTGGCAAGCTGCCTCCATAATCGCTCGCGTCTGTACTTCGTAGATCTCCGGGTACGTGATCGCGAGCCGAACCCCGCGGTGCCCCAGCATGGGGTTGAACTCCTGCAACGATTGCACCCGCCGCGCCACGTCCCTCTCATCCACCTCCATCGCCTCAGCCAACTGCTCCATCTCGTCTTGACCGTGCGGCAAGAACTCGTGCAAGGGTGGATCCAGCAACCGCACCGTCACGGGCCAGCCCGCCATGGCCTTGAAGATCTCCACGAAATCCGCGCGCTGCATCGGCAGGATTCTCGCGAGGGCCGCCCGTCGCGCCGCCTCGCTGCCCGCCAGGATCATCTGCCGCACCGCGAGGATGCGGTCCTCGCCGAAGAACATATGCTCCGTCCGGCAGAGCCCGATCCCCTCCGCCCCAAATGCCCGCGCCCGGGCCGCGTCGGATCCCGTATCCGCGTTCGCACGCACGCGCAGCGTGCGCGCGGCGTCCGCCCACGTCATCAACCGCTCATATTCCGGAGGCAGGACCGGCTCCACTTGCGGCACTTTCCCCAGCATCACGTCCCCACTGCCTCCGTCGATCGAAATCGTATCGCCGCGCTTCACCACCACCGGCTCCAAACCGTCAGCCTCCACCACGAATTGGCCCCGTTGGTAATCGATCGCCAACGCTTCGCATCCCACCACGCAGCATTTCCCCCAGCCCCGCGCCACCACCGCCGCATGCGACGTCATCCCACCGCGCGCCGTCAGAATCCCCCGCGCCGCCGCCATCCCTGCGATGTCCTCCGGGCTCGTCTGGCTGCGCACCAAGATCACGTCCTCGCCCCGTTCCTGCTCCGCCGTCGCCTCCGCCGCAGAGAACACCACCCGGCCCACCGCCGCCCCGGGCGACGCGGCCAATCCACGCGCGATCACCGTTCGATCCGCTTGCTCGTCGAACACCGGATGCAAGATCTCGGTCAGCTGCTCCGGTTCCTGGCGCAACACCGCTTCCCGCTCGTCGATCACTCCCTCATCCACGAGGTCGACCGCGATCTTGATCATCGCCGTTCCCGTCCGCTTCCCGCTGCGGGTCTGCAGCACCCATAACCGTCCCTGCTGCACCGTGAACTCAACGTCCTGCATATCCCGGTAGTGCGTCTCCAACGTCGTGCACGCTCGCACCAGATCCGCGTACACCTCCGGCGCGGCCTCCTCCAGCGACCCCGCCCCCTGCACCGGTTGCGGCGTCCGCACGCCAGCTACCACGTCCTCCCCCTGCGCATTCACCAAATACTCGCCGAACAACCCGGTCTCTCCACTCTTGGGATTCCGCGTGAACACCACTCCAGTCGCACAGTCATCGCCCAAGTTTCCGAACACCATCGCCTGCACCGTGACCGCCGTCCCCCAGTCCAATGGATAGCCGTGCAACTCCCGGTACACCACCGCTCGATCGCTCTCCCAAGATTCAAACACCGCTCCCACCGCCGCCCACAGCTGCTCCCATGGATCATCCGGGAAATCCATCCGCAACTGCCGCTTAATCTCCGCCTTGTATTCCCCCACCAACTCCCGCAGCGCCTCGGCCGGGAGATCCGCATCCCGCGTCACCCCACGCTCTACCTTCTTGCGCTCCAGCATCACCGCGAATGGGTCCTCATCCAGCGCCGACGCCCGCTTCACCCCGAGCACCACGTCGCCGTACATCGCCACGAAGCGCCGGTACGAGTCGTACGCGAAGCGCGCATCCCCCGTTCGCTGCGCCAATCCCGCCACCGTCGCATCATTGAGCCCCAGATTGAGCACCGTATCCATCATCCCCGGCATCGACACCCGTGCCCCCGACCGCACCGACACCAGCAGGGGGGCCTCCGCGTCACCGAAGTGTGCACGCTCGACATCTCGCTCGATCCGCTCCATTCCTACTCGGACCTGCTCCTCCAAGCCGACCGGATACGTCCGCCCCTGCGCGTAGAACGCCCGGCAGACATCCGTCGTGATCGTGAACCCGGGCGGCACCGGAATCCCGAGGTTGCTCATCTCCGCCAGCCCCGCGCCTTTGCCGCCCAGCAGGTCGCGCAGCGCCGCTCCACCGTCCGCTCGGCCACCACCGAAGCAATAGACGAGCTGCTCCGGCAAGCCACGCTCCTCTTGCGACGCGGACCAAACGCTAGTCATCGCCAAGCCTCGCCTGCCCGATCCTCATTCAAGGACGCCGCGAATCCGCCGGATGCACACGGAGGCAGACCTGATAGTTGATCGTTGGCTTCAGTACCCGGCTCACATAGCAGCCTCGCTCCGCCCGCTCCACCAACTCTTCCCATCTCTCCCGCGACGCCGCGCTCCATACATCCAGCTCCAGCCGCACCGACTCCACCTGCCGTTCCGCGTTTGCAACCACTCGCCCCTCGATCTTGCGCAGCGGTACAGCACGCCGCTCCGCCACCAACTGCAGGGTGATCAGCATGCAACCGCCCAGCGCGCCCAGGAACGCGTTCACCGGCGTCGGCCCCAGATCGCTCCCGCTCGCCGACACCGGCTGGTCCAACATCCATCGATGCGCACCCCGCTCGATCGTTACCGTGTGCTTGAACCCCTCAACGGACGCCCGCACCTCGCGCTTGCTCAGCGCCTCTGCCTCGTGCACCGGTGCCGGCTCTTTCACGATCTCCATCCGTTCTCCTCGACCGCTCCCCCGGAACAGCGGCACGCTGCGGATCGGCGCCGCGCTGCGTGGAGGCAGTCTAGGCCTTTCCGCCGAGCCGATCCGCTATCCTCGCCGTCACGCCGCTCAGTTTGGAGAGTCCCATATGTTGCGCACCCAAGTCGGTAGCGTAGCGATCGCCGCCCTTATCGACACTTCCTTCGCTTTCCCCGTCCACAACGTCTACCCCAACGTCTCAGACGCCTCCCAGCGTTTCGCCAGCCTCCTCACCGACCAAGGCGCCCTGCCGATGATCTGTGCCTGCTTCCTCCTCCGCGCGGCAGGCCGCACCATTCTCGTCGATACCGGCTACGCCGAAGCCGGCCAAGCGCAGCTCCTCTCCGAGATCGCCGCCGCCGGCAGCCAGCCCGATGAGATAGACACCGTCGTCTTTACCCATCTCCATCCCGATCACACCGCTTGGAACATCGACCGCAACACCGGCCGCCCGACGTTCGCCCGTGCCCGCTACCTCGTCCCGCAAGCCGACTGGGATCACTTCCGCGCCCAAGGCTCCGACAACTTCCAGTGCGATCTCGCGCCGCTCGCGACCGCCGGCCAACTCGACTACTTCGACGGCGAGTACAGCCTCTCTCCATTCCTCACTACCGTTCCCACTCCCGGTCACACCCCCGGACATACCAGCCTCGTCGTCAGCTCCGGCGGCGCCCACGGCTTCATCCTCGGCGATGTCCTGCTCTCCCCCCTCGATGTCCTCGATGCCACCCTCGAAAATGGTTTCGATGTCGACGGCGCCCAGGCCCGCATCACGCGCCAAACCGTCCTCACTCGCCTGGAGAAGAGCGGTGAGCTCGTGGCCTCCTCGCACCTCGCGCCTGGTCTCGGGCGTATCGCCACCACCGACGACGGCTGCGCCTGGCAGCCGCTCAGCTAACCCGCACTATCATTTGGAAGCTAGCTATTGATGACCATCGATCGGGATCAGCGGCGCGCACATTTGCACTTAGTGATCGACCGCCTGGAGGAACGACTGGCTGAACTCACGGCGTGTAAACCGCGACGGCGATCAGAGTTCAAGCCTGTGCCAGAGGTCCCAGCGATTTATCTTCTTTCCAAAGGTAACCGCCCAGTCTATGTTGGTCGTACCGATAACCTGCGAGATCGTCTCGCTGGCCACATGCGCCCTTCTAGCAGAAGTAATTCGGCGTCCTTCGCCTTCCGGCTTGCACTGGATGACGCAAAAGGCAAAGGGATCGATATTGACAAGCCCCGTGGTGTACTGGAGGCAGATCCGGACTTTCAGCCGTTCTTCCTCGCGGCGAAAGAACGCGTCTCGAATATGCAGATCAAATATATTGAGTTGGAGGATCCGATCGAACAGACGATCTTTGAAGTATACGCCGCTGAATCTCTCGGAACCCCGTACAACTCGTTTGAGAACCACTGACGATGGTTCATTCCGCTAGGGATGGACAAAGGTATCTATCAACCTCTACCTGAAGATGATCTGGTGGAAACTCCCGCCATGCTCGCGGACTTCAGAGAGAGCACCGAGTTCTTTCGAGACTGGCCCTTTCAGTATGTGCTTTAACATCGTGTTGTTGACCTTAAAAAGTCCAGGGATCTTCATAAGGGACTCAACAGTCCTAGCGTCGAGCTTAT
This sequence comes from Chloroflexota bacterium, assembly GCA_026707145.1. Lineage (GTDB taxonomy): Bacteria > Chloroflexota > Dehalococcoidia > Bin125 > Bin125 > JAPOXK01. The sequence continues at coordinate 37,245 of JAPOXK010000023.1, read as the reverse complement.
CCAAGCGGTAGACATCGGGCCGGTTGCGTTCTCTGTAAGTGGTGCGGAGATCGAGTTCGCCATCATAGAGTTCAGTCTCGCCCGTCTCTTCGAAATATTCCTTGAGCACGTTGACACACTTTTTCTCTTCGGCAGCAATGTCAGATTTTTGATCGCGCACCGCCTTCAAACGGGCGGCGGCTTCCAGAGCTTGGCGGCGGGTAACGTCAGACATGGCTCTTTCTCTCTTTGTTGGTCCGCTCACTAGTGCTGGCGAAGTTGGTGCGGGCAGCGGCGCGGAAAGAGATCAGCGCCCGCTATGCCGGCCGCTTCTTGATCAGATACGCGTGCATGCCTTCCAAGCAGATCTCGTCCCGCTGGTTCCTCACCCGGCTCCTTAGCCGCACCACTCCCACCTCCCGCTTGGGCACCAGCTCGCTCACCTCCAACATCGGGTAGATCGTATCCCCGAGCAGCACCGGCTTCAAAAACCGCGACGACTGCTCCAGAAAGGCCACGATCGATCCCTCCGTATGCGGACTCAGCGTGGACGCTCCCGCCGCCGTCATCGACGCCACCAAGAGCCCATGCGCGATCGGCTTCCCGAACCGCGTCTGCTTCGCGTGCTCCACGTCGTAGTGGATCGGATGGTTGTCCCCCGTCAGTCCCGCGAAAAAGAGGAAGTGTGCATCCGTCAACGTCTTCGAGGGGATCGTGAACGTCTCTCCCAACTCGAAGTCCTCGAAATACTTTGTCGGCGGCGCCATCGCAACTCCCGATCTCCCAGATCTCAGCTATCCAACACCGCAACCGCGTCGATCTCGATCAGCGCTCCATCGCGCAGCAGCCCCGCCACGATCACACCGGTCGCAGCCGAGAACCCGTTTTTCATGTATTCCCGGCGCACATCCGCCGTCGCCCGATATCCCTCCGTGGTCGTGATGTAGTCCGTCGTCTGCACGACATCGTCGAAGCTCCCGCCCGCCGCCTTCAAAATCTGATCCATCTTCTTGAAGATCTCACGCGTCTGGGACTCCATGTCCGGTCCCACCAGCTCCCCACTCTCGTCCGTCCCCGTCATGCCGGAGATGAACAGCAAATTCCCCTTGCGCACCGCCGGGGAGAACGTGTACTTCGGATTCCATTCCCAACCGGGGTTCACCACTTCCAGTGTCGCCATCGCAAATCCCTCTCTCGCTCACAACGTTCGCTGCCCGCACCATCGCCGATGCGCCACCTCGATTCAACCGTCGCGCCGCGATCAGTGACCCGCGACGTATCGGCACGGCATGTCAGCCCAACCAACTCCGCAGCTTCTGAAGATGCTTCCCGGTCGGAGCACCTTAGACGAATCTCGCGGACTCAGGTCGGCCAAAGAATCGCCCCGTGCTCGCTCAGGCGGCGCTGCAGCAGCGGAACGTCCAGCTGCTTCGGCTCGACCCCCGTCGTCAGCGACAGCGCTGCCGCCGTCCCCGCCGCCTCCCCCGTCGCCATGCAGGGTGGGATCTCCTTGGTCGCGTGATGCACGCGATGGTCCACCGAGATGCACCGCCCCGCCACCAGCACATTGCTCAGCTCCCGCGGCAGCAAGCTCCGATAAGGAATGTGATACAGCACGTCGTACTTCGTCCAGTGCCCCGTCACCGCCACCACGTCCTCGAACCTCCTGTCCAAGTCCTCGCGCCGCAACACGTACTCCCCCTGCAACCGCCGGCTCTCCGTCACCCCAAGCTGATCCGCCACGTGGCACACGTGCGCCCCCGCGAACCTCGGCACTTCCCGCCGCAGCCGCTCCACCTCCGCCATCACCCGTCTCCGGCCCTCCAGCTCCGCGTACGTCAGATCCTCGGGCTTCGTGGCATCGATCCGCCGCGACATCGTCTCCGTCGCCCCCCACGGCAACAGCACCTTCCCTTCCCCGACGGTCCGGAAGTACCACCCGCCCTGCTCGATCGCCGCCTCCGGATCCCGCACTCCACCCATGCAGAACCACAGCCACGGCAGCACTTCCTCTTTCTCATGCGCGCATCCCGCTCCCGCCAAGACATCCCCATCTCCGCTCGTATCGATCACCACCTTCGCCAGCACCGCGAACCGCCCCGCCTTGCTCGCAAACACCATCCCCCGTACTCGCCCTTCCTCCAGCAACGGCTCGCTCGCCCACGCGTGCAGGAGCAGCCGCACCCCCGCTTCCTCCACCATTGTGTTCAGCGCCAGCTTCAATTCCTCCGGCTCGTATGCCACCGAATACCGCACCCGGTGCGGCCCCCGTCCCCACACCAACCCCCAGCGGCGCGCATCCTCCACCAGATCCGCATCCTCGGAACCCCACTGCCCCGCCGGTGGAAAATACGCGGCCCCTCGCGCCGCCAGCCGATCCGTCACCTCCTGACACAGCCCTCCCACCACCGGCCGACCCCGCCCATCGTCCATCGTCAGCAGCAAGATGATCATGCCGCCCGTCGCCAGCCCGCCCAGATAGCCGTAGCGTTCCACCAGCAGCACCTCCGCCCCATTCCGCGCCGCCGCCACCGCCGCCGCCACCCCAGCAGTCCCCCCTCCCACCACCAGCACATCCGTCTCCGCCCGCACCGGCGTCTCGCGCGCCGGCTCCCGCACGACCCCCAAGCCAGCCAGTCCACGCGCCATGACAACCCTCCCCGGCCCGCCTCCTAGCGGGATACTACCGGCTCGCCTACCCTTCCAGCGATGGAATACGGCCTCTTCTACCAACTTCCCTCCTGGCCCGAGCAGGACACAAAGACTCGGTACGACGAAACGATCGCCCAGATCGTCCTCGGCGACCAACTTGGCTTCGACGTGGCCTGGCTCGCCGAGATGCACTTCCAACCCGAGTACTCCGTTATGCCCTCCCCCATCGTCGTCGGCGCCGCCGTCGCCGCCCAGACGCAACGCATCCGCATCGGCACCGGTGTCATCCTCCTCCCTCTCCACGACCCTCTCCGCGCCGCCGAAGACGCCGCCACCCTCGATATCCTCTCCAACGGCCGTCTCGAATACGGCATCGGCCGCGGCGGCCGCCCCGCCCACTACTACGGCTTCGGCATCCCCGTGGAAGACCGCGACCAGCGCTTCACCGAAGCCCTAGAGGTTCTGCTCGGCGCCTGGAACGACCCACCCCTCACCTTCCACGGCCAGCACTTCAACTACGACGAGGTCAACGTCACCCCCAAACCCCTCCAGCGCCCCCATCCCAGACTCCGCATCGCCGCCAACAGCGTCGAGTCTCTCGAGCGCGCCGCCCAACTCGCCATTCCCATCATGATCACCCCCATCACCAACGCCCGCAGCGACCTCATCGAGCGCTGCCACACCTACCGCCGCATCCGCGAATCGATCGGCAAACCCGCCACCCCAGACGACATCGCCGTCCTCTTCCCGATCTTCGTCCACGAAACCGGCCAGGCCGCCCTCGACCAGATGGAGGACAGCATGATGCGCTACATCCGCATCATCGCCCAGACCATGCTCGCCGGTTACATGCACCACGGCACGGACCCCACGCAAATCCCTCCCCTCGCCCAAAGGCTCAACACCATCACCTATCCCGAGGTGCTCGCCACCATGTGCATCGCCGGCGACCCCGACCAAGTCCTCGCCGGACTCCAACGCGCGCAGGACGACTACGGCACCGGCCAGATCATGTGCTGGTTCAACGCCGGCGGCCTCATCCCGCACACCCGCGTCACCGACACTATGCGCCTCTTCATGCGCGAGGTCACCCCGCGGCTCTAGCACACCCCTCCCGAGGTACGCGAAGCAGCGCCGGCCAAAACGGTCCCAGAACTCGGTGAGCGAAGCACACGGCGTGCCCACGCGACGCAAAGCTTCCTACTGCTGATCTCCACCTGCGCTCAGTGACTCGCCTCTCGGCACGAAGTAGTCGAACCGTGCCTTCCGCTCCCGGAACCGCCACCCCGTCTCCGTCTTCACAATCGTGTCTTCGTACGACCCCAGCGCCTCGAAATCGCTCCCCCGCTGCGTTGTCCCCCGCAGCTCGAAATAGCTCCGCGCCCGCGCCTCCCGTTCGCTCACCAACTCAACCGAGGGATTATGGACCAAGTGCCGGATGTAGCTGAACGCCTCCCCAACTTCCTTCTCAATGAACGCCCGCAACTTCGCCCGACCCGACGGCCGCTGCCCTCGCACATCAAACGTCCCATCCTCCGTGAAGCACTCCAACCAGGATTCGAATTCCCCTCGGTCCACCGTCCAGCAGTATCGCTCCATCAGGTTCAAAATCGCGTCTCGGTCCGACAATCCACCGGTCTGTCCAGCCGTCGGCATGACTTTCTCCCCTAACTCTCCAGATCCCCACTGCGGCTTGCGCTTCTCCACGAAGGCACGCATCCCTTCGTCTCGCTCCGGCGACCCCAGATTTCCCACGAACATCTCCGCCTCGATCACCAGTCCCTGATCCAGCGGCGCCCGCATCCCTTCAGTCACGGCCCGCTTCGTCCGCTCCACCGCCCCGGGGCCATTCGCCAGCACCTCCCGCGCCAGTCCCAGTGCCGCCTCGTCCAGCTCCTCCGGTTCGCACAACCGATTCACCAGCCCTATCTCACACGCCTCCTCCGCACGGATCCGGCGTCCCGTCAACAGCAATTCCTTGGCCCGGGACTCCCCCAGCAAGCGCGGCAACCGCTGCGTCCCTCCCCACCCCGGAATCACGCCCAGCAACACCTCCGGCTGCCCGAACGAGGCCGTCTTCGACGCCACCCGCAGATCGCAGGCCAACGCCATCTCCGTCCCACCCCCCAGCGCCGCTCCCCCTATCGCCGCGATGTAGACCTTCCGGCTCCGCTCGATCCCGCGCAACATCGCATGCCCCGCATACACGAACGACGCTCCCGCCTCCACCGTCAGCCCCCGCAGCGCCGTGATATCGGCCCCGGCCACCCAAACCTTCGGCAAGGCCGACCGCAGGATCACCACCCGGACCGACTCCTCCTCCACAGCTGCCACCGTCTCCGTCATCTCCTGCACCATCGCCGCGTCGAACGAATTGATCCGATCAGCCCGATCGATCGTGATCGTGATCACTCCCGCCTCCGGCCGCTCGACATGGAACCGCTCCGATATCATGGCTTCCCCCGAGCCCGCGCCGCCCTCCATCGAACTTCGCTGTCTTATCCGCGAACAACCGAAGCAGCGCCCGCCGCAACGTATCGCCTCTCTACCCCAGTGCCAAGCCACGGCGTAGAATCGCCCAGCGACCGACAGGGAAAGAACAACGCCATGGACTTCGAATTCACTGAGCAGCAGCGCCTGATCCAGCAGGGCGTGCGTGACACCGTCAAGGACTTCGGCCTCGAATATTGGCGGGACAAAGACCGCGCCCACGAGTTCCCCACCGAACTCTGGAGCGCCATTGGCCAAGGGGGATGGATCGGGGTCGCCATCCCGGAAAAGTACGGCGGCGCCGGCCAAGGCGTCCTCGAACTTGGCCTCGTCACCGAGGAAGCCTGCCGCGCGGGCGGCGGCTCCACCCTCTCCATGCTCTTCATGGTCACTCCTGTCTTCGGGGCCGAGACCGTCAAGCGGCACGGCAGCGAAGAGCAAAAGCAAAAGTACCTGCCCCCCATGGCCGCCGGCGAACTCGACTTCAGCATGGCCCTCACCGAGCCCAACGCCGGCAGCAACACCCTGGGGATCGAAACCGCCGCCGTCCGCGACGGCGACAGCTACCGCGTCAACGGGCAGAAAGTCTGGATCACCGGCATCGACAAGGCACAGCAGTGCCTCGTCGTCACTCGCACAACTCCGTTCCAGGACGCTCCCAAGAAGAGCTTCGGCCTCAGCCTGCTCATCGCCGATCTCCCCTCCGAAGGCCTCACCTACCAGCCCATGGAGAAGCTCGGCACCCGCTGCCTCAATTCCTGCCAAGTCTTCTTCGACGATGTCCGCGTCCCCGCCGACGGGCTCGTCGGCGAGGAAGGCAAAGGTTGGGGCTACATCCTCGATACCCTCAACTCCGAACGCATCGTCACCGCCGCCGGCTGTCTCGCCAGCGGCGACATCGCCCTTCGCCTCGCCGCCGACTACGCCTCCAACCGCGTCGTCTTCAACCGTCCCATCGGCGCCAACCAGGGCATCCAATTCCCCCTCGCCGAGATCAAGATCACCCTGGAAGCCGCGCGTCTGCTCAACTACAAAGCCGCCTCGCTCTACGACAACGATCAAAATGCCGGCGCCGAAGCCAACATGGCCAAGTATCTCGCCGCCGAAGCCGCCTTCGCCGCCTGCGACCGCGCCATCCAAACCATGGGCGGCTACGGCTACGCTGTCGACTCCGACCTCGAACGCCTTCTCCGCGACGTCCGCCTTTTCCGCCTCGCCCCCGTCGCCCAAGAGATGATCCTCAACTACGTCGGTCAGCACATCCTCGGCATGCCCCGCTCGTACTAACCACCCTCGATCACCGGCACCGGCGCCTATTGATTGACCTCTATCGACGCGTGATTGTGCTAGTGGGGCAAGGCGCCTGTCCCGGCGCGCTTGGCCGCGACAAGTGCGGCCGAAGCAAGGATCGCTCGCTGTTGAACAGCACGACATCCACTGCACCTAACCGATCGCCCATCTAACCTGGACTGGTGTCCGCCCCGACCGACACTTCATCTCCTCCCACTCCCATCCTCGTCGGCGGCCAACGCGTTGCCTACACCATCCGGCGCTCCACCCGTGCCCGCCATTCCTCCATTCACATCCATCCCCGCCGCGGCCTCGAAGTCGTCCTCCCCCTAGGAGTTCCAACCACCACCGCTGCCACGCTCCTCCGTAAGGAAGCGCGCTGGCTCGCGAAGCATGCTGGCGAACTCCACCGCGCCACTCGCACTCCCCCGCCCCTGCAGACCGGCGTCCAACTCCCCCTCCGCGGCCACTGGTATACCCTTACCCTCAACCCCAGCCCCACCCCTCGCGCCGTCCGCACCGGCGATACCCTCCTCGTCTCCACTCCTCACCCGCACGACCCAACCGCCGTTCGCGCCCAACTCGAGCGCTGGTACCGCAATCTCGCCCGGCGCTTCATCACCGACCGCGTCCACGCCCTCCACGACACGGCCGATCCCCCCGTCGCCCGTATCACCATCCGCGACCAGCAAACGCGCTGGGCCAGCTGCTCCAACAACGGCTCCCTCAGCTTCAACTGGCGCCTCGTCATGGCTCCACCCACCGTTCTCGACGCCGTCGTCGCCCACGAACTCGTTCACCTCACCGTCCACAACCACTCGCGCCGCTTCTGGCGCGCTCTGGACCAGCGCTTCCCGCAACACCGCGCCTGCCGTCGCTGGCTCCACCACAACGGACCTCGGCTCACCCTCTGAAGCCGAATCCCGATCCAATCGGTCGTGCCCGGTACACTCCCAGGCAATGGCCGAACGCCCCTTTCTCCAGCCCCCACCGGACACGCCCGCGTATCCGCGTACGGACTTGCGCCGGCCCACCACCTTCTTCTGGTGGGTCCCCTTCACCCTCGCCGCCATCGCCGGCCTCCTGACCTACGCCATCGTCGCCTCCCAAGACAACGTCTATCGGGCGCGCAGTGAACTCATCGTCCCTCCCAGCAGCCCCATCGCGCCCGAGGGCTACACTCAACTCGCCCGCAGCGAAACCCTCCTTGCCACGATCATCCGCGAACTCCGTCTCGACACCACTGCCGACGATCTCCGCAACGACGTTCGCGCCCGTACCGACGGCACGCTCATAGCCATCGAAGCGGACGCGCCCTCTCCGGCCCTCGCCCAACTCCTCGCCATTGGGATCAGCAATGCCGTCGTCCACAGCGCGCCACTTTCGCTGGACGCTCCCGCCCCCACCCAGCTCGGCCAAGTCGCCGCCCCGCGCGAGCCTCTCTCCAACAACGCCCCGCTCTACACCGCCAGCGCCGTCGCCGCTGCTCTCGTAATCGGCCTGATCGGCGCCGGCGTCCTCGCCTTCCGTGAACGTCCTCTCCAACCAGCCGGCGACGTGCAATGGCTCGCCAGCCTCCCCACGCTCGGCTCCATCCCCAGCTCCCGCAACCAGGACAACCCCGCTCTCCTCAGCCAGCCCCACTCGCCAGAGGCCGCCGCTCTCCGCGATCTCCAAACCACGATCGAGGGCCTTCGCGCCGCCGAGAGCCTCCGCGCCATCCTCGTCGTCGGCGTCGACGCCCAAGACGACGCCGGCTCGATCGCCGTCAACCTCGCGCTCGCCTTCGCCGAAACCGGACGGCGCCTCCTCCTGATCGACGCGAATCTCCATCGGCCCAGCGTCCATCGTCTTCTCCAGCTTCCCAACCAGCACGGCCTCACCGACGCCCGCTTCTCGAACCTCGCGCCGCCCGCACAGGAGATCCCCGGCATACCCCTTCACGTCATCACCAGCGGCGTGCTCCCGCCTCACCCCTCCAAGCTACTCGCCACCCCCCGTCTCACTACCCTCCTCGCCGAGCTTCCCCGCACCGCCGAGCTCGCCATCCTCGACGCCCCCGATCTCGTCGAGAGCAACGCCGCCGCTGTACTCGCCGGCACCTGCGACGCCATCCTCCTGGTCGCCGACGCCAATCGCACCCATCCCGAAGAGCTCCGCGCCGCCGGCCAAGCCCTGCGCGCAACCGGCAAGCCGATCCTCGGCGTCGTCTGGAGCAACGCGCCTCGTCCCGCCGGCGAGCCCACGTCCAACCCCGCTTCCCTCACCGCGCGGGCATCTCCCGCTCCCGCTAACATCTCATCCCATCACACGAGGAGTTCCTGAACCATGCGCGTTGAAGCCAGGATCGACTGCGACCTCGCCCAGGTCCCCGCCTACGCCCAGCACGCCGAGCGCCTCGGTTTCGACGCGCTCAACACACACGAAACCCAGCACGATCCCTTCTTCCCTCTCGTGCTCGCCGCCGAGCACACGCAGCGCATCACGCTGGGCACCAACGTCGCCATCGCCTTCCCCCGCAGCCCCATGATCACCGCCAACATCGGCTACGACCTCCAGCGTCTCAGCAACGGCCGCTTCCGCCTCGGCCTCGGCCCTCAGGTCAAGGGCCACAACGAGCGCCGCTTCAGCGTCCCCTGGTCCGCCCCCGCTCCCCGCCTGCGCGAGTACGTCCAGGCCCTCCGCGCCATCTGGGACTGCTGGAACGGCGGCGGCTCCCTCGACTTCCGGGGCCAGCACTACAGCTTCACCCTTATGACCCCCTTCTTCCGCCCCCCGCCCATCGACCACCCCCACATCCCCGTCTACCTCTCCGCCGTCGGTCCCGGCATGTGCCGCCTCGCCGGCGAGGTCGCCGACGGCCTCCGCCTCCATCCCCTTTGCTCCGTGAAGTACCTCAGCGACGTCATCCTTCCCAACCTGGAAGCCGGTGCCGACCGTGCCGGCCGCTCTCTCGCCGACATCGATCTCGTCTGCGGCGGCTTCCTTATACCCGGGGACGACGACCAAGCCATCCGCAGCGGCAAAGCCGCCGTAGCCCAGCGCATCGCCTTCTACGCCTCCACCCGCACCTACCAGCCGGTTCTCGACGTCCACGGCTGGGGGAACCTGACCGCCCAGTTCCACGAACTATCCATCCAAAACCGCTGGCAGGAGATGCCCGAACTCGTCAGCGACGCCATGCTGGAAGCCTTCGCCGCCATCGGCCCGCCCGAGGTCGCCGCCCGCGACGCCCTCGCCCGCTACGGCGCCACCTGCTCCTCCGTCTCCCTGGACATGCCCCCCGGCAGCGCCGAGGACGACGCGACCCTCCGCCGCCTCATCGACAGCTTCCACGCCGGCTAGCCTCGATACCCATCAGCCCGATGCGCGTCGAAACTCGACTCACCGGCCTCACCCATCTCCCCGCCAGGGCACGCCACGCCCAAGCGCTCGGCTACGACGGCCTCGCCACCCAAGAGACCGCCCACGACCCCTTCTTCCCTCTCCTTCTCGCCGCCGAGCACGCTCCCACCCTCACGCTCGCCACGAGCGTTGCCATCGCTTTCCCCCGCAGCCCCATGATCACGGCCCAGCTCAGCTACGACCTGCAACGCTTCAGCAACGGTCGCTTCCGCCTCGGCCTCGGCCCTCAGGTCAAGGGCCACAACGAACGCCGCTTCAGCGTCCCCTGGTCCGCCCCCGCTCCCCGCCTGCGCGAGTACGTCCAGGCCCTCCGCGCCATCTGGGACTGCTGGAACGGCGGCGGCTCCCTCGACTTCCGGGGCCAGCACTACAGCTTCACCCTTATGACCCCCTTCTTCCGCCCCCCGCCCATCGACCACCCCCACATCCCCGTCTACCTCTCCGCCGTCGGTCCCGGCATGTGCCGCCTCGCCGGCGAGGTCGCCGACGGCCTCCGCCTCCACTCCCTCTGCTCGGCCGAGTACCTCAGCGACGTCATCCTCCCCAACCTGGAAGCCGGGACCCGCCGCGCCGGCCGCTCCCCCGCCGACATCGATCTCGCCGCCAGCGCCCGCGTCGTCGTCGCCACCGACGACGCAACCGTTCGCCGCGGGAAGGCCGAACTCGCCCGTCTTATCGCCTTCTACGGATCCACTCAGATCTACCAACAGGTCCTCGGCCTGCACGGCTGGGGCAACCTCCAGCGCCAGCTCCACGACCTCTCCGCGGCCGACCGCTGGGACGAGATGCCCAACCTCATCAGCGACGCAATGATCGAGACCTTCGGCGTCGTTGGGCCGCCAGATGAGATCGCTCCCAAACTGCGCGAACGATTCGGCGCCTGCTCCACCGTCCTCCTCTCCATCCCCGACGGCTCCAACCCCGGAGACACCCCCGCCGACGAAGCCAACGCCCGCGCGATCCTGGCGGCACTTCGCGGGTAGCCCTCGCCCGCGCGACAAGGCCGACGCCGATCTCGCCGGCCAGCACGGGAAGCGGAAGCCTTCCCTCCGCGTCGCGACGCCTGCGTCTCCGTCAACTCGAAGCCCGCAGGCTCCCCCAAGCATGCCCCCATCAATGCCACGGCGACTCGAACCCATATCTATAGGGCCCGCTAGCATGCAACCCCATGACCGACTCAGGCTCCGCCACACTCGTTGCCGCGGCCCGTGCAGGCGTCGCCGATGGCGACGCCGCCGGCGACCCCCCGGCAAGCTGGCACGGCCGCGCCCGGGTCCGCATCTGGCAGCAGGGCTGGATCATCGGCGAAGGCGAAGCCGCCGATCCCGATGCGCATACCGCCGTCCGCGCTGCCGCCGCTCGCGCCGCCGCCGACAGGCAACCCGCCGAGCAAGAAGCGCCGTCCCCCGATGAGCCCGCTTCCCAATTCCACAACGAATTCGAAGAGCCGCCCGCCACGGAGCAATCGCCGCCCACGCCCCCCGCCTTCCTCGAGATCGAAACCGCCGGCGCCATCGAGACGATCAACCCGCAAGGGCTCTCCGGGCTTCTGCAGAGCGTCCGCACCCCTTGCGACGGCCTCATTCTCTCCCACGACGGACGGCTCAGCGGCGGCTGGCCCAGCGATCCCCTGCACGCCGGCGAGCCCACGCCTTACTGGATCAAGGGTCTCCTCAAGCAAGCCCGCCCGCCCGGCTACTGGCTCCCCGCGTCCGTGACCGTCCAGCGCTTCACCGCCACCCGCTTGCTTGCCCTGCTTGAACCACCCGCCGCCGCGAACGGCGACCCGCCACCCGATCGCATCGTCGAACTCCACGGCGACACGCGCCTCGTCGCGCAAGAGGAAGTCACCCACGACCGCCTGCTCGCCGCCGCCCTGCAAGCCGGCGCCTGGCTCGGCCGGCACCAGCGCCCCAACGGCCTCTTCCGCTACGAGTTCGTTCCCCAACGCGACCAGTGGTCTGCCGCCGACTCCATCGTTCGCCAAGCCGGCTGTGCTTGGAGCATGGCCAAGCTCGCCCGCGCCACCCGCCAGAAACCCTTCGTCGCCGCGGCCGCCCGTGCCATTACCGGCCTTCTCCAGACCGGGCTCCGACGCGACGGCCCCGGCAGCCTCGCCACCCTCGCGGACGGGGACGGGCACCGCCGCGTGGGCGCCATCCCTCTCACCCTCCTCGCCCTCGCCGAAATCGAGGGGCGCGCCCAGGGCCCCATCTCTCCCACGGAGGACCTCACCGCCACTTTGCTCGCCCTCCAAGACCGCAGCGGCGCCTTTACCCAGAGCGCCCGCGGCGCCGACCTTGAGGGCAGTGAAACCTACTATGCCGGACAGTGCACTCTCGCCCTCGCCCACCGCTATCTCACCACCAAGCGTGACCGTCTCGCCGACGCCGTCCGCGCCGCCCTCAATCACTACCGCGATTGGTGGGCGCAGGACACCAACAAAGACCTCGCCTTCCCTGCCTGGATGATCCAGGCCTGCGAGCTCGCGGACGCCATTCCCGCTACTGCCGGCGCCGCCGAGTTCGCCTACGACATGGCCGACTGGACCCTCGATCGCCAGTATCCGTCCGCCCACCCCATCCCCGTCTGGGCCGGGGGCTTCGAAGGCGGCCCCGGTGTCGGAACCGCCGCCTACGCGGAAGGCATCGCCGCCGCCTTGGCACTCGCCCGCCGCCGCGGCGACATCGACCGCGCCACCCGCTACCGGGCCGCCCTGCTCCAAGCCCAACGTTTCCTGCTCCAGCTCCAACTCGGCGCCGCCGATCTGGTCTTCGTTCGCAGCCCCGGCCACCACGGGGCCGTCCGGCGCTCCCTCCGCCACCGCGCTCTCCGTTGCGACAACGCCCAGCATCTCATCATGGCCACGCTCCGCACCGCTTCCCTCCTCGAGCAAGAGCAGCGTCAAACCCAAGCGACCGATGCCGATACGGCCGCCGCCGCCCAACCCGACTGATGCGCGCCGTCCGCGTGACCGCCCAGCAGCGCCTCGCCGTCCAAGACATCGATCTCCACCCAGAGCCCGGTGAGGTCCTCCTCGCCGTCCGCGACTGCGGCATCTGCGGCACGGACCTCCACGCCCTCCGCTACCCGGAAACCTTCAATACCCAACCCGGCACCATCCTCGGTCACGAGTTCTCCGGCGTCGTCGCCGAAGTCACCCGCGGCGCCGGCCCCTGGCGTCCCGGTGATCGCGTCGTCTCCATTCCCGCCATGACCTGCGGCGCCTGTCCCGAATGCACCGCCGGATACGACTGGCGCTGCGTCCGCTCCCTGGGCCATGGCCTCAACCACGCCGCCATTCCCGGCGCCTTCGCCGAGTACGTACGCGTCAGCCCGCACGCCCTCTTCTCCATCCCCGACACGCTCTCCGACCGCCACGCCGCCCTCACCGAGCCCCTCGCCGTCGCGCTGCACAGCCTTAACCGCGTGCGGCTCGCCCCCGGCGAACCCTGCATCATCATGGGCGCCGGCCCCATCGGCCTCTTCACGCTCGTCTGGGCCAAGCTGCGCGCCGCCCATCCCATCGTCGTCTCCGACCCTGCGCCCGCCCGCCGCAACCTCGCCCAAGCGCTCGGCGCCGACGCCGCCCTCGACCCCAACCAAGCCGATCCGACCGCCACCCTGCGCGAACTCGCCCACGGCGCCTGGCCGGCCGTCGTCTTCGAGTGCGTCGGCACGCCCCCCGCCTTGCAAGAAGCGATGCGCCTCACCGGCCGCAACGGCCGCGTCGCCGTCACCGGCGTCTGTCTGCAGCCCTACCAGCTCCAGCCCATGACCGCTCACGGCCGCGAACTCGAAGTCCACTACGTGTTCGCCTATACCCGCGCTGAATTTCAGGAGGCGCTCGCCACACTCGCGCGCGGCGCCATCCCCGCCGATCAGCTCATCAGCGACATCATTACCCTTGACGAAGTCCCCGCCATGTTCACCGCCCTCGCGCAGCCCAGCACGCAAGTCAAGGTCCTCGTCGAGCCTCAGCTTACGCGTTAGCACGGGTGGTCAGGCGCGTGCGGCTTTCTACTCGCCTCCCCCATCCTCGCCCCGCGCGCGGACTATCATGGGGATAGAAGCGTCGGGGACGAGCCGCGCAGAGCCCTCCGGAAAGAAGCGCAGAGGGAACGCATGACGACCACCCAGCAGCCACAGCCCTCCGCCGCTTCCACCGGACCCACCAGCACCGAACACGCGGATGAAACCCGTTCCAGCCCCGGCCTCACGAAGGAGGATCTCATCAGGCGCTGGTACCAGATGGTGCTCGCGCGCAAGATCGGCGAGCGTTGGTTCGTCCTCAATCGCCAAGGCAAAGCTCCGTTCGTCATCACCGGCCAAGGCCACGAAGCGACCCAAGTTGGGACCGTCGCGGCTCTCTCCGCCGGCAAGGACTGGGTCGTCCCTTACTATCGCGACCTCGGCGTTGCCCTCGCCCTCGGCATGACCCCCGACGAGCTCATGCTCAACGTCTTCGCGAAAGCCGACGACCCCAACAGCGGTGGACGCCAGATGCCCGCCCACTGGAGCCATAAGCGTCTCCGCATGGTTTCCGGCTCCAGCGTCGTCGGCACGCAGCTCCCCATCGCCGCCGGCCTCGCCTGGGCCGCCAAGCTACAGGGGCACGACGCCGTCGCCGTTACCTACCTCGGCGAGGGCTCCACCAACCAAGGCGAGTTCCACGAGGGTCTCAACTTCGCCGCCGTGCAGCGCCTCCCGCTCGTCGTCGTCGTCGAGAACAACGGCTACGCCATCACCGAGATCCAAGCGAAAGAGATGGCCATCGCGGATGTCGCCGACCGGGCCCAGGCCTACGGCGTCCGCGGCGCCGTCGTCGACGGCAACGATCTGATCGAGGTCCACCGCGCCATGCAAATCGCCGTGCAGGCCGCCCGCCGCGGCCACGGCCCCACCCTACTCGAAGCGAAAACCTACCGGATCGTTCCGCATTCCTCCGACGACGACGACCGCCGCTACCGCACCCGTGAAGAGCTGGACCTCTGGCGCGCGCGCGATCCCATCGACCGCCTTCGCAAGCACCTCCTCGAGGCCCGCATCCTCACCTCCGAGCAGGCCGACGAACTCATCGCCAAGGCCGCCGAGGAGCTCCGCGGCGCCGAAGCCTTCGCCGCCGCCGCTCCAGACCCGGACCCCGCTTCCCTCGCCACCCACCTGTACGCGGACTCCACCACCCCATCAACCTCAAGCATCCCGTGACGCAAACATCCATCGCCGAAGCCATCCAGAGCGCCCATCGCGAGATCATGCGCGACGACGACCGCGTCATCCTCCTCGGCGAGGATGTCGAAGCCGGCGGCGTCTTCCGCATCACCAACGGGCTCCGCGACGAGTTCGGGCCCCAGCGCGTCTTCGACACCCCGCTCTCCGAAGCGGGGTTTACCGGCGCCGCCATCGGCGCCGCCATCGGCGGCATGCGCCCCATCGTCGAGATCCAATTCGTCGACTTCATCCTCCCCGCTCTCAACCAGCTCATCTCCGAAGCCGCCAAAATGCGCTACCGCAGTCTCGGCGCCTGGACCGTCCCCCTCGTCGTCCGCACGCCCTACGGCGGCGGTGTCCACGGCGGCCTCTACCACTCCCAGAGCATGGAAGCCCTCTTCGCCCACGTCCCCGGACTCAAAGTCGTGATGCCCGCCACCCCCGCCGACGCCAAAGCGCTCCTCCACAGCGCCGTCCAAGACCCCGACCCCGTCATTTTTCTCGAGCACAAGCGCTCCTACCGTCTCATCCGGGAAGAGATCCCCGATCCGCTTCCTCCCGTTGCCATCGGCCAAGCCGCTCTCCGCCGCGACGGGCAGGATGTCGCCATCATTGCCACCGGACTCGCCCTCCACCACGGCCTCGCCGCCGCCGAGCAACTCCAAGCCGAGAATATCGACTGCCTCGTCCTCGATCTCCGCACCGTCCTCCCCCTCGACAAGCCCGCCATCCTCAGTGCCGCTCGCCGCACCGGCAAGGTCCTCATCGTGCACGAGGATCACCTCACCGGCGGGATCGGCGGCGAGGTCGCCGCCATCATCGCCGCCGAGGCCTTCGAGCACCTCGACGCGCCCATCCAGCGCCTCGCCGGTCCGGACATCCCCGCGATGGGCTACCATCCCGCCCTCGAGCAAGCCTTCCTCCCCAACCCCGACACCATCGCGCAGGCCGCGCGCCGCCTGGCCGCTTACTGATGGCGACCCTCACCATGCCGCAGCTTGGGGAGAGCGTCACGGAGGGCACCGTCATCCGTTGGCTCAAGCAACCCAACGATCAGGTCGCCCTCGACGATCCTCTCGTCGAGATCGACACCGAGAAGGTCAACGTCGAGATCCCCTCTCCCTTCGCCGGCACCCTCAGCCGCATCATGGTCGAGGAAGGCCAGACCGTCCCGATCGGCACACCACTGGCGGAGATCCAAGGGACCGGAGAACCGGCCAGCGCGGAGCAACCCAGCGGCGACAGGGCCGCCCGGCCGCCCACGGCCGCCGCCGCCAGCGCGCCGCCTCAAGAGCCCATGCCGCAGACCGCTCAGCCCTCAACCGGCAGCGGAAGAGGATCCGATACCCCAAAGCTCTCGCCCGTCGTGGCCCGCCTCGCCGCTCAGCACAACATCGACCCCGCCACCCTGCGCGGCACCGGTGCCGGCGGCCGCGTCACCAAGAAGGACATGCTCGCCGCCATTGAGGCGCGGTCCGCCCCGCCGTCAGAAGCCTCTCCCGCCGTCACGGACGCGCCGCGCCCGCTCATGGAACGGCCCAGCGAAGACCGCGCCGTGCCCGAAACCCCCATGCGCCGCGCCATCGCCGACCACATGATCCGCAGCCGCCGCACCGCCGCCCACGCCTGGCTCGTCATGGAGACGGACGTCACCGCCCTCGCCGCCGCCCGCAGCGCCCGCAAGGACGAGTTCCGCCAGCGCGAAGGCGTCACTCTCACCTACCTCGCCTTCATCGCTCACGCCGCCGCCCGCGCCCTCCAGGAATTCCCCCGCCTCAACGCTACCTGGCAGGACGGCCAGCTCGTCGAGCGCCGCGACATTAACCTCGGCTTTGCCGTCGACGTGCCCGACGGCCTCGTCGTTCCCGTCGTTCACCAAGCCGACCGCATGAGCATCGCCGCCCTGGCCCGGGCCATCGCCGGCATCGCCGCCCGCGCCCGCGACGGCGGCCTCAAGCTCCACGAGATCCAGGGCGGCACCTTCACCATCGACAACACCGGCGCCTTCGGCACCACCATGAGCGCTCCCATCATCCACCAACCCCAAGTCGCCATCCTCACCACCGAAGCCATCAGCAAGCGTCCCGTCGTCATCCCAGACAGGGACGGCGCTGACGCCCTCGCCATCCGCGCCATGATGAACCTCTGCCTCTCCTTCGACCATCGCGCCTTGGACGGCGCCCTCGCCGCCCGCTTCACCGCCCGCGTCAAGGAGATCATCGAGGCGGTCGACCCCGATACTCCCATCCACTAGCCCCCGTTAGCCGCACGCGCGCCGGACCTGCGGCGCCGGATCATCGCGCCGGCGAGTGGGCCGGTTCCCTACCCCACGATTCCGGGCCGCACCTCCCGCCAGAACCGCTCCAGCCGCCGCAACTGTCCGTCCACCCGCCCCGTCTCCCAGGCCGCGCCTTCATCCCCCAGCATGAGCAGCACCGACTCCACCCCCGCCTCCCGGTGCGTCCGCAGCGCATCCGTCATCGCCGCCGCATCATCACTCAGCTCCACCATCCACTGAACGGGGAAAGGCTCTCCACTCCGGCCCGCCGCCGCCAGCCCCGCCCGCAACCGCTGCACCACCGGCTTCGATCCGCCCACGCCCTCCATCGAGATCCCGATCCAGCCATTGCCGATCCGCGCCGCCCGCCGCTCCGCCGCCTCCACGAAGCCCCCCACGATGATCGGCGGCCCGCCCGGCGTCAGCGGCTTCGGCTCCATGTTCATCGCCCGGATCGTCGTAAAGCGTCCGGCGAAGTGCACCGGCTCCGCCCCCCAACATGCCCGCAGCACCGCCACGCTCTCCTCGAACCGCGCCGCCCGCTCCTCGAAGGCCACTCCGAGCGACTCGTACTCGGCCGCGCTCCAACCCATTCCCACTCCCAAGCGAAACCGCCCGCCGCTCAGCACATCCAGCTCCGCCGCCTGCTTCGCCACCAGCGCCGGTTGCCGTTGCGGCAGCACCAGGGCCGCGCTCTGCAACAGCAGCCGCTCCGTCACCGCCGCCAGGTGTGCGAGCAGCGTGAGCGGCTCGTGCTGATCGACCGGCGCCGCGTAGAGCGGGCGCTCCCGGCCCGCCTGCTCGTAGGCATAGGTCACGTGATCGTTGGTCCCCAGCCAATCGAACCCGATCCCCTCCACCCCTTGCGCGAAATCGCGCGCCTCCGCCCCGTCCATCCCCCAGCCCTGTCCCGGAAACATCACGCCCAGCTCCATCGCAATCCTCCAGTTCCTGCCGGCCCTGCCGCGAGCGGCACCCCCGGCATCCCCAATCCCGCCGAGCCTATCAGCGCCCTCCGTCAATTCCGCAACGCACCGTCGCAGGATTCGGTTAAGCATCACGCAATCCAGCGCCCAAGCCGTCACGCGATCCGTCGCCATCGCCAGCCCCGAAGCGCTATGCTCACGAGGCCAGCCCTGCACCATAGATCTCGCGCTCATCGGGAAGATCCATGATCACGAACGAACGCCACGCCGGCGAAGAGGGCGTTATCCGCAGCGACATCGCCGAGATGATCGACCGCGCCGCCGCCATGGCCGTCTACGCCTACAACGCCGTCAACCAGGCCCGCGAGCACAACGGCGAAACGGTCGCCGTCCCCCAGAGTCTCGTCGAGCGCCTCGCCGAGCAGACCTACACCGACGTTCTCCGCTACTCCCTCGACGAGTGCGCCTGCGCCTGCCACCAAGAGCAAGACCACGGAACCAACTGATCCGCCAGCCCCTGCTACCCTAGCCTTCGTTTGCACGGCCGCCGCGCCTCTTCGTCTCCACCGCGCGGCTCGGGAGAAAGTAAGAAGTACGAAATGACCACCAGCCAGTCCGTCGTCACCGAGAAACGCTACGCCAAAGGCTTCACGTGGCCCGAATATCTCGCCTACATCGGCTCCGACAAAAACCTCAGCCGCCTCATGCCCAACGGCAAGCCCCGCCCCAACGGCAGCGAGCGCTTCGGCCGCAACATGGACGAGTTCACCCTCACCGACGACGAGACCGCCCAGCTCAGGGCGCTGCCCAAGCTCAAGGTCCTCGTCCTCGGCGAGGACTGGTGCCCGGACGTCTTCCGCGGCGCCCCCGTGGTCGCCGCCATGGCCGAGGCCGCCGGCTGGAGCTTCCGCATGTTCCAGCGCGACGACAACAAGGACATCATGGCCGAGTTCATGAACAAGCAGGGCGACCAGGAGTTCGAGTCCATCCCCGTCGCCGTGCTCTACACCGAAGAGCACGAATATGTCGGCCACTGGATCGAGCGGCCCCAGGTCGCCAATGACTACATGGCCGGCATGCAGAAGCGCTTCACCAAGGGCCCCGGCGAAACCGACGCGGACATGCGCAAGCGCATCAACGACGAGTACCGCCAGCTCCAAACCAGCGACGAATGGGACCGCTGGCGGCACGAAACCGTCCGCGAGATCATCGCCCTCGTCAAGCAATCGCTCGACGGCTAGCGACCAGCGTCACGGCTCCGCTCTCCTCGCCCTCCGTCCGGAGCCGGCGAGAGGAGCGGTGAAGGACCATGTCCACCGATCCCCCCGCCCCCACCCACCGCATCGCCGTGGTCGAGTCCGACCCCGAGCTGCGCGCCGGCAGCGAGGCCTGGGAGCGGCTCGCCGCGGAGCTGGGCCGCGCCCAGCCGGACCTGCTCATCCTCAACGAGCTGCCCTTCGGTCCCTGGCTGGCCGCCCGCGAGCGCTTCGACGGCGACGCCTGGGAGGCCTCCATCGCCGACCACGAGGCCGCGATCGCCGCCCTGCCCCAGCTCGGCCCGCCCGCCGTGATCGGCACCCGCCCCGCCGTCCTGGAGGGGCGGCGCTGCAACCAGGCCTTCGTCTGGACGCGGGAGGCGGGGCTCAGCTACCCGCACACCAAGCAGCACATCCCCGACTCGCCCGGCTACCGCGAGACCACCTGGACCGCGCCCGGCCCCCAGCGCTTCGGCACCGTCGATCTGGGATCGCTGCGCGCCGGCATCCTCATCTGCACGGACATCATGTTCACCGAGCACGCGCGGGCCTACGGCCGCGCCGGCGTCCACCTGATCGCCGTGCCGCGCGCCACGCCCCCCGGCGCCGCGGCGATCTTCGACGCCGCCCTGCGCATGACCGCGATCGTCTCCGGCTGCTACGTCGCCACCTCCAACCGGGGCGGCCGGGACAGCGCCGGCGAGCGGTTCGGCGGGCGCGGCGGCGTCTACGACCCCCTGGGCGACCCCGTCACCCAGACCTCCTCCCGCCAGCGGCTGCGCCTGCACGAGATCGATACCGGCTACGTCGCCTGGAAGCAGACCGTCTACCCCTGCAACGTGGAGTAACGCGCCGGGTGCGTGACGCCGCCGTCGGTTAACGTGCTTGCAGCAAGTTCGATCGCGGCGCCTCCCGGCGCCGCCGGGTGGCCACCATGCCAGGGCAGCTCTTCACCGAGTACTTCCTCAGCGACGGCATCCGGGCGACCCCCGAATGGCGGGAGTCGGTCGAACAGCCGCAGCCCTTCGCCGACTTCGCGCGCGCCGTGGTCAACCGCTTCAACGAATTCGGCGGCTACGCGGACCCCAACGAGGCGGTCACCGAGCAGGAGCTGATCCGCCCGCTCCTGGAGCTGCTGGGCTGGCACGACTACCTGCCGCAGCAGGGCGCGGCCCGCAACGAGGACATCCCCGACCTCCTGCTCTTCGCCGGCGCCGAGGACAAGGGGCGCGCCGCCGGCCGCGGCCATTCCCAAGAACGCTTCCGGGACGCGCTGCTGATCGAGGAGAGCAAGCGCTTCGGCCTGCCGCTCGACAACCGCGACCCGGACGACGCCGTACAACGGAGCACGCCCCACGGCCAGATCCTGCGCTACCTGGCGACGGCGGAGACGGTCTCGGACGGGCGGCTGCGCTGGGGCGTCCTCACAAACGGCGGCGTCTAGCGGCTCTACGACTACCGCGCCCGGCCCCGCGCCAGCGGCTACTTCGAAGCCGATCTGGCGGCGATCCTCCAGTCCAACGATTCGGACGCCCTGCGCACCTTCTACCTGCTCTTCCGCCGCGAGTCGTTCGTCCCGCGCCAAGGCGGCACGTTCATCGAGACGGCCCTGGCCGAGGGACGGCGCTACGAGGAGCAGGTCGCGCAGGACCTCTCCAGCGTGGTCTTCGAGCGGGTCTTCCCCAAGCTCGTGGCAGCCCTCGCGGACGCGGAGGGGGCGGATCTCGCGGAGGCGCGGCAGGCGGCGCTGATCTTCCTCTACCGGCTGCTCTTCCTGCTCTACGCCGAGGACCGGGGCCTGCTCCCCGTCGACGACTCCCGCTACGACGACTACGGGCTGCGCAAGCGGGTGCGCGACGACATCGCCGGCCGCATGGACCAGCGCGACACCTTCTCCGCCACCGCCAGCCACTACGGCGACCACCTGACGACGCTCTGCCGGCTGATCGATCGGGGCGACGCCTCCATCGGCCTGCCGCCCTACAACGGCGGCCTCTTCGCCCCCGACGCCGCGCCGCTGCTGGACCGGGTCCGCCTGCCGGACGCGGTCGTGGCGCCGATCGTCTACGACCTCAGCCATGCCGAGACGCGCGAGGGGCGGCGCTTCGTCAACTACCGCGACATGTCCGTCCAGCAGCTCGGCTCGATCTACGAGCGGCTGCTGGAGCGGGAACCGCTGCGCGGCGGCGACGGCGCGATCACGATCCGCCCCAACCCCTACGCCCGCAAGGACAGCGGCAGCTTCTACACGCCCCAAGAGCTGGTCGACCTGATCGTGGAGCGCACCCTGAAGCCGCTGGCCGAGGAGCGGCTGCGGGCCTTCGAGGAGAAGGCCGCAGCGCTCCGGAGCGACCGCCGGCCCAAGGGCCAGCGGCTGGCCGAGCTGCGCGCGCTGGACCCGGCCGCGGCCGTGCTCGATCTCAAGGTGCTGGACCCGGCCATGGGCAGCGGCCACTTCCTCGTTACCGCCGTCGACTTCCTCTCGGACTACATCGCCGAGCTGGTCGAGTACGTGCCGGCGGTGCCGGAGTGGCTCGGCGGCGGCAAGGGCGGGAAGGACGCAGCGGACGAGGCCTACGCCTCGCCGCTGGTGGAACGGGTGGCGGCGATCCGGGCCGAGATCATCCAGCGGGCGCGGGCGGCGGACTGGGTCCTGGACGAAGCCCAGCTCAGCGACCAGGCGATCATCCGCCGCATGGTGCTCAAGCGCTGCATCTACGGCGTGGACAAGAACCCCCTCACCGTCGAGCTGGCCAAGGTGGCGCTCTGGCTGCACAGCTTCACCGTGGGCGCGCCGCTCTCCTTCCTCGACCACCACCTGCGCTGCGGCGACTCCCTGATCGGCCTGCGCGTGCTGGAGGCGCGGGAGGAGCTGCGGCGGCTGGGAGGGCTGTCCGCCAGCTCCGCCATCGCGGGCGCCGAAAGCGCCGCCTCGGGCATGCAGCGGATCGAGGAGCTGTCCGACGCCGACGTGGCCGAGGTGCGGGAGTCCGCCGACCTCTTCCGGGGCGTCGAAGGGACCACGGCCGATCTGCGGGGGCTGCTCGACATCCTCTGCGGGCTGCGCTGGCTGAGCGCCGGAATGAAGAAGCGGGAGCGCGCCGCCTTCGAGGCGCCGCTCGCGGAGGCGCTGGACCGGCAGCCGGCCCAGGCCTACACCCTGCTGGCCCAGGGCCGGGCAACCGCCGATCCCGCGGCCGACTCCCAAGCCTTCGGGGAGCGCTGGGACGCCGCCCGATCGATCGCCGACCGCGAGCGTTTCCTGCACTGGGAGGCGGCCTTCCCCGGCGTCTGGCAGGGATGGCAGGACGACAGGCCGCGGGGCGGCTTCGACGCCGTGATCGGCAATCCGCCCTGGGACCAGATTGAGCAGCCGGAAGTGGAGTGGTTCGCGGCCCGTGACGATGAGATCGCGCGCGCCGCGACGGGCGCGAAGCGAAAGGCGCTGATCCAGCAACGGATCGACGAGGGCGACGAACTCGCCATGCAGTACGAAGCCATGCGCAACAGGGCTACGGCGATGCGTGTTTATATGAGAGCGTCTGGTGACTATCCCCTCCTGAGCGGCGGCCGCATCAATCTGTACTCACTGTTCGTGGAACGGGCCATGCGCTTAGCCAAGCCCGATGGCCTGGTGGGGCTGCTCACCCCCTCCGGGATCTACGCCGACAAGACCGCCGCCCGCTTCTTCCAATCCCTCTCCACGGGCGGGCGCATCGCCGGCCTCTTCGACTTCGAGAACCGCCGCCTCGGCACGGATCTGCCGCCCTTCTTCCCCGACGTGGACTCGCGCTTCAAGTTCTGCGCCCTCGTCTTCGGCGGCGAGGGGCGGTGCTTCGATCAAACGGAATGCGCCTTCTTCCTACCCGACACCGCCGCCATCAAGGACCGGGAGCGCTGCTTCCCCCTGGCGCCGGCCGACTTCGCCCGCGTCAACCCCAACACCGGCACCGCCCCCGTCTTCCGCACGCGGCGCGACGCCGAGATCACCGGCCGCATCTACGAGCGGCATCCGGTGCTGGTGGACCGCTCAGGAGATAGGGAACAGAAGGCGTGGCCGGTGCGGTATCAGCAAGGGTTGTTCAACATGACATCCGACTCGCATCTCTTCCGCACGGCGGCGCAGCTGGAGACCGAAGGCTGCTATCCGGTCCAGGGCAACCGCTGGAAGCGGGGCGAGGAGCTGTTCCTACCGCTGTACCAGGGGCGGATGATCCACCAGTTCGATCACCGGGCCAACTCGGTCCGGGTCAACCCGGAGAGCACGCACAACCCCTACCTGAGCGAGGAGGTCGGGGAGGCACAGCACCAAGATCCCGGCTTCCTTCCTCAATCGCAGTATTGGGTTCCAGCCCAAGAGGTCGAGAGAACTTTTCCACAGCGTCAGGGCCACATATTGGGATTTCGACTCATTTGCAAGCCAACAGACGCACGGACCACAATCGCTTCTATTGTTCCGTGGGCTGGCTTTGGACACTCGGTCGCACTAGTTATGGGAGACAACACCCCTGCCACCACCTGTCTCGTAGCCAACCTGAATGCAACGTGCCTGGATTTCGTGGCCAGGCAAAAGGTTCAAGGCGAAAACTTGAGTTTCTACATAGCCGAACAGCTCCCCGTCATCGCCCCCGGCGACTACGACCGTCCATTCGGGGCGCTGAGCGCCCGCGATCTGGTGCGGGACCACGTGCTGCGGCTCACTTACACCGCCCACGACATGGCGCCCTTCGCGCGGGACCTCGGCTACGACGGCCCGCCCTTCCCCTGGGACGAGGAGGAGCGCCGCCACCTGCGCGCCCGCCTGGACGCCTGCTACTTCCACCTCTACGGCCTCGGGCGGGAGGACGCGGACTACGTGCTCGGCACCTTCCCCATCGTCCGCCGGGAGGACGAGGCCCGCTTCGGCAGTTACCGCACCCGCGACCTCGTCCTGGCCTATATGAACGCGCTGGCGGCAGGGGACACGGAGACGGTGGTAGCGGTGTAGGGACCTCGGGCTGCACCAGTTGCGCTCCACCACAGCCCCCCGCGCGCTATGCTCGCCATGTCGGCGGGGGGGCTGGCGTCCCCGCCCGTTCCGCCCTTACGGACTGTTTACTTGAAGCCTATGTACTTGACGGGACTGCGGCCATCGTCGTCCAGGGGAGATCCCAGCCGTGCTCAATGGCGACGCCAAGCCGAAGTCGCGCCCAACCGAGGTTGCACTCTTGGGGGTACCACGCCGTTAGGCGAAAACCGCGTACGGAAGACCCCATTTATTGACCTGCGTGGCTATGAAGTCCATCACTCGGCAGACTTGTTCGATGTGACGCTTATATAAATCGGGGGATAGCTGGATCACGACCGATCCTCCCTTGGGAACTGATGATCCCATCAATCCTTCAAGGATCGTCTCCCGCTCTTTGGTGAGGCGTGGTGTCCACACGATGTTTCCGTGTTCAGCGATGATTTGACTCAAAAGCGGGAGGTAACCGTGGGCGAGCGCATCACGCAAGACGGTGGCTTGCTCGATGTCTGTGCGCAACTCAGGGGTGAGTTCCCTTTCGAAGGCGATGAAGAACTGTCGGCGCAGAGAGTCCGCCGATACTTCCCTCAACTTTTTCGTGACGGTTGTAATCAACAACGTCGGCATATGTCGCGTGTTGTCGGCAAGGCAAGCCTCTCGAAGCTGGGAATCGTTTTTGAGGCAGATCGCCGCCGCCATTTGACTCAGCATCCATGCAGCAGCGACAGAGAGCTTGGCGTGTCGAACAAACTCCGGCTGCTCCGCCAGCAGATAGAGCAGGAAGTGGGGCGGCATACCTTCCTTCATTGGAGAGGCGTCAAAGATCGGAACCCATTGACCGCGTGGCTGTGGTGATTCATCCGTCATGTGGCACGTCCAGACTTAAACAGCCGCCGTCGCACTTTGAGTGCTAGGGGCTGTTGACATTCAACGACACGGCGGCTAAACGATTCGCAGGATCGGTTCGCCGTAGGCGAAGCGCACGATCGCCATAATGGCCAGGGCGAAGAAAGAGAATTGGTGGCAGATGGCCGGGACAAGCTTCTGGTCGATCGGGTTGAGGCGAAAGAAGCGCTGCGGGTAAAGGGTGACCTTCACATAGAGGTAGTAGACACCCGGCATCTTCCTGCCCGTTGACGCGGGTCCTTCCCGTGCTTCACTTCCACACAGCCATCGTGTCAAGAAGTGCCGCGCACGAATCGAAGGCGGATACGCTCCAGTTTCTGGATCAGCGAACTCGTCAATGGCGGCGTGCGCTGTGGTGAGGAGTCGGAGCACTCCGACATAGATCTGGATGACGAACACCAGAATGAGGACGCCAAGCGTTGCCCCGTCGAGGGCGCTCAACTGACGCGCCACGCTTCTTGATAGAGATCGATAACTTCAGGCATCTGGGCTTCGTTCAAGGTTTCTCCATCCCCTCGGACTCATTACAGCAGCGTAAGAACGTCAGTTCTGTCCGTCAATTTTCCCCAGTGAACGTCGATCCGCTAAGCGAAACCCCCAGCGTTAGTCCGGCGTCTCCGGCGCATCCAAGATCGCGATGAGCTCGCCGGCGTAGTACAGCCGCGGCCGGTGATCCGCCGCTACCGCCAGCACGCCCGCCTCGACAAGCCGGCCAGCGCTCCATTGCGCGGCCGCCGGCAATTACCGATACTGTGCATCACGAAAACTGTGAGACTGTGCCCATGAAGAACATCACCGTATCCGTGGACGAAGAGACCTACCGGCTCTCCCGCATCAAGGCGGCGGAGGCGGGCACCTCGCTCTCGGCGCTGGTCCGCGCCTACCTGGTCGACCTGGTGCAGGGCCGCGTTCCCGAGAGCCGCTTCGACCGCCTGCGCCGGCTGCAAGACGAGACGATCGCGGCGATCCACGCCCGTGGCGGGGGCTTGCGCGCCGCCGACAACTTTTCCCGGAGCGCCCTGCACGAGCGCGATGCGCCTTCTTGACACCAACGTCCTCCTCTACGCGGTCAGCGCCACGGCCGAGGATGCGGAAAAGCGGCGCCGGGCCCTCGACCTGCTCTCCGGGAGAGACCTGGTCCTGTCGGTACAGGTCCTGCAGGAGTTCTACGTGCAGGCGACCCGTCCCTCGCGCGCGGGAGCGCTCACGCACGCGGAGGCGGCGGCCTTCATCGAAGCCCTGCAGCGCTTTCCCGTGCAGGCGATCACCCTCGAGGTGATGCGAGCGGCGTTCGCCATCCGCGAGCGGTTCGGCCTGTCCTATTGGGACAGCGCCATCCTCGCCGCCGCACAGGCCCGCGGCTGCGACGCCGTGTACTCCGAGGACCTGAGCGCCGGGCAGGATTATGACGGCGTCCGCGTGATCAATCCCTTCGCCCGTTCACCGCGACCGCCCCGCTGACCGGCGGCACGGCGCTCGCCCCGGCCTCTCGCGCCCGGCTATGCTGGCGCGGGGCCGGCATCACCCGCCCCGCTCGCGCAGGAAGGAGCCGCCCGCCATGGCGCAACGGATACCGAAGAGCACGGCAGCCCTGGCCCTAGCGGCCATCTCCGCGGCGGGGCTGGCGCTGGCGGGATTGATCGTCGCCATCCTGGCGCTCGGAGACGACTCCGCTCCGGCCTCGGCCGAGGCTCCCTTCAAGTCCGATCCCGACGCCTACACCCGCTGGTTCGTGGAGCAGGCCCTGGAGCGCTACGAGGCATCGGGCCTGGAGGAGACCGTCGCCTACTACAACACGGCGGCGAGCGTCGACGGGCAGTGGTACGTCTTCATCATCGACGAGGACGACACGATGATCGCGCACGCCGCCAACCCGGACTTCGTGGGCCGGCACGTCTCGGCGGCGGTGGGGCCGAACGGCTACCCCTCGGGCCTGGCGGTCGCGGCGGCGGCCAGCGAGGACGGCGGCTGGCTCGACTACACCTTCCCCAATTTCGCCACCGGCGGCGCGGAGACCAAACACTCCTGGATCATCCGCCACGACGGGCTGATCTTCGGCTCCGGCTGGTACGAGCGCGGTCCGAGCAAGGCCGACGCCCCCGCCTACACCCAAGCCTTCGTCCGGGAGGCGGTGAACCTCTACAACGCGCTGGGCCTGGAGGAGACCGTCGCCTACTACAACACGGAGGAGCACATCGACGACCAGTGGTACGTCTTCATCATCGACGAAGACGGCTACACGATCTCCCACTACAACCCGGAGTACCGCGGGAGGGACCCCAACCTGCGGATCGACCCCACGGGCTACTTCTACGGCGACGATCTGCTGGCGGCGACCGAGACGGGCCGCTGGGTCAACTACGTCATCCGCAACCCGGAGTCGGGGCAGGATCAGCGCAAGCACACCTGGGCCGTGCGCCACGACGGGTTCCTCTTCGCCTCCGGCTGGTACGAAGCGCTGCCGTGAGGGCAGCGGCGCGCGCGCGGCGCCTTATCCGGGCCGGCTGAGGGCCGCGCGCCGAACCGCCGCCAGCGTCATGGAGATCCGCCTCGCCGTCCTCGCCGACGCCGCCAACGTCACCACCGACGGCAAGCTCAACGTCACCGGCATCTTCAACCGCCTGCGCACCACCGCGCTCCCGGCCCAGCATCCCCTGCTGGTCGCCGTGCTCCAGATCGCCATCGGCGCCGCCGACTTCGGCCGCGAGGCGCAGACCGGCCTGCGCATCGTCGCTCCGGACGGCGAGACCACCGATCCCTTCACGATGACGCACAAGCTGCCCCGCGGGCGCCCCGGCGAGCCCGCCCTCTGGAACGTCATCTTCCGCCTGCCCAACCTGCGTCTGGCCAAGGCCGGCGCCTACGAGTTCCACGTCCTCGTGGACCAGGCGACCGTCGCCACCATCCCCCTCACCGTCACCAAGGTCGAAGCCAAGGGCTCTCCCCCCTCCCAGCCCCCCGCGCCGCCGAAGGACGACGCCCCCTAGGCGCCGCGCGTCCTCTCCCGCCCTATCCCGCTCCATCCCCCAGGACCGCTTGCACCGCGCCGGACAGCTCCTGCACCGTCACCGTGCCCTCGAAGCGGGCCCGGATCGTTCCCTCCGCGTCGATCACGAACACCCAGGGCTCGCTGGGCAGGTTCCACTCCAGGAAGGCGGCCGCCTCCCGCAGCGCCTGCGGCTCGTGCGGGTTCTCGAAGATCTCCACGTGGATCGCCTGCACCCGCGGCGCCCAGGCGCGCCAGACCCGCTTGACGATCTCCAGCGTCGGTCCGCAGGTGCGCGAATGGCAGAAGGCAGGCGTCGAGAAGGCGACGATCAGCGGCTGTCCGCTACTCAGCGCCTCGTCGAGGCGCAACTGGTACAGCCCCGGCTCCGGCGCCGGATCCGAGGTCAGGCGGCGGATATCCGGCTCGTCCCCCAGGGAGCGCGTGCGGCTGGCCGGCGCCATCTCGCCCAGCCCCGGCGCCTGCGACTCCTCGCGCACGCTCAGCCGGAAGTGCACCCGCGTCTCCTCCCCCTCCGGCGGCGTGATGGCGAACTCGATCCCCCAGATCCCCGCCCGCCCGAACCGCACCGGCGCCACGTATACTCCCGCCCCCACGTAGCGCCCCGCGTCCGACACGCCGCTGCCCCCCACATGCCGGTGCGCTTGCGGCAGCGGCGACTCCGCCCCGAAGGGGATGAAGAAGGCGGTCACGCTGTCCACCGGCCGCTCGCGGTCCCGCTCCAGGTCGTAGATGCGCGCGACCACGTCCACGTCGGAGACGGTCAAGCCCCGCGCGTCCTGCACGGTGAAGCTCAAGCGGTTCATCCCCACCGAGAGGTCGGCGTTGGCCAGCGTCGGCAGGTAGGGCGCCTCGCCCCCGGCTTGGACCAAGTCCCAGCGATCCAGGCCCGCCGCCGCGCCCCCGCTCACGGCGTCCTCGTCGCCGCTGCTCAGCGCCAGCACCACCGCCAGGACGCCCACCACCACCGCCGCCGCCAGCGCCACCACGCCCAACGCCGTCCGCCGTCCCATTCGCCACATGCCCTCAGCCTAACCTAAGCGGCAGCAAACGGGATTCCATCCACCGGGATGGCCAAGTTATCCCCGAACGGAGGCGAACCGGCCGCAGGCGGCGATGGATGATCAGCCACGACGGCGGCGGCCCTGCCCACCAGCTCCGAGCGTTTTCCCCGAAAAACAGTGAGGACTTGACTCGTAAGGAAGTTGCGAGTTCAATGCCATTAGGCGCTCTTTCCACTGAAGAGCGTAAGCATATTTCCTTTTGAGAACGGAGCGAAGCGGTGTCTTTCTCCACCACCAACTCGCGAGGGCAGACCTACTACCTGCACGGCAAGAACATCACCCTCAAGAACGGCCACGAGCAGCGCATCTACTATTTCGCGCGCCAGCCCCAGGCCGAAACCCTCGACGCGGTGCCGTCCGGCTACACCATCGCCGAGAACGCCAGGACCGGGCTCCCCGTCCTCAAGAAGGCCGGCTAGCCGCCGCCAAGAATCGCCAGCGCGGCGCCGTGGAGCGCCGGGGTTCCGGCCGCCACCACGCGCCCGTCCGACTCCAGCCCCAGCGCCCTTCCCTCCCAATCGGTCATCACCCCGCCCGCGCCCTCCACCACCGGCACCAGCGCGCAGTAGTCGTAGGGCTGTAGCGACGCCTCCACCACCAGATCCACGAAGCCGCTCGCCAGCAGCCCGTAGGCGTAGCAGTCCGCCCCGTAGCGCGTGAGGGCCACCTCTCCCCGCAGCCGCTCGAAGGCCGCGGCTGCGGCACCGCCGAACATGTGCGGCGTGGTCGCGTAGAGGGCGGCGCTCGCCAGCGCGGCGCAGTCCCGTGTCCCGGCGGCCGCCCCGTTCAGGGTCGTCCCCTGCCCGCGCCGCCCCAGCCAGCGCTCCCCCGTGATCGGCTGGTCGATCACTCCCAGGACCGGGACCCCGTCCTCCAGCAGCGCGATCAGCGTGCCGAAGGAAGGCTTGCCCGTCACGAACGCCTGCGTCCCGTCGATCGGATCAAGCACCCAGACATAGCGGGCCGCGGGCCGCTCCGCGCCCCCTTCCTCGCCGATCACCCCATGCGCCGGGTACTGCTCGGCGATCAGCGCCCGCATCGCCGCCTCCGCCGCGCGGTCGGCGGCCGTCACGGGGCTGCCGTCGGCCTTGCGCTCCACCGCCGCCGGCCGGCGAAAATGCTCGCGCAGGATCGCGCCCGCGCCGTCCGCCAAGCGCGCGGCGAAGCGAGCGTACGCATCCAGCGATTCCCGCGGCGGGCTCCCGGGCGGTGACGTATCCATCGCTCTAGTCTGCCCGCTCCCGGCCGCGCCGAGAAGGCGGCCGCCGGGAAATTGGCGCGGCGGGCCCCAGCGCGTATATTGGACTACTCGCCCCGCCCTTGGACGCGAGCTTCGCGGCCCGGTCGCGCGCATCTCCGGCAGACCGCGGGAGCCCAGGAGGCCCAACCATGGGAAAGATCAACGTCGCCATCATCGGGGTGGGGAACTGCGCCTCCTCGCTGGTCCAGGGCGTCCATTTCTACCGCGACGCCCAAGAGGATCAGGACATCCCCGGAATCATGCACACGACCCTGGGCGACTACCACATCTCCGACATCAACTTCGTGGCCGCCTTCGACGTCGACGCCAACAAGGTCGGCAAGGACCTCTCCGAGGCGATCACCGTCGCCCCCAACAACACCTACACGTTCACCGAGGTGCCGTCCCTGGGCGTCCCCGTCGAGCGCGGCATGACCCACGACGGTCTCGGCAAGTATCTCAGCCAGGTGATCACCAAGGCACCGGGACAAACCGCGGACATCGCCGGCATCCTCAAGGAGCGCGACACCGACGTGGTGATCAGCTACCTCCCCGTCGGCAGCGAGGAGGCCACGAAGTGGTACGTGGAGCAGATCCTCGACGCCGGCTGCGCCTTCGTGAACTGCATCCCGGTCTTCATCGCCCGCGAGCCCTACTGGGCGCAGCGCTTCCGCGCCGCCGGCCTGCCCATCATCGGCGACGACATCAAGAGCCAGGTCGGCGCGACTATCGTCCACCGCGTGCTGACCCGCCTCTTCCGCGACCGCGGCGTTCGCATCGACCGCTCTTACCAGCTGAACTTCGGCGGCAATACCGACTTCCTCAACATGCTGGAGCGCGAGCGCCTGGAGTCCAAGAAGATCTCCAAGACCAACGCCGTCACCTCGCAGCTCGACTACGAACTCCCTTCGCGCGACATCCACGTCGGTCCCAGCGACCATGTCCCCTGGCTCGACGATCGCAAGTGGTGCCACATCCGCATCGAGGGGACGACCTTCGGCAACGTCCCTCTCAACCTGGAGTTGAAGCTGGAAGTGTGGGACAGCCCCAACTCGGCGGGCGTGGTGATCGACGCCATCCGCTGCGCCAAGATCGGCAAGGACCGCGGTGAGGCGGGACCGCTCCTCGGCCCCTCCGCCTACTTCATGAAGTCGCCGCCCCAACAGTGGACCGACGACAAGGCCCGCGATGCCGTCGAGCGCTTCGCAGCGGGAGCGTCCGCGTAGCCCGAGGCACGGCAGCAGCGGACGGCCGGCGCGATGGCGTACTACTGGGGGTGGCGGCTCTTCGGCTCGCTGGCGCGCGCGCTGCCCCGGCCGCCGGCCTACCACCTCGCCGGGCTGGTCCTGGAGCTCGCCTTTCTCCTCTGGCCCGCCGGACGCCGCGCGATGCGGGAGAACCTGCGCGTTGTACTCGCCCGAGACGACCCCGCTGCGCTCGCCTACTGGGCCGCCCGCCAGCAACGGCGCTACGGCGCCTACCTCGTCGATGCCGCCCGCCTGGAAACCCTCGGCGCGGCCGCCGCCCGCGCCGAATGCCGCAACGCCCTCCACAGTCCAGACTGGTCAACCGTCGAGGCGGCCGTACAGGCCGGTCCCGTGATCTTCGCGCTCATGCACTTGGGCAACTGGGACATCTGTGCGGGCGCGCTCGCAGCGCGCATGCCCCCGGGCTCCGCCGCCTTCTTGGTCCCGGCCGAACCGTTCAAACACCCTGCGCTCGACGCCACCATGCGCCGCACCCGGGCCGCCCTCGGATTGGAGCTGCTGCCGGCGACGGGCAGCGGCGGGCGCCTGTTGCGGGCCTTGAAACGCGGGCAAAGCGTCGCGCTCCTGATCGACCGGCCACTCGGCCCGCAACATCAAGGGGTGGGCGTCACCTTCTGCGGGCAACCGTGCCGGTTATCCGCAGGCATGGCGCGCCTCGCTCTCGCCAGCGGCGCCCCCGTAATCGCCGCCAGCGCCGTACGGCGGGCGAGCGGAAGCTTCCTCTTCGAAGGGTTCGCGACGGTCGCGCCCGCGCCGCCGCTGACGGGCGCCCGCCCCCGTGACGTCCAAGCCCTCACCCAAGCCGTGCTGGATGCATTCGAGCCCTGGGTCCGGCGCCATCCCGACCAGTGGTACCAATTCCGCCCCTTCTTCCAGCCCGGCGACTCCGATCCCGGCGCCGGGACGATGTCCCATGCGCCGGACGAAAGCGCGTGCAGTGGGCGGATCCCGGCCGTCGCTCGGGACAACCGATGATGGCCGCGGCCGTACTTGCCGGCTTAGAGGCGTTGGCGGCGATCATCCCCGCGCGCTGGCTCTACGCGGGCGCGCGTCTGGCTGGCACGTGGGCCCTGCCCCTGCTCGAGCGCCGGCGGCAGAGCGCGCGCGCGGGCGTGCAACGACTGCAACCCTCCTGGACGCCCGAACAGCTAGAGACCGCCGTACAACGCCAGTTTCAGGAGACGGCGAGCTACTACGTCGATATCGCCTTGCTGCGCCGCCAATCCCCCGAGCACATCTTGCGCCGCTGGCTCGCCATTGAGGGGCTGGAACGGCTCCAAGCCGCCCTACGATCCGATCGCGGCGTGGTCTTGGTCAGCGTGCACCTCAGCAACCCCGAGATCGCGATCCAGGCCCTGCCCCCCCTGGGAGCAACCGCGACCGTGATCGTCGAAGCCCTGCCCGAACGGCGCCTGAAAGCCCTGCGGATGCGCCGCGAGTCCGCAGGCAACCGCTTCGTCCCTGCCACGCTGAGCGGGGTGCGGCAAGCGCTCGAAACACTCGAGAGCGGCGGCTTGGTCGCCGTCCTGACCGACCGCGACATCCAGGGCAACGGGATCTGCGTGCCCTTCGCGCGCCGGCTCGCCCGCTTCCCCGTGGGCGCGGTGGACCTCGCCCTCCGCACCGGCGCCATCCTTCTCCCCGCATATGCGACGCGCATCCGCGATCACCGTTTCCGCGTCGAGTTCATGGAGCCGCTTTCTCTGCTCCAGAGCAACGACCGCGCCAAGGACGTCCGTGCGAACCTCGCAACACTGATGGCGCGCTTCGAAGATCCGATCCGAACGAACGTCGAGCAGTGGCGCCTGATCGAGTCGCCCTGGCGGAGCTGCCATGACTGACTCGCAGGGAACGCAGCTTGGGACCGCCGACCTGCACGCTCACACCACTCGCAGCGACGGCATGGCTTCCCCCATCGAACTCGTGCAGTGGGCCGAGCAGCACACGACGATCGACGTGCTGGCCGTCACCGATCACGAGGACCTGAGCGGATCTTGGGCGGCGCAAGAGGCCGCCGCCCAGCTCGGCGCACGGCTGCAAGTGATCGCCGGCATGGAGATCACCACCCTCAGCGGACACCTGATCGCGCTCTTCTTGGAAGAGCCCGTTCCTTCATTCCGCTCATTGACCTACACCCTGGCAGCGGTCCACGCGCAAGGCGGTCTTTGCCTGGTCCCGCACCCGCTCTGCCTCATCCCCTACAGCCTTGGACGCCGCGCCATCGCGCGCCACGTGCATGACAGCGTCGGTGAGCGGATCGACGCCGTGGAGCTCGCCAGCGGCGCTCCGCTCGCCCGCCGCACACAAGCGCGCGCGCGCGGGCTGAACGCCGCCCGATGGCGTCTTCCGGAATACGGTGGCAGCGACGCCCATTTCCCGCAGGCGCTGGGCAGCGCCGTGACACGCTTCCCGGGCCATACCGCCGACGATCTGCAGGCCGCCTTGCGCGCGGGCCTGACCCTGGCCGAGCGGCGCCAG
This sequence comes from Chloroflexota bacterium, assembly GCA_026707145.1. GTDB lineage: Bacteria > Chloroflexota > Dehalococcoidia > Bin125 > Bin125 > JAPOXK01. The sequence goes on along the minus strand of JAPOXK010000023.1, from coordinate 2,790 downwards.
GCACCCTCGCTGCGGCGGATCGGCATGCGCGCGCTGGCACGCCAACAGCTGCGCGCGCTCTGCGCGACGCCGCGCAACGCCCTCCGGCAGCCACGCCGCCACTCTCGTAGCGACCGGCCGGCGAAACCCGCGAGAACCTCCGAATGAAGATCGCGATGGTGACTCCCTACGACCTCGCCGTGCCAAGCGGCGTCAACACGCACGCCCAGTATTTGGCCGACGCTTTCCGCAATTGGGGCCACGAAGTCCAGGTGATCGGACCGGCCTCGCAAGCGCTCCCGCGCACATCGACCAGCCCGCGCGTGCTGGGACGCGCGCGGCCGGTACGGGCAGGGGGATCGGTGGCGCGAATCGCGCTCTCGTATCGCCTGGGCCATTCCGTACGAACCCTGCTGCGGCGCGAAGCCTTCGACATCGTGCACCTCCATGAGCCCCTCATGCCAACGCTGCCCCTGCAATTCCTGCGCCATTCCCATGCTGTCAACATCGCCACCTTTCACGCCGCGGAACCGATCGGACGGCGGCTGGGACAGATCGCCGCGCCGCTGCTCGCGCGGTGGCTCAACCGGCTCGACGCGCGCATCGCGGTTTCGGCCGTGGCCGGCGCCCAGGCGGAGCACTACCTCGGCCGGCCGTGCGAAGTGATCCCCAACTGCATAAACGTCGCCGCTTTCGCAAGAGCGGCCCCGCTCCCCGCGGACCCCCCCCAGGGCCTGCACGAAAACCGCCGCACGATCCTCTTCGTGGGACGGCAAGAGCCGCGCAAGGGGCTGGCGCACTTGCTGACCGCCTACGGACGGCTGCGAGCGCAGCGGCCTGACGCGCAACTCGTGATCGTCGGCCCTCTCAGCCCGCTGGGACGGCGCCAACGCAATAGGGTCCAGCGACAGGGCTGGAAGGATGTCATTTTCACTGGCGCCGTCAGCCAGACAGATCTCTTGCACTACTACCAGACCGCCGATCTGCTCTGTGCGCCAGCCACCGGAGGCGAGTCGTTCGGCCTCATCCTCGTGGAGGCGATGGCCGCGGGTCTGCCCATCGTTGCCAGCGCTATCCCCGGCTATCGCGATCTACTTGGTCGCAGCGAGGCGGGAGTGATGGTGCCTCCGCAGGATCCCACCTCTCTAGCCGAGGCCCTGATCACCCTCCTGGACGATCAAAGCGCACGCACGGCCATGGGGGCAGCGGGACGACGCCGCGCGGAGACCTTTCGCGTCGAGACGGTGGGGCAGCAAGTGCTCGCCCTGTACGATCACCATCTGAACAGACAAGGCCGGGCGGCAGGATGAGCGCCGCCGCAGCGCGAACCGGAACCGCGAGCCGGGGAGGCAAACCGTGAGACCTCTTCTGCCAACCCTCCCGCACGCCCTGCCCGCAGGCCTCTCCCAGCGCCTGGGCCTGGCCGTCGCGAAGACCCGGCTCTCGCCCAACGCGCTCACCGTGACCGGTCTGCTGGTCAGCGGCGGCGCGGCGGCACTCGCCGCCTACGGGCAGTTCTGGGAGGCGGGCATAGCCCTATTGGCTTCCGGCGCTTTCGATTTGCTGGACGGCGCCCTCGCGCGCGCGACGAACCGCGCTACCAGCGTCGGCGCCGTTCTGGACGCCGTCACGGATCGAGTCGCTGACTTCGCAATCCTGCTCGGTCTCCTGGTCTGGTTCAGCGCACCCACCCACTTCGACCGCGAGAGCATCATCCTGCTGGGCCTGGCTCTGGCGGGAACGGCGCTCGTGCCCTACACCCGCAGCAAAGCCGCTGAGTTCGGCGTCCACTTACGCCAAGGATTGGGCACGCGGGCCGAGCGACTCGTGATCTTAAGTATCGGCCTCTTCACCGGCGAGCTGACCGTGGCGCTCTGGCTCCTGGTAGTGCTCACCTTCCTCACCGCCCTACAGCGACTGGCCATGGCGCTCTGGGCCGTCCGGCAAGCGGAGCAAGCAGCAGCCACGGCGGAGGCACCGCAGCTCGCGGTGCCTCAACAGACTGCGGAGGACACACCGACGCCGGACAAAGCTCCCGCGCACTACTCCTGGGGCTTCGATCTGTCCCAGAGCGAGAATCCGTGGCGCCGCCGCTTCACCCGGGTCCGCATCCGTCGCATCCTGCGGAGGTAAGCGTGCCCATCCCAGAGCCAGAGCTCGATCGCGTGCAGCAGTCCCTCCGGGAAGCGCTCCAAGGCCGCCTTAAGATCGATTACTTTCACCGGCGGAAATCGGCACTGCTCGTACCTGGCCAGGAGCCCTGCGAAAGCTGCGAAGAGGTACGAGCCGTTCTCGAGCAACTCGCCGCCGCCTCGAACCAGATCACCCTCCAGGTCTACGAATACGACGACGAGCCGGCGCTGGCCAAGAGATGGCAGGTCGACCGCGTACCAGGAGTCGTAGTGCGGGGCGAAGTAAACCGCCCGCTCCGCTTCTTCGGGCTGCCCGGCGGCCCCTTCTTCCCGGTCTTCCTCCAAGCCATGGTCGACGCCTCAGCGCGAGCACTCACTCCGGCGCCGGAGGTGGCGCGCGCTCTGAAGAAGCTGCGCCGAACCATGCCGTTGCGGGTGTTCGGATCGTTGAGAGATCCGCACTCCGGCGAGGCGGCAACACTGGCGCTGCGACTCGCGGCGGTGTCGCCGCGCGTCGACGCCTACGTTTACGTGATCGAGGAATTTCCAGCTCTAGCGGAGCGCTACACGGTGCAGGCGATCCCCGCGACGGTGATCGATGAGCGGCTGGGGCTCGCAGGAGTCGTGGAAGACCCGGCGGACCTTGCACAGTACCTCTTTGAGATGCAGGCACGTCCGG
>JAPOXK010000026.1 GCA_026707145.1 Chloroflexota bacterium | reverse complement strand
CACGCCACCCTGTCAAGGTGGAGATCGGCGGTTCGAATCCGCTCGGGGTCGCCAGCCCCAACTTGCATCCTGCATGTGGCGAAGCGATCGCCTCGTCCAGCTTCGCTTCCGGGGATCCGGCCGCGCGAGCGCCCCGGCGCTCTCCCCGCCCTTTCTTGACAGCCCGCTCGACGGCCGTGGACACTGCCGCCCGCCTCCCTGTAGCCATGCGGAGGGCACGGGCTTACCCAGTGGAGGCTGGAGGATGCGCATGGATTCAAGAGCAATCGTGCAAGCCAAGCTGGCCGAATGGAACATTACCCCGACCGAAGAGGACTTGGCACAGCTCGTGCCGGCCTATGAAAACCTGCTTGTGTGGCAGCAGGTGGTCGAAGAGATGCTTGAGAGCCGACCCATGTCGGACGGCATGGAGATGCCAACGACCGAACCCGCCGCCATCCACGACCTCACGAGGTACCGCTAGACATGACACTCAACAGCCGAGACTTAGCCTACGCCTCCATTGATGACGTCTCGAAGCTGATCGAACGCAGAGAGCTGTCGCCCGTCGAAGTACTCGACAACACCCTGGCGCGCATCGACGAGCTGGAAGACACCATCAACGCCTACATCCATGTCTTCGCAGACGAGGCGCGCGCGCAGGCGCAAGCCGCCGAGGCGGAGATCAAGAGCGGTGCTTACCGGGGCCCTCTGCACGGCATCCCCGTCTGCGTCAAGGATATCTACGAGTCCGGACCCACGACCTGCGGATCGAAGTCGCTGCTTGGGTACGAAGCACCGGAGGATTGCCCCTCCGTCGCGAACCTCAAAGTCGCGGGGGCCATCGTCGTCGGGAAGACGGAGACTTACGAATTCGCCTACGGTTTTCCTACGAATGCCTCGCACTTCAAGCCGACCCATAACCCTTGGAACCTCGACCACGAGTGCGGGGGTTCCAGCAGCGGAACCGGCGGCGCCGTCGCCGCCGGCATGGCGTACGCCGGCATGGGATCCTGCACGGGCGGCTCCATCCGCTGGCCGGCCTTCTGCACCGGCATCGTCGGTCTCAAGGGCACTTACGGGCGCGTGAGCCGTCGTGGCGTCTTCCCGCTCTCCTGGACCCTCGACCACACGGGACCGCTCGCGCGCACGGTGACCGACGCCGCGCACATGCTGCGCGGCTGCGCGGGCTACGACCCGCAGGATCCCGCTTCCGCGAACGTGCCCGTTCCCGACTTCACGTCGAAGATCGGTCGGGACGTCAAGGGCATGAAGATCGGACTGATCAAAGAGCTCTACGAAGACAACTGCGATCCCAAGGTCAAGCAGCCATACGACGAAGCACTGAAAGTCTTCGAAGGCCTGGGGGCCGAGTTGATCGAGGTGCCGGGGCTCACAGTGCGGCAGATGCAGGCGATCGAATGGCCGACCCTCTTCAGCGAGGCGGCGTCCATCCATATCCGCAACCAGCGTGGACCGCGTGTCAAGGAGTACAACCCTCACACTTGGCAGTTCCTGCAGTACGGTCTGCTCGTCAGCGCCGGCTATTACCACAACGCCCAGCGGGCGCGCGCCCAGGTTCGCGACAGCTTCCTCAAGTCCTTGAACGAGGCGGTCGACGTCCTGATGACGCCGACCGTCGGCTTCCCCGTCCCGCCCATTCTGGATGAATCGCCCGGCCTCAGCATCGTGGCCGGGGACTTCACCGTGTACACGGCGATCTTCAACCAGTCGGGCCTCCCCGCGATGCAAGTTCCTTGCGGCTTCGACGACGACGGCCTTCCGGTCGGGCTGCAAATCGCCGGTAAACCGTTTGACGAAGAGACCGTCTGCCAGATCGGCTACGCCTACGAGCAGGAAGCGGGCTGGATCCACAAGCACCCCGACATGTAACAAGCACCCACCGATTTGAGGAAAGTGAAAAGGCGAGAGCGATCGCTCTCGCCTTTTCGTGCCTGGCGATACTCAGAGAGCAACTCGGGCATAGCGGGCGAGCGATGGACACACTGCAATCGGCAGTCTGTTTCGCTAGCCCGCTCCGAGCAATGGAAATGAGCTCATGCGCCGCAGTAACAGCCGGCCGGCTGTTACTGCGGCTTCACGATCCAGAGCACGTCACCAGGCGCGATAGCGCCGTCGCATCCCAAGGCGGGGAGGTAGGAGAGGTCCCAGGTACGCGTGGCCCGGTTGTACTTCCAGGCGATCGTCACGTCCGTAGCGCCGAAGAGACCGGCTGCCGTCGTGGGCGCGCCCGCCGGTACGGCGAGGAGATTGCTGCCTTCCCTCAGCGTGAAGGAGATAGCGCCGGCCCCCGCCGGTGGCGCGTCGCTCCCGATTAGCGCCACCACGGGGAGCGGCTGCGCCGACGGTGCGACGATCCAGAGAACATCCCCGGCCTTGACCGGAAAGTCCTCAGCCCCAGCACTCGGTTCGTAGACGACCCAGCCCCGCTGGGCCGTGTGTGTCCAGACGCTTGTGACATCCGTGCCGCCAAAGAGGTCGGCCGCCATGGCGGACACGCCAGCCGATACGATGTAGAAGTTCCCACCCAAGCGCAGGGTCAAGACGACACTGCTGGGCACGTGCGGCTCCGCGGGCTCCCACGTCACGGTCACGGTGACGATCTGCGGGGGCGTGCCGTCCGAGGGTATGATTTCGATCGTGATGGGGTTCGGCCCTGGGTCGAGTGGAAGCGCCGTGCCCTCGGTGTAGATCTTCCCGCCCTTGCGGATCGTGACCGTATCCCCCGTGTCGTGCACTGTCGCCGTCATCAGGATCTCCTCGATATCGTCGGGCACGGTGGCCGTGTACGCGGCCGTGCCACCGGCGAAGAGCGGATCGAGGGAGGCTCCTTGCAAATGCAAATCGCGCAGCAGGCAGAAAGGGAGGCCTAGGCCGGGGGTAGCGCCCTCATCGGCGCTGTCCCCGTCACCATTCGCGTCCCCCGCCGTGAAGTCATTAGCCGGAACGCCCGGTTCAAACTCCGGCAGGGTAAGCAGACGGCGCAAGCCGTGGGGTATACACCCGGTCAAGGCATTACCCGCGAGCTGGGCGATCTGTAGGTGGGCAAGACTACCCAGAGCGGGCGGGATCGGCCCTTGCAACTGATTGTCATTGAGCAGCAAGGCCTTCAGGTTGGGGAGATGACCCAATTCGGCCGGGATGGACCCGCTCAACCTGTTGTTGCCGAGACTCAAGCTGTCCAAGACGAGCAAACCGCCTAGGTCGGGGATCGGCCCACTCAATCGGTTGCCGTGCAGCCACAGGGCGTCCAGGCCAGTGATGTTACCCAACGTGGCCGGGATCAGCCCGCTCAACTGGTTGTTGGATAGGTTCAGGATCTGGAGGAACGGGATCTTGCCCAGCACGGCCGGAATCGGACCGCTCAAGTGATTCTCGTACAACCAGAGCTCCCGCAACTTAGCGAGATCCCCCAATGTGGCTGGGATCGGGCCCTGCAACTGGTTGTTACTCAGTTCCAGGTTCTCCAGATTGATGAGACGGCCTAGTACGGCGGGGATCGGGCCGCTCAACTGGTTATCGGACAGGTACAGCACTCGGAGCCAAGTGAGGTCGCCCAGCGTGGCCGGGACCGGGCCGCTTAGCTCGTTACTGTGTAGGGACAGTTCACTGTGTAGGGACAGTTCCCGCAGGTGGGCGAGGTCGCCCAGCGCGGCCGGGATCGGGCCGCTTAGCTCGTTGACACTCAGATCTAAGATCGCCAAGTGGGCGAGGTTTCCCAGCGCGGCCGGGATTGGGCCGCTTAGCTGATTCTCGCGCAGCCACAGTTCCCGCAGGTGGGTGAGGTCGCCCAGCGCGGCCGGGATCGGGCCGCTTAGTTCGTTCCTGAGTAGGGCTAGAATCTCCAAGTGGACAAGATCGCCCAGAGCGGCCGGGATCGGGCCGCTCAACTGATTTTCATACAGCCACAGTTCTCGCAGATGGGCGAGATTGCTCAGGGTGCCAGGCAGGGCGCCGGTCAAATTATTGTCGATCAGTATCAGGCTGGTTACGCGGCCGTCGCCGTTCGTCGTAACGCCAAACCAGGTGCCGATCGGCTCGGTCGCTGCCCCAGTTGGGGCGTTCAATCGCCAGTTGGGGCCGTCCGTAGCGGCGTAGAGCGCCATCAGGGCGGCCCGGTCCGCCGCCACCTGGTCTCTGAGAGCATCGGCGTCGGGTCGGGAGATACTGGCCTCGTCCGCGGCAGTCACGGCCTCGGCGGACGTGGTCTCCGCAGGTGGAGGAAAGAAATTCGGGATGGTTGATTCGAATGGCGCGGCGGCTGGCTCCAGAGTGGCGACTGTGGTCGGCGCGGGTGTATCCAGTGCAGGCGACACACCCACTACTGGGTCTGGGCGGGGGCGGCTGTTTCCACAAGCGGTAGATCACCGTCCGATGAGCCGTTGCACGCCGTCAGACTAATCGCCAGCGCCAGCACGAGGGCGGCTGCGAGCAGGGGGGTCAGCCGCCTCCTCGCACCGCATATGCCCATGGCGTTCCCACTCCCGGCTGCTCCTTACCGGGCTTAACGCTGTCGCGCCATGCGGATGGTTCCGCGTGTCCCCGCGGCGGCTCGCGCAGAGGGAGCCGAGGACGAATACTGACAGTGCCAGAGCCATTTGCAGGAGCCGATCCTGCTTCGCGCTATCTAGATCGCGCCGCTTCGCTCAAGAAGACGCACGTGCGTGCACTACCAGTCCTACATCCTGCGAGAATCGCCCTTCCTGCCGGATGATTAATCCGATGGAAGCGACCGACGAGAAAGGATGAGATGCGTCATGCCCCAGGTCACTGTGCGTGGAACGACGATCGAATACAGCGAAGCCGGGAAAGGATTCCCGCTGCTCCTATGCCATGAGTTTGGGGGGAGCCGAGAAAGCTGGGACGCGCAAGTCCGCTTCTTCGCCCGGCGCCACCGCGTCATCACCTATAACGCCCGTGGCTTTCCTCCCTCCGGCGTTCCGGAAAGCCTCGCCGCCTACTCGCAAGAGCAAGCCGTCGACGACGCCTACCAGCTGCTCCAGCAGCTCGGCATCGAGCAAGCCTACGTGGGCGGGCTTTCGATGGGCGGCTCTACCGCGCTTCATTTCGCCTTGCAGCACCCACAGGTGGCGCGGGCCGTCATCGTGGGCGCGGCGGGTACCGGCAGCAACGACCCGGACGGATTCCGCCATCAATGCCTCGAATTCGCCGATACGATCGAGCGGGAAGGCATGTCGGCCATGGAAGGCTACGCGACGGGGCCCACCCGCCTGCAGCTGCGGCGCAAGGACCCCGTCGGATATGACGAGTTCTGCCGTCTGCTCGCGCAGCACTCCCCGCTCGGCTCGGCGCTGACGCTCCGCGGCGTGCAGGCGGGCCGGCCATCGATCTTCGACCTCGGCGACGAGCTGGCGAAGATCGAAACCCCGACCCTCATCCTCGTTGGGGACGAAGACGATCCCAGCCTCGATCCTGCGCTCTTCATGAAGCGGCACATCAAGCGCTCTGGCCTCGTCGTTTTTCCCCAGGCCGGGCACGCAATCAATCTCGAAGACCCTGAACTTTTTAACCGGACAGTTTTGGATTTCCTTACCGCGGTTGAGGCCGGCACATGGGCAACGCGCGAAGCAGGCAGTGGCGTGACGTTTCGTTAAGAGGCAGTGTGCGGAGAGGGAAAAAGAGAACTTAGCCGGCACACGCTCCGCGCAGAGCCACCCGCTCGGCGTCTGTGTATCCCAGCTCCTCAAGGATCGCGTCCGTATCCGTCCCCGGCTCCGGAGCCGCGGTCAGCACGGCGCCCGGCGTCCGCGAGAGTGTCACGGGAATCCCCAGGATCTCGATCGATCCCAGAACGGGATGCTCGACCGTCGCCACCGTGGGCAGGCTCCGGACTTGCTCGTTCGCGAAGACCGCGTCGATCGGGAGGATCGGCCCGGCGGGAACACCCGCGGCGTTCAGACACTCGACCACCGAATCCGCTTCGATGGTCGCGAGACGCTCTTCCAGCTCCACCGTGAGTTCGTCTCGATGGCGCGAGCGGTCCTTGGGCCGCACAAATCGTTCATCCTCGGCCAACTCATGCGCGCCGATCACAGCGCAGAGCTTCTCCCACTGCGCCTGTGTCGTCGCCGCAATATTGATCAGGCCGTCTTTCACCCGAAAGACGCCGGTCGGGAAGACCGTGGGGTGATTGTTTCCCGCCTGCGGCGGCACTTCGCCGTCCATCGTCCAGCGCGTCGCCTGAAAGTCCAGCATGTTGACCATCGCCTGGAGAAGGGACGTCCGCACCCACTGCCCTTGGCCGGAGCGCTCACGCTCCAACAGCGCCACGAGAATGCCCTGGGCGAGGTAAAGCCCCGCCGTAAGGTCCGCCACAGGGATCCCCACCCGCATCGGCCCTTCCCCCGGCGCCCCCGTGACCGACATCAGCCCGCCCATGCCCTGCGCAATCTGATCGTAGCCGGGCCGATCGCGATAGGGCCCCTCTTCACCAAAGCCAGAGATACTCGCGTACACCAGACCGGCGTTCACCGCGCGCAATGCTTCGTAGTCGATCCCAAGACGCCGCTTCACGTCCGGACGGAAATTCTCCACCAGAACATCCGCTCGCTCCACCAGCCGCTTCAGGATCTCAACGCCACGCGGCTCCTTGAGATCCAAGGTGATCGATCGCTTGTTTCGATGCAGGTTCTGATAGTCGCATCCATGCACGGGGATCGCTTGATCGACCGTCCGCGGTGCGACCTGGATCACCCGTGCGCCCATATCGGCAAGCTGGCGCACGCAGGTCGGGCCGGAGCGGAAGCGCGTCAGATCGATGACGGTAATGTGCGACAACGGCAGAGATCGACCATCCACCTGATCAATCGCACCTGGCATGTGACTTCTCCCGAGGCTTTGCACGACGGCAACTTTACATCCCGCGATCGTAGCGCAGGGGGGCGAAAATTCGCTCGGCTAAAGCCCCGTCCACCATTCGCCAGCGGGCTTGATCTTCTTGGCTTCCGGAATCACGTCGTTACCCAACCGCTCCAGCTGCTCCCGATATTCCTCGAACGTCCGCGACGGACAGACCGGCGCGATCACGATCAGGGAATACCCGGCGTCGGCAAATCGCCCGATGTCCTCGATCACTTGCTCCGGCGTTCCTCCAAGGATCGGCCGTGGATCCCGCTGCGTGATCGGGTGTCCGACATCCGTCACCAGCGCCGACACGTGGCAGATCATCGCGAAGTCGGACAGATCCCGATCGACGCGATCCGCCTCCCGACGGATCTCGTCCTGCAAGTTGTCGAATCCGTGCGGATCGTCGTGCGGGCGCATCAGGATCGGGTCAATGCCGTTGGCCTGCCGCGCTGCGAGGCGCGCCCCAGCCTTCGTCACCACCCCCACGACGATGGGCGGATGCGGCTTCCGTACCGGCTTCGGGTCCATCGCGATCCGGTCGAAGTTGTAAAATTGGCCGTGGAACGTCGCCAGGTCATCCGTCCAAGCGCTCTTGTAGACCTGAATCGCCTCCTCAAGCTGGGCCAGCCTGGAGTCGAAGGGCCGGTCCAGCGCGTCGAACTCTTCCTTCATCCAGCCGGCACCCACGCCCATGATCAGCCGCCCCTGGGAGAGCGTGTCGATCGTCGCAAACTGACGCGCATCACTCAGCGGATGCCGGTAGGGCGCGATCAGTACGCTCGGGCCCATCTTGAGCGTCGTCGTATGGGTAGCCACGGCGCCCATCACGACGGCGCCGTCCAGAATGTTCGGGCGGGCGGGGTAATGCCGTTTGCTGCCGCCTACATCCACCTCGGAGGTGCCGCGCTGCCGGACCTCGGGATTGGTTTGCCCCTCGACGTGCAGTGGCGAGACGGAATCCGGCGACTGTTCGGGCAAACCCACGTGATCGCCCATAAAGACCGAGTGGAATCCCAAACGCTCCGCCAGCTGCGCCGACTGGATGGGCACCATCTCTTCGATCGCCATCGGCTGGTGCCACCAATCGCTGTCGTCACGTGTTCCGACTCCGTGCGTGTTCAGCGTGACCGCGAGCTCCATAGGACATCCCTCATGCTGCCGCGCAAGAAGCGCTAGAAGTCAGTGCGCCATTCTCCGGCGGGCTTAATTGTGCTCGCCTCGGGAAGCACCTCCGCGCCGAAGCGCTCCATCTGGTCCTTCCATTCCTCAAACGTACGGGAGGGGCAATCCGGGCAGAGGATCAGCATCGAGTATCCGGCGTCAGCGAAACGCTGCACATCGCCGAGAATCTGCTCCGCTGTTCCGCCGAAATTGCGGCGCGGCGAGCGCGTCGCCTCTTCGTCATCCGCGTCGGAGACCCGCGAGGACACGATCCCCATCATGATTAACTCGGAGGGATCGCGCCCAATCTTTTCGCACTCACGCCGCATCTCGTCCTGCTGACGGTCATAGTGATGCGGATCGATTAGAGGCTGATTGAGGATCGGGTAGAGCCCGTCCGCGTAGCGCACCGCCAGTCGCGCGCCCGCGTTGGTCGTCGCACCGATCACGATGGGCGGATGGGGGGTTTGCACCGGCTTGGGATCGATCGTGACGTTCTCGAAGTCGTAAAAACGACCGTGGAACGTCACGAGGGGATCTTCCCACGAGCGCGTATAGATCTGCACGCACTCCTCAAGCATCGCCAGCCGCTCGTCAGGATCGTGCCCCAGTACTTCGAATTCCTCACGCATCCAGCCAGCCCCGGCGCCCATGAGCAGCCGACCGTTGGAGAGAAAGTCGATCGTCGCGAACTGACGTGCGTCGCTGAGCGGATGGCGGTAGGGGGAGATTAAGACCCCCGGCCCCATCTTGATCCGCGACGTGTTCGCCGCGATCGCCCCCATCACCACCGCACCATCCAGGAGGTTCGGCCTGGGGGGGTAGTGGCGCTTGCTTCCTCCTACATCGCCCTCGCCCTCGCCGCGGTGCCGCACTGTGGGATCGGACAACCCTTCAACGTGCACCGGCGAGGTCGACGTCGGCGACGTCTCTGGAAAGCCCACATGATCGCCGAACATCAGCGCGTCGAAGCCGAGCCGCTCCGCGATCTGCGCACACTCCACCGGCCGCATCTCTTCGGCCGGCATGGGCTGGTGCCACCAATCGTGGTCGTCTCGCGCGCCGACCCCATGCGTATTCATCAGCACACCAAAGCGCATTGATGCCTCCCTCAGTCAGGCGCGCCGCAGGGCGTCAAGGCCTGGGGCGACGATGTCTGCTTACATCTCCATATCGACGAATTGCTGCTTCACCCAACCTTTGTCGATCGGCGTGACGAAGTGGTTGTGGAACGTCTGGCGCCGGATCATCCATTTCCCGTTCTCTTTGCGGTATTCGTCGTCGTAGGTGATCGCGATCCAAACGGCCTCGTTGTTGATCGTCGCGGGCTCCCACAGGTACCAGTGGGCCTTCGCCTCCACGCCGTTGGGGGCAATGTCGATCGTCTCTCCACACATGTAGTGCAGGAAGAAGCTGATACCGGTGTCCTGCACACCGCCAAAGAACTCCGCGATAGCAGCCCGGCCCTCAAAGGGGCCAAAGTCCCCGTCGATAATCCCATCCTCTGTGAATTGCGCGGCGTACTCCTCGCCGCTGGCGAACCGATCGACGATCCGCGAGTAGCCATGCTTGAGCCGCCGGATCTCCTCGAGATCCTCCAGGCGCTGCAGACGTTCTTCCACCGAAGCCATGGGCGTATCCTTTCGTCCTCCATGCCACACCCGAGTATCGGGCAGGGAGGCTACCAGCGGTTTCCTCACCCCACAAGACGAGCAACTTTGAACGCCCCACATCGTGGCGACCCGCGGCCCTGTGGCGAAACGTTGGCGGGCGACCACGGGTCGGCTAGCCTCGGCCCCGTCCGACAGGAAAGGAGACGGCAGCGATGGCGATCAAGAAAGCCTGGAGCCTCGTGGACGAGGCGAAAGAGCGGACTGAGAACCTGACCATCGAGCAGTTGAAGGCCGAGGTCGCCGGTGCCGCCGACCTGCTGCTGGTCGACATCCGCGAGATTCAAGAGCGCGTGGATCTGGGCACCATCCCCGGATCCAAACACGTGCCGCGCGGGATGCTGGAGTTCTGGGCCGACCCCCAGAGCCAGTACTACCGCCAGTACTTCCAGCCGGACCGCCGCACCGTACTCTTCTGCGCGCAGGGCGGTCGCTCCGCACTGGCAGCGGACACGTTGATGAAGATGGGTTTCAGCAACGTCGCCCACTTGGAGCCGGGCTTCAACGGCTGGGAGGAAGCAGGCGAAGCGATCGAGGATGTCGCCGCAACCAGCAGGTGGGTGCGGCGCAAGTAACACCCCCTCCTCAGAGTCCGACGGGAGGACGCGATGACAGCCACCATTGATCCCGACTTGCAGCTGCGCCTGTACCGCTCGATGCGCTCCATCCGCAGCTTCGAAGAGAAGGTCGCCGAGCTGTTCTATGCCGGCCGCTTGCCCGGCTTTGTCCACCTCTACGTCGGGCAGGAGGCCGTCGCCACCGGCGTCTGCGCCAATCTCCGCGACGACGATGTGATCACCAGCACGCACCGCGGCCACGGTCACCTCATCGCAAAAGGAGCACGTCTCGACCGCATGATGGCCGAGCTTTACGGCGGCATCGACGGCTACTGTCACGGTAAGGGCGGCTCGATGCACATCGCCGACTTCTCTGTCGGCATCTACGGAGCCAACGGCATCGTGGGGGGAGGATTACCCATCGCCGTCGGCGCTGGATTGGCTGCGCGCGTCCACAGAAGCGACCGCGTCGCCGTCGCCTTCTTCGGCGACGGCGCCAGTAATGAGGGCACGTTCGGCGAAAGCCTCAACCTCGCCTCCATCTGGAAACTTCCAGTGATCTTTGTCTGCGAAAACAACGGTTTCACGCAGTTCACTCCGACCGAGCAGCTCACCGCAGGCATCATCGCCGAGCGCGCCAAGGGGTACGACGTCCCCGGTGTCGTCGTCGAGGCGGACGACGTCATCACCGTTCACGAGGCAGCGCGTCAAGCCGTGGCCCGTGCCCGCTCCGGCGCCGGCCCCACGCTCATTGAGGCGCGCCAGTGGCGCTTCCGCGCCCACAACGAGGGGGAAGAGGCCTTCATCGGCGGCGAGTGGAAGTACCGCACCAAGGAAGCCCTCGAAGCCGCGATGCAGCGCGATCCGATCGAGAACCTCCGCCTCCAGATCGACGACCCCGATGGCGTGGCTCGCATCGACCGCGCCGTCGCCGAGGCGATCGAGGCCGCGGTCGCCTTCGGTGAGAAGAGCCCGTTGCCGCCCCCAGAGGCAGCGCTCGACGATCTGTACGCCTAGAGTCCGGATCTGAACGGCACACGCCGGCCAAGGAGCGAACCATGGCTGTCATCACGATCACCGAGGCGATGCGAGACGCGATCGGCGAGGAACTCGAGCGGGACCCTAACGTCATCGTCTACGGCGAAGACGTGGAGCTCAGCGTCTACGGCGCCCAGAACGGCCTCGTAGAGCGCTTTGGACGCGAGCGTATCTGGAACGCCCCCCTCTCCGAGGCCACGTTCGTAGGCGCGGGGCTCGGCGCAGCGATGTCGGGCGTGCGTCCGGTCATCGACCTCATGATCGGCACGTTTACCTACGTCGCAATGGACCAGCTCTACAACCAAGCCGCCAAGCTGCGCTACATGTCCGGCGGACAGGCCAAAATGCCCGTCGTCGTGATGTGCGTCTGCGGCGCCCGCGGCTCCGCAGCAGCGCAGCACTCCGACAGCCCGTACCCGCTGTTCATGAGTGCCTCCGGCATCAAGGTCGTCCTGCCATCGACCCCTGCCGACGCCAAAGGCCTGCTCAAGGCATCCATCCGCGACGACAATCCCGTGCTCTTCTTCGAACCCCTCTCGCTCCTCGGCGAGAAGGGCGAGGTGCCCGATGAGGAGTTCATCGTGCCCCTCGGCCGGGCCGATATCAAACGTCGCGGCGACACGGTCACGATCGTCGGCGTTGGTGCGACCGTGAAGATGGCGCTGGAGGCCGCCACCACGCTCGCCGCCGAGGGAATCGAGGCAGAAGTCGTCGACGTACGGACCCTCCGCCCCCTTGACGAGAACGCGATCCTCGAATCCGTGCGCAAGACAGGCCGTCTCGTAGTTGCCGATGAGGCGCGCCAGCCTGGCCTCGCCGCCGAAGTCTCCGCGATCGCCGCCGAGCGCGCCTTTGACACACTCAGAGCGCCCGTTGCCCGCGTCTTTACGCCCAACGTTCCCGTACCGTTCAGCCCGCCGCTCGAGGGTGCGGTGCTGCCGAGCGCGGAGAAGGTCGCCGCCGCCGCCCGGCGTGTGGTGAACGGCGCCACTTAATCTCGTGATCCGCAGCCGCCACCGACACAATTCGATGAGCCTCCCAGCGCCGATCCGTCTTCAGTGATCGACCTCCGATGACCGACATCGTGATGCCTAAGTTCGGCTGGACGATGGAAGAGGGCACCATCACACAGTGGTACGTCAGCCAGGGCGACCACGTCATCAAAGGCCAGCCGCTCTTCGTTGTCGAGACCGAAAAAGTCAACACCGACGTGGAGGCGCCCGCCAGCGGGGTTCTCGCGGCCATCGTCGCGCCGGTGGGCAGCCTCGTACCAGTCGGCGCGCTCGTCGCCCGCCTTGACGTCACGGCTGGCAGCTCGCCGTCACCCTCTTCACCAGCCCCCACCACGACCGGGGGACGGGTGGGCGCCGTGACGCAGATCGCCCCCGTGAAGAGTTCCGGCCAGCCCATGGACAGCAGCGAGATCGCGCTCAGCTCGGTCGAGAAGCGCACCGGTGAGCGCATGCTCGCGAGCTGGCGCGATACGCCGATGGTCACCCTCACGACAGACGCCGATGCCGATGCCGTCGCCGCCCTGCGTGAGTCCACACCCGGCGGGCCGTCACCGACGATCGTGGTCGCCCATCTCGCGGTCGGCCTGATCAGGCGCCACCCACGACTCAACGCCCAGCTGCGCGATGCGCAGCTCCACCTCTCCGAGAGCGTCAACCTTGGCTTCGCCGTCGAGACGGAGCGCGGCCTGGTCGTCCCGGTCGTGCCCGACGCAGCCAGCCTTGCACTCGAGCAACTGGCGACTCGCCTCGCGGAGCTCGCTGCCAAGGCGCGCGACGGCGCCCTGGAGCTGGCCGATATCTCCAACGGGACCTTCACCGTGTCCGGATTGGGCCACGTCGGCGTGGACAGTTTCACTCCCATCATCAACCCACCACAGACCGCTATCCTCGGCATCGGTCGCCTGCGACGCGAGCCGGCCGTCCGTGCGGACGCCGTCGTCCCAGGCTGGCGGATCTGGCTCTCGCTGACGTTCGACCACCGAGCCACGGATGGCGCCCCGGCCGGCCGCTTCCTCCAAGAACTCGCCCGTGCCTGTGCCGACAACTGAGGCTCCGTACGCGAAGAAAGATCTCCGCTGTAGAGCAGCTTAAGCAAGTCACGAAGTCCGCGATCTCGACGAGCCATTAGGCTGTGTCCTCCCAACCATCGGGAAGCTGCATGCGGTACTGAGAGAGGAACGTGCGATGCCAGAAGGACCACTCAGTGGGATCACGGTGGTGGAGTGCAGCATCTGGATGCTGGGGCCCTTAGCCGGCGTCATGCTTGGCGACCTCGGCGCCGATGTCATCAAAATCGAGAATCCCCACAGTCCAGACGGCTCCCGCAACCTCGTCTCGGTCGCTGCCTGGGACCTCGAACTCCCCGGTGGCAAGAGCTCCATGTTCGAGGCGGCCAACCGCAACAAGCGCGGCGTCGGAATCGACCTCAAAGCCGACGGTGGCCCCGAACTCATCAAAGAGCTCGCCCGCGACGCCGACGTCTTCCTGGAAAATTTCCGGCCGGGCGCACTGGCGCGACTTGGTCTCGGCTACGAGGAGCTGAAAAAAGTCAACCCGCGGATCATTTATGGGCGCGCCTCCGGACACGGCTTCAAGGGCCCGGAATTTGGGCGGCCCGCCATCGACGGGCTCGGACAATCGCGCTCCGGGCTCATGTGGCAAAACGGGCGCGCCGGCGACCCGCCAAACTGGAACACGATCGCGATGGCGGACGTAATGGGCGCCAACATGCTGGCCTACGGCGTCGTCACCGCGCTCGCCGCGCGCGAGCGGACCGGCCTTGGCCAGCAGGTCGAAATCTCCCACATCATGGCCTCAATCTGGCTGCAGTACTGGGCCGTCTCCGCCTGCATGCTGCGCGACCTGCCCGAGTGGGCACGCTTCGACCGCGACAATGCCGCCAACCCCCTCTACAACCTCTACCGCTGTAGCGACAGCGAATGGATCTTCATCGGCTGCGTCAACGCGGAACGCGATTGGCTCCCCCTCTGTCGCGCGCTGGATATGGATCCCGCCGTGCGCGACGACCCTCGCTTCCAGACCTTCGAAGGCATTCGCACACATAACACGGAGCTCATCCGGATCCTCGAGCGCCAGTTCGCCACCCGACCCCGCGCTGTCTGGGAGAACCGCCTCAGAGAGGAGCCCGATCTCGTCTTCGACCGCGTCCAACGCATCCGCGACCTCCCCAACGACCCCGCCGTCCAAGCGAACGACTACCTGGTCGAGGTCGATAATCCCGCCTACGGGAAGCGCTTCCTTCCCAATCACCCCGTCGCCTTCAGCGAAACTCCCGCCTCCATCCGCCGACCGCCGCCGGGCGTCGGCGAGCATACGGCCGAAGTGCTCCGCGAGCGGCTCGGCTTTGACGACGAGCGCATCGCCGAACTCGTCATCAACGGCGTCATCGGCTAGAGCATCCCATGCACGCTGGTCCGAGACGGCAGCCGTCCGCTAGTCTCTCGCGGCTTAGGCGGCGGCTACGCATCCGGGCCGACTGAAGCGCTCGGCTTCGCAGAGCCATCGTAGGAACGAGGACTTCCATGGCGACCATCAACTCCGTCTCCGGCCCGCTCGACACCAGCCAGCTTGGTTACACCCTCATGCATGAGCACGTGTGCTCCTGGTCTGCCGGCATGTGGCATTACTGGCCGCAATTTATGGGCGGACGGGAGACATTTTTGGAGCACGCGAGCGGTGTGCTCGCCGAGGCCAAGGCCGCCGGTATCCAATCGTTCATCGACGTCACCACCATCGACCTCGGGCGCGACATCCGCCTGATCGCAGAAGCCGCCAAACGCTCCGGCATGCAGATCGTCGCCTGCACCGGCCACTGGCTCGACCCATCGGAGTCGATGAAGAACCGCACCGCAGAGGAGCTGGCCGAGTTCTTCACAATGGAGATCACGGAAGGGATCGAAGGCACCGACATCAAGGCCGGCATTATCAAAGTCGCGAACGATGAGCCCGGTCTCACCGACTTCGGGCGCAGCGTCCTCAAAGCGGCGGCCGCGGCTCAACAAGCGACCGGTGTACCGATCAGCACGCACTCGGGCGCGAAGATCCGGATCGGGGAGGCGCAGGCGCGCATTCTTGAGCGCGAGGGCGTTGATCCTTCACGCGTCTATATCGGCCACTCCGACGACACGGACAGCCTCGGCTATCTCACGGGCTTGCTGGAGCGCGGCTACTGGATCGGCCTGGACCGCATTCCCTTGGGCGCGTTCTATCCACCGCCCACGGTCGCAGAGCGTGCGGGCGTCGTGGTCGAATTGGTCAACCGTGGCTTCGAAAAGCAGATCTGTCTCTCCCATGATGTGCCGATCGGCTTGGGCCTCGTCGGCAAGGAGCAAGAGGCGAAGTTCCGCGAGCGTATCCCGGGCGGAATCCTCTTCATCAACCAAACCTTCATCCCCATGCTCAAGGAACGTGGCCTGAGCGACAGCTCCATTGAGCAGATTATGATCGGCAATCCCCAGAAATTCTTCGAGGGCTAGTGCCACACAACCCCTCTCAGACCGCGAGCGAAGGGAACTCCACATGACGACGATGAACCGGACCTTTGAAGAGCGGCGGGCGGACTCGCTCGACGGGCTGCGCAAGCTGCGCCGTGAGCTTCTGCCCGACCCAGAAACCGGCGTCGCCCATACCGAAAAGGTCTGGGGCGCCACCGGGTCCTTCACCGTGGACTTCGTCCTCGCCGATATCTGGTCTCGTCCGCAGCTCTCCAGACGCGACCGCAGCATGATCGTTCTCGCAACGCTGATCGCGCTCGGCCAGACGGGCAAGGAGATGGCGGTGCACACGCAGGGCGCCATTCACCATGGCATGACCCGAGAAGAGGTCGAGGAAGTGGTAACCCACGTCAGCGCGTACGTCGGCTTTCCGAAAACGCTGGGCGCCATCCGCGTCGTGCAAGACGGCCTGCGTTCTTTCGAGGAGAACGGAAAGCTTCCTCCACACGAGCCGGCCGCCCGCAAGAGCGACGAAGAGCGCTACCACGACGGCCTGGACGTGCTCCGCACCTTGATGGGTTGGGCCGACCCGGCCGGTGAAGCGCCCAAACTTGAAGAGCGGCTCGGTCCGATCGGGCCTCTCGCCACCCGTTACCTCTTCGGCGAAGTCTGGGCACGCACGCAACTCTCCCGCCGCGACCGGAGCCTTATCACGGTGGCGATCCTCACCGCCCTCGGCCGGACCGACCAGATGACCACGCATGTCCCGGGCGCGCTCAACCATGGCGTGACTCGCGAAGAGATCGAAGAGGTCATGGTGCAGATGCTGGGCTATGCTGGCTGGCCGGCCGCGGTGAGCGGCCTTGCCAAAGCGCGTGAGATCTTCGCCGCGATCGATGCCGAAAGCAGCGAGTAGCGCGCCTATCTCTCACCCATCCCTGGAAGCGCCGCCTGCCGCGCACGATCCGCTGGCGAGCGCACTCGCCGGCAACGAAAGCTTGCCGCCGCCGAGCCGGTAGAATCGTCCCTGTCGCGTACCGGACAGGCTACGAGAGGAGCGCTAGATGCGTTACAAGCTGCTGGGCGCCAGCGGGCTCCGAGTCTCCGAACTCTCACTCGGGACGATGACCTTTGGAGATGATTGGGGCTGGGGGACCCCGAAGAAGCAGAGCGGCGAGATCTTCGACGCCTACGTGGAGGCCGGCGGCAACTTCATCGACGGCGCCAATATGTACACCAATGGCACGAGCGAGAAGTACATCGGCGAGTTCATCCAAGACCGCGCCGCGTTCGTCATCGCGACGAAGTACACCCTCAACAGCTACCCGGGCGCCCCCAACAGCCGTGCCTACGACCCCAATAGCGGCGGCAACCACCGCAAGAGCATGATCCAGTCACTGGAGGGCAGCCTCCGCCGGCTCGGCACCGATTACGTCGACCTCTTCTGGCTGCACTCCTGGGACAGCACCACTCCGATTGAGGAAGTCATGCGTGCCCTGGACGATCTCGTCCGGTCGGGCAAGGTGCTCCATCTCGGCATCTCGAATGCGCCAGCGTGGATCGTGTCGGAGGCCAACGCGATCGCGAAACTGCGCGGCTGGAGCCCGTTCGTTGCCCTACAGATCCAGTACAGTCTGGTTGAGCGTGCCGCCGAGCGCGATCTCCTGCCCATGGCCCGCGCCCACGACATCGCGATCCTGCCCTGGGGCATCCTCGGCGCGGGCGTGTTGACCGGCAAGTACACGGACGGCGCCAAGCAGGGACGCCTCTCCGTCGATTCCTGGCGCGAGGGCTTCCTCACGGAGCGCAACCTTGTCATCGCCAGCGAGGTCCAGGCCATCGCCGATGAGATCGGATGCTCGCCCACGCAAGTCGCGACCAACTGGGTCCGCCAGCAGCCGGGCGTCGTCATCCCCATCGTCGGCGCGACTAAGCTGGATCAACTCGAGGAATCGCTCGCCTCACTCGAGTTCGAGCTAGACGATGCACAGATCGCCCGACTCGATGCCGCGAGCGCTATCTCGCTCGGCTATCCGCACGATTTCCTCGCCGATCCCTTCAGCCTCGAATTGATCCACGGAGCACACGCCGCCGACATCGACAATCACCACGCGCCTTAGCCGGGTGCCGGCGGGCATCGAACGCGTGGCGGATCCCGTCTCGCCCTTAAATTCGCCCTCTTAGATCATGCCGCGGTCGCGCATCTCCAGGAAAGACTTCGTAAAGGCGTCGATCATCGTGTCGATGTCCTCCGGACTGTGCGCAGTCGAGATCAGCGAGAAATGCACGCCGGGAACAAGCACGCCATTCTTCAGCAGGATCGTGTAGTAGTCACGCGCCCGCTTCTCGATCAGGGGCGAACGCTCGATATCACGCGCTGAGTCGATCCGGCCGCGCTGAAACTGCAAGTAGAACATCGAAGCGGCGTTCTGCAGCTGTGCCGGGAACTCCTCTTCCAGCAGGAAGTCGTTCACCGCCACGGCCAGACGCTCGCCCTCGCGCTGCAGGTACGGATAGATCTCAGAATGTTCTTTCATATAAGTGAGCGCCGCCACTCCCGCCGCCATCGCGAGGGGGTTTCCACCGAACGTCCCCCCAGCAAACACCGCCTCTTCATCCTTGGGCCGCTCAATGTCGGTACGGAAGACCTCCATGACGTCGGCGCGCCCCACCACGGCGCCCATCGGCAGCCCGCCTCCCAGCGCTTTCCCATAGGTCGCCAGGTCCGGCTTCACATCAAAGAACTCCTGCCCGCCGCCGTAGCTGAGCCGGAAACCGGTTACTACCTCGTCCATCAGGAACAGCACTCCGGCCTCCCGGCAGACGTTGGCCACTCCCCTGAGGAAATCCCCGCAATCCAGTCGGGGGTTGCTGCTCTGCACCGGCTCTAACATCACTAATGCCAGCTCGTTCTTATGTTTCCAGATCAGCTCATAGGCGGCTTCGTGCCGGTAGGGCAGCATCACCATCTGATCGACCGTATCCTGGGGAATCCCCGCTCCGCGCGGTACGGCCACCGGCGCCGCGCGCGGACTCTCCGGATCGGCCATCAGCAGCACATAGTCGTGCGAGCCGTGGTAGCTCCCGTCGAAGATCGCAACCTTCGTCTTTCCGCTGTATGCGCGGGCCGCTCGGATCGCCCACATCGTCGCTTCGGTTCCGGAGTTCCCAAACAACGCTTGTTCGCCACAGGGCGACGCCTCGAGCAACAACCGCCCCAGCTCCTCCTGATAGGGATGCTGCAACCCCCATTGCACGCCGCGAGCCGCCGCCTCTTGAATCGCGGCAACGATCACATCGGGCGCATGACCAAGGAGGTGCGGTCCGTACCCCATCGTCATGTCGATGTACTCGTTGCCATCCACGTCCCACACCCGTGAGCCTTTTGACTCCCGGATGAAGAGCGGGTAGTGCATCGCGATCGAGCCTGCCAACTCCATCGCCAAGATCTCGCTCGAACGCTTCTCCAGCACCTTCGAGCCGGGCGTGTGCTGCTCCATCTCCGCGCGGACGTTCTCGGTCATGACCATGGTCATCCTCCGCTGACAGAAAGCGCCGTCTTGGCGCATTGGCGGCCAGGATAGTCCTGCGGGCGCACCACCGCCACGCGCCCCACCGCCCCGTGGGTCTTACTCTATCCTCCCAAGCCATATCCAAGGCATCCCCAACTTCGGAGTCCGCATGCGCACCATCGAAAACACGACGCTCCTCATCCGCTGCGGCCAGCTCTTCGACGGCACGGGGCAGCCCGTCCAACGTGATCAATCCGTGTTCGTCCGAGATCGCCGCATCCAGACAGTCGGCCCCACGCGGCGTGTTGAGCACGCCGTGCCCCCGCGAACCCCACGCATCGATCTCGGCGACGCCTGCCTCCTGCCCGGCCTCATCGACGGCCATACCCACAGCAGTCTCCCCGGCGACGGCCGCCCCTACGCCGCGCAGATCGCCATCCCGGACGCGCTCATGGTCGGTGTCGCCGCGAAAAACCTGGGCCGGCATCTCGACGCAGGGGTCACCACCGTCCGCGACCACGGCGCACGGAACATGGTCGGCTTCACCATTCGCGCCGCCGTGACGCGCGGCCTGATTCGCGGTCCCCGCATGCTCGTCAGCGGTCGGCCGATCACACGTCCCGAAGGCCACTTCCATTGGTGCAATGAAACGGCCGCCGGTCCCAATGCCGCCCGCGCCGCTGTGCGTCGTCTGATCCGCGACGGCGCCGACTACATCAAGGTCATGGCCACCGGCGGTGGCACCGAAGGGACAAACCCCGGCGAGGCCTCGTACTCGGTGGAGGAATTGCGGGCGGTCGTGGAAGAAGCGCACGCGCATGGACGCCGGACCGTCGCCCACGTGCGGGCCACCGAGGGCATGCAGCGCGCTGCCGACGCCGGCTTCGACTTGCTCGAGCACGTTGAATTCAACGAACCCGACGGCCGTCCACGCTTCAATCCCGAAGTCGCCGCCAAGATCGCCGCAGCGGGCGCATACGTGAGCCCCACGCTGCAGGTCCTCACCGATTACCAGCGCATCGTCGCGTTGCGCGAGCGCGCCGCCCGGCACGCGATCTCGGCGGAAGGCGAGCGGGAGCTGCTCGCGCTCGAGCGGACGCTCGACGGCTACATCGACCGTTTCCGCTGCTTTCTCGACAGCGGCATCGCGGAGCGCGTCGCGCCGGGAACCGACTGCGGCCCCTTCGGCACCGCCTTCGGACACCTCGACTATGAGCTCGCGTTACTCGTCCAAGCTGGCTATCGCCCTGCGGACGCCCTCCGCGCGGCGACCGACCGCGCCGCCGCAGCCGCCGGGTTGGATCACGAGATCGGCACCATCGAGGTCGGCAAGCTCGCCGACCTCCTCGCCGTCGACGGCGACCCCACCCGCGACATCACGGCCGTGAGCCGCGTCGTGGCGGTCTTCCAAGAGGGGCAACGCGTCCGCTGAACGAGCGGCACTTGCATGTAAGGTATCGGCGCGAGCACGCCGCCACAGGCGACTCCAAGCGTAGGGCATGCGATGGGCATCGCCGCAGGACTCGGTTCGGCGATCACTTGGGCGATCTCGAGCACCTTCCTCGGATCGCAGACGGCGCGGATCGACACGATCACGCTCGTACTCCTCCGCGCCCTGTTCGCGGCACCGACTTTCGCCGTCGCCCTGTTCATCACCGGCGCGCAGGACGAACTTTGGAACATGCCGTGGAACAACATGTGGCAGCTCTCTATGGCGGGCTTCTTTGCCATCGGCAGCGGCGACCTCCTCTTCGCAGGGGCGTTTTTCCTAATCGGCATGAGCCGTGCGCTCTTGATCGTGATGTCTCTGGCCGTCCTGTTCTCGTTCGTCCTGGCGTCGATCTTCCTCGGCGAAGATCCAACACTCCAAATCGGGATCGGCGCGGTGCTGATCTTGCTCGGCGTCTACACCGCTGCCCTGTACGGGCAGCCGCAGGGCGCCGGATCCCGTGCCATGGGAACGGCCGACGCCCCAGACCCGACGGCCGCTCCCCGACCCATCGCCGGGGCGGCGCTTCCCGAACCGTCGAACGACCGCGCAGGAAGAAGATGGCTACGCGGGCGCTCCGTCGCGTTCACGATCCTCGGAGCTGCACTCGCCACCGCGATTCTGCTGTACCTCCGTGCGCGCCGCCGGACCGCTCCACCAGAGCCACCGTCCGGATTCGTCCAACCATCGTCTCCGCTGAGCAGCGCCGCAGCGGTGACGGATCCGCAGATGTACCCGCCCCTCTTCACCCCGTCATCTGTGCACGCCACTCCCGACGATCAGGAGCCGGTCCCTATGCCTGCGGATGGACTGTCGGCAACTGCTTGGACTTGGATCATCAAACACCGACTTCCGATCGGGGTGATCATTGCCACGCTGGCCGGCCTCAACTGGGCGATCGCGATCGTGTGGCTCCGCGGGGCCTCGTTCGACGTCGATCCGGTCGCCGGCGTCAGCGTGCGGATCCCGCTGGTGGTCGGGATCTTTGCCATCGCGGCGATCGCCTATCCCAACTCCAGCCTGCGAAAGTGGAACATCACTTGGCGAGGGTTTATCGCGATCGCGATCTCGGGCGTGATCGGCAACGGCATCGCCTCTTTGCTGATCTTGGTGTCCATTCAGGAAGTCGGTGCGGGCGAGGCAACGACACTGCTCTCGACCGGCCCACTATGGGGCCTGCCCTTGGCCGTCATCTTCCTGCGCGAGCGCATCACGCGCTGGGCGGTTGTGGGAGCCGTGACGGCGATCGTCGGGATCGTGCTGGTCGCCTGACCAGAAACGCGCTTAGCCGGCGGCGCGCACGCTGCTCTCCTCGGCGCTGACACCGGCGAGATGCCCCAAGTAGATGGGAACGAGCGGGAGGAAGCAAGGGGACAGGAACGACAAAAAGCCGCCCGCGAAGGCCAAGGCGAACCCGAAGAGGCCGGTCACACTACCGCCGCTCGCCGTCGCATCCTCCGCGGTGCCCGGTAGAAAGGTGAAAAAGTCGTTCAGCACCACGACCCGGTCCAGGAAGATCAGTACCCCCATAAAGACGAGCAAGATGCCACTGACGACCGAGATCACGGGCAGATACGGACCGATCCGCCGGAGTAGCGCCGAGGATGACCCCAACGCTGCACCCGCGATGAGGAACGGTACCCCGAAGCCCATCGCGTAGAAAACCAGCAGCACGGTGCCTTGCACCACCGACCCCGAGTCCGCGGCCAAGGCCAGGATCCCGGCCAAAATCGGTCCGACGCACGGCGTCCAGCCGAGCGAGAACGCGCCTCCCACCAACAGCGACCGGCTATAACGACGGATCCCGCGCCTCGGCACGGGAGACTCCGACCCGCCACCGCCGCCTGCGCTCATTTGGTAAGTCCGCATCAACATCGGAATCGTGATCAACTCGGCCAAATGCATCCCCAAAACGATGAGCGCCACCCCCGCGACTCGCTGAAACCAAATGATGTTGTCGCGCAAGGCGAAACCCACGACCCCGAGTGATGCACCTAGCGCGATAAAGATGATCGAGAATCCGATCACGAAGGCGAGCGCATGCATGAATGTCGCCCGGCGTAGCGGATTCAGATCCCAGCTCGCGAGAAGCGCGGCCGTCGTCATCCGCTCTTCCTATCCCCTCGCTCCGTGCTGGCGGCGGCGCAGGCTTCTCCGCCCCACTCCGTCGGCTCGCTTCTGACCACGAGCCACCATCGATCTCGGTTTGCTTCCGATCCACACGACGCGCCGATCGTAACAGTCCTCTGTAAACAGGCCCCGCGAACGAGCCAGGCGCCGCTGTTCCCTACGACCTAGAGGATCTCCAGTAATTCGATGATCGTGCCGTCTGGATCCTTGAGACATACGACCCGCTCCCCGCCGGCGAGGTTGATCTCCTGTGGTTCGGAGAGAAACTCCACACCCTTCGTCTTGAGGTCCTCGTACATCGCGGGCAGGTCCTTCGTGCGTAGCGCGAGCCGGGGCATCCCCGCCTGATAGAGATGCGGGGGAGTTCCCTCGGTCTTCGGCTGGATCCACTCGATCAGATCGATCCGCGTGGCGCGGGGATCCTCTCCTACCATCAGGAGAGCAACGCGCGCCTCCCCCCCAGGAATCCCTAACGCCACCTCCAATTCCGGACTGAGCTTTTCTTGCGGCAGATCGAGCACCACACGGAATCCCAGCATCTTGTAGAAGGCCAACGAGCGCTCAAAGTCGCGGCAATTGATATTGATGTGAAACAGTCCCTGAATTGGCATGACGGCTCGTCTTTCTGATCCGTACGACCGGCTCAGTTACCCTAGGCGCGCATCGACTCCGGGTCGATCCCGTGAGCCGTACACCATTCCCGGTACGCGATCGGCGAGATCTCGGACGGCTTGATCTCACTGCGCCCGCCCCAGAAAACGTTGGTGTAGCCAACCGCGATCCCCGCCTCCGCCAAGTGCGCGTCGATCGCCGCTTTGTGCGCCAGCACCGTCGCCTTCTCGGTCCCATGCGCCACGCCCATCACGTTCACGTTCCGGAACTCCGATCCGCCTTCGCGCCAGTACGCATGGGTCATGACGTGATGGCGCCCAACTTCGCGACCCGCGTCGATCTCGCGCCCCGGCGGCACGCGCCAATGGAAGAGTGCGTTGTAGCGCGTCACGCGTTGGTTGCCGGCCACCGGCTTGACGTGCTCCAAGAAGGTCGAGAAGCGGCCGACGATCTTCCGGCAGTCCAGCGCCTCTGCCACAGCGCAGAACTCGTCGTACGGCAACCCCGCCGCAGCCGCCCGCGCCCGCCAAAGATCGATCCGGATCTCTTCCGGTGCAAACTCCCGCTTCAGTACGTTGAGCACCTGCCATTCGCGATCGCTGAGCGTCACGATCTCCGTGTCCAGCACCGCTCCCGGCTCCTCAGTCCGGCTGCCGGGCTCCAGGCCCCGCCGGCGCGTGTGACCAACGCCCAGCGTGAACAGCCGCTTCGCGGGCATCAGCCGGTAGCGCTCCGCCCCGACCTGTGCAGCGAGAAAGGAAGCGTGCCGCTCCATGGAGAATCCCTGCGGCACCTTGAGCGTCGTCCAGAGCCGGTATACCGACCCCGGCGATTTGGCATCCGTCGTGCGGATCACCACATGCCCGGAAAACGGATCGCGCTCGAACATGTAGGTAAAAGCGTTATCCAGCCGTTCGGATGGTACCGACCAAGCCGCCAGCGCACCCTGTGCGAGATTGGTGGAGAGCAGCGTTTGCCGCACCCGCCGGATCGTACCGGCTACCAGCATCGCGCGAATCCGCTCGATCACGGTCCCGGCATCGACCCCGGACTGCCGTGCGATCGCCGCGATCGGATCGCGCTGAAAGCCCGTCAAGCGGTCCTCGGAGACCGTGAGGATCGCCACGTTGATCGGGTCGTCAATCGTTACCGGAACGGCCGGACACATCATGGCTGCATCATCGCCGTGCCGCCGCCGGGGGGCAACGTCTCACTTGGCCCGCCGTGCCGTCCCTGCCCCTGCCTGGGCTAGGCTGGTGCGAGCATGCAACTCACCATCGGCGAGCACACCATCGACTGCACCGACCGCACCGCCGTGATGGCGATTCTCAACGTCGACACGGACTCGCCTATCGCCGAATCCGTCGTCAGCGCCGACGCCGCCCTCGATCGTGCGCGGCTTCTCCGCAACGACGGTGCGGAGATTATCGACGTCGGGGCCCACTCGACCCGTAGCGGGGGGGCGCTGGTTCCCCCCCATGAAGAGATCGAGCGCGTCTGCCCCGTTGTCGAGACCCTCGCACGCGAGGGATTCGTCGTCTCCGTCGACACCTGGACCGGATCGGTTGCGCAAGCCGCCGCCGAGGCCGGCGCGCATATCATCAACGATGTCACGGCCGGCAAGGATCCGCAGCTCGTCCACGTCGCCGCCGAACGGCATCTCCCCCTCATCATCATGCACATGCGTGGCCAGCCGACGCGCCACCGTGAGGTCGACCAACACTACGTGGAGGTGGGCCCGGAGGTGCGTGTCTTCCTCATTGAGCGCGCGGAGGCGCTCGGTGCGGCCGGCGTGGCCGACCTCTGGCTCGATCCCGGCTTCCAGTTCGGCAAATCAGCAGACGACAACCTGCGCCTGCTCGGCGACCTTCCCAATCTGGTGGCCCTAGGGCGGCCGGTCGTGGTGTCGGCGTCGCGCAAGGGCTTTCTCTCCGAACTGCTCGGCGAAGGCTACGGGCAACAGGCGCCGAGCCTGCTTCCCGCCACGCTTGCCTTCAACACCCTGGCCGCCGCCGCCGGCGCCCACATCGTGCGCGTCCATGATGTCGCCGAGATCGCGGCCGCCTTGCGCGTCGTCGACGCAATCCGAGCGCGCCGGCGCCACGACGCCGGCCTCTAGTAACCCCGCGCCGAAGAGCGATAAGCTGCACACGGAGCGAGGATCCGATGCCTTTCTATCTCTTCGCATGCAAGAACGGCCACGAATTCGAGCGGCGTTTATCCATGGAGGCGTTCGAAGCAGGCAAGCAAGTCCGCTGCCCCGAATGCAAAACCAAGGGAACGCCACGGCCCGCGCACTTCCTGGAGAGCAACAGTACCCGCATGCCCATGGGGCCCAACAGGCGCTGGAAGTCCACGCCTTGGTAAAAGATCCCCGATAAAGTCCCCGGTTCCGAAGAGGCGAACTCTAGCGGTTGGGCCGGTATTCGTCCTCGCGGTCTTCGGGCTTGATCCGCCGGTTCCACGCCCACCAGACAAGCCATACCGTACTCACCAGGAAGATCGCCGGGATGAAGATCGACACGGCCAGCGTCTCGTCGCTGACGTGGAAGGGATCTTCCTCCGCCTCATCGCCGGCGTTCGCCCACTGGGGCGGCGCGAGATCACCGGTCTGCCCGGCGAAAACGACGCCTTCCACCGGATCCGACGAGGCCTGATCCGCAGCGGTGACGGCCCCGGAGGCCAGCGCCAGGGAAACCACAAGCACGATGGCGACCGCCCATAGCCACGCGCCACTGATCGCTGCCCCTCGAACCACCGTGCCCTCCTCGCCGTCTGTTTCGCCAGTGTGTCTCGCACCACCGTTGCGGTCAACCAGCCCGCAGAGCAACGACGGCATCGCCGCGCCTAGTCGAAGATCGCTGCGACCTCTTCAATCGCGTGCGCTTGGTCACCGCGCGCCGAGTATGCGGAAAGCGTCAGTTGGGTCACGCCGGCCGCGCGCCAGGCCTCGATTTTCTCCCGCACTGCTGCGGCGCTGCCGAACAGCCCGATATCGTCCGCCATCCGCTCCGACACCGCAGCAGACAGTGCCCCTCTATCGCCCGCAGCCAAAGCAGCGCGCGCTCGCGCCACCTCTTCCGCGTACCCGGCCTCGATGAAGTAATGCTGATAGTTCGGGAGAGCCATGTAGGTCCGCAGCGCCCGCCGGATCGCCGTCAGGGCCGCGCTGCGGTCGTCCGATACGGAGCACGGCGCCAGGTTCCCCACGACGAATCTCTCCCGTCGCTCAGCAGGGAGCGCAGCCAAGGAAGCCGGCATGTGCGACAGCGCGGCGTTCGCCCACAGGGCGCCATCGGCCATCTCGCCAGCCAGCGCCGTCATCTTGCGCCGCAGCGTGGCCAACACCACGGGCGGGAATGACGGATCCCCCGCCGCAGCCTTCAATTGCTCCACGTAGGCGCGCATGTCCGCCACCGGCCCACCGGGCCTGATCCCAAGCTTATGCAGCCCCGGCGCGTGCGCCACACCCAACCCCAGCGTGAACCGCCCGCCCGCCACCTCGTTGATGAAACCCGCCGTCGCCGCCATCTCGCTGGCGTGCCGCGTATAGATCACCGCGATCCCGCTCGCGATCTCGATCCGCACAGTCGACATGGCGATCGCAAGACAGAGCGACAATCCATCCCCAAGCGAAGGGCAATAAATGTTCGCAAACCCGCGCCGGTCCAACTCCTGCGCAATCTCGATGACCGCCCGCCGCCGGCCCGGTAACGCCACCAAAGCGAATCCCGGCTTTTCCAAGGTATCCCTCCCCCGACCTCTGCACGCGCGGTGAGCGTAGCAGCGCGATGCGCACCACGTCGTGCTCGCTCAGCGCCGTATACTTCCGACCATGAAGCCTCCCACCGCTTTCTCCCTTCAGGACGCACAGGGCAACCTCCGCACGTTCCCGACCGACAACCCCATGCTCATCGCCTTCGTGAAGGCGGATTGTGAGACGTGCAATCTCACCCTTCCGCTGTTGGAGACGCTGCACCGCAGCATTGGCACCAAGCTAGCCGTATGGGCGATCGTCCAAGCGCGCAGCGACATCCCAATCCTCCACACGCGCCATCGTCTCACTCTCCCGTTGCTCGACGACGACGCTCTTCACGTTTCGGCGGACGCCGATATCGACACCGTTCCTTCCCTTTTCCTTTACGACCGCAAGGGCACACCCATCGCCGAGACATACGGCTTCGATCGGAAGGCTTGGCGAGACCTCATCAAGCGGGCGGAATCCCTCGTCGCCGACGGCGACTCAAACCGCGCGACTCCCATCGACTGGGACGCGTTTCCCCCCAGCCAGCCCGGCTGCGGCGCCCGCAACGTGGAGCCCGGTCTCGCCGAAAAGATCGCGGCGCGCCGTAAGGGCGGCTTCCACTCACGCCGCTTGGAGATCGCCCCCGCGGACGATATCCACGAGTTCCTGTTCGCACAGGGATTCACCGACGGCCTCCCCGTCGTGCCGCCCACGCCGGAGCGAGTGGAACGCATGCTGAGCGGTACCAAGCGCGACCGCGCGGACATCGTCGCCGTGGTCCCGCCCAACCTCGCGGCGTGCACCGTCGAGAAGGCCGCGATCAACGCTGTGATGGCCGGCGCGAAACCCGAGTATCTACCCGTCATCCTCACGGCCATTGAAGCCGCTTGCACCGACGAATTCAACATCCACGGCGTACTCGCCACCACGTGGCTGGCCGGACCCATCGTCATCGTCAACGGCCCTGTACGCCAGCGGCTCGGAGTGAACATGCAGGGCAACGCCCTGGGACAGGGAAACCGCGCCAACGCAGCGATCGGGAGGGCGCTACAGCTCGTCGTCCGCAATATCGGCGGCGGCCGACCCGGTGAGGTCGACCGCGCCACCCTCGGCGGACCCCATAAGTACACGTGCTGTTTCGCGGAGTACGAAGAGCGCTCCCCTTGGGAGCCACTGCACGTCGAGCGCGGGTTCCAGCCCGACGACTCGACGGTCACGCTCTTCGCCGGATCGGGCCCCCAGCCGATCGCCGACCAGCTCTCGCGCTCGGCCCAGCCGCTGGTAACCAGCATCGCGCTGGGTTTGGAGTCGCTCTGGCATCCGAAAGTGCATAACTTCGGCGAGACGTTCCTCGTCATCTCCCCCGAGCATGTCGACACCATCGCCGCAAGCGGCTGGAGCAAGGACGACATCCGTCGCCATATCCAGGAGACGACGGCACGGCCGCTCCGCGAACTCATCCGGGGCGGCGATACCGAGGAAGGCATGCCGGTACCCACAGACCCCGCCAAACTCGATGCGCGCGTACCAAAGTTCCGCACATCCAAAGAAATCAATATCGTGGTCGCAGGTTCAGAGGCCGGGAAGTTCAGCCACATCCTCGGCAACTGGGTAAGCGGTCCAATTGGCTCAATCAGCGTGACCCGAAAGATCAGCGACTAGGAGGCCGACCATGGTGCAGATCCTCGATCCGACCGACGAGAGCCGCCCGCCGCAGCGGCAGCTCGCCGCGCGACCAGAAGCCTTCAGCGGCACCGTCGGTTTGCTCGACATCTCCAAGCCTCGCGGCGATGTCCTCATCGACCGTCTCGCCGAGCTCATCGCCCACCAAGATCCCGACGTCACCATCAAGCGCTACCGCAAGCCCACCTTCACCAAGCCCGCGCCTCCCGCGCTTCTTGGCCAGATACAGGAGGAATGCGACTTCGTCATCGAAGCGCTCGCCGACTGAGGATCCTGCACCACGTGCAGTGTGCACGACACGACCTGGCTCGAAATCCACGGCACTCCCGCGCTCTTCCTCGCCTCCGCAGCCTTCGAAGATGCGGCTCAAGCACAGGCGGTCCAGCTTGGCCTGCCACAGGTGCGCCGCGCCTTTGTTCCCCACCCCATCCAAGACCAAACCGACGACGAGATGCGTGCCCGCGCCGACGCCGTGATCGATGAGGCGATCGCGCGACTCCTCAGTGCAGACGACTAGGAGCAGGCCGGCATCACGAACCACAACGAGAGGGAATCAGCCCACGAGCATGCCGCGCTCCGCGCAGAGCTCGCGACGCCACCGACGTTCTCGATCGATATCGATGGAAGCGCGCTCGCCATCACGAGCGCCTGGGGACTCTTCTCCGCCAAGCGCCTTGATGAAGGCTCCGCACTCCTGCTGAACGAATTGGCTTCACTGCCACCGCAAGATCGTGTTCTCGACCTCGGCTGCGGCAACGGCGCCGTGGGACTGGCCCTTGCCAAGCGCTGGCCCACGAGCACCGTCGAACTTATCGATAAGGACATCGTCGCCATCGAGACTACCCAGACCAACATTGAGCACAACCGCCTGCCCAACGCGACGGTCCGTCTCAGCGCGGGCTTCCGCGACCTTGCCACGGATGCTTTCGACCTGATCGTCGCGAATCTGCCCGCACAGGCCGGCAACGAAGCGCTTGATGCGCTACTGCTCGGCGCACACGATCATTTGCAGCCCGGCGGAACCTTGGTCGTCGTCACGGTACAGGGCCTGAAACGCTATATCAGGCGCCGCCTCCAGCTGATCTTTGGCGACTACCACAAGGTGCGAGAGACGAAAAGGCACGTGGTGGCAGAGGCTGCACGGCAACACGCACGCTAACGCTTGAACGCTAAGGTGCCGGGTCGTTTGCGCCGGACTCCAGCCCCTCCATACCAGAGGTGGATCCAGGCGAGTCTCCCGTGCGCTCCTTCGCCGTAGCGGCGCCCGTCCCACCAGGCGACTCGCGATCGGGCGGCGCTCGCTCTTGCACCCCGGCCGGTGGCGCGGCTGCTGAAGCGAGCGCCAGCTGCAGTGGGGATGTTGCCGGCGGCGGCAGTTCATTATTCAGCCGCCGATAGACGTAGCTGTAGGCATCGCGCACAGCCGCCGCCGCCGGCACGATCAGGAACGTGCCTGCAAATCCAAAAGCCGCCCCGCCGACCACGACCAGCGCCATGACCGCGGCCGGGTGCATCGTCACGGCACGTCCGTGCACGATCGGCACGAGGATTTGTCCTTCGAGCTGCTGCACTGTCACGTAGAAAACGATGATCCACCACCACTTTTCGGGGTCGGTCGCAAGCACCACCACGATCGCCGGAATGAAGCCCAGGAACGGTCCGATGAACGGGATCAGCGCCGTCACGCCCGCCGCGAGCGCCAGCGCCGCCGGGAACCGTACGTCCATGATCCACAGACCGACGCCAGTGACCAGCGCGATGACGACGGCCAGCAGGAGCTGGGCGCGCAGGTAGGCCGCGAATGTGTGCTGCACGCCGTGGAGCACTAGCGCCGCATCGGCCTGGAGAGCCGGCGGGAACAGCCGCAAGAACCACATACGCAGCCGCCGCCCATCCTTCAACAAGTAGAAAAGAAAGAACGGAATCACGAGATATCCGATGATCGAAAAAAACCCGCCCACGATGAAATCGACGGATCTCGCGAACCGATCCAAGACGAACTCGCCGACCCGCCCACCGACATCGGACACCCGTTTCTCGATCTCGGCCCGTGCGTCTTCCGGCACATGGTCGCGGTACCACTCGATGAATCCGTCTACCTGCTCTTCAGCACGATCGAGAATGTCCGCTGCCTCATCGATGAATACCTCCACCTCGTTCGCCACCGTCGGCACTACGGCGAACCCGATCGCGACCAGCACACCAAGCATGACCGTGTACACCACGACGATCGCCAGAGAGCGGTTGAGCTCTGAATGCCGTTCTCGCCATGGAAGGTAGGGCTGCACGCGGTCGATCGCCGGCGAGATAATCAGCGCCAGGAGAAATGCCAACACGAACGGCAGGATCGCCGTGAAGGCCTTGACCACCACCCAGATCAGGAAACCAGCCAGGGCCAGAACCATCACCCAGCGGACGGGACGGCTGGGAATGGGAGAGGACAGGAAGGGCATAGGCGCTTGCACTATTTAGCCGATGATCCACCGAGCCACAGTCGCTGTCAACGCAAGCCAAGCCACGAGGTGTGCTGTGGCGCGGGCTGGAAACTACGATTCGGACGGGTGGGGGTTGGCGTCCGGCGGGCCGTATCCGGCCCGAATCCCCAGCGTCCTCTCCTTGACCCCTTTACCTCAAACGCGGGGGTGGAGCTTCGATCCGCCTGAGCCAGTTCGAATCGCAGCGGTAAGCTCGGGGGACCGCAAGTACCACACGGTTTCCTTCTCCTGACCGACGTCCAACGACGCAGCCAGCGCCAGATCCTCCGGTGAATCGATATCCAACGCCCAGCGCGCATCCTCAACACGGACGACGGCCGCGCCTGCCTCCTCAGCGGCCGCAATGTGTCGAGCAGCCGAGTCTGCGCCGAACGCCGGCGTAATCACCGCCGGCGGTCGTAGCAGCAGCCCGTTCGTGCCCCCATCCCGCGACGGCGCCACGACCATCCCCGGGGGCGCAGGCGACGCAGCGAGAAGCGTCTCAACGTCCGTTCGCGTGATCAAAGGCAGGTCCGCCGGTACAAGCAACAGTGCCTCCGACTCCGCAAGCTGCGTCTGAGCGAAAGCCAGCGCGCGGTTGAGACCGGGCGCGCCCGGTGGCTCTTGCAAAAAATCCACTTCCAACCGCTCCGCCTCCTGCGCCGCCGCCGCATCCCGGCTGAGCACTATCACCCGCGCAACCGCTGGCGCCGACCGCAGCACCCGCACAACATCGCCGAGCATCGCGCGCACGAGCTGGTTACGCTGCGCCGGTTGCAGCACCGCAGCCAAGCGTGACTTGCCAGCCGGCAGCCCTCGCACCGGTACCACAACCGTCACGCCTGCGCCCGGCGCCGCCATCACAGGACGATCCTCTAACCCGTCTGCAAGGCCTGCAAGGCCTCCAGTGTCGCGCGTGCCAGCGCTTGCTTCTCCGCCGCCCCGCTCATGATGGTCTGTGTGACAAGGCATTCCGCGCCGACTTCGGTGCGGACGGCATCGGCCAGCGCCGCGTCCCGCTCATCCAGAACAAACAGGTCGATGAGATCGCCGTAAAGTCGGGCGACGCCGAGTGCGGAGACATCGTGACCGAGACTCTTGAGGATCGCGGCTGCTGGTCCCTTCACGGCTGCGCCGCCGACGATTGGACTAATCGCTGCCTTGGGCGCCCCGCTCGTCAGCAGGCAGTCGCGCAGGCCTTTCACCGCGAGCACCGGCTCGATGGAGAGAAACGGGTTGCTCGGCGCGATCACGATCGCGCGCGCGCGCAAGATTGCCTGCAACACCCCGGATGCGGCACGCGCCTCTGCCAATCCGGCGAACCGCAAACCCAGTACCCGATCCTGCGACTGCCGCTGCACGAAATACTCCTGAAAGGAGAGTTCGCCCTCCGGCGTCTCCACCATGGTGCGCAGACGCTGATCCGTGACCGGAATCACCCGCACTGCGACCCCTAGGGCACGTGTGATCTCAGCGGTCACCGCGCTCAGCGATGCGCCTTCCTGCAAACGGTGCGTGCGGAAGAGGTGCGTGGCGAGGTCGCGGTCTCCGAGCTGAAACCAGGCAGGCCCGCCCAGCTCTTCCAGTGCAGCCAACGCCGCAAAGCTGTCCCCGCGTACGCCCCAGCCCGTCTCCGGATTCACACGCCCCGCCAGCGTGTACGTGACCGTGTCCAGGTCGGGTGATACGTGCAGCCCTCCGACTTCCAGGTCATCGCCGACGTTAACAACGGCGACGACTTCCGCTGGCGGCACCACCTGCACCACTCCCTCCAGAAAGCGCGCCGCGCCAACGCCGCCCGCCAACACCACCACTGGAGCTGCTTCGTCCAAGGAGTCTCCGGCACGTACCGTCATCGCCGGGAGCCTAACATCACGACCCCTCAACCGCTTCGCAGCGTGACTGCAAACAGGCCCGGCTCATCTCTCTCCATCACCTCCATCCATCGTGCCTCCCTCTCCACGCTCGGATCGCCGAAGGGCGCGCGCACGCGCAGCGGGCTGTCGGAATCGACGCGGACTTGCCGCAGAAGCCCGCCCGACCACGCGTCCATCTCTCCCTCGATCTCCAGCTCTCCCTCCCTCAACTCACCTTCCCTGGATATCACCAACCGCAGCGACACGCGCTCGCCCTGCGCTTCGCCGCCAGCCTCGATCGCAAGGTGACGGCTTCCATCCAACTGTCGTTCGTCAGAGACAGCTTCTCCCTGCAGCGACCACAGCTCAGCACGCATACGCCGATCGTAGCCGCGCTTGACCACTGCCTTGGAATAGGACAGAAAGATCGCTATGCCCAAGACACAGATGCCGCTCGCTTCCGCCGAACTCCCCACCTGCCCCTACTGCCGCGGCCCTCGCGGTCCCGGTCTCTTCTGTACGACCTGTAACCGATTCAACCGCTATCCCAACAGCCCCATCGTTGCCGCTTCGCGTCTCCGACGCTGCGGCGGCTACATCCTGGAACTCACCCTTCTCCTAGCCACCCTCGGCATCGGCTGGCTCATCTGGCTGGCCTTCGTTGCGCCCCGGGCGCAAACGCCCGCCAAGTCGCTCCTCGGCATATACACCGTGGGCGAGGACGGCGCCCCCGTGAGCGCCGGCAAGGTTTGGGTGCGCGAGATCCTGGTGAAATCGATCTGTGGCGCACTCGTGCCTCTGGTCAACGCGCTCTGGATATTCATCGACCGCGATCGCCAAGCGCTCCACGACAAGATCGTCGAGACTGTGATCGTCTACGCGCCTCACGGCCTCGACGCGACAGCACCCTCAAGCAACTCCTCTCCCAGCGTCCTGCAAGAAGAGCTCGATGCCCTCGCCCAGGCTCGCGACCGGGGCGCCATCACCATCTACGAGTACGAAGCGCGCCGCCAGCGATTGTTGGGACGCCGCTAGCTCCCGGAGCCGGCCGGGGACGGTGCAGGGAGACGCCACGCGGAACAAGACGGCGTCGCCTCCGTTGGCGCTATCATTCAGCGGACACGAAGAGCCCCGGGATCCGGTCCCGGGGCTCTGTCGTCGCCGCGTGAGGGATGAGGGTCGGCGGCTCTACCTCACGCGTAATGCGCTCGTAACGTCCTAGCTGCAGCCCGACGTATTGCCGCAGTTAAGGCATGCGAAACAGCTCCCGTTGCGCACCATCATGTGGCCGCAGTCGGAGCAGGGCGGAGCGTCCAAATCGCTGCGTTCCCGCGCGCTCCCGTTGGCCGATGGATAGCTGCTCAAGAAATCCGGCACCGCGACGGAGCCCGCCGAACTCGCCTCCGGCGGCGACGGCTCTCCTTCTTGTAACGGCAGCGGCGCCTGTGCCGCCGTCACATCCCGCTCATCATCCGGCAGGTACCGCCGCCCCATCCACCGGAACACGTAGTCCAGGATCGAACTAGCGTGGCCCAACTCCAGATTGCGCGTCCAGCCGCTCGGCTCGAAGCGGCTGTGGCTGAACTTACGCACCAACGTCTCAATCGGCACGCCAGACTGCAACGCCACGCTTGTCAGCGCTCCCACCGCGTCCACGAGCCCCGACACCGTCGAGCCTTCCTTCGACACGTGCACGAATACCTCACCGGGCTGGCCGTTCTCGTACTCCCCAACCGTCAGGTAGCCTTCGTGCTCGCCGATCGTGAACTTGTGCGTCACTGCTCGCCGGTCGTCCGGCAGCCGGTGCCGCCGGTAGGCAGGCGGCCCTGTTGCCGCATCAACCACGGTTGGCTCGTCCGCCGACGAAGACAGCGCCATCGTGCTCGCCTCGCCGACCTTCGTCCCATCCTTTCGCTCCACCGTCTCCAGCGGCTGGATCCGCTTCGAATTATCGCGATAGATCGCGATCGCCTTGACGCCCAGCTGCCATGCTTGGACGTACGTCTCCATGATCTCGTCGATCGTGACGTCCTCAGGAACGTTCACCGTCTTGGAGATCGCGCCGGAGAGGAATGGCTGAGCCGCGCCCATCATCCGCACATGCGCCATCGGCTCAATGCTGCGCTCGCCCTCGGCCGACTTGAAGGCACAGTCGAAGACGGACAGGTCCGCCTCTCGCAAGCCGGGCGCGCCCTCGATCGTGCCGCGCTCGTCGATATACGCGACGATCGCCTCCGTTGCCGCCGAGTCGTAGCCCAACCGACGCAAGGCCGCCGGCACCGTGTTGTTGACGATCTTCAGGTAGCCGCCGCCCGAAAGGTTCTTGTATTTGACCAGCGCGATATCCGGCTCGATACCGGTTGTGTCGCAATCCATCATGAACGCGATCGTGCCGGTGGGCGCCAGGACCGTCGCCTGCGCGTTGCGGTAGCCGTAGAGCAATCCCAGCCGAAGCGCCTCGTCCCAAGTCTCTTGCGCTCCCGCCGCGAGATCGGCGGGAACTGTATCGAGCGCCTCGATCTGCGCCACTTGCCCGCGATGCTTCTTGATCACGCGCAAGAACGATTCGCGATTCTCTTGATACCTCGCGAACGCCCCTAATCGCTCCGCGACCCGCGCCGATTGTGCGTACGCTTCGCCTGTCATTGCCGCTGTGATCGCTCCCGCCATCGCTCGCCCCTCGGATGAGTCGTACGGCAGGCCGCGCGCCATCAGCAAGGCGCCCAGATTGGCGTAGCCCAATCCCAAGGGCCGGTAGTGGTGACTGTTCTCCTCGATCCGCTTCGACGGGTAGGAAGCGTTATCGACCAAGATCTCTTGCGCGGTGATCAACACCTTGCAGGCCGCGCGGAACGCGTCGATATCGAAGGTATGTGCATCCAAGTCGTAGAACTTGAGCAGATTGATCGACGCCAGGTTGCAAGCG
Source organism: Chloroflexota bacterium (assembly GCA_026707145.1). GTDB lineage: Bacteria > Chloroflexota > Dehalococcoidia > Bin125 > Bin125 > JAPOXK01. The sequence continues at coordinate 2,474 of JAPOXK010000026.1, read as the reverse complement.
GTATCGTCGAGGAACATGTACTCGGAGCAGGGATTGCTGGCGTAGATCCGGTCGGTGCCGGCGCAGGTGTGCCAGTCGTTGATCGTGGTGTCGAACTGCATGCCCGGGTCGCCGCAGACGTAGGTCGCCTCGGCGATCGCGCGCAGTACGGCGCGCGCCGACAGCTCCTCCACGGGCTCCTTGGTCGTAACCGCGGTCGTCCAGTAGGTGGCGTCCTGCTCCACCGCACGCATGAAGGCATCGGTCACCCGCACGCTGTGGTTCGCGTTTTGGAAGGAAATGGACGAGTAGGCCTCACCGTTGAGCGACCCGTCGTAGCCGCTATCGATCAGCGCCCATGCCTTCTGCTCTTCCTTCGACTTACAGTGAACGAACTCCATCACGTCGGGGTGATCGGCGTTCAGGATCACCATCTTGGCCGCGCGGCGCGTCTTCCCGCCGGACTTGATCACGTTGGCGAAGGCGTCGTAGCCGCGCATGAACGAGACGGGGCCCGACGGTGTGCCGCCCCCGGTGAGCTTCTCTCTGCTCGATCGCAGCGACGAGAGGTTGCTGCCCGTCCCGCTCCCCCACTTGAAGAGCAACGCCTCGCGCGTCGCCAGGTCCATGATCGACTCCATCGTGTCGTCGACGGAGTTGATGAAACAAGCGGAGCACTGGGGCCGCTCCACAACCCCCACGTTGAACCACACCGGGCTGTTGAACGCGGCGCACTGGTTGATCAGCAGGTGGCGCAGCTCCTGCTCGAACGTCTCCCGCTCCTCCACCGTCCCGAAGTAGCCGCCCTCTAGCCCCCAGTTGGCGATGGTCGCCGCGACTCGATCCACCAACTGCTTGACCGACCGTTCTCGCTCCGGTGCATCGACATCGCCGTAGAAATACTTCGACACGACGATGTTCGTCGCGTTCACCGACCACGCGGCCGGCACCTCAACGTCCTTCTGCTCGAATAGCAGCTTCCCCCCGTCCGAGGTGATCTGCGCCGTCCGCAACTCCCACGCGACCCCGTCGTAAGGATGGCGGTCCGGCGTCGTGAAGAAGCGCTCGATCAACGGCGGCGTGGCGGGGGAACGCAACTCCTCCTGCAGCGCGACATCCGTAGCCGACTCCTCGGGGGACTCCACAGCGAGAAGAGCATCGTCGGTCGCAGTCATAGCTGAATCCTTATGCTAGAGGCGCTGGCCTCTCCTACTGAGACCAGCGAGGTCTACATCGCATTTGCCAGGACAAAGTCCAATTAATCTTCCGCACATAACTGCTAAGACAGCTAAGCAGCTCATGCAGAGGGCCCCAATATCAGCACAAGTAGCCATGGAAGCACAAGAAGATGGGCATAGCAGAACCATAATACACAATATCTAGTCAACTTCCCATCCACACACGATCCCCAAAAACCTCTCCCGCTACCTTGTGCCTCGCCCATCTAGATCGGAAATTCGAACAGATGTCCCATCATACTCGAACCGCCAGGCGGCTGGCGGCATCGCGCGACCCCACTGCCATCGCCGGCCTGCGCCTCGCTCCTACCGGAGCCGGCTCAACCCACCACCGCGACGCCCACGCGGCCGTCTCCACCGTCCTCGCCGCTTACCTAGAGCTTCCCTTCTGGCCTCAGCTTCCCAACCGCTCACCCTCCGAAGCGATGGCTCCACAGGCTGGCCTCGCCCTCCAGGGCGCTCGCTGGGACGGGAGGCGCCTGCACTGGTCGGGAGAGCGCGTTGCTGCGCCCTCACCCGCCCTGCTGCCGCCTCCCGATCGCGCGGCCGGTCTCCACGCCTTTCTGGCGCGCCTAACAGCGCGTCCACCGGATCAGCGGCCGCCGTTCGCCAAGGGCCAGCTCATCGGCCCGGTAACGCTCAACGCCTGCATCGCCGATCCCCCCTCGCTCACGACGCTGGGGCGCTGGCTTGGCGCACTCGCCGCAGCGCAGGTCTCCGCCTTCGACCGTCTTGGCATGCGCCCGCTCATCGTTTTCGACGAACCGCTCCTAGCTCGTGTCGGCGAGCCCGCCCCGTCGTCCGTCACCTGGGACGACGCCCTCGCCGCGCTGCACACCGCTTTCACGCCCGTCAAGCGCGCGGGCGGCCTCGCTGGGCTCCACTGTTGCGCTTCTGCGAACTGGACTCGCGCCCTCGCCGCCGAACCCGACATCATCCATTTCGACGCGACGCCTTCCGGCCTCGGTCGCTTCCTCGATCACCGCGAGGCGTTGCGCGCGCACCTGGCGCGCGGGGGCGGCTTCGGCTGGGGAGTCTGGCCCACCGATGCCGCTGCCCCGCCGTTCAATCTCTCCGCTGGACGTACCGCGCTTCTCGCCGCCGCCGACGCACTCGCCGACGCGCCGACCGGCGTCGCCAGCCTCCTCCGCCGATCGACGCTCAGCGGCGTCTGCGGCACCGCTGGTTTTACCAGCGAACGTGAGGAGCAGCTAGCAGCGAACTTGCAGGCCCTGGCAGCGTCTCTACGAGAGCAGT
>JAPOXK010000025.1 GCA_026707145.1 Chloroflexota bacterium | reverse complement strand
AGGCGGAGGGGCCGGGCGCGCTGGCCGGCCACGGCCTCGGCGACGACGTCGTGCGGGCGGACCGGCCGGGGCTGATCCACGTGTCGATGACGCCCTTCGGCCGCGACGGGCCGCGCGCGCACGAGCAGGCCACCGACCTCACGCTGCTCGCCGGCGGCGGTCCCGCCTGGAGTTGCGGCTACGACGATCACGCGCGGCCTCCGGTCGCCGGGGGCGGCTACCAGGGCTACCAGACGGCCTGCCACTTCGCCGCCATGGGGCTGCTCACGGCCCTGCTGCACCGCGATGCCGGCGGCCCCGGCCAGCGCGTCGACGTGAACATGCACGCCGCCAACAACGTCACGACCGAGGCGGCCAGCGTGAGCTGGCACGTCGCGCGGGCGACCGTCGGGCGGCAGACCGGCCGCCACGCCGCCGTCCAGCCCACGCAGCCCACGATCGCCCGGTGCGCCGACGGCCGCTGGGTCAACACGGGCATGCCGCCCCGCAGCGGCGCGCAGTTCCGCGCCGTGCACGAATGGCTGCGGGAGCTGGGCCTGCTCGACGGCTTCGCGGAGGCCGCCCTGCTGGAGGAGGGCATGCAGCGGGGCCAACTGTCGTTCGCCGAGATCCGCGAGAACGACCTGCTGCGCGCGATGTTCCACGCCGGCCGCGACGCCATGGACCGCATCGCCGGCGCCCTGGGCGCCTACGACTTCTTCACCGGCGCGCAGGAGCGCGGCTTCCAGTGCGGCGTCATCAACGCGCCGGAGGAGATCATGGCCGACCCGCACATCGTGGCGCGCGGGTTCCCCGTCGAGGTCGAGCACCCGGAGGTCGGGCGGCGAATCCGCTACCCGGGCGCGCCCTATCGCTTCGGCGCGACCCCCTGGGCCGTGCGCCGCCGCGCGCCCCTCATCGGCGAGGACAACGAGGCGGTGTTCGGATCGCTGGGCCTGAGCGCCGGGGAGATCGAGTCGCTGCGCCGGTCGGGCGTGATCTAGGGGGTGTTCTGCGTTGGGTGCGGAGGCAGTATGTTTCTGTGCGGGCGAGTGGCTGCCGCTGGGTGAACGTCGGAGGAGTGATGGGCCGAGTTCCGATCACCGTGATGGGTTTCCGATGCGAGCGCTGTGGGCACGAGTGGGTACCACGCGACCCCGAGGCCACGCCCAAGGTATGTCCGAAGTGCAAGAGCCCCTATTGGGACAGACCGAATCGGAAACCTCTTCTGAGCTATGCGGAGTTCCGGGATCAGACACAGAAGGTGCTCAGGCGCGCGGCGAAACCCATAACCTGGACGGAAATCCGAACGGCGGCGGGGTTCCCTCAACTCTATCCCAACAATGCGTGGGTTCGGCGCATGGAACGCGACATCAACCTCGTGCGTGAACGCGATCCGCATGGGATTATGCAGTGGAGATTGGGTGAACGAGGGACGGAGCAGGCCCGGTGTCTCGCTACGCGGGATTGAGTCTCCCCGCGCCATCACGGCGCGCTCAGCAGGAGAGTAAGGCGGCCTGGAACCACGCGAGAGATGGAGAGAAGGCGCACTTCTTCACGATTGGCTACTCGGGTCGCGGCATATCCGACTTCACTGAGGCCTTGCGTCGTGCAGGCGTCGCCACGCTGGTAGATGTTCGATTCACACCTGTAAGTCAGTACAAGCCTGACTTCAGCAAGAGGAACCTGCGAGCGCATCTCGCTGAGGATGAGATCACCTACCTTCATCGACCGGCGCTAGGAGTGCCCCGTGATATTCGCGCGCGAGCCATCGACGACTCGTGCCATGCGATTTGGGAGTGGTACGACGCGTACGTGGTACCGTCGTTCGCAGGCAGGAATCTGCACGCTTTCTTCAACAGTGCCGAGCATCCGCTCGCCCTCATGTGCACGGAGCTTGACCCGACTGCGTGTCATCGGCACCGACTCGCTCTCGCGCTTGAACGGCACGGCTTGAGAGGGTACGACCTGTAGGCACCCCAACTCGCGGGAGGTGACATGCCAGAACAGTGGGTTTCGAAGCGGGTGCTGATCGTGGTGCGCACCTACCCGACCCCAGCCGTCAAAGGCGTTGAGGTTTCCTGCACGGCTGGGATCACGGATGACGGGCAATGGATACGGCTGTTCCCCGTCCCGTATCGCTTCCTGGAAGCGGACCAACGGTTTCGGAAGTACCAGACCATCTCTGCGAACTTTCGGCGTGCGCGGGGCGATCAGCGGCCCGAGAGCTACAACATTGATGTTGACTCGCTGAAGATCCGTTCCCAGCCCCTGACGACGAGGAACAACTGGGCAGAGCGAAAGGCTGTGCTGGCTGGCCTAACGGCCCCGTCGCTTTGCGCCCTGGAGACCGAGCGTGAGCAGAAAGGCGCTCCGACCCTCGGCTTCTTCCGGCCGAGCGAGATCGGACACCTGGAAATCCGAGAGACAAGTCCGAACTGGTCTGAAGCGCAGCTTGCCCGGCTGCAACAGAACCCTCTCTTTGGCCCGATGCCCTCCCGGCAACTGGAGAAGTTGCCTTACGAGTTCCGCTATCGCTTCAAGTGCGATGAGGCGGCCTGCGAAGGTCACAACCTCATGTGCACGGACTGGGAGATGGGGCAGGCATACCGAAGCTGGAAGCAACAATACGGCGATGGATGGGAAGAGAAATACCGGCAGCGGTTCGAGACCGAGATGATCGAACTGAATGACACCCACTTCTACGTGGGAACGGTGCATCGCTTCCCCGGCACTTGGCTCATCGTCGGGCTCTTCTACCCGAGAAAGTGACTCCGGCGGGGAGAGCTTCTGTCCCCTCTCGCACGGTGACGCGTGCGCTCCGTGGCGGACGCCTTTTCGTCAACGGCCCCGCCCACCCGGTATGGGAGGAACCATGCCGATCACCTGCTGCGCTGCGCGCGGGTGATCTAGGGACGGTCTGAACGTCCCTTCGTGCCCCGCCTCAGTCGTCGGTCTGCATCTTCAGGCGGGCGAAGGACGCACGGTAGAACTCTCGCCAAGTGTACCCGCGGCTCTCAAGGATGCGGATTACCTCCCTGAGCGTGAGCGGCGGCTTCCCACGGGGCATCGGGATCTAGGCGACGGTTGAATGGGAGCCGGACGGCAACTGCCGGGAGAAGACGGGCTCGTAGGTCTCCCCCGCGGAGCCGAGGCGGATCGTTCGGCGGACGTTCCTGAGCAGGCCGGTGACGACGCTCCACACCCACACGCCGCCGTACTCGATCCGGAAGCGCAACGGCGATCGGCGCGGGACGAGTTCCTCGAATCGGTCCTCCTCACCGGCGAATCGCAGGTAGGAGAGGATGGCGTCGTCCAACTTGTCGCGGGCTTCGCGGTAGTCCGCGCCGACGGCGTCCAGGGACAGCGTGATGCAATGCGCGTACCAGCCGCCGCTCCGTTGCGGGCGAATGTACGCGTGAAGCACGATTTCCTGAGCCATGGCCACCACCCAGCCCGTTTGCCGGCGCACACTTCGCGACGGGAATGAGAACGCAACCAAGTCTAGCCGACGGAGGCCAGCCCCGACGCGGGCTAGTTGCGGGGCAGCCCGAGGCCGCGCGTGGCGATGATGTTGCGCTGGATCTCGCTGGTGCCGCCGGCGATGGTCG
>JAPOXK010000008.1 GCA_026707145.1 Chloroflexota bacterium | reverse complement strand
GCGCCGCCTCGACGAGGCTGCGGCTGAGGGCATTGAGGCGCGTGAGGATGATCCGGTAGATGATCGCAAGCACGAACACGGCGTGGCCGACGATGATCGTTGCAAGTCCACGCGAGACGCCGATCTCCCGGAAGTAGATCAGCAGCGAAAGCCCGGTGATTATCGGTGGCAGCAGGAACGGCAGGAAGATGACGTATTCGAGCATGCGGGCCGATCTCGATGACGGGCGGGCATTCACATGCAGCGCCGCGAGCGTTGCAATGACCGTCGCCGCGGCAGTCGGTCTTCAACTGCACGTCCTCTGTGCATTGAGGGCCATCGCTTTTTGGTGACGCACCCTTTCCATCCCCTCCACGGGCGCGAGTTCGACCTGATCGAGATGACGTGGATGGCTGGAACGGCTCTGGTTCACTACGCGGATGACGACGGAACGCTGCGGACGATCCGCCAAGCGTTCACCAGCGCTGCCTCGGTGGATCCGTTTGTCACGGTGGCTGCGGGCCGGTCGGCGTTCCGCGTCGCCGACCTGCTTGCGGTCGCTGCACTGCTCGACAGCCTGGACGGCGACGGGCGCGCCGCGCGGGAGGACGACGACGGCGCGGAGAGTGTAAAGGGGATTTTGCGTGATGTGTAAGATTGTTTTTAAGAACAGACGACAGGAACAGATCGGCCTGGCGACGAGAAGGATGGCAGTTTCACGCATGTTTTCGTTTCCTTTCAGCATGTTTTCAGCAGAGGAAGGGAGGAACGGGCTTGACTTGGCGTTGGAAGTGAGTATAAATGAACTTACACTCCTTTTTCAGCGGTGCCCGAGCCATGGCCAGAAGACCCGTCGACGCGAAGACCCGCTCCCTCAGGGAGCACGGCTGCCTGAACCCGAACCCCGAGACGGTGCGCGACGAGCTGTTCGCCTCGAACGCGTTCTTCGATCCGCGCGACCTGGTCCAGGTCAGGTACGAGATGCTGCGCCGGGTGCGCGAGGACGGCGTGCCTGTCAGCCATGCCGCCGCGAGCTTCGGCGTCTCGCGGCCGACCTGGTACGAGGCGCGGCGCGCCTACGAGGCGGGCGGGCTGCCGGGACTGCTTCCGGACCGGCCGGGGCCGCGCCAACCCCACAAGCTCACGGACGAGGTGGTCGAGGCGCTGCGGGCGGCGAAGCGCGAGCGGCCGGAGCTGACCGCGACGGAACTGGCCGGCCTTGCGCGCGAGCGCTTCGGGATCTCCGTCCATCGCAGCAGCATCTCCCGTGTCCTGGGCGGGGTAAAAAAAAGCCGATGAGCCGCCGCCCGCACCGTCCCGCGTTCCCTGCGCCGGAACGCTCCGCCTGCGGACAGGGCTACGAGCGGATGCGCCGTCATGCCGTCGAGCCCGGCGCGGCCCATGACCGCCACGGAAGCGCCGTGGTGGCGCTGCGCGGCGTCGCGGCCTGGGTGCACGCGTTCAGCGAACTGCCCGCACCGCGGGCGGCCACGCCCGCCACGCCAAGGCCGCTGCCCGCCGCGGTCGAGACCTCGGCGATCGACATCCTGGTCGCCATGCTCGGCGGCCACCATGCAAGGAGGAACACAGCATGAGCACCACCAGCCAGAAGGTGACCGCGAGCCACCTGAGCCGGACCGCCTACCTGTACGTGCGCCAGTCCAGCCTGCACCAGGTGATGGAGCATGACGAGGGCAGGCGCCGGCAGTACGCGCTGAAGGAGCGGGCCGTGGCCCTGGGATGGCCGCGCGACAGCGTCGACGTGATCGACTGCGACCAGGGCCGCTCCGGCGCCGACAGCGACCGCGAGGGATTCAAGCGCCTGGTCGGCGAAGTCAGCATGGGGCGGGCGGGACTCGTGCTTGGCCTCGAGGTCAGCCGCCTCGCGCGGAACTCGACCGACTGGCACCGACTTCTGGAGATCTGCGCCCTGAGCGAGACGCTGATCCTCGACGAGGACGGCGTCTACGATCCCCTGGACTTCAATGACCGCTTGCTGCTCGGCCTCAAGGGGGCGATGTCGGAGGCCGAGCTTCACATGATGCGCGCCCGGCTTCGCGGCGGGACGCTGAGCGCGGCCAGGCGCGGGGAACTGAAGATTCCCCTCCCGGTCGGGCTGGTCTACGACCCGCTCGGCGATGTCGTCCTCGATCCTGACGCCCAGGTTCAGCACAGCCTGCGGCTGCTGTTCGACACCTTCACCCGCACGGGTTCGGCCAACGCCACGGTGAGGCACTTCAACCAGGAGGGGCTGCTGTTCCCGCACCGTCCCCAAAGCGGGCCGCGCAAGGGCGAGCTGCTCTGGAAGCCGCTGAGGTTCGCGCGGGCGATCCGGACGCTGCACAATCCGAGATACGCGGGCGCCTTCGTTTACGGACGCACTCGCACGCGGCGGCGACCCGGCGGCGTCGTCGAGACCAGGAACTTGCCGCGCGAGGAATGGATGGTGCTCCTGCGCGACGCCCACCCGGGCTACATCACCTGGGAGCGGTTCGAGCGGAACGAGCGCCAGCTGCGCGACAACGACAATGCCCGTGCGGGCCGCGGTGCGCGGCGACCTCCCCCGCGCGAAGGACCGGCGCTTTTGCAGGGCCTGGCGGTCTGCGGCGTGTGCGGCCGGACCATGGCGGTGCGCTACCACAAGCAGAAGGAGGGTCTTCATCCCTACTACCTGTGCAGCAAGGAAGGCAGCCAGACGGCGAGCCGCTGGTGCCAGAGCATCCCCGGCGCCGCCATCGACCGCAAGATCGGCGAGCTTCTGGTGGGGCTGATGACCCCGCTTGCGCTGGACGTGGCGCTGCAGGTGCAGGACGAGCTCGCCGCGCGTGCCGACGAGGCCGACCAGTGGCGCGCCCAGCAGGTGCAGCGCGCCCGCGAGGAAGCGGACATGGCGCGTCAGCGCTTCATGCAGATCCATCCCGACAACCGGATCGTCGCCGACGTGCTGGAGGCGGAGTGGAACGCGAAGCTTCGCGCCTTGAACGAGGCTCAGGACGAGCTCGAGCGCAGTCGCGCCGAGCCGGGGCAGGGACTGGACGACGGGCAGCGCGAGCGGATCCTCGCCCTGTCCGGCGACTTCCCCCGCCTGTGGAACGATCCGGCGACACCGCATCGCGAGCGCAAGAGGATGGCGCGGCTCCTGATCGAGGACGTGACGGTGACCAAGGCCACGCGGAGCCTGGGGGTGCGCCTGCGCGGCGGCGCGACGCGGCAACTCACCTGGGTGCCGGATCCTCACTCTTCCGAGCGCTACAGGACCAGCGACGAGGTCGTCGCCGAGATCGACGGGCTGCTGGACGAATACACGGACGGAGAGGTCGCCGGGATCCTCAACCAGCGCGGACATCGAAGCGGCCACGGCCTGGCGTTCACCGCGAAGCTGGTCGGAGTGGTGAGGGAGCGCTACGGGCTGAAGTCACGCTATCGGCGGCTGCGTGATCGCGGATTGTTGCGAAGCGGCGAGATCGCCGAACGGCTCGGAGTCGCGGACACCACGGTCCACAAGTGGCGCAAGGCCGGTCTCCTGCGTGGACACGCCTATTGCGATGCCGGTCACATCCTGTTTGAAATCCCCGATCCGCCACCGGAAAAAAGACCGGGGCAACCGCTCACGCGGCGACAAACGGCATCCCGGCCGTGCCATGACGGACACAGAAGAGGTGCAGTATGAATCGTGCTTCCGACGGGCGCCGTAGCGCTTCCTCGCGGCTTCTCTGCAGGAATCACACTCGGCCG
>JAPOXK010000004.1 GCA_026707145.1 Chloroflexota bacterium | reverse complement strand
CGGCCGCGCCGGCCGAAACGGCGCCCGCGGAGACGGCGCCGGCCGCCTTCGTGCCCGCGGCCGAGCCCGCGCGCCCCGGCGAGGGCGCGCCCACGCTGCACATCCGCCTGCAGGAGACGGACGACCCCGCGGCCGATCAGCAGCGGCTGCACGAGACGATGCGCCTCGTACGGGAGTCGCCGGGGACGGTCGAGACCCGCCTCACCGTCGACGGCATCGGCGAGCACGTCACCCTGGCCCTGCCCAAGTGCAACGGCTCCCACGCCCTGATCGCGCGGCTGGGCGAGACGCTCGGCCCCCACGGCTCGGCCGCCATCGAGGCGCTGCCCGCCGCCGCGTCCGTGGCTTGATCCGTAGCTTGACCCGCAGTCCGGCCCGCCGCCCGCAAGGGGCTTGCGCCCCGCGCCCTTCTCGGCCACAACGTAGGGAACGATGGCAACGAAAACGCCACTGGTAAGCGCCGCCGAGGACTACTTCACCGGCCTGCGGCAGGTGCGCGCCTCGGGCGGCGCCACCCCGGAGCTGTCCAACTACGTGCCGCTGGCCAACCTGCTCGACGCCGTGGGCGCCACGCTCAAACCCAAGGTCTTCTGCGTGAGCCATCTCGCCGACCAGGGCGCCGATCATCCCGACTACGGGCTCTACGCCGCCACGCAGATACAGAAGGGCCGCCCGCGCCAGGGACAGACTCCCGAGCGCGGCGTGGTCGAGGTCAAGCCCCCGGATGACGACGCCTGGCTGACGGCGGAGAGCGATCAGGTGAGCAAGTACTGGGAGCGCTACCGCCTGGTGCTGGTCACCAACCTGCGAGACTTCGTCCTGCTGGGCGAGGACGAACGGGGCCGCCCGGCCAAGCTGGAGACGTTCCGGCTGGCCGGGAGCGCGGAGGAGTTCGAGGCACGGCTGGCGAAGCCGCGCGCCCTGGCCCGCCAGAGCGGCGCCGCCCTGGGCGAGTACCTGCGCCGGGCGCTGGCCCACCGCGCCACGCTGGCCGAGCCCAAGGACCTGGCCTGGCTGCTCGCCTCCTACGCCCGCGACGGCCTCGCCCGCGTCGAGGCGGCCGGCGACGCCTCCTCGCTGGCCGCCGTGCGCGCCGCCCTGGAGGAGGCGCTGGGCGTGCGCTTCGAGGGCGAGAAGGGCGCCGCCTTCTTCCGATCGACCCTGGTGCAGACGCTCTTCTACGGCGTCTTCTCCGCCTGGGTGCTGTGGGCGCGAGAGACGCCGGCGGAGGGCCGCTTCGACTGGCGTAAGGCGGTCTGGCACCTGCGGGCGCCGGTGCTGCGGGCGCTCTTCCAGCAGATCTCGGACCCCGGCCGCCTGCAGCCGCTGGGGCTGGTCGAGGTGCTGGACTGGACGGCGGCGGCGCTCGACCGCGTGGACCGGGGCGCCTTCTTCGCCAAGTTCAACGAGGGCGAGGCCGTGCCCTACTTCTACGAGCCCTTCCTGGAGGCCTTCGACCCGGCCCTGCGCAAGCAGCTCGGCGTCTGGTACACCCCGGCCGAGGTGGTGCGCTACATGGTCGCCCGCGTGGACCGGGCGCTGAAGGACGACCTCGGCCTGCCCGGCGGGCTGGCGGAGGAGAACGTCTACGTGCTCGATCCCTGCTGCGGCACCGGCGCCTACCTGGCCGAGGTGCTGCGCCGCATCGCCGCCAATCTGGAGGGCCAAGGGCTGGGCGCGCTGACCGGGGCGCGGGTGAAGCAAGCGGCGCTGGAGCGCGTCTTCGGCTTCGAGATCATGCCCGCCCCCTTCGTGGTCGCCCACCTGCAGGTTGGGCTGACGATGCAGGAGCTGGACGCGCCCCTGGCGGAGGACGCCCCCGCCGGACAAGCCGGAAAAGAAGAGCGGGCCGGCGTCTTCCTCACCAACGCCCTCACCGGCTGGGAGCCCAAGGCGCAGAAGCCGCTGCCCTTCCCCGAGCTGGAGGAGGAGCGCGAGCGCGCCGAGCGGGTCAAGCGGGAGACGCCGGTCCTCGTGATCCTGGGCAACCCGCCCTACAACGGCTTCGCCGGCGTGGCGGTGGAGGAGGAGCGGGCGCTGTCGGAGGCCTACCGCACGGCCCAGCGGGTGCGGCGGCCCGAGGGCCAGGGGCTCAACGACCTCTACGTGCGCTTCTTCCGCATGGCCGAGCGGCGCATCGCCGAGAAGACCGGCCGGGGCGTGGTCTGCTTCATCTCCAACTACTCCTGGCTAGACGGGCTCTCCTTCACCGGGATGCGCGAGCGCTACCTGGAGGCCTTCGACGCGATCCGCGTCGACTGCCTCAACGGCGACAAGCGCAAGACCGGCAAGACGACCCCGGACGGCGAGCCGGACCCCAGCATCTTCTCGACGCCGGAGGATCCGGTCGGCATCCAGGTCGGCACCGCCATCGCCACGCTGGTGCGCAAGTCCGACCACGCGCCAACGAAGGCGGTCGGCTTCCGCCACCTCTGGGGCCGGGCCAAGCGCGAGGAGCTGACGGCGACGGCGGAGACGGAGCCGGAGGCGCTCTACGCCGCCATTGAGCCGGATCTGCCGCTGGGCCTGCCCTTCGCGCCAATGGCGGTCGGCGAGGGCTGGTCCGGCTGGCCGTCGCTGCCCGACCTGTTCCCGGTCTCGTTCCCCGGAGTGCAGACCAAGCGGGACTCGTTCCTCATCGACATCGACCTCGATCGCCTCAAGGCGCGCCTCGACGAGTATTTCGACCCGGATCTGAGCCACGAGGAGATCGCGCGGCGCTATCCAGATGCGATGAAGAGTTCGTCGGGGTTCTCTGTGCGCAATGCTCGCACCGTGCGCGAGACCCTGCTCGCACGCGGCGGACCGGATGAGGACGGCTTTGTTCCCTATACCTACCGCTCCTTCGACACTCGCTGGCTCTACTGGGATGCGGGACGCGGCCTTCTTGGTCGTCCAAGTTCCGACTACAGGCCACACGCGTTCGAGGGAAATCTGCTTATCGAAGCGCGCGAACGGGAAGCCAAAGAGGATTTCTCAAGGGGAACCATGATTCGGGGCTTGGCTGACAATTTTGGCAATGGGTTCTCGAATTTCTTTCCCGCTTGGCTCCGCTCGGACGCGCTCGGAACCGCGGAGCCGGCACAGCAGAACAACGTGCCCAACCTCTCGGACGCCGCCAAGCGCTACCTGGAACGGTTGGGCCTGGGCGTGGAGGAGCTCTTCCACCACGTCCTGGCCGTGCTCCACGACCCCGCCTACCGGGAAGCCAACGCGGGCGCGCTGCGCATGGAGTGGCCCCGCATCCCCCTGCGCGGCTGGCCGGATGGGACCGCGCCCGGCGCGGCGGACGAGCTGGCGGCCTCGGCGGCGCGCGGGCGGGAGCTGGCGGCGCTGCTGGACCCGGAGCGGCCCGTCCCCAGTGTGACTGAGCCTCCGCTACGCCCGGAGATGGTCGTCATCGCCGAGCCCGCCACCAGCGACGGCCGCCACATGGCCGGCGACGACTTCATGGTGACGGCGGGCTGGGGATACCTCGGACAAGGCAAGGTGGTGATGCCGGGCCAGGGCCGGGTCGCCGAGCGCTCCACCCTGGGAGAGCCGACGTTCGACGTCTACCTCAACGACCACGCCTATTGGCGCAACGTCCCCGCCGCCGTCTGGCGCTACAAGCTCGGCGGCTACCAGGTGCTGAAGAAGTGGCTCTCCTACCGCGAGCGCAAGGTCCTGGGCCGGCCGCTCTCCCCGGAGGAGGTCCAGCACTTCAGCGACACCGCCCGCCGCATCGCCGCGATCCTGCAGCTGGTAGGTGGGAGATGAGCCGCGCTGGCTGGATGCGCCGCTGGCGACTCGTCCGGCGTCGCCTCCAGGGATACATCCCGCAGCGCATTCAGAGACTCGCTCGGCGCATGACCCCGATCAAGAGCACGATCAAGTTCCTGACGGCGGTCCTACAGCGCATCTGGAAGCTCGTTCAGCGCGCGACCGGTTGGGACGGATTCTGGTGGATTGCCGGGATAGCCGCCGTGCTGGTAGTTGGCATCTTTCTCTCATGGCGCTTTTGGGAAGAACTGCACGGCACTCAGGGGTCACACAGTACGACCATCCGCAACGTCGGTTTGGTGGTCGGCGGCGTGATCGCGATCCTGCTCGCCGTCTGGCGCAGCACGGTGGCGGAGCGCCAAACCGCCACGGCGCAGCAAAGCCTGCTCAACGAGCGTTACCAAAAGGGCGCAGAGATGCTCGGCAGCGGCGTGCTGTCGGTCCGCTTGGGCGGTATCTACGCGCTACAGCGCCTCGCCGAGGAGCACCCGGAGCAGTACCACGTCCAGATCATGCAGTTGTTCTGCGCGTTCGTACGGCATCCAACTAAGGACGATGGGGGCGCGGCCAAGCCGGACGAGAAGGACCGGCTGCGCGAGGACGTTCAGGCTGTCATGAGAGCGATCGGCACTCGCGGTGAGGCAGGCATCGCCCTCGAAAAGAAAGCGAATTTACCGCTGGATCTGCATGGCGCGGACCTGTCTGGTGTATTCCTCCCTAGAGGAACGAATCTCTCAGGGGCCAACCTCACGGAAGCGAATCTCTCCAGTGTGCGTTTCTCTCGTGTGAATCTCTCCGGCGCAGCATTACACCAAACCAATCTATCTAGTGCGTCGCTCTCTTTCGCAATCGGTCTAACCCAAGAGCAACTCGACGAGGCCTGTGCCGATGCAGGCCATTTGCCACGCTATTTGCAACCGCCTAAACCCGGCTCAAAATTCCTTCGCCTCAAAGACGCTGAGACCGGTGAGCCGCTTGTCTGGCACGGCCAGCTATGCCGCGATGTCGAAGGGTAGGCTTTCCTTATCGGGAGTCCAGCACGTTAGGCCGGGTGCTGTCGGTGAAAGAGGCACATCAGTTCACAGTCACCGCGCGATGTGAGAATACTGCTCATATTTTTGGAGAGCTCTGGATATTGATGCAAGTGTCTTATCAAGATTACCTGCCATGACAAGAACTTCCTCGCTCCCTCGCTTAGTCTCGCGATTGAGCCGACGCTCCAGCCGGGGGACTGAGTCCATCTCTGCCGCCAAATCAAGACACGAGTCTCGGGCAGTGATCAGGTTCGACTGAAGATCTCGTAGTGAAGAGACCTGCTTATCAATCTCAGAGGCACTCACTTCAGATTGGTCGAGTTGGAAGGAAATTACGAACTCCAAGCTGTCTTCAGTACCCTGCGCAACATCTGCGTATTCGGCATTTGTTTGGCTCATTCGAGCATTGAATTTCTCTATTCGAGCAGCGAGACGACGTGCCACGCTCCGCACGGCCCTTGGGGAAGAACTGCTGGGTCTAGCGTTAATTTGCGTGATTTCCTCTGTCGCGCTGCTCACGGCCTCATTCAGATCGCCTAGGTCGCCCTTCATGTCCGTGGCGATCTTAGCGATGCGTTTGTAGCCGTTAATGAGATTAATCTGGTGATCAAGGAACCCTCGATCATCTTCGCTCACTGTGTTGGACTGAGGAGTGCTTGTGGCCTGGTTTGGCGCAGTCCTGTCTGGATAGAAATCAGTGACAGGACTGCCAACTGGAATAGTCCCTTCTAGAGATCCCTTCGCACGCCTAGTCAATTCTTCCTTTGCCACATTAATGCGATCAAAACGCGTATCGTATTCCAGTACGCGGTACTGTTTCAGATCGAAAGGAACTTCATTCGCATCTTGTGCGACAAGAATTACTGGTTTTCCAAACGCGTGGGCGAGACCAAGTTCGTAAAACACGTTGGGGTTGGAATTCGTTAAATCAGCAACGATCAAATTACTCTCGATGATTTTCTCTATGATGTCCCTAAGAATATTCTGCTGGCTCTCGATGTTGTCAGCACGGAGGACTTCGAATCCGACATCTTCAAGCACAGGCTTGATGAATCTCTTATAAACAGCGTCAAATTCTTCGTCAAACGACATTATCAAAAAGGCAGAAGGCTTGTCAGTCATTGCTGTAAGCTCAAGAATGACCTATACGTGATTCAACTGACCGCTGCTTCCAGGACTTCACTCTGCCCCCCAGAGTACTGGAGCGCTACCGAATACACGAAGATTGTCTCATCGTCCGTAGCCAGGATCGAGCGTAGCCGCCAGTCCCTAGCCCGTCATGCATACCTTGAAGAAGCGCCGCGGAGCGGCAGCCGGCCCGCGCCGGGAACGCGCCGCTACGGCCCGATGATCCCCAGCTCCCGCGCCACCTCCTCGATCGGCCGGTAGTTCTCGTTGGCCGTGGGGATGAAGCGGACAGCCAATTTTGACAGTCACCCACCGGCTGCTAGCGTGACGGGAGCGGAGCCGGCCGGGCCGTCAGCCCACAGAGCGCCGGGGAGGCCTGGTTCACCCGGCGCATCCGGCCCCGCGGGGAGCGTTTGGCGGAGATGGATACGAAGCTGAATGGCCTGCAGTCCGAACTTTTGTCAGAGATTCGAGCGGCCAACGACACGACGCGGTCCGAGCTTTTATCTGAAATTCGGACACTGAGGCGTTAGCTGCTCCGCTTTCCTGGGGGCACACGTCAGCAATTCCCATGCGCATTACACTCACCGGCGTTTTCGTCAGGGATCAGGATGAAGCGCTGAGGTTCTACACGGAGACCCTCGGCTTCGTGAAGAAGCATGACGTGCCCGTGGGGGAATTCAAGTGGCTGACCGTCGTCTCGCCCGATGACCCAGATGGGACCGAGCTTCTGCTTGAACCAAATGAAAACCCGGTCGCCCAGGCATTTCAGCAAGGGCTCTTTGACCAAGGCATCCCGGCGGCGTCCTTTGGCGTGACGGACATCCGTGCAGAGTGCGAGAAGCTGCAGGCACGGGGCGTCGCGTTTACGATGGAGCCGACAGAAATGGCCAACGTCACCATCGCGGTCTTTGACGACACCTGCGGTAACCTGATTCAGATCGTACAGACGTAACGACGGCGGCAAGCCATGCCGCGAAAATCTCTAACCGCCAGCCTTAGCCCGACGCGCACGCCTGCACCAACCCCGGAAAATCCTGGCCGTCCGTGGCGCCGCGAACAGGCCGCTACGGCTCGATGATCCCCAGCTCCCGCGCCACCTCCTCGATCGGCCGGTAGTTCTCGTTGGCCGTGGGGATGAAGCGGTCGGTCTGGAAGGCCTCGGCGATCGCCTGCGCCCGGCCGCCGCGCGAGGCGTCGATGGCTAGGAGTGCACCGCCGGATAGCATAACAACGGCACCGGGCGCGCTCGGATAGGCCGCTACCTTGCCGAGCGCTTGCGGGCTGACAACCCCCCGGCACCGCTGCTCTCACGCTAACGGTCGCGCCTCCGCCGTCAAGCCAAGCTCTCCGTTGCGCCGCGAACGCGCCGCTACGGCCCGATGATCCCCAGCTCCCGCGCCACCTCCTCGATCGGCCGGTAGTTTGCGTTGGCCGTGGGGATGAAGCGATCGGTCTGGAAGGCCTCGGCGATCGCCTGCGCCCGGCCGCCCTTCGATACGTCGATGGCCAAGAGCGCGGCCCGGAGCTTGTCCACCGTGCCCGCCCCGTGACTGGCGTCGACGGCGCGGTTCACGACCCAGTGGTAGTTGACGTAGGGGGGCGTACGGAAGAAGACCTCCACCTTGGCGCGGTCCACCTCCCCGGCGGCGGCGCGCGCCTCCCAGACCACCGCGTTGAGGGCGCCGGCGTCGAAGGCGCCGTCCGCGACGAGCCGCCAGGTGCGGTCGTGCGACCCGCTGAACCCGATCGCGGCCAGGTCGCGCTCCACATTGA
This sequence comes from Chloroflexota bacterium, assembly GCA_026707145.1. Taxonomy (GTDB): domain Bacteria; phylum Chloroflexota; class Dehalococcoidia; order Bin125; family Bin125; genus JAPOXK01. The sequence goes on along the minus strand of JAPOXK010000004.1, from coordinate 36,531 downwards.
TGCCCGCCTCCCGCAGGAAGAAGCGGGGCATGAGGTGGCCGGAGTTGGAGCCCTCGGAGCCGAAGGTCAGCGTCCGGCCGCGCAGGCCGGCGAGATCCGTGATGCCGGAGTCCGGCGCGGCCACGAAGACGGAGTGGAAGGCGGCGTCGCGCGGGCGCTGGGCGATCGCCTCCGCCTCCGGGACGGCCAGGCGGGCCTGGACGCCGGCGAGGCCGCCGTACCAGGCCAGGTGCACGCCGCCCGCCTCGAAGGCGGTGACGACGGCCGCGTAGCTGTCGTGGGGGACGTAGCGCACGTCGAGGCCGGTCTCCTCGGCGAGGTACGCGGCCAGGGCCGTGAAGCGCGCCTCCAGCAAGCTCGCGTCCTGGTCGGGGATGCCGCTGATCCACAGGGTCGGCTGCTCGTCGCCGCCCGAGCAGGCCACGATCCCCGCCAGCGCGGCGGCGGCCAGGGCGGCCGCGGCCACCCGCATCAGCGGAATCACGGCCAAGCGCCCGGGGAAACGGCGTCCGGGGATCATCAACAGTCGCTCGCGAACTCCCGCCGCCGGTCCTAGTCTCCCAGGCGCGCCTTGAAGAGGCGCCGCAGGGCCGCGTCGGCGAAGTGCACGGCGGAGCCGAAGAGACGGCAAGCCGAGCCGCAGGCCGAGTGCTCCCCGCCCTCCTTGGCGCCGCCCGGCGGGCCGGCCTTGGCCGCCCGCAGCGCCAGCCGCGTCATCAGGGCCAGGCCGGCGCTGCCCAGCAGGGTGAGGGAGAGCACCAGGCCGATCGCCCCCGCGATAAACAGCTTCTTCATTGAGAGCCTCTCGTTCCCGGCCGCCTTCCCGGCCCGCGCGGCGGCCTCACGGCGCCGGGGTTTTGCTGATGATCTCGATCAGCCGGTAGCCGTAGCGTCCCGCGTCGGCCGGCGGCTCTTCCTGGCCCGGCCAGGCGTCGTATTGCTCGATGCGGAGCCGGTAGTGGTAGCCCTCCTCGTACTCGAAGCCGTCGATCGCGTCGTAGAACAGCTCACCATCGACGACCATGCACAGCCGGGGTCCCACGCCGACGCAGTCCACCAACTCCGGCCCCACCGTGACGGCGCGCACCATGCCGCCCGCATCCACCGGCTCCGGCTCGGCCACGCCCTCGCGGACCTCGCTGCCGGAACTCCCGCGGCAGGCGATGCCGAAGAGGGTGATCGCGGCGAGGACGATCAGGAGCAGCGGCGCGGAAAGCGGCTTCACGTTCGCCTTCGGTCCCTTCAGACGGCGGCGCCCGGCCCCCGCCCCAAGCGCGGCCGCGCCATCGCTGCCGGCCGATCGCCGCCCTACTTGACCAGCTAATTATAGCGACGGGCTAGAAAAACCGGCGCAGCGAGGGACGGCGCGGGCGGGCGGCGGCGCGCAGGATGCGGCGCAGCAGCAGGCCGCGCAGATGCAGGTAGGAGCGCCGCACCTGATCGCGCTCGCGGGCGTCCAGGACGCCGCGTCCGTAGCGCACGCGCACGTAATGGCGCGCCAGGCGTCCGGCGTCGCCGGGGGCGCGCAGGCGGGCGTCCAGCCGTCCGGCGAACTCGGCCGGCGTCGCACTGGGGGCGCCGGAGAGTCCGGCCCAGCGGGCGAGACGGTGCAGGCTGGCCCAGCTTCGCTCGGCGGGGCCGAGGCCGCGCAGCGACCACTCCCAGGCCAACCGGCCGCCCAGGCCGCCCGCGGCGAGCGTCCCCAGAACGGCCGCCAGCGCGATCCAGAGGAGGGAGGAGCCACCCTCCGGCGCGTCCTCCTCGGCCGCCTCGGGCCCGCCGATCTCGGGAAGCCGCTCGAGGTCGTCCAGAATGGCCGAGAAGCCGCCCAGACGGGGATCGGGATTGGCGGAGATGTCCGCGGCCGGATCCGTGGGCGGGAGACGCTGCACGCCCAGCCGGCGGCCCTGGATCTCGGTGAAGCCCGCTCCCGTCCCGGAGGGCGTGGGGTCGAAGTCGACCCAGCCGTAGCCGGGGAAGAACACTTCGACCCAGGTGTAGGCGTGCCGCGCGCGCACGACGAAGGAGCCGCTGCCCTCGTCGAAGTTGCCCTCGTTGAGCACGAAGCCGGTGCTGATGCGCGCCGGGATGCCCAGGCTGCGCAAGAGGACCGCCATGGCGCTGGCGTGGTAGTCGTAGTAGCCGCCCAAGGGAAAGCCCTGCTCGTCCCTGAACTCGAACAGGAACCAGCTCACCGCGTCCGTCTCGGCCGGGGACGGCGGAATCAGCGGATTGAAGGGGTAGAGGGGAACCGGCCGGCCGCCGGCATCGCGGATCGGCAGGCCGCTGGGGCCGACGCGGGGCTGGCAGCAGAGATACGACTCCAGGACCACGGCCGCGTCGTACGGGGTCCGGGCCGACGAGGTGAGGGCCAGCGCCAGCGCTTGCAGGCGCTCGAACGCCTCATCGTTCAGCTCGGCCGGGAGCTGCAGGTTGCGCGACAGCACCCACTGGGGATAGGCGCGGCCCGCGGCCCGCAGCTCGTCCTCCGTCGCGTCCGACACGGAGCCCCGGACGGCGTACTCGGCGCCGGCGTGGATGCGGCCGAGCGAGCGCAGGGCCAAGACGTCCGGCGCCACGGGCGCGCTGCGAAGGACGAAGGCGGCGATGCCGCCGAAGCCGCGCTCGATCTCCAGGATCTCGTAGCCGGAGGGGAGGAGGCTGAGGGCGGCGAGGTCGGAGAGATCGCCGCGCTCCTGGAGAATGCTGATCTCCCGCAGCGCCCGGGCCAGATCGGGCGCGACGCTGGGGAGGCGGGGGTTGCCGACCTCGGCCCGCACCACCGTCTCGCCGACCTGCACGGCCTCCGCCTCTTCGTCCAGGATCAGCGGCTGCCCCACGCTGAAGTAGACGCGCGGGGAGCGCGCGACCGAGACCAGGCTCGTCACCTCGCGCCGGGCGGCGTAGCCGAAGGCGCCCGCCGACGGATCGACCGGGAGCGGCTCCCCGGCGGGCACGGATGCCATCTGGATCTCGCTCTGCGTCCAGCCATGGCCGGTATAGCGGTCGTACGACGATCCGCGCAGCAAGCCCGTCTCGGACGTCTCCACCTGCACCACGACGCTCCCCCCGGGATCGATCTCGGCCTGCAGAGCGAAGCCTTCCCCGAAGGAGTGCAGCGGAGGCGCCCGGCCGGAGCCCAGCGCGGTGAAGAGGCGGTCGACCTCGTCGGCCAGGCCCGCGAAGGGATCGGTGGCGCGGTTCCAGATGCTGACGAGCGCCTCGGACTCGTCCGGGCGCGGGGCGGCGCGGCTGCCGCCCACCAGCAGCGCGGCCAGCAGGACCCCCACGGCCAGGGCGTGCCAGGTCAGCCGCACCGGGACCTCCGAGCCCTGATCGCGCAAGCGGGCGAAGCGCCGCGAGAGGTGCGCGCGCAGGGCCAGCACCACGGCCGCCCCCAGGAAGACGCCGAAGTTCGCGTCCCACTGATCGCCGCCGGCATAGGCGAGGTTGACGGCGATCATGGCGGCGCCGGCCAGGATCACGGGCCAGGCGTTGCGCCGGCGCAGCATGAAGAACGACCCCAGGAAGGCCACGCCCCAGAGCGCGGCGGCGGCGAACAGCACGAACGGTAGGTTGCCCGTCGCGATGCCCGAGCTGAATGCCTGCCCGAACCAGTCCTCAAGCCGCGCCCCCAGGTCTTGGAAGCGGTCCCAGAAGAGGGGCTGCTGGTCGATGGAGCCCAGGCTCAGCACCTGCCAGAGGACGACGATCGCCCCGGCGAGCAGGCCCGCGCCCAGCAGGGGTAGCCAATGCGCGCGCAGGGGGGCCAGCAGCAGGGCGCATCCGAGCGCCAGCACCACCAGCAGCCGCAGCTCGGGCATCTCCTCCACCCACCCGGCCTCCACGATGCTGTCGGCAACGGCGAGCAGGAGGATCGCCAGCAGAGCGGCGGTGACGGCTTGCTCGGCCAGGCCGCGGCCCCGGACGGCGACGGCCGCGGCCCCGGCGCGCGGCCCCGGCTCCCGCACCTCTTCCCGCACGGGTTCCCGCACGGCTACGGCGCGGCCGCCAGGGGCTGGCCGGCGGTACGGGACAGCGCCGCCGGAATGTCGTCGCCCCGGCCGACGCGGGTCGCGGCGATCTGGTTGGCGAGCAGCTCGCTCCGCAAAGCGGCGGCGCCCGCGGGCCCGCCGAAGGACTCCGCGTCGATCAGGGTGGCCGCGGTGCGCACTCCCCGGATCCGCAGGGCCCGCAAGGCGTGCGTCCAGCGGCGTTCGACCGACGAAGTGACCGCGATCAGCGTGGTCTGCCGGCCCCAGCTATGGCCGTGTTGCAGCAGGAGGGAGCCGAGGCCGACATCGCCGACGGGTTGGACGACGGCCAGCAACTCCAGCATATGGGTGAGCTGGGCGCCGCCGCGATCCGGCTCGATCATGTGCAAGCCATCCGAGAAGGTGAGCAGCCCCACGACCCGGCTCTGGGCGAGGAAGTGGCGGACCAGCGAGGCCGCGACGGTGACCGCGTATTCCGTGGTCGACTCGTCGCCGCTGCCAGCCTGGACGCGCGCGTCCATATCGAGGACCACCCAGACGTGCGAAGCGGGGTCGAACTCGAAGGTCTTGACCATCAGCTCCCCGGTGCGGACCGTGCTGGGCCAATGAATGCGGTTGAGGGCGTCGCCCGACTGGTACTCGCGCACGCCGGCGGCGTTGGGGGTGACGTAGTGCGCGCGGCGGCGGTAGCGTCCCTCGCCGGGCAGGCTGGCCGGCGGGAGCGCGTATCCCGGCAGATCCAGGGCGCGCGGATAGACCACGATCTCCTGCTTGCGGCCGAATCGCCGCTCCCAGTGGAAGAGGTCGAAGGGGTCGGAGACGCGAACCGTCACGGGCCCAAGCGTGAACAGGCCGCGGCGCGGACAGACGGTCGCGACCTCCCAGGATCGCCGGGCGCGCGATCCCAGCGAGACCACGCGGCTCCCGTGCTCGCGCGGCAGATCCGAGACGGAGCGCACCTCCAGCCAGAGCTTGGGGAGACGCAGTCGGTTGGCGATCTCGATGCGCTCCAAGAGCGAGTCGCCGGCCGTGAGCCGTGTCTGCGCCAGGTCGCGTCGGACGCGCAGCCCCTGCGTGTGCAGCCAGGTCCACAAGGCACCCGCCATCAGCGCGAACAGCAGCACGTAGCCGATCCGAAACGGCAACCAGAAGTTGGAGATGAACGCGAGCACCAGCGCCAGCACCAGCGCCAGCACGACGCCGGTGAGCATGCGCCGCCGGCCCAGCGTCGCCCGATAGCCCGCCCGCAGCAGGCGCCAGGGGAATCGGATCACCGTGTGCCTGCGCGCGCGCCCGGCACCGGCACCCGCTGCAGCGTCTCCTGGACGACCGTGGAGGCGTCGGTCTCACGCGCCTGCGCGGTGGGGCTGACGATGATCCGGTGACCCAGAGCGAACGGCGCCAGCTCCTTGACGTCATCGGGGGTGACGTAGTCGCGCCCCGCGATGAGCGCCTGCGCCTGGGCGCAGCGGAAGAGCGCCAGCGAGCCGCGCGGCGAAGCGCCGAGAAACACCGCCGGGTGGCTGCGGGTGCCGCTCGCGATCTCGACGATGTATTGCTTGATGAGCGGATCGACCCAGATGCTCCGCACCGCCGCTTGCAGGTCGAGGATCCGCTCGGGTGCTATCACGGGCTGCAGATCGCCGATGGGGTGGCGCTCCTGCTGGCCCTCGAGCACCGCCACCTCATCGGCTTGGTCGGGGTAGCCGAGGCGCACTCGGAGTAGGAAGCGGTCCAGCTGCGCCTCGGGGAGCGGAAAGGTGCCCTCGTACTCCACGGGGTTCTGCGTAGCCATGACCATGAAGGGTTGCGGCAACGGCCGGGTCACGCCGTCCACGGTCACCTGCCGCTCCTCCATGGCCTCCAGCAAGGCCGATTGGGTTTTGGGCGTGGCGCGGTTGATCTCGTCGGCCAGCACGATCTGCGCGACGACGGGCCCCGGCCGCCATTCGAAATCCCCGCGCTTCTGGTTGTAGATCGAGACGCCGGTCACGTCCGAGGGCAGCAAGTCCGGCGTGAACTGCACACGATTGAAGGTGCAGCCGGTGGAGATCGCGAGCGCGCGGGCCAGCATCGTCTTGCCGGTTCCGGGGACGTCCTCGATCAAGAGATGCCCGTTGCTGACGAGCGCGATCGTCGCCAGCTGGACCTCGCGGCTCTTGCCTAGAATCACCCGCTCGATGTTCTGGGCAATCCGTCTGATCTCTCCTTGCGGGTCGTTCACTGGCTCCTCCACCTGTCTCCGCCCGCCAAGGAACGTGTCGCGCCGCCAGGCAGAATGAGGATAGCGAGCCGAGCCCGACGCTGCCGGATAGCAGCCGTACACTGTAAGCATGATTTCTGGCCCCCGCTGGCCGGGCTACGGCCGCTCAGCGATCCTCGTGCTCCTGTGTGCGCTGGCCGGATTCGCCGCGGCCTGCGGCGCCGGCGCCACTCCCGACGAAGCGGTCGCGCCGCCGGAGGGCCTTGCCCCCGCAAGCAGCGTGGTCCCTGCCGGCGACGGCACCGAAGCCGCCGCGCCGACGACGGAGCCGCCGCCGGAGGCGGTCGTGCAGTTGGGTCCCGCCGAGCCAGAGGCGGTGCTCGAAACGGATCCCCTGATCTACGTCGTCCCGCAAGACGTCACCCAGGGGCACGCGTTTCTGGTCGCCGTCGACGCGCCGGGTGCCGGCTTCGCCTCCATCGCGTACAACGGTGAGATCTTCACATTGCTTCGCGAGGGCAACCGGCTGTTCGCGATCCTCCCGGTCGAGGCGCGGACGCCCCCGGGGCCGATCCCCCTCGTGATCGCGGTTGCGGACAACGCCGGCCGGCAGGCGCTGCGTATCGAGACAACCATCACGGTCACGGAGGCAACCGTGGCGACGGAGGTGATCCAACTCGACGAGAGCAACCAAGCGCTGCTCGATCCGGCCGTGGTCAGGGAAGACCGGGAGATCCGGGACGCAGTGCAGCGGGCGCTGACCCCAGAGCGGCACTGGAGCGGTCTCTTCGACCAACCGGCGGCCGGCGTGATCACGTCAAGCTTCGGACTCCTGCGCTCATACAACTTCCAAGAGCCGAACGAGTATCACAGCGGCATCGACTTCGCCGGGGACAACGGCGACCCGGTACTGGCCCCCAACGCGGGCGTGGTGGCATGGGTGGGGCGGACGCAGCGGCGCGGTAACAGCGTAATCGTCGACCACGGGGGCGGCGTGCACTCGAGCTACTATCACCTGTCGGAAGTTCTCGTGACCGAGGGAATGGTCGTCGTGACCGGCGATCCGCTGGGGTCGATCGGCGCCACGGGCCTCGCGACGGGGCCACACCTGCACTGGGAGATCGTGGTGCACGGCATCCCGGTGAATCCGGGGCAATGGATCCGGGATCAGGAGATCCCCGACCCGGAGGGCGCGCTGGACCCAGAGTTCGCAATCGGTGACTCCGGACCCTGAGAGGGGTGGCGGCCGGCCGGCGGCCGCACTGCCTGGATCGCCCGCCACTCTCCCTCGCGAAGCGTTCCTTGCGGCTCCAGGCCAGCGGCATGCAGCGCCCGCGCTACTCGTGCTTCCTGCTGATCGATCACGCCAGCGACGACGCAGATCCCGCCGGGGTGAGTCGCCTTGGCCAAGGCACCCGCCAGCGCCACGAGGGCAGGAGCGGTGAGATTCGCGACGACGAAATCGTAGCGTCGATCGGGAGGACGATCGCCGAGCCGCACAGCCACCAAGCCGCCCTCCACCCCGTTGAGCCGCGCGTTGCGGCGAGCGGCGGCGACCGCCAAGGGGTCGCTATCGACGGCATCCACATGAGAAGCGCCGAGGCGAGCAGCGGCGCAGGCGAGCACGCCGGATCCCGTGCCGAGATCAAGCGCGCTGGCGGCCGGCTGGAGCCAGCGCTCCAACGCGATCAAGGCGAGGCGCGTGCTCTCGTGCGAACCGCTGCCGAAGGCCAAGCCGGGCTCCAAGTGAACCACGACCTCGTCCGCTCGCTTCACATAGGCACAGGGCGTGGGCCGCAGGACGAGACGGCCGAACCGCTGCACTTGCACGTGGTCATGCCAGGCGGTCGACCAGTCGCGGTCGGGAAGGGGCGTCGCGTGCACTTGCGCCGGCGCGCCGAGCCACTGCGTGGCCGCCACCATCGCCGCGACGGTGGGACGCAGCCCCGGCCAAGAGGAAGCCGGAAGGTAGCAGCTGACGCGAGCTTGCCCCTGCGGCGAGAGCGCTGCCTCGCCGCAGTCGGGGCCCTGCTCGAAGGGAAGCGCGATCGCGACCCCCGCGGGCGCAACGCGCTCGAGGATCGCCGCTGCCAGCTCGGTCTCCGCCGGAGCGACCTCCAGCCACACCTCGATCAGCGGGCCGGTGGAGGGAGCGTCGGCCGGAGGAGGGGCGATCGGTTCGTCAGGCGCTGAAGGCATCGCGGATGCGCGAGAAGAAGCCGGCCTCGTGCCCGTCCTTCGTCGGCGACCCGAGTGTCTCATCCAGGCGTTCGAAGAGCGCGCGCTGCTCCTCGGTGAGCTTTGTCGGAACGTGGAGCTGCGCGCGCACGACGAGATCGCCGCGGGCGCGCCCGCGCGCGCGGGGGACGCCGTGCCCGCGCAAACGGAAGGTCTGTCCGTGCTGCGTCCCGGAGCGAACCTGCAGCGGCACGCCGTCGCCCTCGAGCGTGGGGACCTCGATCTCGGCTCCGAGCGCCGCCTGCGCCAGGCTGAGCGGCAGATCGAGCACGAGATCGTCGCCTTCCCGGGCGAACACGGGGTGCGGACGCACGCGGAGATCGACGTAGAGGTGGCCGGGCGTACCGCCGCGGCTACCGGCTCCGCCCTCTTCAGTGAAGCGAAGGCGCGAGCCGTCGGCGATGCCGGCGGGGACTTTGACCTTGATCCGGCGATTCCGTTGCTCGCGCCCGACGCCGCCACAGGTCCGGCACGGGTGCGAGACGATCGATCCGAGGCCCTCGCAGCGGTCGCAAGTCGCCACGTTGACAAACTGACCGAAGACGCTGCGTTGCGCCCGCCGAATCTCGCCGGCGCCGCCGCACTGCGGACAGGCCATTCGATCGGTGCCGGGCTCCGCTCCGTCGCCACGACAAGCGGCGCACGTCTCCTGGCGGCTGATGGCGAGTTCCTTCTGTACGCCGAAGACCGCCTCCGCAAAATCGAGCTCGAGCTGCACCTGTAGATCGACACCCCGGACGGGACCATCGGCGCGGCGCCCGCCGAAGAAGGCGTCGAAGATGTCGCCGAAGCCCCCGAAGTCGAAGCCCTCGAAGCCCGCGCTGAATTCGGCACTGCCGAAGCGGTCGTATCTGCGGCGCTTCTCCGGGTCGGAGAGCACCTCGTAGGCTGCGCCGATCTCCTTGAAGCGTTCCGCCGCCGCCGGATCGGGATTGCGGTCCGGGTGGTACTCCATGGCGAGCTTGCGGAAGGCGCTCTTGAGCTGCTCGTTGCTGCAATCGCGCGGCACGCCCAGGATCTCGTAAAAGTCGCGCTTGGGTACCGTCGCCATAAGTCTCCCGTCCGCGGAACCCGCTTCCCGCTTGGGCTAATGTCCTAGTCTACCCTTGCGAGCCCACAGCGACCGGGCGCGGCATGGGAAACCGCCGAAGCTAGACTTCGCGGAACTCACCCTCCACGGGGCTGGGCTCCTCCCCCGACTCGTCCGCGCTACTCGCACCCTCCTGGGCCGAAGCCGTGGCGGACGCCTCCTCCTGGCTGCCGTAAATCTTCTCGCCCACCTGCATCAAGGCACCGTTGAGATCGTCCATCGCGGTTTGGATCGCGCCGTCATCGGCGGGTTCGGCAGCGAGAGCGTCACGCAGCGTCTGGATCTTCGCCTGGAGCGTGGCCTTCGTCTCCTCGTCGAGCTTGTCCTCTTGCTCGCCGATCAGCTTTTCGGCGCGGTAAGCGGTGCTCTCCGCAACGTTCCGCAACTCGATCGAGGCGCGCCGTTGCTTGTCCTCTTCGGCATGAAGTTCCGCGTCCTGCTTCATTTGCTCGACTTCGTCATCGCTCAGTCCGGACGCGGCGGTGATCGTGATCTTCTGCTCTTTGCCCGTGCCTTGATCAACCGCGCGGACGTTGAGAATGCCGTTGGCGTCGATATCGAACGTCACTTCGATCTGCGGCATGCCGCGAGGGGCCGGCAGAATGCCGTCCAAGATGAACTTGCCGAGCGACTTGTTGTCGCCAGCCATCTCCCGCTCCCCCTGCAGCACGTGGACCTCCACCTGCGGCTGGTTGTCGCTGGCGGTGGAGAAGACCTGACTCTTGCTGGTCGGGATCGTGGTGTTGCGCTCGATGAGCGGCGTGCGCACGCCGCCCAACGTCTCGATGCCGAGCGTGAGCGGGGTCACGTCGAGGAGCAGCACGTCCTTCACGTCGCCCTTAAGGACCCCGGCTTGAATGGCGGCCCCGATCGCCACGACCTCGTCGGGGTTGACGCCGCGGTTGGGCTCTTTGCCGAAAAATTCCTGGACTTCCTTCTGAACGAGCGGCATCCGCGTCTGGCCGCCGACCAGCACCACTTCGTCGACCTGGTTGCCGGTGATCCCCGCGTCCTTGAGGGCCGCCTGGCAGGGCCCCAGCGTGGACTCCACCAAGTCGTCGGTGAGTTGCTCGAGCTTGGCGCGAGTAAGAGTGAGGTTGAAGTGTTTGGGCCCGCTGGCGTCGGCGGTGAGGTACGGCAAGGAGACATCGGTGGACTGCGTGCTGGACAGTTCGATCTTGGCGCGCTCCGCCGCCTCCTTGAGCCGCTGCAGCGCCATGCGGTCCTCGGCGAGGTCGATGCCTTGCTCCTTCTTGAACTCGGCGACGAGATGGTCGATCACCCGCTGATCGAAGTCATCGCCGCCCAAGTGCGTATTGCCGTTGGTGGATCGCACTTGGAAGGTGCCCTCGCCGAGTTCAAGAATCGACACGTCGAAGGTGCCGCCGCCCAGGTCGTACACGGCGACGTAGTGATCGTGTTTCTTATCGAGGCCGTAGGCGAGCGAGGCGGCGGTCGGCTCGTTGATGATGCGCAGCACCTCCAGCCCCGCGATCTTGCCCGCGTCCTTGGTCGCGTTGCGCTGGCTATCGTCGAAGTAGGCAGGGACGGTGATGACCGCCTCGGTGACCGTCTCGCCCAAGTACGCTTCGGCGTCCTGCTTCAGCTTCTGCAAGATCATCGCCGAGACCTCTGGCGGCCCGTATTCCTTGTCGCCCATCTTGACCCAAGCGTCGCCGTTGGCGGCCTTCGTCACCTTGTACGGCAGCAGCTTGATATCCGCTTGGACGTTGGAGTCCTCATAGCGGCGGCCCATGAGCCGCTTCACGCTGAAGACGGTGTTGTCCGGATTCGTGACGCCCTGCCGCTTGGCGACCGTCCCCACCAACCGTTCCCCGTCCTTGCCAACGGCCACCACCGACGGAGTCGTCCGCGTTCCCTCTTGACTGGCCACGACGACGGGCTCACCGCCTTCCATCACCGCCACGACGGAGTTCGTCGTCCCCAAATCGATGCCGATCACCTTAGCCATCGTTCTCTCCGTTCCGATCAGCGATCGCTGATGCGTTCCCGTTTAGCGAGTCAGCCGGGGTCGTCTCGCCGTTTCCAACAAGGACACGCGCCGGCCGCAAGACATGCCCGTTGAGGAGGTAGCCCTTCTGGACCTGCGTCACCACCACACCGTCCCGGCCGGGGGCTCGACCCACTCCTTCGTGGAAGCGGGGATCGAACGGCTGGTCGATCGCCGCGATCGGCTGCAGCCCTATCGCCTCGAGGGTCGAGACGACTTTCCCTTGAATCAGCCGCAGCCCTTCGAGCCAGGCCGTCGGGTCCGGGTCCGGGTCTGCCTGCAAGGCCAACTCTAGATCGTCGACGAGCGGGAGCAGCTGCCCCAAGAGGCCGACTTTAACGACCTGGACGAGATCGCCGCGCTCCCGCTCGGTCCGCCTCTTCAGATTTTCGTAATCAGCCTGGGCGCGCTGGGCCATGGCCAAGCGTTCCTCCGCCAGCGCGCGCGCCTGATCGCGTTCGGCGCGCAGCGCGTCGTCCGCGGTCGCGGGACATTCCGCGTCTGCTCCGGCCTGCTCGTCCACAGGGTCCCGGGCCGGATCCGGGTGGGGCTCGGGGTCGCAGGAGGACGGGCCGCTATCGGCCGCGAAATTGTCCATCACGCTGCTCTCAATTGGTTTGGCCGGTGAGGGCGACCCGCGGGCGTTCAACAGACACGGCCCGTTATCCGTAGATCTCGATCATCAGCTCATCGAGCAGGCTGCTGAAATAGCGCACGCGCGCCACGGCGCGCCCGTACTCCAGGCGTGTCGGGCCCAAGACCCCGACGAAACCCGAGATCCCGGAGCGCGCCGAGTAGGGCGTCATGACGACCGAGCAGTGCTGCATCGCCCGGATCGGATGCTCCTGGCCGATCACGACGCTGACGCCGCTGTTCCCAAGCGTCGCCGGGGGCATGAGCTGATCCACCGACCGTGCGTCGATCAAGCGAATCACGTCGATGAAATCGTCGCGGTTTTGCTGAAACTCCGGCTGCTCCAGGACGCCGCTCAAGCCTTCGATATAGGCACCTATCTCTCGCTGCGATTCGACCTCAAGCAGCTGCGCTATTGACCGCTCGATCCCACCCTCGATCCCTTCGGCCGGTGATTGGCGGCGGATCTCACGGAGGCTCTTGCCGACGAGACGTTCGTTGAGATGGCTGCTCGTGCTGTTGAGTTGGCTCTGATCGGCCGGAGATGCGAGCGGTACGAGCTGCTTGAGCACGCGGGCTTCCCGCAACACCACGATCAGAAGCGCGAGCAGATCCTTGAGCAAAACCAGTTCCACGCGGCGCACCCGGAGGTCGTCGGATCGGGGAGGGGTTACAATCGCCACCAGACCCAATGATCGAGCCAGAAGCACGGCCGCCAGCTTGGCCCACTCATCGAGTTCCGGGGCGGCCTGGTAAAACTGGTGACGAATCGTCGCCTTCTCCTCCGCCGCCAACTCGACCGGTCCCATCAGGGACTCGACGTAGGAGCGGTAGCCGAGGTCGGAGGGGATGCGGCCCGCGGAAGTGTAAGGATGGGTGAGGAATCCATCGGACTCAAGCGCCTGCATCTCGCTGCGGATCGTGGCAGCCGAAGCGGAGAGTTCATACTTCTCGCGGATGGTCTTGGAGCCGACCGGCATTGCCGTGTCGACGTACTCGCGGACGACGAGCCGAAGGATTCCGGCACGGCGATCGGTGACAGCTTCCATGCCGCGACAATCCCTCTAACCATTTGGCACTCTCTTGCTGAGAGTGCCAAGGGAGGATGAGCCTATCACTCGCCTATCTGGTGGTCAAGAAACGAGCATGTCCCTATGACGAGCGGTGGTCCAGCAGCAGAACGAATCGAGCTGGTTCGGGTGGTGGTGACCGGAGTGGGCGCCGTCAGCGCCGCCGGTCCCAGGGCGCCGGATCTCTGGAGCGCGCTTCTCCAGGGACGGCTCGCTCCCTCCTCGCTCACGGCCTTCGACCCGGGCCGGCCCGCCGTGGTCGCACAGCTGCCCGACTACCGCGGACCAAGTGGCGTGCCCGACGCCGTGCTGCGCCGCCTCAGCCGGAGCGCCCGCTTCGCACTGGACGCTTCTATGCAGGCGATCGGCGATTCCCGGCTGGAGCTGGGCCCCGAACAAGCACCGTACATCGGGGCGCTGATCGGAACGGCGCACGCGGATGGATTCGACAGCGCGGACGGCGCGGATGCACGCCGTTTCTTCAGCGACGGGTTGGCCGGGGTGACCAGCGGCCTCCATATCGGCGGGCCATCGGCCACGATTCGCGCCGACGCCGCCTCGGGGCTCATCGCGATCGGCGAGGCGACGGCGCTCATCCAGAGCGGCGCAGTCCAGATCGCGGTGGCCGGCGGGGCCGAGGCACCGCTCGGCCGCCGGATCTGGTCCGCGTACGAAGCGGCCGGGCTGCTCAGCCGCCAGTCGGAGCCCAACGCCCTGCGCCCCTTCGACCTCCTGCGCGACGGACTGGTCCTCGGCGAAGGCGCGGCCGCCCTCGTGCTGGAGAACCGGGACGTCGCACTGGCGCGCGGCGCCCGCATCTACGCCGAAGTGATCGGCTTCGGCCAGACATCGGGCCCGCCGGGCGACGGCTGCGCCCCTACCGATGTCGACATCGGACGGCGGGCGCTGGGCACGGCGATCCGGCAGGCGGCGATCAGCCCCCATCAGATCGACGTCGTCTACGCAGCCGGTGCGGGAACGCTGGCCGGCGACGCGCGCGAAACGGACATCCTGGAGCGATCCCTCGGCGCCCGGATCCTCGACACATACGTGACGACGGTGACGCCCGTCGTGGGGTTCACGGTCGGCGCGAGCGGCGCGCTGGCCGCCGCCGCGGCAGTCTTCAGCCTCGCAGAGCAGGTCGTCCCGCCGCATGCCAGCTTTGAGCAGCCCGACGAGGCTTGCGGACTCGACTTTGCGCGGACACCCCAACGGGACCATCTCGGGGGAGCCGCGGTGTGCGCCTACGGCACGCTGGGCCAGAACGCGGCCGTCATCCTGGCCAGAGCCGAAACCGACGCCAGCGCTGGAGCCTAGGGCACAAGGCCTCAACAATAGCGTCATGGATATCGCCTGGATCGGTCACAGCGCTTTTCGGCTCCGCGGTCGCGACGCCGCCGTCGTCATGGACCCCTGTCCATCGTCGACGGGCTTCCGTCTCAATCGTCCGCGCGCGGAGATCGTCACCGTGTCGAACGCGGCGCCCGAGTTCAGCTGGGTGCCGGGCGTGGCCGGCGATCCGTTGCAACTCGACGCCCCGGGTGAGTACGAGGCCAAGCAAGTCTTGGTGACGGGCGTCCGCACGCCTCGGCCCCAGCGCGCAGGCGGCGACGGCTACAACACCGCCTTCGTGATCACCATCGACGAGGTCGCGGTCGTCCATCTCGGCGACTTGGGCGCGCTGCCGACAGCGGACGAGGTGGAGATGCTCAGTCAAGCGGACGTAGCGCTGGTGCCGATCGGAGGATACGAGCACCTTGATGCGGCGGCGGCGGCGCAGGTCGTGAGCACGCTCGAGCCGAAGCTAGTCATCCCGATGTTGTACAAGGCGGGACCCGAGACGGAGCTGCTGGACACGGTCGAGCCGTTCCTCAAAGAGATGGGCGCGCAGAAACCGGAGACGCTGGAGAATCACGTCAACGTCACGGCAAGCGGCCTGCCCGAGCGCACCACGGTCCAGGTGCTGGCGCCGCGGGGCGATTGACCGCTGCGAGAGAGGATGCGGAGGCCCGCCGGACAGCCTACGCGTCGGCTGTGGCGAGGGAGCTGAGGAACTCTTCGTTGGATTTGGTGCGGCTGAGCCGCTCGATCAAGCGCTCGGTGGGTTCGGTCTGGGAATTGCCGCTGCTCAGCATCGATACCATGCGCCGCAGCAGCCACACCCGCTGGAGCTTATCCGAGGGCAGCAGCAACTCCTCGCGACGGGTACCGCTCCGCGCGATGTCGATGGCGGGGAAAACGCGGCGCTCGGAGAGTTTGCGATCGAGGTGCACTTCCCAGTTCCCGGTACCTTTGAACTCTTCGTAGATCACATCGTCGAGGCGGCTGCCGGTGTCGATGAGGCAGGTAGCGATGATCGTGAGGCTGCCGCCCTCTTCGGCTTTGCGGGCGGCGCCGAAAAAGCGCTTGGGCGGATAGAGCGCGATCGGGTCCATGCCGCCCGTGAGGGTGCGTCCGCTGGTCGGCATTTCCAAGTTATAGGCCCGCGTCAGCCGCGTGATGGAGTCGCACAGGATCACCACGTCGCGACCGCATTCCATCAGGCGCTTCGCGCGCTCAAGCGCCATCTCCGCGACGCGCGTATGGTCCTCGACCGGGTCGTCGAAGGTCGAGGAGACGACCTCGCCCCGCACGGTGCGGCGCATTTCGGTGACCTCCTCGGGACGCTCCCCGACCAGGACCACGATGAGGTGGGCGGTCTCGCTGTTGGAGGTGACGCCGTTGGCGATGCTCTGCAGCAGCATCGTCTTGCCCGCCTTGGGCGGTGAGACGATGAGGCCGCGCTGGCCGCGGCCCAGCGGCGCGACGAGGTCGATCAGCCGCCCGGAGAGGTTCGCGGGATCTTCGGTCTCAAGAACGAACTGCTCCTCCGGGAAGATGGCGGTCTGATTCTCGAAGTGCGGCCGCCTCTTCGCCTCTTCCGGGTCCATGCCGTTGACGAGGTCGACCTGCCAGAGACCGTAGTATTTCTCGCCATCGCGCGGGGGGCGCACTTGCCCGGTGACGTAGTCGCCGGGGCGTAAGGCAAAGCGCCGGACCTGCGACTGGGACACGTACACGTCCGTGCCGGCGGGGAGGAGGGATTCGCCTCGCAAGAAACCATACCCATCG
Source organism: Chloroflexota bacterium (assembly GCA_026707145.1). GTDB lineage: Bacteria > Chloroflexota > Dehalococcoidia > Bin125 > Bin125 > JAPOXK01. The sequence continues at coordinate 20,180 of JAPOXK010000004.1, read as the reverse complement.
TCGACGATGTCGATGACGCCGCCGGAGAGCAGGTTGCCTTTGGTCGCGCTCTGCGCCTGCAAGAGACGGAGAACGAGGTCTTGCTTCTTGAGACGCGCGGCACCGGTCACGCCGGCATCCTTGGCCTGCTCAACAAGCTCGTCGCGGGTTTTCGATTCGAGTTCGGTGATGTTCAACGCGCTTGGTCCTGCGCCCAATTGGCTTTGCACTCACTGGTGCATCGTTGGGGTGAACCGCAAAAGTGGGGTGGCGCCGCAGCCTTTAAGCGCACGCCTGCTCAAGCGAGCTTAGCATAATCGCGCCGATCGCGGCGCGCAAGCGCCGCTCTGCGCCGGACAGCGGGGAACGCTAGCGCCCCACCGCCGTCTGTGCCCGTTCCCAATCGGCGAGAAAGGCGGCGATGCCGCGGTCGGTGAGCGGATGCTGCAGCATCTGTCGCAGGACCTTGAAGGGCACGGTTGCGATATGCGCGCCGGCGGCAGCGGCGGCGGTGACGTGGCGCGGGCCCCGAATGCTCGCTGCGATCACTTGGGTCGGCATGTGGTAGCGGTCGAGAAGCTCGACGGTTTCGCGAACCAGATCGGTACCATCGTGATCGATATCGTCCAGACGTCCGACAAAGGGACTGACGAACGCGGCGCCAGCGTTCGCGACTAGCAGCGCTTGATTCACGCTGAATATCAACGTCGTGTTGACGCGGATGCCCTCAGCGCTGACCCGGTGGATCGCTTCGATCCCGGCCTCATCGGCAGGGATCTTGACGACGACGTTCGGGTGCCAGGACGCGATCGCACGCGCCTCCTCCACGAGGTCGTCCGCTGTGCGACTGACGCACTCCGCTGAGACGTGCCCCCCCACGAGCTCCGCAATCGCGACCACGCGCTCGCGGTAGCTGACCCCGCTCGCGCTCTCTTTGGCATAGAGCGTGGGGTTGGTGGTGACGCCTGCGCATACGCCCCAGCGCACGGCGGTCCGGATCTCCTCCAAGTTGGCGGTGTCGAGGAAGATGCGCACGGTCGATCCCCTTTCGCGTCTCTCGCGCTAGAACGGCTTCACGATCGCCAGCGCCGCCGCCAGCACGCTCACCAACACAATGACGGTCCCCACCACGAGCGGGGCCTGGTCCGCCAGCGTCTCTTCGAGCTCCGGCGATACTTCACCGCTCTTCAGCGCTTGCAGCGCGAGGAGGCGGGCACGTCGCAGCCCAGCGCTCATCGCCGGAAAGCAGACGAAGAGCACGAATAAGTACAACCCCTCGACCGCGAGGAGCCAGCCCGTCTCGATCGGATCGTAGATATCCGAGCGGATCGCCCACACGAGCCCGGTGACGCCGACGAGGATCAATCCCGGCAGCATGACGCCGACTTGGCTGCGGCCCGCCGACTGAAAGGCGTGCGCCTGGGCGATCACGTCGCCGCTCGACCAAGAGCGGTAGAGCGGAAGCAGCGTGCCGCCGACGCCGGCGGCAAACAGGAACAACGCAAGCATGTGCACAAGGCGGAATGCCTCATCCTCACTCATCCGTTCCGCCTACGATCCCACCACCTCCGAAGCCGCAACGCGCGGCTCCTCGGCCGGCGATGATGCGAAGGGCAAGGCCGCCAGTGCCTCCTTGATAAACGCCGAGAAGAGCGGATGGGGATGCCCGGGCCGCGAGCGCAACTCGGGGTGGAACTGCGATCCCAGCATGAAGGGGTGCCCCTCAAGCTCGACGATCTCGACGAGGGAATCGTCCGGGGCGACGCCGCTCGCGACGAGCCCAGCCGCCGCCAGTAATTCGCGGAAGGCGTTGTTGAATTCCCAGCGGTGGCGATGCCGCTCGGACACCAGGTCATCCCCGTAGGCAGCCGCCGCGCGCGTCCCTGCGATCAAGCGGCACGGGTAGTGGCCCAACCGCATGGTCCCGCCCAACTCTCGCACGTGCTCTTGCTCTTCCAGCAGGGAAATCACGGGGGCGCCCGCATCCCTCTCGAATTCGGTGGAGTTGGCGGCGGCCAGGCCGGCCACGTTCCGTGCGAACTCGATGACCATCTGCTGCATCCCGCGGCAAAGACCCAGATACGGGATCCGGTGTTCGCGCGCCCAGCGCGCCGCCGCGACCTCGCCTTCACTGCCCCGCTCGCCGAAGCCGCCCGGCACCAGCAGGCCGCACACGCCCGCGAGCTCGGTGGCGGCGCCAGCGCCCTCCAAGCTATCGGACTGGACCCAGCGGAGATCAATGGCGGCCCCGTGCTCCACGCCCGCGTGGATGAGCGCCTCCTTGACGGAGAGATATGCGTCCGGCAGATCGACATACTTGCCCACGATCGCGATAGGGACGTGCACCGCTGGATTGCGCAGCGCAGAGACCCATTCGCGCCACTGCTGTAAGTCTCGGTCGGCAGGCGGAAGCGCCAGGCGCTCCAGGATGAGATCCGTGACACCGGCATCATCAAGGATCAACGGCACTTGGTAGATGCTCGGCGCCGTCTCAAGGGGCACCACGGCACGCGGCTCGACATCGCAGAAGAGAGCGATTTTGGCTTTGATCGCATCGCCGACCGGCATCTCCGCGCGCGCGATGATGACATCGGGCTGGATCCCCGCCGAGCGGAGCTCGCGGACGGAGTGCTGCGTGGGCTTGGTCTTGAGCTCCCCGGTCGCGCGGAGATAGGGCAGCATCGTCACGTGCACCGACACGGCGTCGGTGCGGTTTTCTTCGGAGCGAATCTGCCGGATCGCCTCCAAGAAGGCTTGTCCTTCGATATCGCCGATGGTGCCGCCCACTTCGACGATCAGCAGGTCGACGCCGGATTGCTCCGCCAGCCCGCGCACGCGCGCTTTGACTTCATCCGTGATGTGGGGCACCTGCTGGATGGTGCCACCCAAGAAATCCCCCCGCCGCTCCCGCTGTATGACAGCCTGGTGCACTTGGCCCATGGTGAGCGACGAGGCCCCGGTGAGATCTTGGTCCAGAAAGCGCTCGTAGTGACCCAGGTCCAAGTCGGTCTCGGCCCCGTCAGCGGTCACGAAGACCTCGCCGTGCTGGTACGGCGACATGGTGCCCGGATCGACGTTCAAGTAGGGGTCGAGCTTTTGAACGGTAACCGAGTATCCGCGGCTCTTCAGAAGGGTCGCGAGGGATGCGCTGGTGATGCCTTTACCGACAGAACTGACCACCCCACCCGTTACGAAGATGTACTTCGGCATCAGCCTCGCTAGGCCGCCGCCCTCGATCATTCCGACGGCGATGCGACCATCTGTGCTACTGGCATCGTATCGACGGGCGCGAAAGGGTGTCAATGAACGGTTGCAGCGTTATCGCGCCTGGTGGCGCGTTATCCACGCGCAGGGTCCGTCTCATCCGCCGGAGATGCTCACCAGCAGCTCGACTTCGTCGCCGTCGCGCAGCAGATCGTCGTGGTCGCCTTGCGCGTCGTTGATGATCGCGGCGATCGCCTCGGCATCACGCTCGCGGAATCCTTGCTCCAAGATGAGGTCCCAGACGGTCATCCCTTCGCGATGATCGATCTGAAACTCCGGCTCCTTGCGCGCGGAGAGATCCACGAGCGTGTCCGCCAGCCGCACCGTGACCGTCACCCGTTCCTCCTCGCGGCCGTCGCCGCGCCCAGTGTATCAAGCCCTCCCCGCGTCGCAGCGATCGCCCGAGGCAAGCGGAGCGCCACGACCGTGATACGCTACCCGCACTCAGTCCCAGGATCATTGATGCCCACTGCCGTCCAACAGACTCCCTCTACGATCACCACGCTCGACAACGGACTCCGCATCGTGGTCACGTCGCTGCCGCACTCACAAGCGGCGGCGCTGGCCCTGTGGGTAGGCGTTGGGAGCCGGGCGGAGCAGCGCAAGACGCTCGGCCTCTCTCACTATCTCGAGCACATGCTGTTCAAGGGCACGGAGTCCCGCCCGACGGCGGCGGAGATCTCCAGCGCGATCGAGGGCGCAGGCGGGACGCTCAACGCCTTCACCACGAAGGAAGCCACCACCTACTGGAACCGCGTGCCCTTCGACCGGCTCGACCTCGCGATGGATGTCGTCACGGACTCGTTGCGCCACTCCCTGCTGAGCGAAGAGGAGATCGAGCGCGAACGCACCGTGATTCAGCAAGAGATCCGCCGGAGCCACGACGAGCCCGCCCAACGCGCGGACCAACTTCTGGATGAAGCCGTCTATGGCGACCAGCCGCTCGGCTGGGACATCGCCGGCGACCTCGAAAGCGTCGCCTCCGTCCATCGTTCGCACCTCGTCGACCACATCGCGGCCTGGTATCAGCCCGCGAACATGGTCCTCGCAATCGCCGGCAATGTGGATGTCGCCGCGGCGACGGCGCTAGCGGCCGAGGCCTGGGGGGAGGCTCCCAACGCGCCTCTTCCCGCGCGCGCAGCCGCGCGCGACGGGATGGCGCCGGATCGCATCCGCGTCGAGACGCGGGAGATCGAGCAGTGCAACCTCGCGTTCGGGTTGCGGACCTTTCCCCGAACCGACCCCGATCGCTATGCGCTGACGCTCATGAACAGCATCTTGGGATCGGGGATGAGCAGCCGCCTCTTCCTGGAAGTGCGGGAGCGGCGTGGGCTCGCGTACGCGGTCGGCTCGCGGCTGGCGCGGCACGTCGACGCCGGACACTTGATGATCGGCGCCGGCGTCACGCAAGAGAACGTGCTTGAAGCAACCGACGTCATCCTGACCGAGGTGAAGCGGTTGGCGTGCGACCCAGTGGCGCCAGAGGAGCTTGAGAAGGCGCGCGAGCACGCGGTGGGCGCCTACCGCCTCAGCCTCGAGACGGCCACCGCTCACGCCTCGCGAACAGGAGACGACTTGCTGCACGAAGGCCGGATCCGATCGATCGAGGAGGTCGTGAGCTCGCTGCGCGCCGTCAGCGCGGACGATATCCTCCGCGTCGCCCAACGAGTCATCACGCCAGGCAATCTCGCCGCCGTCGTCGTCGGGCCGTACGAAGACGGAGAGGCGCTCGCGGCGCACGCCGCCATCTGATCCCGGCGCGACGGCCGCGCGACGGCGGAGGGCGCACCCCATGTTGGGATCGACGCGCAGCGCTGCCGGTGGCTACATCCTCCCGTAACATTGCGCGTGCGAGTCGCTAGACTACGGATTCTTCCGCCCCAGCCTTCGAAGGAGTCGAGCAGCGGCCACACGAATCATCCGCAGCATGTTGTCGGTACCGGGGGTGCGCGAGCGCTTCATTGAGCGCGCGCGCGCGGTGCCGGCCGACATCCTCAACTTCGACCTTGAGGATTCGGTGGCCGAAGCGGAGAAGGTCAAGGCGCGCGCGATGGTCGCCGAGGCGATCCGTGACTTTCCGGCCAAAGGCCGCCTCATCTACGTCCGGATCAACGGGCTGAGCACGCCCCATGCGGAGCTGGACCTGGAAGCGGTCGTCGGCCCGTGGCTCAACGGGATCAACCTGCCAAAGGCCGACGGCGCGGACGACATCGAGCAGCTCGACCACTATCTGACCTACTTGGAGAAGGTGCGCGGCATCCCGCCGGGCCAAATCACCATCATCCCTTGGATCGAAACGACCACGGGCCTCTCGCGTGCCTACGAGATCTGTCACGCCTCGCCGCGGCTGATCGGTGCCGCGCTGGGCGGCGAAGACTTTGTAACGAGCTTGGGCGTGCGCCGGACGCGCGGGGGGGTCGAGCTGGAATATCCGCGCGCGCAGGTCGCCATCGCCGCCCGCGCCGCCGATCTCGTCCCCATCGACGCGCCCGAGGCGGACTTCCGCGACCTGGTGCACTTCGAGCGCGATATCACCCATGCCCGCGGGCTAGGCTTCAAGGGCAAGTTCTGTATCCACCCCACACAGGTGGAGATCGCGAACCGCGTGTTCGCGCCGAGTCCCGAGGAACTCACTTGGGCGAGGCAGGTCGTGGACGCGTACGAAGAGGGCGAGCGCCAAGGGCACGGGGCCGTCGCGCTGGACGGGCAGATGATCGACCGGCCGATCGTGTTGCGCGCGCACGAGCTACTCGACTGGCAGCAGCAAGTGGAAGAGCAGGAGGCCGCGTTGCGATGAGGGGAAGCAAGCGATGAGCGTCGCTACGGACATCCGCGAGATCCTGGCCGGCGACGGCGAGGCCGGCATCGACATCGTACGGAGCGTGCGCCGCTGGGTAGACGACAAGGTGATCCCGACGGCGGACGAGTATGAGCACGCCAACACGTTCCCCGTCGCGTTGCACCAAGACATGCTCGATATGGGTCTCTTCGCCATGGTCTTCCCCGAAGAACACGGCGGCTTGGGTCTCACGTTCCAAACCTACGCGGCGGTGATGGAGGAGATCTCCCGCGGCTGGATGAGCCTGGCGGGGATGATCAATACCAACGTGATCGACGGCTGGGCGATCCAGAATTTCGGCACGGACTATCAGCGGGAGCGCTACCTTCCGGGGATTGTCAGCGGCGAGACGCAGGCTTGCTTCTGCGTGACCGAGCCCAACGCGGGCTCCGACGTGCAGGGAATCCGCACGACCGCCACGCGTGACGGCGACGACTACGTCCTCAACGGCAACAAGCTGTTCGTCACGAATGCCGACCGGGGCGGCGTCTACCTCGCGCTGGCGAAAACGGATCCGCTGGCCGAGCCCCGCCATCGCGGCATTAGCGCTTTCATCGTGGAGCGGGACACGCCGGGCTTCACGATCGGCCGCATGATCGCCAAGCTCGGCTACAAAGGCGCCCAGACCGGCGAGCTGTTCTTCGCCGACGCGCGCGTGCCGGCGGCGAACCTGTTGGGCGGCAAGGAAGGCTTCGGCTTCAAACAGCTGATCGCGGGGCTGGAGATCGGGCGGATCAACGTGGCGGCCCGAGGCGTCGGCGTAGCCCAAGCAGCGTTCGACGCGGCGATCGCGTACGCGCAGAAGCGCGAGACGATGGGCCAGCCGATCGCGCAGCATCAGGCGATTCAGCTCAAGCTGGCGGAAATGGCAACCAAAATTCGGGCCGCCCGCCTGCTCACGATGGAAGCGGCCCGCAAGAAAGACACGGGGGCGCGCACCGACTTAGAAGCGGGAATGGCCAAGCTCTTCGCGTCGGAAGTGGCGGCCGAGTGCTCGCTGGAGGCCATGCGGATCCACGGGGGCATCGGCTACACGGAAGAGCTCAGTATCGAGCGCTACTACCGCGACGCGCCCCTCATGCTGGTCGGTGAAGGCACCAGCGAGATCCAGAAGATCGTCATCGCGCGCCGCCTGCTGGAACTCTACGCAGCCGGATAGCCACAGGCGACGATCAGCAGCGCCATGCCAACCCGAGAGCAGTTCGGCCGCTATCTCGAAGAGTTCACCGTTGGGGAGGTGATCAAGCATTGGCCCGGCCGGACGGTCACCGAAGCAGACGACGTGCTGTTCAGCATGCTGACGATGAACCACCACCCGCTGCACTCCGACGCGCAGTACGCAGCGGCAACGCAGTTCGGGCAGCGGGTGGTTCCGGGGCCGTTCGTTTTCAGCTTGGTGATCGGTATGACGGTGCCGGTGATCAGCGGCAAGGCGATCGCGAATCTCAGCACCACGGACATGGTGCACAGCAAGCCCGTCTTTCACGGCGATACGCTCTACGCCGTGACCGAGGTGTTGGATATCCGCGAATCACGATCGCAGCCGGATCGCGGGATCGTCACCGTGCGAACCCAGGGGATCAACCAGCGCGACGAAACCGTGATCGAATTCACTCGCCAGGCCATGATCCCGAAGCGGCCGACCGCTTAGGCTCCGGTCCCCCGGACTCGTTCTACCGCCTCCGCGATCGCCGCATCGATCCGACGGGTAAGCTCGCCCGATCGCCGCTCAATCAGCGCCTTGGTACGGCAGATGCGCCGCTGCTGCGCCGCGGAGAGCGAGCCCGCGTCCAAAGCGGCGGCCACCTCGTCTTCGTCCTCCAGGCGCAGCGCGCCGGACGGCAAAATCCAGGCATCAAGAAGCAGGTCTCGATAGCGCACAACGTCGGCGGTGATCCGGACCGCTTCCACCACATCGATCCGGTAGCTGCGCAGCGAGCCGTCCGGTCGGTGGATGCGGTAGGCGCCGTAGGGCCGCCCGCGCCACCAGCAACCCCAGGAGCTGGTGCCCGCGGCCACGTAGCGATCGTCTGAGGCAAGCCACCGCCCCACCGCGAGTGACTCCGTCACCAACCAGCGCTCGAGCGAGAATCGCAGCGGCGCCCCCTGCAGCCGTTCCTTGACCTCAAGCAAGCGTCCGCTAGGGGGATCCGGCAAGGCAAATGAAGCGTCCATTCGCCCATGTTAGTCTCGCGCTCGCCCGATCACCGATGAAAGGCACAAACATGGCCGAACTCACGCTGGAACAGGTGCGTTACGAGCGCGATGGGCATATCGCCATCGTCACGATCGACCGGCAGGAGCGACTCAATGCGATCAGCAATCAGATGTCACGAGAGCTCTTCGACGTATGGCGCGACTTCCGCCTCAATGATGATCTCTGGGTCGCGGTGCTGACGGGCGCCGGCGACCGCGCCTTCTCAGCCGGCGCCGACCTGATCGCGCGCAACAGCGAAGGCGACGGCGGCCCGCATCACCAAGGCATCCCCATGTTCGGCATGGCTCGGGGCGAGCCGGTGTTCAAGCCGATCATCGCCGCGATCAACGGCTACGCGTTGGGGGGCGGCCTCGAGCTGGCGCTCTGCTGCGATATCCGCATCGCCTCGGAGCGCGCGCGCTTCGGCGTGCCCGAAGTCAAGCTCGGCGTCTTCACGGGCGCGGGCGGGTCGCAGCGCCTGCCCCGCGCGATCCCCAGCGCCATCGCCAGCGAGATGATGCTGACCGGCGAGCCGATCGATGCACGGGAAGCCCACCGCGTCGGGCTGATCAATCGGGTCGTGCCGCACGACGAGCTGATGCCCGCGGCAATGCAGATGGCCCGCACGGTCGGTGCGCGCGGTCCGCTCGCGGTGCGCGCGGCCAAGGAGGCGATGCTGCGCGGCCTCGACATGCCGCTGGCCCACGGCCTGGCGCTGGAGGAGCACTTGGGGCAGCCCCTGTCCCAAACCGAAGATTGGCAAGAGGGCCTCACCGCTTTCGTCGAGAAGCGCGCGCCGAGGTTCCAAGGGCGCTAGCGCTGGCGGTGGTTGGCTTCGCTCTCCACACGCTCGATCGCTGAATCCGGGACGGTCCGGGCGACCGGCGGGGGGGCATCTGTGAGCCCGGTGGCGAGGCGGGAGGACTCCAGATCCCGACCGCTGAACATCCGGTACGCCTCGCGGACCGCGGCGGGCTCGCCGCCCAGCGTCACGCGATCGTCCAGACGCAGCTCGGAGTCGCCCTCGGGGATGATCAAGGAGCCGTCGCGCAGGATCAGGATCACGCGCACGCTGCCGGGTAAATCGAGATCGAACAGCGGCCGCTCGGCCAGCTCCGGATCGCGCAGGACCACCTCCTCTAGCGCGCCGTACGACCCACCGCCCAACGCGAAGAACAGGCTGGGGCGCAGAACCGCGCCTTCCAGCGCCACAGCGGCGGCCGTCCCCAGCCGATGGACCTCGACGTCCAACGACTCCAATCGCGGGTCCGGATCCCGCACCAGCGTGACGATCCGCAGATCGGCGTTGTACTGCCGCAGCGCGAGCGCGGAGTCATAGGCAAGATCGGGGTCGCTGGTTGCGATCACCGCCAACTCCGCGTAGCGCGGCGCGGCGCGGCCAATAGTGGAAGGGTTGCGGGCGTCGCCCGTCACCGTCTCGCAGCCGATCGCGGCGAGAGGATCCAGCGCCTCGGCGGCGATATCGATCACGGTAACCGCCAACCCGCTGTGGAAGAGTCGTCGCGCCATCTCGCCGCCGGTTGCCCCAGCCCCCACGACGATGGCGCGGCTGAGCTTCTCCGCGCGCGCCGTGGGAAAGAGGAAGTTGAACGCGATCGGCGCCAGGCCGGTGCTCACGATCGCGAGGATCAAGAGGGCGGCGCTGGTCCCCTCGTCGATGCGCTCCGTTTCCACCGCCACCGTCGTGGCCGCCAAAATGATGCTGAGGTTGGCGGTCAGGAGCATGCCGCCGGCCAAAGCACGCCGCAGTCCGAATCCGGGCGAGAGCGTGAGGAGCGCCGGCAGCGCCTTGACGGCTATGCCGGCGCCGAGAAAGGCGGGGATCAAGACGGCGCTAGACCCGGCTCGCGTTACCGCTTCGAGGTCGATCGTCGCGCCGGCAGTGATGAAGAACACGGGAATGAAAAATCCGTAGCCCAGTGCGTCGAGTTTCACCCGCATCGACGATCCGTGCCGCGGCGTAAGGATCGTGAGCGCCAGCCCGGCGAAGAACGCACCCAGCACCAACTCCGTCCCGACCACCTGTGACAAGACCACGAACACGACGAGCAAGGCCAGCGCGCCCCGAATCTGGATCTGCGACGAAGCGTGCGCCAGCTCCGTCAACAGCGCCACGAACTGCGGAATGCGGCGGTGGCTCTGCCGCGCCAGCAGCAGCAGGGCGGCGAACGCGCCCGGCAGCGCCAGCAGCAGCGCCGCTTCCAAGCCGAGGCCCTCGCGGTCGATCGCAACGATGATGCCGATCGCGACGATGGCGACGAACTCCACCAAGAAGCCCGCCACTAAGAGCGTTTGCCCGTACGCGCCCGACTCTTGGCGCAGCTTGAGCACCGGCACCATCACGCCGACCGACGTGGCGCTCAGCACGAAGAGCAGCAGCGCGAAGTCGTCGATCTTGTCCCACTCGTTCAGGCCCCAGAGAACGAGGGCGGTCGCCGCGAGGATCAGAGCGAGCAAGCCGGTACCAGCAACCAGCGGATGCTTCAATACGGCGAGCGGCTTGTAGAAGGAGCCGCCCAGCGGCCGCGTCAGCAGGCCGATGTCGACCTCCAGCCCGGAGAGGAACATCAGGTACGCGAACCCGAAGAGGGAGAGGAACTCCAGCCAGACATTCGGCTCGATGACGCCGAGAAGCGTCTGTCCAAAGATGATCCCGGCGCCGATCTCGCCGACAACGGAAGGGAGCGTCCCGCCACTGAGCCGGTGCGTAGCCAAGGGGATCAAAAATGCGAGGGCCGATACCAGCAGCAAGGGCGCGAAATCGATCTCGGACTCCACGCGCCTCTCCGCTCATACGCTGGGGATCGCTGCGTTCTAGTTTATCCGCTAACGCGCTTCATCAACCGGGATCGCACGGGATGCGTGCTACAATCCCGCGGGTTTTAACGCGGGAGCACGCCCGTTCGCGCGTGCGTGCCTGACGGGAACGGCATAAATGCCGGCGGTTGTGGTTATCGGCGGGCAATGGGGCGACGAAGGTAAAGGCCGGATCGTCGATCTGATCGCCCGCAAGGCGCAGATCATCGCTCGCTACTCCGCAGGGCATAACGCGGGGCATACGGTCGTTAACGACCTCGGAAAGTTCGCCCTGCACCTCGTGCCGGCGGGCATCTTTTCGGAGATGATCTGCGTGATCGGCAACGGCGTGGTCGTTGATCCGGCCGAGCTGATCCACGAAATCGAGATGCTGGAAGCGCGGGGCGTCAACACGCAGCGGCTGTTCGTCTCGGATCGCGCGCAGGTCGTCATGCCTTGGCACCCCATCATCGACGCGGCGGATGAGGAGCTCCGGGGGGCGCACGCGGTGGGAACGACGGGCAAGGGCGTCGGTCCCGCCTTCATCGACAAAGTCGCACGGATGGGCCTGCGCCTGTCCGACCTAGCCGACGCCGCCAGCTTCGCGGAGCGGCTCCGCTTCGTCCTCGGGTACAAGAACCGCGTCCTCACGCAGCTCTACAACCGCGCTCCTCTGGACTTCGACGACACCTTCGCGCGCTACCGGGAGCACTGGGCGCGGCTCGAGCCCTATGTCACGGACACGAGTCACATCTGCCAGGAGGCGATCGGCCGGGGCGATCGGATCGTGCTTGAGGGTGCGCAGGGCAGCCTGCTCGACCTCGACATGGGGACGTACGACTACGTCACCTCGTCCGTCCCGAGCTCGACGGCCGCCGGGGCAGCGCTGGGAGTAGGGATCAGCCCCCTGGACGTGAGCCGCGTCGTCGGGATCTACAAGGCGTACCAGACGCGCGTCGGGAATGGCCCCATGCCCAGCGAGCTGCGGGGGGCGGAAGGCGATCGCCTGCGCGAGTGCGGGCAGGAGTACGGCACAACGACGGGCCGCCCGCGCCGCTGCGGCTGGTTCGACGCGGTCGCAGGACGGTACTCCATCGAACTCAACGGCTGTAGCAGCATCGCCCTGACGCGCCTCGACGTGTTGGACACCTTCGAGACGATCAGGATCTGCGTGGCCTACGAAATCGGCGGACGGCGGGTCGAGCGGTTCCCCAGCAGCCACGCGGCGATCGCGGCAGCGCAGCCCGTGTGGGAAGATCTACCCGGCTGGCTCAGCCAGACCACGGGCTGCCGCCGCTTCGAGGATCTGCCAGCGGCGGCGATGAGCTACGTCCGGCGGATCGAGAGCCTGCTCGGCGCCCCCGCCGACATCGTGGGCGTGGGCCCCGAGCGCAACGAGGCGATCATCGTCAGCCCGATCCTTTAGTCATGGCTGTCTGGAAGGAGTGCCCGTGACCGGCGATGCGATTCTGACCGGCCTGCATGTGCTGTTCGCCACGATCTGGGTGGGGCCGCAACTCCTGGCCGCGGCGGCCGTCGTGCCTGCCCTCCGCGCCATCGACGACGACCGCACGCGCCTCGCGACGCTCCGGCGCTTCACGCGGCGCTTCAACCTGGTCGCCTGGCCCGCGATGGCGGGACTCGTCATCACGGGCCTGATCATGGAGGCGGAGCGCCGGGCGGCGGTGGAGGCGATCGCGGCGCCGTTCGGCGGCGATATCTTCGACGTGCGCTGGGGCTACATCTTCAGCGCGAAGATGGCCATCGTCCTGGTCGCGATCCTAGCCGTCGCCCTGCACTCGTTCGTGACCGGACCACGGATCCTGGCGTTGTTGGAGGCGGCGGCGGAGCGGAGCGAGGCGGGAGCGCAGGCGCGCGCCCAGCGCCTGCGCCGCTGGTCGGTCTTGCTGGCCGTCATCGGGCTGCTGGCATCGCTGCTCACCGTGATCGCGGCCGGCTTCCTGCAGGAAGACGCTCTCGCGTTGCGGCAGATCTGACGGAACACAAGGCAGGGGCGCCGTTGCGCGACGCGATTCCAGCTAACGGCGGCATTCGCTAAGATACGGCCCGGCTAGCGACGCTCCGACCGGACGAGCGGCGCCGGGCCGTTACGAAGCTGTTAGGTGCCATGGCCAACCGCGGGACTCCAACCATCTTTTGGGTTTTCATCGTCACCGCCTTGCTCGTCGCGGGACTGGCGGCGATCGTGGGCTTCGCGATTCATGACGAGGTGACGGGCAGTGAATCGGAGTCGCGGATGGCCGCCGAGGCCGCCTGCCAAGAGATCGAGCAGCTCTTCCCGGACGACCCGGAGCGGACGGACGATCAGTGCCGTGAACCGGAGAGCGAGGACGAGACGGACGGCCAAGACGAAACCCGGGACGGGGAAGAGCCGCCTCCTCAGTAGACGGCCGGAGAAGCTCGGGTCTCGCGCCCCCATCCCAATCCGGCCGGCGAGCGCGAGGATGGCGCCGTTCCGCCGGCGCGCGGTGCCCGCGCCTCCGGCGGACCTGAGCCCGAACCAGCGCGCAGTTAGCAGTCAGCAGTTAAATCGAGAGCCGCCGCGACGGCCTCGGTTGCGCCTACGGCGAAACCGAGACCGGCAGGTCGATCTGTGCTGCGGCCACGGCGGCGCGGATCTTCGCGGCAGTCGCCTCGTCCGGCTCCACCAAGGGAGGACGGGCCGGGCCGACCGGGAACCCCACGTGATTCAGGGCGTACTTGAGGGGCACCGGGTTGCCGTCGATGAACATGGCCTTCACGAGCGGCATGAGCCGGCGATGGATGCGGCCCGCCTCCGCCAGATCGCCGCGCACGGCCGCATCGATGCAGCCGCGCACCTGCCGCCCGGCCAGATGCGAGACGACGCTGACCACGCCGTAACCGCCGATCGAGAGGATGGGTAAGTTGTCTCCGTCGTTGCCGCTCCAGACGCGGAATCCCTCGGGGGCCCCAGCGATGATGCGCCCGATCTGGTCCAGGTCACCGCTGGCTTCTTTGGTCCCAACGATGTTGGGAATCGCAGCGAGCCGGAGCTGTGTGTCCGCAGTCATATTGGTGCCGGTGCGGCTGGGAACGTTGTAGAGAATGCAGGGGATCCGGACCGACGCGGCCACCGCCTGAAAATGCCGGTAGAGCCCCTCCTGCGAGGGCTTGTTGTAGTAGGGCACAACCAGGAGAAGCGCGTCGACGCCGATCCGCTCCGCGCGGACCGACGAGTCGATCGCCGTGCGCGTGCTGTTCGAACCCGTGCCCGCAACCAGCGCGGCGCCGTGCTCCCGCACGACCGGCAGCAGCTCGCGGAAGAGCAGGCGCTCCTCTTCGAATTCCAGCGTCGACGCTTCGCCGGTGGTGCCACAGACCACCAGTCCGTCGCTGCCCGTCTCCAGCAGCGCCCTTGCCAAGCGCTTGGCTTGGTCGACATCGACCGACTCGTCCGGCCGCATCGGCGTGACCATGGCGGTAAAGAGGCGTCCGAGTTCGATCATGATCTTGCTCAGTCGTTCCGTGCGTCCGCTACAAGCAGCCGTCGGCCAGCATCCATTCGACCATCTGCACGATGTTCAGCGCCGCACCCTTCCGCAGATTATCGCTGACGACCCAGTAGGCGAGGCCATTCGGGTGGGAGGCGTCCTGCCGCACGCGCCCCACGAAGACCGGATCACGATGGGCGCTGTCGACGGGCGTCGGATAGCCCGCGTTGACGGGGTCGTCCACGACAGCCAGTCCGTCCTGTCCGCTCCAGAGGACGCGCGCCGCCGCCGCCGTGAGGGGGGCGTCCAGCTCGACGTGCACCGCCGCCGCGTGGGCCACGAAGGTGGGAACGCGCACGCACGTCGCGCTGATCGCCAGATCCGCTTGCCCCAGGATCTTGCGGCTCTCCGCGATCATCTTCCATTCCTCTTTGGTGTAGCCGTCCTCCAGGAAGAGATCGACCTGGGGAATGGTGTTGAAGGCGATCTGCTTGGGGTAGACCTCCGGCTCGTGCGGGCGATCGGCGAGCCGGGCAGCCGTCTGCTCGCGCAGCTCCACCACCGCGGCGCCGCCGCTTCCCGAGACGGATTGGTAGGTGTCGGCGATCACGCGCCGGACGGCGCGCTCGCGCATCAACGGAGCCAGGGTCAGGACCACGGGCACGGTCGAACAGTTGGGCGTCGCGATGATTCCCCGATGCGATCGAAGCGTCTCGCCGTTGACCTCCGGAACAACGAGCGGCACGTCGGGCTCCATGCGGAATGCGGAGGAGTCGTCGAAGGCGACGGCCCCAAGGTCCCGCGCGATCGGACACCAGTGCCGCGAGGCCTCCGTGGACGCCGACACGAAGACGACGTCGGCGCCGGCAAGCGCCTCCGCGGTCGTCTCCGCGACGGTCAGGGTCTCGCCGCGAAACGGGATCGCGCGTCCGGCGGAGCGTGCCGTCGCCAGAAGCCGGAGCTCGCGCACCGGCAGCGCGCGCGCCTCCATGATCTGGAGAAACTGCTCACCCACGACGCCCGTGGCGCCGACAAGCGCGACGGTCAGCTCTCTCGTCATCGCGGTCCTCGTCCCTCCGCAGCGCCGGCGGTCGCCAGCCTCCGCGGCGGGGTCCAATGGTACTCCAGCGCTCCGGCGCCCGGCGGCGAGAGCGTCTCCGGCATCAGTCTCGCAGACCGAGCAGCCGATCGAGGCCGATCACGAGGTGGTCGAGCTGCGGGACGGCGCGGATCGCGCGCAGCACCCCGGGCATGAACGACTCCCGGCTCGTGGAGTCATGCCGCAGCGTCAACGTCTCCCCTAGCCCGCCGAAGATCACCTCTTGGTGCGCCACCAGGCCCGGCAGGCGAACGGAGTGGAGAGTGACGCCGGCAAGCGCCGCGCCCCGCGCGTCGGGCAGCGTCTCCTGCTCCGCCACGTTGCGCCCGAAGTCCTCCGTGCGCGCCTCGCGCATCCCGCGCGCCGTCGCGATCGCGGTCCCCGAGGGTGCGTCGACCTTGCCGTCGTGATGCTGCTCGATCACCTCGGCCGCGTCGAAGAAGGGAGCGGCCACGCGGGCGAGATGCATCAGCATCACGGCGCCGAGCGCGAAGTTGGCGGCGACCACTCCGCCCAACCGCTGCGCGGCGCAGGCGGCGGCGGATTGCTCGATCAGCGCGTCCGGCAGCCCGGAGGTGCCGACCACGGGAGAGACGCCGGCTTCGATCGCCAAGGGCAAGATCTGCTCCGTCCAGGCCGCATTGCTGAAATCGACAACGACGTCCGCGCCGAGGTCGCGCAGCCCCGTAACGCTCTGGGTGAGCGGCACGGTGCGCCCGTCGCTCAGCGCGTACGTCCGCCCGTGCGAGTACTTCTCGATCACGCCCGCGATCTCGAGCCCGTCGGCGGCGGCCACCGTGGTCAGAATCCGGGCCCCCATCTGGCCGCTGCCGCTGACCGCGACGCGCAGCGTCATCGTCGTCGCCGTTACGACTGGGGCGCGCCGAAGTCCGGACGCGGCGGGGGAGGCGGGCCCAGATCCCCATCCGAGGATTCCCGGTGCGCCCGGCGGGCACCCAACCGGCTGATCACCCGCGAGAGCGGCCGGCCGCTGGCGGTAGTGTCCGGCTGCCGCTCTTGGGCGGCGGCTCCTCCGTCGCCGCTGGGGCTCCCCGCATCGCCACCCGACCGGCGGCGCCGGCGCCGGCGCCGGCGCCGGCCAACTCCCGCCGGCGCCTCGGCATCGTTGGCAGCCGACTCGACCGGCTGCCGCTCGCGCCGCTCGAACTCCTCGGAACCGGAATCCGGACGCGCTTCCTCGGGAGCGTCGTCGCTTCGGAACGCGCGCTCCCGGCTGGGGCCGTCGCCGTCGAAGCCGCGCTCGCGCGCGGGAGGACGGTCCCGGAAGCCGCGCCCGGCCCGGCCGCGCCGCGGCCTCGGGCCGCGGCCCGGACGATCGTCGCCATCGCCGCGCTCGTCGCCATCCGCGCCACCGTCGCGCTCGTCGCGATCCGCGGGCTGGTCACGGCCGGACGCAGCATCCTCGCCCGTCAGCAGCGCGCGGCGCGAGGCGTTGATGCGGCCCAGGTTGTCGATCTCGGTGATCTTCACGGTGAGCTCGTCGCCGACCTTCACCACATCCTCGACGGACGGAACGCGATAGTCGGCCAGCTCGGAGATGTGCACCAGGGCGTCCTTGCCGGGCAGCACTTCGACGAAGGCGCCGAAGTTCATCAGGCGCGTGACCTTGCCGGTGTAGACCTCGCCCGGCTCCACCTCCTTGGTCATGGCGTTGATGATCTCCGTCGCCTTGCGCAGGGACTCGCCGTTCGGCGCGGAAACGAAGACCGCGCCATCCGACTCGATGTCGATGGAGGCGCCGGTCTGCTCTTCCAGGCTGCGAATCGTCTTGCCGCCCGGCCCGATGATCACGCCGATCTTCTCCTGGGGAACGTTGAGGCGGTGGACCCGCGGCGCGTAGGGCGACATCTCGTCGCGCGGCGCGGCGATGGTCGCGGCCATCGACTCGATGACCTCCAGGCGAGCGGCGCGCGCCTGGTCGAGCGCCTGCGCCATGATCGCGGTCGTGATCCCCTGGACCTTGATGTCCATCTGCAGCGCGGTCACGCCGGCGCGCGTCCCGGCCACCTTGAAGTCCATGTCGCCAAGGTGATCCTCGATCCCGGCGATGTCCGTGAGGACGCTGAACTCGTCCGCCTGCTCGCCCTTGATGAGGCCCATGGCGACGCCGGCCACGGGCGCCTTCAGCGGCACCCCGGCATCCATCATGGAGAGGACGGCGGCACAGACGCTCGCCTGCGAGGTGCTGCCGTTAGAGGAAAGCACCTCGGAGACGATGCGGATCGTGTAGGGAAACTCGTCGAAATCGGGCAGCACGGCCATCATGGCGCGCTCGCCGAGCATGCCGTGCC
Source organism: Chloroflexota bacterium (assembly GCA_026707145.1). Classification (GTDB taxonomy): domain Bacteria; phylum Chloroflexota; class Dehalococcoidia; order Bin125; family Bin125; genus JAPOXK01. The sequence continues at coordinate 2,200 of JAPOXK010000004.1, read as the reverse complement.
CGATCGAGCGCCGGCTGGGCGTGCCGACGCGGCCGGTCTCCCCCGTGGAAAAGGGCGGGAAGTTGTAGTGGTGCATGAAGCGCTTGCTCTCGACCGGGGTCAGATCGTCGAGGCGCTGCGCCATGCCGGTGCCGGCCAGCGTGGTGAGCGCCAGCACCTGCGTCTCCCCGCGCTGGAAGAGTCCGGAGCCGTGGGTGCGGGGGATCAGCCCCACTTCGCTGCTCAGCTCGCGGATCTGCGTGGGCGTGCGTCCGTCCGGGCGCAGCCCGCGCTCCAGGATGTTGGAGCGCACGATGCGGCCTTCGAGATCGCCGAAGGCGGCCGCCTGCCGCTCCTGATCCTCGTCGGCGACGCCGTCCAGCGCCTGCGCCTTGAGCGCGGCGATCCGCGCCTCGCGCTCTGCCTTGGCGATTCCGGCCGAGGAGAGGGCGGTCGTAAGCTCCGCGCCCACCTGCCGCTCGATCGCCGCGACCGCCTCCTCGTCGACGGCCGGCGCCTCGTAGGAACGCTTGGGCTTGCCGAAGTCCTCGCGCAGCTGCTCTTGGACGGCCACGATCGAGGCGATCGCCTCCTGGCCGAGCTCCAGGGCCTCGACCAGCAGCGCCTCGGAGACCTCGGCGGCGTCGGCCTCGACCATCATGATCGCGTCCTTGGTGCCGGCCACGACGATGTTCAGGTCGCTCTCGTTGAGCTCTTCGAACTTCGGCTGCAGCACCAGCGAACCGTTGACATGACCCAAGCGCACCGAGGCCACGGGCCCGTCGAAGGGGATGTCGGAGATGGTCAGGGCGGCGCTCGCGGCGATGGTGCCGAGCGTGTCGGGGGGGTGCTCCATGTCGGCCGAGAGCACCGTGATGATGACCTGCGTGTCGTCCATGTAGCCCTTGGGGAACAGCGGCCGCAGGGGCCGGTCCGTCAGACGGGCCGAGAGGACGCCGGTGGTGGTGGGGCGGCCCTCCCGGCGGAAGAACGATCCCGGGATGCGCCCGGCCGCGTACAGCCGCTCCTCGAACTCCACGGACAGGGGGAAGAAGTCGATCCCGGGCCGCGGCTTGCTGGCGGTGGCGGTGCCGAGCACCAACGTGTCGCCGTAGCGCACCGTGACCGCGCCGCCCGCCTGCTGGGCGTAGCGCCCGGTCGCGATGATCAGCGGCTCGCCCGCCAGCTCTATCTCGTATGTTTTCTCCATCATGCCTTTCCGGCCCGGACGATTGCGTCGGGCCCTCTTCGATCTGCCTCCGTCTGGGGCGCTCGCGGCCCTGCCGCGCGCCCGCCTTTTCTACCTAGCGGTTCGCTCCGGGGCGCGGCTCGTCTTGACCTCCCCGAGGGAGCCGGCGCCTGCTCACGGACCGTTTCCTCGTGCGCTCGGGCGGTTTGGGGACGGCTGTCGCGCCGTGCGTCCCGAGCGGCTCTCCGCTTCCTCCGTCTTCCTGTGTCCTCCGACGGTCATCGGCCCGCTTCGGCGCGCGCCGGCCGCCGCGCCGCCGCTACTTGCGGAGGCCGAGACTGGCGATGAGGCTGCGATAGCGCCCCACATCCGTCTTGTTGAGATAGCCCAACTGCCGCCGGCGCCGGCCGACCAGCTTGAGCAATCCCCGGCGGGTGCTGTGATCGTGCGTGTGCTCCCGCAGATGCTCGGTGAGGCGGTTGATGCGCGCCGTCAGCGTCGCCACCTGGACCTCAGGAGAGCCGGTATCCGTCTCATGGAGACGGTACTCGCGGATGACCTCGTCTTTTTCCTTGCGCGTCAGCATTCACATCCTGCAAGGGTCGCGGGGCGCGGCGCTCATGGCCTTGTACCTGCCCGAGCTGCCGCTGCGGAAGAACCGTAGCATAACGCCGTTTGCGCGAACAACGCGGCTCTGTGTCTCAGGAAGATTTTGCTGCCACAGCAGCCGCTTTGAGCGTTCGCATCCCTCCGCCGGCCCCCGGCATCCGGTCGTGCGGGACGGGCGGAACCCCGCACCCGGCGGCGGCGTTAACCTGGATAAGACCGCGGGGGCACATGCCATGACTCGCGCCCGCCATTGGGCAACCCTCCTGCTCACCGCCAGCCTCGTCCTGGCGCTGGCGGCATGTGGCGGATCCGCGGACGGCGCCCGGCCGCCCCCGGAGAGCCCGCCGCCCCCGGCAGCCACCCCGGCACCGGCCGTCACGCCGGACGAGGCGCCCGCGACGGGCACGCCCGCCCCGCCTCCCG
>JAPOXK010000002.1 GCA_026707145.1 Chloroflexota bacterium | reverse complement strand
CCGCACCGTCGGCGCCGGCGCCGTCACCGCGATCCTGGAGTAACCCCCGTATGGCGCGTCAAAAGATCCGCATCCGGCTGAAGGCTTACGATCACCGCATTCTGGACCAGAGTGCACGCCAGATCGTCGAGGCCGCCGAACAGACCGGTGCCGAGATCGCAGGGCCGGTCCCATTGCCGACGCGGATCCAGCGCTACACGGTGATCCGCTCACCCTTCATCGACAAGGACTCCCGTGAGCAGTTCGAGATGCGCACCCATAAACGCTTGATCGACATCTTCGAACCATCGGGCAAGACCGTGGATACCCTGATGCGACTCCAGCTCCCGAGCGGCGTCGACATCGAGATCAAGCTCTAGTGCGGAAACTGTGAGTGCCGTGGCCGTCGAAGGACTCATTGGCAAGAAGCTCGGGATGGTGCAGCTCGTCGCCGACGATGGCCGCGTGACAGGCTGCACCGTCGTGGAGCTCGGGCCCTGCGCGATTACCCAGATCAAGACCGAAACCCGCGACGGCTACCAAGCCGTGCAATTGGGCTTTGAACGCACTGCCGAGTGGAAGCTCACCAAGGCGGAGCGGGGCCACAGCGGTTCGAACGGTCCCTTACGCTACCTGGCCGAGTTTCCTACCGAGCCCGGCAACTACGAGGAGTTGAAGGTCGGCCAGACGTTCACGGTGTCCGATCTCTTCAACGTCGGAGACCGTGTCGACGTCGCGGCTACCTCGAAAGGCAAGGGGTTCACCGGCGTTGTCAAGCGTTACGGCTTCCGTGGGGGTCCCAAGACGCATGGCCAGAGCGATCGCTACCGCGCTCCAGGATCCATTGGAGCAGGCACGACCCCCGGGCGCGTGTACAAGGGCACCAAGATGGCCGGTCACCAGGGTGCCCGGCGCTGCTCGGTCCTCAATTTGGAGGTGATCCGGATTAATCCTGCACGGGGATTGATCTTCGTGAACGGCTCCGTGCCCGGTCCGCCCAATCAGATCGTGACCGTCCGGCACACACGGCACGGATCGGCGGGGCGCGCATGAAACTCGCCGTCGTCGACGCCAGCGGCGCCAAGCAGCGCGAGATCGAGGCCGATGACGCCGTCTTCGGGATCGATCCCCACCTCGGCGTCGTGCACCAGGCGCTCTTGGCCATGCAGGCCAATAAGCGGCAAGGGACCCATGCCACCAGAAGGCGCAGCACCGTGCGTGCCTCCAAGGCCAAGACGCGGCGCCAGAAAGGAACGGGACGCGCCCGCCAAGGGGCCGCGTCGTCCCCTGTCCGCCGCGGCGGCGCCGTCGCCCACGGCCCGCACCCACGCTCCTACCGCCAGGCGCTGCCGAAGCGCATGCGCCGGCTCGCCATTCGATCCTTGCTCTCCCAACGCACGGCGGAGGGCGGCTTGCTCGTCCTCGACGACGCGGTTGCTTTTCCCGCCCAAACCGCCGCCGTGCGGGCGATCCTGCGGGCGCTCGGCGTCGACCGCCGGGGCTTGGTCGTCACGCCGTCCGTCGACCCCGATCTGGTGCTCGGCATCCGCAACTTGCCCGAGATGAACTGCCTGCCGGCGGACGTCCTGAATGTCGAGGCTTTGATCCAGCATGACTACGTCGTCATGACCGAGTCGGCCGTGCGGCGTGCGGAGTCCCTCTGGGGCGGCGAGCAGGCGCGCCTGAGGCGCGTTCCCTCGTCCGTCGGCGCGGAAGGAGAGCGCTGATGCCCAAGGAGCTGCATCCCTATGCAGTGCTGCGTGGTCCGATCTTGACCGAGAAGAGCACGGAGCTCACGGAGTTGGGCAAGTACGTGTTCGAAGTCGATCCCCGCGCCAACAAGATCCAGATCAAGGAGGCGGTCGAGATCGCCTTCAATGTGGCGGTGAAGCGGGTCAATGTGATGATCGTGAAGGGCCGGGAGCAGGGGTACGGCCGCCGCCGCCGGACAGCTCCGGCGCGCAAGAAAGCCGTCGTCACCTTGGCTGAAGGCTACGACATCAAGCTATTCGAAGGCGTGTAGCGATGCCCATTCAGCAGTTCAAGCCGACTTCTCCCGGCCGCCGCGGCTCATCCGGCTACACCTTTACGGAGATCACGCGGAAGCGACCGGAACGGAGCCTGCTGGCGCCGCTGAAGCGTCAGGCGGGACGGAACAACCGCGGCAAGATCACGGTTCGGCACCGTGGCGGCGGGCCCAAGCGCAGGTACCGGATCATCGATTGGAAGCGGCGTGACCGCGTCGGCGTGGTCGGACGGGTCCGCGCGATCGAATACGATCCCAACCGCTCGGCTCGGATCGCGCTCGTCTACTACGAGGACGGCGCCAAACGCTACATCCTGGCGCCGCTGGGCTTGGCTGTGAACGACGCGATCCACACGGGGCCAGGCTCACCGATCCGGCCGGGGAGCGCGCTGCCGCTGGGCAGCATGCCCTCGGGAACGCAAGTCCACTGCGTGGAGCTGGTCGAGGGCAAGGGCGCGCAGATGGTGCGGAGCGCGGGGACCGTCGCGCAGATCATGGCGAAGGAAGGCGACTACACGCTGCTCCGTCTTCCATCGACGGAGATGCGCCGCGTTCGCAGCGCCTGCTACGCCACCGTCGGCCAAGTTGGGAACGTGGAGCACAACAACATCAAGCTGGGTAAGGCGGGCCGCAACCGGCACCGCCGCCGCCGCCCGCAGGTGCGGGGCTCCGCTATGAACCCCGCCGATCACCCGCACGGGGGCGGCGAGGGTAAAGCTCCGATTGGCTTGGATGGGCCCAAGACCCCCTGGGGTCGGCCGACGCTGGGCTACCGCACGCGCGGACGCAAACCGTCCGACAAGCACATCGTGCGCCGCCGCCGCAGGCGCGGCTAGGGAGGTTGCCGATGTCACGCTCCACTAAAAAGGGTCCCTACGTCGACGTGAAGCTGCTTAGGAAGGTCCAAGTCGTCCGCAAGAGTAGCGCGCGGACCGTGATTCAAACGTGGTCGCGCGCCTCGACCGTCATGCCCGAGATGGTGGGCCTCACCATCGGGGTCCACGATGGCCGCCGCCACATTCCCGTCTTTATCACCGAGAACATGGTCGGGCACAAGCTGGGTGAGTTCGCTCCCACGCGCACTTTCCGCGGGCATGCCGGCCGCTCCGATCGCACCACACGCGTGAGCTAGCTGTCATGCAAGTCACAGCCACAGCCAAGTACGTACCCCTCTCGCCCCGGAAGGCGCGGCTGATCCTGCAGGGCATCGCGGGCCTGGATGTGGAGGAGGCGCTGATGACGCTGCGGTTTACGCCCAAGCCGGGCGCGCGCATCGTGACGAAGGTTCTGGAGGCTGCCGTTGCCAACGCCGAGAACAACTACGATCTCGCGCGCGATTCTCTGCGCGTCGCCAACGCCCGCGCGGGCGATGCCCGTACGCTGAAGCGCTACAAGCCGCGGGCCCGGGGCCGTGTTGGTCGCATCCACCGCCGCACGAGTCACATCACCGTAGTCGTCTCGAACGACGGGGAGTAGCGATGGGTCAGAAAGTCCACCCGACGAGTTTCCGCATCGGCACGATCTACACCTGGCAGAGCCAGTGGTATGCCGAGAAAGATTACGCGCATCTCTTGGCCGAGGACCGCAAGATCCGGGATGCGATCAGCAAGTCGCTCGGCGACGCGGGCGTGTCTCGCATTGAGATCGAGAACAACGCCAACCAAGGCTCGGTGACGATCCATACCGCCAAGCCCGGCATCGTCATCGGCCGGGGCGGCCAGAAAGTCGATGAGCTCCGGACCATGCTGGAGAAGACCACGGGCCGCCGCATGCGTGTCAACATTCAGGAGATCCGCGTCCCCGAGCTGGACTCCCGTCTGGTCGCGCGCAACGTCGCCGAGCAACTCGAGCGGCGCATCGCCTTCCGTCGCGCTATCAAGCAGGCCGCGCAGCGCACGATGCAACGGGGGGCCAAGGGCGTGAAGATCATCGTGGCTGGCCGCCTCGGCGGTAGCGAGATGTCCCGGCGCGCCACGGAAATGACGGGGCAGGTGCCGCTGCATACGCTTCGCGCGGACATCGACTACGGCACTGCCGAAGCCCGCACCGTTTTCGGCCGCATCGGCGTGAAGGTTTGGATATACCGGGGCGAGATGGCGGGTGAGGGTGCGATGGAGGAAGAGGAGACGACGGGTCCTGCGCACGCGGTACCGCCGCCGGCTTCGTCCCCCGTCGCCCAAACGTTCGTCCCGGGCGAGGCAGCGGCCTCTTCGTCGCCCGCCACGCCGCCGGAGGCTTCCTGATGCTCCAGCCCAAGCGGGTCAAGTGGCGCAAGCATCATCGTGGCCGCCGGCGCGGCCTCGCGTCGGGCGGACATTCCGTCGCCTTTGGTGACTTTGGGCTGCAAGCGCTCGAGGCCGCGTGGATCGACAGCCGGCAAATTGAATCCGCGCGGCGCGCCATCACGCACCACGTAAAGCGCGGCGGCAAGGTCTGGATCCGGATCTTCCCGGACAAATCCGTTACGCAAAAGCCTGCCGAGACGCGTATGGGCAAGGGCAAGGGTGCGCCGGACCACTGGGTCGCCGTCGTGAAGCCGGGACGCATCTTGTTCGAGATCGCCGGTATCCCTGAGGCAGACGCGCGCGAAGCGCTGCGGCTGGCCTCGCACAAGCTCCCGATCCGCGCCCGCTTTGTCGGCCGTTCCACGGATGTGATTTAGCGATGGTGAATCCCCTGGCCGCCGAAGCCCGTGCGCTCACCGATGAGGAGCTCGCCGAC
>JAPOXK010000027.1 GCA_026707145.1 Chloroflexota bacterium | reverse complement strand
GGCCATCGAACGGTTCGGGCGGGAGGCCTTGGCTGAAGCGGCTGTGCCGGGATAGACCCTTCAGCAGCAGGACGCGAGCAGTTCTCTCACCATCGCCTTGGGGTGCGCCAGGTCCGAGGAATGTCAACTCCGGTGCGTCAGCTAAGAAAGTCCTGCATGTCCCCGTGTATTCCACTCAGAAATGGGAGGGTAAATGAGGGGAACAGACCATTTCTCAAGAGAAAAGCCCTAGTTTTCTAGGGCTTTTCTGGATGATCTGGCGGAGAGGGTGGGATTCGAACCCACGAGGGCCTTTTGAGCCCTACCGATTTTCGAGATCGGCACCTTCAACCACTCGGACACCTCTCCCGCTCCGCGATCAATATAGCAACGGCGCCGCTAGGCACTGTGCAGGCGCGCCGAAAACCCGACGGCTGAGAGAGTTGGGCGTAACTGTCGAGAGCGGGCCAGCGCCCGCGGCGTGGAACGCGACTCCGGAAAGCCGGTCCAGTGTACGCGAGGAAAATGGCAGCCTGCCCCGCAGCCACGTAGCGGGTCTCTTTCGGTACATCATCACCCGGCGCGTCTACTCGGAGCGCACGACCTGCCTCGGCGGCAGCCGGTCTTGGGCCTCCCACACGCGGTCGAGGATCGGGCGTCCCTGGCCCGCGGGGTCGACCAAGTCGGGCCGGTACGTCCAAGGAAGCTCGCTGCTGTGGGCGCGGATCACCACCGGGCGGATGCGATAGCCGATCAGCCGCTCGGCCGTGAAACCGAACTCCATGAGCATCCCCTGCATGGTTTCGAGCGACCAATTCTGATCGAAGACGAAGTTGCCGAAGGAGTAGGCCACGAGTGCACCGTCGAACTGCTCGACGGCCTGCACCCAGTGCGGGTGACTGCCGACCACGACCGTAGCGCCGGCCTCGACCGCGATCCCGCCCAGCTCGCGCTGGAAGGCGACCGGGTCGGCGGTGTATTCCACGCCCCAATTCGCTCCGACCAGGACATGATGCGCACGATCCTGCGCCGCTCGCACATCCTCGCGCACGATCGCAGCGTCGAGCGGGGCCGTGCCCGCATGGCCGTCCGTCGCCGCGTACCAGGGCGCGATGGCGTCGTAGCCGAGGAAGGCGAAGCGCACGGGGCCCTGGGCGGTTTCGACGCTGACCACCGCCGGCGCGCGGGCGGCGGCCAAGTCCGGTCCGGCGCCGGTGGTAACGATGCCCGCCGCGTCCAGGCGCGCCAGCGTATCCAGCAGCGCCCCAACGCCCGAGCAGCCCTCCCAGCAATCCAGCATGTGGTTGCCGATCGTCAGCACCACGTCCAGGCCGGCGCCGGCCAAGGCGGGGACGACGCGGGGACTGCCCTGCAGCACGACCGTTTCCACGCAGGGCGTCGGCTCGCCCAGGTCGGTGAGCGGCGACTCGAGCGGCGCCACGGCGAGATCGGCCGCCCTAATCGCCTCGCGCACGCCGTCGAACATCGCCCCGTAGTCATCCAGGGCGGTGAGCACGTGGTTGGTGCAGCGCACCGGGATCAACTCACCGGTGACCAGCATCCCCACCGGATCGAAGGGAGGCAGGGACTCCATCCCGGCGGCGGCCTGGGCGCCGGCGTCCCCGGCGGCGGGGGCGCGGATCCAGCGCACCAGGCGCAGCGGCGACTCTTGCGCCGGGTCGCGGTAGGGGTCGTGGCCATTGACGGTGAGAGCCAGCACGCCGAGTCGCAGCCGCTCGGGGACGACCAAAGCGAACGCACCCGGCGTAGCCGCGACACGGTCCGTCAACTCGTCATCCGGCAGCAAGTCCGCCGCCAGTTCGTGCATCAGGAGGCCAAGGGCGTCCGCGATGGCGACGGCCTGTGAGGCAGGCAGATAGACGTTGATCGGCTGCGGGCTGCCGCCGAAGGCGGACCAGTCCCGGGCGTCGCCGCGCATGATCCGCAGGACGGCGGCGAGATCCAGGTCCAGCACATCACGCCGCTGATCCGTGATCGCCGCCCAGCGCGCCAGGACGACCGGGCGGGAGTCCGGCAGCGGGACATCCGCGATCACCCACTCCCTGTCGGGGCCGGCGTCCGTTCCGGAAAGCCCGAGGCCCGGCGCCGGCGTCGCGGGCGCCGGGATGGCCGTTGCTTCCGGAGGAGGCGCGGCAGCGGACAGGGGTTCGGGAGTAATAGCAGGCGAGGTGCCGGCCTCAATGGCCGGGGCGGGCGGCGGAGCGTCCTCAGCGCTCCCCGCGCAGGCCAGCGCCGTCGCGACGCTCACGAGCAGCAGCGCACCGAAGAACGGACCAACAGGGATCATGCGCCGCGCGCGGCGCGGCCGTTTGTAGAACGGATCGGCGCGCCGCCGCTCGCAGAGCTGGCGCTTGCCGGCCGGACGCTCGGCGTCGCCTCGCACGGGGCACCCCCTGCTGCCCCCATCGCCGGCACCATGCTATCGCAGCTATCGCACCGCCGCTTTTGCCCGGATCCCGCTAGTCGTCTCCGCCCTCGGAGTAGAGGTCGCCACGGCGGCGAGCGGCGCGGAACTCCCGTTGGAGCCGCTCTTGCTCGTCGTGAGCGGCTTGGCGGGCGGCGGCGGCAGCGGCGCGCAGGGGGGAGGGCGCGCCGGGCGGAGCAGCGCCGGACGCGGATCCGGATCCGACCGAGCGGCGGCGGGCGGCGGTGGCGATCACGCCGACAAAGAAGCCAAAGAGAAGGCCGCGTCCAAAAGCCATCAGCCGAAGCGCCCGCCGAAGATGCTCAGGACGCGCCGCACGCCGGCCACGAAGGCGCGCACGCGGATGATAGGCGTGACGACGGCATCGGAGACGTACTCGCTGGTGACGCGGACGTTGCGGACGGTGCCGCCCGCGTTTTCGAGGAGGGGGCCAAGGCCGTCGCCGATGGTCGCCCGGCCGACGCCGATGAAGCGATAGAGGCCCCAGCCGACGGCGGCCATGACGGCTATCGTCACGATCAGGGTGAGAATAGCGACGATACCGAAGACGATCAGGACGATGTCGCGGATATCGGTAAGGATGGAGAGCGTTTCCAGCGTGGCGCTGCCTCTCTACGCGGCGCGGCCGACGTGATCGGAGAGGGGTCGGTAGACTATGCGCCGCGCCGCAACGCAGCGGACGGGAGTATACCACCTCGAGTGACGGGCGCTGATCCACGCGGCAGCGCTCAGAAGGAGGACACGGCGCGGGCCAGAGGCGTTTGGTCCCAGTCGCGCACGGTGCGCTCAATGGTGCCGCCGGCGATGACGCGGGATCCGTCGTAGCAGACGGCGGCCTGTCCGGGAGCGACGGCGCCGGCGGGGGCGCGGAGCCGGATCCAGACCGTGTCGCCGGCGTTGGGACCGGCCGGGTAGAGCAAGGCGGGGACCGGCGCCGCCCGGTAGCGGAGCTTGACCTGGGTATCCATGGGCTCAGCGGGCGCGGGGATGAGCCAGCGCCAACCGGCGGCGCGGAGGCCCGCAACGCGCAGATCGTCCTGAGCCCCGAGCTCCACGGCGTTGCGGGCGGGGTCGATGGCGGTGACGAAGGCGGGTGCGCCGAGGGCGAGGCCGAGACCGCGGCGCTGGCCGATGGTGAAGCGATGGGCGCCCTGGTGCTCGCCCAGGCGCCGACCGTCGCGATCAACGAAGGCACCGGGGCGGTCCGGAAGGTAGCGGGCGAGAAAGTCGCGGTAGTCCCCGCCGGGGACGAAGCAGATGTCGGCGCTGTCGGGCTTTTCGGCTACCGCCAATCCGTGCCGCTTGGCGATCGCACGGACATCGTCCTTGTGCAGCTCGCCGAGGGGGAAGAGCGTGCGTGCGCGCACCGCGGCCGGCAGGGTGTAGAGAACGTAGGACTGGTCCTTGCCGGCATCGAGGGCGCGGTGGAGTTCGGCGCCGCCGGGTCCTTCGACGCGACGGGCGTAGTGGCCGGTCGCGATGTAGTCGGCGCCGAGGGCCATGGCCCGCTGGAAGAAGGCATCGAACTTGATGTGGGTGTTGCATTCAAGGCAGGGATTTGGGGTGCGGCCGCGCGCATAGGAGCCGACGAAGTGGTCGACGACCTTGGTGCGGAAGGGCTTCTCCAGGTTGAGCACGTAGTGGGGAATATCGGTCTGCTGAGCGATGCGGCGGGCGTCGTCGATGTCCTCGACGCCGCAGCACTGGGTGCGGCCGCTGAAGCCGGCAGGGCGCGCCTCGGTCCAGAGACGCATGGTGATTCCGATGACGTCGTAGCCCTGCTCCTTGCAGAGCAAGGCGGCGACGGAGGAGTCAACGCCGCCGCTCATAGCGACGACGATCCGCTCTGGCATTGCTATACTCCCGCCTGCTGTGCCGCGCTGCGGTCGCGCGCGCGGCTGCCCGAGAGAGGACGGAGCGCCTGCAAGGATCGCAGCTTGCTCGCCATATCGCCGACGCGCTGGCCGAGTTGCAGGCGGAGGCGGTCGTGGTGCTGGACATCAGCCGGGTCGCCGGATTCACGGACTATTTCGTGATCGCGACGGCGAAGTCGCCGCGTCAATTCGAAGCGCTGGCGCACGTGGTGGAGCGGGAAGTCCCCGCCGAGACGGGGGCAGCCAAACCGCGTCGTGAGGGAAAGTCCGACTCCGGCTGGCAGCTGTTCGACTACGGGGACGTGGTCGTGCATTTGCTCACTCCCGAGCAGCGCCACTACTACGGCCTGGAGCAACTCTGGTCGGGCGGGACGCCGCTGCTGCGGATCGAATAGGCGAGCTGCTGCGCCGACGCGCAGGCGGCGCCATCACTCGTAAATCCAACGGTCGGTATCGCGATCCCAGGGAAGCAGCTCGTCCTCGGAGAAGAAGAGGGCGATCTCCCTCCGGCCCGACTCGACCGAATCGGAGCCGTGGACGAGGTTACGGCCCACTTCGAGCGCGTAGTCGCCGCGGACGGTGCCGGGTCCCGCCTCGAGTGGATTGGTTGCGCCCATGGCGTTGCGGATGGCGCCGACGGCGCCGGGACCTTCGAAGGCGGCCACGACGACGGGGCCGCTGGTCATGTATGCGAGCAGACCGGGAAAGAAGGGCTTGTCGACGTGCTCCGCGTAGTGCTGGCGGCCGAGGGCGTCGCTAATGCGGATGAGCTTGAGGCCGATGAGCTTGAGGCCACGCTCCTCAAGACGGCCAAGGATGCGGCCGCTGAGGCCGCGCTGCACGCCGTCGGGCTTCACGAGAACAAGGCTGCGTTCGATCGTCATTTCCTCTACTTCCGCGAAGGTGGTGCGACTGAGTGCTGGCTGTCCGTCGCTGCTGGCAGGTCTTCGTTCTGCGACTCCGTTTGCGCCAGCGGCGGGGGTTGGGGACCGATAGCGGGCTCGCGCAGGTATATGGGATCGAGGCGGCCGGGGGGGAAGTCGCCGCCCGCTTGAAGCCGGTTCCACCCTAGCTCGGCGAGGAGTCCCGCGCGACGCAGCGCGGCGGCGGGGGTGGCAAGGACCCAGCCTTGCGCGACAAGCGCGCTGCGATCGGCATCGCTCAGCCGATCGAGGTCGCCCGTGAGAAGGCCGGGAGATTCCGCAGCGCAGGGCAGGGCGTCGAGGAGGGCGCCCCAGGCAGGGTAGAGATTGGGCGGGCTGAGCTCGGTCCATGCGCCGGCAGGGCCACGGTAGCGGGCGAGAGCCCATTGGTCGCGTCCAGCGGCATGCACAGCGGCGATGTCGCCGGGGCTCGCGGCATGAGCGTAGGCCTCGATCTCCAGGCGGCCGACGCCCAGGGTGGGAACTGTCAGGGCGAGGGCGAGCGCGGTAGCGGTGGCGATGCCGGCACGGATGCCGCCATACGCGCCGGGGCCCAGGTCGACGAAGACGGCGGTGAGCGCTTGGGGCTCGACTTGGGCAAGGCGACAGGCCTGATCGATCATGGGGACGAGCGTGGCGGTGTGTCGGCGACCGGCGGGCCAGGTGAACTCGGCGACGATCCGGCCCTTCACGCTGAGAGCGACGCTGGCAGTGGGGCCGACGGTATCGATGGCAAGTTCCACTAGCGCCCGCTCACCTTAGCGGCGCCACGAGCCGAGCGCTCGGCGGCCGTGAAGTCCTGAAGCCGCGCGGCGGCCGTGGACCCACAGGCGGCGATGGTGATGCGGCGCTGCTCCGTGATCGCCTGCGGGCCAAGATCGGCCTCAAACCGCACCAAGAGGTGGTCGGCTGGAGTATCCGCCGCCCAGCGCTCGGGCCACTCGACGACGAGGACGCCATCGGCAGCCTCCTCATCGAGCCAGAGCTCGGCGACTTCGGCGGCGGCGGTGAGCCGATAGAGGTCGGCGTGGAAGAGCGGTAAGCGGCCGTCGGGGTGTTCGGAGAGCAGCACGAAGCTGGAGCTGCGCACCGGCGTGGGCGTTTCGAGGCCGCTGCCGAGACCCTGGGTGAAGACGGTTTTGCCAACGCCGAGCTCGCCGGAGAGCAAGACGATGTCGCCGCGCTGCAGCAGGCGGCCGAGGCGCTCGCCGAGGGCGGCGGTCTCCGCCGGCGAGCCGGTGGTGGTCGACCAAGGAGACGCCGAAGCCGAGGGGTCCGCAGTGGCTTCTTTGGAGGAGCACATTCTTCCGCAAGTATATGAGGGGGAACGATGAAGTACCGTCCTGCGGGCGATTGCGCAGCAGATTGACCCATGGCCAGGGGCGTAGACTGACGCGACCGAAGGAGGCGCCGATGAGCGAGCCGGTGCGGGTGCTGTCGGCCTTGCCGTTGCCGGAGACGACGCAGCAGGCGCTGCGGGCCGTCGACGCGCGGGTACGCGTGCGGGTGCTGAGCCGGGAGGCGCGACGGCGCTTCCGAAGAGCGGCCGGGGGAGACGATGCAGCGGCGGCGGAGATCCGCGAGGCCCTGTCGGAGAGCGCAGCGCTGTTCACGTTGGGATTCGATCACTCCTGGTTGCCGGAGGAGGGACCGCTGCGCTGGATCCAGCTGGCGTCGGCAGGGGCAGACCACGCGATCAGCCGGCCACTGCCCGGCGGCGTGGTCCTGACCAATGCCGGCGATCTGTACGCGACGCCGGTGGCGGAGTGGGTGCTGGCGTTCTTGCTGATGCACGCCAAGCAGATGCCGTTTTTCTTGGCGCGGCAAGCGGAAGCCGTGTGGAGCCGCAAGGATCGGCTGGGCACGCTCCGCGGAGCGACGGTGGTGGTCGTGGGGATGGGAGCGATCGGGGGGGAGACGGCGCGTCTCTGCCAGGCGTTCGGAGCGCGGGTGCTGGGGTCGACGCGCCGCGCGCGCGCCGGCGGGCGGGCGCCGCACTGCGATCAACTCTTTGGACCCGATCAGCTACACGCGATGGTGGCACAAGGAGATTACGTGGTGCTGGCCGTACCGCTGACCGAGACGACGCGCGGCTTCTTCGACGCGGCAGCGCTCGCGGCCATGAAGCCGGAAGGGGTGTTGGTGAACGTCGCGCGCGGCTCCGTGGTGGACCAGGCGGCGTTGGTGGAGGCGCTGAGAGAGAAGCGGATCGCGGCGGCCTACACGGACGTCGTGGTGCCGGAGCCGCTGCCCGACGGAGATGCGCTGTGGTCAACGCCGAATCTGCACATCACGCCGCACAACAGCGGCGTGTTCAACGAGTGGGTGGCGGAGGCGGGAACAGTGCTTGAAGCGAACCTACGGCGGTTCGTAGCGGGGGAAGCGCTGGCGCACGTCGTGGACTTGGAGCGCGGTTACTAAGTCCTCCCGCTGCAGCGGGAGATGGAGCGTTCTGCGCCGGCGAGCGGAGCCGTCGACGGATCTTCGTCCTTCGCCCCGGCGGAGGGAGCCGGGATAGGCGTTAGGCCAGCGAGACGACGGCGACGGCAGCGACATCGCCGCTGCCGCTCACATCCATGGTCCGCACCCCCATGGTGGAGCGTCCCAGCGATCCGATGGAGGCGATCCCGGTGCGGAGGAACTTGCCGCCCTGGGAGATGATCACGAGCTCTTCGTCGCCGCTGACGCAGCGGAGGGCGACCACCGGGCCGGTCTTCGTCGTGGTCTTGTGAGCGACGATCCCGATGCCTCCGCGTCCTTTCCGCGGGTACTCGGCCTCGGAGGTGCGCTTGCCGTAGCCCTTGGCCGTCAGGGTGAGGATCTGGCTACCGGGCTTGACGGTGTCGAGGCCGACGAGCTGTCCGTCGCCGGGGACGCGGATGGCCCGCACGCCGCCGCTGCCGCGGGAGGCAGCGCGAAGCGAGTCCACGGGGAAACGGATCGCGCGGCCTGCGGCAGTGACGACGATGACGTCGTCGCCGGCATGGGCGTAGGTAGCGCGGACCAGCTCGTCACCGGACTTGAGGTTGAAGGCGATGAGACCGGCGCGGCGAACGGAGGCGAAGGCGCTGAGCCGGGTCTTCTTGACCTCGCCGGCCCTGGTAGCGAGGACGAGGAAGTCTTTATCGAAGCTGGCGGCGGGAACGATGGCGGTGACACGCTCGGCGGCATTGAGCTGGATGAGGTTCGCGAGGGGGAGGCCACGCCACTCGCGGCTGCGCTCCTGAATCTCATACGCCTTGAGGCTGAAGACGCGGCCGCGGTCCGTGAAAAGCAGCAGATTATCGTGCGTATCGGTAACGAGGAGGTGACGGACGACATCCTGGTTCCGGGTCTTCATGGCACTGATGCCTTTGCCGCCCCGGTGTTGGGGACGGTACGAGGCGAGAGGCATGCGCTTGATGTAGCCGCCGGAGCTGACGGAGATAACGGTGGTTTCGTGAGGAACGAGGTCCTCCTCGCTGACATGCTCGACATCGTGCTCAAAGATGGTGGTCTTGCGCGAACCGGCGTACTTCCCGACGAGGTCGTCCATGTCGGCGCGGATGAGGGCGTCGACCTTCCTCGGGTCGCGGAGGATGCCTTCGAGCTCGGCAATGCGCGCGGTGAGCGCCTCGTGCTCGTCCTGCAGCTTGCGCCGTTCGAGGGCGGCGAGACGGCGGAGCTGCATATCGAGAACGGCTTGGGCCTGCCGCTCGGTGAGGTTGTAGGGGCGCTGTTGGAGCGCTGCCTTGGCGTCATCGGCAGACGGGGCCTCGCGGATGGTCTTGATGACGGCGGTGAGTTTGCGGATCGCCTTGAGGAGACCCTCGACGATGTGATGGCGGGCGCGCGCCTTATCGAGATCGAACTGCGTACGGCGACGGATGATCTCACGGCGATGGTCGATGAAGGCCTGGAGTATTTGCCGGAGGGTGACGGTGCGGGGCTGGCCGTCGACCAGAGCGAGCATGTTGACGGCATAGGTAGTCTGGAGAGGAGTGAGCTTGAAGAGTTGGCTTCTGACGGTGCGGATCTGGCCGGCGCGCTTGAGTTCGACGACGACCCGCAACCCATCGCGGTCGGATTCGTCACGGAGGTCGGCGATGCCCTCGATACGGCGCTCGCGGACGAGATCAGCGATCCGCTCGATCAGCGCGGCCTTGTTGGTCTGGTACGGCAGGGAAACGAAGACGATCTGTGTGCGATTCCCGCGCGCCTCTTCCTCCTTGGATTCAGCCCGCATGGTGAAGCGGCCGCGGCCGGTCGCGTAGATCTCGCGGAGGGCAGCGCGCCCAAAGACGAGGGCGCCGGAGGGAAAGTCCGGCCCCTCGACGATCTCAACAAGCTCGTCGACCGAGGCATCCGGCTTCTCCAGGAGCAGTTTGATCGCCTCGGCGACCTCGCCGAGGTGGTGCGGCGGAATGTTGGTCGCCATGCCCACGGCGATGCCGGAGGAGCCGTTGACCAAGATGTTGGGCAGGCGCGCCGGGAGAACGGCGGGCTCGGTGAGCGATCCGTCGAAGTTGGGGGTGAAGTTGACGGTTTGCTTGTCGAGGTCGGCGAGGATCTCTTCGGCGAGACGACTGAGGCGGGCCTCGGTGTAGCGCATAGCCGCCGGGGGGTCCGCGTCGATGGAGCCGAAGTTGCCCTGCCCATCAATGAGGGGGTAGCGCATGGTGAATGGTTGGGCCATGCGCACCATGGCTTCGTAAACGGGCGCTTCGGAGTGGGGGTGGTACTTCCCGAGCACTTCGCCGACGAGGCGGGCGCTCTTCTTGTGCGAGCTGGCGGCGGAGAGGCCGAGGTCGTTGAGGGCGTAGAGGATGCGCCGCTGGACAGGTTTGAGACCGTCACGGATGTCGGGGAGGGCGCGGGCCACGATCACGCTCATGGCGTAATCGAGGTAGGAGGTGCGCATCTCCTCCTCGATCTTCGTGTTTTTGATCGTGCCGATCGCGATTTCCGGTTCGGGGAGAAGCGTGTCGACCATTCACTCTGAGCGTAACACCCCCCCGGCGCGCGAGCGATCGCCCGCGCACCGGCAGGCTGCAGGGCGCGTGGCAGGCGGGACGCCGCCGCGGGTGACGGACGGCGCGCGGGTTAAGCGCCGACGAGCAGGCCTTCGTCCATGGGGGAGTTGCGCTCGATCACATCCAGGTATTCGAGCGCGAGGCTGGCACCTTGGGCGACGCACTCGATGGGGTTGTCGGCAAGATGGCAAGGAACCCCCGTCTCCTCGGTGACGAGACGGGGGAGGTTGCGGAGGAGAGAGCTGCCCCCCGTCATGACGATGCCGCGGTCGATGACATCGGCGGCGAGCTCGGGCGGGGTTTTCTCAAGCGCAGCTTTAATGGCGCCGAGCGCGACGGCAAGCGGCTCTTGCAGGGCGGTAGCGACCTCGTTCGAGGTGACGGTCACGGTACGGGGCAGACCGCTGAGATGATCGCGTCCGCGCACTTGGGTGCGGAGCGTGTCGTCCACCGGGAGGGCGGAGCCAATGTTGATCTTGAGATCCTCGGCGGTGCGCGTGCCGATGATGAGGTTGTGGCGGCGCTTCATGTAGGCGACGATCGCGTCATCGAAGCGGTCGCCGGCGACGCGCACGGATTCCCAGGTCATCATGCCGTACATGGTGATGAGCGCCGCTTCCGTGCGCCCGGCGCCGATGTCACAGATGAGATTCCCGCGCGGGGTCGCGACGGGGAGGCCGGCGCCGATGGCGGCGGCGAGCGGCTCGGGGATGAGGTGCGCGGGACGGCGGGCGCCGGCCTGCTCGGCAGCATCGCGAACGGCCCGCTGTTCGACGGTATTCACCCCAGCCGGAATACAGATCATGACTTCCGGCTTCACGAGAGCGAAGCGACCCGTGACCTTGCCGATGAAATAGCGCAGCATCGCCTCCGTGACGACGTAGTCGGCGATCACGCCGTCGCGCAAGGGACGAATGACGCTGATGCTGTCCGGACTACGGCCCAGCATGGCGCGGGCGGCCGTTCCGACGGCGACGACAGCGTTATCGCGGTGGGCGAGCGCCACGGTGGCGGGCTCGTTGAGCACCACGCCTTGGCCCCGCACAGCGGCGAGGATGTTGGCGGTGCCGAGATCGATGCCGATCTTTTTGCCGAGCACCATGGTCCCCCTTGACACCTGCAGTCGCTGGCAGGGCCACTCGCTAGTGTATATCGATCGCGGGACGACTCGGACGGAAACGCGGGCGACGCAGCGGCGAGCGTTGGAGCAGTCAGGCGCTGGATTCGCGAGGAGCAATACGCTCGATGGAAGCGCCGAGAGCGCGCAGTTTGCGGTCGAGGCACTCATAGCCCCGATCGAGATGGTACGCGTCCCGCAGCTCGGTGCGGCCACTCGCGGCGAGGGCGGCGACGACAAGCGCAGCGGCGGCGCGGATGTCGAGGCCGCGCACGGTGGAGCCGCGGAGCGGCGTCGGGCCCTGGACGATCGCCGTGCTGCCGGCGGTGTGGATGCGGGCGCCAAGCTTCCGCAGCTCGCCCACGTACTGGAGGCGGCTCTCGAAGACACGCTCGTGCACGACGCTGACGCCGTCGGCCTGGGTGAGGAGCGTGGTCATGAGGGCTTGCAGATCGGTGGGAAGGCCGGGGAAGGGAACGGCTTGGATGGTGCTGGCATTGAGACGGTCAGCGGCAGCCACGCGGACTGCGGCCTCGTCTTCGTGGATGTGGACGCCGATGTCGGCGAGCTTGCTAAAGAGCGCATCAAGGTGCCGGGGCTGTGCCCCGTCGAGCGTCAGGTCGCCACCGGTCATGGCGGCGGCGATCGCGAAGGTGCCGGTCTCGATACGGTCGGGGATGAGGCGGTGGTCGGCGCCGGCGAGGGCGGGCACGCCGTCGATCTCAATGGTATGGGTCCCGGCGCCGTGCACCTGGGCGCCCATAGCGGTCAGCATGGAGGCCAGGCAGACGATCTCTGGCTCGGCAGCCGCGTTCACGATAGTGGTGTGGCCAGCGGCAAGGACGGCGGCGAGGAGCAGGTTCTCCGTGCCGAGCACGCTGGGGTAGTCGAGGACGACGCGGGCGCCGCGCAGCTGCGGCGCGGAGGCCACGTAGCGGCCGCCGACTTCGCGGATATCGGCGCCGAGGGCAGCGAAGCCCCGGAGATGGACGTCCAGCGGCCGCTGGCCGATCCCGTCACCGCCGGGGGCGCTGCAGGCGGCGCGGCCGAGGCGGGCGAGGAGCGGGCCCATGACTAGGAACGAGGCGCGCTGATTGGCGACGAGGCGATCGGGCGGCACGTCGCCGAGCGGTCCGGGGGCCGCGAGATGGAGCGTGTTGGCGGCGGGGTCGACAGTGACATCGGCCCCGAGGTCTTCCAGGATGGCGCCGAAGAGGCGGACGTCGCCGATCATGGGGACGTTGGTAATGCGACAGGGGGCATCGGTGAGGAGAGCAGCGGCCATGCAGGGCATGGCGGCGTTCTTGCCCCCGCTGATCGGAACGGCGCCGTGCAGACGAGCGCCCCCGTCGATGAGGTAGGAGACTTGGGTCACTGAGACCTCCGACGCATCCCTACTCGCGCCGAACAGGGTCCCTCCACTGTACGCCTGTACGCGTGCACGGCGACACGCTTCGCGGCGCGGCGCCGGCAGCGCGCTAACGGCTGGGGGGATCGCCGCCGCGCTGCGAGGCACGCCGCCGCGCACGGCGCTCGCCGATGCGGATGCGCATCAGGGATCGCTGCATGGCGGCCTGGGCCCGCGCGCGGTCGACATCCACCTCGCTGCGCAGGCGGTCGGCGGCGCGGGCCCGCGCTGCCTCGGCGCGCTCGAGATCGATTTCATCCCCGCGCTCGGCGGTGTCGGCGAGCACAGTGACGGTGTCGTCGTGGACTTCGAGGAAGCCCCCGCTGACGAAGAACGGTTCGTCGGCGTTGCCTTCCCGTTGGACGCGCAGCTCGCCGGGCTGGAGGACGGTGACGAGCGGGGCGTGGTTGGGGAGGATGCCGAGCTCCCCGATGACGCCGGGCGCAATGACCGCGTCGATGCCGGTCTCTTCGAAGAGGACCCGCTCACCGGTGATGATTTCGAGACTGAGTTTCGCCATCGTTTCTCGTTAGCGGTTGAGAGGCGCTGCTTGCGGGCGGACCTCCAGAAGCTTAGTTTGGGCTGCCGCGCTCGATCGGACTAAGCGGCCGCCTCCTTCGCGAGTTGCTCGGCCTTCTCCACCGCCATTTCGATGGTACCGACGTTGTAAAAGGCTTGCTCCGGCAGGTCGTCATGCTTGCCGTCGAGGATCTCCCGGAAGCCGCGGACCGTTTCGCGGACGGGGACGTACTGCCCGGGGAGACCCGTGAAGGCTTCCGCCACGAACATGGGTTGGCTGAGGAAGCGTTGGATGCGGCGCGCGCGCGCCACGGTGACCTTGTCGTCCTCGGAGAGCTCGTCGATCCCCAAGATGGCGATGATGTCTTGGAGATCCTTATAGCGCTGCAGGACCTGCTGGACGCCGCGGGCAGCGGCATAGTGCTCTTCGCCGATGAAGCGGGGATCGAGAACGCGGCTGAAGGAGGTGAGGGGATCGACGGCGGGGTAGAGGCCCTGCGCGGCGATCGACCGCTCGAGCGCCACGACGGCATCAAGGTGGCCGAAGGTGGTCGCAACGCCGGGATCGGTGTAGTCGTCGGCGGGAACGTAGATGGCCTGGAAGGAGGTGATCGATCCTTTGCCGGTGGTGGTGATGCGCTCCTCCAACTCGCCCATTTCGGTCGCGAGCGTCGGCTGGTAGCCGACGGCGGAAGGCATGCGGCCGAGAAGCGCGGAGACTTCCATGCCGGCGAGGGTGTAGCGGTAGATATTGTCGATGAACAGGAGAACGTCCTGGCCTTGGACATCGCGGAAATACTCCGCTTGGGTGAGGCCTGTGAGACCGATGCGGAGCCGGACGCCCGGCGGCTCGTTCATCTGGCCAAAGACGAGAACCGTCTTGGCGAGCACGCCGGACTCCTTCATCTCGTTCCAGAGATCATTGCCCTCGCGGGAGCGCTCGCCGACGCCAGCGAAGACCGAGTAGCCGCCGTGCTCCGTGGCGATGTTGCGGATGAGCTCTTGGATGATGACCGTCTTGCCGACGCCGGCGCCTCCGTAGGCGCCGATCTTGCCCCCGCGGGTGAAGGGAGCGATGAGGTCGATAACTTTCAGGCCCGTCTCAAGGATCTGTACGTCCGCAACCTGCTCTTCGTAGGTCGGCGGCTTGCGGTGAATGGGCCAGCGCTCAGTGTCTGGGGGAAGGTCGCCGAGATCATCAAGCGGGTCACCGGTGACGTTGAAGAGGCGGCCGAGGGAGGTTTCGCCCACCGGGACGGCGATGGGCTGGCCGGTGTCGACGGCGGAGTCGCCGCGCTTCATGCCATCGGTGGAGTCCATGGCGAGGGCGCGGATCCAGTTGTTGCCGAGGTGCTGCTGCACCTCGCAGACCACGGTGGAGCCATCGCTCATCGTCACGTTGAGGCCGTTAAAGAGCGCGGGGATCTGTCCGGGCGGAAACTCGACATCGACGACGGTGCCGATAACTTGCACCACGCTGCCTTGCGCCATTGCTCTCTCCTCTCGTCGCGGGGCTAGCTCGCGACCCCTGCGGCGTTGACGGAGGCGTCGTCTCGCAGCAACTCCGTCAGATCGAACTCCTGGAGGGATTCCAGCACGCGATCGGCACTTCCGAGCGCGCGCGGGGAGATGTATTCACTGCGGACGGCAAGCACGCGCATGCCGGCGCGGCGCGCGGACTCAATGCCGGCCGGCGCATCCTCAATGGCCACGCAGTCTTGGGGGGCGCGGCCGAGACGCGCAGCGGCGGTGCGGTAGATCTCCGGATCCGGTTTGCCGTTGCCTACCTCGTCCCCGGTGACGGTGGCCTGGAAATAGTCGCCGAAGCGCAACGTGGCGAGCGCGATCTGGACCCACTCCCTGCGCGAAGAGGAAGCCAGCGCGCACGGAAGACCGGCAGCACGGACCTGGTTGAGGGCGGCCCGGGCGCCGGGCAGGGGCCTAGCGGCGGTGCGGTAGAGATCGGCCAGGGTTGCGTTGTAGCGGGCGCTGTAGGTCTCGAAATCGGTGCGGAGACCAAAGCGAGCGCGGAGGTCTTCCCAGATATCGCGGCCGGTTCTACCCACGTAGCCGGCGTAGGTCGCCACGTCGAGCTGGATGCCATGCTCTGCGAGGATGGTGCGAGCCGCCCCGTAGTGGAGGCGCTCGCCATCGACGAGCACGCCGTCCATATCGAAGATGATCGCGGTTGCGGTCGTCATCCGGCTAGGGCCTCGACGCCGCCTGCGATATCGAGCAGCTCGGCGGTGATCTGATTCTGGCGCGCTTTGTTGTAGTCGAGGGTGAGATCCTCGACCATCTCGTTGGCGGCGTCGGTCGCGTTCTTCATCGCGACCATGCGGGCGGACTGCTCGCTCGCGGCAGCCTCCAAGATGGCTTGATAGAGCTGCGTCTCGACGTAGCGGGGGAGGAGCTCCTCCAGCAACGCTTGCGGGGACGGCTCGAAGATGTACGGCATCTCCTGCGCTGGACCATCTGTCTCGGGCGGTTGGACCGGGAGGATCTGCACGGTGGTGGGTTTCTGGTTGGCGGTACTGACGAACTGGGCGTAGACGAGCAGCACTTGGTCGACGGTGCCGGCGATGTAGTCGTCGATTGCGACGCGGGAGATGGGGCGAATCTGGGCAAGGGAGGGGTAGTCGCCGAGCTGGGTGAACTCGGCGCGAAAAGGAATGTCGAAGCGGGCGTAGTAATCGCGGCCTTTGCGGCCGATGGGGACCATGGAAACCTCGCCCGTGCGATCGGGGCTGAGGACGATCTCTCCGGCGTGACGCTCGAGGTTGGCGATGAGGCCGCCGGCGAGGCCGCGGTCCGGCGTGACGAGGAGCACGGTCGCTTCACGGATCTCGCGCTGTTGGAGGAGGGGATGCGCCGCACCGCCCTCTTCCGCGTCCTCGCCGCTGTGGGCCGTGGCGAGGTTGCGCAACACGGCGCGCATGTGTTCGGCGTACGGCCGGGCGGCGAGGGCTCGCTCCTGCGCGCGGCGCATCTTGGAGGCGGCGACGAGCTGGAGCGCATTGGTGATCTTGGCCGTGTTTTCGACCGAGCGAATGCGGCGGCGGATCTCGCGGAGGGTTGCCATGCAGTCGTGTCCGCTCCTCTATGCCACGGCGCGGCGCCTAGAAAGGCACCGTGGCTTTGAAGTCTTCGAGCGCTTTGGTGAGCTGCGCTTCGGTGTCCTCGTTGAGATCGCCGGTCGCATCAATGGCGTCGGCGATCTGGGGGTGGCTGCTGTTGAGGAAGTCGACGAGAGCCTTTTCGAAAGCGCCGACCTTGTTGACCGCGACATCGTCCAGAAAGCCGCGCCCAGCGGCCCAGATCGCGGCGACCTGGTGACCAAGGCGCAGGGGCTCGTTCTCGGGTTGAACGAGGAGGGCGTTGAGCCGCAGGCCCCGCTCCAGCTGACGGCGGGTAGCGGGGTCGAGGTCGGCGGTCCCAAACTGGGCGAACGCCTGGAGATCGCGGAATTGCGCCATATCGAGGCGGAGCTGGCCGGCGACCGCCCGCATCGCCTTGCGCTGGGCGGCACCCCCGACGCGGCTGACCGAGATGCCGGCGTTCACGGCGGGGCGCTGGCCGGCATTGAAGAGGTCCGCCTCCAAGAAGATCTGGCCATCGGTGATGGAGATGACGTTCGTGGGAATGTAGGCGGAGACGTCGCCCGCCTGGGTTTCGATGATCGGCAGAGCGGTCATGGAACCGCCGCCGTTGGCGGCGTTGAGCTTGGCGGAGCGCTCCAACAGACGGGAGTGCAGATAGAACACGTCGCCCGGGAAGGCTTCGCGACCGGGAGGACGGCGCAGCAGCAACGAGACTTGGCGGTAGGCCCAGGCATGCTTGCTGAGATCGTCATAGACGATGAGGGTGTCTTTGCCTTGCTCCATGAAGTGCTCAGCGATGGCGCAACCCGCGTAGGGCGCGATGTACTGCTGAGCGGCGGCCTCGGAGGAATTGGCGGCGACGACCACCGTGTGATCGAGCGCGCCGTGCTCCTCCAAAACGCCGACGACCTGCGCGACTTTGGCCTGTTTTTGACCGATGGCGACGTAGACGCAGAGGAGGTCGCCCCCTTTTTGATTAATGATGGTGTCGATCGCGATGGCGGATTTGCCGGTCTGGCGGTCGCCGATGATGAGCTCGCGCTGGCCGCGACCGATAGGGATCATGGCATCGATCGCTTTGATGCCCGTTTGCACGGGGGTGTCGACGCTCTGGCGTGTGACCACGTTAGGGGCGATGCGCTCGACGGGACGGCGGGCGGCCGCCTGGATCGGGCCTTTGCCGTCGATCGGATCGCCCAAGGCGTTGACCACGCGACCGATGAGAGCGTCGCCAACGGGAACGTCGGCAACGCGGCCAGTGGTCCGGACCTCGTCGCCTTCCTCGATCTGCTCGTAGGCGCCGAGGATGACGGCGCCGACGATCTCCTCTTCCAAGTTCAAGGCCATGCCCATGATCGGATTGCCTTGCGCGTCGGCGTGGGGAAACTCCAACAGCTCTCCCGCCAAAGCGCCGGAGAGGCCGTGGATGCGGGCGATTCCATCCGCGGCTTCGACAACCGTGCCTACGTCTGCCGCGACGACGCCCGTCTCGAAGCCTTCGATCTGCTGGCGAATGATGGAAGCGATCTCTTCTGGGCGAACAGCCATAGTTCTCTCCTACCGGCTGCGGCCGGCGATGCTTTGGCGGAGGCCGTGCAGCCGCGTACGAACACTGCCGTCGACGAGGTGGTCGCCGATGCGCAGGACGGCTCCACCGAGCACTTCCCGCGCGACATCTTCCTGAAGCGCCACTTCCGTCGCGCCGGCAGCGGTACGGATGGCAGCGGACAGCTGCGTGCGTGCGTTGTCCGTGAGGGGGACGGCCGTGGTGATGTGCGCGCGGACGACGCCGCGCTGATCGTTCAGGAGCTCGTCGAAGATCTCGACGATCTCCTCCGTGAGGGCGAGACGGCGCTTGCGCACGAGCAAGCGGGCGAAGTTGAGGACCTGGGGGTCCACGCCCTCTAGGCCCTGTTGCAACAGCTCGGTCTTGCGGACTTCGGGGGTCGCGGTGCTGGTCAGGAAGCCGCCGACGGTGGGCTCGGCGACGAGGGCGCGCAGCCTCTCGAGGTCGGCGCGCCAGCGGTCGAAGGCAGCCGCGTCACGGGCGATCCCGAAGATCGCTTGAGCGTAACGCTTGGCGGCGACTTCGCGGACGGGCACGACAGCCGTTCTCCCGCGCTAATTCTGACTGGCGGTGCCGAGGGTCGACTCGGCCAGCATTTCCTGGATGAGGCGCTCGTGCGCGTCGCGATCGAGGGCCTGGCCGATCACGCGCTCGGCAGCGGCGATGGTCAGGTCGGCGAACTCTTCACGGACACGGGCGATGGCCAGATCGCGCTCCTGCTGGATCTCCTGTCGCGCACGGGCGACGATCTGCTCCGCTTCTTGGCGCGCGTTGTCGCGCGCCTCGGCTTCGATACGCTGCGCGACCTCCTGGGCCTGGGCGACGAGGGCCTGGCCCTCCTGCCGCCCTTGCTGAATTTCGGCCTGAGCCTGGGCTTCGGCGTCTTGCACGGCCGCCTGGGCCCGCTCAGAGGCCTTCAGGCCATCTTCAATCCGCCGCCGGCGCTCGTCCAGGACGCGCCGGAGAGGCTTGTGCAGGAAGACCCAGAGGATCAGGAGCAGGATGCCGAAGTTGACGAACTGCGTGATCAGGCCGGGCAAGTTAATGCCGAGACCGTCCACGGCGCTCTCCTTTCCGAAGGGGAGGACGGCGAGTCGCGGGAGCGCGCCGCCCTCGGGGTCGCACGCGCGGCGGCGTTAGAAGACGAACCCGATCATCACGGCGACGACCAGGGCGTAGATGCCGATCGCTTCCGCAAAGGCCATGCCCAAGATCATGTTGGGCTGGATACGCTCGGCTGCGTCTGGGTTGCGGCCGAGCGATTCCATCGCCTTGCCCACCAACCAGCCGATGCCGAGTGCCGGTCCCAGGGCCCCGAACCCGATCGCGAGTCCGGCTCCGAGGAACTTCAGTCCGTCCGAGAATCCTGTGTCGCCGACTTGGAGTACGAGATCAGGCATACCTTCCTCCGCCAGCGGTCATTTGACCGCACTTGCCTCGAATGATTGAGCCGCTCAATGGGCGGCGGACTCCCTTTCGTGCTCTTCGTCGTCGTGGGCGCCGTGGGAAACGGCGGTGACCGCGAAGACGAGCGTGAGCATGGCGAAGACAAACGCTTGGATGACGCTCACGAAGACTTCCAAGCCGTAGAACACCGTGGCCACCAGGAAGGGGACCAGGAACGCCGCCATGAATAGCAGGATTTCGCCCGCGAAGATATTGCCGAAGAGTCGGAAGGTGAAGGAAACGATGCGGGCGACCTCGGAGATGATCTCCAGGATCCCCACCATCAGACCGACGGGGCCCTTGACGAGAGCGGCGTCCCCGACGCCGATGAAGCGCCCGAAATTGGTGCCGAGACCGAGGGATCGGATCCCCCACCACTGCACCCAGATAAAGGCCCACAGGGCGATGGCCAACGGCAGGTTGATGTCCGTGGCGATCGATCGGAAGAAGGGAAAGATCAGGCCAATGCCTTCGCCGTCTTCCAGGCCCTCTTGGGCACGCTTGAGCACGACGCCGACATGGGCGGTGTTGACGGTGATGGGAAGGGTGATCTCGCCGGCGGCAGCGGGGCGATTCTCTGTGCTGGTCTCGTGTGTGGGCGTGAAGATACGGGCGTCGCTGTAGCCGCCCACGTCGGCGACGATGGGATCGACGAAGGGGTCGAATTCAAAATCCTTGGCGCGAAGAGGAATGATATCGACGCCGCCCGC
This sequence comes from Chloroflexota bacterium, assembly GCA_026707145.1. Classification (GTDB taxonomy): domain Bacteria; phylum Chloroflexota; class Dehalococcoidia; order Bin125; family Bin125; genus JAPOXK01. Next base: position 190,141 of record JAPOXK010000027.1, on the reverse strand, counting down.
GTTGAGGATGGCGCCGTTGAGCTCAGTGTCGCCGACATCGGTGACGGCGAGCGGCAAGTTGAAGACGAGGTAGTGCTCGATCGCGGCCTCTGGGAGGCCGGCGGCGAGGAGCCGCTCTTCAATGGCATGCTCCAAGTCGGCGGGGGTGGTATCGGCGGGGATGGGATGATCCGCGAACTGGGCACGGACGGCGGCGTCCTGGGAGCCGACCTCCCCCGTGAGGAGCGCGGCGATGTGTTGGTCCGCCTCGGCCTGGTGACTCGCCTCGACGGGGATGGGTTCGGTCGCGACGTTGGCGAAGGCTTGATTTAAGGCCGCGATGGAGATGACCTGCTCGTGCCCTTGATGGATCTCGTGGAACAGCTCTTCGGCATTCTCCTCTAGCTCTTCGAGCCACAAGGCGCGTTCGTCCTCGGTGACGCCGATGACGTTGTTCCAGGGAAAGAGGCCGAACCAGTTGCCGATGAGGAGGAAGAGGAAGATCGAGGCGACGACCGGGAAGAAGCGGCGGGCGTTCTTCTCGCCCGCAACGAGCTCGACGATGTTGTAGAAGGCCTCAATGAGGGCTTCTAGGAGATTCTGAAACCCGCGCGGAACGAGCGCGCTCTCCACACGGCGCAGGCGCCGGTAGAGCAGGAGCGTGGGGATGGCCATCAAGATGATGACGACCCAAGCAGAGAGGATCGTGTTGGTGATGCTGTAGCCCCCGAGGTCCACGATCTCCTCGGCGGCGATGGCGATGTGCGGAGTGGGCGCTTTGAGGAAAGCGAAGCCGACGACAAGGATAATCAGGGAGAGGAGCAGGTACCCGTTGCGCTTACTCAGCACGCGAGACCTCCAAAGCGCGCCAGAGCGTCACGGCCGGCCGCTGCCGGGGGGAGACATGACGTTCTTCAGCATGCGATAGGCGCCCCAAGCCGCCACGATCATCCCCAGGAGGATACCGAGAAGCGTGAATAATGGTTTTGCGTCGACTTGGCCGTCGAGCCAGAGTCCGCCCAACGTGCCGAGGACGATACAGGTGGCAAAGTACCAGCCGATCCCCACAAGCTGAAAGGCCGGCGGAAGATTACGTATCGCCGCGACCCCCGCTAAACCGGAGGGAGCCTATCACGCGCGATCGGGTGGAGCAATGAAGCGGCGCCCGCACCCCCCGCGAGTCAGCGCTTGTCGAAGTCGTCGAGATCAAGGCTTTCGATAAAGTCGCGGAAGGCAGACATCTTCTCCAGGTCCTCTTCCTTGACGGGAGTCGGAGGGGGGCGCTCGCCCGCCTGAGTGGCGGCGGCCACCTCGCCCTCTTTATCCATGACCACGCCAGCTTTTTCGAGCACGGCTTCCTCGGCAAAGATCGGGGCAGCGGCGCGGACGGCGAGGGCGAGGGCGTCGCTGGGACGGGAGTCGATCTCGAAGGAACGGCCGTTGACCTGAATATGAATGCGAGCGTAGAAGGTGTCGTTGTTCAGGTCGTTGACAACGACGCGCCGGACCGAGGCGCCGAATTCCTTGAGCGCGTTGGAGAAGAGATCGTGCGTCATGGGGCGGGCGACGCTGACGTCTTGGAGGCGAACAGCGATGGCGTCTGCCTCGGCGGCGCCGATCCAGATCGGGAGGAAGCGCTCTGCTCCTTTCTCTTTGAGCACGACGACCCGCTGATAGTTCATCAGGGAGACGCGAATGCTTTCGATCCGGAGTTCGATCATCGCCGCCTCGCGAGAGGACAAGGAGTGCGGTGAGCCAGCGCGTCGAGCATAGGACCGCTTAAAAAAACATGTCAATGAAGGGGCGGGCAGCTACGGGGGCGCGGGCGGGGCCGGGGGAGCCGTTTGGCGGGCGGCCAGGCGCCGCATCTGCACGCTCACCAGCGCGAGAAAGAGCGTGATCCCAGCGACGACGAAGAGCACCCGCTCCATGCCGATGGCGTCGGCGATCCCGCCGACGACGAGGAGAACCACCATGGAGACCCCGTTGGCCAGCATCAGCTGGGCCGCGAAGATGCGGCCGCGCATTTCGGCGGGGGCGCGCTCGTGCAGCTCGGTCTGGGCGGGCGCGTTGACCAGGCCGTAGCAAACGCCGAGGGGGAAGGCAAAGAGCAGCGTGACGAAAACGAGGAGGGAGACGCCGCCGACCTGGTCGGGGCCGAGGAGGCCGAAGGGTTGCCGGTCTTGCAGGAAGTCGACGAAGAAGTTGATGCCGCCCATGGCCGCGATGACCACGGTGAGGCCGAAGAGCGCGACCGTGACGATGCCGTTGCCGGTGAAGCGGCGGCCCAGCCAGGGAAGCATGCGCAACGCGAGCAGGGCGCCGATGCCGGTGGGCCAGAAGATGAAGACGGAGTTGTCGGCGTCGATCGCCAGGATCTCTTGGACGAAGCGCGGCACGAGGAGAGCGAAGAGGAAGAGCAGCATGCCGCCACTGGCAAGTTGGATGAGCGCGAGGGTGGTGAGGCGATCGGAGCGGACGGCGTGCCAGGCAGCGGTGAGCTCGCGGGGGACGGTCGCGAGGCGGTCGCGCCAGGTTTCGCTGGCGTAATCGCCGAGGGAGGGGAGACCGGGCAGACGACCGATCAGGGGAACGGTGAGCAGGATGAGGGCGGCGGCGAGGATATAGGAGCCGTCGAAGCCGAGCGCTTTGAGCATCACCGGGGCCAGGAAGACCATGCCGACCAGTTGGGAGAAGGTGAGCGTGACGATGAAGGCCGAGTTGGCGGCGAGCAATTGGCGGCGAGCCACGAAGCTGGGCACGGCGGCGGTGGCCGCCGGAAGAAAGAACTGACCCATGGTCGCGGTCAGGAAAGTGATGGCGTAGATGGCGAGGAGGGAATTGTCGGCGAAGAGAAGGAGCACGGTCAGCGCGGCACGCAAGGCGTTGGTGATGATCATGACCGTGCGCTTGTTCCACCGGTCCACGAGGACGCCGGAGACCAAGCCGAAAACGACGGGCGGGGCGGCGAGAGCGATGATCAGGCCGGAACCCGCCAAGCTGCTGCCGGTTTTTTCGACGATCAGGATGAGGAGAACGAACTGCAGCGCCGTGTTGGTGGTCTGAGCGATACCCTGAGCGGCCCACAGCGAGACGAAGCGATCGTTACGAAAGAGAGGACCGTCCACCGGCGCTTCGGAGCGGGCGGTCGTGTGGAAGATCCAAGCGAGCAGGCCCAGCCGCCCCGGCCGAGAAGGGGCGGGCGGCGGCCCGTCCGGCGCGGGCTTGTGCGCGCTCACGGCACGGAGCGAACGCGGCGCAAGCGTCGCGTGAGATTCAAGGGATCGGCTTTGCCCCATTGGGCGTAGGCCCAGGCGTAGACCAACAGCAACGGCGCCAAGGCAAGGACGATGCGCACGTCCACGACTTCGGCCAACGCCCCTCCCACGAGGAGCGGACCGATGGAGGCGAGGCTGGACATCAAGCTCTGGACGGAGAAGATACGCCCCTGCATGAGCAAGGGCACCCGTTCATTGAGAACGACGTTGGCGGCGACATTGACGACCGAGAGGGCAAATCCCAGTGGGAAGGCGATCAGCATCACCATCTGCGACTTGGCGCTGATGTCGGGGAGCGGGCCGAGACCCTGGTCGCTGAAGCTGAAGAGAGCCCCGATCGTGGCATCGACGCCGTCGATAAAGGCGAGCAGCAAGAGAGCGGCGATGAAGCCAACGATGCCGGCCGTGCCCAGCCAAGCGGCGTCACGGCGGCGGGCGAGGGAGGAAACGAGGCGCAGCCCGACGAGCATGCCGATCACGCCGGGCAAGAGCACGATCGGAAGGTCGCTCACCTCTTGGCCCAGCACCTCCTGCAAGTAGACGGGCATCAGCGCGGCGAGCAAGGGAATGGTAGCGGCGAGGAGGGTGAGCTGGACGGCGGCGCGAAAGACGATGCGGTCCTGCTTGAGGAAATCGAGCGCTTCGAGAAAGGCCTGCTTGCCCCAGCGTGAGGCTTCGTCCGGGAAGCGAGGGGCGAGCCTCCCGGAACCGCCGGGGATCACGGCGGCGTAGATGGCGGCCGCGGAGAAGAAGATGGCGGTGACCACAAAGAGCGCACCAATGCCAGCGAGCTCGGCGAGCAGCGGAGCGAGGATCGCAAGCCCCGCGATCTGCGCAAGGTAGCGCATGAGGTTGAGGAAGGCGTTGGCGCTGGTGAGCTCGGCCTTCCCGACGAGCGTGGGAACGAGCGCGGACTCAGCCGGGCCGACGAAGGGGGCGAGCATCGCAAGCAGGGCCGCCAAGAAGTAGATCTCGACGACGCCTTGCGTGCTGAGAACGAACACAAAGCAGACGCCGGCACGCAGGGCATTGGCGGCGAGGAGCGTCCAGCGCTTGGGAACGGCATCGATCACGGAGCCCGCAACCACGCCGAGGACGGCGGAGGGGAGGACCCACAGGAGCACGAGGAGGCTGATCTCGAGGCCCGAGCTGGTGAGCTGGGCGATGGCGATGAGCGAGCCGAACTGAGCGGTGTTGGAAGCGATCTGGCCGAGGGTGCGGGCGAGCCAGAGGACACGGAAATCGCGGTTCAGGTAGACGGGCGAGTGTGCGGATTCCGAAGCTTCGGCGCCCGGATCGCCCTCGGGGGCCGCGCCGGTCGCGAACTGCATCATGGGGGATCGAACGGGGGAAGCGCTGCGTTGATCGCGTCGCGCAGGCGCATCGCCGCCGCCCGCGCAGCATCCGCAAAATCGGGACCCTGCGAAGCGTAGAGGACGGATCGGGAGGCCGTAATGAGGAGCCCCGCGCCCCCGGCGTCGAGGCCAGCCGCGAGGGACGCTTCGAGGTCGCCGCCCTGCGCGCCGATGCCGGGGACGAGGATGGGCAGGGTGGGACAGCGCGCGCGCACGGCTCGCAGCGCCGCAGGGTCGGCGGCGCCGACAACGAGGCCGCTGTTGCCGTGTTCGGCGCCCCATTCCATCGCGAGCTGCGCAACACGCAGGTAGAGCGGCTCTCCGCCCACGTCGAGATCCTGCAGATCGGCGGCGCCAGGATTGGAGGTGCGACAGAGTACGAAGGCGGCGCGGTCCGGGCGAGCGAGAAAGGGACGCAGCGCGTCGCCGCCCATATAGGGGCTGACCGTGATCGCATCCGCACCAAGCTCGTCGAAGGCGGCGGCGGCGTACGCGGCGGCGCTATTGGGGATATCGCCGCGCTTCCCGTCAAGGATGACGGGAATGGCATCCGGCACTGCCGCGATGGTCTGGCGCAGGATGCGCCAGCCTTCGGAGCCGGATGCCTCATAGAAGGCCGCGTTGGGTTTGTAGGCGCATACGAGGTCGCTCGTCGCGTCGATGATGGCGCGATTGAAGAGGAGCACGTCGTCAAGGCCAAGGCGGGGGTCGAGGCCGACGCAAAGCAGCGAGCGGTTGGTGGTGCGGGCGGCGGCCAAGGTTTCGCGGAAGCTCATGCGGTGATCTTACCGGGCGGATTCTCCACAGCCGTACCGGCCTCGCGGGGCGGGGCGTTTCGCGGACGGCGCAGCGCGAGTATGGTCGGCGAAATGGCGGCCGGGGCAGCTGTCGCCGTGCACTTGACGCCACCCGCACCGCATCTGGTCGCGGGGCGGACGGTGGTGCTGATCGATACGCTGCGGGCGACCACGACGATGACGACGTTAGTGCGGGGCGGGGTGGCGGCGATCTACGCCAGCCCAAGCATTGAGGCAGCGCGTGCGCTGGCGGAGCGCTTGCAGGGCAGCCGGCTGTGCGGCGAGGTGGAAGGGGAGCGCCCGGAGGGGTTCGATTTCGGCAACTCGCCGACGGAGTTCGAAGCGCTGGATGTCTCGGGGTGGAACATGGTGCAGGCCACCACCAACGGCACTCCCGCGCTGCGGTTGGCAGCAGCGGCGAGGCAGACGCTGGCCTGCTGCCTGCGCAATCGCGGCGCGGTCGCGACCCGACTTGCCGGCGAGTCCGCGATCGCGATCGTGTGCGGAGGGGAAGGGGGCGGAATGACAGCCTCCGTCGAGGACACCTACACGGCGGGAGCGCTGGTGGATAGGCTGTGCACCCACGACCCGGCACTCCCGCTCGACGCGGGAGCGCGGCTCGCGCGCCGGGTGTTTCACGCATACGGAGACAGTAAGGCGGCGTTTCAGGAGTCGCCGCACGCGGCCGATCTGCGCGCGCGGGGATTCGCGGCGGACTTGGCGTACGCTGCGAAGCTCGATGTGGAGCGGGCCGTGCCGCGGGCGCTGGTCGACGCGGAGGGACAAGTCATCATCAGCGGCTAAGCTGCATGGCGAGTAGGGAGATGCGATGCGCGCGGAGATCGTGTCGGTCGGAACCGAGATTCTGCTTGGCGAGATCCAGGACACGAACGCGCGTTACTTGGCGCAGCGGCTCCCGGCGCTCGGCATCGATCTCTATTTCATGCACCAAGCAGGCGATAACTTGGCGCGCCTGCGCGACACCATCGCCGCGGCGCTGGCACGGGCCGATCTGGTGCTGGTGACGGGAGGACTGGGGCCCACCGAGGACGACATCACTCGCGCCGCGATCGCGGCGGTATTCGGTGAGGAGCTGTCCGTCGACGCGGGGTTGGAGCGCACGCTGCGCGAATTCTTCGCGAGCCGCAACTTAAGGATGCCGGAGCGGAACGTGAAGCAGGCGATGCTGATCCCGTCGGCCACGGCGATCCCCAACCCACGAGGGACGGCGCCCGGCTGGTGGGTGGAGCGGGACGGCAAGATCGTAGTGGCCATGCCCGGCCCGCCGGCGGAGCTGTCCGGGATGTGGGAGCGGGATGTGCGCCCGCGGCTGGCCGAGCGCAGCGAGGGAACGGTGATCGTCAGTCGCACGCTGAAGACGGTGGGGATCGGGGAGGGGGTCGTGGACGAGACGGTTGCGCCGCTGCTGGAGAGCCGCAACCCGACGATCGGCGTGTACGCCAAAGGCGACGGCGTGCATCTGCGGCTGACGGCCAAGGCAGCGTCGACGGCGGCGGCGCAGGGGTTGATCGCACCGGTGGAAGCGGAGGTGCGGGCGCTGTTCGGAACGGCGGTGTGGGGCGCGGACGACGACACCCTGGCGCAGGCCGCGGGCGCGCTGCTCAAGGAGAAAGGGCTCACGCTCGCGGTGATGGAGTCTTGCACGGGGGGGTTGCTGGCCAGCGCGATCACGGACGTGCCTGGATCGAGCGCATACTTCCGGGGCGGGCTGGTGCCGTATACGGCCGAGGCGAAGCAGCAGTACGGGGTGCCGGCCCAGGTGATCGCGGCGCATGGAGTAGTGAGCGAGGCGACGGCGCGCGCGATGGCGGCGGCGGCGCGCGCAGAGCTGGACGCGGACGTGGGGGTCGGGGTCACGGGCGTGGCGGGCCCGGAACCCCACGATGGCGCGCCGGTGGGGACGATCGAGGTCGCGATCGAGACGCCGGAGGCGTCGGGGCACGGAGGATTCGTCTTCGCCCAGAGCCGCGAGGCGATCAAACGCCGGGCGGTGACGACGGCGCTGCTGCTGATCCGCAGAGCAGCGCTGGGCGAGCTGCGCGCGAAGAGCTAGCCACACGCCGAGCGAGCGGCCCGGCGTCGAGCCGCGGGATACCGTTATCGCGCCACGCTGGCATTGCACGCCCTGCGAACGATCCCCGAACGGTCAGAGCCAGCGATACGCATGGTACCGTTGACCACGGCGGGGTGGCATTGCCGACGCCAATGCCCTCCGTGCGCCGATCCGCCGCGCGGCGCGGACAGCGGCGTTCCTAGTAGAGACGGCATGCAAACCACCGCTCTCCCAATCGCGTTGGGTGCGAACTGGATCTACGCGCTGCCCTCCAAAGAGGGGCTGTTGCTCGTCGACGCGGGGCCGGACTACCCCGGCTCGTGGAACGAGCTGGTGACGCAGCTCGACGGATACGGCTACCGGCCCGAGCAAGTGCGGCGGGTCGTGGTCACGCATGCGCACGTGGATCACGCGGGGCTGGCTGCGCGGTGGCAGGAGCTGGGCGCGGAGGTGTGCGGGTCGGCGGATGAGGTAGAGCGTTTCGCGGCGGGGTTGGCGGTCGGCTGGTACGACTCGGATCTGGTGCTGCGCTTGCTGGCCGAGTGCGGGGTTCCGGAGGAGCGGCTGACGGTGCTGCGCCAGCACTACCCGCCTCATCCGGAGCAGCTGGCCGCCTGGCGGCGATCGCCTCCGGAAAAGCTGCCGAGCAAGCGCTGGCCGGGCATGTTGTGGGCGACACCGTTTCGTCCTGACCGGACGCTGCGGGCGGGGGACGTGGTATCGGTGGGGGAGCGCGCGTTGCGCTTCGTGCCGACGCCGGGCCATACCCCCGGCGACTCGGTCTATTACGAGGAAGCCAGCGGCGCCCTGTTCAGCGGCGATCACTTGCTGCCGCGGACGACATCAACGCCCGGGATTCACTTCTTCAACCACCGCTACGAGGAACGGATGCGGAGCCTGCCCGAGCAAGGGCGCTCGCTACAGCGGGTGCGATCACTGGGTGCGACGCATCTGTATCCGGGACACGGCGAGGCAACGCCGGACGTCGCCGGCGCGGCCGAGCGGACGGCGGCGCGGCGCGCCAAGCGGCAAGGCAGGATCTTGCGCGAGGTCGAGTGGGAACCGCTGACGCCCTACGAGGCGCTTCAGCGCTTCTTCCCGCATCTGCCGGACGGCCGGATCCGGCAGGCGCTGGCGGAGATCATCGGGCTGATCGACGCTCTGATCGTCGCAGGGCTGGTCGAGGAGCATCGCGAGGACGGAGTGATCCGGATCGCGGCGGCGCCTAGCGGGTGAGGCGGCGGTAGAGGGCGGGGAGGTGGCGGGGCAGGGAGGCGATGTCGCTAACGACTTCGTAGCCCATGTCTTGGCACATCTCTTGAAGGTAATCGTGGCCTTGCCGGTCGACGGTGAGGCAGAAGGGCGTAACGCCCTCGCGGCGGGCCTCGGTGAGCGCCATCTTGGTGTCGTGGATGGCGTACTCCTTTTCGGTACGGTCGCGGCCGTAGCCATGGTCTTGGGGACGGCCGTCGGAGATCACGACGAGAATGCGGACCTTCGAGCGCGCCTCCTTCAGCTTGACGATGGCGTGACGGATGGCGGGACCCATACGGGTCGAGCGCACGGGGGTGATTTTATCGATGCGCTTCTTGATGCCATCTGAGAAGGGCTCCTCTATGTCCTTGATGACGTAGAACTCGACGTTGTCCCGGCCGTAGCCGCTAAAGCCGTAGATGCCGTACATGTCGCCGATGGACTCGAGAGCTTCGGTGAGGAGGACGATAGCGTCCTTTTCGAGGTCGATGATGCGTTTGGAGGGCTGGCCAGCCTCCCGGGCACGCTTCTGGGCCCACCAGGTGAAGTACTTACGCGGGTCGTCGTCGAAGGCGGCGTCGTCCGCACCGAAGCGCTTGCGGCGATGGATCTCTTCATCGGTGCTGGCGGACATATCGAGGAGGAAACCCACGGTGACGTCACGTTCGATCTTGTTGCGGCGATAAAAGAGATTGGAGTCCGTGGGAGCGCCAGCGGCTCGCTGGACGATCCATTCGACCACGGCGTCGAGGTCGAACTCCTCGCCATCGGGAAGATGCTTGATCTTGCGGAAGAGCTCGGGCCGGAGCAGCTCGAACTGCTTGCGCGTTTCCTGCACAAGAGCGGCGTTCTCGCTGAGCGTGTGATTGTAGAAGTCGACCTCCCCGCCTGGGAGCGTGCGCTGCTGCAGGCGGCACCAGCGGGGCTTGTAGTCGTTCGCGCGGAAGTCCCACTCGTCGTAAAAGAAGGACTGGGGGTCGTCGGGAAGCGACGCGTCACCGGGGTCGTGGCTGGAGGCGTAGTCGCCTTGGAGCTGCTGCCCCGGGGTATCGGAGGGAACGCGGGTGCCGGCCATCTCCTCCATCAGGTTGTCCAGCATGGTGGAGACCGCGCCGTCGAGATCGCCGTCGTCGTCCTCCGTGAACTCGATCTCCGCGCTCTTCTCAATGAGCTCCTTGAGCTGCTCGGGGGTGATAGGGACAGGCTCGCCCTCGTCCATACCCTCGCCACGCATCTGGAGCAGCATCTGCACGAGCTCGGGTTTGAAGTCGCCGCGGAAGTCGACGGGTTCGGGGCTCTGGTAGGCCTGCGGGCTGCGACCGCTCAGGGACGCGGTCGTCGCGGCGGGAGCGCTGAGGGACTCATCACCCTGTGGCACGTCCTGCTCTTCCGTGACCTCTTCTTCGGGCGGATCAGCGGGGAGCCACTGCGACTCGTCAAGCTGAACGTTGGGAATCGAAGCGATCCACTCGTAGAGGCGGAGAGCGGCTTCGGCAGAATCTTCGACGGAGGCGTCGCCGTCGCGTATCCGAGCGAGGATCCGAAGCGGGGTCTTGATGAGCGCCGCGATCTCGGGGGGCCACTGGATCGTATCGCCGGCATCCAGGCTCAGGCGGACGAGATTTTCGACGGCGGCTTCGCGGACGGGCATGGTTTCAAGAGCACGGCGGCGGACGACGGCGGCCCGCTGCAAGCGCTCGAAGGCCGTACGGACGCCGGGATACTCCCGGCGGAGGATGGTATCGATGCGGGTGTCCTCGACGATCGTGAAGAGATCGGCGATGAGGCGGCGATCGTCGAAGAGATCGAAAAAGCGCTCCATGTCCGTGAGGGCAGGCTCACCGTCGCGGGCCGGGGCGCGCGTGAGGCGGCGATCGTCGAAGAGGGTGGCCGGGCGGGCGAAGCGGAAGTGGAAGGAGTCAAATTCCAACCGCCCCGCTTGGTGTGTCGCGAAGACCTTGTAGATCGAGAAGTTCAGCGCTTTGTCGTTGTGCTCCTCGACGACCGCGGGCAGGTAGATGGCCGTGCCTTCCGTCGTGGGACTGCTCTGACTGACCCAGCCGACCCCACGCTCGGCGAGGGCGTCGAGCGGGAGGACGGCCACGTCGGCGCCGGTGAGCGCGCGACAGTAGAGCCGGATCAGCTCGGCGACGTTCTCGAGCTCCACGCGGGAGGAGAGCCCCTGGATGACCTCTTCCCCTTTGGCGGACTCCAGGCGGAAGAAGGCCTCCCCGCCCGCCGCGCTCTTCTGCAGGATGGCCAAGCCCTGCGCATGCCAGCGGGCGAGATCGTCGTGGCTGACGCGCGCAAGGACGGCGGGCGACGATTTGATGAACTCCATCGCGGCGAGGCCGGAGTGGGGAAGCAATTGCTCGGCGAGAGCGATGACGCGACCGTGCACGGCGTCATCGGCTTCCGCCAGCGCCGCGGCTGCATCGAGGAAATAGGGGTGGCCTTGCCGCCCCACCATCAGCGCGACGCGGCCGGAGAGCGCGAGGAAGCGCGCGCGCTGCTGGGGATCGACGCGCTTGATGGCGCCGGGGCTGCGCTCAAAGTAGTTGCGCGCGTCGGCCCAGGCCGTGTTGGCGACGATCGATCCGAATTCGAGGACGGGAGCCCGATCGGCGCGGTCGAGCTCGCCAAGGACGGCGGCGGACATGCCCAGGCAAGCGCTGGCCAGCTCGTAGGAGTGACCAGCGAGGGCATCGATCAATTCGACGAGGAGGCGTGTCTGGCCGAGGGGCAGCTGCGAGAGAATGGCGGGGCTGACGTCGAAATACTGCGCGGCGAGGGAGCCCGACTTCCAGGTACCGCGGTAAAGCAGGCGGCCCTGCTCGGCCCAGTCGGGCGCTTGTGCGGGGGCAAGGTGCGGAAGCGCGGTGGGGCTGGCGCGGAAGTAGGCCGCAGCAAGCGCGGGGGAATCGGCGGCGAGATCACGGCCACTGCCCGCCCAGGCTTGGAAGTGGGAGAGGGGCAGTTGGTCGAGCACGGCGGCGCTGACGCGACAGTAGACGCTGGCGGCTTCCCAGGCACGGAGGGAATGGCGGGCGACCGCGAGACCCTCGTCCGCCCAAGCAAGGAGGGCGTCCGCGTCCAGGCGCTCCTGGAGCTGGGTGCAGGCTTCGTCGAATTCCTGCAAGAGCGGTGGCGGGAAGGTGGCGAGCGCCTCACGGATAGCGGCCAGGGCGGGCTCCGGGGCGCCGGGCTTGGGGGAGTGTGGGCGAGGACTATCGGGCATCGGATGCTCCGGGCGGGGGGGAGACGCCGGAGTGCCGCGCGACCACGCGGGTGGGATCAGGAAAGTTATCGAAGGTCACGGACTCGTCGATCGTATCCAACACCGCGTAAGAGAGCTGGAAGCCGTTATGCGGATCGCGGGGCTCGCCGGCCGAGCCGGGGTTAATCACCAAGGCATCGCCGATACGCCGCTCCAGCTGGTAGTGCGTGTGGCCGTAGATCACGAAGTCCGCCTCTAACTGGGCGAGCTTCTGCAGATCGGCGCTGGAAGGGTAGAGGTAGTCGCGGTAGGGCGCCCAAGGCGTCGCGTGAAACATGAAGAGGGTCTTGCCGTTGAGCGTGGTGCGCAGCGTGTTGGGATGGGCACTGGTCCAGGCGAGCAACTCCCGATCGACCTTGGGGGACTCACGCGCGCGTACGCCCGCGGCGCTCAAGAGGATCTCTTCATGGTTGCCGAGGATGAAGCGGGCGCCGCGCTCGCGCAGGCGGGCGACGACCTCGTTGCTGAAGCGGAACTGGTAGACGGCATCGCCAGCGCAGAGCAGCTCATCGACGGGGCCCATGCGGGCAAGGGCGGTGTCCAGCGCCTCAATATTGCAGTGGATGTCGGAGATGATGCCTAGGCGCACTGGGGTCCTCGGAGCGGATACAGGAAGAGAGAGGAACGAGCGGCGCTATTCAAAGATGGACGCGATCACTTCTTCGACGCTGCGCTGGATCTCGGCGTCGTCGGTCAGGGACCACACGATCGCAATCTGACAAGCGCGGCGGGGGGCGATGCCCTGGCGGATGAGGCTGCCTGCGTAGATCAGCAGGCGGGTACTGGCACCCTCGCTGAGGCCGTGCTCGCGAAGATGGCGGACCTTTTCGGCCATCTTGGCGAGGCGGAGCGCGGTCTCGGCATCCAGGCCGGATTCATGCTGGACGATCTCGGCCTCGATTTCACGAGGCGGGTAGTCAAACTCAATGGCGACAAAGCGCTGGCGCGTGCTCTGCTTGAGGTCCTTCAGAGCACTCTGATAGCCCGGGTTGAACGAGATGACGAGGAGGAAGCCGTCACGGGCTTGGAGGAGCTGCGACTTCTTCTCGACGGGAAGGATCCGGCGGTGATCGGTGAGGGGGTGAATGAGGACCGTGGTGTCCTTGCGCGCCTCGACGACCTCGTCGAGGTAGCAGATCGCGCCCGCTTTGACGGCGCGAGTGAGGGGGCCGTCGATCCAGACTGTCTCTTGCCCTTCGAGCAGATAGCGGCCGACGAGATCGCTGGCGGTGAGGTCCTCGTGGCAGGCAACGGTAACGAGCGGCAGGCTGCTCTCCTGCATGATCTCTTTCCTGCCGTCACGGGAGACGACGACGGGCCGGTTGAGGTGAAAGGCCATGTACTCCACGAAGCGGGTTTTGCCACAGCCGGTAGGCCCTTTGAGGAGCACGGGGATCTTAGAGTTCCAGGCCGCGCGGAAGAGCTCGACCTCGTCCCCGACGGGGACGTAGTACGGCTCTTCTTGGAAGCGGAACTCTTCAACCGCCCAGGAGCGGTATTCGGTGATGGGAGCTTCGGTTTGGGAAGTCATGATCTCTCGCTGCATCCAGTCGCGTGGCGTTCTAGCCAGTTGGCAGGAGGCGCCCTTGCAGCGCCTCCCATTCTTGGTCCACTTGCGCCCAAGCGTCCTCCACTGAGCCGCTGTTGTCGATTACGCGGTCCGCATGCTTGGTCCGCTCCCTGTCCGTGAGTTGGGAATCGATGCGCGCGTTCGCGGCTTCGGTGCTGAGGCCGTTGCGCTGCATGAGGCGCTGCCGGGCGATGGAGCGGGGCACCGTGACGACCCAGACCTCGTCGGCGAGGTCCTGCCAGTCCGCCTCAATGAGGACCGCCGCTTCGAGCACGGCGACCTGGGATCCGGCGCGCTCCAGGCCGCGCAACTCTTCCACGGCGAGGGCCTTGATGGCAGGCCAGACGATATCGGTCAGGCGCTTGAGCGCGGCGGCGTCGCCGAAGACTTTGGCGCCGAGGACACGCCGGTCGATGGCGCCATCTGCGGCGACGATCTCGCGGCCGAAGCAGTCGACGACGGCTTCGTAGACGGGACCGCCGGGCGCGTAGGTTCGATGTCCGAGCAGATCGGCGTCGAGCAGCGCGGCGCCACGCTCGACGAGCCTGGTGGAGACGGCGGATTTACCAGAGGCGATGCCGCCGGTCAGTCCGATCACGTGCATGCGCCCCGCCTTCAAAGACTTCAAAGAACTGAGCCGACCGGCACGCCTGGTGGCGAAACAAACAAGGCCCGCACGGGCCGAGAGGCGAGGCTATCAATGGCCAATTCCGAGCGTCAAGGTAAACCCGCCGAGGGCTTCCCGGCGCCACGGCCGTCCCGGCGGGAGCGGGGCAGCTCGATCGCCTGCGCTCGGCACGGGCGCCGCACCCCGCGAGAGTGTATCGCCGCTGTCAGTGATAGGAGGAGGGCGAACATGATAATGGAGGCGCCCATCCGGACGATCGTCCCAGGGAGAGTAGGCGATGGCCGTCGAAGCGTTGAGCAGTACCGCGGACTTGGAAGACGCCCGCGAGCAGCTGCTGCAGAGCTTCGCCGGCTTGGATGAGTCGCTCCTGAACGAACCCAACGTCGTAGGCGAATGGAGCATCCGCGACGTGATCGCCCACATCGCCACGTGGGACGCATGGGTGCGCGAGGTGCTCGACGCCGCCCCGCAGGGCGCGCCGGCCAGCGCGCCGGATGAGGAAGCGATGAACCAGCGGGCGCAGGAGCGCTTTGCCGGGACGCCGTTCGGAGAGATCCGGCGCGAGATGCGATCGACGCGGATGCCGATCCTCTGCCAGTTCGCGGCGATGAGCGATGCGGAGCGGGCGCGCCCCCGCTACACGATGGACGACAAGCTGATCTCCGCGGACGATCTAGCCGAGAGCTTCATCGAGCACGATCTGACGCACGCATCGGAGATCCGGGCTTGGCGCAAGCTGCGGAGCGTCTAACCAGGCCCTCTCGACCCCTAGTCCTGGAGGAGCTCGCGCAAGGCCGCGGTGAGCGGCGGTAGCACTTTCTGGTAGTCCTCGACGACGCCAAAGCGGCAGAAGTTGTAGATGTTTGCGCCGGGGTCCTTGTTAATCGCGACGATGCTCTTGCTGCCCCCGCAGCCGGCCATGTGCTGACTCGCGCCGCTGATCGCGACGGCGAGGTAGAGCGTGGGCGAGACGACCGTGCCGGTGAGTCCCACCTGTTGCGCGGGCGGGTACCAGCCGAGGTCGCAAGCCGCGCGGCTGGCGCCCACCGCGGCGCCCAGCACGGAGGCGAGCTCCTCCAAGTCACGGAAGGCGCTCTCTTGGCCAAGGCCCCGGCCACCGGCGACGACGATCTCCGCCGTATTGAGCGGCACCCCTTCCGACTGGACTTGCTCCTTGCCGGTGACGGCTGCGCTGGGGGCGACGGGATCGACCGCGATGGCGGTGATCGATCCGCGCCGCGAAGCGTCGGGATCCAGCGCGTCCTGCGATTTCGCGCGCACGGTGATGATCTGCGGATCACTGGTGATGGTCACGACCTGACGAGCGTTGCCGCCGAAGCAGGGACGCGTGGCGCGGATCCGTCCATCCGCGACGGCGAGGTCCACGGCGTCCATGACGACGGCCGTGTCGAGACGGGCGGCGAGGCGGGGGGCCAGGTCTCGGCCGATACTGGTTTGGCCGATCAGGACGGCTTGCGGCGTATCTTGCTGGACGATCGCAGCGGCCAGGGGAACGTAGGCCTCGGTGTGGTACTGCGCGAGCGATTCGTGGTCGGCGGCGTAGACCGTTTCGGCGCCGGCCGCGACCGCGGCTTGGGCAGCGCTACTGAGCGCGCCGCCGATCAGGGCGCAGGCGACGCCACCGCCAAGCTCTTCAGCCAAGCGTGTGGCAGCGCCTAAGAGTTCGGCGCTGGTCGCGCTGAGCTGTCCGTCCGGCGCTTCGCCGATGACGAGGACGCTCGCCATTAGATGATCTTGGCCTCGCGCAGTTTCCGCGCGAGGGCCTGCGCCTTCTCCGCAGGCGAGTCGCCGTCGATAAATTCCACTTGGGTCTCGTTCTTGGGAACGAAGAGCCGCTCCATCTTGACGCGGGCCCCGGCGGCGCCGATCGCGCTCGGATCGATCCCGAGATCGGCCGGGGTCCAAACCGTCACGTCTTTCTTGGCCGCTTGCATGATCTGGCGCAGCTGCGGATAGCGAGGATCACCGAACTCATTGCTGATCGTGAGGACGCAAGGAGTGGTGGTACTAACGGACTCAAACCCATCACTGACGACCCGCGATACGCCGATCTTCCCGTCGCGCCACTCGACGGAGCGCAGCACGGTGACGGACGGCAGATCCAAGAGCTCCGCGACCATGCCGCCGACGACGCCGTAATCCCAATCGGCGGCTTGACGTCCGAAGAGAAGAACATCCGGGAGGCCGATCTTTTCGATCGCCTTGGAGAGTGCAAGCGCGGTAGTCCAGGAATCGCCGTCTTCGAAGGCGGGGTCGTTCAAGTGGTACCCCTCGTCGGCGCCCATGGCGAGTCCGTGCTTGACCGCATCGCGGGCGGAGTCGGGTCCTAAGGAGAGCACGCTGATCGTGCCGGCGCCTGCGGCATCACGCAGCTGGAGGGCGGCCTCGACGGCTTGGGCGTCGAAGGGGCTAATGACCTGCTGCACCCCCGGCGGTGTGACGATGGTCATGCTGGCCTCGTCCACCTTGAAGGCGGAAGCAGGCATCTCCGGGTCGAGGATCTGCTTCACGCAGACGATCGCGTCCATTGGGTCTCTCTTGTTTTCCCAGAAAACCGGGAAGGCCGGACAGCATTGTCGCGCTCGGTCCGCGCTGAGGCAACGCGCGGGGGTACAACCCTAACCTGACACGCGGGAGCGCAATCCATCTCGCCAGTCTCCCCGTCGTATCATCTACGCCACCAGGGACGGAAGCGTGCGGCGAGCGGTCGCTCCCGCCGGTCACCCGCTGGTCTGGCGAGGCGTCCGCGCCCGATCTGCCCGAGCGGATCGCCTGCGCGTCGCCGCCGTCGGATCTGCGATACGGCTCCTACGTGCGGAGCGGTCCCTTGCCGGAACCGGGCAGCTATACGCTGCGCACGGCAGACGGATCGGGGATCCGGACGTACGAATACGCGCGGCGGCACGCGGCCACGCTCCAACTCCACGTCCGCGACGCCGGAGGCAGAGACCAAGGTGCGCTCCTGGACGGTCTCCGCGTGGGCGACCGTCCAGATCTCGACGGACGGTCCCTGTCGTTCCCGATCCGCCACGGTCCCTTCCATCTCGTTCCGGAGCACTGGCGCGGCGCGCTGGAGCCGACCGAACTGGCCGATCAGACCATTCGCAACCTGATTGAGCTAGCTGATGAACGTCGGGGGCTGTTTTTCGTTCGACGCGTCGGGCGTCGTCGCGCCCCTTCGAGACACGCGCGGTACCGTTCATCGTAGCTGTACGGCGCATCCGGCGTCGCCGCCCAACGCGGCGCAAGCCTAGTCCGACTTAGGTGGAGAAGGGGGATCGTCGGCCGGCGTTGCGGCGGCGAGTAACTCGGCAACGTCAAAGGCCTGCATCTGGCGCGCCGCGTCCGTCTCCATCTGCACGGTCGGGAGGCCGGAGTCGAACATTTGGATGCAGAAGGGGCAGGCGGTACAGGCCGTGTCGGCGCCGGTATCGACGGCCTCGCGGGCGCGCACCTCGTTGACGCGCTCGCGGCCCTGCTCCTCCATCCACATATTGCCGCCGCCGGCTCCGCAGCAGAGGCCTTGCTCGCGATTGCGGGGCATCTCGACCAAGGTGACGTTGGGGATGCGCGTCAAGATGCGGCGGGGCGCCTCGTAGATATTGTTGTGGCGCCCGAGGTAGCAAGAGTCGTGGAAGGTGACCGTCTGTTGGGCCGTGGCTTTGGGCGCGAGCTTGCCCGCGTCGAGCAAGCGCTCCAGCAGGACGGAATGATGAATGACTTCGTAGGTCCCGCCCAGCTCGGGGTACTCGTTCTTGAACGTGTTGAAGCAGTGCGGACAGTGGGTCACGATCTTCTTGACCCCAGCCTCGTCGAGCGTAGCGATGAGCTGCTGGGCGAGGATCTGGAAGAGATACTCGTTGCCGAGGCGGCGGGCAGGGTCGCCGTTGCAGGGCTCGTCGAGACCGAGCACGCCAAAGGAGACGCCCGCGTCCTGCAGCAAGGTCACCACCGTGCGCGTAATCGACTGCGCCCGATCGACCAGGGCCCCGGTACAACCCACGAAGTAGAGATATTCTTGCTCGCCGGTCCAGGACGGGATTTCGAGTCCCTCCATCCAGGACTCACGGGTGTGGGCCGTGCCGCGCCAGGGATGGCCCTGCCGCTCTAGAGTTTCGAGGGCGCCTTGCACGGACTCGGGCATGCGCGCCTCTTCCATCACGAGACTGCGGCGCATGTCGACGATGGTGGGAATGTGCTCGATAAAGACCGGGCATTCCTGGACACAGGCCCCGCAGGTACGACAGGCCCAGAGCGCTTCTTCGGTAACCGCGCCGCCGATCATGGGGGGCGCCCCCTCGAGGCTTGCGTCGAGGGGGGCGCCACGGGCCTGGTTGGCGGCCATGCGGGAGCCGACGGTGGAGGCATGGTCTTTGAGATTAAGAATGATGTGCATCGGCGAGAGCGGTTGGCCAGCGATGTCGGCGGGGCAGGCGCTGGTACAGCGGCCACAATGGACGCAGGCGTCGAGCTCGAACAGCTGCTTCATGGAGAAGTGGTTGAGTTGGCTGGCGCCGAAGTGTTCGGCTTCCTCGATGTTGGGGATGAGCGGCAATTTGCCGGAGGAAGCCGGGCTCTTGAGGAACGCATTGAGCGGCGCGGCAATGACATGGTTGAGCTTGGTGTAGCCCAGCAGGCCGAGCCAGCTGAGCGCGATGACCATGTGAAACCACCAGAGGGCTTGGTGCAGATCGAGCTGAGCAGCCGTGCTGAGGCCGGCGAAGATCTTCGCCACGACCCAGCCGCCCGGGGACCAGACGGCCCAGCCGGGGTTCTCGTGGATCTCCGAAGAGGCGATGCGCAGCCCTTCGACCAAGAAGCCGGTGATGAGGAGCGCGCCGAGCCCGCCGAGTATTGCCCAGTCCTCCCAGCGCAGCTCCCAGCGCGTGCGCGGCCGCACCCAGCGATGCGCGACCGCCATGCCGACGCCGATCAGCCCCACGATTCCGAAGACGTCGCCGACGAGCGAGTAGCCGAGGTAGCGGTCGCCGACGAGGATGCGGACTTCATCGTCGGGGAGGTAGTCATCAATGGCGAGGAGGGCGGTGACCAGGAAGAGGACCACGATGCTGGACATCAGGCAGGCGTGCATGAGTCCGGAGTAGGGGTCGTTGAGCACGCGCTCCGTAGCGAAGCCGCCGCGCACGACATTGCGCAGCCGAGCGCGGGGATTATCGAAGCGGAAGTCGGGCCGGCCGAGCCGCCAGATACGGGAGCGCCGGATGAGCGGGTAGACGATGACGGCGACCAGGAGCGGCAAGAGCGCGTAGAGCACCCAGAAGTGATCGATGTTGAAGAAGATCTCGCGGTGCGGCCCGTCGAAGCGGGCAGTCTCGGCAGCGCTGAGCAGCAGCAGCCCGCCGAGCGGGATCCACAGGGGGATGGCGAGGCCGATCAGTGGACGCGCGCGCCTGGCGGCGGGGCGCCTCCGGGCGCGCGACGGACGAGACCGGCCGACGGTGGAGGAAGTGATACGGCGCCCCCGATCGAGTGCGCCTCCAGGGGCGCGGCTAGTTGGAATCGGCGCCTCCGTGGGCTTGGCGGATCTCGTTCTTGAGAAGCTTACCCATGTGATTGCGAGGAAGATCAGATACGAGCGCAAGGTAGGCAGGGGCTTTGTAGCTCGCAAGCCGGCTCTTGGTGTAGGCCACCACCTCTTCGAGTTGGGGCGTGCTACCAGCGACCGGAACGACGACGGCCTTCACGACTTCGCCCCACTCGCTGTCGGGAACGCCGATCACGGCGACGGCGGCGATGGCAGGGTGGTCCTCAAGAACCTGCTCGATCTCGCCGGGGGCGATGTTCTCGCCGCCGCGGATGATGAGGTCTTTGGTGCGACCCGTGATGAAGAGGTAGCCCCCTTCGTCGAGATAGCCGACATCGCCCGTGTGGAGCCAGCCGTCGTGGATGGCCTCGTTCGTGGCATCCTCCTGCTTGTAGTAACCCTTCATGATGCGAGCGGACTGGACGCAGATCTCTCCCTCCTCGCCGGAGGCGAGGATCTGGCCTTGCGGGTCCTGGATGGTGATGTCGACATCGTCCATGGAACGGCCGACCGAGCGCAGCCGCCGTATCTTCTTGGCGTTCTCTTCGTCGGAGCCGTCGAGGCGGTGGTCATCCGGACCGAGGAACGTGACGGTGGAGGTGGACTCCGTCTGGCCGTAGGCGTTCATGAGGTCGGCGCTGAAGAGGTCGATCGCTTTGCGCACGACTTCGAAGGGCATGGGCGCGGCGCCGTAGGTAATGAGGCGCAGGCTGTCGCCCTTGAAGTTCGCGAACTCCGGCGCTTCCATGATGCGCTTCAGCATTGTGGGGACGACCATGCTGTGGGTCACGCCGTGCTTGTCGATGGCTTCGATCCAGCCAGCGGGACTGAACTGGGGGAGAATGACGAGGGCGCGTCCTCCCCAGATCGACGAGATCATGGCGGTAGCGCCAGCGATGTGGAAGAGCGGCACACTGAGCAACGTGCGGTCTTGGCCGGCGGTGGGGTCGGCGGGAGCCATGGTATTGGTGACGTAGACGGTGAAGTCTCCGTAGGAGACGACGACCCCCTTGGGCACCGCCGTGGTTCCGGATGTGTACATGAGAATGGTCGGCTCGTCGTCGTCGACTTCGGTGTAGACGAATTCCTCGCTGCCGCTCGCGACAAGCTCGGGGTAGTGAAGCATGCCGTCGCGCTTGGTTTCGAACGTGACGGTGTGCTGCAGGGCGGTCAGCCCGGGCCGGAGTTGATCGAGCAAATCCAGGTAGCGATCTGAGACGAAGAGCACCTTCACTTCGGAGGTGTTGAGCATGTAGGTCAGCTCTTCGGTCTTGGCGCGGTAGTTGAGCGGGACGAAGATCAGGCCGAGCTTGGCGCAGGCGTAGTAGACGATGACGTACTCCGAGGAATTGACGGACATGCTGCCGACGTGGTCGCCCGCGCGCAGGCCCAGCGCTTGCAGTGCGTTGGCCAGCTTGGTGACGTGCGCCGCCATCTCCGCGTAGGTGTACTGGCGCTCGCCACAGATCAGAGCAGGGCGGTCCGGCACCACGCCCGACGAGATATCCAGGAATTCCGCCGTGTTCATCACCCCTCCTCAGTTCACTCACTAACGAGTCACGCCCGGATCGGCGGCCCGCTCGGCGCTCTCCCGCGCAACGCCTGCGCCCGCCAGGAACCGACTTGCTCGTCGAGGGCTTGCCCAATGGCGCGGGCGCCCGCGCATGATCTCCAACGGCTGTCGCTCATGTCCAGCCCTATGCGACGGCTAGCCGCGGAATGATAGAGCGGTCAGCGCGTCGCGACGGAGCGCGGCGTTCAGGGGAAGGTCAAGCCCGCGACGGATCGCGCGCTTAAGCGCGCGCGGCAGGGCGGGGCAGTCCCGCTGGAGTGAGCGGGCCAGTTGGGCGACCGCCGAATCGAGCCGGGCACGCGGGACCACGCGGTTGACGAGGCCCCAGCGCAGCGCTTGGTCCGCGTCCAACTCTTCGCCGCTACAGACCACAGCCAGCGCCACTCCCGGCGCCATCATGCGGGGAAGCATTTGCGTGCCGCCGGCGGAAGGGATGTAGCCCAGCCCAACCTCCGGCAACGCGATGCGGACGTTGTCTGCGGCGACACGGAGATCACAGTAGAGGGCAAGCTCGATGCCGGCACCGTAGCAATAGCCGTGCAGCGCCGCGATCGTCAGACAGGGGATCTCTTCCAACAGCCACCACAAGTCGCGTCGGCGCCGGGCCTGACGGGCCGCCCAGAACGAGGGGGCAGTGCCGAAGTCCCCGATGTCGGCACCGGCGGAGAAGCTGTCGCCAGCGCCGCCGATACAGAGGACCTGTAAGTCGGGATCATCGCGGGCGGCTCGGAGATAGGTCCAGAGCGCATCGCGGGTGGCCAGATCGATGGCATTGTGCTTATGGGGGCGGTTGAGCGCCAGATAAGCGATGGCACCGCTCTTCGTGTAGCGGACAGTTTCCTCGGCCACGCGGAAGGCTCAGCGCCAGTCGGGGCGGTGGGTCGGACGGCGCCGGCGGATCTCGTAGAGCCGCGCCAGGTCTTGATTCATCTTCTCCTGCAGGGACCGCATCTCCTCGCCGCCAGCGCGCATCTCGTTGGTCTTCCAGCGCCGGATCTTGGCACGGTCGCCTTTGGCGATCTCGACATCCGCGAGCATCGCGTTGAAGACGTGCGACATCAGCGCCCAACACTCTTCGGTATCAAGGGCGATTTTGACCATGCTTCCCTCCTCTCCGCACCACTACGCCTTGCGGAAGTAGTCTTTGCGACGGATGACGCGAGTCAGCTCCTCGTCGATCCGGTTGCCGAGCGCTTCGTTCATGCCGTAGGCGAGCTGCAGCATGGGCTCGGAGCCCTCGTTGTGCTGGTGCCGCCACTCGCGCAGGGCGTCTGCAGTTTTCTCGTCGATCTCCACTTGGTCGATCACTTGCGCAACGATCAGCGACATCAGCGACCAGGCTTCCTCTTCGTCTAACAGAATGCGCATGCCGGCTCCGCTTCCCCGGGCTGGTATCAGCTCCCCCGAAAGCGGGGAGAGCGCTTCTCGATGAACGCGCGTACTCCCTCGGCTCGGTCGTCGGTGGCCTGCAGAAGCACGGTGAGATCAGTCTCATAGCGTAGCGCCTGATCGAGGGGAAGCTCGACCCCGCGACGCACCGCCTCCTTGGCGAGGCGAGTAGCGACCGGTCCCCGGGCGGCGATCACGCCTGCGCGCCGCTCGGCCTCGGCCAGCGGATCAGGGACGACAGCGCTCACCAGGCCCCAGGTGAGCGCCGCAGCAGCATCGACGGCGTGATCGGCGAGGCTGAGCTCGAGTGCGCGGCTGCGACCGATCGTCCGGCTGAGGCGCTGGAGACCGCCGGCGATGGGGAAGGAGGGGGCGTGGGGATCGAGGATGGCGAACCGGGCATCGGCGCCTGCGATCCGAATGTCGGCGCAGAGAGCCAGCTCCAAGCCTCCGCCGACGACGCCGCCTTTCAATGCGGCGATGACCGGTTGGGGCAGGGCGGCGAGCGGTCCGAAGGGATCGCCGATTAACGCCCCAGGTGGATCGGGCCCCCAGCCCGCCCAGGTACTGCCGTCGGCGGTCAGAAGGAAGACGCGCGGCCCCGCCTCCGTGTCCGCCTGCGCGAGCGTCTCGCAGGCGGCGGCAAGGTCGGCGACGAGAGCAGCATCGAGAGGCCCGCCGAGCGACAAGCGGGCAATGGGCCCGTCCTGGGAGATCGAACAGCGCGACATCGCGAAGGAATTCTAGCGCCGTGCCGCGGCGGCGCCTTGACCCACGCACTAGCATGCCGACGATTCAGCAGAGACGGAGTGCCGCTATGCCCGATTTCGACCGCTACCAATTCCTGCAAGTCAGTCGCGACGGGCCCGTGCTCGTGATCACGCTGAACCGGCCGGAGCGCCTCAACGCGATTCACGGCCCGATGCATACGGAGCTGGCGACGATCTTCCGCGATGCGAACGAGGACGAAGACTCGCGGGCCGTGCTCCTGACGGGAGCGGGGCGGGGCTTCTGCGCCGGCGGCGACGTGCGCGGGATGCAGGAGCGGGAGAGCAGCGACAGTGTGTTGAACGTGGCATTCCGCACGGTGCGCACGGAGGCCCAAGAGATCGTGCACAGCATGCTGGACCTGCAGAAGCCGCTGGTCGGCGCGATCAACGGACCGGCGGTGGGCCTGGGATCGACGATCGCGTTGCTGTGCGATGTCGTGATCGCATCGGAGCGCGCCCGGATCGGCGATACGCACGTCGCGGTGGGGCTCGTCGCCGGCGACGGGGGCTGCCTTATCTGGCCGGCGATCGTGGGTGTCAACAAGGCCAAGGAGCTCTTGATGACCGGCGAGTTGATCACGGGCGACGATCTGCTGCGGCTGGGCATCGTCAACCACCTGGTGCCCGAAGACGACTTGCCCCGCGCGGCGATGGAGATGGCCCAGCGGCTGGCGGGGATGGCACCCTTCGCGGCGCGCGCGACCAAGGTGACGATCAACAAGCTCCTCAAGGAACGGGCCGAAACCGTGCTGGACGTCGGCTTGGCCTGGGAGGCGATCTCCGCGCGGAGCGCGGATCATCGGGAGGCCATCGCCGCGTTCATGGAGAAGCGGCCGCCGACGTTCCACGGCCGTTAGGCACGAGCTCGAGCCGCTGGCGAGCGGCCGCTTCCACCACCGTACGCTGCGTGTGCAATGGGCGGTAGCGGCCGTGCCGCCAATCGTGGAGGAGGTCCACGGGTTGCGCCTCGCCGCGATGTCCGGACTGGGCGCCGGCGAGCGCGAATTCCGCGCGCGGCTGCGGGCCCATCTCCACGATGAGCCGGAGAATGGGCACTCCGACCACGGGAGCAAAGGCGTCGGTCGAGAGGGGCGCGGCCTGCCAGACAGTGTTGGCGTCGCCGCCGAGCGGGTAGGGACCCTGGTTGAAGAGGCGCCTCAAGACCGGCGACTCGTCGAAGACGTGGCGGACGTGGAGCTGATGGCAGCGGCCCCAGGTCCAGCGCTCGGGGCGAGAACCGAGGCGATCGCACAGGATCGCGAGAGCGTCGCGGAAGGCGCGCGTGAGGGCGCTGTTCCAAACCGTGCGCCCGTCGACACCGGGCGCCACAGGACCAAACCACTCCGCAGGGGATTCGTCCAGGAGTCCCATGAGCATGGAAGCTGCTCGGGCGAGGATGGGATTGATGGTGGGAACGGGAAGCAGATCGGCGAAGAAGACGGGAGTGGCGGCGCCGAGCCTTGCGCGCAGGACCGTGTCCAGCAGGCGTCCGAACGTGGCCGCCGCGACCGCGGCCGGCACGGAGTCCGGCGCCATGTCACCGTTCCAGTCGCGCAGAGCATTGAGGAGGCGCCGCTCCGTCGCACTCCGCGGAGTGATGGAGAGCAGATGATCGCGCAGAGCCAACATCGGCAATGAACGGCAGTCGATCTGCAGCTCGCGGGCCGCTTCAAAGCTGTCCATCCCCTCGCTGCAAAGCGCTTGCTCGATGCGCCGCGCGCGGAAGGCGTCGAGGGCTTCGACGCGGAAGCCCAACTGCGCAGCGGGAGCGAGCGCGTTATTGGCGCTCCAGACGCGGCCCGCGGCGGGATTGAAGGTGGAGGGCAACGCGTCGCGAGGGATGTAACCGTCCCAGTCGAAGGCCGGATCCCAGCCGGGCGCTGGCAGCCAGCCGGCTGCGGGAGTGCGGCGCTTGGGGATGGCCCCACAGGTCTGCATGCCGATCCGCCCTTCGACGTCGCTGTAGGCGAAGCAGAGGTTGAATTCGTGGAACTCCGCGAGCGCGGCGCGGAAGCTCGCGAAGTCGCGCACCGCGTTGAGCGCCAGCAGCGCCTTGGCCGACTGCCAAGGCTCGTTCAGCGTCGAGCGCAGAGCGAGGGCCAACCGCACGCCCCGGACCTGCGAGGAGACGACGGGGCCGTGACGGGTAATGGGGACGCGGTGGTGCTCGTCCGGGAATCCCCGGACGCGGATCTGTTCGTGGACGTAGTCGGGCTGCGCCCAGCCGTCGGGCGTGCGGTAGCGGCCTTGGTCGTCGAAGTCCTCGACGTAGAGATCCTGCGTGACGGCGAGACCGGCCGTGGGACCCCAAGCGACATGGCGATTGAAGCCCCAGATCACCCCGGGCAGGCCAGGAAACGTGGCCCCCGCGACCGACCACTCGGGACAGTCGAGATGCAGGAAATAGCCCGAAGGCGGGACGTTCGCAGAGAGGTGCGGGTCGGTGGCGAGGAAGGCATGGCCGGAGTCGGTCTTGTGGCCGGCCACGGCCCAGTTGTTGCTGCCGAAGCCGGTGGTGGTGAGCCCGGTGAGCTTGACGATCTCGGCATAGCCGCTCCGCAAGTCCTGGCTCAGCGCGCCGTACGGTGCGCCGGGAGGCACAACTACGGGGTCATCCGGAGCGTGCGGCGGGTCGATGGCGAGGAGCACGTCCAGGCCCGCCGCTTCGACGAGGCGGGCGCGCTCGATCTGCTCCAGCCAGCCGGGAGCGAGGAAGAAAGCAAGCGCCTTAGCGCCCTGAATGGAATGCTCGGGACGCCAGTCTTCAGGCTGGTAGTTGAGGATGCGGATCTCGAGCGGGGGCGGGGTGCAGGCGATGGCAGCTTGGATGCCGGCAAGGTAGGGAGCAACCTCGCCGCGGACATCGTCTGGCGTCCGAGCCCAAGCGTCGGCCGAGGCGCGGTGCAGGCCGATATAGCGCATAAGCCGGTCCATCGGCAAACCGGATGGACCGACAACCTCCGCCAGCCGTCCGGCGGCCATCCGCCGGAAGAGCTCCATCTGCCAGAAGCGATCCTGCGCGTGGACGAAGCCCATGGCGAAGAGCGCGTCGGCGGCGCTCCGTGCGTAGCAATGCGGCACGCCGAACTCGTCGCGGAGGATCTCGATGGGTGCGTCCGGCCCGTCGACAACGAGGCGCCCTTGACGCTGCGGCCGCGGGGCGCGGCGCAGCGTTTCCGCGGCGATGGCCCGAAGGAACGCGGTCGCCTGGTTGGTGAAGAACTTGGCGCTCCGCCCCCAGTGACGCAGTTGGGCTGGCGGGGTTGCGCTCGCTGCGGCGGGGGGATGGGGATCGCTTGGGATGGGCACCGCGCACGAAGCGTACAGGACCGCTCCCCCTGCGAAAGCGGGAATGCAACGGAGGCGCTGCTATCCTGCGCCCGATGGATCTCGGACTGGAGGGCAAAGTCGCGCTGGTGACGGCCGCGTCCGAAGGGATCGGCAAGCACTGCGCGCTGGCGTTGGCGGAAGAGGGGGCGCACGTCGCGATCTGCGCGCGACGATCTGCGTTGCTTGAGGCCGCGCGGGCGGAGATCGACGCGGCGGGCACTGGGACGACGCTCGCCGAGGTAGCCGATCTGACCGAGGCAACGGCGGTGGAGCGGGTGGTGGAGCGAACCGTGGAAGCGCTGGGCGGGCTCGACATCCTGGTGAACAACATGGGCGGCTCGGTGAGCGGCGACGAGGACGCGGTCTGGAGCGAGATGTTCGAGTTGAACTTGCTGTCCACGGTCCGGGCGACGCGGGCCGCGATTCCGCACATGACAGCGCGGGGGGGCGGATCGATCATCCACATCGGCTCTGTGTTCGGGCGGGAGGCGGGCGGGCGCCCGCCCTACAACGCGATGAAGGCGGCGGTGCACGCCCATGCGACGGCGCTGGCGTTGGCGTACGCGCGCGACAACATCCGCGTGAACGCAGTTGCGCCGGGGTCGATCGCATGGCCGGGGAGCAAGTGGCAGCGACGGTACGAGGCCGACCCCGCGACGATCCAGCGGGAAGTGCTGGATACGATCGCGTTCGGGCGCTTCGGCCGGCCGGAGCAAGTGGCAGCGGTGGTGACGTTTCTGGCATCGGAGAAGGCAAGCTGGGTAACAGGTGCCTGCCTGAACGTCGATGGCGGGCAGAGCCGGTCGATTATTTAGGCCATTTAGGCGGCCGATCACCGGAGGAGCAAGCATGATGAGCGGGTTGGCCGAGCTGCGGGAGATAAGCCGGGAACGAGCGCGACGCTGGTGGCCGCCGGCGCGGCCGCTGGTGGGAGGAGCAGTGGGGATGGCGATCATCGTGGGGTTCTTGGCGGGACGGGGCGGAGATCCGAGCGGACCGCTCGACGCGATCACGGGGACCCAGCGCGGGGGCTGGAACCGGCACGAGGATTTCCATCTGGCGCTGGTGGTAGGAGGCGCGGCCGCGGCCGCGGTGATGGTGACGTTGGTCGCGGAGTGGGTGCGGCGCTGGTGGTGGGTAACGGCGGCCGTTGCCGCGGGCGGGATCTGCTTGCTGATCCGGGAGACGGCCAGCGTGGAGGGGGCGGGAAGCAGCGCGCTCCTCGCGCTCGTCTTTTTCTGCCTGTGCCTGGCGGGCGCGGTGGCGGTGATCGACCTGCGAGGCGCCCGGCGGGGGCGCTAATCGCAAGCTAGGGCGCCTCTTCCACCACGGCCGACATCGATCCTTGGCAGTGCTCGACGCGGGGATCCGGCCCGTAGCCGTGGATACGCTGCTGATGCCGCTTCACCCGATCAAAGCCAGCCGTCTCGACAATGGCGCGGCCCTGCGTATCGACGAGGCGGGCAAGTGCGAAGGCTTTCTCGCGGCCGTGACCGAGCACGCGGCCCAGCATCTCCACGACGTAGGCGTAGGTGTGATCGTTGTCGTTCAGGAGGACGAGATGGTAGATGGGGGCGGTGCGGACCGATTCGTCGGTGGCGGGGCGGGCCGTCGTTTCACTTGCCATGGGGCGATCGTAGTCGAAGCGGCCAATCGATCCAGCGTACCTAGATCCGGGCCGTCGCCGCCCCGTCCACAGCGACGACCTGGCCGGTGAAGTAGCCGCTGTCGGCGGCGAGCATGACGACGGCTCCGGTGACTTCGTCGTTGGTCACGAGGGCACGGGCGGGGAGGATCTTGGTGAGGGTCTTGCGATGCTCCGGATCGTCGCCGATCCCCGCTTGGTCTTCGTACCAACCGACTTGGACCATGTTGACGGTGACGCCCGTGCGAGCCCACTCGGTCGCGAGGGCGCGGGTAAGGGCGAGGACGCCGCTCTTGGCGGCGGCGTAGGCGGTCATATTCATGACGCCGCGATCACCGGCGACGGAGGCAACGTTGACGATGCGGCCGTAGCCAGCGCGCAGCATGACCCGGCCGGCGGCCTGACAGGTCAGCGCCACCGAGGTGAGATTCGCCGCGAGGGTGGCGTTCCACTCCTCCAGGCTGGTCTCACCAAAAGGCATGGCGAAGAGCAGGTCCTGTGCGTTGACCAGCAGGTCGAGGCGGCGCCATTCGTCTTCCACCCGTTGAACGGCGGCCTCGACGGCAACAGGGTCCGTGAGGTCGACTTGCAAAGCAAGATGGCGCCGCCCCAGCGACCAGACTTGGTTGGCGGCGGAGTTCACTTGGAAGTGCTCGTCGGCAGAGCCGGTGAGGCCGGCCAGGGCGACGTCGGCGCCGGCTTCGGCCAAGGCCAGGGCGATGGCGCCGCCGAGCGGGCGGGCGGCACCCGTCACTAAGGCGACGCGGCCGCGGAGATCGAAGGGGCGTTCGGGCGGCGGGAGCGCGCCGCCCGCAGCGGCGGGAGGGGAAGGCTGGTCGCTCATGCCGAAGCGCCGGGCAAGGGTATTCGAGGCGCCCAACCGAAGGGCGTCACGCCGCCCGCAAGACCGCCGCCGTCTTGCACGATGACCGCGCCGTTGATGCCGTCGGCAGCGGGGGAGCAGAGGAAGACGGCGACGGGGCCGATCTCCCAGGTCGTGCCGAAGCGTCCGACCGGGATATAGCGACCGCCGCCCCAACGGGTCGCTTGCGCTTCCGTCTGGGGGAAGAGGCCAAGGGCCATGGTGTTGATCTGGATGTTGTGGCGGCCGTAGCTGAGCGCCAGGGACCGGGTCAGGTTGATCACCCCCGCCTTCGCCGCCGTGTACATGTTGAGGTCCCGGTTACCGCGCAGGCCCAACCCCGACGCGGTCGTGAGGATCTTGCCGCGGCCCTGCTCCAGCATCGGGGGGATCACGGCGCGGATGCACGAGACGGCGCTGGTGAGGTTCGCGTCGATGCCGGCCAGCCAATCGGCCTCGCTGATCATGTGCAGAGGCCGGCCGTCACCGGCGGTGCGACCGCCGGCGTTGTGGACCAGGATGTCGATGCGGCCGAGTTCGGCGAGGGAGCGCTCCACCATCCGCTCGACCGAGGCGCTGTCGGTGACGTCGGCTCGTACGGCCGCCGCGCGGCGGCCCTTGGCGCGCACCTCGTCGGCGACGGCGTCGATCTCCGCCTGCGTGCGGGCGCTGCACACGACATCGGCGCCGGCGTCGGCAAAGGCGAGCGCCATAGCGCGGCCGAGGCCGCGGCCGGATCCGGTGATCAGCGCAACGCGGCCGTCGAGGCGGAGGCGATCAAGGACGGTCATCGGCGGCTCCCAGCGGCGGCGGGAGCCGCCTCGACGACGGTCGCGTCCGCGGGTACCAGGTCGCCGCGGTCCGCAAGCAGGGCGACGGCAGTGCGGCCGACGGCCTGTGCGTCTGGCGATTCGGGAACGAGCAGGGCGATCGCGGTGGTAGCGGCGATCGAGTTGAGGAGCGAGCGCAGATCAAAGCGCTGCGCGTCGCCGCCGGGGCCGGCTTCCGCGACGATCAGAGCCACGCGACTCGCATCCGCGCCGGCGCCTCTCGCGATCTCCTTGGCGGCGATGCGCAGTGGCTCGGCCGCCGCGGCCGCGCTCCGCTCCAGGGTGGAGACGTGCAGAACCAAGGCCGCGAGGTCCAAGCCGCCCAGCGCCTTGCGCAGCTTCTTGGTAGCGACCCGCACGCTGGTGGGGTTGGCGAGGTCGGTCGCCTCGGCGGGACCGCCGGCGGCGGCACGCTTGAGTGCGAAAAGCGCTTGGCCGTCCGTGGTCGTACCGGTGACGCCGACCAGCGCGCCAGCATCGCGCAGCGCAGCGGCAAGCGCGCGCCCGAGGGCGGTGTCGCCGCCGAAGACGATCGCCCTACGCCCGGCGAGATCCGCAGGAGTCCGGTTGTCGCTCAAAAGACCTCCCAAAAGCCAGGCCGCCAGATAAGGGCATGCTATCGCGTCTTGCACAGTGTGCGGTCGCAACTGGCGGGGAGGGGATCGATGGACTAGATTGCACACCCATCCGAGCGAGCCGTTCCGGAGCAGCGATGGACCTCGGCCTCTCCGAAGAGCAAGAGATGCTGCGCAATTTCGCGCGCGACTTCTTGGAGAAGGAATGTCCGGAGTCCCTGGTGCGGGAGATGGAAGAGGACGAGCGCGGCTACACGGCCACGCTCTGGCAGGGGATGGCGCGGCAGGGCTGGCAAGGGTTGATCATCCCCGCGGAGTACGGGGGCGCGGGGATGCCGTTCCTGGACCTCTGCGTGCTGCTGGAAGAGTTTGGGCGGGCGCTGGTGCCGGGGCCGTTCTTGAGCACGGCCGTGCTCGGTGCCGTGCCGGTGATGGACGCCGGCAGCGACGCGCAGAAGCGGGAGATCCTGCCGCGCGTCGCGAGTGGCGAGCTGGTGATGACGCTGGCTCTCACGGAGCCGTCGGGGCGGTTTGCGGCGGACGCGGTCACCATGCGCGCGAGCAAGGAGGACGACGCGTACGTGCTGAACGGCACGAAGCTGTTCGTGCCGGACGCGCACGTGGCGGACACGCTCGTGGTAGCAGCGCGGACGGGCGGCGAGGGCGAACGCGGGATCTCGCTCTTCCTGGTCGACGGGGCAGCGCCGGGGCTGAGCGCCACGGTGCTGAAGACGATCGCGGCGGACAAGCAGTGCGAGGTGCGTTTCGAGGACGTGCGCGTGCCGGCGGCGGCGCTGCTCGGGGCGGAGGGAGCAGGCTGGGAAGCGCTGCTCGGTGTGCGGCGCAAGGCCACGGTCGCGTACTGCGCGTACCTCGTGGGGCTGGCGCAGCGCGATTTCGAGATCAGCGTCGACTACGCCAAGGAACGGGAGCAGTTCGGGCGGCCCATCGGCTCGTTCCAGGCGATCCAGCACAAGGCGGCGGACATGGTGACGGACGTCGACGCGTCGCGGTTCATCATGTATCGGGCGGCATGGGCCGTGAGCGAGGACGAGCCGGATCAGGACCTGCAGGTAAGCATGGCGAAGGCCTGGTGCTCCGACGCGAGCCAGCGGGTAGTGGCGCACGGGCAGCAGATCCACGGCGGGATCGGCTTCACCAAGGAATACAAGATCCAGCTCTTCTTCCGTCGGCAGAAGATGGCGGAGCTCATGTGGGGGGACGGGGACTATCACCGGGAGCAGGTAGCGCAGCTATTGGAGATCGCGTAGCGACTTCCCTGGCACCCGGCTTTGGTGGCGGGGTGGCCAGCCTTCACGCAGAAGCCCGAGGGACATCCCTCGGGCTTCTGCGTTGTGGGATGGGTCGCTCTTGGTGATGAACGCTCGGTGATGAAAGAGCGTCGAAAGAGCGCCAATGCGGCAGCGAGCCATGTCCCCGCGATAAACCAGGCCCGTGCGCGTCAGCGGCCGCCCTTCAAGCCGATCCGCCTCGCCGTCCCGCCGCGTAACTCCCGCCCGCCAGCGTGACGAGGACGCCGGCGACGATGGCCCAGGGCCAGCGGTCGCCGCTCGACCCGGCAGACGCGGCCGGCGCCGGAATCTGTTGCGGCATGACCTCAACGGTCCCGGCAGAGAGCGGCGCGTCGTTCGTCTCCGCAGCCTCGGCAACGAGGGTCGTCGCGACGAGGATTCCAGCCAGCAGGGCCACAGCCATGCTCAGCCTGCAGATGCGCAGCAGGCGCGCACGGGCTCTCCGGCAAGCGGGCGGCGCGACGCGGGGCCGATCGTCAAACGGGACGAGGTTCATCACCGTGATCCCTCCGCGTTGGTGAAGGTGGCTACTTTGGGGGAGAGACAGCGGTCGCGCAACCAGAGGAGCGCGAACAAGAGCAGCGGCGCGACGGTCAGCGAGACCCAAAGCCAGCGCTTGTCCCACCCCCGGGCGCTGGGGTCGATGGAAGCGACAGCGGCGATTTCGAGCGCGGCGCTGGTGTGGCTCTGGACGGTCAAGCGGTCGCCGGAGGCAGCGTCTGCGAGCCCAGCATCCAGCGGCGCGACGGCGGCCGGGCTCTCGCCGGCGGGCTGGGCATGGGCAGCTCCAGTGACGGTCACCAAACCGAGCGCCAATCCGGCCCAGGCCACCGCCCCAACGATCGCGGGGCGGGCGGGCAGGCCAGACCTCGGACCGGTAGGAAGCCAACGCGTGTGCATTCTTTCACCACCTGGATCGCCGCCGACCCGCCACGCATCGACGGTTCCATGGGTGAAACGCGGAGCGAGGCGGGCGGGTTCCGGAAAACGGGACGGCGAGGCAAAGTGTTACAGAGGCTTTACATTTCCGTGGCGCCGGGGACGGGCGCTGCTGTGTAGCGGTGGGGACGGGAGATGGCTAGGCTCGGCGCGCCGGACAGTGAGATCGGGGGACGCGATGCACAAGGCCGACTGCTTGTTCTGCAAGATGGCGCGGGGCGAGATTCCGACCGAGCGACTGATCGACGATGATCAACTCTTCGCGATCCGAGACATCAATCCACGGGCTCCCGTCCACGTGCTGCTGATCCCCAAGCAGCACCTGCCCTCCGCCCGGGCGATCGAACCCGCGCACGGGCCGCTGTTGGGCGCGCTGTTCGCCCGAGCAAACGAGGCGGCACGGATCGAGGGCGTGTTCGAGGACGGGTTCCGGTTGGCCTTCAACGTCGGCGACGCGGCGGGGATGACCGTCCATCACCTACATCTGCACCTCCTGGGCGGCCGCCAGTTGGGCCCGGAGGGATGAGCGAGGCGGCGCGGGGACTGGAGCGATTGCGCCTGGAGGCGCAGGCGCTCCCGGCGGCGCTGCGGGCGCACACCGGCCGGGTGGTGGCGGAGGCGCGCCGACTCGCGCGGCACTACGCGCTGGATACGGCACGCGTGGAGGCGGCCGCCTGGGGGCACGACCTCTTCCGTGGACACAGCGACGACGCCCTGCTGGAGGTCGCAGGAAAGCTCGGGATCGAGACCGACCTCGCGGCCCGCGCGCGGCCGATCCTGCTGCATGGGCCGGTGGCGGCAGCGACCGCCGAGGAGCAGTGGGGAGTGGAGGACGCTGAGGTGCTCGAGGCGATCCGTTGGCACACGACGGCGCGGCCAGGGATGTCGCTGTTCGCGGCGGCGGTCTTCCTCGCGGACAAGATCGAACCGGAGAAGGTCGGAGCGGATGCGGAGCTCGCGGCGATTCGGGATCTCGCCCGGCGCGATCCAGAAGCCGCGGTGCTCGCCTACCTGGACCGGCAGATGGAACGGCACTTGCGGGCGGGGGGGATCATCCACCCCGCGAGCGTCGAGGCGCGGAATGCGCTGCTGCTTCGCGATCCCGGATCCGAAGGTCCGCAGGTTTGAGCCGTCCATCGGGATTCGTCCACCCGGGCGCCGCCGGCCGCGTTGCGGGAGCGGTGCGACGATCTGCGCGGCGGAGAAGGCACCAGGCGGGGCAACGCGACTTGGGGCAGGGAGAATCCGCGCAGGCGACCGTAAAGCGAGGGCCTGTGAGCCGCACTCCTCCTGCTCTTCCGTGTTTCGAACACTTGTGCGTATAGTGGCAGCATGACCGCTACGACCGATCGCGTGCCGCGCGCTCCCGAGGCTCCCGACGCCCTCCCCGATGCCGCGCCCGGTCCCCTCCCCGCTCCCGGCGAGGATGAGCCGGTCACGCGCTCGCTCCGCCCCCGCCGCCTCCAGGACTTCGTGGGGATGGGTGTGATCAAAGACTCGCTGGCGATCGCGATCACAGCGGCGCAGCGTCGCGAGGAGCCCGTGGACCACATCTTGTTCTACGGACCGCCCGGACTGGGCAAGACGACGCTGGCGGCGATCGTGGCGGCGGAGATGGGCGTGAACCTGCGCACCACATCGGGACCGGCGATCGCCCGGCCGGGCGACTTAGCCAGCATCCTCACATCGCTGCAAGCGGGAGACGTGCTGTTCATCGATGAATGTCACCGGCTGGCGCGCGGCGTCGAGGAGGTGCTCTACCCCGTGATGGAGGACTTTGCCCTGGACCTCATGATCGGCAAGGGGGCAGGCGCTCGCAGCGTACGGCTGGCGGTCCAACCGTTCACTTTGATCGCAGCCACGACCCGCTACGCCCTGCTGAGCCCTCCTCTGCGCGAGCGCTTCGGCGCCGTGTACCGAGTCGACTTCTACGCGCCGGAGGAGCTGAGCGCGATCGTCCAGGCCAACGCGGCGAAGCTCTCGATCCCCATCTCGGACGAGGGGGCGCAGACGCTGGCCGAGCGATCGCGGGGGACGCCGCGAATCGCGAACCGGCTCTTGCGCCGCGCGCGGGACTTCGCGCAGGTGCGGGCGGATGGGACGATTTCGGCGCAGGTCGCCGAGGAAGCGCTGGCGCGCATCCAGATCGACGTGCTGGGACTGGACGACCGTGATCGCGTTCTGCTGCGAACGCTCGTCGAGCGGTTCAAAGGCGGGCCGGTGGGACTGGAGACGCTCGCGGCCGCGATCACGGAGGAGCCTGATACGGTGATGGACGTGTACGAACCGTACTTGCTACAGCTCGGCTTCCTGCAGCGAACGCCGCGAGGGCGGGTCGCGATGCCGGCGGCGTTCGAATACCTCAACGCCAAGGTGCCGGCGGCACTCGCGGCCGATCCGACGACGCGCCAACCGAACCTTTTCGGCGAGAGAGAGGGAGATGCTCTGGCCCAGTAGCGGCGCGCGCGCTGCTACGCTGGTGCAGCCGGCCATGATGGAGAGACGCGGCGATCATCTGCGGATCGGTTCGCTCCCCACCAAACCGCCGGGACTGGCCGGCGAGTCAGCCGCTCCATGCCACTACGTCCTGCGCCCGATGACGGCGAGCGACATACCGCAGATCGTCGCGATCGAGCGCCGGGTGTTCGGAGCGGACGCTTGGCCCGCGCGCGCGTTTCAGGAGGAGCAGCGCAACCGCGTTGCCTACTACTTCGTCCTTACGCCCGCGCCGGACGCGGGTCCCGGCGTGATCGCGGGGTACGTGGGGCTGTGGGCGTTGTCCGACGCGGTCCAGATCGTCACGATCGCGGTGCGGCCGGAGTCGCAGCGTGGCGGTCTTGGCGAGCTGTTGGTGCAACGGGCCTTCGCGCTGGCCGAGGAGGTGGGAGCCGAGGCGGTGACGCTGGAATGCCGCGAGTCGAATGCGCCGGCGCGGCGTTTGTACGGCAAGTACGGTTTCGCAGAGGTCGGGCGGCGGCGGCGCTACTATCAGGACAATGGCGAGGATGCGCTGATTCTGACGGCGCCCGTCTTAAGCGCGGCAGCGCGGTGCCGGCGAGATCAGCTGCGTAGCCGACATTGGGCGCGGTTCGGAGTCGTGCTGCGCGACGAGACGGCCGGGGTGGAGGAGCGGAGGCGGGCACCCTAGTGATCCCCCTCGTATACTCGCGTGAACGATGGCAGCCGCGTTGATCGCCGAGCAGCTCGCGAGCGCCCGCCGCATCCGGGCGGACGGGCCGACCACGATCGACTACCTGCGCTGGCGCGACGCCACAGACGAGCTGTTGGTCGACCTGCTGGGCGTGTCTCATACGGGGGTCGCGGCGTTCCGCGCGGCGGTGGGGCCGGTCCACGCCAAGGACGCGGAGGGCCTCCAGATCGACGGTCCGCACGGGATGCTGGCGCGCCTCGATCGGGGAACGGCGGTCCTGCGCCGCCTGCGCTAAGTGATCACGCCCTCCGCGGGCTTGGTGTGAACCCGGACGATCTGCGCGGCGATCTCGGCTGCGTCGTCGTAGGAAAGCGCGGTGGTGTTGAGGACGGCGTCGTAGAGGCGCGGGTCCCACACGTCGACTTTCCAAAATCGTTGATGGAAGCGCTGCCGGTTCTTACGGAATTCGAGGATGCGGCGCCGGGCGCTCTCCTCGCTGAGTGACTCCCACTCCTGCACGCGGGCGACACGGACCGGCAAGTCGGCGATGATCTGCAGATGCACCGTCTGGGGACGGCCGTGCAGGATCATCTGTCCGCCGCGCCCGATGATGACGACATCGCCGCGGTCCGCGATCCCCGTAATCACGCGGGTCAGCGTTTCAAGGTGGGTCTTGTCATCGACCCGGACGGCGTGTCCCTCATAGGTCACATCCTGATAGCTCTGCGAGAGCATCATCTCCAGGGTGCCGGCGCCGATGAAGAGGTCGCTGCCGCCGGCCGAGCGCTCCAGTGCGCGCTCAAGGAAATGGACGAGCCGTTGGCGAAACGAGTCGGCGCGCTCGTCGCGCGCCTCGACGCTGCTGAGTCCCACGCCGAGCATGCGCGCGGCCTCCACCAGGACCGCGTGATCGACGTAGTCGAACTCCAGGATCCGCGCGAGGCGCTGTCCCACCTCGCGCGCGCCAGCGCCGAACTGTGCCGAGATCGTGACGACGGGCATCGCTGAACCCTCTCTCCTTCAGTCTCTCCCATAAGCCGACCGTTGGGTCCAGGCAGCGGTCATGGGAACGCTACCACCAGACGATCCCTTCCAAGTCCTCGTCGGCGCCGGGCTCGCGGAGCCAAAGGGGCGAATCGAGATATTTCCAGCCCGCGTCGGCGAAGACGCAGACGATGCTGATCTCGCCAGCGCTGGGGAACCCGCCGAACCGCCGCATGCGATCGGCGTAGGTCCGGGCGGCATGGAGGACGGCACCGGCAGAGACGCCGCCGAAGATGCCCTCCAGGGTCACGAGCTCCCGGGCGGCGCGGAAGGCGTCGGCGCTTCGGACGAGGATCTTGGCGTCGAGGAGATCGGAGTCGAGGAGGGGCGGCACGAAGCCGTCGTCGAAGGTCGCCAGGCCTTGTACCTGGCTGGCCGGATGCGCCTCCGTCGCGACGACCTGGAGCTGGGGGAGCCGTTCCTTGAGATAGCGTCCCGCTCCCGTGATCGTGCCACCGGTGCCAACACCGGCGACGAACACGTGGGGCGCGGGGATGGCTGCATGGACCTCGGGCCCGGTGGTGTCGTAGTGGGTGTCGCAGTTGGCGGCGTCGTGGAATTGGTCGAGGAAATATGCCCCGATCTCGGCGGCGCGGCGCGCCGCTTCACGCATCGCGCCGCGCATCCCCGCGGCGGCGGGCGTCCAGGTGAGACTAGCCCCGTAGACTTCCAGCAGCCGGGCGATGGGCGGGTAGGCATTCTCCGGGGCAACGACCTCGATCGGGTGACCCAGGCGGCGACCGATCATCGCCAGGGCGATGCCGGTATTGCCGGTGGAGGCCTCAACAACCGGTTGGCGCGGCATGAGCCGCCCGTCTTCGTGCGCATGCGCCAGCATGTGATAGACGATGCGGTCCTTAACGCTGCCGGTAGGATTGGTGCCTTCGAGCTTCGCGAAGAGCCGCACGCCCGCGGGACGCGCGACGGCAGTGAGCTCGACGAAAGGGGTCGCCCCGATCGCGGTGAAGATGTCACCGTAGAGGCGATGGTGGGCGATCTCGGCCACCTATGCCCCTCCCTCCCGAATCGCGCCGAGCTTCACCGTGCGCTCGATGGACCAGACATCGTGGCGCTGCTCGAGTAACGCGATCTGCTGGACGACGACGAAGTACTGGCGGTCCGCCAACTCGCCCACGGCGGCGTCGCAATCGGACTCCGAATCAAAACGGCCGACGGTGATGGCCGGCGTCAGCCCATCGTCGTCGCGAAGCGGGGGCTCCGGGGGGTCGAGGGGAAGCACTCCGGCGATCGCGCCGGCGAGACCGCGCGCGTCGTCCGCGCCACGGCCCGCGTACAGCTGCAGCAGGTGGCGATCGCCATCGAAGTGCCGGCCCGGCGCACTGAGCGTCAGCACAAAGGGCTGGTAGGCGCCGACCAGCAGCCGCAGGGCATCAACTAGGTCGCCCGCGCTGCCGGCGATGGGGCGCGGGCCGATCAAGGGAACATGCGGCGGCACAGCGTCGACCTCGCCCCGGTCGTACAGCGCGCGCACCAGGTTGACCTGATCGTGCACGAGATCGTCAAGCACGATCGCGATCATCCGGTTCGGGCCGTCCGAGGGCGTGGTGCTCATCATGCTCTGAGCTTAAAGGAGACAGCCCCCGCAGCTGCAGGGGCCGTTCACAAGGACGGAACAGGGGCAGCCGTTAGCCGACTTTCACCGTGATCTGCTTGGGCTGCACCTCCGGCAGCATCTGGATGGTGAGCGTCAGCACGCCATCTTTGAGCGTGGCCTCGACGGAGTCCGCGTCGTACTCCTCGCCGATGAGAATGCTGCGCGAGGCGGCGCCGCTGTAGCGCTCACGAACCACGTAGGTGCGGTCGGCGTCGGCACTCGCGCCTTGGTCAGAAGCATGGCTGGTGGTCTCTCCCGTGTGCTCGCTCGTGTGCTCGGCGCGGATGGCGAGGACACCTTTCTCGAGACTGACGTCGATCTCGTCTGCGCTGAAGCCGGGGAGGGGCGTCTCGACCTTGAGGGCCCCCTCCGTCTTGTAGGCGTCGATCGGAGGAGCGATCTCGCTGTTGCGGGAGCGCCAGCCCAAGCTCCGGTCTTTGCCGCGCGCCGGGAAGAAGAAGGGGTCCTCGTTCACGCGCCGCATCATGGCCCGCACCTCGTGGAAGGGATCGAAAACGGTGATCTGGGTCATCGGTATCAAC
This sequence comes from Chloroflexota bacterium, assembly GCA_026707145.1. Taxonomy (GTDB): domain Bacteria; phylum Chloroflexota; class Dehalococcoidia; order Bin125; family Bin125; genus JAPOXK01. The sequence goes on along the minus strand of JAPOXK010000027.1, from coordinate 150,785 downwards.
TCTCCTCTCTCGTTCTGCTTTCCTGCGGGGTCATCTAGTGCTGTCATTTTGGCAAGTCATGCAAAACAAATCAAATAACTTGAGTGTTATTTACTCAACTAATCATATCTCAAGATATGATACTATTTCACTCGGTGATTCGTAGCTGAGATAGGCCCTCGGATGACACCGGCGATCCGGAGAGGGGGCGCGCATGGCCGGGGACTACTACGCCGTTCTGGGCGTAGAGCGGGACGCTTCCTCTAAGGAGATCCAGTCGGCCTACCGGCGGCTGGCGCGGAAGTTCCATCCCGACGTAACGGGCGGGGATAAGAAGGCGGAGGAGCGCTTCAAGACGATCAATGAGGCGCACGAGGTGCTCTCGGACAAAAAGAAGAGGGCGGCGTACGACCGCTGGGGTGATCAGTGGATGCATGCGGAGCAACTGGAGAAGGCACAGCAAGCGGGCGTCCGCTTCGGCGGCCCGGGGGCTGGGGGAGGTGGCTGGCGCTTCGAGTTCGGCGGGGACCCGTCGCAGTTCGAGGCGGGCGGCTTCGGGCAGGTGTTCGAGCGGCTGTTTCGCAGCGGGTCGAGCAATCGGGCAGCGCCCACCCCGCCCCCTCTAACGCACGAGGTCACGGTGTCGCTCACGGAAGCGTACCAAGGCGCAACGCGCACCGTGCAGTTGCAGACACGGGAAAACTGCGCCACCTGCGGAGGCTCGGGGAGTATCGGCAAGGCCGTGTGTCACGCCTGCCAAGGCAGGGGCGCCGCCGCCGTCAGCAAGCGGCTGGAGGTGAAGATCCCGGCCGGGGTGGAGACCGGGAGCAAGATCCGGCTGCGCGGCAAGGGCCCACCGCCGTCGAGCGACATCGTCCTGGCGATGCATGTGGAGGAGGATCCGCGGTTCGAGCGGCGCGGCGCGGCGCTGCACAGCGAGGTGCTGGTGCCGCTGACGACGGCGGTGCTGGGCGGCGAGGTATCGGTGCCGACGGTTGATTCGTCGGTGATGCTGCGCGTCCCATCGGGCACGCAGAACGGTCGCGTGTTCCGGCTGGCGGGGAAGGGGATGCCGATCCTGAACAAGAACGGGCGCGGCGACCTCTTCGCCAAAGTGCGGGTCGTCCTGCCCGAGCAGCTAACCCCACGGACGCGAGAGCTGTTCGAAGAGCTGCGTCGTCTCACGAACGGCGCCGAGCCGGGCGAGCGGCGCTCGGCGTAGTGGAAGACGAGGAAGATTCGCGAATGACGGCACCATCGACTGAGCCGGTCTACGTGATCAGCGTCGTGGCGCGGAAGATCGGCGTGCATGCCCAGACGCTGCGGATATACGAACGCGAAGGCCTAGTCCAGCCGGCACGGTCGCGGGGCGGGCTGCGGATGTACTCGGAGGCCGACATTGAGCGGCTGCGATTGATTCGCCGGCTGATGGACGAACTCGGCGTCAACATCGCCGGGGTGGACGTGATTCTGAACTTGATGGAGCGCGTGGGGGCCTTGGAGCAGCAGATCGAAACGCTCCAGGACGAACTCCAGCGCGCACGCGACCGGCATCTGCCGGCGCCGCAGCCGTTCCGGCCGCAAGCGCGCGAAGAGGCGTAAGAGGGGAAGGGCACGAACAATGATGCGGCAAGATCGATTCACGGAGCAGGCCCAGCAGGTCCTAACGGCGAGCCAGGAGCTGGTGCGCCGTAAGCGGCACAGTCAGTGGGACGTAGAGCACGTGCTGCTGGCGCTGGCCGAGCACGAAGGCGGTCTGGCGGCGCAGATCCTGGAAAAGCTGGGCGCCAAGCCGGCGGTGATCGCGCAGGAAGTGCGGGAAGCGCTGGAGCGGACGCCGAAGCTGGCGCAGGTGGACGTGGTGCAGATCTACACCACGCCGCGCGTGGTGAAGATGCTGGAGAGCGCCAACGCCGAGGCGGAGCGGCTCAAGGACGAGTACGTGGGGGTGGAGCACCTCCTGGTGGCGATCGCCGGCGTGAACGACGGCGACGTGGCGCGGATCCTCGTCGGGCACCGGATCGACCGGGAGCGCGTCTACCAGGCGTTGCACGAGATCCGAGGATCGCATCGCGTGACCGGCCAAGACGCGGAGTCCCGCTACCAATCGCTGGAGAAGTACACCACCGACCTCACTGCGCTGGCGCGGAAGGGGAAGCTGGACCCCGTGATCGGCCGCGACATGGAGATCCAACGGCTGATGCAGATCCTGAACCGGCGGCAGAAGAACAACCCCGCGATCATCGGCGAGGCGGGGGTCGGGAAAACGGCGATCGTGGAGGGGCTGGCCCAAAAGATCGTGCAGGGCGACGTGCCCGAGAACTTGCGCGGACGGCGAGTGTTGGCGCTGGACATGGGCCAACTGCTGGCGGGGGCCAAGTTCCGGGGCGAGTTTGAGGAGCGGCTCACGGCGGTGATGGACGAGGTGCGGCAGGCGGAAGGCGAGATCATCCTCTTCATCGACGAGATCCATCAGGTCGTCGGCGCGGGCGCGGCCGAGGGCGCGATCGACGCCGCGAACATGCTGAAGCCAGCGCTGGCACGCGGCGAGCTCCAAGTGGTGGGCGCGACGACGCTCGACGAGTACCGCCAGAGCATCGAGAAGGATTCGGCACTGGAGCGCCGCTTTTCGCCGGTCTACTTGGACGAGCCCAGCGTCGAGGAGACGATCGCGATCCTGCGCGCGCTGCGGGCGCGCTACGAGGCGCACCACCGGGTGACGATCAACGAGGAGGCGCTGATAGCGGCGGTGCGGCTGAGCCACCGCTATCTGACGGAGCGGCGGCTGCCGGACAAGGCGATCGACCTGATCGACGAGGCGGCGTCCAAGCGCGTGATCGACACACAGTCGATGCCCCGCGACGTGACGGACTTGGAACAGCGGGTGCAGGAGCTGAGCGATCAGCAGGAGGCGGCCGCCCAACGGGAAGACTACGCCGCGGCGGCGCTGATCCGTCAAGAGCTGGTGCAGATCCGGGAAGAGTATCAACGGCGCAAGGCGGAGTGGGAGATTGCGCATCCCGTCGCGAACGAGGTGGGCGCGGAGGAGATCGCGGCCCTGATTGCGACGATGACGGGAATCCCGGTGTCGCGGATGTTGGAAACGGAGGCGGAGCGGCTGCTGCAGATCGAAGGGGAGCTCCACAAGCAGGTGGTGGGGCAGGACGCCGCGATCGCGGCGCTGGCGGACGCGATCCGGCGCGCGCGCGCGGGCATGACGGATCCGCGCCGCCCGATCGGGTCCTTCGTGTTCATGGGCCCGACCGGAGTGGGCAAGACCGAGCTGGCGAAGGCGCTCGCGGCATTCCTGTTCGACGACGCGGACGCGCTGGTGCGGCTGGATATGTCCGAGTACCAAGAGCGCCACACGGTCAGCCGGATCGTGGGAGCGCCGCCGGGGTACGTGGGCTACGAGGAAGCGGGCGGGCTGACCGAGCTCGTGCGCCGGCGGCCCTATCGCGTGATCCTGCTGGACGAGATCGAGAAGGCGCACCCGGACGTGTTCAACATGCTCTTGCAGGTCATGGATGACGGCCGCTTGACGGACGGCCATGGCCGCACGGTGGACTTCCGCAACACGATCCTGATCATGACGAGCAATATCGGAACCGGAAACGAAGCGGACGCGGTGGGGTTCGCGACGAATCGCTCCAGCGACGAAGGCGAGCGCCACGATCGCGCGCAGCGGGCGGAGCGCGCGCTGCGGCAGGTCTTCCGTCCCGAGTTCCTCAACCGCATCGACGAGGTGATCGTGTTCGAGCCGCTGACCCGGCCGGAGCTGCTGCAGATCGTGGACCTGATGGCGGCGGCGGAGCGGCGGCGGCTGGAGGAGCGCGGCCTGACGTTCGAGCTGTCGGATGCGGCCAAGGAGGCGCTGGCCGACGAGGGCTACGACCCGCAGTACGGGGCGCGGCCGCTACGGCGGGTGATCCAGAAGCGCCTCGAAAGTCCGCTGAGCAAGCAGCTGCTGGCTGGCGAGTTCGAAGCAGGGGACTGCATCGCGGTCGACTACCGCGAGGGAGCGTTCCATTTCGACCGGAGGCCGGGCGCGTACCAGCCGCCCGAGCCGGCCGAGGCGGAGCGCGCGCCCAAGAGTGCGTAGCTCCCGGCGCACCCGTTCGCGGCCCGGGGCTCGCCCCGGGCCAGCGTCAATACAGCTTCAACGTCCACCATGAAGCGTCTCGGAGATGCTGCGTCGCCGGTTAACGAATTCGAGTTCGGCTGGCGAGAGGTTTCATCTGCTATGCCGAAGCGGCGTTGTGCGAGAGCAGCTTAAGCTGGTTGCTCGTCCCGCTGAGCCGTTCCTCGGCCCACGCGCGCACATCGTCTTCGTGAGTGAAGAGGATCACCTGCACCGACTCACTGATCGCCAGCAGCACTTCCAGTAGCGCACGCTTCCGTCCGCCGTCGGCAGCGCTCACGGCGTCGTCGAGGATGAGCGGACAAATCTCACCCGCTGGCTTCGTGAGATGCCGCGCCAGCGCAAGACGCAGCAGCAAGTACAGTTGCTCGGCAGTTCCATGGGACAGGCGGTTGGCCTGTCGCCAACGGCCTTCGGCATCGGCAACCTCCACGATCAACGATTGAGGGTCAATGCGACAGTCGTGGTAGCGACCTCCAGTGACGCGCGAGAGATGTTCCTTTACCGTCTCGCGCAGCACCGGCGCGATGTCCCGATGGACGCTCTCCTGCGCAGCTTCAAGAAACTCAATCGTACTGTTGAGTGTCCGATTGAGCCGTTCGACGCGCTCAAGTTTCCGTTTGGCAGCCTCAAGCGTCTCTTCGGCCTCAGCAACATCTAGTAGACCGCGCTCGAATTCCGTGAGTTTACCGTGCTCTGTGTCGCGTGCTTCTTGCGCCTCGCGCAGTTGCTCGTCGAGGTCGCTGAGGTCGCTCTCGTCTGGCAGGCCCGCGCGGGCTGCCGCGATCTCGTCCGAGTCCGCGCTTGCGACGAGGGAGTCCGCTTCCTTGCGAAGCTGCGCAGTTTCCTTCGCGAATACATCAATACTCCGTTCGCCTAAGATCCGCTGCAACCCCGCCCAGTCCTCGCGTTTGCGGTCAGCCTCTACAAGTTCCTTGCGCCTCTTTTCCTGCCAGTCGCGGAGCGCCGATTCTTGCGACTCCGGCGCGGAAGCGCCCGAACCAATGGCACGCGCCGTATCCTGCAACCGCGCTGCCGCTTGGCGGTGCGTCCGCAGGGCCTCCTCGTAGTCTTCTTCTGCGCGACGCCGCGCCTGAATACGGCCTGTGATCTCGACGCGGCGTGCCTCACTTGTGCGTCGCTTGAGAGCAGCCAACTCCTCGTCCGCGACCGGGCGCCTTAGTGCATCGGCGAGCGCAGTTGAATTAGCGCTCTCCGCTCGGGACTCGGCCTCGTTGCGCCGACGCGCGGTTTCTTCCCTGAACTCATCAAGGGTCTGTCCGTCAAGAATCCGCTCCAATTTCTCCCAGTCATCGCGTCTGCGATCAGCTTCTTGGATCCGCTCGGTACGCTGCCGCTGCCAAGTTCGCAGCGATTCGGCCTGCGCGTCGGGTGTATCGTCGAGCAGCCCGGCCGCGAGTGCGGCCTCACGTACAGAGTCTGCTGCCTTATCGACTTTCTCCCAGTCCTCGATCTGACGTTCGATGCCGCGGCGGCGTTCGGCCAATATTGCAGGATCAGACGCGGGCAGCCGGGGCCGACGAGTGAAAAGGGAGATAAACCACGAGACAATAGCGCGCAGCATCGCCTTGAAACCGCCGTGGCTGGCGCTTGCGATCTGCTTGTCGATCTCGTCGAACTGACGCCGCAGTTCGGTGACCGTCGGTCCTCTCACTGTAGGGCGGGCTTCCCAGGTAGCGAGCGCTGTTGCGATCTGCTGAGCAAGAGCGTCATCTTCGCTGGGACGCTTCGGGGCGCCATCCGGGAAGCTGGCGTTCAATTCTCGAGCCCGCGCGAGCCGCTGCTCCGCCTTCGACGCCTCGGCATCGGCGATCACGGCAAGCCGCAGATTCTCATCGGTAAGTTCTGATTGCAGTTCGGCAAGCGTTGAGCCCTCGGGCTCTGACGGCAAGGGATAAGCTTCCCAAGCTGCGAGTGCGGTCGCGACCTGCTGCGCAAGATCGCCATCGTCTCCAGGGCTGCGCGGCGCGCCCTCCGGGAAGCTTGCATTCAATATTCGAGCACGCTTCAAGTGCTGCTCCATAGACTCGGCTTTGTCTTCGGCAAGTACTGCGCGCACGGCGGTAGCCTGCTGCTCCAGCTTCTCCACAGCCCCAGTGAGTCGCTCGACTTCGCGGCGGCGTTGGGCGTGCTCCTCGCGAGCCGATCGTGCGTCCGAAAGCAGCTTTCCGGCGGCATCAACGGCCGTCTTGGACTTCGCAAGGGGCTTCGTCCATGCGCGCTCAGTGCTGACGTACTCGGCCCGGTACTTGGCGAGTAGGGCCAGGGCATCCGCTGCCGTCTCACCGGTGCGGGCGGTGGCTGCAGCACGCTGCAACTCGTTCTGCAGTTTGCCAGGGTCTTCGAGCACCGTGAGAATGCTCGCCTGCCGGACCCAGGCCGTTCTCAGGAACGACTGCCGATCAAGACCCAACCAGTGGGCACCGTCGGGCGCGCCATCATTCATGATCTCGTTTGAGTAGTCCCTACCGGCCATGTCCGCGTCGCGGGCACTGCTGTCCACCCGTCCAGCGAGGTCATGACGCAACTCGATGCGACGGCCGTCTTCAAGGGTGACGATCGCGCCGACCTCCCAACCCTTGCTGTCCCATGGCTGGTGACGGGCAGTGAACTCGCTATCTTCGCTACGTGGCTTTCCGCGCCCGCGACGTATCCCGCAAAGTCCGGCATAGAGCGCGGCGTGCCAGGTGGACTTACCGGCCTCGTTTGGGCCGTGGACGATGTTCATGCTGGGTACCAGCTCTAGTGTCTCGTTGCGGAATGGCCCGAAGGCGTAGGCTATGACCGACTCGAACCGCATCACAACACCTCAAGGTCGTCGCGGCCTTCAAGCGCCCGCAGACCAGTGGTGAGTACGCGCCGTTGCTCGTCCGGGGGCAATTCCGCTTCGAGCACATCGCTCACGAACCGTCCGCGCACAGTCTGTTCGCGGCGGAGTGACTCAATGTCGTAGCCCGACTGCAACTGTGCGAAGTCCATCCGTACCGCATCGAACCCGCCCATCACATCGCGCAGATCATCTTCGCCAAGACTGACACTCGGTTCGAAGTCGCCTAGTAGGGTCAAGCGTGCAAACCCGCCGAGGCCGTCAACACGTTCAGCGAGCCGGTCCCGGACCTGCTGCTGTGTAGTGCAACCAGTTACGTCTAGGTCGAAGTCATAGACCTTCGTCTGCGCGACGACGCGACGCTCGCGCGTGACGCTTCCATCTAGCCCGATGGTCGCGACCACCGCGCCGCGCACACCGTCCTCACCGAACGCGAGAGGGTCGGGGTTGCCCGGATAAGTGTGGCGCTCGGCGTCCTTCGGGCGGTGGTAGTGGCCCAGAAAAGCGTGGTGGAAGCCAGCTTCGCCTATCTGGCTCGCGTCGAACGGGGCATGCGGCTGTTTGCCCTCATCCTGTTCGCTGAACCACGAGCGCTCCGCGCCGTGGAACAGTGCAAGGTGGATACCTGGCCCGTCGGCCCGGAATTCGTCAAGAAAATTATCCGTGTTCGCCGGCGCCTGATGAGCAGCGCCCCAGAGTGTCACCCCATCAGTGAGCTGGACCGGTTGGAACGCCGCCTCGCGAAAGACGTGAACGTTCTGACTCCACTCGACGCGCGCGTAGAGGCTGTCTGGCCCGTACCAGTCGTGGTTGCCCGGTGCGAGGTAGACAGGGACGGGAGTGAGGTCGCCGAACGTCCGACGCAGGAACTCGGCCGTATCGGGGCTAGCGCGCTCGTGTTCGAAGAGATCACCGCCGCAAAACAGCGCATCTGCTCCCGCTTCACGCGTCAGGTCAGCGATTCGCCGCAGCGTATCGCGCAGGGCTTGCCGCCGTTGCCTCGCAGCGTCACCGGACGCGCCCGCCCAGGCAAACGTGGAATCGAGATGGAGATCCGAGAAATGGACGATCTTCACTGGAAGCTGGAATCTAGGAGGTGTGTCCACAGAGAGCCAGGCAAGGCTGCCCTGATGGCTGCAAACTTCTCCGCATGCCTCTGCTGCCTGCAGACGGCGATGACCGGCAGCAACTCGAGGTTACACTCCAGTAGTCCATCCCCAAAACTCATTGGCTGAGCGCTTCGTCCTTACTACTACCTATCCAAGGTTGCTCAGATTCACTGCCCACAAGTTCTGCAACTTCCCGTTGCGACGCCTCACAATCAACGGTCGCGGCGGGGGACGCCCAAGCGGCCGAGCACACTGGCGAAGGTCTCGAAGTCCTGGGCGCCCATCATCATGTAGCGGTCGCCGAACAGAAATGTGGGCGTACTGGTGATGCCGTGCTCGCGCATGCGTGCCGTGCTTTCGGTGACCGTCGCGCTATGGGCGCCGCGCTCCAAGTGAGCGCGGAGACCGGCGCCGTCGAGGCCTTGCTCGCCGGCGATGGCGACCACCTGGTCGACGGTGCTGATGTTGCGGGCCTCGCCGAAGTAGGCCGTGAAGATGGCGTGGTGGAGCTTGTCGTAGGCATCGGAGCCTTGGTCCCGGGCCCATTCGCTCGCGGCGAGGGCGTTGTGGCTGTTGGCGATGAGGGGGCTGCCCTGGAAGGGCAGGCCAGCTTGCTGGGCCTCTGCAGCGAGGTACTCACGCACCTCCGGCTTCATAAGGGGGCGGCGCTCGTCTCGCTCATAGCCTTGGGCGGGAATTTCAGGGTGGAGCTCGAACGGGACCCATTCGGCTTCGGCCGTGAACTCGCGGACCATGCGGTCGGTGCGAGCCAGACCGATGTAGCACCAGGGTCAGAGGTAGTCGGAGACGATGGTGATCTTGATGGGGTTGGCGGCGCTGTAGACGATCTCGGGTTGGTCAGGCATCGGGCTCTCCTCCGGGCGGTTGGCCGTCCGTCTCCCTGGCGGCGGGGAGCGCGGGCTCCACGGTGGCGGCGGCCGAGGCGGCGGGCCGCCAGGGTTGCCGTGCTGCCCGAACCCACTCGCTCCAAGCGGCTCTGGGGTTGCCGGCGATATCGTGCAGCCCCATCTGCGCGACGAGATCATAGGGGCTTTCGCTGGCGTAGGCAGGGTCACGGGGGGCGAACCAGACGAGGAGCTCCCATTGCTGGGCCTGCGCTTCGGCCAGCACGCGCCGGAGGAAGCTGGCCTGTCCGGACTCGGTGCCGTAGGTGAGGCCGCCGCGGCCGGAGCCGGCCGCGTAGCCAACGGGGACGAGGGCGAGGGGCTTTTCAAAGGCGCGCAGCCGGGAGAAGTACTCCGCTGGGATTTCGGTAACAAAGGGGAAGACGAAGGAAGGGAAAGTGCTGACGGCGAGGAGGTCGAGGACGTCGCTCAGGCGCTGGACGAGGGGCCATTGGGGAGGGTGGGGGGCGACCCATTGGAGCAAACCCTGCAGGTCTTCGAGCTGGAAGGTAGCGAACACGGCGATGCCGGGGCGCTGCGCTTTGGCGCGCGCATAAGCCTGGCGGTACGCGGCTTCGAAGGAAGCGAAGTCGGTGGGGTTGGCACGCGCGATCTGGTCCATGTCCACGGCGAGGGCGAGCCAGCGGGGCTGGTAGTGCTCCAGGATGAGATCGACGTAGCGCAGGTAAGCATCGACGACGGCGGGATCCGCGAAGGAAGAGCCGGGGGCGCCGGAGGTGAGACGGGCACGGTCGGTGAGATCGAAGGAGTCGATGGCGAAGAGAAGATCGAGACCGAGTTGGTCGAGAAGGGAACGCTCGTGGGCGATCGTGGCGCGCGTGTCGTCGGAGAGCTGGACGCCGGCGAGGAGCTCGGGCCAAGGAGGAGCGCGCTGAATCATGATGGCGTCGCCGAAGGCGGCGGCCGTGTGGAAAAGAGCGAGGTGCGATTCGGCGGTGAGGTCGCCGGGAACGGCGCTGAAGCCCATGGCAAAGGGGCGTGGATCGGCGGGGGGCGAGGCGGTTGGAAAGGGATCGAGAGCGGGAACGGGGGCAGGGGCGGGATCAGCGGCGCAGGCGGCGATCAGCGGAAGGGCGGCCAGAAGAAGAGCCACGGGACGGAGTTGCGGGAACCAGTTGCGCATCATCATCGCGGCGCCTGCGTTGGACTCCGTGGTCGCCGCCCCCCTCCCGCGTGCACGATTGTACCGGCGGATCGCCGGCCCGCGCGCGGTCGGACCGGGTGCGGTTCGATATACTCAACGGCAGGGGTCGCAGGGTGGACGACGGAGTGTGGGCATGCTCGAGCGCTGCCGTGCCCGCGCGCTCATGGCGATCGTTGTATTGGTTGCCCTTACGGGCGCGTGCGCCGACGACGCTCCCGATCTTTCCGAGTTCTTTCCGCCACCCGACGAGGAAGCGGCGGAGCCGGAGCCGACGAACACCGCTGCACAAACAGAGGCGGTCCCGCCAAGCACGGAGGAGCCGGAGCTGGATCTGTCGGTGGCGCCCGCAACCGCCCTGGCAGCCGTACAGACCTTCTTCACTCTGGTATCGGATGAACGCTTTGAGGAAGCCTACCGTCTGTTGACGACCGCGGTGCGGGAGACAACGACGGTCGAGGACTTCGCGCAGCGGTACCGGGATATCTACGCGGCGGCGGCGATCACGGGGATAACGTACGAGATACCGCCCCCGCCGGGGCCGAACGTAGCGGGGATCGAGGTCATCCTGCGCTACGAGAGCGCCTTCTTCGGGACGATCGAGGAGCGGGTGTTCACTCCAACCCGGCGGGAGCCGAACTGGGTCGTGGAATGGAGTCCGGATCTGATCTTTGCCGGGTTGGGCGTGCCGGGGTATCTCATCACGCGGCTACCGGAGGTGCCGGTACGGGGCAACATCTACGATCGCAACGGTGTCCCGCTCGCGGCCGAGGGTGAGGTCGCCGTGGTGGGGGTGTCCCTGGATCTGACACCGGACCCGGAGGTCGTGATCGAGCTACTGGTCGATCGGCTGGAGCTTGAGGAGCAGGTTGTTCGGGACCTGGTGTACCAAGACGTGCCAGGCTACTACTTCATCCCGATCGCCCGGCTGCCCTACGACGCCCATCCGGCCCTGATCGCGGAGCTGGATCAGCTCGCGGCGCAAGGGATCTTGATCCAGCGGGAGACGCGCCGCGTGTATCCGGAGGGAACGCTGGCGGCGCATGTGGTTGGCTTCATGGCGGAGGTGACGGCGGAGGAGTTGGAGGAGGGGCTCGCGTTGCAGGGGTACCGCCCGGGAGACCGGGTGGGGCGCGATGGCGTCGAGGCAGCGTTCGAAGAGGCGTTGGCCGGTAAGCGGGGGGGACGGCTGACGATCGTAGGACCGGGAGGGGCGATCGTGCGCGAGATCGCGGCGGTGGCGGCGGAGCCGTCACGCGACGTGCATCTGACGATCGACATACGGATCCAACGAATCGCAGAGTTTTCGCTGGACGATCGGGACGGGGCAGTCGTGGTGATGGATCCGCGCAACGGCGAGATTCTGGCGCTGGCATCCTATCCGCGTTTCGACCCGAATGCGTTCGTTCGCGGGCTGACGGAGGAGGAATTCGATCTCTACTTTGAGGATCCCGGGCAGCCGTTCGTGAATCGGCCGACGGAGCGGCTGTATCCGCCGGGATCGACGTTCAAGGTGGTGACGCTGGCAGCGGGGCTGGAGGCGGGTGGATACGACGAAAGCTCACGGATCGATTGCCCGGCGGTGTGGACGGGATTGGGGCCGGACGTTCCCCTGCTCAACTGGAAAGAGGAAGACCAGGGACGACTGTCGCCGGCGCAGGCGTTAGCGGAGTCTTGCAACCCGGTCTTCTACGAGATGGGCGCGGAGCTGTACAACCGGGGCGAGGATCTGTTGAGCCAGTTCGCGCACGGGTTCGGGTTCGGGCAGTCGACCGAAGTAGTCGGGCTGCACGATGAGGAGGGGGTCAATCCAGGGCCGGACTGGAAGCGGATCAACGAGAACGATTTTTGGTTCGTGGGGGACAACGTCCTGATGAGCATCGGGCAGGGGTTCTTGTTGGCGACGCCGCTGCAGATCACGAATGCGTACGCGGCGCTGGGAACGAACGGGATCGTGAGCAACCCCCTTGTGGTGGCGACGCTGCGGACGCCAGCGGGCGAGGTGGTGGAGGAGTTCACGTCGGAGCCGATCGGCGTCCTCCCAGTGTCGGCGGCGACGCTGGAGTACCTGCAAGCAGCGACGCGGCAGGTGATCGGGACGCGGCGGGGAACGGGGTGGCTTCCGTTCAACGGGAGCGGGGTGCTGGCGGCAGGAAAGTCTGGGACGGCGGAAGATCAGGGGGAGCAAGAGCACGCGCTCTTCGTAGCCTACGCGAATATCCCGGAGCCGAGCGTAATCGCGACGGTGGTGCTGGACGACGGCGAATCCGGGGCAGACGACGCAGGACCGATCGTGCGGCGGCTGCTGGAGCAGGTGGTGCTGGAAGGGCTGGGCCCCAGCGGCGGCTGATCCTGTCACGCTCTGTTGCGAGCGGGGCATGCGGCCGATCGCCGGCGAGGTACGCGAGACGGCAGGAGCCATGTCGATCGGCCCAGGAGAGGCCGCGATCGCGGATCGGCACGAATTCGCCCGGCACGAAGGCAGGCACGATGCTAGAGTCCGGCCGCTATGCAGCGCGCTCGGTTCCGCCGTTTGGTGCAACGTGCGATCGCATCGCTGCCGCCGGAGCTGGCGGAGCGGATGGAGAACGTGGACGTGCAGGTGCGCAGCCGGCCCACGGAGGACGAGTTGGCAGGAGCGGAGATCGAAGCGGGGGCAACGCTGCTGGGACTCTACATCGGTGTTCCTCTCACGGAGCGGGGACACGGATACGGACAGGCGCTGCCGGACCGGATCTTGATCTACCAGGAAGCGATCGAAGCGGTAGGGTCCAGCGAAGCGGAAGTGGTGGCGCAGATCCGGCAAACGGTGTTGCACGAGATCGCACACCATTTCGGGATCGACGACGAGCGGCTGGAGGAGCTGGGACTCGGCTAAACGGGGGCGCCGTCCGGAAAGCGACGCTGGAGCAGGCGCGTCGCGGCGGCGGCGAGCAACTGCGGCGCGCGGCTTCGCGCTGCGTCCATGGTGATCTCGGGCGGAGAAGCGACTTCGAAATCCGTGAGACCGGGGATCGAACGGACGAGGTCTTCGTCGGCAACGGCGCCAGCGACGGCGAGGCAGGGTACTCCCGCCGCCGCCGCCGCCGCGGCTACGCCAGCCACGGTTTTCCCGAAGGCCGATTGGCGGTCGAGGCGGCCTTCGCCGGTGATCACCAGTTGGGAGGCTGCGACATGACGATCGAGCGCCAGCACCTGCGCGACGTGGCGGAAGCCGGATTCGACGCGAGCGCCCGCGAAGGCGACGAGCCCGGCGACGAGTCCGCCGCCCGCCCCCGCCCCTGGGAAGTCCCGGACGGCGACGCCGCGATCGCGCTCAACAACGGCAGCATAGTTATCCAAGGCCCAATCGAGTTCGCACACGGCGGCGGGGCCGGCGCCCTTCTGCGGGCCGTAAACGACGCTGGCGCCCTGGGGTCCGCAGAGCGGGTTGCGGACATCCGCCAAGGCGACGACCTCCACCCGGGCGAGGCGGGGGTCGAGAGCGGCGTCATCGAGACGGGCGAGGTGAGCGAGGGCGGACCCCCCGGGGGGCAGCGGCCGGCCGGCGTCGTCGAGGAAGCGGGCGCCGAGCGCAGCGGCCATGCCGGCGCCGCCGTCGTTGGTGGCACTGCCGCCGACGCCGACGAGGATGTGGGAGACGCCGGCGTCGAGCGCGGCGCGGACGAGCTCGCCCGTTCCGTAGGAGCTGGCGCGGCGCGGATCGCGGCGATCCGCCGGAACGAGGTGGAAACCGGAGGCCGCAGCCATCTCCATGACGGCGGTACGGCCGGCGTCGATGAGGGCCCAACGGGCCGAGACGGGCTCGCCAAGCGGGCCGTCGACGCTGGTGAGGGCGTAGCGGCCGCCTAAGCCGATGGCGATGGCGTTGACGGTGCCGGGGCCGCCATCCGCAAGGGGGAGGCGATCGATATGAGCCGTGGGAAAAACCTGCTCGATACCAGCGGCAAGGGCGCTCACGGCCTCAAGTGCCGTGAGGCTGCCTTTGAACTCTTGCGGGGCGAGCAGGATGCGCATGCGACATCAGGTCTCGGGGTGGGGTCGGCGGCTTCCGGGAAGGCAGCAGCTAATCAGACGAAGTCGAAGATGTGATTGGCGGCATGGAGGACGACGAGGCCAGCCCAAAGGAGGGCAACGAGCCGGAGCTTGTTTTTCAGCTGGACGAGGCCGGGCGAGGGGATGACGCCCACGACGTAGGCGAGTCCAACGAAAGCGACCAGGATCAGCGCCACTTCGAAGCCGCCCATCGCAACCTCCGTCCCCGGCATCATGGACCGAGCAGCGGTCCACAGTCCCGTCCATCGTACCGGGAGAGTGGCGGGCTTGTGAGGTTGCAGCAGGAGATCGGCGGAAGACAGCCGTCAGACGGGACGGCGGGGAGCGGTGACGGTCGGCTGGGGCGCGGGGCGGGGCGCAGACCGGCGAGGAGCGGAGAGCGACCGAGCAGGGCGTCGCCGTGCCAAAGGCTTCACCGCCCCACAGACGGGACAGGCCAAGTGGCCCTCTCCGGCGACGAAGGGGCCGTCGCAAGGATGGCTATGGCCGGCGGCGGAGCGGGGGGCGGGCCGGAGGATGCTGGTCGTCACGGATCGCGCTCCGAAGGCAGCTGCGTGTGTTGCACAAGTATAGAACATTAGTTCTTATACGGAAAGATTACTCACCGCTGCGGAGTCGCCCGGCGCCAGCGTGCCCTGCGCGGCGGCGGATGCGGCGGCGGCGCACCTCATGGGCAGAACGCCAGGAAGCCATTGGGAAAGCGGGCCCGTGGAGCCGTGGGGCGGCGCATGGTAGGGTGTGACCGCCTCCGTGGGAAGGGCTGAGGTGGCGTCGAAATGAGCGACGATGCACGCAGAAGGCGGTCAGACTAGTTCCGCGATCCTTTCTCCTTCCTCACACACTTCCATTCCCAGGCCCGAGTTGCCTCAGGAAGCTCCAACAGTCGCAGTCCCTGTGACGGTCGCTGCGGGATCGAACGGTTCGGGACCCAACGGACACGGACCAGCAGTGCTGGGAGTGATCGGGGCGCTGGCGGAGGAGTCCCCGAACGGACCGCCGCCGGATCTGCCCTTGGTGCTGGAGAGCCTCTTGGTCGTGGCGGAGGAGCCGCCGACCGTAAGGGAATTGGCCAAGGCGACGGAGGCGCCGGTGGCGGCAGTGGAGGAGGGCTTGGCAGCGCTCGAAGCGGCCTGCAGTGCGCGGGGAATCCGGGTGCAGCGGGTCGGGAAGACGGTGAAGCTCTCGACGGCGCCGGAGGCGGCGCCGTACGTGGAGCGGTTCCTCGGACTCGAGCGGCCGCGGCGGCTCTCGCGAGCTGCCCTAGAGACGCTGGCGATCATCGCTTACCGGCAACCGGTCGCGAAGAGCGCGATCGAAGCGGTGCGCGGGGTGGGATGTGACGGGTCGCTGCAAACGCTGCGCGATCGCGATCTCGTCGAGCCGGTGGGACAGGCGACAGGCCCCGGGCAAGCGTATCTCTACGGGACGACGGCGCGTTTTCTCGATCACTTCGGGTTGCAGCGATTGGACGAGCTGCCGCCGCTGAGCAACGGCCAGCATGGGGCGGGACAAACGGCGCTGGCACTAGGGTGAACCGACGGCAGCGCTCCATCCGGGCGCAGCGGCAGTCGGGAGAGCGTGAGGCGCCGCGGAGGACAGAGCGCTGATCGTCGGATGCTTGCGGCTCACACTCGCGACCGCGGGTGGGCAATCGCTCAAGGACAAGCGAGCGGTGGTGCGGCGGGTGGTGGATCGCACGCGGCACCAGTTCGCCGTGAGCGTGGCGGAGATCGAGACACAAGACGATCGGCGAGTGGCGACGCTGGGGGTGGTATGCGTCAGCAACTCACGGACTCAGTGTCAGGCGGTGCTGCAACAAGTGCTGCGGTTCGTTGAGCGGCTTCCTATCGACGCGGAGATCCGCGATGTCGCTACGGAGACGATCGCGGCGCTGGAGTGACGCGGCAGCCGGGAGCGTTAGTCAAACGCGCGCCTCGACGCGAATCTCGATCAGGTAGTCGGGTGAAGCGAGACGCGCGGCGCCGATGAGCGTGCTTGTGACCTGCGGCAGGCCGCCGAAAACCTCGTGGCGGACGCGCCCCGCGACGGCGTTGGCGGCATTGATGTCGGTGACGAAGGTGATCTCGCTGACGATGTTATCCAGGGTCGCCCCGAACTGGACGAGCACGGCCTCCACGTTCGCGTAGGCCTGCCGCATCTGCGCTTCCATGTCGCCCTTGCCGACGGTGCGGCCGTTTTCGTCGTGGCTGACTTGGCCGGCGACGTAGATCGTGTCGCCAACCTTCACGCCTTGGGCGTAGCCGAACTGCTCTTCCCAGGGCATGCCCAGGTTCTTGATCTCTTTGCTGATGGTCACGGGCGGACTCCATTCTCGTGATGCTCGCGCTGGCAACATGGGTCGACTCCAGCCATTGTGGCTCGCCCACCCGCATTGGCAACAGTCTGGGGACCCGCGCGCGCCGGGCGAATCGTGGTAGCGTGAGGCCGCGCTGGGAGGATCGCTGGGACGATGGAGCGAGACGGTCCCGTCATCCGCGTGCTCGTGGCGAAGGTGGGGCTGGACGGCCACGACCGAGGGATAAAGATCGTGGCGCGGGCCTTACGGGACGCGGGGATGGAAGTGATCTACGCGGGGCTGCATCGTACGCCGGAGGAGGTGGTGGAGGCGGCGATCGAGGAAGACGTGGACGTGTTGGGAATCAGCCTGCTCTCCGGCGCGCACATGACGATCTTTCCGCGCCTGCTGACGCTGTTGGAAGCCCGCGACGCGAAGGATATCTTGCTGGTAGGGGGCGGGGTGATGCCCCAAGAGGAGGTTCAGACGCTTAAGCGGATGGGCGTGGCGGAGATCCTGCTGCAGGACACGCCGCCGGAGCGGATCGTGGAAAGCATCGAGCGGCTGGTTGCGGCGCGGGGGCCGCGTTAGGCGGTCTGCGCAATCGTTGTTCCAAGGCCCTGCCTCGGCCGGGCCCGGTGAAGCCGGAGACGCACATGAAGCAAGAGAGTCAGCTACAACGCGATTCCCAAGGCGAGGATGGGGCGGCGCTGGGCCGGCTCGAACGCAGCCTCCGGGCCTGGGAGGAGGGCGCGCTGGCAGCGTTTCTTGCGCGCCGGCCCGAGAGCAAGCCGGAGTACCGCACGGGCGCGGGGCTCCCCGTGAAACGCGTGTACACGGCGCTGGACGTGGCAGAGCTGCCGCTGGAGGAGATCGGGCTGCCGGGGGCCTATCCGTTCACACGGGGAGCCTATCCAACCATGTACCGCGGTCGCCTGTGGACCATGCGGCAGATCGCGGGGTTCGGGACGGCAGCGGACACCAACGAACGGTTCCAGTACTTGATCGCACAGGGGCAGACGGGGCTGTCGGTGGATTTCGACATGCCCACGCTGATGGGGTACGACTCCGACCACGCGATGAGCTTGGGGGAGGTGGGGCGAGAGGGTGTAGCGATCGATGTGCTGGACGACATGGAAACGCTGTTCGCGGGGATCGATCTGACGCAGATCTCCGTGTCGATGACGATCAATCCCTCGGCCTGGATTCTGCTGGCGATGTACGTCGCGGTGGCGGAGGGGCGGGGCTACGACCTGCACCAGCTCTCCGGCACGATCCAGAACGACTGCCTCAAGGAGTACATCGCGCAGAAGGAGTGGACGTTCCCGGTGCGCCCATCC
Source organism: Chloroflexota bacterium (assembly GCA_026707145.1). Lineage (GTDB taxonomy): Bacteria > Chloroflexota > Dehalococcoidia > Bin125 > Bin125 > JAPOXK01. Next base: position 132,949 of record JAPOXK010000027.1, on the reverse strand, counting down.
GTGCGGATCGTGCGGGACACGATCGAGTACTGCGCGGAGCACATGCAGCGCTACAACCCGATCAATATCTCCGGGTACCACATCTCGGAAGCGGGAGCGACGGCGGTGCAAGAGGCGGCGTTCACGATCGCCAACGCGATCGCGTACGTGGAGGAGGTCACACGAGCCGGCGGAGACGTGGATGACTTCGCACCGCGGCTCTCGTTCTTCTTCGTGAGCCAGGCGGATCTGTTCGAGGAGGTGGCGAAGTTCCGAGCGGCGCGGCGGGTCTACGCCAAGGTGATGAAAGAGCGGTTCGGGGCGCAGAAGCCGGAGTCGATGCGGTTGCGGTTCCATGCGCAGACGGCGGCGATCACGCTGACGCAGCCCCAGCCGTACGTGAATATCGTGCGAACCGCGTATCAAGCGCTGTCGGCAGTGCTGGGAGGAGCGCAAAGTCTGCACACCAACGGTTTCGACGAGGCGTACACGATCCCCACGGAGGAGGCGATGAAGCTCTCGCTGCGCACGCAGCAGGTGATCGCGGAGGAGACGAACGTGCCCTCGGTGATCGATCCGTTGGGGGGCTCGTATTACGTGGAGAGTCTGACGACGCGGATCGAGACGGAGATCTTCCGGATCCTGGATCAGGTCGAGGCCCTGGGCGGGACGATCGCGGCGATCGAGCAAGGCTGGTTCCAGCAGCAGATCGCCGACTCCGCCTATGCGTTCGCGCGCCGCAAGGCCAGCGGCGAGCGGCCGGTGATCGGGGTGAACACGTACGTGGAGCCCGCCGAGGAGGCGCCGATCGAGACCCACCCGTACGACGCCACGACGGAGCAGCGCCAGATCGAGCACTTGCGGCAGGTGAAAGCAGGCCGAGACGAGGCGGCGGTGGAGCGCTTGCTGGCCGATCTGCGGGCGGCGGCGGCGGCGGATCAGAACATCATGCCGGCGACGATCGCGGCGGTGAAAGCGCGCGCGACGATGGGGGAGATCGTAACGACCCTCCAGGGGCTGTGGGGTACCTATCGGGAGCAGCCCGTGTTCTGATCGGTGCAGGGAGCCGTCACCGGTAGACGACGGGATTGCACAGGGCTAGGGCAGTGGCAGCCGGCGGGCGCCGGCGACGGATTGATCGCCGGTGGGATCGGCGAGGATGGCGTGGATGGCGTCGATCCCCTCGATCAGGCGCGGGCCCGGGCGGCTGAACCATGCGTTGGCATCGAGCGCCCAGACGGTGCCGCTCGCGACGGCAGGCAGGGTGCACCACTCGGGACGCTGGGCGAGCGCTTCCGCCTCGCGCACGATCTCATCGAGCGAGAGACCGCAGGGGAGCAAGAGCACGATATCGGGACGGGAAGCGGCGACGGCGGACCAGGTCACGCGCTCCGACTTCCTACCGGCGCGGCCGCGGGCGTCCTCGCCACCCGCGCGCGCGGCAGCATCCGCCGGCGCATCTCCGCCGCCAAGCGCGTCCTTTCGGCCGGGCGGCCGGCGGCCTCGCCGACCTCCTCAAGGGATCGCGCGACGCCTTCGAGATCGAGGGGCGTCAGCGTGAGCACGCGGGCGCCGAGCTGCTCCTCATGCACGACGCGATGGACCTGCCTTTCGCTCACGGCGCAGATGTCGCAGAGGGCTTGGGTGATGACGAGGTCGGGCCGCAGCTCGCGCAGCCGTGGCACATCGATCGTGTACGTGGAGCCGCCCGCCGCGAGCAGGCCGCTGACGGCGGCGTCGATCTCTGCTTGGGGAAGGCCGCGCGTCTCCACGGCGGGACCGGTGAGAACGGGCAAGCCGCACGCTTCGGCCGGATAGTCGCATCCGTGGGAAACCCCGACCACCTCGGTGCCGGCGCCGACGGCGAAGACGATCTCCGTGGCGCTGGGGAGAAGCGAGGCGATGCGCATGGCGCTCCTCAGCTTGGCCAGTCACGCGCACGCGCGCAAGCTGGGCGGGCTCCAGGCGAGCGGGAGTGAGCAGCGAGAGCGGGGGGGGAAGTATCTATCGACGGCAGCGCCCGCCAGAATCAGCGCCCCGTCGCTTTTCGACGCTCAAGCGCATCCTGGACAAGCGCGCGAACTGCCGGCCGGTTCGCGTCCGCAAGCGAGCGATTCTTCACGTGACGCATCTTGGCTCCCGACCCTTCCAGCACAAGCTCCGGGTCGGCCAGATCGACACCCTGGTAGAAACCGAGGTTGACCCACTCTTTGTGAGGCAGAATGTAGGCATATCCGTCGATCATTTTCCTCGGCCCTACCCCATAGGTGGCAGCGCGATCACCGAGACGAACGACTTCGCACGCGTTCGGATCGATCTCGACAATGATCTTCCGCAGAGCTGCCGCGATGGGACGCAGGGGCTCTGCCGTAATCCGTAGCAAATCGTCGAATGTGCCGAGCTGCGCCTTGGACATGGTTGACTCCCTGGTACCGCTAAAGCGTACCAAGCGGAGTTCGAGCCCCAGCGGTCCACCCGCACTCTGCCGCCCACCCCTGCGCCCGCTCTGCGAGATCACTAGGCGACCCTCATAGCCCAGCCATCCCACGACCCGTCAGGGGCCGCCCGTCGCGGGCGCGGCCGTATATAAGCTCCAGAAAGCCGGATGGGTGTTGCGAGGGATGCGGGCGCTTGACGCGGCGGGAGGCGTGTAGGAGCTTCCCCCAAGCGGAGGCGAGGGGATGCTGGACGGCTACCGTGTCCTCGACCTGACGAACGAGCGCGGCCTGCTTTGCGGACTCATCTTGTCCGACTTAGGCGCGGACGTGATTCAGGTGGAGCCGCCGGGCGGATCCGCGGCGCGCCGTCTCGGACCGTTCGCGGGAGACGGCCCCGATCCCGAGCAGTCGCTGTATTGGTGGGCCTACTGCCGCGGCAAGCGCAGCGTGACGCTGGATCTCGAGGATCAGGCCGGGCAGACGGCGCTGCGCGCGCTGGCTGGGGAGGCGCATTTCCTGATCGAATCGGAGCCGCCGGGGGCGATGGCGGCCCGCGGCCTGGGCTACGCGGATCTGTCGCAGGAGAATCCGGAGCTGGTGTACGTGTCGATCACGCCGTTTGGGCAGGACGGGCCCAAGGCGCACTGGGCAGACAGCGACCTTACGATCATGGCGGCGGGGGGACCGCTGAGCCTGGCCGGAGAGCCGGGGCACACGCCGGTGCGCTGCACCGCGCCCCAGGCCTATCAGCACGCGGCGGCGGAAGCAGCGGGGGCGGCGCTGATCGCGCACCACGAGCGGCGGCGAAGCGGGCGGGGCCAACACGTCGACGTGGCGGCGCAGCAGTGCGTGGCGGCGGCGACGATGTCGCAGATCATCAGCGCACACATCAACGAGCAGGAGGCAGCGCGGACGGGTGGCGGGATGCGGTTCGGGCCGATCGAAGCACGGATCATCTTCCCGGCCAAGGACGGTCATATCTCGCTCACGCTGTTGTTCGGGCAAGCGATGGGCCCGTTCACGCGCCGAATGATGGAGTGGATGTACGAAGAGGGAGCCTGCGACGAGGCGACGCTCAACAAAGACTGGCTTGCCTACGCGGATCTGCTGCTGAGTGGCGAGGAGCCGCTCGAGGAGTTCGAGCGGGTCAAGGATTTGGTAGCGGCGTTCACGGCCACGAAGACGAAGGCGACGCTGTTCGCGGCGGCGCGCGCGCGGGGCTTGCTGCTGGCGCCGGTTTGCACGACGGCAGAGGTGGCAGAGAGTGAGCAGCTGGCGGCGCGGGGCTACTGGCAGGAGGTGGAGCAGGCGTCGCTGGGGAGGGCGGTGCGGTACCCAGGGCCGTTCGTGCAGTTCCGGGACGATCCGATCCGCTACAGACGAGCGGCGCCGCGCATCGGCGAGCACAACAGCGAGGTGCTGGGCGCAACGCCGCCGCCGCGCCTGCCGACGCCTCCGCGGCCCGAAGCGAAGACGGCCGGATCGCTACCGCTCGCCGACGTAAAAATTCTGGACTTCATGTGGGTGATCGCCGGGCCAACGGCGACGCGCATGATGGCGGATTACGGAGCAACGATCGTACGGGTGGAATCGGCGAACCGGATCGAGACGGCGCGGACGGTTTCGCCGTTCCACAATGGGGAGCCGGGGCCGGACTCGGGGCTGTTCGGGAACTACAACGCGGGCAAGCTGGGGCTAACGCTCAACTTAGGGACGGCGGAGGGGCGGGCGGTCGCGCTGGACTTGGTGCGCTGGGCCGACATCGTGACGGAGGCGTTCTCACCGAAGGCGATGCGGGCATGGGGACTGGACTACGCGTCTCTGCGGGCGCTGAAGCCAGAGATCATCATGCTGAGCACCTGCCTGTTCGGGCAGAGCGGGCCGCTGGCCGGGGTGGCGGGGTACGGCACCATGGGCTCGGCGATCTCGGGGTTCATCAACCTCGGCGGCTTCCCCGACCGGCAGCCGGTCGGGCCGTACGGCGCCTACACCGACTACTGCGCGCCGCGTTTCACGCTGGCGTCGCTGATTGCGGCTCTGGAGCGCCGGGACCGGACGGGAGAAGGAACGTACATCGACCAGGCGCAAGCGGAGTCTTCGCTGCATTTCATCGCGCCGGCGTTGTTGGACTACACAGTGAACGGCCGGGTCCAGCAGCGCGACGGAAACCGAGACCCCCGGATGGCGCCGCACGGTGTCTATCGCGCGGCAGGAGCGGACGACTGGGTGGCGATCGCGGTACGCGACGAGGCGGAGTGGGGCCGGTTCTGCGCGGCGCTGGGACAAGGCGAACTGGCCGGGGAGACGCGGTTCGCGACGTTGCGCGATCGCAAAGCGAACGAAGCGGCACTGGACGCGATCGTGGAGCATTGGACCACGCAGCAGCCGGCAGAGCAGATCGAGGCGCAGCTGCAGGCCGCGGGGATTCCGGCGTCCGTTGTGCAGGGCAGCGCGCGCTGTGCGGCGGACCCGCAGTTGCAGCACCGGGAGCATTTCGTGGAGCTGGACCACCCGGTGCACGGGAAGACCGTCGTAGAGAACTCGCGGTTCCGGCTATCGCGGACGCCCGCCGCCGTGCGGCGCTGCGCGCCGCCGTTCGGCCGGGATAACGAGTACGTGCTTCGGGAGATCCTGGGCTACGACGACGAGCGGGTGGCCGAGCTGATCATCGCGGGGGCGCTGGACTAGCGGCTCGGCGCTTCGCGCGGGCGGGGGAGGCGGAGGGTGAGGCCGAAGAGGGCGACGGCCAAAGCAAAGATGCCGATGAAGAGGATGAGCGCCAGGTCGTAGGAGCCGGTGGCGTCGAAGATGGCTCCGGCGACGGTGGGAGCGCTAACCATAATCCCGATGCGGATGAATCCAACAGTCCCGAGGATGGTGCCGAAGTGAGCGGGGCCGAAGGTGCGAACGACGGCGAGCGGCTCTAGGAGGGCGGGGCCGCCCTCGTTGATCGACCAGAAGAGGATGAAAACGGCGATCGCGACGAGCCCGGTATCGCCGAGGAGGACGAGGGCGGCGGCGGCGCCACCGCCGGCGACCAGCATTCCCACGTACTCATAGCGGAAGCCGCGGTCGACGAGCCAGGAGAAGACGACGCGCGAGAGGATGCCGGAGGCGGCCATGATCGAGAGGATGGTGGAGGCGCCCGCGGTGCTGACGCCTTCGGACTCGAAGAGCGGGATGGTGTGGATGACGAAGCCGAAGCTGGCGTAGAAGAAGGCAGCGACGCCGAGCGTGATGGTCCAGAAGATGGGGGTGCGGATGGCGGTGCGGAGAGTGAGTCCAGCCTGGGGTTCGATCGCGGCGGCCTGGCCGGGATCGAGCGCGGCGCCATCGAGGCGGAGGCCGCGCTCGGCGGGATCGTTGCGGACGACCAAGAGCGCGAGCGGGATCAGCGCGCCCCCGAGGGCAGCAGCGGAGATGAGGAAGGCGACGTCCCAGCCGAACTCGGCGATAAGGATGCGGAAGATCGGGACGCCGGCGATGCCACCGAGCGAGATCCCAACGGCGAGGATGCCGAGGGCCGTGCCGCGGCGCCGGGAGAACCAGCGAGAGGCAAGCGCCTGGAAGGGAATGACGAAGGTCATGGCGAGAGAGACGCCGGCGAGTGCATAGAAGAGATACCACTGCCAGAGGGTGGCGGTGATGCTGAGCAGCCCGTAGGCGCTCAGGCCGACGATCGCGCCGACGAGGATGACGGAGCGCGGCCCGTAGCGATCGGTCCACCTCCCCACGAGCGGCGAGGAGAGACCGCTGGCGATGAAGGCAACGGTGATGGCGAAGGAGACCTCCGCGCGCGTCCAGTGGAACTGCTGCTCTATCGGATCGATGTAGAGACCGAAGTTCCAGATCAAGAGCGCGCTGGAGACGGCGATGCCGAGCCCGGAGGCCAACATGAGCCACCAGCCGTAGTGGAGCTGGTGGGGGCTGGGGAAACGGGCGCGGGCGTTCAAGCGAGCAAGACGATTCCGGCGAGGGCGACGATGGTGCCGATCACCGCCCACCGGGTGATGCGCTCATGGAGAAAGATCACGGCCAAGGGGAGACCGAAGAGCGGTGAGGTGGAGATGACCGCGACGGCGCCGCCCGCGCCGAGATCTTGGACGGCCGGGATGAAGAGCAGCGCGGCGGCGCCGCTGCCGATGGCGCCGGCCAGCAGCAGCACGACGAGGCTGCGCCGGGAGACATCGCGGCGGCGCACGTGGGAGCGGGGCCAGAGGAGCACGAGCGGGATCAGGAAGCCGAGAATCAGAGGCATGCGCGGGAGCGTCGCGGCCGCCGGGTCAACGTCGATGGAGGCGTCGCGGAGCATGACGCTCGCGACCGAGAAGGAAAGAGCGGTGAGGAAAGCGACGCTAACCCCAAGGACGAGGCGGTGAGCTAGGAGTGCGCGCCAAATGCGGTGACGGGTGGAAAGAGCGGGCGGTTGCGCGCCGGGGGCAGGGGCAACGGGAGGAGGCGCCGGCACGACTGCGCGAATCGTGGCGAGGGCTGATGGTGCGAAGCTCGTTCTTTTGGTTCCACGGACGAGATGGCGGATCTGATCGAGCGGGGACGGAACACCGGTGCCGGGCTGGCCGTACAGCGCGACGGCGTAGACGCCGAGAGCGATGAGCACGGCGCCCAAGCCATCGGACCAGGTCGCCGCTTCCCCGAGAAAGATCGCGGCCAGGGCGAAGGAGAGGAGAATCTGCAGCCCCACGACGATGGTGAAGGTGCGGCTCAGCCCGATCAGGAAAAGCGCGGCCGCGTAGAGCGTCTCGCCCAAGCCCGAGGCGAGGAAGCCGGCCAGGCTCAAGCGCCAGAGATCGTGCAGGGCGAGAGACCAGAGCGCGTCCTGCGCTCCTAAAGCGAACAGGGCAGCCACAAAGAATCCGCCGGCGCCGAGGGCGCGGATCAGGCTGAGCGACAGCGTATCCATACGCTGCGCCTGCTGGGTCATGATCGCGCTCGCGATAGCCCAGAGCACGGCACTGCCGATGCCGGCTGCGATCCCCACTGCTGCCTCCGGAGCGGTGACCGGGCTCGGACCCAGTCACCTCCGGCAGGCTACAGGCGAGGTGGAGCGTGGACGAGTACGTCGGCGACAGCGCCCGGAGCCGGCGCGCTAGAGCGCACGGCCGAGCTCGTACCCCTCGTAGATCGCGTCGTCCACGGTTCGGGGAGTGAGCGCATCGCCGATGCAGTGCACGGTGGCACCGGTCGTGTCGAGCGCAGCGGGCCCATTGATGGGAGAGCGCAGCATGGTGAGGATCAGGGAATCGAATTCAACGGGGGTTTGGGTGCCGTCCCACACGTTGTAGACGATGGCCGTCCCCTCACGAACGCTCTCGATGAAACGCTGCGGCGAAAGCTTGATGCCCTTCTCGTGCAGGCGCGGGTAGATCCAGGGTAGGTGCAGCTGCATGGGGGTCTTGTCGCCGATGAACATGTAGCGCGAGAGGATCTCAACATCCTTACCACGGTCGGCGAGGAATTCGGCCAGGCCCATGGGAGGGTAGTCGCCCTGGTCGTCGAGGATGAGAACGCGCTGCCCGCAGCGGTCGGGATCGTCGAGGGCCTCGACGGGCGTGAGGACGTTTTCGCGCTCAATGCCAGGAATGCCGGGACGCTCGCCGCGGAAGATCGAATAGCCATCTTTGTTGTAGCGAGAGCCGGTAGCGAGGACGACATCGTCCGGGTTGAGCGCGGCGATCCGCTCGGCGGTGGCCTCGGTGCCGAGGCGGACGTCAACGTTGTAGCGATCGAGGGCGCCCTCAAGGTATTCGCCAACGACCGACCAGTCCGCGCGAGTCGGCAGCATGGCCGCGTAGTGCATCTGTCCGCCCAGCTTGTCGGCCTTTTCGAACAGGGTGACCGTATGCCCACGGCTGGCGGCGATCTCGGCGACCTTCATGCCGGCGGGGCCGCCTCCCACCACCGCGATCGAGCGGGGCTTCTGGGTTGGCTGGAGGGTGCCAATGCCCCACTGCCGCTCGAGACCGGTCGTAGGATTGACCGTACAGGCGATGCCCGTGTTCTGGAAGACGCGGTAGATACAGCCTTGGTTGGCGCCGACGCACTTGCGGATCTCGTCCTTGCGTCCGCTGCGAGCTTTATTGATGAGCTCGGGGTCGGCGATGTGGGCGCGGGTCATGGCGACCATGTCGGAGTGGCCGCTGCCGATGACCTCCGCCGCTTCATCGATATTGTGGATCCGGCCGACGATGAAGACGGCGGCGGAGTCGCCCACGATCGCTTTGGTGCGGCGGGCGTGATCGACCATGAAGCCGTGCTCGACATTCATGGGCGCGACGGTCTGGTGCATGGTGTGATAGTTGCCGCCGCTCATATTGAAATAGTCGAAGAGACCAGTCTCGCTCAGAGTCGTGACGATCGCTTCTCCCTCTTCGGGTGTGATGCCGCCCTCGATCCATTCGTCGAAGCTGATACGGACGCCGAGGGTGATCTTGTCGCCGACGCGCTTGCGGACCTCCTCAGCAGCCTCAATGGCGAAGCGGCAGCGGTTCTCGGTGTTGCCGCCATAGGCGTCGGTGCGGTGATTGGTGAGCGGGGAGAAGAACTGGCAAACCAGGTAACCGTGGGCGCCGTGGATCTCGAAGCCGTCGGCGCCGGCGGTCATGACATTGTGAGCGGTCTGGCCATAGCCCTCAACGATGCTGCGGATATCGTCCTTGGTCATCTCACGGGGCTGGACGCGGTAGCTGATGGAGGGAATGGCGGAGGGCGCCTGCACAGCGTGGCGATTGTCGAGGAACATGACGCCGTCGTCTTGCTGGCCAGCGACGAAGCCCTGAACGAAAACGCGCCCGCCGGCGGCGTGCACTTCCTCAGCGAGCTGTTGGTAGCGGGGGATCGACTCTTCGCGCCAACCGGCGCACATCGCGTGGTAGCCGCCTTTGGCGGTCCAATGCACGCCTTGCTGCTCGGTGATCACGAGGGCGGCGCCGCCCTTGGCGCGCTCGGCATAATAAGCGATGTGGCGATCGCTGAGGAGTCCGTTCTCACCGTACATCTGCGAGTGGGCGGAGACGAACACGCGGTGCTTGAGCAGGGTAGGGCCGACTTGGAGGGGTTGCCAGAGAACGTCGAGGCTGGCCATAACGGTTGCCTTTCCAGTGTCATCGAGAGTTTCGGGACGGTTCTCGCGCACGTGGTATAGGGGGAGCGATTGGGAGGCGTCAACAGTAGCATCGCCCGACAGCAAGCGAGAGAAACATCTAGAAGCGGGCAGTGGAGCGTATACCAGACAGCCGGACGTAGACGGGACGGTGAAGTCAGATGCTGCAGATCGCACCGAGGGTGGCGGGGATCGGGACGGAGACGGCGTTCGCCGTGCTGGCGCGAGCAGAGGCGCTGCGGGCACAGGGCCGGGAGATCATCAACCTGGGGATCGGACAGCCGGACTTCCCTACTCCCGATCACATCGTCGCGGCAGGGCGGGAGGCGCTGGCACACGGCCGCCACGGCTACACGCCCGCAGCGGGAATCCCGGAGCTGCGGGAGGCGGTGGCGCGCGACTTGGCGCGGCGAACGGGGGCGGCAGTCGACAGCGCCGCGGTGCTGATCACTCCGGGAGCGAAAGTCACGATGTTTTTCGCAGCGCAGATGTTCGGCGGGCCGGGCGCAGAGATCCTGTACCCGAATCCTGGGTTCCCGATTTACGAGTCGGCGATCGCGCTGAGCGGGGCGCGTCCAGTACCGTACCGCTTGGAGGCATCAACGGGGTTCTCCTTCGACGCGGAGGCGCTGCTGGCGCAGATCACGCCCGCCACTCGTCTGATCATTCTCAACAGCCCCGCGAATCCGACGGGCGGGGTGACGCCGGCGGAGCAAATCGACCGCTTGGCGGCGGGGCTGGAATCGCATCCCGCGGTGGCCGTACTGAGTGACGAGATCTACGACCGCTTCGTGTACGACGGGCGCGAGCATCGCTCATTGTTGCAATACGAAGGGCTGCGCAGTCAGCTCATCTTGCTCAACGGCTGGAGCAAAACGTATGCGATGACGGGCTGGCGGCTGGGGTACAGCGTGTGGCCGGCGGCGCTGTTCCCGCTGGCGGAGCGGCTGGCGATCAACTGCTACTCCTGTCCCAACGCGGCCGCCCAATACGCGGGAGTAGCAGCGCTGGAGGGACCGCAGGAATCGGTGGAGGAGATGGTGGCAGCGTTCGATGAGCGGCGGCAGGTGCTGGTGACGGCGCTGAACGCGATCGACGGCGTGGCGTGTGCGACACCGGGCGGCGCCTTCTACGCCTTCCCCAGCATCAAGGAGACGGGCTTCGATTCGCGGACATTGCAGGACAGGCTCCTGACCGAGGCGGGCGTGGCGACGATCAGCGGCACGAGCTTCGGAGCGTACGGGGAGGGGTTCTTGCGGCTGTCGTACGCGAGCAGCTTGGATGATATTCGCACGGCGGTGGATCGTATCCGCGCCTTCCTGAACGGCAGTCTGTAAGCAGGCGAGAACCCCGCGACGTTCGGCTGCGCCCGGAGGCCTTGTCCCGCAGCAGCGAGGCTCACTTTGCAGGAAAGCAGGCCGCTGCGATAATGCGCGCCGTCCACTTGGCAGCCGTTCAGGCGTGATCCTGCACCGAAATAGTGGCGTGGGGAGGCGATCGATGGAGCTAGGTTTGGTCTTGAATACGCACGGTGTGGGCAGCCGCGACGACGCGGACTGGTGGCATCAGCCGATGGATCCGGACGAGATGAAGCCGGTGGAGGCGGCGCAGTTGGCGGAGCGGCTGGGGTTCCACTCGGTTTGGGTGGGAGACCACGTCGCGCTGAAGGAGACGTCGCCGGAGTCGACATCGCCGGTGCACGTGGAGGGGCGGTCCAATCCGGAAGTCCGGCAGCGGGGGACGGGGGACGCGGACGTGGGCGGCAGCAAGCGGCACTATCCGGCGCGGCCCAACATCCTGGACGGGGTGGCGTGTTTCGGAGCGATCGCGGTGAGCACGAGCCGGATCAAGTTCGGACCGGGCGTCTTGATTGCGCCGTACCGGCATCCGCTGAGCGACGCGCGGCAATACGCGACCCTCGACTATCTGTCCGGGGGGCGGGTGTTTCTTGGGGTAGGGCCGGGATGGATGAAGGAGGAATTCGACGCGGTGAACCAACCGCACGAGCACCGGCTGGCGATGACGGAGGAGTGCCTCCAGATCTATAAGAAAGCGTGGACGGAGCCGCTCGTCACCTACCACGGCAAGTTTTACGACTTCGAAAACATGGGGATGGACCCCAAGCCGATCAGCAGGCCGCACCCACCGATCGCGTACGGCGCGGTAACGCCAGCGGGGACACGACTCTGCGCACGCGAGGCGGACGCGTTCTATCCCATTCTGGTGCGGCCGCACGATGATCCGCACATGCACGACCACCTGGTCGAGATCTTGAAGCGGGAATTGGACCGGATCGGGCGGCCGGAATCAGAGATGGGAATGATGGGGCTGATATCGGCTCGGATCAGCAAGGCCGACGATGCGGAGGCCAGGCGAAACCCGCGCCGAAACTGCGGTGGCACGGCCGAGCAGATCGTGAGCGATATGCAGCGGTTCGCGGAGGCGGGCTACTCTCTGCTGGTCGTGGCACCGGACGTGCCGTCCCATACGTACGCGGAGTACGAGGAACAGGTCGAATGGCTGGGCAAGGAGGTCTTGCCCGAGGTCAAGCAGATCAAGGCGGCGGGCAACTGGCGGACGGAGTTTTAGGGCCGCGTCTGCGGCGAGTGATTGCGAGGAAGCAAACATGGCGAAGCCGGGATTCATCATTTCAGCGCATCTGGGACAGCGGCGGCAGGTGGTGGAGCTGGCGGTGGAGCTAGAGCGGCGGGGGTTTCCTTTCGTTTTCTGCCCCCACGACTACAGTCCGATCCTCAACGCACAGGGCGCGGAGCCACCTCCATATGATGCGTTGAGCCTCTGCACAGCGGTGATCCAGGCGACCCACACGATCAAAGTGGGCAGCGGCATCGCGGTGACCTACACCCGGCACCCGGCGGAGATGGCGGCGGCGGCGAGCTTCAACCACGAGTTGAGCGACGGCCGTTTCATCCTGGGCTTAGGGCCGGGGCACAACGGGATCTTACAGCGCTACAAGATCCCGACGGAGAAGCCGCTCACTCACATGAAGAACTACACGGCGCAAGTCCGGGCGGCGTTCGCCGACTGGCCTCAGCCGCCGATCATCTGGGCGACGCTGCGCACGAAGATGACCACGTTGACGGGGCAGGAGGCGGACGGACTGCTGGCCAACAACTGGGCGCTGTCCCAGGTGCGGGAGCAACTGCGCGTGCTGCCGCCGGAGCGGCAGAGCGGCGACTATATCCGCGGGGCGATCGTGCCGGCGTTCGTGGGGGATCGGAGCGAGGGGTTGGGGGCGATCCGGAATGTCCTGAGCTTCTACACGACGATGCAGAATTACGTGGAGTACTACCACCAAGCCGGTTTCGGCGAGTCCGCCGAGGTAGCCAAGGCTGCGATGGCAGCGGGCGATCGAGACGCAGCGCGCGCCGCGATTCCCGAGGAGATGGCGGACGAGATGGGGATCGTGGGCACCGCCTCGGAGGTGCGGGAGAAGGTGGAAGCGTGGCAAGACGCCGGGATCAACTGGCTGGCGCTGTCGTCGCTCCAGTCATCGGGGAGTCAGTACGACAACATTCTGCAGATCGCGCGGGCCTGGGACTGATCCGGGCGAGGCGGACCGGCGGGCTAGGCGATGGAGTAGCCCCCACTAGCGCGAATGGTCACGCCGGTGACCCAGTTCGCGCGATCGGAGCAGAGGTAGACAACCGGATCGGCGACATCGCTGGGGACGCCTAGGCGATCGTAGCCTTTGCCCATCGGGTAGAGGCGCAGCATGGCGGCCATGGCCGAGTCAGACTCGCCGGGGTCGGCGGTGTCGCGGGCTCCGGCGGGGCCGCGACGGCCGGTGTCGGACGTGGCGCCGGGCGAGACGCAGTTGACGTTAATGCGAAAGCGGCCGAGTTCCTTGGCCAAGGCGCGGCTGAAGCCGATCACGCCAGCCTTGGCCATGGAGTAGACGACGAGGCGGGGCTCGCCGACGATGCCGGCGTCCGAGATCAGGCTCACGATCTTGCCGTAGTTGTTCTCCATCATGTGCGGCACGACCGCTTGGGTGCAGTGCAGCACGCCGTAGGTAATGACGTTCATCGTGCGGTCCCAACCCTCGGGATCGGTGTCGACGAAGTACTTGCCGGTGGCGGAGGGGAGGTCGGCGCCGCCGACGTCGGTGGGACGAAGGGGGATGCCGGCGTTATTGATCAGAATCTCAAGCCCGCCGAACGCGGCGATGGTTTGCTTGACCATGGCATCGACGGCAGGACGATCGGTAACGTCGGCCTTGATGCCGAGAGCGTTGCCGCCGGCGGCCTTGATCTCGCCGACAACGGCGTCGGCGCGGCCCTGATCGATGTCGTTGACGACGACGTTGACGCCTTCTTCGGCGAGCGTCAGCGCGATGCGGCGGCCGATGCCCCGCCCGGAGCCAGTGACAATGCCGGTCTTCCCTTGCAGGCCGAGGTCCATAGCGGGGCTCTCCTTCGCGCGTCGCGGGCTGCTGGTCCGCGAGTGTGTCTAACGGCTGGGCGCGGAGCGGTCAATCGAACGGCGCAGTGGCTGAGGCAGCGGCTGAGAAGGGAAAGCGCTTCGCCGCCCCCTGCTAGCGCAGCTGCGGGCGCACATTGCCGGCGAAGGCCGCAACGTCCTCCAGCTGCTGCTCGACGTTCCCGTTGACCACGATATTCATAGCGATATGGGAGACGCCGATCTCCTGCCATGCCGCGATGGTATCGACGAGTTGGTCGTCGCTGCCGTGGAGGGAGCCGTCGTCGAGGCCGTGCTGCCCGTAGCGGAGGCTGGCACGGAGGGAGAGGGTGATGGAGGCAGGGTCGCGGTCAATGGCCTCGCAGTCGCGCTGCACAGCGTGCCATTGCTGTTGCACCTGCGCGGGGCTGCTGTGGAGCGCCACAGCGTGGAAATCATCACCATAGACGGCGGCGCGGCGGTAGGCGGGAGCGCTGTGGCCGCCGACCCAGATGGGGATGCGGCCGTGGAGCGGCTTGGGGTTAAAGCCGATGGGCTCGAAGTCGTAAAAGCGGCCGTGATGTTCGGGGCGTTGCTCGCGAAACAGCGTGCGGAACATCTCGAGTTGCTCGTCGACCCGCTGGCCGCGGTGGTCCCAAGGCATCTCCAGCACGTCGAACTCTTCCTTCATCCAGCCGACGCCCACGCCGAGGATGAAACGGCCTTGGGACAGCACGTCGAGCGTGATGAGCTGCTTGGCATTCCAGACCGGCTGCCGCATGGCCATCACGAGCACGGAGACGCCGAGCCGCACCTTCTCGGTGCAGGCGGCGGCGAAGGTGAGCGTCTGAATAGGATCGAGCCAGCCCATGCTGCGCCCGACGGGCAGCTCGTGATCGGGCGCGTAGGGGTAGGCGCTTTCGATCCGCTGGGGCAGCGCGACGTGGTCGCTGACCCAAAGGGATTCGTAACCCAGCTCTTCGCTCTTCCGGGCCATGCGGGCGACGTTGGCGGCGGTGGCGTCGAGGCCGATGTGGGGCAGGTGGACACCGAACTGCATGGAACGCTCCTAGCATGCGCGTGGCGGACTCCACAAGCGGAGACGGTAGCACTCCTGCAGCGCGCTATCCTCGGCCCCGAGCGATCGCTTCTGCAACAGAGAGGCAGACCGATGACTTCTCCCGCCGCCAGCGCACCGCCCGCGCGGATCGAAGAGGTAAGCGCTGGAATCTATGCCTACGTGCAGCCGGACGGGAGTTGGTGTCTCAACAACCCCGCGTTCATCGCGGGGAGCAGCGGGGTGACGTGCGTGGACGCCTGCGCGACCGAGCGGCGCTCGCGGGAGCTGCTGGCGGCGATCGGCCGCACAACCGCGCGGCCGGTCCAGACGCTCGTCAACACGCATCACCATCTGGACCACACCTTCGGGAATTTCGTGTTCGGGCCCGAGGTGACGATCGTGGGGCACACGCGCTGCCGGGAGGAGATCCTGGAGACGGCGGACGAGATCGTGGACCGCGCCTCCCAGATGTTTCCGGGAGTCGATTGGGGCGCCGTCGAGATCGTGGCGCCGACGCTCACCTTGGACCAGCCCCTGACCATCTACGTGGACGCGCTGCGGCTGGAGCTGATCCCGCTCGCGCCCGCGCATACGACCAACGACGTAGCGGTTTGGATCCCGGAGCGGCGGGTGCTGATCGCGGGCGATCTGCTCTTCAACGGCGGAACGCCGTTCGCGGTGTTCGGGTCCGTGGCGGGATGGCTGGAATCGCTGGAGACGCTGCGCGCCTTCGGGGCGGAGGTCATCGTGCCGGGGCACGGGGAGGTGTGCGATGCGCGCGTGATCGACGACGTGGCGGATTACCTGCGGTTCGTGCAGACGATCGCGCAAGCGGGCTTCAAGGCGGGCGCCTCGCCGCTGGAGGTTGCGCGGGATGCGGATCTGGGCCGGTTCGCGGAGTGGTCCGATCCGGAGCGCTTGGCGGGCAACCTGCACCGGGCGTACTCGGAGCTACGGGGCGAGCAGTGGGGGGCGCCGATCGACGCGGGCGCCGCGTTCGCGGACGTGATCGCGTCCGCAGGGGGCGGACCGCTGCGCTGCCTGGCGTAGAGCGGCAGGGCATCGGTCGCGGTCGCACCGCGCCGTGCCACAGCCGGGGCCGCCGGGGGATCCAGCGGGAGAGCGTAGCGTGGGGGACGGGGGTTAGCCGAGGGCCGCGAGGAAGAGGCGGATCTCGGCGGCGACGAGCTCGGGGCGATCGTCCATCACGTAGGTGCCGCCGTCGAGGACGACGCCGCGGGCGTCCGGGTGGGCAGCACAGGCCTCTTCTTGATGCGGCAGAAGCACGTCGTCCTTGCCGCTGAGCATCATCAAGGGGCAGTGGATCTGGGGAAGACGGGCGAGCATATCGTAGCTGAAGACCGCGAGATAGGCCTCATGCCAGCGAACGCCGGCGCGGAGGGTGTCGACGGTTTCGCGCTGGACCACGTCGAGAGCAGGGTCCGGATCCAAGGACTGAGCGCGCTCCCAGGCCGTCATGAGATGGCTGCCGTCGGGTTGGATCACCATCGCTTCGGTCTTGTTGGTCCAGAACTCGCGCGCGGCCGCATCCATATAGGGGGGACCGGCCATCGTCAGACTGGCGACGCGCTCCGGGGCGCCGACGGCCATCTCGCAGCCGATCGAGGCGCCGGTGTGGTGCCCGAAAAGGTGGAAGCGATCCAGGCCAAGGGCGCGGGTGGCGGCCAAGAGGGTATGCGCGTAGCTGGGGACGGTGGGCGAGGGCGGGGGCGGGTCAGACTGGCCGAAGCCGGGCGTGTCGAAGGCGTACTGGGGCCGCTCGCCGGCAAGCTGCGTCATCAGCTTTTCGTACATGGCGGAGGAGGAAGCCGTCTGATGGAGAAAGACGATCGGGGTACCGGCCCCGGCGTCCAGCCGGCGGTAGTGGATCTGCGCGGCATCGACTTGGACGTAGGCGCGTTTGATCGGCATGGCAACATCCCTTCACGCACTGCATGCTAGCGGCTGCCGGGCGCGTGAGGACCATGCTTTCGTCCGAGCCTCCGCTGCACGCGCGTATACTCCGCGCCGCAGGATGCTGCCGCGGCTCCAGCGGCGCATGCGTGACACAGCGGAGGGAGGCTGTCCATGCCGGACTTTTCCGTGCTGGGGACGAATCACACGGGGATCACCGTCTCGAACCTCGACCGGGCAGTGGCCTTCTACAGCAACGTGCTGGGCTTCACGCTGCGGGACCGGGGTCCGCGCGACCCGGCCTTCATCGAGCAAGTGGTGGCGGTGCCGGGCGCGGACGTGGAGATCGCTTACATGACGGCGCCCGGCCACACCCTGGAGCTGATCGAGTACCGGGGTCCAGCCGGACGGGGGGCGGTACGGCCGCGCCCGTCGGACACCGGGGCGACGCATATCGCCTTCAACGTCGATGCGATCGAGGCGGTGGTGACGGCGGTGCGGGCGGCGGGCTTCACGGTGCTGAGCGACCCGCTGCAAGTAACCGCGGGCCCGAACGCGGGGGCGAAGGTCGTCTACACGCAAGACCCCGACGGGGTGACGCTCGAGTTCATCCAACCGCCGCCGCGCCCGGCCAGCGCGCCGGGGACCGAAGCTTAGACGACTGCGCCCTCTTCGCGCAGCGCGCCGATCTCGGCGTCGCTGTAGCCGGCGTCGCGGAGGATCGCGTCCGTGTGCTCGCCGGGATGCACGGGCGGCCCTTGGACGGCGCCGGGGGTGCGGCTGAAGCGGGGCGCGGGACCCGGCTGGGTGACGCCGCCCACGTCCACGAAGGCCTGGCGATGGCGGGCGTGAGGGTGATCGGGAGCCTCCGCCAGGGAGAGCACGGGAGCGAAGCAGACATCGCTGCCTTCCATGATCTCTTGCCATTGGGCCCGGGTCTTGGAGCGGAAGATGGCGGCGAGGCGATCCTTCATCGCGGGCCACTGCTGCTCATCGAGCTGATCGGGGAGCGGGCCATCGTCGCCGAGACCGGTGAGGCGGACGAGCTCGGCGTAGAACTGCGGCTCCATCGAGCCGACCGAGACGTACTTGTCATCGGCGGTTTGGTAGACGTCGTAAAAGTGGGAGCCGGTGTCGAGGCGGTTGGTGCCGCGCTCCGCATGCCAGCGGCCGGCGGCGCGCATGCCGTAGAACATGGTCATCAAGATGGCGGCGCCATCGACCATGGCCGCATCGACGACCTGACCTCGGCCGGTGCGCTGGGCTTCCAGCAAGGCGGCGAGCATGCCGAACGCGAGCAGGAGGCCGCCACCGCCGAAGTCGCCGACAAGGTTGAGGGGCGGGGTAGGCGGTTGGCCCTTGCGACCGATGGTATCCAGCGCGCCGGAGAGGGCGATGTAGTTGATGTCGTGGCCAGCCATCTGCTCATAGGGCCCCTCTTGGCCCCAGCCGGTCATGCGCCCGTAGACAAGGCGGGGATTACGTTGGAGGCAGACGTCCGGCCCGATGCCGAGACGCTCGCAGACGCCCGGGCGGAAGCCTTCGAAGAGGGCGTCGGCCGCGTCGGTGAGCCGCAGGACCGTCTCCAGACCGGCGGGCTTCTTCATGTCGACGGCGATGGAGCGGCGGCCGCGATTGAGGAGGTCCCAGGGAGGTTGCGAGCGGTCGGCCTCCCGGGCCCAAACGGCCCGGTCGATCCGGATGATCTCGGCGCCCAAGTCGGAGAGGAGCATGCCGCAGAACGGTCCAGGGCCGATCCCGGCCAGCTCGATGATGCGCAGTCCCGCTAACGGTCCCATGAGGGCCTCCTTCCAATGCGCAGCCTACCGCGTAGGGCGCGCTTCGCAACTCCCGAACCCGTCGCAGGCACGCCGGGGTGGAGGCTTGCGGAGCTAGCCGGTGAGCGTGGGAACCAAACGATGCAGGACATCGCGCAAGGCGACGATGCCAACGACGCGTTGATCGTCGACCACCGGGAGGAAGCGGACGTTGTCGACGCAAAGGCGGTGCACCGCCGTACCCAGCGTGTCCTCCGGTTTCACCACGATAGGATTTGGGGTCATGAGATCGCTTACGAGGCGAGTCGTACCCGGATCCCAAGGGTCGAGCTTGAGGATGAGGTCGCGCTCGGTGAGGATGCCGACGAGAGCGCCCTCTTGCATGACGATGAGGGCGCGGATGTTGTGCTCCCGCATCAGGTCCAAGGCAACGGCAACGGGAGCGTCCACGTCGATGCAGAGCGGGGCGGGCGTGGCGATCTCGGCAATCTGCGTTTCGAGCAGGAGCGCGGAGAGGGCGTCCGTGGGCGTGGGGACATCCGCATCGCCGATCTCCCAGCCACAGTCCCCGCACTGATCGACGCCGGGGAGGTTCTCGTAGTCACAGATGGGGCAGTGCACGGTCAGGCGCCCTCGGGAGTCGCAGCGGCCTGCGTCGGATCGGGGGGCAGGTTCAGGACCGTCTCCGGAACGCTCTCGGCCAGGAAATGCATGATGCCGCGGATAGTGACGACGCCGTGGGGACGGCCACGGTCGTCGACGAGAGCAACGTGCCGGTAGCGGTCAAGATCAAACATGTCGAGCGCAGTCTGGAGAGAGTCCTGCGGATGCAGGGTGCGGGGGCTGGCGTTCATGATCTCCGACACCGGCGTGTCCGGGCCGACATCCGATCCGTAGGCGCGCTTGACGAGATCGCGCTCGGTGAGCAGGCCGACGAGGCGGGGCCCCTGCAAGATGCCAACGTAGCGCACGTTCTCCTCACGCAAGAGCTTGATGGCATCGCGCAAGGGGGTATCGAGCGAGACGGAGTGGAGCGGGCGGCGGACGAGCACGGAGATGGGGGTACGCCGAAATTCGTCGCTGACGGTCATCGCAAGGCTCCTGCTGCGATCGCGGAGGAACGGCCTCTGAATATTAGCGCGCGAGGGAGAGGGCGGGTGGCTTGGCCGCACGCTGGGAGGGTAGAGTCCGTCGCCGCGGATCGTCCAAGGCGGGCGGAATCCTACGCCATGGCCGGTTCGTAGGCGCCCATGCGAGCCGCGCTGGTGAGGCGGGCGCGCTCCTGGAAGGCCGCCTGGGCGGCCGGGACGTTGGCGGCGTCACCACCCCAGACCTTGAGGGGAGTGGCCTGCAAACCACGACCATAGGAGAAGCTGAGCTCCCAGGGTTGGTCTGCAGAGAGACGATTGATGGCGTCGAGGTTCTCCGTGGCTTCGGCGTCGGTCTGTCCGCCGGAGAGGAAGACGATACCGGGGACGGCGGCGGGCACCGCCCGACGGAAGCAGCGAACGGTAGCGGCCGCTACCGCCTCAGGTCCCTCCCGCGTCGGGGCATCTTTCCCGGAGAGCACCATGTTGGGCTTGAGCAGAATGCCCTCAAGGTGGACGCCCTGCTCGGCGAGCGACTGGAAGACGCGGCGCAGGGTTGCAGAGGTGACTTCCAGGCAGCGGTGGATGTCGTGGGACCCGTCCATGAGCACTTCGGGTTCGACGATGGGTACGAGCCCGGCCTCTTGCGAGAGAGCAGCGTAGCGGGCGAGGACATCGGCATTGACGGCGATGGCGTGGCTGCTGGGGAGACCGGGGCCGATGGCTATGACGGCTCGCCACTTGGTGAAGCGCGCGCCGAGATCGCAGTACTCGGCGAGACGGGCGCGGAGGCCGTCGAGTCCCTCCGTGACTTTTTCGCTGGAGGAGCCGACGAGGGGCTTGGCACCCTTATCGACCTTGATGCCGGGCAGCACGCCGTTGGCGGTGAGAATATCGACGAGCCGCCGGCCATCATTGGCATGCTGGCGGATCGTTTCGTCGAAGAGGATGACGCCGCTGATGTACTCGTCGATGCCGGGGGTGGTGAAGAGAAGCTGGCGCCAGGCGCGACGGGAGTGCTCGGTCGATTCGACTCCGATCGAGGCGAGGCGCTTTTGTATGGTTCCGGAACTCTCGTCGGCGGCGAGGATTCCCTTGCGTTCGGCGACGAGGTCGCGCGCGGTTGCTTCCAGTTCACTGGCGTTCATGGGGCCTCCACACTCCGGGGCTGGCCGCTCGTCCCTTGCTCGGCACACCGATCCGCGCCTGCGATGCTAACTCTGCCCTCGGCGCGGCGCAGACCGCTGTTGTCGCCGTGTTGTCGCAGCAGCGGGCTTCTGTCGCCTCGTGCGCTACTCGGCGCCGTCAGTGGTGCGGATCGTGGCGTCGATGGCGGTCACGGCGTCGCGGCTGCCGACGAAGAGCGGCGTCCGTTGGTGCAGCTGCTGGGGAGTGAGGTCCAGAATACGCTGGGCGCCGTTGCTGGCAGCGCCGCCCGCGCGCTCGGCAACGAAGGCGAGCGGAGCCGCTTCGTAGAGGAGGCGAAGCTTGCCGGCGGGACTCTTGGAGTCGCCGGGATAGAGAAAGACGCCGCCCTTGAGCAGATTGCGATGGAAATCGGCGACGAGGGAGCCGACGTAGCGCGCCGCGCAGCTCGCACGCAACTCGCTCACGGCGCGCTGCACACCGGCGCTCCAGCGATCGAAGTAGTGCTCGTTGACGCTGTAGTAGGCGCAGCCGCCAGGGAAGCGGATGCCGGAGTGGGTGCGGCGAAAGCGATTGCCGTCTGGATCGAGCGTGTAGGCGTCGACGTTCGCCGCCGTCGCCACGACGAACATCGTGCTGGAACCGTAGAGGGTATAGCCGGCGGCGAGCTGCTCGGTACCGGGACGGAGGAAGGTGGCCTCCCGGAGCGGTGCGCCGGCCGGCCGCGGGTAGATGCCGAAGATGGAGCCGATGGTAACGGCGACGTCGATATTGCTGGAGCCATCGACGGGATCGAAGACCACGAGGTAGGGGTGGGCGTCGTCGTCCGCGACGGCGATGGCGTGCTCCAGCTCCTCGCTCGCCATCGCGGCCACGAGGTTCGTTTGCCGGAGGTAGCGCTCGAAGATGCGCTGCCCCTCGACGTCAAGGCGCTGGACCGCTTCGCCCTGAACGTTGACTTCTCCGGTGCCTCCCAGCATGCCGGCGAGGCTGGCCATGCGGGTGAGGCGCCCAACTTCGATGGAAGCACGGGCGACCGCGTTGAGCACGGCGTTCAGGGAAGGATCCTGGCTGAAGCCGTTCTCAGTGACCACGGCGCCATCGCATCCTAGACACGCTCGGTCCAAGCGATCGCCGCCGGCGAGCGCGGGTGTCTCGCCGCTTTCTCGGCGCAGGTTCGGCCGTGCACCGCAGATGCTCCGGCACGCGCGGCGGCGTCCTGCGATCATGCAAGGGCTCACGCAGCACGGGTCTCTCCCACCGAGGTGCTGGAGGCCGGTCGAAGCCGTCCGGGACCGATCGATTACAGGCGCGCCGCCTCGCTCGGCAGCGTCCCGCGCGACAATGATACGAGTGTAACGGCGCAGGCGCCCCTTCTCCGCTCCGGTCCATGGACAAAAGTTTCCAAGTTGTCCCAGCGATCTGCGAGAGGACGCCGACAGGGAAGCGGGGGGAACAGTGCCGCAATGGGGGAGGGCCGGGCGGGCTATCATTTGAGCCCACTGTCTTTGCATCTATTGCGTCGCCAGGGCGCGCGGAAAGGAGAGGCTGATGGCAGACAGCCCGCACACGTACAAGATCATCGAGTTGGTTGGGTCATCGCCGGAGAGCATCGACACAGCGATTCGCAACGCACTGAGCCGCGCGGACCAGACGCTGCGTAACATCGATTGGTTCGAGGTGCGCGAGATCCGGGGTTACGTCGCGGACGGAGAGGTGGGCGCGTTTCAGGTGAAGCTTGGCGTGGGGTTCCGGATCCTGGAGAGCGCGGACCTCGAGGGTACGTAAGCAGCGCGTGCGCGACTTCGCGCCCGGCGGCGGGCCGCCAACGGCCCGCGCGTACTAGGCAGCGCCCCGACGATCACGCAGGAGCGCCTGGGCTGCATTGTGCCCGGGCGCGCCCGTCACTTCCCCGCCGGGGTGGGTGCCGGCGCCGCAGAGGTAGAGACCCGGGAGCGGAGTGCGGTAGTCGCTCCAGCCCGGGAGCGGCCGGGCGGCAAGCATCTGGTGGGGGAGAATATCGAGGTGGCGGATGTTGCCGTCAGTCATGCCGACGCGGGATTCGATCTCTTCGGGACTGATCAGCAACCAATCCTCAATGCAGTCGCGGATATCGGGAGCGTAGCTGGCGATCGCGTCGAGCAGCCGCTCGCCGACTTCCCTCCCGCGTGCGGCCCAGGTTCCCTCCCGGAGACGCGCGGGTTGGTAGGTGACCCAAGCGGAAAGCACGTGCGCGCCCGGGGGCGCGAGGGTGGGGTCGATGACCGTGGGGATTTGGAGCTGCATCAGGGGATGGCGCGTGGGGATGCCCGCCATGGCGTCGCGCCAGCTGGCTTCGATCGCGTCCAGGCTGGGCATGATGCGGATCATGGCCAGGCGCGATAGGTCGTCGTCCGGGCGGAGAAAGCGGGAGAAGTCGGGAAGACGCTTGAGCACGGCGTGCACCTTGAGCGAGGCCGAGCGCGTCTTGAGGCGGGCGACCGCGGCGAGGAAGTCAGACGGGAGCGCAGCGGGGTCGACGAGCCGGAGAAAGGTGGTCTTCGGGTCGGCGTTGGAGAGGATGTACGGGGCCGTGAGCGTCTCGCCGCTCGCGAGGACGACGCCGCAAGCGCGACCGTCTCGGACGAGGATGCGCTGGACGGGCGCCTCCGTGCGGATCGGAGCGCCCGCCGCAGTGACGGCAGCGGCCATGGCTTGGGTGATGCCGCCCATGCCGCCGCGCACGATGCCGTAGTCGCGATCCGGCGTGAGAAGGTTGGTCTTGAAGTACGCCTGGGTGAGAGCGCTGCCGGGAGCGTCGATCTGGCCGAAGTCGCCGGTGCCGACGGCGGCGGCGGCGAGACGGGGGTCCTGGAAGGTTCGCTCGGCCAGGTCGCGGAGGGGTACGGTGAGCAGCGTTTCGAGCAAGGCGGCATCGTCGGTACCGGCCACGTCGGCGGCGAGCTGCGCGAAGGTAGGCGGCTCGCGCAGGAAGTAGCGCAGCAAGAGCGCGCCCGCGCGCTCCCAGAAACGGATCCAGGCAGGGTAAGCCTTGGCGTCGGCGGTGGAGAGGGGAGCGATCTCCTCGGCGGTGCGCTGGGCGCTGTGCCACATGCGGAAATGCGCGCCGTCGGGGAACGGGAACAAGGCGGCAGGGTCGAGCGGATAGATATGGAGGCCGTGATCGCGGAGAGCGAGGTCGTGAATGACTTTGGGCTGCAGCATGTGAGCGATATAGGCGCAGGTGCCGATGCGGTAGCCCGGGAAGGGCTCCTCCGTTACGGCGGCGCCGCCGACGACGGGACGGCGCTCGAGAACGAGGACTTTCAGTCCGGCACGAGCCAGGTACCAGGCGGCGACGAGACCGTTGTGTCCGCCGCCGACGATCAGACAGTCGGCATCGTTGTCGGCCATCAGAAGAACGGTTCCTGCGGCTCAAGCCCGAGCAGCACGCGTCCGGCATCCTGCTGCAGCCGATCGGTGAGGGAGAGGTGCTGGGTGACGACGTGGACGTCCCGGAAGGCGCGCTCCAAGGGGCTGCCGCGCGCGATCGCGCTGGTGCCGGCGAGCGTATACGCGATATCGACAACCTCGGCAGAGCGCCGGCCGGCGTGGACGGAGGCGAGATGGACCAAGGCTGCGTCGCGCTGGGTCACGGCGCCGCCGCCAGCAGCGGCTTGCTGCGCAGTATCGATCGTCTCGAAGAAGAAGGCGCGGGCGGCGCGGAGCCGGCCCTCCGCCTCGGCCAGCTGCATCTGCACACGGGGATCGGCGCGGAGCGGCGTAGGAGCGAGGAAGGAGGTTTTGCGGGCGATGATCGGCAGGACGGTGTCGATCGCTCCGCGAGCGATGCCGAGGGCCACGGCCGCATTGGCCGGCGCCAAGACGCAGCCCAAGGGCATGCGGTAGGCGCGCGACGGCGCCGCGGGCGGTGCGCCGAGCAGGTCGAAGCTGTGCTCGCTGGGAACGAATACGTCCTCGGCAGCGAAGTCGTTGCTGCCGGTGCCACAAAGGCCCAGCACGTCCCACACATCGATCACCTCGCATTGGGCACGCGGGAGAAGCATCATCAGGACAAGAGGCCGGCCCTGCGCGTCCTTTCGCTGCTCCTCGCCGTCCCAGATGGTGCAATCGGAGACGATCCAAGCGCTGTGGCCGACGCCGCTGGCGAAGCGCCAGCGACCGCTGACTCGGTAGCCACCGGGACACGCTTGGGCGCGGCCGCCGCTGGTGATGGAAGAGGCGATGACGACTTGGGGATCAGCGCCAAACAGCTCGCGGCCCGCGGGCACGGCCAGCCAGGCACCGGCCATGCCGTTGCCGACGGCGCCAACCATGAGGCACCAACCGGCCGAACCATCGGCGACGGAGATGATCTCGACCGCCTCCATGAATTCGGGGGCGAGGGCATCGGTACCGCCCAGCGACCGAGAAACGACGAGGTTGAAGAGTCCGGCGCCGGCGATGGCGTCGACAACCGGACGGGCGAGCTGCCGCTGCCGCTCGGACTGGTCGGCATGCTCGCGCGCCAACGATTGGATCCGCCGGGCGGCCGCGAGAGAGGACTCGGTATGGTCGGCATCCGGAGTAGTGGTTGAGTCTGGCATCGATCGCGTCCCGTGGCAGACCTGGGACAGGAAGGATACCAGGAGCCGACGATTTTCGCGGTTGTTATCCGCCGGCAGCAGGCCTACTGCGTCTGGCTATCCGACACCAAACGCTGTGCGGAGGCGGTTCGCAGGGGCGAGGAGCCAGCCAGGCCAACAACCGAGCGTATGACCATGCGGGAACGCTAGATGTCGATGCCTTGATCTGCAAGTTGGTCCTCAATAAAGGGCTACTTGTATTCACACGCTACTGATTCAATTGCCTCTGCGCATTATTCCCACCGCACCGTCAAGGAACTCCACGCTTCCTTTATCACTCTCAGAAATTAACCCCGTTGGAACCTGGCCAAATATGGCATGACACGCTTCAAGAAGGACTTTCTCCTTCGTGTCGTCTTCGTCCGTGGCTTCAACAAAAGCGCGGAATGTTGTGAGTGAATCTGCACGGTGACGATTAATTATTTGCAAGTGCTTGTTCGATTTATAGAGTCGGCTGGCCTGAATAGTAAAAAATGAGCCGATGGATAGCACGATCAATTTGCCTATGATACTTTGGAGATCAGAAATGTCATTCAACGGACCGCTATCGGTCCACCAAATTATCCACGCGATTGCGCCTATGACCGTTACGGCCCCGGCAAGGACAGTAAGCCCGAGCCATTTGGCCGCAGCGCCTTGGTACTCCTTTGCAACCTGCCTGAATGTGTCTTGATGATGAGAAAGTCCAACCTCCGGACTCGCCTGCCGAACTGCTTCAAGAACTGTTCGAACTGCTTGAAGATCTGAGGTAGCCTCGTCCTTCGACTTTTGAATCTCCGTGATGAGCTTCTCGGATTCGCTACGTGCCTGTTCAGATGCCTGATTGAAGGAATTGCGCAGCTTCTCTAATTCACCAGAGTCCCACATGGACAGCGTAAGTACGGGCACGATGCTTACCTGCATTGCATCTACTGCATTGCGTAAATCATCACCAAGCTGCTTCCGGCGTTCCGGAGCATTTTCCTCGGTCAATTTGAATCTAGCAATTTTCTCTAAGAGCCCGGTAACACTGTTCGTGTGTTCAGATACTTGTCGGACTTGCGTTGGTGGCATCTTGTTCCAGTCAAGGTCACGTAGTCGGGCGCACGAGTCTACCAAGGACTGAAAAGTATCTTGTAAGTCGAGAAAGGCAAGCGTCCCAAGCTGATCACTTTGCACTAATACCTTGTCGATGTCGATGGCAGCCAGGATGGCAAGTCGCTGTCGAAGGTCGACTGCCAGTTGTTCTTCAGAGGTCATGACTACTCCTGAGTTCCCTAGTGAAGGCATCCATCTAAGGCGCAGTGTTCAATACGCTGAGAACGTACGGTGCTAGCTGAAGGTGTGCAATCAATCCGCGCGCGCCCAGCGAGTTGTTGGCCCGTTCAGTTGACCGTGGACCCAGCCGCCACGAGCCCATGCGGCGGTCCGTCAAGGCCCACACAGGGCGAATTTACTAGCCCGTCAGTGGACCGCGACCGCCCGATCCGGCCTCCCTCCAGATGGGGGAGGCCCTGCCTGCGAGCTAGGGGAGGATACCAGGAGGCGACGACCGATCCGAAACGAACGCGGTTTCCACTAGGCTCTCCGGTACGAAACGCAAGCGGACCGCCGGCAAGACCGCTAATGGAGAGCGCCATGCACGTAGGATTCATCGGCACGGGCAGCATCGGGGAGCCGATGGCGCGGCAGTTGCTCGCGGCCGGGCACGAGCTCGTGGTGCACGATGCGCGGCCGGAGGCGGCGGCGGCCCTGCGCGAGCTGGGCGCGGCCTGGGGCGCCGACGCGCGCGAGGTGGCGGCGGCCTGCCGGGTCGTGCTGACGTCGCTGCCGGGCCCGCCCGAGGTCGAGGCGGTGGTGACGGGCGCCAACGGGCTCTTGGCCGCGGCGCAGCCGGGCGACATCCACATCGATCTCAGCAGCAATTCCGTGGCGATGGTGCAGCGGCTCCAGCGAGAGGAAGCGGCGCGCGGGGTGGTCTACATCGACTGCCCCGTCACAGGGGGCGTGCGCCGGGCGCGGCGGGGAGCGCTGACGCTGCTGGCGAGCGGCGAGCGGCAGGCGTTCGAGCGGGTGGAGCCGTTGCTGCAGGCGCTGGGCGAGCACGTGTTCTATGTGGGCGAGGCGGGCAGCGGCTGTCTGACCAAGCTGATCAACAACGCGATCGTGCTGTGCGCGGGGCAGCTGGTGCAGGAGGGATTGGTCCTGGGAAGCAAGCTGGGCCTGGAACCGGGACGCCTGTACGAAATGCTGAAGGTGGGCTCGTCGGCGCCGCATGTCGGGCTGATGCCGTACATGATCGGCCGCCGCTTCGCGGATCCGACCTTCACGCTCGCGCTGGCGAGCAAGGACGTGGGCTTGGCGCTCGAGGCAGCGCGCGACGCGGGCGTGCCGATGCCGGTGACCGCAGCGGCGCAGCAGACGTACCTGGCCGCCATGGGGCGGGGGTTGGGCGAGCAGTCGTTCCTGGCGACGCAGATCCCGCTCGAGCAGGGAGCCGGCGTGGAGGTGCCGCTGGTGGAGACGGATGAAGGGAGCCAACGGCTCTAGGAGCAGGGCAAGGAAAGCGGTGCGTCGTGCCAGCAACGTCCGATGAGCGCTCCTTGGCGCAAGCGACGATCGAGGAGATCGGGGAACGGATCCGGCAGCGGGATCTGTCGCCGGTAGAGGTCACGCAGCTGACGCTCGATCGGATCGGGCGCCTCAACTCGACGATCAACGCCTACTACACGGTCTTCGCCGAGCAGGCGCTGGCCCTGGCGCGCAGCGCGGAGGCCGAGATCGCGGCGGGAGTGTACCGGGGGCCGTTGCACGGGGTTCCGATCGCGATCAAGGACATCTACGAGTCGGGGCCTACAACTTGCGGGAGTAAGTCGCTGGCAGGGTACGTCGCGGAGCGGGACTGCGCGGCGGTGCGGCGGCTGCGGGCGGCGGGGGCGATCGTGGTGGGGAAGACGGCGACGTACGAGTTCGCCTTCGGGGTGCAGACGCGCGCGTCGCACTTCGCGCCGACGCTGAACGCGTGGGACGCGCGCCGGGAGTGCGGCGGGTCGAGCAGCGGCACGGCCGGGGCGATCGCGGCGGGGCTGGCCTATGCGGGCATGGGGACATGTAGTGGCGGTTCGATCCGCTGGCCGGCCCAGTGCTGCTTCCACGTGGGATTGAAGCCGACCTACGGACGGGTCAGCCGGGCGGGCATCTATCCGCTGGCGTGGAGCTTGGACCACCCGGGGCCGCTGGCGCGCACGGTGACCGACGCCGCCTACATGCTGCAAGGGTGCGCCGGCTACGATCCCGACGATCCCGCTTCCGCGGATGTGCCCGTGCCGAATTTCGCCTCGAAGCTGGGCCGTGCGATCAAGGGAATGCGGATCGGGGTGCTGCGCGACCTGTTCGAGGAGGGCTGCGATCCCAAGGTGCGCGCGACCTTTGAGGCGGCCTTGCCGGTCTTCGAGCGGCTGGGGGCGCGCATCGTGACGGTGCCGACGATCTCGCACGCGCAGCTGACGGCGATCGCGCTGCCGCTGCTCTGGAGCGAGGCCGGCGCGGTCCACCGGAGCAACCTGCGGCAGCGCGGGGGCGACTACAACCCCCATACGCGGCAGTCGCTGCTGTGGGGGCTGTTGGTAAGCGCCGGTTACAGCAACCTGGCCAACCGCGCCCGCGCGCAGGTGACGGCGGCGCTGCAACAGGCTCTGCATGCGCAGGCCGACGTGTTCGTCTTGCCGACGACGTGCTTCCAAAGCCCGCCGCTGGTGCTCGACGATACGCCGGGGTTTGGGGCACGGCTCGGCCGGGGAGCCTTGCACACCGCCATCTTCAACATCACGGGGGCGCCGGCGATCCAAGTGCCGTGCGGGTGGGACGCGGACGGATTACCGGTCGGGATGCAGATCAGCGCCGCCGCTTTCGACGAAGAAACGATGGTGCAGGTGGCGTACGCGTACGAGCAGGAAGCGGGCTGGTTCCGCCAGCGACCCGCTATCTAGCAAGCGGCGGCGAGGGAGCGCTTACTCGTCGTGGACGAAGCGGGGCGCAGTGCGATCGCGGGGGTCGGGATCGAGGCCGAGATAGCGGCGGCGGAGATCGTCCCACAGGGTGAGACGCGTCCAGTTGGGGCTCGCCAGATTCTGATCGTTTTCATCCAGGAATGGGTTGGGGAGGAAAACCGTAAGCTGCTGCTCGCCCCGGCCATTGAAGAGCCGCAGGCCCCAGGAAACCGGGCGGGCATCAGGATCGAGACGACGGTAGAACTCGGCGCGGGCGGTGCGGCGATGCTGGGCGAGCTGGGGATCGACGGGCCGGTCAAGCCCGCGGTGGTCGTCGATGCAGATATGCAGGTGCCAGGCGTCGAAGGCCACGGTGAGATAGCCGTCGAGCATGGCGACGGTGACCGGCGCGGCCGGGGCGCGAATCTCCAGCACGGAACCCTGGATGAGAATGCCGAAGCGGATCGCGGCCCAGTGATCGCGAAAGAGCTCCGTGCACAGCGGGACCAGCGTCGCGGCTGTGGTGTCGAGGGGAAAGATCTCGAGAGTGCCGTTGCCGGGCTCGGTCACAACGCGGCTGCCGCCGGCGCCCATCAGAAGATCTCGTCGCGTTCGCCGAATTCGTACTCGTTGGTGCGCTCGCTGATCTCGGGGTCGAGCGCCATCCCTTTCTCGGCCAAGATGTCCTCGAAAGCAGCCAACCAACAGGCGTAGTAATCGAAGGGATCCTGTCCGCGCTCCGCCTCGGCGATACGATCGATCAGGCGCTCGCGAAACTCATCCCAGGTGTAGACCTGCCGCTCCTCCAAGGCGGCCGCCATGCCGAAGACGCGCCCGTGCCAGGGGGCGTCAAAGACGAGTTCGCCGTTCTTGCGCGGCAGGGCGGCGGGGCCCTGCCAGCGTGCGAGCATGCGCTCGGGCGGCTCCGCGCCCGCGTTGCGATCGTCCCCGGGCCGGGCGGCGGGCATCGGACAGGCGGCGCTCTGCACGGCCAGGCGGCGGCGCCAGTCGCGGCGATCGTCGAGGGGGAGGCCGTCGGGACGGTCTTGCCACTGCGACGCGGTGAAGTGGAGATCGGCCAGCGGCGCGGGGGGGGGGAGGTAGGCATCGGCGTCGAGCATGGCCTCGATGTAGTCGTACAGAGCGAGGACGAGCGACTCGCTGTTGATCGAATGGAACCAAAGGGCGCGCCCGTCGAAGAGAAGCAGGGCGACGTTGGCGAGGGCGCAGGGGCCGAGGCAGCCGCCGATCGAGAGGTGGACGATGTTGCGAAAGCGGCGGCGCTCCCATTCGGCGTGGTAGAGCGCGGCCGACACGGGGGCGAAGCCGTCCTCGATCCGGCCGCAGCAGCAGCCGGACTCGCACACGAAGAGCATGCCGCGCATGCGGGCGACGTTGACGAGGACGCCGTCCGGGCGCGTGACCAGGTTGCGGCGGCGCTGCAGCATCCGTCAGCCGACGGTGGCCGGTGCTTTCACCTGAGCGACGCCAACAAGGGCGTCACGGGTGATGAGCGGAAGCAGTGCCTCCTCGGTGAGGTGCTCGGTTCCCGCCGGCCGCTGGGGCAGCACCATGTAGCGCAGCTCGGCGCTGGAGTCCCAGACGCGGACCTCCTGTTGCTCGGGGATCTCCAAGCCGAACTCGCGCAGGAGTGCGCGCGGCTCGATAACGGAGCGGGCACGGTAGGCGGGGGACTTGTACCAGGTGGGAGGGAGTCCCAGCACGGGCCAGGGATAGCAAGAGCACAGGGTGCAGACGACGAGATTGTGCACGTCGTCCGTATTCTCGACCACGACCAGCAGGTCGTACTTGAGGTCGAACTGCGCGAGCGCCGCCGGGGAGTCGTCCAAGAGGAGACGCTTGTAGTCCGGATCGGTCCAGGCCTTGGCCACGGCGCGGGCGCCGACCATCGGGCCGGTGTCATTTTCGTACCGGCTGACCAGCTGGTCGACCGCGCCGGGGGCAAGGATGCCCTTCTCCAAAAGGAGCGACTCCAGCGCTCGCACACGCGAGACGACGTACTCCTCAACGTTGGGATGGTTCTTGCCCATCGCTGCCTCCCTGCGATCCGGGCGCTACCCAGCCGCCGCCGGCTCGATGTAGCTCTCCCAAAGGTCAACATAGACAGCGTCGCGGTGCGCTGCCGACTCGCCCCAGAGCTCCGCCGCTTCGAAGCGGACGTTGTAGACGTGGCCGGGCTCCTCGCCGCGCCCATGGGCATTGGCGTCCGGGAAGACGAAGCAGCCCTGGTGCCGGTGCACGCGGCCGTGCTTACCGCGCACGTAGCGAGCCAGGCGAGTGTGGCCGGCAGGCTGGCACTGCTTGGTGAGGACGGCATCGCCGATCGTAAAGCGCGGCGGGGTGGAGGCTTCGCGGCGGAAGGGATGGCCGCGGCGGCGGTCCAGCGCAGGGTGGACGAGCTCCGTCTCGCCTGAGGCGGCGGAGGGAGGAGCGGGGAAAGCTTGCGGCTCGTCCCGGAAAGCGGCCGTGCGCCGCTCCAACTCGGCCGCATTGATGAGGCCCTTCTCGATGAGCAGGCGGTCGATGGCGGCGAGCCAGCGTTCGTAATAGGTCGCGTTGAGGTATGCGTCCGGAGGCATGCGCTCGATGCTGTGGCGGAGTTCGTCGAGGTTGTAGAGGCGCTGGCCGAGGGCCGTGAGCTGTACGGCGAGGACGGTCCGCTCCCAGTCGGCATGAAAGAGCGGCTCGTGCGGGTCGTGCTCGACGACGCCGAAGCCGTGCATTCCGCCGAGATCGTGGATTCCGTTCACAGCAGCGCTTTCGGCGGCGGGCTGGTGAACCCGCGTGTCCGGGAAACGTAGAAAGTATAGCGGCGGGGCGGGGAGCGCCGTTGACCGCGATGCGATACTGGGAAGCCGCGCGATGGATGGGCGCGGCCGAGTGGCGAGAGCACTGGAGGGCCGAGCGGTGACGAAGCGCATCAAGGTAGTGGCGTGCACGGGCGAGGAGAACACGGCGAAGTACCAGATCCCGCCGGAGATCATCAGCCCAGGCTTCACGGTGGACTTCGAGACGACGCGGTTCCCGGTCTGGCCGGACAATTACGTCGACTATCGGCTGGTGCAACTCAGCATCTTGGATGTGGCGCTGTCGGCCGAGCGAGAGGGGTTCGACGCGGTCTTCGTCTGTGACAGCACGGACCTGGGGTTGGCCGAGGTGCGAAGCGCGCTTTCGATTCCCGTGGTCGGCGGCGGGCAGGCGACGCTGCAAGTGGGGCTGGCGTTGGGGCGGCGGCTGGGCATCGTCACGGTGTGGCCGCGCGATGTGCGCTTCTGGTACGACGACATGCTGCGCGAGTACGAGATGAGCGACAAGCTGGCCGGCGTGCGACACATCACACGCTTCGACGAGCTGCAGACCCTCGGTTCAGACGAGAGCTGGCTGAAGCGCATGTGGAATCATCAAGATGATTTTCTGGCCCGCGTCGAGGAGCAATGCCGCCTCGTCATCGACGAGGATGGGGCGGACGTGGTGATGTTTGGCTGCACCTGCATGGCGGCGATCCGGGATGCGATGCAGGGGCGGCTCGAGGTGCCGCTGCTGAGTCCGGTGCACACGGGCTATCAGTTGACCGAGCTGCTTGTGCGGCTGGGGCTGCGCCACAGCAAGAAGACGTTCGGACAGATGGGGCCCGTGACACGATCGATGATCCACCCCATGATCGAGGAGGCGGCATCGCGGCAGACGATCATGGAGTTCGCCCCCGCCGGCGGCGACTAACGCTCCCCCACGCGAGACGGCGCACGAGGCGGCGCAACGGATCAAGCGCCCGTATCGCGGCGCCGGGATCCGTCTCTGGGATCTGGATCGAGGAGCCGGGACGATCCGTAAGGAGGACGGAATGACGATCGAGACACGCTACATCTTTACGGCGGCGATGGATGTCGCGCCGGAGAAGGAAGCGCTGTTCGAGGAGCTGTACGACAACGAGCACATCCCCCTGCTCCGCCAAGTGCCGGGCGTGCTGGCGGTGGCGCGCTTCAAGCGGGAAGAGCTGACGGTGATCATGGGTGGCCAGCGGCAGCGGATCGTCGTTGAGGACGAGCCGCGGCATAGCGCGATCTACGAGATCGAGAGCCCCGCCGTGCTGGTGAGCGATGCCTGGGCGGCGGCGGTTGATCAGGGCCGCTGGCCGGACGATGTGCGGCCGTTCACGTCCAACCGGCGTCCGTCACTGCGGCGGCGCGTGAATCCCGCGTAAGGGCTAGGACGCCGCGACCTGGTGGAGCTTGAGGAAATTGGTGGGCATGCCCCGACCGAGCGGCAGCCCGCCGACGACCACCACGCTGTCGCCTCCGTCACAGCCGAGGGTGACGCGCGCGATACGGTCGACGATGGCGAGCATGCTCTCGAGGTCGCGAGGCGGGGGACAGCGAACGGGCTGCACGCCCCAGAGCAGGGCCGCGCGCTGCTCGACACTCGCCTCCGGCGCGAGCACGAGGACGGGCACGCTCATGCGGTCCTTGGCGATCAGCCGGCCGGTGTAGCCGCTGACCGTAAAGGCGATCACGCCGCGGACCGCGGGGTTCTTTTCAATGATCTGCCGGACGGCCCAGCTGATGCTGCGGGAGGGATCGCTGGCCCATTCCTGCTCGAAGGTCGGGGAATCCCGCTCGCTTTCCTCCGCCTCCGCGCGCCGGGCGATGCGGTCCATCATCTGCACGCTCTCTAGGGGATAGGCGCCGACCGCCGTCTCCGCCGAGAGCATGAGGGCGTCGGTTCCGTCCCAAACAGCGTTGGCGATATCGCTGGCCTCGGCGCGCGTGGGGCGGGCGCGGGTCACCATGCTCTCCAGCATCTGCGTGGCCGTGATCACGGGGACGATCTTGCGGCGCGCAGCCTGGATGATGCGCCGCTGCCACACGGGGACGTTCTCCGCTCCGACCTCCACGCCCAGATCGCCGCGAGCGACCATGACGCCGTCGGCAGCGGCGACGATCGGGTCCAGCTCCTCGAGTGCATGGGCGTTCTCGATCTTGGCGATGATCCCGATCCGGGAGGCGCGCGCCTCGATCTCGCGGCGCACGAGCCCGATATCGTCGACGTTGCGCACGAACGACATCGCCAGATAGTCGATCTCCTGCTCGACGGCGAAGGCGATGTCGGCGCGGTCCTTGTCCGTGAGCGAAGGCAGGCGCAACGCCACGCCCGGCACATTCATCCCCGCGCGGCTCGTGAGCAGACCGCCGCTGCGCACCTCCGTGTTGATCAGGGCGTCGCCGCTGTCCATCACTTCGAGCTCGATCTCCCCATCGCGGAGGAAGATGCAGTCGCCGGGGCGAACATCATCGGCAAGGCCGGGGTAATCACAGTGGATGACCCCAGCGGGGTGGTGCGAGGTGGAGGCGGTGGTCAGGCGGAGAGGGGTTCCCGGGACCAACTGGATGGGCTCGGGCAGCGGTCCGATGCGGATCTTGGGACCTTGCAGGTCGCCAAGGATGGCGATGGGGCGGCCCGCAGCCTCCTGCGCTTCCCGCACGAAGCGGACGAGCTCCTGCAAGCTCGCGTGGTCGCCGTGGGAAAAGTTGAGCCGCGCCACGTCGAGACCGGCCGCGACCAGC
This sequence comes from Chloroflexota bacterium, assembly GCA_026707145.1. GTDB lineage: Bacteria > Chloroflexota > Dehalococcoidia > Bin125 > Bin125 > JAPOXK01. Next base: position 97,829 of record JAPOXK010000027.1, on the reverse strand, counting down.
GCGCGGATCATCTCGGGCCGGGAGGAGGCGGGACCGAGCGTGGCGACGATCTTGGCGCCGCGCCGGCGCGGGCTGTGCGTGGAGCGATCGGCTGCCGTCATCGCCGCCATCCTAGCGGGGGCTGAGGCGCGCCCTTGCTCCGGAAAGTCATGGGAGCGTCTAGGCGATCAGGGCGATCCCGCCCACAGCGATGCCGGTCCCGATCGCCACCCAGATGGTGATCTTCTCTTTGAGGAAGATGGCTCCCAAGGGCAGCCCGAAGAGCGGAGCCGTCGCGAAGAGCACGGCATTGGGCCCGGCGCCGATCTCCTGCACCGCATAGATGAAGAGAATGCCGGAGAGGCCCAGCGAGATGGCGCCGGAAGCGGCGATGAAGAGCACGCCACGGCGATCGACGGCCCGCCGCCGAATCGCGCTCCGGGGCATGAAGCTGATGATCAGACACCAGATCGCGGCGATGACCGGAACGCGCACGGCGTGCACCGCCACGGCGTCGAACCCCTCGGAAGAGCTGCGGATCCAGACGCCTTCTTGTCCCCACGCCAAGCCGACGCCCATGGCGAGCAGCAAGCCCACGACGAGACGCGGCGCCGTGATGCCGACGACGGGAATCCGAACCGGGGCAGTGAGGCTGTAATCCTTGGGAACCGCGCCGCTGATCGGCCGCTCGGCGGCGCCGGCGGCTTCGGCGGCCGGCGTGGAGGGCAGCTCCGTATGTGCGCGTCCGTAGAGGACGACCAGATACACGCCGAGCAGGACCATGGCGGAGCCGACGGCGACCTGCCAATCGACCGATTCGCCCAGCACGATGACCGAGCCGAGGTAGGCGACCATGGTCATCAGGCCCATGATCGTAGGGAAGCCGCGCGTCAGGCCGAGCACGGCGATGGCGGCGATGAAGAGCGGCTCCCCCAACACCATGGAGATGGTGCCGGCGCCGATGAACTGCGCCAGATCTCCGACCCCCATCCGGGCGACGTCGTCTTGCGAGCCGAGCACGAAGAGCGCGACGACGAGGAAGATCGCGCCCGCGATCATGCGGATCAAGACCATGGAATAGGGGTCGAGACGGCGCGCGTAGGAGGCGACGAACGTGCTGGAGATTGCGAAGCTGGAAGCCGCGCCGAGAGAAGCGAGGACCCCCACCTAGCGCCGACGATTCGGGGAACGGCGCGATAGCGCGAGCGGCGGGAAGGTGGGTCGAACGAACATGGCAGTACGCAGCTTAGGCGACCGGGGCCCTATCCGCCTTCCTTGCCGGGCGCACCACCAGGCCGACGATCAGCGCGAGCGGGCGGACCTTCTCACTCGTGAGACGACGTGCGGAAGGGATTCTCAAGATCCCACCTTGCCCGCGCCCGGAGATCGCCCACTACAATGACAGCCCGATCCCGTAAGCGCGCCTCCCGGAGGCGGTTAATAGTTAATAGAAGGAGCCGGCGCCGATGACAGTAGGACCCCTGACGGGGATCAAGATGATCGAGTGCAGCACCTGGGGTTTCGGACCGATCGGCGGGATGATGCTGGGCGACCTGGGCGCCGACATCATCAAGATCGAAAGTCCGACGCGCCCGGATGCCGCGCGGCACGTGCTGAACATTGCGGGCATCGACAACCGCATGCCGGGCGACCGCAGCGCGCTGTTCGCCACGGTGAACCGGAATAAGCGATCGTTGGCCCTGGACCTGAAGACCCCCAGAGGGCAGGAGGTGTTCAAGGAGCTGATCAAGGACACGGACATCCTGCTGGAGAACTACCGCCCCGGCGTCTTCGACAAGATGGGCCTCGGCTACGACGTGCTCTCGAAGATCAACCCGGCCTTGATTTACGCCGCGACCGCGGGCTACGGCTTCAAAGGCGCCGAGGCGAACAAGCCGGCGCTGGACGCCGTCGGGCAGGCGCGCTCGGGCTTCATGTACACGATGGGGGCGCCGGGCGACCCGCCCAACTGGAACACGATGGGGGTGGCGGACGTGATGGGCGCGGGGATGCTGGCCTATGGGATGCTGGCCGCCCTCTCGGCGCGGGAGCTGCAGGGCGGCAAGGGGCAGCGGGTGGAGGTGTCGCATATCATGGCGAACATGTGGCTCTCGTACTGGGGCATCGCCGTCTCGATGCTGAAGGGCTACGAAGATTGGCCGCGCTTCGATCGCAAGAGCGCCGGCAACCCGCTCTGGAACCTGTACGAGTGCGGCGACGGCGAGTGGATCATGCTAGGGATCGTGGAGTACGACCGGCACTGGCCGGGATTCTGCGACGTGATGGATCTGGGCGACGTGGTGGCCGACCCGCGCTTCCAGAACCTGGAGACGCTGGCCGACGGCAACGCCCCCGAGCTCGTGGCGCTGCTCGACGAGACGTTCGCGCGGGAGAACCGCAACGTGTGGGAGGATCGGCTCAGCCGCAACCCCGATCTCATCTTCACGCGCGTCCAGCACATCGGCGACCTGCCGAGCGACCCGGCCGTGATCGCGAACGATTACCTCGTGGACCGCGATCACAAGCACTTCGGCAAGATCAAGATGCTCTCGCATCCGGTCAACCTGACCGAGACGCCCGCGTCGATCTATTGCGACGCGCCCGATCTGGGCGAGCATTCCGCCGACGTGCTGAAGGAGCGCCTGGGCTACGACGACGAGCAGATCGCCGAGCTCGTGATCGAGGGCGTCGTCGCCTAAGGAGCGCGCAGCAGGCAAGCGCCCTCGGGCGCGGCCTCCGCGTCCGTCACGGGCGAGCTAGCCCGCGTAGGTCCAGCCCGTGTAGACGGAGGTGAGGGGGTCGCCGTCGCGCAGGAGGCGGCCCTCCACGACACGGCCCAGGGACAGGGTGTGATCGCCGGCGGACTGGAGCTGCTCCAGCTCGCAGCGCAGCCAGGCCAAGGCGTCGTCCAGGATGGGGCAGCCACGGTCGTCCAGGGTGTGGGCCACGCCGTCGAGCTTGCGGTGCAGCTGCGCCGCCGCCTGATCGCTACGGCCCTTGATCTTGGAGCCGTCGCGGGGCTGGAGGAAGGCGGACGCCAACTCCATCCCGTCCTCGTGCAGAAGGTTCACTGTGAAGACCTGGCTGTGGCGGACGTTTGCCAGGGTGGTGGAGTCGTTTTCGAGCGCGACGGCGATCAGGCGCGGCTCGAAGGAAACCTGCATCACCCAGTCGGCGATCATGGCGTTGGGATCGCCGTCACGGGTGGAGCCGATGACGTAGATGCCGTAGGCCAGTGCGTGCATCGCTTCCCGCGTGCGGTCGGCGGCGCTGAATTCCCGCTTGGGCGGCACCTGGAATCCAGGCGGCAGGTCGTGGAGATCCTGTGACATCACCGGGCCTTCCTGGCTCACAGTGTAGGCGAGGCCGTCCGGTTGCTCGCCGGAGCCCACTCGCGCCAGACGACCGAGGCCGCTCGCGATCAGATCGACCGCAACTCCGTAAGCGGGGACATCGCTGAGTCCCCAGTCAGACAGAACGCCGGTTTGCCTTGCTTCCGTCACACGCACTGCGTAGTGGCAGGTGGGGGAGGCGTGATCATGCCAAGGAAGCCGACCGGCCTCCGAATCCCCACGACCCCGTGCACGGTCGGCTAGGGCCAGCCGCTAGGAGCTCTTCATCCAAGCCGTCAGCTCGGAATCCGGCTCGGCCGCATTAAGCGCCGACACGTACATCGCCTAGGGACCATCCATGGTCCATCCCTGTCTTGCACGCCCCATGCGCGACGGCTACTCCGGGGCCAGCCCCAGGACCAGGTCGCGCAGCGTGACCAGGCCGCGGGGCGCCCCGGCGTCATCGACCACCAGCGCGCGCGAGACGCCAAATTGCACCAGCAGCCGCACCGCGTAGCGCGCCAGCATGCCCGAGCGCACCGCCAGCGCCGGCTTCGCCATGATCTCGTAGACATTGACCCGCTCCGGTGCGCGGTTGCGCGCGATCACCTCCCGCGCCAGGTCGCTCACCGTGATCAGCCCCAGCTCGTCGTCGTCGTCGCGCCGGTTGACCACCAGCGAGCTGATCTGCAGGCGCTTCATCGTCGCCATCGCCTCGGCCACCGTCGCCGACCCGTCGATGGCGTGCACCTCCGCCTCCATGATGTCGGATACGCGTATCGCCCTGGTGTCGCCCGGATCGTTCATAGCGCGCCTTCCAACTCCTCCATCAGCGTGGGCAGCTGCGTTGAGAGGCCGACGGCGTCATCGATGGAGAGCTGAAAGGCGACGCCGGCGCCGTGCTCGCGGTCCATGCCACCGGCCGCCGCGAGGCGCTCCAGAATGTCCCGGGCCCGCGGTTCCGCCACGAGAAACAGCACCACGTCGCGGCGCGCCGCCAGGTCCAGCCCGAGAAAGGTCTTGGCCGGCTTCAGTCCCTCGCCGCGCACACTGCTGATGATGGTGGCGCCCGTCGCGCCGCCCGCCCGCGCCGCATCGATGATGTGGTTCGTCTTCTCGTTGCTCACCAGCGCGACGATCAGCGCCATCTTCATGATTCCACCTCCTGGCGCTCCCTCCGGCTGCGCCAGCGTTCCACCCGTTCGGCGACGATGGCGTAGCCTAGCACCGACATAATGGGGAAGACACTGGCGAAAGCGATCAGCCCAAAGCCGTCGATGAGCGGGCTGCGCCCCGGGACGTTGGCGGCGAGGCCCAGCCCCAGCGCCGCCACCACCGGCACCGTGACGGTCGAGGTGGTGACGCCCCCACTGTCGTAGGCCAGCGGGATGATGGTGCGGCTGGCCAGGTACGTCTGCACGATGACGATGATGTAGGCCGCCACGATGTACCACGGCAGCGGCGTGCCCGTCACGATGCGGAAGCACCCCAGCGACACTCCGACGGCCACGCCCACCGCCACGGCGATGCGCAGCCCCCAGGCGTTCACCGCGCGGCCCGAAACCTCCTCGGCCTTCAGCGCCACGGCGATGAGGGACGGCTCGGCCACCGTCGTCGCAAAGCCGATGGCTGCCGCGAAGAGGTAGACCAGCCAGTAGTCCTCCCACCGCACTGCGTCCGCCAGCGCCGACGCCCCTGCCGTCTCCGTGAGTTGCCGCGCCATCGTCTCGCCGATGGGGAACAGCGCCTGCTCCAGCCCGATGAGGAACAGCGCCAGCCCCAGCAACACCATGACCGACCCGGTGGCGATGCCCCCGATGTTGGGCAGGCGGCGCCGCAGCACCCCTACCTGGAACACCACCAGGATGACGACGATGGGCGTCACGTCCCGCAGCGTGTACAGCAGGGTTTCGCCGAAGCGCGCCAGAAACTCCAGCATCACGCCACCATCCCGTAGCCCAGCACGCAGATCATGGGAGTGAGGCTGGCGAAGGCGATCAGCCCGAAGCCGTCGAGCATCGGGTTGCGCCCCCGGATGGCGGAGGCGAGGCCCACCCCCAGCGCGGTGATCAAGGGCACCGTGATCGTGCTGGTCGTCACCCCGCCGGAGTCGTACGCCACCCCCACGATCTCCTCGGGCGCGAACAGGGTCATCACCATGACCAGCACGTAGCCGCTGATGATCAAGCGGTGAAGGGGCCACCCCTTCAGGATGCGCAGCACCCCCAGGACGATGGCGAGGCCGACGGCGACGGCCACCACCACGCGCAGCTCAAGGGCGTACCGGTCCTGGGCGGCCTGGCTGTCGCCGATGAAGTCCGCCTCCGCCGCCACCTCGGCCGCCTCGGCTGCCACGGCGATCAGCGCTGGCTCCGCCACGGTGGTGCCGAAGCCAAGGCAGAACGCCAACGCCAGCAGCGCCGTCGCGCTCCCCTTGCGCGCCATCCCCTGGGCCAGCGCCTCGCCCAGCGGGAACAGCCCGCTCTCCAACCCCTGGATGAACAGCGCCAGCCCCAGGACCACGCACACCAGCCCGACGACCACGTTGGCGATGTCGGGAAAAGGCTGTTGCAGGACGACGATCTGGAAGAAGGCGATAACGGCGAAGATGGGCGCCAGATCTCGCAGCGCGCCCAGAGTCTGCTGCCCCATGGCCAACGCGAAACGCGGCAAACCATGCTCCTCGCGCGTGTGCTGCATGGGGGCCTGCTAGGCCTGCGCCGTGCGGCTACACCCTACGAAGCGGCGCCGCGCCGATCAATGACAATCCCGCGGTTCTGCGCCGAGCACAGCGCACGTCCCGGCATCCTCCGCCAGACTGACCGCCAGCACCAGCCCGGCTGCCAGCACGAGTGCCCGGCGGCGTGCGCCTTGCCGCCAGTGGGCCTCCTCCCGAAACACCCGTACGCGTGATCGGCTATTGGGCCCGCGCTCTCGACTACTTCACACGTGCCCACCCCGGCCTTGAATCCCTGCCCGTGTCGGCCCCGTCAGCAGACCCCCCGCCGCGCGGGTATGGCCCCGGAGTGGGGACAGCGACCGTGGTGCGGGTCTACACATTGCTGGGGAAGACGTATGTGCAGCACCGGGGCGTGCACGCTTCGTATTTCGAGTTCGGCTACTTCCGGCCCGGACCGCTCTTTACGGCAGACGGCGTGGTGATCGGCTTCGCGGCCGTCCTCGCGACCGCGCGCCCCGCCGACCGGCCGCTGCGAACGTGGCCGAGTGCACGGCACTGCCGGCGCGCCCGTCCCTTTTACTCTGTCCACCACGGCGACGGCGACGACGTGGCGCCGGAGTACCGCTCTCCTCCCTGCGGGACACGGGCCTCGGCCGGGGGGACCGGCGCGGAACCGGATCCACGGCCGCGCGGCCGTTCACCGGTGACGATTGCAACGCGTCCAGTGGACGCCGCTCCAAGCGGCAGCCCATCATCCGCTCGATCGCGCGCACCGCGCTGGCGTCGGCGGGAGTGACCAAGGTGAAGGCGTCGCCGGTCCGCGCAGCGCGGCCCGTGCGGCCGATGCGGTGCGTGTACGCGTCGACCGTATCGGGCATGTCGTAGTTGATGACGTGCGAGATCGACGAGACGTCGATCCCCCGTGCAGCGATGTCCGTTGCGACTAGGATCGGATACTTGCCGCTTCGAAAGCCATCGAGTGCCTCCTGGCGGCGACGCTGCGAGAGGTTACCCTGCAGGCAAGTGGCGTCGAAGCCGGCGGAAACCAGCCCCGCCGCCACGCGCTTCGCCCGCCGCTTGGTGCGCGTGAACACCAGCACTGATTCGGTCTCAGAGCGATAGAGGAGTTGCACGAGTGCTTCGCCCTTCTCCTCCTCCGCCACCGGGTAGATCGCGTGCGCGACCGTCTCCGCCGGCCTGGCGCGATCGACCTCGATCATCACCGGGTCGAACAGGATCTCCGTCGCCAGCTTGCGGATGTCCGGCGGCATCGTGGCGGAGAACAAGAGCGTCTGCCGATTTTCGGGTAGGCGTGTGAGGATGCGGCGGATGTCCGGCAAAAAGCCCATGTCGAACAGGCGGTCGGCCTCGTCGAGGACGAACACTTCAACATCCGAAAGCTCCACCGTGCCCTGCTGCAGGTGATCGAGCAACCGACCGGGGCAGGCAACCACGATCTCCGCGCCGCCCTGCAGCCGCCGGATCTGCGGGTTGATGTTGACCCCGCCGTAGATCGGGACGCTCCGCAGGCCCGTCTTCGCGCCCAGTGCGCTGAAGGCGGTGTGGATCTGGTGGGTCAACTCACGCGTAGGGGCGATCACCAAGGCGCGTACCCGCGTGCGCGGCCCGTCTATGAGGTAATCCAGGATCGGGAGTGCGAACGCGGCGGTCTTGCCCGTTCCTGTCTGGGCCAAGCCCAAGATGTCCGCGCCTTCCAGCGCCGGGGGAATGGCTTTGGCTTGAATGGGGGTAGGCGTGTCGTAGCCTTGGGCGCGCACTCCCGCTTCGATACGAGGGTGCAACTCGAATGTTGAGAAGTCCAACCGGGTCCTTTCCAGGTGGCGCGGGCGCGATACAACCCGCCCGGCTCCAACCGGTTCCCCTAGGGCGATCGCGCTGCGCAGCTCTCGGGTCGAGGTCGGTGCGGGCTCGCTGGGAAAAGTCGATCAGCGCTCGCCCACGGACGCTACGTCGCCTGTGCTGTTCAGTATGCGGTTACCGAGCCGATGGGACGAGTAAGGACGTGGCAATCGGATCCTCGGGCATCGCCGATCTGGCGCTGCAGCGACATGCTCCGCCAAGCAGGCAACATTGCGCTGACCCACCAAGCGACCCGTCGTCCCCGGCCATTCGCAGATGAGAGCGTGCCACGTTTGCGACCATGCCCTCTACGCACCCCGTCAGCACCCCTCCATCGGGTGGTGCTCCGTTATCGGGCTTAGGGTGGGAGCGCACGTAGTGCGCCGCCGGGTCCGCCGGCCATCACTGACCTTTTGGAGGCGACTCAAGGCCGTCAGCGGAGGTCAACTACTTACCGCCGTCAATCACTCGGTCGATCACCCCATCCTTTAGTCCGACCTTGGCAAAACTGTCGGCGAGGGTGTTTCGAAGTTGTTTTGATCCTTCGCTGCATCGAGTTTTGCTGCTCCCAGTTGCGTCGCGCTGACAATGAGAGAACTCAGCTCCGAGGAACTCTTGGCTTCAGCGAGCTCCCTTGAGGAGACCGATCCAAGCGGCGGTCTCTTTCCCTTCGCAAGGTGAGGATGCAACTCGCCGGGAAGCGACCGCAAGGCAGCTAGAACATCCGCAACACCGTCCACGCGCCTCTCCTTAGCTTCCAATTGCACAGCTTGATTCATTGTGCCCGCAGCGGGTGCAGGTCGCATGTCGCGCTGCTTTGTGAGAAGAGGTCTACTCTAGTGCGTCGTCGTAGGTTCTCTGTCTCTCGTGCGCACGGCGCGACTTACTGGACCGTCAGTGGACCGCGCGCAGGCCACTAGATCGCCGTTACGTCACGTCTTATCTGGGGGAGTGGAGCCGGCGGGGGGATTCGAACCCTCGACCTGCTGTTTACGAAACAGCTGCTCTACCTCTGAGCTACACCGGCCTGCAGGCACGATACAAGATGGCGCCGCATGGGCCGACAGGCCTGTGTCATCGCGAGGGCGTCAGTCCGGATCGACGAGGGGCACGATCCGGTCCTGGCTTTCGCGGCCGGGGACTTGGCTCTCGGCGTGGTAGGAGGAGCGGACGAGCGGCCCAGACTCCACGTGCGTGAAGCCGAGGGCGCGCGCCTCGTCGCCGATGGCGTCGAACTCGGCGGGCGGCAGGTAGCGGGCGACGGGGAGGTGCTTGAAGCTGGGGCGCAGGTACTGGCCCACGGTGAGGACGTCGCAGTCGACGGAGCGGAGGTCGCGCAGCACGGCGCTGATCTCTTCGCGCGTTTCCCCGAGGCCGACCATGATGCCGCTCTTGGTGACGGGCCGCGGCGACCAGGCGGCGGCGCGGCGGAGCAGCTCCAGCGATTGGGCATAGTCCGCCTTGTGACGAACGGCGGGGTAGAGGCGCGGGACGGTCTCCGTGTTGTGGTTGAGCACCTCGGGCCGCATCTCCAGCGTGGTGGCGAGCGCGTCCCAGTTGCCCTCGAAGTCGGGGATCAGCACCTCGATGGTGGTGGCGGGCGAGAGCCGACGGATCCAGCGAATGGTGTCCGCGAAGACGGCGGCCCCGCCGTCTGGGAGGTCGTCGCGGTTCACCGAGGTGACGACGGCGTGCTTGAGGCCCATGCGCTGGACGGCGAGGGCGACGCGCCGCGGCTCGTCGCGGTCGAGCCCGTTGGGGCGTCCGCTGGTGACCTGGCAGTAGCCGCAGGCGCGGGTGCAGGTGTCGCCCAGGATCATGAACGTGGCCGTGCCGCGTCCCCAGCACTCGGCGAGGTTCGGGCAATGGGCCTCCTCGCAGACGGTGTGGAGGTCGGAGTCGCGCATGATGCCGAGGAGACGCTGATAGTTGGGGCCCGAGGGCACGCGCACCTTGAGCCAGTCGGGCTTGGGTCCCGCCGGATTCGGCGCCAGTGTGGATCGGCTGGGCGTCGGCATCGCCGTCCGATCGTAGCAGCCGGCCCCGGCCGCCGGGCGATGCGCGTGGACGCCTCCGCCGGCGCGGCCTGCCGTGGAGGCGTGTCGCGGCGCTGTGTAGCGGGATCGATCGCGCCCGCTCCGGGGACGGGGGTAGGGTGCAGTCATGTTCCGGGTCACCTTGGTCTCGGGAGACGCATCGCTGACCACGAGCCTGCGCGGGCCGCTGGCCGACGCGGGCTACGAGGTGGTCGCGCTGGCGGGCAGCGAGGAGAGCGAGCCGGATCCGGCGGCGGCGGCGGACGTGCTGGCGGTCGACTGGCGGGGAGCGCCGCTGCGGCCGGTGCCGCCCTTCGCAGCGTTGCGCCGGGCCTGGCCCAGGGCCCTGCTGATCGCCGTGGTGACCAGCGATCAGCTCGCCGATCTGCCGCCCGGCCTCGAGGATTTCGTCCTGCCCCCGCTGGCGCCGGAAGAGTTCGTGGCCCGCATTCGCCAGGCGCTCTGGCGGCGGCGCGGGGCCGGCTCGGGCGACCTGATCGTGGCCGGCGACCTAAGCCTCGACCTCACCAGCTTTCAGGTGCTCGTCGGCGGGCAGGCGGTGGCCTTGACCTACATGGAGTATCAGCTGCTGCGCTATCTGATGACCCACGCAGGGATGGTGGTGACGCGAGAGACGCTGCTCAACCGCGTGTGGGGCTACGACTACTACGGCGGCATGCGGACCGTGGACGTGCACATCCGGCGGCTGCGGGCCAAGCTGGGCCCGGTGGCGGCGCGGCAGATCGAGACCGTGCGCAACGCGGGCTACCGTTTCGCCGAGATGCCCGGTCCCTAAGGCGAGCCCGGTCAGGCAGGCGCAGCGCCTGCCTGGATACACATGGCCGGGCGCCCCGGCATAGAGTTAATCCGACTGTAACACGCTGATGCGGCGCCGGGCGCAGGGTCGCGGCTATGATCGCCGGGACCCTCAAACTACCCGGGCAGTTCTTATGGGCGCCGCCGCGGCGTCGGTTCAATCGAGAGGTGAGCAGGATGGCACTCAAAGACATCGTCCAGCACAAGCGGATGCCTGGCTTGTCGTCGGTCGAGTGGGAGGAAAGCAAGACGGCGGTCGACGCGATCCAGCAGTTCATCGAGAACAACAAGGTGGAGATGGTGGACATCAAGTTCACCGATCTCCTGGGCACGTGGCAGCACCTTTCTCTCACGCCCCGCGAGATGGGCGCCGCCGCCTTCCGGGAGGGGATCGGCTTCGACGGGAGCAGCATCCGCGGTTTCCAGGGGATCGAGCGATCGGACATGGTGCTGATTCCGGACGCCAGCACGGCCCTGATCGACCCCTTCATGACGCGCCGCACGCTCCACCTGATCGCGGATATCTACGATCCGGTGACGCGGGATCGCTACGGCAAGGATCCGCGCGCGGTCGCGGAGCGCGCGGAGAGCCACCTGCGCGACAGCGGCATCGCCGACCTCTCCTGCTGGGGTCCCGAGTGCGAGTTCTTCGTGTTCGACAGCATCAGCTACGACTCCGAGCGCGACCAGGCCTTCTACCGCGTCGATTCCGTCGAGGCGGCCTGGAATACGGGCGTCGACGACAAGGAGAGTGAGAGCAACAACCCCAACCTCGGCTATAAGACCGAGCACAAGGAAGGGTACTTCCCCGTTCCCCCGCGGGACACGCTGCAGGACATTCGCACCGAGATGGTGTTGACGATGGAAAGCCTGGGGATCGACACGGAGGTGCACCACCACGAGGTGGCGACGGCCGGGCAGTGCGAGATCGACCTGCGCTACGACTCGCTGCGCGCGATGGCGGACAAGGTGCTTTGGTACAAGTACATCGTCCGCAACGTGGCGCGGCAGGCGGGTAAGACGGCTACGTTCATGCCCAAGCCGATCTTTGAGGACAACGGCAGCGGGATGCACGTGCACCAGTCGCTGTGGAAGGACGAGGCGCCGCTCTTCTACGACCCGGAAGGGTACGCGGGGAGCTCGGAGATGGCGCGCCATTACATCGGCGGACTGATCAAGCACGGCCCGGCGCTGATGGCCTTCTGCGCTCCCACGACGAACAGCTACAAGCGCCTGGTGCCCGGCTACGAAGCGCCGACGACTCTCGTCTACAGCGCTCGTAACCGCAGCGCCGCCATCCGGATCCCAATGTACTCGCAGTCGCCCAAGTCGAAGCGGCTGGAGTTCCGCTCGCCGGACCCGACGGCCAATCCCTACCTGGCGTTCAGCGCCTTGTTGATGGCCGGCCTCGACGGGATCCGGAACCAGATCGATCCGGGCGATCCCGTGGACGACGTCGATCTGTTCGAGATCGACCTGGCGGAGGCGGGGTACCCCCAGCTACCGAACTCGCTGGCGGGGGCCCTCGACGCGTTGGAGCGCGACCACGCCTTCCTCTTGGAAGGGGGCGTCTTCACCGAAGACCTGATCCAGACATGGATCGGCTACAAGCGCAACGCGGAGGTGGACCCCATGCGGATGCGGCCGCACCCGTACGAGTTCCAGCTCTACTTCGACGTCTAACGCGCTCCAGCAGCAACCCGAACGGCCCAAGCTCCCCGCTTGGGCCGTTCCCTCTCCGCGAGAGGGAGGGACCGGCGATGGCACGTGAGACGACGGCCTACGTCCTGGCAACGGCGCAGGAGCACGACGTCCGCTTCATCCGTCTGTGGTTCACGGACATCCTGGGGTCCTTGAAGTCGTTCGCGATCACGGTGGATGAGCTGGAGACGGCGCTCGACGACGGCGTCGCGTTCGACGGGTCGTCGATCGAGGGGTTCGCCCGCAGCGACGAGTCCGACATGATCGCGCGTCCAGACCCGGGGACGTTCGTGGTGCTGCCGTGGCGCCCGCACGAGGACCGGGTTGCGCGGATGATCTGCGACATCACCTGGCCGGACGGCCGCCCGTTCGAGGGCGACCCGCGCTACGTGCTGCGCCGCACGCTGCAGCGGGCAAGGGCGCTCGGCTACACGTTCTACGTGGGTCCCGAGCTGGAGTACTTCTATTTCCGGGGAGCCACCGATCCGGAGCCGCTGGACGCTGGAGGCTACTTCGATCTGACGCCGCTCGACGCGGCCAGCGACCTCCGCCGCGAGACGGTGCTGACGCTGGAAGAGATGGGGATCTCGGTCGCATCCAGCCATCACGAGGTGGCGCCGAGCCAGCACGAGATCGGGCTGCGCCACACGGACGCGCTCACGATGGCCGACAACACGATGACGTACCGGCTGGTGGTGAAGGAGGTCGCGCTCAAGCACGACGTGTACGCCTCGTTCATGCCGAAGCCGCTGTCGAACGTGAACGGGAGCGGGATGCACGCGCACCAGTCGCTCTTCCACGGCGAGATCAACGCCTTCTTCGACGAAGACGGACCGGCCCGCCTCTCCCAGGTGGCGCAGCGGTATATCGCGGGGCTGCTGCGCCACGCGCCGGAGCTGACCTTGCTCTGCAACCAGTGGGTGAACAGCTACAAGCGGCTGCGTCCGGGGTTCGAAGCGCCCGCCTATCTGACATGGGCGAGGCGGAATCACAGCGACTTGATTCGCATTCCCGAGGCCGTCCCCGGCCGACCCGAGGCGGCCCGCGTTGAATATCGGGCGGCGGACCCGGCCTGCAATCCGTACTTCGCGTTCAGTGCCTTGCTGGCGGCAGGCCTGCAGGGGATTCAGCAGGAGTACCCGCTGCCGCCCGAGACCGTGGACGACGTATCGCTGCTCGGCGAGGAGGAGCGGCGCGCTCGCAATGTCGAGCGGCTGCCGGGCACGATGGGCGAAGCGATCGAGCTGTTCGCGCGGAGTGAGCTGATGCGCGCCACGCTGGGCACGCACGTGTTCGAGAGCTTCTTGCGCAACAAGCGCATTGAGTGGGACGCGTACCTCGGACAGGTCACCGATTTCGAACGGGAGCGGTATCTGCCCGTGCTCTAGGCGCCCGGGAAGAGCATCGCAGTGGAGTGCTCGATCGCTTTGAAGAGTGGGGTGGGGTAGAGGCCAATGAAGAAGACGGCGGCGGTGAGCACGGCGATCGCAGCCGTCATGGGCGCCGGCACATGCAAGCGGCTCGCCGCAGTGTCCGCAGGCTTGTACAGATAGATCTGCTTGATCACCATCAGGTAGTAGTAGAGCGAAACAAAGGAGGCGGTGACGCCCATAGCGGCGAGCCAGAGGAAGCCGCTGTCGGCGGCCGCCTGGAAGAGGATAAATTTGGTCACGAAGCCGGCGAAGAGCGGCATCCCGGCCAGGGAGAACAGGCCGACGGAGATGGTGAGGGCAAGGAAGGGCTGCCGCTCCGCCAGTCCGCGCAGGTCGGCGATGTCGTCGCGGCCCGTGCGGTTGTAGAAAGCGATGAGCGCGGCGAAGACGGCGATATTGGTGGCGACGTAGCCCACGAGGTGCAACACGAGCGCGCTGGCGGCGTCGTGGGAGTTGGCCAGGGTATCGGCGTGCAAGGCCACGATGCCTACCAGCAGGTACCCGACTTGGGCGATCGACGAGTACGCCAGCAGCCGTTTCATGTTGGTCTGCTGCAGCGCCATGAGGTTGCCCACGATCATCGTCCCCGCAGCGACGATGGCGACGAGCCAGACCCACTCGGCGCTGGCCGGCATGAAGGCCTCGGCGAAGAGCCGGAGGAAGAGCGCGAAGGCAGCGGCCTTGCCCCCCGCACTGAGGAAAGCGGTGATGGGCAGCGGCGCCCCTTGGTAAGCATCCGGAGTCCACTGGTGGAAGGGAACCGCCGAGACCTTGAAGCCGAGCCCGGCGACGACCAGCACCAGACCGATGATGAGGCCGGGCCGGACGTCCGCCGCCGCGGGGAGAGCGGGGTCGGGGATCGCGGCGCCGAAATTGCCAAGCTGCGTTGCGATATTGCGCGCGGCCTCCACGCCGTCCGGGTCGATGGGACCGTAAGTGGTGGTGCCGGTCACCCCGTAGATCATGCTGAGGCCGTAGAGGAAGAGCGCCGACGAGAAGGCGCCGAGCAGCATGTACTTCAGAGAGGCTTCGTTGGAGAACGGGTTGAGCTTGTTGAAGCCGACGAGGATATAAAGGCTGAAGGAAAGGAGCTCCAGCGCGATGTAGGCGGTGATCAGCTCGCGGGCGCCCGCCATGAGCATCATGCCCAGCGTGGCGAAGAGGATCAGGCCGTAGTACTCGCCGTGGTTCTTGAGACGATCGGCGGCGAACTGCATGCTGGCGAGGATGGTGAAGAAGGCAATACCCAGGAAGAAGATGCGGAACAGCACGGTGTAGTTGTCGACGGCGATGATGTTGGCGAAATCGTCGTTGACGTTGATGTAGAAGACGGCGGTGAGCACGAGGAGGAGGAGAACCGCGGCCGCGGCGCCGTAGCCGAGGAGCTCTTGGCGCAGCCGGGGGAAGCAGAGGGCTACGGCCACGATGAGCGTGGCGAGCCCCGCCATCACGAACTCCGGTACGACTAGTTCGTATTCAAAGTCCATATCAGTCGATGGTTCCCGGGAGCTTATCGACGGGGCTGCCGATCTGCTCCACCTGCGGCAGCTCGTTCACGGAGACGGAAATGCGGTCGACAAAGGGCGCGGGCCAGACGCCCATGGCGACGATGCCGGCAATGAGGGTCGCGCCGGCCAGCGCCTCATAGGGCCGCAGGTCACGCAGGCTCTCCCATTTGGCGTTGAAGGGGCCCAAGGCGGCGCGGCCCATCAACCGAAGGATGTAGACGGCGGTGACGGCGGCGGAGAGCACGCCGATGGCGGCGAAGAGCGGGAAGGCGTCGAAGGCGCCGACGAAGATGTGAAATTCGGCGACGAAACCGCTGAGACCCGGTAAGCCGAGCGAAGCCAAGCCCGCGATTCCGAAGAAGATCACGAAGAGCGGCATCTTGCGGATGATGCCGCCGAAGGCGTGAATGTCGCGGGTGTGGGCCTGATCGTAGACGGCGCCCACCATGGCGAAGAAGAGCGCCGTCATGACGCCGTGGCTGAACATCTGGAGAACGGCGCCGTTCACCCCGATGGTGTTCATGGTGCCGAGGCCCATGAGCACGAAACCCATGTGGCTGACCGAGGAGTAGCCGATCACGAACTTGAGGTCGTGCTGGTGCAGGGCGGAGAAGGCGCCGTAGATGGCGGCAATCGCGCCGAGGACGAGCAGCACGGGCATCCAGAACTCCGTCCCGGCGGGGAGCAGCTCGATGCCGAGGCGGACGATCCCAAAAGCGCCGAGCTTCATCAGGACGCCCGCGTGCAGCATCGAAACGGCCGTGGGAGCAGCGACGTGGCCGTCGGGCGACCACGTGTGGAAGGGCCAGAGGCCAGCGAGGACCCCGCAGCCGATCATGAAGAAGGGGAAGAAGGTTTTGGAGAAGCCGGCATCGAACTCGACCTGCCCCAGCGCCGGCAAGTCGAAGGTGCCGAGACCGGCCTCAATGAAGACGGCGAAGATCCCGATAAAGATCAAGACGGAGCCGCCGACCAGCACCATCATCAGCTTCATGGCGCCGTACTCTTTGTTGGTACTGCCCCAGATGACGATCAGGAGGTACATGGGCAGAACGGCGAGCTCGTAGGCGAAGAACCAGAAGAAGAGGTCTTGGGCGATGTAGACGCCGAAGACGCCCGCGACGAGGAAGAGGAAGAGGATGAAGAAGTGCTTGTTGCGGTAGTCGATCTTCCAGGAGACGAGCGCGCCCGTGAAGGCGACGATGCCGTTGAGGAGGACGAGAGGGGCGGCGATCCCATCGACGGCGAGGTGGAGGGAGATCCCGTTCTCTCGGAGGAAGGCCACGTTCTCGAGCCAGACGTAGCGGAGGGCGAACTGGAGTCCGCCTTCTTGGTAGTCGTAGAGGGCGAAGATGTAGATGGAGTCGATGAAGGTGGCGAGCGTCGCCAGGAGCGCGATGACGCGGACGGCGTTCTTGTACTGCGACGGCAGCAGCAGGATGGCAAGCGCGGCGCCAGCAGGGATCAGCAGAAGGAGGAGAAGGGCTTCACCCGCGTCCACTGTTCCTCCTACTTCGTTGCTGCGCCGCGCCGCTGCGGCCAGCGATTGACTAGAGCCGGACGAGGAAACCCAGGGCACCGGCGGCGGCGATGCCCAACACCATGAAAAGCGCATAGTCCGGGATACGGCCGGTCACGTGGTATCGCATCCAGGAAGCGCCGTAGCGCGTGAAGTCGGCGGGGCCGTTGATGCCGGTGTCGTTGACGACCACGCGGTCGAAGACGGCGACGGCGCGGCCGGCGGGAAGGACAAGGCGGTCGATGGCGGCCTGATAGAGATCGTCCATGTAGAACTTGTTCTGCACGAGCGCGGTCACGGGGGGCGCGAAGGCCGCGAGGCGCTGAGCGCGCTCGGCCTTGCCCCAGAACAGCCAGAAGGCCGCGCCGATGCCGGCCAGGGAGGCGACGCCGGTCGCGGCGGCGATCGTGTCATCGAAGTGGAATTCGTGAGGGAGTGGGAAGTAGACGTAATAGTTGATGCCGCCGGGGAATCCGAGCGCGCGGCCGACTTGGTCGAAGGCGAAGAAGCCCACGAGCAGGGTCAAGACGGCGAGGAACACGAGCGGCGCCACCATCAGGAGCGGCGCTTCCCGGGCGCGTCGGATCATGGCGAGATCCTTGGGCGAGCCGAGGAAGGTGATGATCACGAGCCGGGCCATGTACAGCGCGGAGAGGAACGCGGCCAGACCCATCAGGATGAGGACCACATCACTCTGGTAGGCGTTCACAACCACGAAGATCTCATCCTTGGAGAAAAAGCCGGCCAAGGGCGGAATGCCTGCCAACGCAAGCGCGCCGATGGCGAAGGTGAGGGTCGTGACCGGCATGCGCCACCAGAGGCCGCCGAGCCGGCGCGCGTCCTGCTCCTCCGTCATGTGGATCACGGAGCCGGATCCGAGGAAGAGGAGCGCCTTGAAGACGGCGTGGGTAAGGAGATGGAAGATCGCCACCCCCACGGCGCCGGCGCCGAGCGCCACGAACATGAAGCCGAGCTGGCTCACCGTGGAATAGGCGAGCACACGCTTGATATCCGTCTGGACGAGGGCGAGCACGCCCGCGAGCAGGGCCGTGGTCAGGCCGACGGCGGTCACGACCTGCAGCGCCCCGGGCGTCACATCGAACAGGGGAAGGAGCCGGGCGACGAGGTACACGCCCGCGACCACCATGGTGGCTGCGTGGATGAGAGCGCTGACGGGCGTGGGGCCTTCCATGGCGTCGGGGAGCCACACGTGGAAGGGGAATTGCGCGCTTTTGCCCATCGCGCCGAGGAAGACCATCAAAGTCGCCAGGATGAGATAGCCATCGCTCATGACGGGGGCGAGGTCGTTGGTGCGACCGGCCTGCGCAGCGGCGATGATGTCGCTGATTTGGAAGCTCCCGGTCGCGCGCCACAGGAGAATGATGCCGATGAGGAGCCCGACATCGCCGAGCCGGGTGGTGACAAAGGCTTTCTTGGCCGCCTCCACTGCCGATCGCTTCTCGTAGTAGAAGCCGATCAGGAGGAAGGAGCAGAGTCCGACGCCCTCCCAAGCGATGTAGAGAAGCAAGAGGTTGTCCGCGAGGACCAGGGCGAGCATCGCAGCGACGAAGAGGGAGTGGACTGCGAAGTACCACCAGTAACGCGGTTCCGGCTTGCCGTGGTGCCGCATATAGGCAACCGAATAGATCTGCACGAGGAGCGCGACCAGGGTGACGACGCCGAGCATGACGAGGGCGATCGAGTCCACGGTGAAACCGATGCGCAGGGTGAAGCCCTCAAACTGCAACCAGTTGAAGCCGACGTTGGAGAGACCGCCCAAGCCCGCCTGGATGGAATCGAGGTGAGCTTCCAGCACGAAGAAGAAGAGCACAAAGCCGCTGCCGATGGCGGTGATGGAGAGCCAGTCGCCGCCGCGGGGGAGCCTCTTTCCCAGGGCAAAGAGCGCGATGAACGCGCAGGCGGGGATCGCGGGGATGATCCAGGCGTGGTCGAGCCAGTACATCTAGGCGCTTGCCCCCCGTTGGCGCTGCCGCCTGCCTACCATTTGAGCAGATTCACTTCGTCGACATTGGCGGTGGCGCGGTTGCGGAAGAGGCGGACGACGATGCCGAGCGCCAGAGCGACTTCTGCCGCGGCCACCACCACAATGAAGAAAGCGAAGATGATGCCGGTGAACGTATTGTCGAACGCGACGCGGCCGTAGATCGCGAAGGCCACCATGTTGATGCTCACCGCGTTCAGCATGAGCTCGACGGACATCAGGATGTTCACCGCGTTGCGGCGGGTGAGCACGCCATAGACGCCGATCGAGAAGAGGATGGCGCTGATGACGAGGACGTGCTCAAGCGGCGGCATTACTGCTCTCCTTGGTCGGGTTGGGAGAGGAGGATGGCGCCGGCCATGGCGATCACGAGGACCACGGAGATCACCTCGAAGGGTACGGCCCAAGCGCTGAAGAGAACATCGCCGATCTCCTGGAAGGGAAGCGGCTCAATGTCGTCCGGGTTGGTGGTCGCCCACTCCGAGGCGACGATCCCGGCTATGAAGGCCGTCAGCAAGCCGGCGGCGATGACGAAGGCGATCGGACGGTTCTTGCCGAAGAGGGCCTGGGGCCGCTCGCGGGCGCGCGTCAGCATGAGCGCAAAGAGCACCAGCATAATCACGGCGGCGCCATAGACGACCAGCTGGGTGAGCGCCAAGAACTCGACCGTCAGGATCACGTAGACCCCTGCGACGGCGCCGAGAGCGAGAATGAGCGCGAGGGCAGAGTGGACGATGTTGCGAGCGAGAACCACACCGAGTCCGCTGGCGATCATGAAGAAGGCGATGCAATAGAAGACGATTTCGGTTGCGCTCACGCAGCGCTCCTCAGTCGCCGCCCGCCGGGTCGTGGGCGGTGATCAGCCGCGGGCGCGCGGGCTGCTTGTTGAGAGAGCGCCCGGCACCGCGCGACAGCGTTCGAGCGCGGCCGTAGACCAATCCGATCAAGAGCAGGAGCAACGCCAGCGAAGTGATACCAATGATCCACTCGCCGCCGCCGTACGCCAGGATGATGGCGTTGGCGAGCACCTGCACGATGGAGAAGGGCAGCAGCACTTTCCAAGAGAACGCCATCAGTTGGTCGATGCGCAGCCGCGGCAGCACGGCGCGCGACCAGAAGAGGATAAAGATGACCGCCGAAGTCTTGGCGATGGTGAGCAGCACCTGCAGGCCAAGGCCCACATCCTCTCCGAAGGGGAAGTTCCAGCCGCCGAGGAACACGGTGGAGCCGATCACCACGAGCAACAGTAACGCCGTGTACTCCGCTAGGAAGAAGAAGCTCCAGCGGATGCCGCTGTATTCCACGAAGTAGCCGCCGACCACCTCTGATTCCGCGATGGGCATGTCGAAGGGGGGGCGATGGAGCTCCGCGAGGGCGCCGATCATGAAGATCGCGAAGCCCAAGGGTTGCAAGAGGATAAAGGGGGTTGTGGTCTGCTCGAGCGCGATGACGTTGAGGTTCACGGCCCCGAAGGCGCTGCCGCCATCGACCGTCAGTCGCGCCGCCACGATGAGGATCACCCCCACGCTGACGAGCAGCATCGGCAGCTCGTAGGAGATGGCCTGGGCGGCCGCCCGGACGGCTCCAAGAAGCGCGTACTTGTTGTCCGAACCCCAGCCCGCCATCACCACCCCCACTAAGTTCAACCCCAGCACCCCGAAGACGTAGAGGAAACCGAGCTCCAAGTCCCGGACGATCCAGGTTTCGGTCCAGGGGATGGGGATGAAGACGAGAAAAACGGGGACGAAGGCGAAGTAGGGCGCCAGCTCAAAGACCCAGCGATCGGCCGAGGTAGGACGTACATCTTCCTTCGTAAGTAGCTTGAGCGCGTCGGCAGCCGATTGCAGCATGCCGAAGGGACCGGTGCGTGTGGGGCCGACGCGCTGCTGGAAGCGCGCCAAGATCTTGCGTTCCAGGTAGATGAGTGCGAGAGCGTTCACCGTCATCAACGCCACGATGAACACGATCCGGATCAGCGCGTCGATCCAGTCCGGCAAGCTCAGGCCAGCGAATTCACTCAGCACGATCTCTGGCATGGTGTGTTCAGGCCCCGCCTCATCCGCCCCAAGGCGGCTCGCTCGCTGGAGGCAGGCTACTGGCTCCTACAGGGAAGAGCCAGAGCGCCATATCACAACGAAGCAGAACGGCATGTCAGCGATCGACTTCGCAGAGCACGATGTCGACGGATCCCAGGATGATCACGGCGTCGGCGATGTAGGAACCTCGGACCTGGTGCCGGAGCGAGCTGAGGTTGTGGAAGCTGGGACTGCGGACCTTCATTCGCCAAGGCTTGTCGGAGCCGTCCGACACCATGTAGATGCCGTACTCGCCGCGCGGGTTCTCCTGACGCATGTAGATCTCGCCAGGCGGCGGCTTCAAGACCTTGGGCAGGCCTTCGGCCATGATCGGACCGCTGGCGGGCATCTGATCGAGCGCTTGCGCCACGATGCGAACCGACTGCCGCATCTCTTCCAGGCGCACGAGATAGCGGTCGTACACGTCGCCCCGCAGACCGGTGGGTACTTCCCAGTCGAAGCGATCGTAAATCGAGTAGGGCTCGTCGACGCGCAGATCGAGCGGCACGCCGGCGGCGCGCAGCAGCGGTCCGGTGACTCCGTAGCTGATCGCGTCTTCGGCCGACATCCGGCCCACATCCCGGCAGCGCGAGATCATGATCTCGTTGTTGGTCATGAGTTCGTCAATATCGGCGATGCCGGCTTCGACTTGCCGAAGCAGCCAGCGCGCGTCCTCCACGAAGGTTGGGTAGGGTTCCCAGGCAAGGCCGCCGACGCGGAAGTAGTTGTACATGAGGCGGTCTCCGCTGACGGCCTCGAAGAAGTCTTGGATGCGCTCGCGCTCTTTGAAGGCCCAAGTGAAGGCCGTGCCGAAGAAGCCGACATCGGTGCCGAAGGCGCCCATGAACATGAAGTGCGAGAGGATGCGGTTGAGTTCGGCGAGGATGAGGCGAACGTACTCGGCGCGCTCGGGCGCTTCGATACCGGCCAGTCGCTCGATGGCGTTGCAGTAGACCCACTCGTTGTTGAAAGCGGCAAGGTAGTCGGTGCGGTCTTGGTAGCCCAACGCCCCGCGGTAGTCGAGGTTCTCGGTGAGCTTCTCGCCGCCCCGGTGCATGTAGCCGATGTACGAGGTGACGTCTTTCACTTGCTCGCCGTCGACGGTGAGGACCATGCGAAAGACGCCGTGGGTCGAGGGATGCTGGGGACCCATGTTGATGTTCATATCGACCGTGTCGAACTCTTCTTCGACGACGACCGGCTCGACGGTGACCTGCGCCTGCGTCATTTAGCCGCCTCTCTTCGCTTTCTCCGCCCGCGCCTTCGCTGCGAGCTCGCGCGCCCGCTTCACGCGCTCCGCCTGGG
The DNA here is from genome assembly GCA_026707145.1 of Chloroflexota bacterium. GTDB lineage: Bacteria > Chloroflexota > Dehalococcoidia > Bin125 > Bin125 > JAPOXK01. The sequence continues at coordinate 75,583 of JAPOXK010000027.1, read as the reverse complement.
CAGCTTTCTTCTGGGCCAGCTCCTCGGGGGAAAGATCGGTGGCGGCTTTCTTTTCGGGGGGCGCAGGCGTGGCGGGAGCTGGGGGCGGAGCCGCAGGCTTCGCTTCAATGGGAGCAGCGGGCGTCTCCGTCTTCGCGGCAGCCGGAGCGCCGCCGCCCGCCTTGGCCGCCCGCGCCGCGGCGGCGAGCGCGCGTGCCTTCTTGACGCGCTCCACCTGGGCGGCTTTCTTCTCGGCCAGCTCCTCGGGGGTCAGCTCTTGCGCCGGTTTCGTCTCGGCGGGAGCACCCGCCGCCGCGGCGGCCTGTTTCTTGGCAGCGGCGATCCGCTGCGCGCGCTCGTCGTCGCCTTCGGCATCGTCTTTCCGCACGGGCGGCGTTTCGCGCGGATGCTCCTTGGCGAAGTACTCGACGTCGACGCCCTGCTTCACCTCGATCGGCGCAAGGGGATGGCTTTTGCGCAGCACGGGGAGATCGAAGTCTTCATCAAGAAGGAGGTTGCGAGGATCCGGATGGCCTTCGAATTCGATGCCGAACATCTCCCGGCATTCGCGCTCGGCCCAGTCGGCCATTCGCCAGAGATCGGAGACCGTGGGAAGCGAGGGGTTCTCGGAGGGAACCCAGGCCTTGATGGTGACGGCGTGGCGCAGCGCGGTGGAATAGAGATGGTAGACCACCTCAAGACCCTGATCGGTCCAGTCGACCGCAGTCTGGTTGCGCAGGAGGTCCATCTGCAGCGTGGGATGCTCGCGGCTGACCCGCAGGGCTTCGCGCAGCTGCGGAGCGGGAACCGTGAGCGCGACATCCCACTTCGTTTGCTCGGCCTCGACGGGGATCGAGGCGGGCAAGGCGGCGCGGTAGATATCGGCGATGCCGCCGGGCGGCGGAGGCTCCTTGATCCGCTCAGCTTTTTCGGCGCGCTTGCTCTTCGGCGGAGCCTTGGCTTGGGGTTCCGTGCCGCTCGTCATGCGCCAGCCGCCCGGTCCTCCATGATCTTTTCTTGGAGGGCGAGAAGGCCGTCCATCAGGGACTCGGGGCGCGGGGGGCAGCCGGGCACGTACACATCGACGGGAATGATGTTGTCGGTGCCCTGGAGCACGCGGTCGTATTGGGTGTAGGGGCCGCCGTTGGTGGCGCAGGCGCCCATCGCGATGACCCACTTGGGATGGGGCATCTGCTCATAGAGAAGCTTCACGGCCGGGGCCATCTTCTTGGTGACGGTACCGGCGACGATCATGACATCGCTCTGGCGCGGGGAGGGCCAGGGGACGATCCCCAGGCGATCGAGGTCGTGGTTGGACATGTAGGTCGCGATCATCTCGATGGCGCAGCAGGCAAGGCCGAAGGTCATGGGCCAGAGCGACGATTTCCGCGCGGCGGCGATGATCGCATCAGCGGGCACCTGCATCACGCCGGGCAGGATCTCCTTGTAGAGGACCTGCGGCCGCTCGGCATCGGAGGGGAAAAGGCGCAGCGCTTCAGGGGGGGTCGAGGGCGAAACTAGTTCGCCGGGATGCGCTTGGGCCATTCCAGCACGCCTTTCCGCCAGGCATACCCGAGCGCAAGCGCGAGGATGCCGATGAACAGCACCATCTCCCAGAGCACGAACTGGCCCAGCGTATCACTGAGGCCCAGGAACGAGACGGCCCACGGGAAGAGAAAGATGATCTCAACGTCGAAGACGAGGAAGAGGATGGCGAAGACGTAGTAGCGCACGTGGACCTGGGCCCAGTTACGGCCGATGGGAAGCATGCCGCACTCGTAGACCTGGCCCTTGAGCTTCGTGCGGCGTTTGGGCGCGAGAAGCTGGGTGACGACGAGAGCGTTGAGGACGAGAAAGGCCCCGACCGGGATGGCGATGAGTACGGCGCCATAGTTCTCGAGCAGCTGCTCCACGGGACCCCCGCTAGTGATCTTGGTAGTGCGACCCGGCCGCACAGTACCCCGCCCGAGTCACCTTCGCTCTGCTGCGATCGTACGGAGGGCCTTGGGGGGTGTCAACGAAACGAACGCGCCGGGGGAGCTAGTGGAGTTCCGCCAGGCGGGCGCGCAGGCCATCCAAGCGCCCAGCGATCGCGGTGTGGCGCTCCTCCTCGCGCGCCACCACCGCAGCGGGAGCCTTGCTGCGGAAGCTTTGATTGGCGAGCTTGCCCTCGATCCGGCGCAAGTGGCCCTCGCTTTCCTCGATCTCGCGCGCGAGGCGCGCGCGCTCCGCCGCGAGGTCGACCAGTCCCTCCAAGGGAAAAACGATCTCCGCGCGCGTCAGGATGCGCGTGATCGCCTGGTCGCTGGGCGCTTGCGCTCGCGACGCGACGATATGGAGCGGGCGAACTCGGGCCAGGAACTCGATGACCGGCGCGCGCGCAGCAAGGGCGGCGCCATCCCCCTCGCTCACGACGTAGGCCTCGATCCAGCGCGCCGCATCGACCTGCTTCTCGGCGCGGACCGTCCGGATAGCGCGCACCACTTCCTGCAGCCCTGCGAAGGACCGCTCCGCCTCCTCATCGACCCAGCGGTCTTGGGGCTGTGGGAAGGGGGCCGCGATGAGCGCCTGCGCCTCCGGCGCGGACAGATGCCGCCGCAGATCCTGCCAGATCGCCTCGGTGACGAAAGGCATGTAAGGGTGAAGCAGGCGCAGGGCCTGGTCAAGCACGTGCACGAGAATCGGGAGCGGCGAGGCGTCCCCGGCGCGTAGCCGCACTTTGCTCGCTTCCACGTACCAGTCGAAGTACTCGTTCCAGAGGAAGTCGTGGATCTGCCGGCCTGCCTCGCCGAGCTGAAAGTCGGTGAGCAAGCCGTCGACGGTCGAGGCGACCCGTTGGCAACGGGAGAGGATCCAGCGGTCTTCCGGCTGCAGGGCCCCAGCGGGATCGGGAACGTCGATCGTCCCGTCGCCGACGGCACCCAGGACGAAGCGCGCGCCATTCCAGAGTTTGTTGGCGAAGTTGCGCCCGGCCTCGAGGCGGTCCTCGGTGAGGCGCATGTCGTTACCGGGGGTCGATCCGGTCGCCAGGGTGAAGCGGAGCGCGTCCATGCCATAGCGCTCACCCGCGACGAGCGGGTCGACGGCGTTGCCGAGGCTCTTGCTCATCTTGCGGCCTTGGGCGTCGCGGACGAGGCCGTGCAGGTAGACGGTCTGGAACGGCTCGACGCCGTCCATGTTGTGGCAAGAGAGCATCACCATGCGCGCCACCCAGAAGAAGAGGATGTCGTAGCCGGTCTCCATGACGGCGCCGGGATAAAAGCGGCGCAGATCGGCCGTGTCGTCCGGCCAGCCGAGCGTCGAATGGGGCCAGAGGCCGCTGCTGAACCAGGTGTCGAGCACGTCCGGGTCTTGGATGAGCGGGCCCTGGCCGCACTGTTCGCAATCCGACGGAGCGGGCGTCTCCCTGCGCACGATCGGCGTCACGCCCTCGCCGATCGTCGCCTCCCGCGCCCGGTCGGCGATCGCCGCGAGGTCGTGCCCGGCCGCGATCCACTCGGTGACCGTCGCCGCCGCCGCTTCGAGCGCGACGGTGATGCGATCGGCGTCGCAGCGCAGGCAGTACCAAACGGGGATGCGGTGTCCCCACCAGAGTTGCCGGCTGATGCACCAGGGCCGGATATTCTCGAGCCACTGCAAGTAGACCTTGGCGAAGCGGGGCGGCACGATCCGCATCGCGCCGCTGTGGAATACCTCCGCCGCCTGGGCGGCCATCTCGCCCACGTCGACGAACCACTGGTCGCTGATCAGCGGCTCGACGACGGTGGCGCAGCGCTGGCAGTGGCCGACGCTGTGCAGGTGCGCTTCCCGCTTGAGCAGGAGCCCGGCTGCTTCCAGATCGGCCGCCGCGCGCTCGCGGGCGGCGGCGCGATCGAGGCCCGCATAGGGGCCCGCCGCCTCGGTCATGCGGCCGTCCCAAGCGACGGCGCGGATGGCAGCGAGGGCGTGGCGCGCACCGATCTCGAAGTCGAGCGGGTCGTGGCCGGGGGTGATCTTCAGCGCCCCGGTGCCGAACTCGATCTCGACGGCGCCGTCCGCGACGACCGGCAGGGTCCGATCGAAGCCGGGGAGGGGGAGCCGGACTTCGGTGCCGACGAGCGATGCCCACCGCTCGTCGTCGGGATGCACGGCGACCGCCACGTCCGCGACGATCGTCTCGGGCCGCGTGGTCGCGATGACGATCCCCTCGCCCCCGTCCGCGGCGGGGTAGCGCACGTACCAGAGCGAGCCTTGCTCGTCCTCATAGTCGACCTCCAGGTCCGAAATCGCGGTCTGACAGCGCGGACACCAGTTAATGATGCGGTGGCCACGATAGATCTTGCCCGCTTCGTAGAGGTCGACGAAGGTCGCCCGCACGGCGCGTTGCGGCCCCTCGTCCAGGGTGAAGACCATGCGCGACCAGTCACAGCTGGCGCCCAAGAGCCGCAACTGCTCTTCGATACGGCCGCGGTAGCGCCCAACCCAATCCCAGACACGCGCAAGGAAGGCCTCGCGGCCGAGGTCGTGGCGCGAGAGTCCCTCGCGCGCCAGCTCCGCCTCGACCACGTTTTGGGTGGCAATGCCCGCGTGGTCGAGGCCGGGGAGCCAAAGCGTGGGGTGGCCGCGCATGCGACGCCAGCGGCAGAGCACGTCCTCGATCGTGGTCGTGAGTGCGTGTCCCAGGTGCAGGGCGCCGGTCACATTGGGGGGCGGCATGATGATCGCGAAAGGGTCGCGGGCCGGATCGCCAGCGGGCTGGAAGGCGCCGCTCTCCTCCCAGAGCGCATACATGCGCCCCTCGACGGCAGCGGGCTGATAGGCCTTGGGCAGAGGGGCGGCAGCCTCGGTCACGGGCGGATCGCTCACGACATCAGTAGGTCGGACCTGGGGTTCCAGGCTATGACGCGGAAAAAGCGCGCGCAATGAAACGGTGCAGGGAAACTATGCCGGAAGGAAGCGGGGAGGGCCAGCGAAATTCTAGCCCGCAGGCGTCGTCACGGGGTCGTGGACGACCTGCGCGTCGACGACGACGGCCTCCCGCGCCAGCTTGTCCGCGATCCGGCACCGGCGGCGGCGCGTCTCCTCGAGCGCGTTCAGCGTGCGGAGTCCGCAGCGGGTATCACTGGCGACACGGGCGGGATCCTGCGTCGCCAAACGCCGCTTGAAAAGCCAATAGGTGAACTCCTTGAGCTCGGCGAGGCTGATGCGGTCAACATCTGGCCGTTGCTGCTCACGGCGAAACGCCGCGAGCAGCTCGCGGCGCGGCGCGCCGTAGATGTGCCGGAACGTCTCCTCGTCAATACGGCTGTCGTAGCCGGCCGCCCAGGAGCGTCGCTCCTTCTGAAGGGCTTCCTCAACAGAGAGCTGCAGCGCCTCTTCGACGCGCACGCCATACACGAAATTGAGGTGGGCCCGATACTTCGTGGGGCCGAGCGCTCGTCGCAGGGCCGCCTCATCCAGCTCGACCGGCAGCTGTCCGTCGGCCAGCAGCGCTTCCACTTCATCGGGAGGGAGGAGACCGTCCGGAGCGAGCGCGTCACAGAGCCGCTCGGCGAGGCAGAGCCAGTCCAACGCTTCGCCGCCGATGAGGTAGCGATAGTGCCGCTTCTCGACCTGCTCCTCGCCAAGCTCCCAGCGCGCGGCCGTTTCCAAAAGGGCTTCCCACCAGAGACGGCCGCGCCGGATCTCCTGGCGCAAGCGCGCGATGAGCATCTCGGGGTCGCGCGACGCCAGCGCGCCGGGCGCCGCCGCGTCGGCCGTGGCTGGGGCATGATCCGGCATCAGGCCGCTCCGTGACACTTCTTATGCTTCTTGCCGGAGCCGCACGGGCAGGGATCGTTGCGCCCGATCTTGGACGAAGTCACCGCGCCCGTCGTGGTCCGGCGGGTGGGGGCCTGGGTCGCGACGCCGCCGCCGCTCTCCCGCACATTGCGGACGCCCAATTCCTGGGCGACGCCGCCCGCCGCGGTCGGCGCCGCGGGCGCCGGGCGGACCCGGCCAGGCGAGGCGCCGCGGGCGCGCCGACCTTGCTCCTGCCGCTGCACCTGCAAGATCGCCTGCGTGACCTTGCCGCGGATATTGGCGGTCAGCTGGTCGAACATGTCGAACGCTTCGCGCTTGTAGGTCACGAGCGGGTCTTGCTGGCCGTAGGCCTGGAGGCCGACGCCCTGGCGCAGGGAATCGAGCTCGGTGAGGTGCTGCACCCAGAGACGGTCGATGGTTCGCAACAGCACGAAGCGCTCGAGCCGCCGCATGACGTCGGCGCCGGCGTCGCGCTCTTTATCGTCATAGATGGCGAGGGCGTAGCCGACCAAGGCGGCGGCGAGGGCACTGCCGCCGCGATCGTAGGCTCCGCGGTCGAAGTCATCGAGCGGCATCAGCGTGGCCGCCTCAGCCCAGAAGCCCTCCTCGTCGCCGGCGCCCGGCCCGCCGGCGCTGAAGTGCGCAGCGAGCTCCTGCAGCTCGGTTTCGATCATGTCGACGATGATCGCCTTGAGGTCTTCGCCGGCCAGGACTTTGTCCCGCTCGGCGTAGATGACCGCGCGCTGACGGTTCACCACGTCGTCGTATTCGACGAGGTGCTTGCGTGTATCGAAGTAGTGCCCTTCGACCTTCTGCTGGGCTTGCTCGATGGCCTTGCCGACCATGCCGGATTCAAGCGGCTGGCCGTCGTCCATGCCGAGCTTCGCCAGCATCCCGGGGAGCCAGTCCGGCGTAAAGCGCCGCATGATGGTGTCCTCGAACGAAACGAAGAAGCGGGAAGAGCCGGGGTCGCCCTGCCGCCCGGACCGCCCGCGCAGCTGATTGTCGATCCGGCGTGCCTCGTGGCGCTCGGTGCCGATCACATGCAGGCCGCCGCGGTCGGCGACGCCGGCGCCGAGCTTGATATCGGTACCGCGGCCGGCCATGTTGGTGGCGATGGTGACGGCGCCGGGCTCACCCGCGTGCAGCACGATCTGCGCCTCGCGCTCGTGCTGCTTGGCGTTGAGCACTTCGTGCTTGACGCCGCGGCGTGTCAGCATCTCCGACAGCCGCTCCGAGGTCTCCACCGCCACCGTGCCCACCAGCACAGGACGGGCCCGCCCGCTCACCTCGGCGATCTCATCGACGACGGCCTTGAATTTGGCGCTCTCCGAGCGGTAGATCACGTCGGGGTGGTCGTCGCGGATCATGGGCTGGTGGGTGGGGATGACGACCACGTCCAGCGCGTAGATTTTGTGCATCTCCTCCGCTTCGGTCGCGGCGGTGCCCGTCATCCCGGCGAGCTTGCCGTAGAGGCGGAAATAGTTCTGGTAGGTGATGGTGGCCAGGGTGACCGTTTCGCGCTGGACTTTGACGCCCTCTTTCGCCTCGATCGCTTGGTGTAGGCCTTCCGCGTAGCGCCGGCCCTCCATAAGGCGGCCGGTGAACTCATCGACGATCATGACTTGACCGTTGCGCACAACGTAATCCCGGTCGCGGTGATAGACGAACTGCGCGCGGAGGGCCGCCTCAAGGAAGCGCGTAAGACGCGCATGCTCGCCAGCGAAGAGGTTGTCGATGCCGAGCGCGGCCTCGACCTTCTCGATGCCGGCCTCGGTCAGCGCGACGGTGCGCGACTTGAGCTCGACGGTGAGGTCGGCGCCTTCCCGGAGCTGGGGGGCAATGCGGGCGAAGGTCCGGTAGAGGTCCAAGCTCTCCTCGGCCTGGCCACTGATGATGAGGGGCGTGCGTGCCTCGTCGATGAGGATGTTGTCGACCTCGTCGACGATCCCGTAGGCAAGGGGACGTTGGACGCGACTCTCGGCCTCCGTGGCCATGTTGTCGCGCAGGTAGTCGAAGCCGTACTCGTTATTGGTGCCGTAGGTGATATCGGCACCGTAGGCCTCGCTGCGCGGCACCGGACGCAGGAAGCGCATGTCCCCCCGCTGGGCGCGCTGGGCCCGCTCCTCGGCGGTAACGTCGCCGACCTCGCTCCCGCCGGGCTCGGCGGTTGCGTTCTCCTCTTCACCGTCCTCGGCGCCTGGCTCGTAGTCCGGATCGAAGAGGAAGGCGGCGCCGTGCTGCAAGACGCCGACGCTGAGTCCGAGACCCTGGTAGATCACGCCCATCCAGCGGGCGTCGCGCTTCGCCAGGTAGTCGTTGACGGTGATGACGTGGACGCCGTCGCCCTCCAAGGCGTTGAGGTAGACGGCTAGGGTGGCGACGAGGGTTTTGCCCTCGCCGGTGCGCATCTCCGCGATCTTGCCCTGGTGCAGCACGATCCCGCCGATGAGCTGGACATCGAAGTGGCGCATCTGGAGCCAGCGCTTGGAGGCTTCGCGGACGACGGCGAAGGCTTCGGTGAGGATGCCGTCCAGGTCGGCGCCATCGGCGAGGCGGGCGCGGAACTCGGCGGTCTTGGCGCGCAGATCGGCGTCGGTCTGCCGTGCAATCTCGGGCTCCCAGGCGTTAATCTCGGCGGCGACCTTCTGCAGCCGGCCGATCTCACGGCGGTTCGCGTCGCCAATGATCTTCTTGGCGCCGTCTAGCAGGCCCATCGCATCTCCCGCTGCGCCCGGCGGGGCGTCCCGGCTCCGGCGGCCGCACCGGACCGTTCCGGTGCGAACAGCCACCTTTGAGCATAGTGCGACGAGCGGGGTGATGGTGTTGTGAAAGTCGCTGGCTCAGAGCAGCCCCGAGACCGCAGTCACTTGAAGAGCTCGCCGACCGACTGCCCGGTATGGATGCGACGGATCGCCTCGCCCAAGAGCGGCGCAACGGAGCAGACGGTGATCTTCCCACTCGCCGTGGGCGGAGGGGCGGGCAAGGTATCCGTGATGATCACCTGCTTGATCGGCGCCTCGTTGATGCGGGTGAGCGCGGGCTCAGAGAGGACCCCGTGCGTAGCGGCAGCATAGACATCGCGGGCGCCGTTCTCTTTCAGGAGGACGGCGACGCCCGCGAGCGTGCCGGCGGTGTCGATCTCGTCGTCGATGATGAGCGCGTCGCGCCCATCCACCTCGCCGATCAAGTGAAGCATCTCGGCGGAGTCGTCGTTGGCTTGCCGGCGTTTCTCCGAAAGCGCCAGAGGGCTCTCCAAGAGGTGGGCGAGATTGCGGGCGCGCTTGGCGCTGCCGAGATCGGGCGCGACGACGACGCCGTCGAAGCCCTGCGTACGAAAGTGGGTGGCGAGGAGCTTGAGCGCGGTCAACTCGTCCGTGGGGACGTTGAAAAAGCCCTGGATCTGGCCCGCATGGAGGTCGACGGTCAGGACGCGGTCCGCGCCGGCCGTCTCGATGAGGTTGGCGACGAGCCGCGCCGTAATCGGCACGCGCGGTTGATCTTTCTTGTCGGAGCGGCCGTAGGGGTAGTACGGGACGACGGCGGTGACACGCCCCGCGCTGGCGCGGCGCACCGCGTCCAACATGATGAGCAGCTCCATAAAGTTGTTGTTGACGGGGCGCGCGGCGGGCTGGACGACGAAGACGTCGCGCTCGCGGACGTTGTCGCCCAGCTGAACGAAGATATTCTCGTTGGAAAAAGAGAAGACTTCGGCGTGGCCGAGGGGTTGCTCGAGATAGGCGCAGATACGCGAGGCCAAATCTGGATGCGCATTCCCGCTAAAGATCGACGGCCCCTGCAGTACCAAGAAATGCGCCCCTCCCGTCCATCGGCCGGGCGCCAGTATATCCCGCGCTGCAGAGCGGGTCAGCGGGCTGGTTGACGCGTTGCCCGGCCCCGCATAGGCTCACATTGATTCTTTATGCCCAGCTAATCCTGCCGCCTATAACGCCACTGTCGCCAAGCACGGCGAGGGCCGTTTTGCGTGTGTGAGGAGAATCGATCTTCGATGGCTATCAGACCACTCTCCGTCACCTCAAACCCCAGCGCACTCCCAGATCTACTCCTAGACTTTCGCCCGACTTCGTTCGCGAAGCGCCATCCCTAGCCCCTGCGTGATTGGCCGTCCTTATCCAGGCCACGCCGTGGTCCCGGCTTCGCTAAGCGCCGGAGGCCAGCCGCCAAGCATCGAGCGAGGAGGAGACGATTCCCGTGACCGCTGAACTCCGCACTCCCCGAATCGCCGAGCACGCGTTGGTCCCCGCCGATACGAAGGTGTACGCGCACAGTCCGGAGGTGCTCGCGCTGCCCAACCTGATTCGGGTGCAGCTGGACTCGTACAACTGGTTCTTGCAGGAGGGCCTCAAGGAGCTATTCGAGGAGGTCGCTCCGATCGAGGACTTCACGGGCAACCGCATGGAGCTGATCTTCGGCGACTACGCGCTGGGGGAGCCGAAGTACTCCGAGCACGAATGCCGCAATCGCGACATGACCTACTCGGCGCCGCTGAGGGTCACGGTGCGGCTGGTGGTGAAGGAGAGCGGCGAAATCAAGGAGCAAGAGCTCTTCATGGGAGATTTCCCCCTGATGACCCAGACCGGCACCTTCATCATCAACGGCGCCGAGCGCGTCGTGGTGAGTCAGCTGGTCCGGTCGCCCGGCGTGTATTTCAGCACCACTCAGGATCCGACAACCGGCCGCAGCCTTTGCGCCGCCAAGCTCATCCCGAACCGGGGCGCGTGGCTCGAACTGGAGACGAGCAATCGCGACCTCCTCACGGCCAAAGTCGACCGCAAGCGCAAGATCCCCGTGACGACGTTGCTGCGGGCGCTGGACACCGATCCCCAGAATGCGGATGACGCACAGCTCGGAACGGACGAGCGAATCCGCGCGCTGCTGGACGATGTCGACACGGACGCCATCCACCGCTACCTCGACAGCACGATCGCGAAGGAGCCGGTCCCAGCCGACGAGGCGCCGCGTGACAAGGCGTGGGCGTTGCTGGAGGTCTATCGCCGTCTGCGGCCCGGTGACCCGCCGACGGCGGAGAACGCGCGGGGGCTGATCGAGAGCCTGTTCTTCAATCCGCGCCGCTACGACCTGGGGAGAGTGGGACGCTACAAACTCAATAAGCGCCTGCGCCACCGCGAGACGGAGGAGCGCACGCTCGCGCTGAGCGACTTGGTCGCGATCGTGCGCGAGCAGATTCGCATTAACAACGACGAAGGGCAGCCGGACGACGTCGATCACCTCGGCAACCGGCGGGTCCGCGCGGTGGGCGAGCTGATTCAGAATCAGTTCCGGGTGGGCCTTTTGCGCATGGAGCGCGTGGTGCGGGAGCGCATGACGATCACCGATCCCGAGCAGGCGACGCCGAGCGCGCTGATTAACATCCGGCCGGTGGTCGCGGCGATGAAGGAGTTTTTCGGCGGGAGCCAGTTGAGTCAGTTCATGGATCAGACCAACCCGTTGGCGGAGCTGACCCACAAGCGACGGCTGAGCGCGCTCGGCCCCGGCGGCCTAAGCCGCGATCGCGCTGGTTTCGACGTGCGCGACGTGCACCACAGCCACTACGGGCGCATCTGCCCGATCGAGACGCCGGAGGGGCCGAATATCGGCCTGATCGGGAGCCTGGCCACCTACAGCATGATCAACGAGTTCGGCTTCATCCGAACGCCCTACCGCGAGGTGATCACGGAACTCCCCGCCGATGCGGCGGGGTTGGAGGGGCACTACCTGCGCGAGGACGTCTTGGGGCCACGCGGCGGCGTCGTCGCCAAGGCGGGAGACCAGATCAGCACCGCGACGATCCGGCGCCTCAAGCAGCTCGGCGACCAGATGATTCCGCTGCAACCACAGGTCACGGAGCGGATCGAATATCTCACCGCCGACGAGGAGGAGCGCTTCGTCGTGGCCCAGGCCAACGCGAAACTCAGCGCGGACGGCCGGTTCACGGAAGAATTGGTTGAGGTCCGCGAGGGCGATCATTTCGACGAAGTGCCCCCTTGGCAGGTCCATTACATGGACATCTCTCCGAAGCAGATCGTCTCGGTGGCGACATCGCTGATCCCCTTCCTGGAGCACGACGACGCGAACCGCGCGTTGATGGGTTCGAACATGCAACGGCAGGCGGTGCCGCTCGTGCGGCCGGAGATGCCACTGGTGGGGACGGGGATGGAGCGTCCCGCCGCCTACGATTCCGGGCAGGTGATCTTTGCGGCGCAAGAGGGAGAAGTGCTGCGCGCGACGGCAGAGGCGATCGTCGTGCAGTACGAGGACGGTGCGGAGGTCGCCTACCCGCTCACCAAGTTTATGCGCTCGAATCAGGGCACCTGCGTGAACCAGCGTCCGATCGTCTCCAAGGGCGATCGCGTGAGCGCCGGGCAGCCGCTGGCGGATTCATCGTCCACGCACAACGGGGAGCTGGCGCTGGGGCAGAACGTGCTGGTGGCGTTCATGGCCTGGGAAGGCTACAACTTCGAGGACGCGATCATCGTCTCCGAATCGCTGGTGCGGGACGACAAGTTCACTTCGATCCACATCGCCAAGCACGAGGTCGAGGCGCGCGACACGAAGCTGGGTCCCGAGGAGATCACGCGGGACATCCCCAATGTGGGCGAGGAGTCGCTGCGCGACCTGGACGAGGACGGCATCATCCGGATCGGCGCCGAGGTCCGCCCCGGCGACATCCTGGTGGGGAAGATCACGCCCAAGGGCGAGACCGAGCTGACCGCTGAGGAGAAGCTGCTGCGCGCCATCTTCGGCGAGAAAGCGCGCGAGGTGAAGGATACGTCGCTGCGGGTGCCGCATGGGGAGCGCGGCAAGGTGGTGGACGTTCGGATCTTCCGTCGCGAGGACCACAGCGAACTCCCGGCCGGCGTCAACCAGCTCGTGCGCGTCACCATCGCGCAGCGCCGCAAGCTCTCCGAGGGCGACAAGATGGCGGGCCGTCACGGCAACAAGGGCGTGATCTCCCGGATCATGCCGACCGAGGACATGCCGCACCTGGAAGACGGGACGCCCGTGGACCTCATCCTGAACCCGATCGGGGTTCCCAGCCGCATGAACCTGGGGCAAGTGCTGGAGACGCACCTCGGCTGGGCGGCGAACCTGCTGGGCTTCCGGGCCGTGACGCCGGTTTTCGACGGCGCCAGCGACATCGCCGTGGAGGACGCGCTGGGCCGGGCCTGGATCGCACGGGAGGCGGGGGCCGTCGAGCGCCGCGCGACGGTCGATGGGATGAAGCAGTCGATCGATCAAGAGGAGGCCGCGAGCTGGCTGCACGAGCAAGGCGTCGATCCGGACCCCGTCTTCGACGAGCACGCGCCGGGCGCCGCCCGCCGGGCCTGCTTGGAGCTGTGGTTGGAGTCGATCGGGGAGGCACGCACGCGCGGCGTGCCCTACGAGAATCTCGTGGCGCGGGCGCAGGCGGCCTTCAGCAGCGGGCGCGGGTCGCCGCCGATCTTCGGCAAGCAGTGGCTCTACGACGGCCGCACGGGCGAGCGGATCGACCAACCGGTGTCGGTCGGCTACATCTACATGATGAAGCTGGTGCACTTGGTGGAGGACAAGATCCACGCGCGCTCGACGGGCCCGTATTCGCTGATTACCCAGCAACCGCTGGGCGGAAAGGCGCAGTTCGGCGGACAGCGCTTCGGCGAGATGGAGGTCTGGGCATTGGAGGCGTACGGCGCCGCCCACATCCTGCAGGAGCTTCTGACCGTCAAGAGCGACGACGTCGTCGGGCGACTGAAGGTCTACGAGGCGATCGTCAAGGGCGACCCGGTTCTGGAGCCGGGCGTGCCCGAGTCGTTCAAGGTGCTCGTCAAAGAGCTGCAAAGTCTGGGCCTGTCGGTCGAGGTATTGAACCCCGAAGAGCAACGCATGGAGATTGAAGAGGCCGCCGTTGGCCCTGAAGTCCCAGAGCTCGATATCAATTTGTCCGGCTTCGAGGGCGAGGAGATGGTCCGTGCTTGAGGTCAACGACTTTGACGCAATCCGCATCGCGCTGGCATCGTCCGACCAGGTTCGGTCGTGGTCGTACGGGGAGGTCACGAAGCCCGAAACGATTAATTACCGCACGCTCAAACCGGAGAAGGACGGGCTCTTCTGCGAGAAGATCTTCGGTCCGCAGAAGGACTTCGAGTGCATGTGCGGGAAGTACAAGCGCGTCCGCTACAAGGGAATCATCTGCGACAAGTGCGGCGTGGAGGTCACGCGCAGCAAGGTGCGTCGCGAGCGCATGGGGCATATCGAGCTGGCCGCGCCCGTGAGCCACATCTGGTTCGTCAAAGGGACGCCGAGCCGCATGGCGTTGCTATTGGACATCTCGCCACGCGCCTTGGAGCGCGTGCTGTACTTCGCCCAGTTCATCATCTCCGCCGTCAACGACGAGCAGCGGGCGAAGGCGATCGACCGTCTCAAGCTGGATGCCAAGGACGACGTCGAGGATGCCGAGAGCGATCTGGAGCGTAAGCTCGCGCAGGTCGAGGAGGTACGCGAGACAGCGCTGGCCGAAATCCAGACGGCGCTGAAGCAGGCGCTGCAGGCGAACGAGGAAGCGTTGGCGAACCGCACCGCCGCGCTGCAAGAAGAGGCGCAAGCACTGCGCGAGGCCATTGAGGAGAGCGACGGCAAGACCGCGCGCCGCAACCTCAAGCTGGGCGAGATGGTGATCGTCCGCTACACGGAACCCGTTGTGGCGCGGCGGGTGCTGAAGACCGTGGAAAAAAAGCTTGCGCAGCAGATCAGGGAGACCGAGCGGCAGGCCAAGAAGGACGCCGCAGCGATCGAGAAGCAGGCCGCCAGGGACGAACAGGAGACGCGGGATCGCTTCTTCGCGCAGGAGGACGGTCTGCGCGAGCAGTTCAACACCTTGCGTGACGAGATCAACAACGGAGCCCAAGACCGGCTCGCCGAGCTGGCGGCGCTCCGCGACCCCGTGCAAGAGCTCGACTTCAGCGAGGCGGTGCTCACCGAGCAGCGCGCCGAGGAGCTGCGGGAGCGCTACCCCGGGGTGATCCAGGTGGGCATGGGCGCCGAGGCGCTGCTGAGCATCCTCGATCGGATCGACTTGGAGGAGCTCAGCGTACGCCTACAGAACAAAGTGGTCTCCGCGGTCGGCCAGCGGCGCAAGAAGGCGATGAAGCGCCTGCGCGTCGTGGAGGCGCTGCGGAAGTCGGGCAACAAGGCCCAATGGATGGTGTTCCAAGCGCTGCCGGTCCTGCCGCCGGACCTGCGGCCAATGGTGCAGCTCGACGGCGGCCGCTTCGCGACATCCGACCTCAACGACCTCTATCGCCGCGTCATCAACCGCAACAACCGGCTCAAGCGGCTGTTGGAGCTGGGCGCGCCGGAGATCATCATCCGCAACGAGAAGCGGATGCTCCAAGAGTCCGTCGACTCGTTGATCGACAACGGCAGACGCGGCCGCGCGGTGACCGGCAGCGGCAACCACAAGCTCAAGAGTTTGTCCGACATGCTGAAGGGCAAGCAGGGGCGCTTCCGGCAGAACTTGCTCGGGAAGCGCGTCGACTACGCGGGCCGCTCGGTGATCGTCGTGGGGCCGAAGCTGAAGCTGCACCAGTGCGGGCTGCCCAAGCGCATGGCCCTGGAGCTGTTCAAGCCGTTCATCATGCACGAGCTCGTCGAGCGGGGGCTGGCCCACAACATTAAGAGCGCCAAGCGCGTCGTGGAGCGGGCCCACCCCGAGGTGTGGGACGTGCTGGACGATGTCGTGCAGTCGCGGCCGGTGCTGCTCAACCGTGCGCCCACGCTGCATCGCCTCGGCATCCAGGCGTTTGAGCCGGTGCTGGTGGACGGCAGCGCCATTCAGATTCATCCGTTGGTCTGCGCCGCCTTCAACGCCGACTTCGACGGCGACCAGATGGCGGTCCACGTGCCGCTGAGCCGGGAGGCCGTCGCCGAGGCGCGCCAGATCATGCTGAGCACGCGCAACCTGCTCTCGCCCTCTTCGGGCGAGCCGGTGATCGCGCCGACGCTCGATATGGTGATGGGCTGCTACTACCTCACGATCGTCGCGGAGAACCAGCAAGGCGAGTACCGGGCCGGGCCGCCGCCCCAGGGCGTGTACGGCTCGTTTGCGGAGGCGCGGCTGGCGCACGATCTGAACAAGCTCGCGCTGCACGCCAAGATTCGGGTGCGCGACGCACGCACCAACGGCGCACTGATGGAAACGACCGTGGGCCGCATCATCTTCGATGAGGTGGTCCCGAAGGGGTTGCCTTATCAGAACGCGCTCATGGACAAGAAGGCGCTCAAAGGGCTCGTGACCCGTTCCTACGTGGAGTTGGGCGCGGATGAAACCGCCGAGCTCGCGGACCGCATCAAGCATGTCGGCTTCCGCTACGCGACGCGCTCCGGCATCACGATCGCAGTCGACGAGATCCGCGTGCCGGAGGAGAAGGAGTCGCTGCTGCAAGAGGCGCAGCAGCGCGTCGAGGAGATCCGCGAGCAGTATCAGATGGGGCTGATGACCGGCGCCGAGCGCTACGACCAGACGGTGCAAGTCTGGACCGAGGCGACGGACAAGGTCACCGACGCCATCTCCGACCATCTGGGAGAGTACGGCTCCGTCTACCTCATGGTGGCGAGCGGCGCCAAGGGAAACATCGCGCAGGTGCGGCAGATGGCCGGGATGCGCGGCTTGATGTCCGATCCATCGGGGCGGATTATCGAGTTGCCGATCCGCTCTTCCTTCAAGGAAGGGCTTTCCGTGCTGGAATACTTCATCTCGACGCACGGCGCCCGCAAGGGACTCGCCGACACCGCCCTGCGAACAGCGGACAGCGGCTACCTCACGCGCCGGTTGATCGACGTGGCCCAAGACGTGATCGTCCGCGACGAGGACTGCGGCAACCCGACCGGCTTGCTGTTCCGGGAGCAACCCGAGGACCGGGGCTTGCTGGAACCGCTGCGGGAGCGGGTGGCGGGACGCTTCTTGGCGGGGGCGGCGGTGCATCCCGAGACGGGGGAGGTGCTGGCCGAATCCGGCACCCTGCTGGATGAAGAGGCGCTGGAGGAGCTAATCGAGCAAGGGGTGAGCAGCTTTTACGTCCGTACCCCGATGCTCTGCAACTCGCGCGTGGGAGTCTGTCAGCGCTGCTACGGCCGCAGTTTGGCCACGGGCCGGCCCGTGGAGATCGGCGAGGCGGTGGGGATCATCGCTGCGCAGAGCATCGGCGAGCCGGGGACGCAGCTGACGATGCGGACGTTCCACACGGGCGGGGTAGCCGGACAGGACATTACGAGCGGGCTGCCGCGCGTGGAGGAGCTTTTCGAGGCGCGCGCCCCCAAGGGGCAGGCGGTGATCGCCGAGATCGACGGGCAGGTATCGATCTTGCGCGAGGGAGAGATCCGCAAGGTCCGGCTGACGGCTCGGGAGACCTTCCGCGACGAGTACGAGCTGCCGGCCGGCGCGCGCACGATCGTGAAGGATGGGGACGAGGTGGAGGAAGGCGCGGAGCTCGCCACGCTGCCCGCCACGGAAGAAAAAGATGCCAAGCCGACGCCGCGTCCGGCGATCCGCGCGCGTGTCGCCGGACGGGTAGAGCGGAAGGCGCGCGCCCGCAAGATCGGGATCGTGTACGAGCACGAGGACGTGCGCGAGTACGCGATCCCCGCCGCCGCGCGGCTGCGGCTCGATGAGGGCGCGCAGGTGCAAGCGGGCGACCAGATCACCGAAGGAGCCGTGAACCCCCAGGACATGCTGCGCATCCTCGGGGTCGACGCGGTGCACCGCTATCTCGTGACCGAGGTGCAACAGGTCTACCGCGCGCAGGGAGTCAACATCAACGACAAGCACATCGAGGTGATCGTGCGGCAGATGTTGCGCCGCGTGCGGATCGAGCACCCGGGCGACTCGGACTTGCTGGCGGGTGAGCTGATCGACCGCTTCGCCTACGAAGAGCTCAATCAGCGCCTGCTGGCGGCGGGACAGGAGCCCGCCACGGCGCAGTCCGTGCTGCTGGGAGTGACCCGGGCCTCGCTCTCGGTCGACTCGTGGCTGGCGGCGGCGTCGTTCCAAGAGACGACGCGGGTGCTTACCGAGGCCGCCGTGCAGGGTTCCGTAGACCAGCTCGAGGGGCTCAAGGAGAACGTCATCATCGGCAAGCTGATTCCGGCGCGCTCGAAGATCGAGTTGCCGCCGCTGCCCGAGCCGGAGCCGGTCAGCGTGCTGACCGCCGGCGGCTACGGCGAGGATCTGTTCGAGTCCGAGCAGCTCGGCCGCCTGAGCGACGAGCAACTGGCGGGGCTGGGCTTCAGCTTGGACGACTTGCGCGAGGGAGCGGGGGAGCCGGTTGGAGCAGCCGCCAGCGGCGGTTTCAGTCTGGACTCGATCAGCGAGGAAGGATACGTCGCCGAGCCCGGCGAGGACGACTAGCTCTCTCGTCAAGGGACTGCACAGGACGGTGACCACGAATGAGAGCGGGGCCCCTTGGGGCCCCGCTCTCTTGCTTTTCCACGCGGATCTGACGGGCTAGTAGTCCTCCGGCATCCCCGCGCCAGGCGGAACCGCCGGCGCCTTGATGGGAATGTCCGTGACCAGCGAGTCGGTCGTCAGCACCATGCCGGCGATGGAAACGGCGTTCTCGATAGCGGAGCGTACCACCTTGACGGGATCGATGATGCCCAGCGCGAACATGCTTCCGTAGGCGTCGTTGGCCGCGTCGTAGCCGTACTCGGCGTCGTCCTCGCGGCTGACGGCATCGACCACCACCGCCCCTTCCTGTCCGGCGTTCTCGGCGATACGAACCAGAGGGGAAGTAAGCGCGCTGTTCAGCAGCTCGACGGCCGTGAGTTCGTCCCCATCGAGCCGCTTGCGCAGGGGCTCCAGCGCGGAGCGGGAGCGGAGCAAGGCGACGCCGCCGCCAGCGACGATCCCCTCCTCCACGGCGGCGCGGGTGGCGCTGAGCGCGTCCTCAAGCTTGGCCTTCTTCTCTTTGAGTTCCACTTCCGTGGGGGCGCCCACCTTGAGGACGGCTACGCCACCCGCCAGGCGGGCCTGGCGCTCCTGGAGCTTCTCGCGGTCGAAATCGGACGAGGTGACGTCGATAGCAGCGCGGATCTCCTTCATGCGATTCTGCACCGCCTCATCGCTGCCCGCGCCCTCGACGATCGTCGTGCTGTCCTTGGTCGAAACGATGCGGCGCGCCCGGCCGAGGTCGGCCACTTGCGTCTGCTCCAACGTCCGGCCCATATCCCTGAGGACCGCGGTGCCGCCGGTGAGGATGGCGATATCCTCGAGCATCGCCTTGCGCCGGTCGCCGAAACCGGGCGCCTTGATCGCGAGCACGTTGACGGTGCCGCGCATCTTGTTGACGACCAGGGTGGCGAGCGCTTCGCCGTCGATGTCTTCGGCGACGATGACGAAATTCTTCGTGATCTGCAGCACTTTCTCAATGAGCGGCACGATGTCGTTGACCGCCGAGATCTTGTAGTCGGTCAGGAGGATGTAGGCGTCCTCAATGGAGGCCTCCATGCGGTCGGGATTCGTCACGAAGTAGGGGGAGATGTAGCCGCGGTCCCACTGCAGCCCGTCGACGAATTCCGTATCCATCTGCAGGCCCTTGGACTCCTCGACCGTGATGACGCCGTCCTTGCCGACCTTCTCCATCACATCGGCGATCATCTGGCCGACCTCTTCGTTGGCCGCGCTGATGGAGGCGACCGCCGCGATCTCCTCCTTGGTCTGCACCGGCCGCGCTTGACTGCGCAGCTCCTCCACGATGGCGCGCGAGCCGCTATCGAGGCCGCGCTTCAGGCCCATGGCGCTGGCTCCAGCGGCGAGATTGCGCATGCCTTCGCCCACGATCGCTTGCGCCAGCACGGTCGCCGTGGTGGTGCCGTCGCCGGCGACATCGTTGGTGCGGGTGGCGACCTCCTTGGCGAGCTGCGCGCCCAAGTTTTCAAAGGGGCCTTGCAACTCGATCTCACGGGCGATCGTCACGCCGTCGTTGATGATCAGGGGCGCGCCGAACTTCTTTTCCAAGACCACGTTGCGGCCGCGCGGACCGAGCGTGATGCGCACGGCGTTGGCGAGCTGATCCACGCCTTCTTTCAGCGCCTTACGCGCCGTGAGATCGAACAACAACTGCTTTGCGGGCATTCCGAGCGTCCTTTCCTCGGGGCCGCCGGTCGCTACGAAGCGAGCGGGCGGCGATTGTGCACGCTGGGGGGAAGGACCCTGCGGGCTAGACGATCACCTTGGCGAGGACCTCGCGCTCCTCGAGCACGATCAGGTCGTCGCGTTCCACCTTGACCTCTTGACCGGTGTACTTCTTGTAGAGGATCCGGTCGCCAACCACGATGTCAAGCGGGATCCGGTCGCCGCTCTCATCGCGCTTGCCGGGGCCTACCGCGATCACTTCCCCTTGCTGGGGTTTCTCTTTCGCGGTCTCCGGAATCACGATACCGCTGGCGAGCACTTGCTCTTGCTGCAACGGCTGGATCACGATGCGGTCGCCCAGGGGCTCGAGTTTGAAGCTGCTATCTGCCATGGTTCCTCTCGGCGCTCGTTTGGCCGGCCGGTCGCGGCCGGATCTGGAATACCCGCCTCATCGGACGGTGCGCTTGGCACTCTTCACCTCTGAGTGCCAAGCGGCATAGTATCGGCTCGCCAGGCTGGGATGCAAGAGCCGCAATGCAGCCGCCGCATCGGAAGCGCTCCGGCGGCGATCCACCGAGCGGTTTGTGCGGAACACACGGAACCGTGTATCGTGCAACGATGCGGAGCGAGCAAGGCGACGGCCCGCAAGCAGCAAGAGCGGCGCAGCGCCGTCCTCCCAAGCGCAGGGATCCCACCTGGGATGCGGACGCCATCCTTCGCTTGCGACGCCATATGCGGCTCACCCAAGCCGAGCTGGCAGAGGAGCTGAACGCTCGCCAGCAAACCGTTTCGGAGTGGGAGACCGGACGCTACCGCCCCCGCGGCCCTTCGTCGCGCCTGCTCACCCTGATTGCGGAGCAGGCCGGTTTCGCGTACCGGACA
The DNA here is from genome assembly GCA_026707145.1 of Chloroflexota bacterium. Taxonomy (GTDB): domain Bacteria; phylum Chloroflexota; class Dehalococcoidia; order Bin125; family Bin125; genus JAPOXK01. The sequence continues at coordinate 54,813 of JAPOXK010000027.1, read as the reverse complement.
AGCGATCCGCATCCGTCCGCGGCGCGCGAAGCCGGCGGCGCCGAGCGAGCCGAAACGCCTCCGAAGAAGGCGAGCGGTCCACCTCGGGCGCAACCCGGCAAGCGCCAGCGCTTCTCCTCTCGGTGAGCGGGATGCGAGCGACCGCGACCCGCGCCCCGAAGCCATCCGGCGAGGCGGAGTTGCAGCGGGCCTGGGCGGAAGGCCCGCTGCCGCTGCCGCTGCGCTGCCTGGACGGCGAGCCGTTGCGCGTGATCTTTCACGGCCGCGCGAACGGCGGTCCGGGGCCGGATTTCCGCAACGCCATCTTCCTTAATGGAAAGCAGCACCCCGTGCGCGGCGATGTGGAGCTGCACTGCCGCCTCGCCGATTGGTGGGCCCACGGCCATGCGAGCGATCCCGCCTACCGGGCCGTGACGCTGCACGTGGTCGCAGCAGGCGGCGGCGCCAACAGGGGGGCGCGACCCGTGGGCGGACGCATCGCCGAGCTGCGGGCGATCGAACCCGGCGCCAGGCCGCCCGTCGCAGTGGAGCGGTGCTGCGCGCTGGCGCTCACGCGCCAACCGCGGGCGCTCCGCGCCGCACTGACGCGGCTGGGGCGGCGGCGCCTGCGAATGAAGGCGTTGGGGCTGCAGCGAGCGCTCCAGGGAGCGTCTCCGACGCCGGAGTCCCATCGAGACCAAGTCGCCTATGAAGCGCTGCTGCAGGCGTTGGGCCAGGGGGGCACGGGAACCGCGGCGCTGCGCGCATTGGCTCGCTCTGCTCCCCTGGCCGAGCTGCCGGCGGCGCGACCGGGCGACGCGTCAAGGCTGGCAACGATCCTGCTTCGCGGCTACGAGACGGCGCGGCGCGCGCCGTGGGACGGGCAGCCGCCGTCCCTGACTCCGGCGCGACCGGCGAATTCCATGGAGCGCCGCCTGCGGGCCGCTGCGCGCCTGATCGCGGCGGATCGTGCGATCGCCGCGCGCTTCGCAGCTCTCGCTTCGGCACCGCCCGCCGAGGCGACACGGGATCTGAGCGCGCGCAGCGGCCTGAGCAGCGGGGCGGCTACCCAGCTGCTCGTCGACGCCGCCTACCCGTTCGCGCTGGCGGCGGCAGGCGCGGCCGCCGCCAAGCTGGAGCAGCGTTGGCTGACGCTGCCGGGCGCGCACTACGGACGGACCAAGACCCTGCGGGCGCAGCTGACGGCGGCCGGTCTTCAGGACTGGCGCAACGGCTGCACACAGGGTCTGCTTGCTCTGGAGAGAGGCTACTGCAGCTGTGGGGCGGCGGCGATTTGCCCATTGCGCCCCTTCCGCGCGCAGGCGCCGCAAGTGGGAGCAGCGCCGGAGCAGCTCGTCCAGCCGATGCCGCCGGTCCCGAGCGTGCAGTCGCGCTAGCCGGTCGGCGGGGCGGGTTGCGCGATCGAATGCGTCCCCGACGTGGAGAAGAGATCGAAGCGCAACCCGTCCGCGCCGAGGGCATCCCGCCGGTAGAAGGCGGCCGCGCCGATCATGGCGGCATTGTCCGTGCAGAGCGCCGGTGGGGGCAGGCGCACTTCGATCCCCAACCGCTCTCCACAACGCTCCCGCAAGGCGTTTCGCAGGGCGCCGTTGGCAGCGACCCCACCGGCGGCCAGCACCGTACGGACATCGTAGGCCGCCGCCGCCGCCGCCGTTTTCGTCACCAGCGCGTCGACCACCGCCTCTTGGAAGGCACGGGCCAGCGGACCCGGGCTTTGCAGCGGCTGCTCGCGGACCCTGTGCAGCACTGCCGTTTTGAGGCCGCTGAACGAGAAGTCGAACGTGCCCGGAAGTCGCGCCCGGGGAAGCCGTCCAGCCGCGTGCCGGGCCGCGGCCGCCGTGCGCTCAATGGGCGGCCCTCCGGGGAAGGGGAGCCCGAGAAGCCGCGCCACTTTGTCGAAGGCTTCGCCAGCCGCGTCGTCGAGCGTGCCGCCCAGCCGCGTGAGACGGCCGTGACTCTCCATCAGCAACAGCTCGCTGTGGCCGCCACTCACCACCAGGCAGACTGCGGGGAGGGGCGGTGGCGCGCCGCCGTGCTGAGCGCGCGCGGGATCCAACCAGTTGGCGTAGATGTGGCCCTCAATATGATGTACCGGCAGGCAAGGCAGGCCGCGGGCCCAGGCGATCGCCTTGGCGGCGTTCACCCCGACGAGGAGCGATCCGCCGAGGCCCGGGCCCTGGGTGACGGCGATCGCGTCAAGGGCCGTCCAGCTACACCCGGCATCATGGAGCGTCTCTTGGAGAACGGCGGCGAGACTGCGCAGGTGCTCCCTTCCTGCGAGCTCGGGCACAACGCCGCCGTAGCGACGATGGACTTCGATCTGCGAGGCGACGACCGATGCGCGAATCGTGCGGCCGTCCGCCACCACCGCAGCGGCGTTCTCGTCGCAGGAGGTTTCGAGCGCGAGCACCTGGAAGGACATAGCAGCAGTGTAGCCAGCCGCTGGGGTAGACGTGTGCGGCGCTAGCGGGTCGGGTCGGCGGCCGCGGCCGGGAACGCAGGCAAGGCCGAGGTCAGGAGCGCGTCCGGCGTGACGTAATAGAGCCGACCGGCCGCTTCGTCGACGGCGACGCCTCGGAGTCCGGCGAGGAGGTCGTCCCGGACCTGGAGGAGCAGGCCGCCAGAGGGGTCGAAGACGACCACGCGATTATTTCCTCGGTCGACCGCGTAGATCAGACCGCTCTGGCTGCCGAGCTTCAGCGACGCCGCGAACAGGAGGGGGCGATCGAGGCCGACCTCTGTGAACGCTTGCTCGCCGCCGCCAAAAAAGCGCCGCAGGCGGCCGTCGCCGCTGGCCACGAAAATGGCGCCCGACACGACGAGGGAATTCGCGCCCGCCAGCTCCGTCCGCTCCAGCACCGGCATGCCGCTGACTAGTGAGCCGTCCGGGCCGACGCCGTAGCGCCAGACGCTCCCGCCCGCGACGTCGAGGAGGTAGAGCGTGGTGCCTTCCGTCGTGACCGCGTCGACCGAACCGAGCGTCGCGGCGTCCGGTAGCCCGATGACGCTCAGTCCAGCGCCGGGCGCATAGCGGAAGAGTTGGCGCTCGCTGTCGAGAATGTACAGGCCCGACTCGGTCACGGACCAATGGACGTCAACCGGAGCCGCGACGGTGGCCCCTCCCACCCGTTCCCCTTGGCGCAGCACGGTGGCCGGTTCGCCCGTCCCTTCAATCGGCCAGGCGAAGACACGGCCGCCGCTTTCATCCAGCAGGTAGATCTCCGACTGCCCAAGCTCCACCTCGCCCAGCGCGAATGGCGGCGCGACGAGCGCGCCCAAGTCAAGCGCGACGGCGACGTCGTCCGGCCGAACGATGAGATTGATCCGCCGCAAGGCCGTTTCGATCTCGGCTTGAAGTGCGACCGCCTCCTCGTTGGCGGGCTCTGACGCCAGCGCCTCCGCCACGCTGGCGACTGCGAGTTCCAGCTCCTCGCGCACAGTCAGCGGCTCCTGCGCGAGCGAGGCGGCGCGGAAGCGCAAGCGCGCCTCGGCGATCAGTCTGTCGACCTGGTTGGACTGCGATTCCCGCAGCAGGTCCGGTACCAACAGCGCTCCCCCTATGATCAAGAGCACCCCGATCGTGCCGCCAAGGATTAAGACGACGGTTGTCCAGTTCGTCCTCCAGACGTGATCGCGGCCCACTTCGGGTCCGCGCGCGCGGCGGCGGGCGCGGAAGTTGGGGACGATGCGGCGCAGCCCAAACAAGGGGTCCGCGGCAGTGGCAGCGTCGAGGACTCGCTTTTCGGGCAGCAAGACATGGGGCAGCGGGCTGAAGGGGTTCGCCGGCCAAGCCCCGGATTGCGCGCTTACCGATGGCGCGATCACGAGTTCGGCGGGTTCGAACGCATGCGCTCCCTCAAGCCAGGAAACCTGGCCCACCATCGGGTCGGCCGCCACCGCGGTGGGTTGCGCCACCTTGGCGGCGGCATCGGAAAGGGACCTGCCTGCCAAGAACGGCGGAGCAGACGGCGGCTGTTGGGGAAGCGGCAACGGGAAGATCGGTGTGAGCAGGGGGTTGGCCGCCTGGGGAGAAGCGGCCGCAGCAGCGCCGGGGCCGAGGAGACTCGCGTGCGCGGTGGGGTCGTCCCCGCCCGGTGGCGCTGCCGCGCCGGCCGGGTTGGGTTCGAGGAGAGGAGGAGGGGCGAGGGCAGGCTCGCCCACGTCTTCGTCGCTCCCGGCGGGACGGCTCCAGTCCCCCTGCTCCCGGCCGGGGGAGGAAGCATCGCGGCTCTCGCTTGGGCGCCGATGAGCGGACGCCGGTGATCCGCGCCCCGGCGCCGCCCTCTCCCGTGCTCCCGCAGGCGCCGATCCCCTTCGCTCCCCAAGTCCGTAGGCGGGTTCCGCCTCCTCTGAGACGCCATCAGCCGGCTCGCCGGCCTCCGCAGGGTCCTCTTCAGGGAAGAGGGGAAGGCTGCCGTCGCTCTGGGGGGGAGATTCGTTGGAGAAGCGAGCGGCGCGGTCATCACCCGGCGCCCCTGCGCTCGCTGAATGGTCCGGCGGCGCCTCTTGGGCGGCGGCGGGGGACTCTCCAAGGCCACCAAGCGGGGAGAGGAGATCATCGGAGATGCCGGGCAGATGAAATTCAACGGGTTTGAACGGCGGCGGCACCAGCGCGGCCGGGTCAATGCGATCGGCCGCGGCGGACCCGGCCGCCGCAGCCGAGCCGTCCCAAAGATCGCCGAGCGACGAAGGGGGGGCGGCCTCGGGCTCCACGGCTTTCCAGGGATCATCGCCAGCAACGCGATCTCTCCAACCGAGGATGCGCCGCCGGCCGGCGGCGATCGCGCCCAGGACGCCGGAGTGCGCCAGGGACGTACGTGCCGGGGTCCCCCTCGAATCGCCGGACCCCGGCGGCGCTCCGGCAGAGCGCGGTGCAGGGAGCGAATCACCGCCGCGCGCATCGCTGCTTTCGCCCGCGGCGGGACGTTCGCCTTCGGGCCCGGGCGGCGGCGCGATCGGAGCGGCCGAGGCCGCTTCCCCCATCTCACGCGCGCCGCTCGGCAGCGGCTCGTCTCCCTGCAGCGGAACGAAGGCGGCGACATCCCCGTCGCCGGGTGCCTCCGGCGCGAGATAGGCAACGGCCGGCAGCGGAGCGACCACCAGCGCCGATACGCTGGGCAGCGTGTTAAGGAAAGGGTATAGGAACGGGAGGACTTCGTCCGGCGGTACCTCCCGGAGCCGCTCCCGCACAGCGTCCGAAAAGATCGTATGCGACGACTGGCTGATGAGCAGAGCGTAGCCCTCCGGACCAATCTCTACGCGCTGGAACTCCGGATTCGCGACCTCGGCGATGCCGAGCGCACGCGCCGCGCGTTTCTCACGCGGCGTGTGCTGCACGATGGCCGAGCCGTGGCGGACGTAGGCCAAGCTGGGACCAAGCTGGCACAAGAGCGACACGTCCTCGCGGATCAGCAGACAGGAAAGGCCGTAGCTGGCTCGATCCTTGGGCAAGCTGCGACGGTTCCAGTCGCGCAGCTCGGCTTGGCGAGCGCGCAGGATGCCCTGCATGGTGCCGGTGAGTGATCCCTCGGCCGTGAGGAACTCCTCGCCGATGCGCGTGACCATCTCACCGATGAAGCGCTCGCTGCCGGGACGCGCGGGCTCGGCCACGATGTAGAGGCGCTCGCGCCGACTCCCGGAGCCGTAGCGCTCCGTGAACGCGATCTCGGGAGATTCTTCGCTGGCTTCGCCCTTGACGATACGGAGCTGCGCCGTCCAGAACTCTGCCGTCATCCGGCTCGACCCTCACCGCCGCCCCGCTGGGATCCCCCTCACTGTACCATCCGAGCGGAAGGGCGATGCACTGATCCGCGCGATCGCGTGCGCGCCGGAGGCGACCCGACCTCACGCGCGCACGGGTTGGGCATCATGGCGAGACGTGACCCATCCCCACAGTGACCCGGGAGAGCCGGACGATGCGCACGGCGTGATCGAACGCGCCGCCGCCGAGGTGGCGGATCTGCTCCGTCGCACGGCGGCAGACATTCGTCCCTTTCCCACGTTTCCCGGCGCGTTCTTCACAGAAGCCGTCGAGGTGGAGACGGAGGCAGCGGGCACGCGCGATCACGGCTGCATCGTCGTGACGCGTGAGGGCGAATTGAGGGAGCTGCGGATCGGCATCGACGCGGAAGCGTTCGATCATCCCGGGGTGCCGGATCCGGTGGCCTTGCGCAGCGAGGAGTTGGCCGCCGTCGATCTCAGCGCGGCCGAGCGTCTGCTTTACGGCCTGGCAGCGCTGCGGACGCTCACCGCGCTGGCCGGATACGACCGCAAGCGCGACCGCGACCGCTAGGGCAGCTCGATCGCGCCCGAGCGCCCACCCAGCTTCTCGCGCAGCCGGATATCCGTGATGCGCATGCCACGGTCGACGGCCTTGGCCATGTCGTAGATCGTCAAGGCCGCCACGCTTACGGCCGTCAGTGCCTCCATCTCGACGCCGGTGCGGCCACGGCATCCCACGCGCGCGCGGATCTCCACCGCCCCGCCGAACCCCTCGGGCGCCTGCTCCGAGAGGCGGAGCGCGAGATCGACGTGCGTCAGGGCGAGCGGATGGCAGAGGGGAATGAGCTCATGCGTGCGCTTGGCCGCCATCACGCCCGCGATCCGGGCCGCGGCGAGGAGGTCGCCTTTCGCCAGCGTAGCGGCCTTGATCTGATCGAGCGTCGACCGCTGCAGCAAGACGCGTCCCTCGGCCACGGCCTCGCGCTCGCTCTCGTCCTTGCCGGCGACGTCCACCATGCGCAGCCGGCCCTCAGGATCGACATGAGACAGCGAGCGGGAATCCGCCACCGCTAGCCTCCGATGTAGGACATCTCGATGCGAGAAGGGTCCGCAGTTTGGCTCGACCGGATCGCAGAGTAGCGATCTTCACGGGCGTTCCAGGTTCGACGAACGATCCGTGACAGCAGCGCGTCGTCCGCGCCGCCGCGCAGCGGTTGGCGCAGGTCCGTGCCGATCGACGCGAAGAGGCAAGTATAGAGCTTCCCGTCGGCCGAGAGGCGCGCGCGGGTACAGTCGTCGCAGAACGGCCGAGTCACCGAGGCGATGACGCCGATCTCGCCGGAGCCGTCGCGGTAGCGGTAGCGCGCCGCCACTTCTCCCCGATAGTTGGGTTCCAGCGGCTCCAGCGGCAGCTCGGCGTCGATCCGTTCGATGATCTCCGCAGCCGGCACCACCTCGTCGAGACACCAGCCGTTGGTATGTCCCACATCCATGTACTCAATGAAGCGCAGCACATGGCCGCTGCCCTTGAAGTAGCGCGCCAGCGGCAGAATGGCCGCGTCGTTCATGCCGCGCCGCACCACCGCGTTGACCTTCAGGGGGCGCAGACCCGCGGCCGCGGCCGCGTCGATCCCGGCCAGCACCTTGGCCACGGGGAAGCCGGCGTCGGTCATCGCTTGGAAGAGGTCTTCGTCCAACGCATCAAGGCTGACGGTTACGCGTCGCAACCCCGCCGCCGCGAGCGGCGCCGCTTGCTGCTCCAGCAGCGAGCCGTTGGTGGTGAGGGTCAGATCCACGTTCGGGATCGCCGCGAGCATCGCCACCAACGTCGGCAGCTCGCGCCGGAGAAGGGGCTCGCCGCCGGTGAGCCGGATCTTGCGAACGCCCTCCGCGACGAAGATCCGCGTCAAACGGGTGATCTCCTCGAAGCTGAGGATCTCGGAGCTAGGGAGAAACTCGAAGCCGGGACCGAAGAGCTCGCGCGGCATGCAATAGCGGCAGCGGAAGTTGCAGCGATCGGTTACTGAGATGCGCAGGTCGCGCAGGGGGCGGCCGTGGGTGTCGGTCACTACAGGCCCCGCAGGCGTTCGACCGCTCATCGGCTTGGCTCCGTGAGCACGCGTGCCAGCAGTGGCGCAGCGGCCTGCAGGGCGCGGGCCCGGTGGCTGATGCGGTTCTTCTCATCCATGGTCAGCTCGGCCATGCGCCTGCCGTCCGGCAATTCGAAGAGCGGATCGTAGCCGAAGCCTTCGCTGCCTCGCTCGTCGCTTGCGATGCTGCCCGTCACGATCCCCTCCGTACACCAGACGCGCGACTGGCGCGGCAGTGCCACGGCGACCAGCGCCCGATAGCGAGCCTTCCTGCCCTCTGCCGGGACGCCCTCCAGCGCCGCCAGGAGCCGCGCTCGGTTGGCGGCGGCCGTTGCGCCGGCTCCAGCATAACGGGCCGAGCGGATGCCCGGCGCGCCCGCCAAGGCCTCGACTTCAAGGCCGGAATCGTCGGCCAGAGCGGGCAGACCGGACGCGTCGGCGAAGGCGCGCGCCTTGAGCGCCGCGTTTTCCCGGTAGGTGGCCCCGCTCTCCACCACGCGGAGGTGATCGAGGCCCGCCTCTCCCGGGGCCACCAACGCCCAGTCCGCGCCGATCAGCCGGCGCAGCTCGCGCAGCTTGCCGGCGTTGTGGGTTGCCAGCAACAGCGTCCGTGCGGGTTGCCGATCGGGCATTGCGTGCTCTTCCCCCTTGCCGTGGCGTAGCGTACCGCTACGCTGAGTCTCCAGCCGGCCGCCCGTCAGCGGGGATGTGGGCATGGACTACCGCGCCGCCGTCGACTACTTGCTCGGATTCGCCGACTTCGAACGGTCACGCCAAGCCGATCGGGAAGCGGGCGCGTTCGCACTGGATCGGATCACCTCGCTGCTGCAGCGGCTGGACCGGCCGGAGGCAGGCCGCCTCACGGTGCACGTCGCCGGGTCGAAAGGCAAGGGATCGGTGGCGACGATGGTCGAGTCGATCCTGCGGGCGCAGGGGCTGCGCACTGGGCTCTATACGAGCCCGCACTTGCACGAGTTCACCGAGCGGATCGCGATCGACGGAGCGGCAATCAGGCAGGAGACGTTCGCCGATTTGGTCGAGCAGCTGGAGCCCGTGGTCGTTGCGGAGCTGCGCGATGCTCCGGGCCGGCTCAGCACGTTCGAGCTGCTCACCGCCATGGCCTTCCTCGCCTTTCGCGAGGCCGCGGTGGAGGCGCAAGTGATCGAGGTGGGTCTCGGCGGCCGTCTCGACAGCACCAACATACTCGCCGAGAAGGACATCGCCGTCATCACCGCCATCTCGGAAGAGCATGCCAACATCCTGGGGCCCGAGCTGAGCCGCATCGCGTCAGAGAAAGCGGGGATCATCGTCCCGGGGACGCAGGCCGCGGTGCTCGGTCCGCAGCGGAGTCGCACCGCCGCCGCGCAGGTGATCACACGGGCGCAAGAGGTCGGCGTACCCCTGACGCAGGTGACGGAGCACTACCGCTGGGAGTACGCCGGGACCGATCGGCACGGCCAGTGGCTGCGGATCGGGCCGAGAGACGCCGCCGACCCGGCGGAACATAGCGAAGAGACGTCGGCCGAGAGCAACCTCTATCTGCTGCCGCTGATGGGGCACCACCAGATCGAGAACGCCGCGACGGCGCTCGCCGCGATCGCAGGGCTGCGGGCACAGGGGCTGGCCATCGAAGGGCGCGCGATCCGGACTGGTCTCGCCACCGTGCGCTGGCCGGCGCGTCTGGAGCTGATCGCCGACAACCCGCGCCTCGTCATCGACGCGGCACACAACGGCGAATCGTTCGACCGCGTGCTGGAGTCGCTGCGCAGCTACTTCCCGCACGAGCGGCTGGTGGTGGTGGTGGGCATGTTGCGCGATAAAGATCTGGCAGCCGTCGCACAGCTCCTTCACGAGCACGCGGCGGCGCTGGTCGTGACCCAGCCGGACCATCCGCGCGCTCTGGAGGCGCCCGCACTGGCGGAGGCGTTCGCCGGATTCGAGAGGGCAATGCTGGTGGAGACGACCGTGGCCGACGCCCTCGGCGCGGCACGCGGCCTGGCAGGGGAGCAAGACGTGATCGCCGTGCTGGGGTCGATCTTCCTGGCGGCCGAGACGCGCGCCCTCACGCTACAGCAGCGCGGCACGGCGCCGACATCGGCGCGCGCGGAGTCCTAGCCGTGCCTGGCAACCGCCCGCGCGTCGTGATCACGGGCATGGGCGCCATTAGCCCCCTGGGGATCGGCGTCGACGCGTTCTGGGAGGCGTGTCTGGCAGGACGCAGCGGGATCGAACGGCTGCAAGCGTTCGATCCGTCGGGCTTAGCGTGCCAGATCGCAGGCGAGGTGCGGAACTTCACGCCCACGGATCATATGGCCCGCAAAGACGCGCGGCGCATGGCGCGCTTCTCGCAATTCGCCGTGGCGGGAGCGGCCCAAGCTTTCGAGGATGCGAATCTGGACCTCGGCACCGAAGACCGCACACGCATAGGGGTGGTGCTGGGCAACGGCATCGGCGGGCTGCCGAACATTCAGGCGGGCGTCTTGCACATGCAGGAGCGGGGGGCGATGCGGCTCGACCCACTCCTGATCCCACGCGTCCTCCCGAACATGGCCGCCTCGAACGTCTCGATGCAATTCGGACTGCTCGGGTACAACAGCACGATCGTGACGGCCTGCGCGGCGGGCACGCAAGCGATCGGCGAAGCGGCGGAGCTGATCCGCCGGGGGACGGCGGACGTCGTCGTCAGCGGCGGCACCGAGGCCGCCATGGTCGAGGTGATGGCGGGATCGTTCGCGGTGATGCGCGCGCTCAGCTCCCGCAACGACGCCCCGCAGCGCGCCAGCCGTCCCTTCGACGCGGATCGGGATGGCTTCGTGCCCGCAGAGGGCGCCGGCATCCTCGTGCTCGAAAGCGAGGCGCACGCACGGGCGCGCGACGCTCGCATCCGCGCCGAGGTCGCTGGATTCGGCGCGAGCGCGGACGCCTATCACTTAGTGGCTCCGGACGAGAGCGGCGACGGTCCCGTGCGCGCGGTGATCGCCGCCCTGCATGACGCGGGAACCGGCCCCGGCGAGGTCGACTACGTCAATGCGCACGGCACCTCGACGCCGCTCAACGACGTCTCCGAAACCAAGGCGCTGAAGACCGCGTTAGGGAAAGACGCATACCGCGTCGCGATCAGCGCGACGAAGTCGATGATCGGACACGGCTTCGGAGCGGGAGGGGCGCTGGAATCGATCGCGGCGGTGCGGTCGATCGAGACGGGACGCATCCACCCAACCGTGAATCTGGAGACGCCGGATCCGGCCTGCGACTTGGATTACGTCCCGGGCACCGCGCGGGAGGCGAAGGTGGACGTGGTTCTCAAGAACTCTTTCGGCTTCGGCGGACAGAACGCCTGCCTCGTGCTGCGGCGCTACGAGGAGGAGCAGCGCCGCTAGCAGCGTGGGAGCGCTAGGCGGAGATGGCGCGCGGACGCACCTCGTTGGGCAAGAGCTCGCCCAGCACGCGCTCCATGGCCATGGAGTGGCAACAGGTTGCGTGGCGCCGGAAGAAGTGACAGTCGCAGGACCAAGCGCCGGCTGTGAGAGTGATCGTGTGCGTGCTGTTGTCGCCCCGCAGGCTACAGCTGAGCGAATCGATCCTGATCCGATCCCGCTCGCTCGCGTACATCCGCGCTTTCTCGATCTTGCCGATCAGACTGCTATTCATACTCAGGTCCTCTCGACCGCGAAGACCGACCTCGCTGCACCAAAAAGACCGCCCGACCGGCGGCCCTGTATTGCCACGCTACTCGAAAGCTGTTCGCACCAACGGGCGCCACCTCACGCTTCCGTCGTTTCTCCCGTCAATCTAGCACTCCGCTCTCGGGCTCGCCCGGCATCTTTATGGAGCGACGCCCAAGGGGAATGCGCGCAGCGTCGTGTAGCGCGCGCCGCCGGGTTGCAGATCGCTGCGAATAAGCTGGACCTGCTCGACGGGCAGGACAAGCGGCGGGAGTGCTCCGGCCCGCCGGATCAAGCCGGCCAAGCGATCCCGATCGTCGGCAGTGGCGCCGTCGGAGACGCGCGCCAGCGTCAGGTGGGGGCGGAAGTCCCGGCGCTCGGATGGGAAACCGCGCGCCGCCAAGCGTGCGTCGATCGCCCCCGCGAGCGTGGCCGTATCCGCGACGGCGCCGTCCAGCCCGGCCCAAAGCACCCGCGGCCGGCGCCCGCCGAAGACGCCGCAGCCGCTAAGCCGCAGGGCGTGGCGCCGGCTCTCGGCGCAGACCTCCTCCAATTCCCGCTCGACGACGCCGATGCGCGCCGACGGGATCTCGCCGAGGAACTTCAACGTCAGATGGACCGCCTCGGCGCGGACCCAGCGCAGGCGCGGCACCCCGCCCCCCTCGAAGCGGCGGCGCGCACGCTGGAGCTCCGCGCGCACCGCGGGCGGCACGGGCACGGCGATGAAGAGCCGGACGGCGTCGGTCGACATGGCGCGCGTGAGCCTAACGCGTATGCACTGAGCCTCAGTTTAAAGAACTCGACAACCTGGCAACGACGTTGCGTACGCACAGCAATTCGGTCACTGCAGCACAGGATTCGTGCTAGTCGCGTTCTCGGTCAGGCAGCAGGTCAGTCGCACGCCGAAGACATACGGAATCAACCTCAGGGCCAACTGACCCCAGCATCGCTGTCCCGGCCTTAATGTTGCTGACCCCAATCGAAGATACCGAGGCTGGCGATGACGTGATCTTGCAGTACGTGATGCAGGTGTTGTTGGAGAGATAGGGCATGGTTTCGACAGGATGTAGTACAAGCACGATTGGCGACGGAGACGATCTGATCTCACCAAAAGATAAGAGGCACACTCATGGCTCGCAAACGACAAGACCCTGTCCGCGTCAGTGAGGTCACCGCGCGCCTGACATCTACTGGCCGCGTGTCAGGCTTCCAGATTGAGGTTTGGCACGACGGTCTCAATGAGCATCGCGTGTTGAGCGATCGCGACAGAGGCGTACTCGAGAACAAGCTCAGCGCTCACCTCGCACGCTGGGCTGAGAAGTACGCGAAGCGTCTTGCGCGCGAAGAACGTGAAGCCCGCCGGGAAGCTGGTAAGGCAGCTGCCGAAACGGAAACGGCAGAGGCTGAAGAAGCGCTAGAGGCCTGCAGAAACATCCTAGGCCACACGCTTGGTATCGATGATCGCGTGGACTGGGAATCGCTCAAGAGTCACGCGCCTATGACCCGCAAGCCCAAGCAGACTGCAGGCATTGAGTACGACCAGGAGACTGGAAAGCCTCGTGGCTTCCGTCCGGCCGATCGGCCGACACATCCTGCTCCCACCTACACGCCACCGCAACTCAATATCTTCGATCGAATTTTCTCGTCCAAGCGGAAGGGAAAGGAAGCAGCGGCCCGGACCGCATTTGAGCGAGCGCTTAAGAAGTGGCAGGACGCCTCCGATAAAGCCTCCGATAAAGCGGACCGCGCAGACGCGGAACGCCAGAAGATATTCGATTCGGAGCAGCAGGACTGGGAAACGGAAGAGGCCAATTACAAAAACCGACAGGATGCAGCCAATGCCGAAGTGGACGCGTTCCGGCATAGCTACGAGCAGTGGGATGGGGGGAACAGCCGCCCTATCGAGGAACACGCCGAGCTTGTTCTGAACGATTCCGAATACCCAGATTGGATGAACATTGATTTCGACCTTGGATTTAACGTCGATACGAAAACCATCGTCGTTGAGTACCGACTACCCCAAAAAGACTCAATGCCCACAGTCAAAAGCGTCACATATGTGCAGAGCCGCGACGAGCGCAAGGAGACTCACATCTCCGATCGTGAGAAAGACACATTGTACGAAGACGTCCTTCACCAGATCGCGCTGCGCACCATCCACGAACTGTACGAAGCAGACGATATCGCGGCACTCGATGCAATCGTGTTCAACGGTTGGGTCGAGAGCATCGATCCAGCAACAGGGCAGCGCGGCAAGAGCTGCATCATGTCAGTACAGGCACGACGAGAGGAATTTCTCGCGTTGAACCTTGCAGAGATCGAGCCCCGGGCTTGCTACCGCTCGCTGAAGGGTGTGTCTGCTGCGAAACTCGCGACGCTCACGCCCGTTCAGCCAATCCTCCAACTCGATACGGGCGATCGACGGTTTGTCGAGTCCAGAGATATTGTTCGGGACTTATCCGCCGAGTCGAATCTGGCGACCATGGACTGGGAGAGCTTCGAGCACCTGGTGCGCGAAATATTCGAGCAGGAGTTCGTCTCGAAAGGTGGCGAAGTCAAAGTGACGCAGGCCAGTAGAGATGGGGGCGTGGATGCGATTGCTTTCGATCCCGACCCGATCCGTGGCGGTAAGTACGTGATCCAGGCGAAGCGCTACACCAATACGGTCGGTGTCGCTGCCGTACGCGATTTGTACGGCACGGTCATGCACGAGGGCGCCGACCGAGGGATCCTAGTGACAACCTCAGATTATGGTGCCGACTCCGTCGGTTTCGCTAAGGACAAGCCACTGACACTAATCAACGGCGCTCAACTCCTGTCATTACTTGAGAAGCACGGACACCGGGCGCGAATCGACCTCAAAGAGGCGCGTACCCTGCAGGCCAAGCCAAACCCCTGATTCCGACCTGTGCGGCAGAGACATCTGACCCGCGCGCCTTATGCCGAGACGGTGGTCCGGGCCCTAGCTGGCCTCCCCCCCCCGCCGGTAGCATTGACGTGCCCCCGGCCCGGACAGTTGGAGTGCGCATGACCGTCAGCACCACGCTCGATCTCAAAGCGACGGCCCAGCGGATCCGCCGCCACATCGTGGAGATGACAGCAGCAGCCCAGTCCGGGCACCCCGGCGGTTCTCTCTCGGCCGTGGAGATCCTGACGGCCCTGTATTTCGGGGGGGTGCTGCGCTACGACCCCGCCCGGCCCGACTGGCCCCAGCGGGACCGCTTCGTGCTGAGCAAAGGGCACGCCACCCCCGTGCTGTACGCGGTCCTAGCCGAGGCCGGTTACTTCAGCACCGACCTCCTGCCGACCTTCCGCAAGCTCGGCAGTCCGCTGCAGGGCCACACGGTGCTGGGCAAGCCGGCCGGCGTCGAGATGAGCGCCGGCGCGCTGGGGATGGGGCTCTCGTTCTGCATTGGGCAGGCGTTGGCGGCCCGGCTGGACCGGCGAGACAGCCGCTTGTACTGCCTGCTCGGCGACGGAGAGCTCAACGAGGGACAGGTGTGGGAGGCGGCGCTGAGCGCGGCCCACTTCGAGACGGACCGGATCACGGCGATCGTCGATCGCAACCATTTCCAGAACGACGGTCCGGAGGGCGAGATCCTGCGGCTCTGGGACGTGGCCGAAAAGTTCCGGGCGTTCGGCTGGCACGCGATCCAGGTAGAGGACGGGCACGATTTCGACCAACTGCTGCCGGCCCTCGCGGAGACGGCGGCGATCAAGGGGCGGCCACAGGTCATCGTCGCCGAAACGACGAAGGGCAAGGGCGTGTCCTACATGGAAGCGAACCCCGCCGCCTGGCACGGCAAGGGCCCATCGCCCGAGCAGCTCGCGCAGGCGCTGGAGGAGATCGGCCCGTGACGGCAACGGCGGCGCGGGCCGCAGCGACGCGCGAGGCGTTCGGCCCCACGTTGATCCGGCTGGCCGAGGCCGGCTACGACATCGTCACGCTCGAAGCGGATCTATCGGCGTCGACGGGCGGACGGCAGCTGAAGGCGGCATTCCCCGAGCGTTGGTACACGGTCGGCGCCTCGGAAGCGAACATGATCAGCATGGCGGCGGGCCTGGCGGCGGACGGCAAGACCGTCTTTGCGGCCTCCTTCGCCGTGTTCGTTCCCGGCCACTGCTTCGATCAAGTGCGTATGAGCGTGGCGCAGCCTGGGCTCAACGTGAAGCTCGTCGCCAGTCACGGCGGCGTCAGCGTGGGCGAGGACGGGGCGTCGGCGCAGGCGATTGAGGATCTTTCGCTCGTGACGGCGCTGCCGGGGATGACGGTCGTCGTGCCGGCTGACGTCGTTGAGGCGGCGCAGGCGATCTGGGCCGCCGGTACCACGGCGGGGCCCTTCTACATCCGCTTGGGACGGCCCAAAGTGCCCATGGTCTACGGGGACGAGTACCGCTTCGCTCTCGGCCGCGCCCACCGCTTGCGCGAAGGCGGGGATGCGACCGTGATCGCCTGCGGCCACTTGGTCGCGGCGGCGCGGGAGGCCGCCGAGCGCCTCGCCGCAGGGGGCGTGTCCGTGCGCGTGCTCAACATGGCGACCATCACCCCGCTCGATGAAGAGGCCGTCATCTCCGCGGCGCGGGAGACGGGCGCGATCGTGACCGCCGAAGAGCATCTGGTGCAGGGCGGACTCGGGGCGGCGGTCACACGGGCGCTGGCCGCGACCTACCCGGCGCCGGTGGAGCAGGTGGGGGTGCGAGACCGCTATGGAGAATCGGGGCGCTGGGATCAGCTGCTCGAGCGGTTCGGCCTGGACGCAGGCGGGGTCGAGGCGGCCGTGCAGCGCGTCCTGCAGCGCAAGAACTGACGGGCAACGGGGCTAGGCGCCGAGCGCGAGCAGGGCCGGAAGCTCGTCCAAGCTCCGTACGACGGCGGTCGCATGGCAGTCCGAGCGGGCCGCTCCTTCCCCATTCACGTTCAGCCAGATCGCGCCCATCTCCACGCCGAGCGCTCCCGCCACATCCTGCTCGAAGTTGTTGCCGACGTGCACGGCCTCGCCGGAGCAGACGCCCAGCGACCGCAGCGCGGCCCGGAAAATCGCCGGCGCGGGCTTCGCCACTCCCAGGTCGCCGGAGATGGTCAGCGCGCGGAAGTAGCCATCGAGTCCGCCGCGCCGCAGCTTGGCACGCTGCTCCGTCCCCGATCCGTTGCTGATGAGTCCGACCGGTACCCGCCGAGAGAGCAGCGCCAGCGTCTGCCGTGCCCCCGGCATCAGCGCCAGATGCTCAATGCGCGCCGCGGCGTAGGCATCCGCGATCCGAGCCGCCGGGGCAATGTGCAGCCCAAGCGCGCGCAGCACGTCCGCCATGAGCGCTTCACGCGACCAGATCCCCGGCCACTGGCCGCCGTGCCGCGCAAAGGTGCGGTCCACCACCAGCTGGACGGCCGCGTTGAAAACCTCGTCCGGCACGTCGTAGCCGAGCGCGCGGAGCGCCTCGGCAGCGGCGGCGCGTGCCGTCCGAACGCCAGCGCGCTCATCGACCAGGGTGCCGTCGAGGTCGAAGAAGACCGCGCGGTAGCGGGACATGCGGGCTACGACTCGCTCCCGGCTGCGCGCGCCGCCTCAGCCTCTTCCAACTCGTCCTGGTAGATCTCATAGGGCCAGATGGGCCAGTCGGCGAACTGGTCGGGCGGGTCTTCGGTGGGCCCCTCAGGATGCTCCACATCCGGCTCGTGATCGGGCACGTAGGTCTGCATGGGCTCGGCCTTGAACTCGATTCCGTCTTCGTGCGTCACGAGACGGGAGAGCGCATAGCCGATCCAAGCCAGGCAGCCGCACTCTACCCGGAACGAGAGCGCGAAGCGGCGGCGGCCGACGGCTTCGTTTCGAACGAAATCATGGAACTCGCCGAGCTCCTCGGCCGGCAGCGCCTCCTCCACGCGGCCGGCGAAGAACGCTTCGAGGACGTCGGAGGCGTCGTCGGCCGGCTCGTCGGGCGGGGAAGGTTGGGTTTCGACCTCTGTCACGGATCAGCCCTCTGTGCCGCCGGCCACATCGTCAGCATTGCCCATCCCTTCCTCATCCGAGTAGACGCCCAACTCGGAGCCGCTCCAGACCGTCACCACGAAATCGTCGCGAAACGGCTCGGCGGTACGGACGATCTTATCGTCGATATCCGCGATCACATCCTGGATGTCAACGTCACTCCAGTCCGGAGGCACGCAGAGGGTGCCATACACGATCGCGGGCGTGAAGTGGAGGTCCACGCGCGCGGCGCTGCCAGCCTCGTTCTCAATGACGAAACACTCCGACTGGGGCGTGCGGCTCTCGCGCTCATACTGGAACATGACGTCTCTCTAGCTGGGGCGAACCTGGCCGTCGCCGCGCACGACCCATTTGTACGAGGTCAGCTCGCGCAGCCCCATGGGCCCGCGGGCGTGCATCTTTTGGGTGCTAATGCCGATCTCGGCGCCCAACCCGAACTGTCCGCCGTCGGTGAACTGGGTAGAGGCGTTCACGTAGACCGCCGCCGCGTCGACTTCCCGCAGGAAACGCTCGCCCAGCGCAGCGTCCGCGGTACAGATCGCCTCCGAGTGGCCGGAGCCGTGAACGGCGATGTGCTCCAGCGCCTCGTCGGCGCTGTCCACGACGCGCACCGCCGCGACGGGTCCCAGGAACTCGGTATCGAAGTCGCCGGGGCCGGCCGCGACCGCGTTCGCCTCCGTCGCTTCCAGGATCGCCAGTGCCTCCCTATCGGCACGGAACTGGATGTCCTTACTCGCCCAGCGGGCAGCCAGCTTCCGCAGAAAGGGCGCGGCAATCTCGCGATGGACGATGAGGGAATCCATGGCGTTGCAGATCGACATGCGCCGAGTCTTCGCGTTGTCCACGATGTCGAGGGCCGCGCCCGCATCGACGGTCGCATCCACGAAGACGTGGCAGATGCCGACGCCGCCGGCCACGACCGGCATTTTGGCCTCGTCGCGCACGCGCCGGATCAGATCGGTGCCGCCCCGCGGCACCATCAGATCGATCAGGTCGCTCATTCGCAGCAGCTCGCCGACGAAGGTCCTGTCCGTGCTATCGATGAACTGCAGGGAGGCATCCGGCAAGGCGGCAGCGCTCAAGGCCTCGCGGCAGATCCCTGCCAGCACGCGGTTGCTGCGGAGCGCTTCCTTGCCTCCCCGCAGCACGCAAGCGTTGCCGCTCTTGAGGCAGAGCGCCGAGATATCGATCGTGACGTTGGGACGGCTCTCGAAGATGGCGCCGATCACGCCCAAGGGCACGCGCACTCGCTGGATCCGCAAGCCATTGGGCATGACGTGCTGCGCGATGGTCTCGCCTACCGGATCGTCCAGCGCGGCGATGCGAAGCACGTCCTCCGCTTGCGCCGCCAAGCGCTCCTCGGTGAGCAGGAGGCGGTCGAGGAAGGCAGCGCTGATTCCCGCCTCCTCCGCGTCGCGCATATCCTGCGCGTTGGCGGCGAGGACCTCTTCGCACCGCTGCCGCAGGCCCGCCGCGATGCCCTCCAGGGCAGCATTCTTGGCAGCGCTTCCCGTATAGGCCAGCACGCGGCTGGCGGTGCGCGCGGCTTCCGCCTGCGCCCGCACGGTGCTGAGCGAAGCAGTCATCGACTCCGACCCTTGGCCGCGATCGTGGGGGGGTCGCCTTCACCCAGGAAGAGATACTCGTCGCTGGTGATGCCGAGGCGCTGATCGGCGCCCTGCACGACCTGGATGGGGAAGAGATCGGTGCGATCGAGGGGACGGAGCTGGTACGGTCCGTCCAGCACGGCGGCCGGCACGGTGAGCGAAGAGATCTTGCCGGACCAGCGCTGCTCCCGGGCGCGGCCGTTGATGCTGGTTTCGATCTCCATATGCACGTAGCCCTCCGTCACCGGCCTCCCCCTCTTGGTGAGCACCAGCGCTGCGAACTCGCGCCGGCGACGCATGGTTGTCATTTGCTGATCCGTTCGCCGCTCCGTTCGCAGTGTAGCCGGGCCGGCAGAACCTTAAGTCGGACGCTAAAGCAAGACCAGGTTGTCGCGATGGATCATCTCGTCCCCGTAGTAGTAGCCGAGTAGCTCCTCGATCCGATCCGAGCGTCGCCCCCGGATCTGCGAGGCCTCCTCGGCGCCGTAGTTGCTGATGCCGACCGCGAGCCGCTCCCCGCCCGCGCCCTCCACGGCCACGATGTCGCCGCGCTCGAAGTCGCCGCGCACTTCGACGACGCCGACGGGCAGCAGGCTGCGGCTGTTGTGGCGCAGCGCCCGCACGGCGCCCGCGTCAATCACGAAGCGGCCAGCGCCCGCACCCAATCCGGAAAGTAGCCAGCGCTTGCGGCTCTCCGTGTGCGTGGACCCCGGCCAGAAACGCGTCCCCAGCGCTTCCCCGCCGACAATGCGCCGGAGCGCGTCCGGCTCGCGGCCGTTGGCGACCACCACGGTGGTGCCGGTCCCGGTCGCCAGGCGCGCCGCTTCGACCTTGGCGCGCATGCCGCCGCGGCCGCCGCGGCCCGGCGGCCCGGCATAGTCCGCCACCGCGTCGATGTCCTCGACATCGCGGATTAGCTCGGCCCGCGGATCGGTGCGGGGATCGCTGCGGAAGAGGCCATCCACGTCGCTGAGTACGACCAGCAGATCGGCGTCGATCAGATTGGCGACCAGCGCGGAGAGGCTGTCGTTCTCGCCGAAGGCACCGCCGCGGAGCTCTTCATCAGCGACAACATCGTTCTCATTGATAATCGGCACGACGCCGAGGCGCAGGAGCGCATCGATGGTGTTGCGCGCGTTCAGGTAGCCGCCGCGCTGGGCCAGGTCGGCACGGGTGAGGAGCGCCTGTGCCGCCATGAGACCGTGCTCATGCAGGAGAGTGTCGTAGCGCTCCACCAAGCGGCTCTGGCCGATCGCCGCAAGCACTTGGCGGTCCGCGATATCCCGCTGCAGGTGGGGGACGGCCAGGCGATCGCGCCCAAGCGCCACGGCGCCGCTCGTGACGACCGCCACCTGCGCGCCATCCGCCGCCAGCGCCGCCACCTGGCGCACCAAGTCGGCCAGCACGGCCGCATCCAGCTGCCCGCCGTCCGAGGTCAACAGCTTGCTGCCGAACTTCGCGACGATCCGCGGGCTCCCGCCCTCGACAGCGCCTTGCACATCGGTCCTGGCCATAGAACTCGCCTCGGTGATCCCTTCGCGATCACTGTAGAGCAGCGTTTCGCCACAGCATGGCGTCTAGACAACGCTCGGCCGGACCCGCGCAGCGGCCGATACCATGGCAGCGATGCGAGACCGCTGGCTCTACTGGCGGCACTGGTGGGCGGTCCACCTGCAATGGTGGTGGAGCGACGGCGCGCTGCTCGTGCGGCGCAGCGTGCAAGAGTTCCTGGACGACCGCTGCACCTATCTGGCGGCCGGTATCTCCTATTACGCGCTGTTCTCCATCTTTCCGTTCGTGATCCTGTTCGTCTCCATCAGCGGCTTGGTCTTGCAAAACGAGGGGTTGCGCGAGGAGCTGATCGCCGAACTGACGGAGGCGCTCCCCCTATCGGAGGAGGAAGGGCGCGACAACATCGAGGAGCTTGTCGATGGCGTCGCAACGAGTCTCTCGGCCTTGGGCCTGCTGAGCGTGGTTGCCCTGATCTGGTCCGCGTCGGGAATGATGGGCGCGATCCGGCGGGCACTGAACGAAGCGTGGGACACCGACTTCCGCCGCCCCTTCCTGCAGGCCAAGCTGTTGGACCTCGCGATGATCATCGGCTTGGGCGTCCTCGTCATGCTGTCGCTGGGCGCGACCCTCTTCTTGCAAGTCGCGCGGCGGGCGAGCGAGAGTCTGTCCGACGCCCTCGGTCCGGCAGGCGCAGGAGCCGCCATCGGCTTCGAGGTGCTGGCGGTCCTGGTGCCGCTGCTGCTCTCCTTCGGGGTCTTCTTGACGCTCTATACCGTGGTCCCAGCGGTGCAGACGCACTTCCGCCACGTCTGGCCGGGCGCGCTGGTGGCCGCGCTTGGGTTCGAGGTGGTCAAGAACGCATTCGCGATCTACCTGGCCACCTTCGGCAACTACGATGCCGTCTACGGATCGCTGGGCGCTGTGACGGCCTTCCTGTTCTTCGTCTTCCTCAGCGCCAACATCATGCTGTTCGGGGCCGAGCTGGCGGCGGAATGGCCACGGGTGATCCACGGGCACTACGATGCGGCGCTCGACCGTCCGCCCGGCAGCTCGACCCGCAAGCAGATCGTGGCGGCGGCCAAGGGCCTCTTCGTAGCTTCCTCGCCGATGCCGAAGCATGTGGAGGCAGAGGCCGGGACGGCGCGCAAACAGCAGAAGGCCGAGCACGTGGAGCGGGAGCTGGCCCGCCGCCGGGAATCGAGCGCTCGGGTGGACCCCGAGGCCGAGCGCGACGCGGACTAGTACGGCTCGTGCCTAGAGCCGCCGTACGCCGATCGTGACCAACTGCCCGTCGATTCGCTCCTCCGAGGAGTACGCATCATCGGGCGGCGAATCGAACTGCAACTCGGTCGCGAGGGTCTCCGCCCGAACGTAAGCGGCGTGCGCCTCGACGGCGTCCTTGACGCTGCCGGCGACGCGGAGCCAAAGCACGATCCGGTCGGCGAGCGCGAAGCCCGCGAGGCGGCGGAGACTTTGGACGCGATGCACCACTTCGCGCGCGGTCCCCTCTCGGGCCAGCTCGGCATCAATGGCCGTCGCCACGGCAACGGTGTAGGACCCGTCTGCGGCTACCGCGACATCCTCGCGTGGCTTCGATTCCACGAGCAGGTCGCCAGCGCTCAACGCGAAGCCGGCGACCTCGACCGTGTCGCCGGCCGCAACCCGCGCCGCGATCGCCGCGTGCTCCGTATCGGACAGCGCTTGGAGCGCGACGCGCAGCCGACCGACTTCTCTCCCGAGCCGCGGGCCCAGCACGGGCAGGTTGGGCTTGATCGTCGCCGTCACCAACTCGGATGCCGCCTCGACCAAGACGAGCCGCTTCACGTTCAATTCGTCCAGCAGCATCTCCGCGTAGCGCCGCAGCGTCTCCCGGTCGTCGTCCGAGCGTGCGCTGACCAGCAGCTCCCGCAGCGGCTGCCGCACCTTAATCCCCGCATTGCTCCGCGCGGATCGTCCGAGCGAGGCGACGCGCTGCACCCGCGGTATCGCTTCGTCGAGGGCGGCGACGCGACGGGAACCGTCCACCTCCGGCCAGCGCGCGAGATGCACCGACTCGGGCG
Source organism: Chloroflexota bacterium (assembly GCA_026707145.1). Taxonomy (GTDB): domain Bacteria; phylum Chloroflexota; class Dehalococcoidia; order Bin125; family Bin125; genus JAPOXK01. Next base: position 32,171 of record JAPOXK010000027.1, on the reverse strand, counting down.
CGCCGGCGTCCACCGCGACCACCAAGTTGCGGTAGATCGCGTCGGAGAGATAGGGCGTGAACGGCGCCGTCAGCCGCGCCACCGTGACGAGAGCCTCGTAGAGCGTGTGGTAGGCCGCGGCCTTGTCCGAATCGTCTTCCGACTTCCAGAAGCGGCGGCGGCTGCGGCGGACGTACCAGTTGCTCAGCTGCTGGACGAAGTCCTCGATCGCGCGCGCCGCGTTCGTCGGCGCGTAGGCGTCGAGATCCGCCGTCACCCGCTCGATCAGACCGTGCAGGGCGCTCAGCAGCCAGCGGTCCAACTCCGCGCGCTCAGCGGGAGGCGGGCCGGCGGGATCGAAACCGTCGATGTTGGCGTAGGTGACGAAGAAGGAGTAGGTATTCCAGAGCGTCAGGATGAACTTGCGCTGCGCCTCCCCCACCAGCGCGCTGCTGAAACGGCGCGGGTTGCCGGGCGGCGAGGCGGTGTAGAGATACCAGCGCAGCGCATCGGCACCGTGCTCGCCCAGCACCTGCCAGGGATCGACGACGTTTCCTTTGGACTTGCTCATCTTCTCGCCGGCCTCGTCCAGCACGTGCCCCACGGAGAGGACGTGCCGGTAGGCCGTGGGCTCCGGGATCGCGCCGGCGGCGTGTAGTAAGACCGCCAGCGCGTGCAACGAGTAGAACCAGCCACGCGTTTGGTCGATGCCCTCGCAGATGAACTCCGCCGGGAAGCGCTCCGCAAAGGTTTCCGGATTCTCGAAGGGGTAATGCCACTGGGCGTAAGGCATGGCGCCGCTGTCGAACCAGGCATCCGCGACTTCTGGAATCCGGCGCATCGTCGCGCCGCAGGCGCGGCAGTCCAGCTCCAGCGCGTCAACGTATGGGCGGTGCGGATCCGGCAGCTCCACCGCCCCGCCGCGCGCGCGCGCGCGCAACTCCGCGAAGGAGCCGATCGCTTCGCAGGCGTTGCAGCCCTCGCAGCGCCAGATCGGGAGGGGCGTGCCCCAGTAGCGCTCGCGGCTGATAGCCCAGTCGACGTTGTTGGCGATCCAGTCGCCGTAGCGGCCGGCGCGGAGGTGCTCGGGATGCCATTGGATCAGCTCTTGGTTCGAACGGCGGAGCGCATCGCCCACTTTGGTCGTGGCGATATACCAAGATGGTTTGGCGTAGTAGAGCAGCGGCGTATCGCAGCGCCAACAGAACGGGTACGTGTGACGGATCGTGGTCGCATGGACGAGGCGTCCGCGCGCGCGCAGGTCGTCGATGATCCGCGGGTCCGCCTGCTTCACGAATGAGCCGCCGAAGGGCGAGCGTTCGCCGGTCAGGCGTCCGTCGAGGCCAACGGGCTGCGCGAACACCAGCCCCTCCCGCCGGCCAAGGGCGTAGTCGTCGGCGCCGAAAGCGGGCGCGATGTGCACGATGCCCGTGCCTTCCTCCATCGAGACGAACTCGCCCGCGACCACGCGCCGCCAAGCGCGTCCGTCCGCAGGAGCCCGCCAAGCACCCAGACGGCCTTGTTCGAACTTCTGCAGCCGCACACCCCAATCGCCCGGCTCGTACAGCCCTTCGTAGCGCAGGCCGATCAGCTCGGCACCCGTGACGGCGGTCTCGACGGCCATCTCGGCGCCCAGCACCGCGGGGGCGAGCGCTTCGGCGAGGATCAAGCGCTCGCCGTGGCCGTCCGTCACGACGACGTAGCGCTCGGCCGTCGCGACGGCGAGCGCGGTGTTGCCGGGGAGTGTCCACGGCGTGGTAGTCCAGGCGAGCAGAAAGGTGTCACCGCCGGCGGCATCCTGCAAGAGAGCGGGCAGCGACTCCGCGGCGACGCGGAACTTCACGGTAATACTGGGGTCTTCGGTGTTTTCCTGGTAGCCCAACGCCAACTCGTGGCTTGAGAGCGAGGTCTCGCAACGGGGGCAATGGGGCGCGGTGCGCCGGTCCTCGTAGATGAGACCGGCGTCCCAGAGCTGCTTGATGATCCACCAGCAGGATTCGATGTAGGCCGGATCGTAGGTGACGTAGGCGTCACGCATATCCAGCCAGAACGCCGTGCGCTCCGTGAGATCTTCCCACTGCCGGACATAGCGAAAGACCGAGTCGCGACACTTGGCGTTGAATTCCGCGATGCCATAGGCCTCGATCTCCGCTTTGGATCGCAGCCCCAGCTCCCGCTCGACTTCCAGCTCCACCGGCAGGCCGTGCGTGTCCCAGCCCCCTTTGCGAGGCGAGCGATAGCCCCGCATCGTTTTGTAACGGGGGAACAGATCTTTGAAGATGCGCGCCAAGACGTGGTGAACGCCGGGCACCCCGTTGGCGGTGGGCGGGCCTTCGTAGAACGTGTACAGGGGACGCGCCGGTTCATCCTCGACGCTCCGTTCGAAGATGCGGCGCTCGCGCCAGAAAGCCCGCAGATCTTGCTCGATCTGCGTGAACGGCATCTGGCTGGCCACCGGCTGGAAACGTGCGTCCGGCATAGGCTAACAATACGGCGGTCCACGCCTAGGAGCAGAGGTTGTGCGCGTCGCAGTCGCCATGGCCCCCTGCCACTTACCCAACCCCCGCCTCCGACGGCGGAAACGAGGGAGGGAGAGCGGGTGCGTCACGGCAGTGACGGCGCAGGCGGCAGCAACGACGGGGAAGCGTGCTCATCCGTCGCGCGCGGAGGCGCGCCTACCGCGGCCTGGAGACATCACTAGGGGGCGCGCTCGGCGATGAGCGCGCGTGCGCGCCGGGCGACAGCGGCGCGCGTCTCCGCGTTGATCAGCGCGCCGAACTCGCCGAGACGTTCGTCGACGAAGGCCTGGGCGGGAGCGGAGGCGGTCACGTCGTCACTGGCGAAGGCCTCCGCCACGAGTCCAGCCGCCAATGAACCGACCCGCGTCGTTGCGAGCTGCGTGAGCGCTGCATCGTCGATGGCGTCGTCCGCCACGCGCTCCAGCAGACGAAGCAGGTGGCGGCGCGCTGGTCCCGTGGACACGATCTAGCGCTCGGCCAGCTCTACAGGCGGAGCGCTGGGTGCAGGGCTGGGCTGCGCCGCCGCAGCCGCCTCCTGCTCCTGGCGCACCTTCGAGAAACAGGAGGAGCAGTAGACGGGCCGGTCGCCGCGGGGGATGAAGGGAACCTCCGTCATCTCACCACACGTGGCGCAGGTCGCGGGATGCATCTGTCGTGGGGTCCGGCCGCTGAACGAGGCGGCGCCGCCGTAGCGCACGTAGCCGGAATCGCTCTCCAGCGTGCTGCGGGCGCTCTTCCGGGCGGCGCGGCAGTCCGGGCAGCGGACGGGATCGTTCATCAGTCCTTTGCTAGCGTAGAATTCCTGCTCCCCGCCGGTGAAGACGAACTCGCGATTGCAGTCGCGGCAGGCGATGTTGCGATCCTGATAACTCACAGTGCTCCCCTCCGAGGTTTGGCGCTTAATCAAGAACCCCGCCAGGTGTGGCGGGGCGTTCATCGAACACCTGGAACGACGTCAGTATATCAAACCCCGCATCCTCAGCGCGCGAACAGGGACTGTATGCGCGTCGCGATCAGCTCCGCTTCGCGCGTGCGCATGATCAGCGACGCCAAGTAGTAGATCACGGCGCCGCCTACCGTCCCCACCAGCAACGCGAAGAAGGAACGCGGGCCGAAGTCGCCGCTCTCGTCTAGGACCTCGAAGAGCACCGTCAAGCCTTCCGCCATGAGGGCAGTCGCGATGAGCGTGCGCAGCAGCGTCGTCGCCAAGGGACGTGTCCAGAGCCCGCCCGCCAGTCGCCCGTGGAGCGTTGCCAACAGCAGCCCGGCTTCCACGATCGTGGCGACGGAGAGCGCCAGCGCGAGCCCCCGCACGCCGAGCGGACCCACCAAGACCGCCGCCAGCACCAAATTCAAGATCATCGCCCCGACGGCAAAGGCCACCGGGGTGCGCGTGTCGCCCAGGGCGTAAAAGCCGCGCGAGAGGACCTCAATAGCGGAGTGGGCGAAGAGGCCGACCGCGAAGTACAGCAGTATCGACGAGACGAGCGCCGAGGAGACCGCGTCGAATGAGCCGTGCTCCAACAACGTGCGGACGAGCGGCTCGCGCAGGAAGATGATCGCCACGCCGGCCGGGAGGCTGAGGAACATGGTGAAACGGAGCGTGCCGGCGACCATCTCGCGGACCGCGCCGTGATCGTCGCGCGCGGCTTGCGCCGCCAGGGAGGGGAAGATCGCCATCGCCAGCGACATCCCGAAGAGCCCGACCGGAAAGAGCAGGATCAGCCAGGCGAAGTTCAGGGCGGAGATCGCCGCCTCGCCCTCGAAGGAGGCGAAGAAGGTGAGGACGACGAGATTGACCTGAGCCGCCGCCAGCCCGATCATCCGCGGGCCCATGAGTCGCAGGACCCGCTGCACCCCGGGCTCGCGCAGATTCAGGCTCGGCACGAGACGGAAGCCGGCGGCGGCGAGCGCGGGCATCTGCGCAGCGAGATGCAGGCCGCTGCCGACGATCACGCCGATCGCGAGTCCCTCCACGCCGTAGCGGTCCGAGAGCAACACCGCCCCACCGATGATCGCAAGGTTGTAAAGCATGGGCGCGAAGGCGGGGAGCAGGAAGTGCTGCCGCGCGTTGAGGATGCCGGTGATCATGCCCGATACCGCGAAGAGAATGGGCGAGACCAGCATCACACGGGTGAGGAAGATCGCGTCGCGTTGGAGTGCGTCCTGGTTCGGCAGGCCGTCGCCAAGCCCCGGCGCCATGGCGGGCACGATCCACTCCGCGGCCAGGAAGACGATCGCGGCGAGGGCGATGGTCCCGAGGAGGACCCAGTTGAGCACGATGCTGGCGAGACGCCAGGCCTCGTCGTCGCCGCGCTTGGCCACATAGCTGGCGTAGACGGGAATGAAGGCCGCCGCGAGCGTGGCGCCGGCGAGTACCTGGAAGACCAAGTCCGGCAAGCGGATCGCAACCCAGAAGGCGTCCAGCTCGGCGCTGGTGCCGTACTCGTTCGCGATGGCCACCGCTCGAAGCGCGCCCAGGAGCCGGCTGCCGAGGAACCCCAGTCCCACCAGCACCGCAGCTCCGGCCACGGTGCTGGTGGCTCCGGTGAAGACCGTCACGCGTCCCTCACGCCGCTAGGTGGAGGGAACCGCAGTCACTCTGGTTCGTGCCACCGAATGCAGACACGCCCTGCCCCCAATCGACGAAATGTGAGCGAGTGCGGGTCGCATCAATGCAAAGCTAGACCTGCTCCCGTACCCGTCGGTACGATAGTCTCACGGCATCCGGCTCCAGGCACGAGGGTGCGCGTTCGATCGAAGTAGCGAGAAGACTTTGGCAAATAAAGCGGCGGCCAAGAAATATTACCGCGCCTCGCAGCGGCGCCGGATGCGCAACAAACCCGTGCGGACGCGGGCACGCACGAGCGTGCGCGACGCGATCGAGGCGATCGCGGAAGGCGATTGGACGGAAGCGGATGCCGCGGTCGCCGCGGCCGTCTCGGCGCTCGACCGCGCTGCGCAAAAGGGCGTGATCCACGCCAACAACGCCGCCCGGCGCAAGTCGCGTCTTCTGCGCCGCTACCACACGGCCCGTAACCCAGAGCGTGCCGCTATGCCGCACAGGCGCCCGCCCGACCCCGCCACGATCGCCGGCTAACGCACCCTTTTCCCCTCGCACCGCGACGCCAGCTAGCATGATGTGATGCCGACACGGATCACCAAGTGCCGTCCGTGACTATCGATCCGAACGACGGCGAGGATCGCATCCCGGAGGAAGGGCCGCTCAGCTTGGGCGAGGAGCTTCGCCAAGCTCGCGTGCGCAACGGCATCACCCTGGACGAGGCCCAGCGCGCGACGCGGATCTCGCGCCGTTATCTGGAGGCGCTGGAGAGCGATGACTACGCGGCGCTGCCGGCCGCCGTTTTCGCGCGCGGCTTCCTGCGATCGTACGCGCAGTTCCTCGGTCTGGACGCCAACGCGCTGACCGCCGACTTTCCCGGAGAGCCGCGCCCACCCACCGCCCTCCCCGACCCGCGGGCGACCGGCCCCCGTGTCGAGACGGGCCGCCGCCAGCACGATCACCGCCGTCTCGACCCCGAGGAGGCGTTCGACCCCTACCGCGCCCCCAGCGCCGATACGACCGAGCGCTTGGCGTCGATCCCCCACGTCGACATGCGCGCCCCCGGCGTGCGCCTCGGTCCCTGGCTGGTGGCGGGGTTCGTGGTGCTCGTCGTCCTCGCGGGCGTCATCGCGGTCGTGACGCTCGGCGAGGACGAGCCCGCCGCGGCACCGCCGCCGGGGGTGCCCGGGGTCGCGGCCGATTCCGAGATTCCGATCGACCCTGGAGCCGTGGTGCAGGAGCAGCCTACGATCGCCCTGGGAACGATGCCCGACTTCCGTCCGCGCTCGCTAGAGGATGCGCTGACGATCTTGCGCCGCTCGGGGCTGCCGTTCGCGGTGATCGAAGTGTTCGATGCCACGATCCCGGCCGGCAGAATCATGGAGCAAGCGCCGCTGCCGGGCGAAGCCCTCGACGTATCCTCCACGGTGACGCTGGTCGTATCACGCGGAGCCATGCCCACCGCGCCCGCACCCGGCATCGCGCCGGCAGAGACAACGGACGGCTCGGCCGGCGGCTAACGACAGCGGCCGTCAGGGCGACGGCCGAGCGTCCCCGAGCGTTCCTCTGGCGAGACGCCATCCCCATCGCGCGCCAAGGGACGTTCCCCTCCAGCGGGCGGTGAAGTCGCGCCGGCCCAGCCGTCATGATCGGCTACACGATCTGCGGATCAAGGCCGGCCCAAGGGAAGACCGGTCCCCCCTCCAGCGCGGAGCGGAAGGCGCCCTCCATCTCGCTGCAGGCCTCGTCGACGGTCCACGGCCGAGAGCCGATCATCTCTCGCTCGATCGACGGGTTGGCGTAGAGCTGGATCTTGTAGCCGCGGACGCCGATGACCCGGCCGCTGAGCCAATCGGAGGCGGTGCTGGACAGGTAGACGACGGGCGGAGCGATATTGTCCGGCGAGCGGCGGGGGTCATCGGTGGGGTCGCCCATGGAGCCGCTCTGGCGGTCGGTGGGGATGTCTTGCAGCATGCGCGTCGCTGCCGAGGGGGCGATGGCATTGGCCGTCACACCGTAACGATGCAGGGCGTTGGCGCAGGACCAGGTGAAGCCCGTGATGCCCATCTTCGCGGCGGCGTAGTTCGGCTGCCCCGGCGACCCGTGCAGGCCGGAGACCGAGGTGAAGTTGATCAGGCGGTAGTGGCCCTCGCGCGCCTGCCGCCAGTGGATGGCGGCGAAGCGAGTCGTGTTGTAGGTGCCCTTTAGATGGACGGCGACCACGGCGTCCCATTCCGCCTCGGTCATGTTGAAGACCATGCGGTCGCGGAGGATGCCGGCGACGTTGATCAGGACATCAAGGCGTCCGTATTCATCGAGCGCCTGCTGCACCATGCCCTCCGCGTCGCCGTGGTCGGCGACATTGCCGAAATTCGCGACGGCCGCGCCGCCGGCCGCGGTGATCTCATCGACTACCTGCTGCGCGGGGGCCTGGTCCGCGCCGGCGCCGTCGACGGCGCCACCAAGGTCATTGACCACGAGGTGCGCGCCCTCGCGCGCCATGACGCGCGCCAAGGATGCGCCGATACCCCGGCCCGCCCCCGTGATCAGTGCTACGCGGCCGTCTAGCTGTCCCATGTTGTCGCTTCCTTTCCGGCTCGGGTTCGATCGGTTGCCGGCCCGAGCGATCCGCTCGCATGTGCTCAGTGCAGAGGCTAATCGAAGAGACGATCCAGCGAGAGCGGACCCGCGCCCAGCAGGACGAGCGCAACGAGCCCCGCCACCAGGATCACGTTGAGCTCGTAGCCTTGCCGCTCGCCGCCCTGAAACGGCATCTGCAGCTTGACCTTGCTGATATAGGCGGCGACGAGCATGTTGACCGCCATGGGGATGGCGATCCAGCTGACCACCAAGCCCATCAGCAAGAGCAGCCCTCCGACGAGCTCCAAGGTCGCGACCGCGGGCGCCACCAGATGGGGGCAGGGGATCCCCAATCCCCCCATCCAGTCGCCCGTCCCGCGGATGCCGCGGGACCATTTCCCGAAGCCGGCATCGACGAAGATGAGGCCGAGCGCGATGCGCAACGGGATCGCGGCCCACTCGATGTTCGACAGACCCCACGGCTGCGCTACCCAGTCCAGCGTCGGGGGATCGAGCACGTGCGGGCCTCCACTCGCGCTGGCGACCCTAGCGCATGACGTTCGGGCCCGTCGATACGGCGGGTGCGCGGCGGCCGCCTCTGGCGGCACCGCGTGGCACACTGCGATACTGCTTGCAGGCCGACTTATTGAGCGGAGGAGGGAGCGTTCGTGGGCCAGCTTGCCGACCGGCTACGCATAGCCAAGCGCCGGGGCGACCCACCGATCGGGTTCGCGGCGCGCGCGGCCGACGCGAGCAAGCGCCGCACGCTGTTGATCGTCGTGACGGGCGAGCAAGCGCAGGGCGGCGATGCGCTCATCGTGCGCGCCGACCTTGCGGACGAAGCGGCCTTGCGCACGCTCACCTCCGCGAACGAGCTCCCGGTCGGGATCGAGCCGCCGCAGCTGACGCACGCCGGCGCGGTCACGGCTGAAGAGGCGGGGATTGATTTCGTCGTCTCCGGCGTCGGCAACGCAACGGCGGCGGCGCTCACACGTCCCAAGCTCGATTACGTCCTGCGGGTCGACGGCGTGCCGAGCGAAGGCGAGCTGCGTGCGCTGGGCTCGTTGCGGCCGCTGTTCATCGCGGTTCCACCGGCCGAAACGCCGATCAGCTTGAGGCGGGCGATGGATCTGCGGCAAGTCGCGATGCTGAGCAGCACGCCGCTGGGCGCCCCGGTCGACGCGGAGATCGACGCCGAGTCGCTCGCCGCGCTGCGCGACTCCGGAGTGGCCGTGGTGCTTCTCGAGAGCCCGACGGCGGCCGAGGTCGCGGCGCTGGCGGCGCAGATCGCGGAGATACCGGCGCGCCCGCGCCAGCACCGGGGCGGCGACTCGCCGACGCTGCCCAGCGTGAGTGGCGGCGAAGGCCAGGGGGAAGCCGACGAGGATCGCGCGCCTTAGCCGGCCGCTAGTGCGCGTCCTCCTCCAAGGAGCTCTTGCCAAGGCCGAGCTTGAGGCGCAGGAAGTACACCCCGATTCCAAAGGCGGCAACGGCGAGCACAATCAAGACGGTCCAGAGCACGAGCGACTCTCGGCCGCGCGGCTCAGCGGCGGCGCCTTCGAGCGGCTCCGCCTCATCCACCTCGGCTCCGGGGGCGATGGCAAACGAAAAGGTGTCGCTGAACTCCTCGCCCATCCGGTCGCGGACGGTCCATCGCACTTCGACGACGCCCTCCTCGGGCAGATGGTCGGCGTGGATCAGCAGCGTGCGGTCGCTATAGCCGGACACCTCGGCGCGCGCGCCCTCGATCGGACGCCCCGTCTCGCCGTCCAAGACGACGGCGGTGTTGACGCCCCGCTCCAGCAGCAGGGGCTCGTCGAAGGTGATGCGGATGGCCTCGTGCAGCTCGCCGACCTCGGCGCCCGCGTGGGGGTCGGTCTCGACGGGCTCCAGCGCCGCGGCGCCCGCCCCGGCGGCGAGCAGCCCCGTGACCACCACCAGCAGCAACAGCGCCAGGGCGAGCAGGAATCGCGATGCGGGTAGGAGAAGCCGCTGTGTCATCGCCAGTCATGCTAGGAACCCAGGGCCGCCCGGGCAAACCCCGGCCGCTCCACCCAGGCGCGCGCGTGGACAGGCCGGCGGCGGCATCGATATCGTGACCGCGGAGGAGGCGGGGAAAACAGCCGCGCAAGGCCCGGAACGGACGTGCCGTGGGGAATGGATGTCGGATTCCGCTCGCCGGCGCGGTGCTGCTCGCGGCGATCGTGGGAGCCGCCTGCGGAGGCGACGGAAAAGAGAGCGCCCCGGCCACGGCCGAGCGAACGCCCGATCTCCCGGCGGCGGACGGCCAGGCGCCGGCCGGGGGGAGCGCGCCCGCGCCGCCGGCGCCGGCCCCCGATCGCGCGGTCCAGGAGATCGACGCGGCGCGGCGGCTGATCGAGCAGGCCGACGCCTTGGAGCACGACGGCTTCTGGGAGGCCGCGGCCGAGACGCGGGGGCGCGTCGCGGAGGGCGATCTCGGGCGGGCGCTGCCCGCCGGCGAGCGCCAGCGCGCGCAACTGGCGCAGGCGCGGCTGCTGCTGCGCCTCGGCCGCGCGGGCGACGCCCTGGTCTTAATCGAATCGCTGGACCGGAACGGCTTCGAGGCGTCGACCGGGCGCACGCTCGACCTGCTGACGGCGCGGGCGACGGCGGCCGTGGACGAGCGGACGCCCGCCATCGAGGCGCTCTCGCGCTATCTGGCGGCCGGCGGCGCGGCGCCCGTCACGGCGCTCCTGATGCGCGCGCGGCTCCTCGCCGGCGCCCAGCGAGTGGAAGAGGCGGAGGCGGACCTGCGCGCGGCGATCGACCACGCCGCCGCCCTCGGCGACCAGATCGCCGGCGCCCGCATCGAACTCGGCGGGCTGCTGGAGGGGCAGGCGCGCTACGAGGAAGCGGAGGCGCAGTACCGCGCCCTGCTGGCCGCCTCGCCCTGGTACGAAGCGATCGCGCTCCACCGGCTGGGCGCGATCGCCTGGACGCTCGGCGACCCCATCGCCGCGGAGCGATGGTGGATCCCGTTGATGCGGGAGCACCCGCGCCACTGGCGAGCGAGCGACGCGCTCTCCCAGCTCACCGACGGCGGCTGGGCCGTCAACCCCGTGCTGCGCGGCCTCGTCCTCTACAGGCAGGCGCGCTACGACGAGGCGGCCGAGGCGCTGCGCGCCTTCCTCGAAACGGACCCGCCCGCGGCGGAGCGGCACGGCGCGGCCTACTACCTGGCGGCGATCGCGGAAGACCAGGGGCGGAGCCGCGAGGCGATCGCCGGCTATCTGCGCGCGGTGGCGGCCGACAAGGGCGGGGAGCTGGCCGACGACGCCCTCTGGTGGGCCGCCCGCCTCGCCGAAGATCTGGGAGAGCCCGCCGCCGCCGTCCAGCACTACGATCGCCTGGCGGACGGCTACGCCGAATCGCCCTTCGCGGCGGACGCCCGCTTCCTGGCGGGGCTGGCTTCCTTCACAAATGGAGACATAAGGGATGCCCGGGAGCGCTTCGCCCGGCTACGCGGGGAGGACAGCGCCGCCGACGCCCAGCGCGGCCTGCTGTGGAGCGGCAAGAGCCTCGCTCTGCTCGATGAGCCGGAACGGGCCGCCAGCGCCTACGCCCGAGCGATGACGCGCGATCCCTACTCGTACTACGGCCTGCGGGCGGCGGCGCTGCTGGCGGATCAGGTGGATCAGGCGGCGGACCAGGGACGGGAGGCGCCGGCCGGCGCGCCCTTCTCGCCGGACGGCCCCCGGCTGCGCGACGGCGCCGACGCGATCGCCTGGCTCGCCGCGGCGCCGGGCCCGGCCGCCCCGCGGCGCGGCGCCGTGATCGTGCACTCCCAGGACTGGCGGGCGGCGCAGGAGCTGCACGGAGCGGGACTGCGCGTCCAGGCGGACGCCCGCTTCCGCGCGCTGATCGACGCCTACCGGGCCGAGCCCTGGCTCCTGTACGTGCTGGGGCGCCACTTCGCAGCGCTGCGGCTCCCCCACCTGCGGATCGAGGCGGCGGAGGCGCTGCTGGCACCGCTCGACGATCAGGAGCGTACCGGCGCGCCGCCGGAGATCCTGGCCTGGGCCTACCCAACCGGCTGGCGGCCGCTGGCCGGCCGCGAGGCGGAGGGGAACGCCTTCGACGAGCTCCTGCTCTACGCCCTGATCCGGCAGGAGAGCCGCTTCAACCCGGACGCGGGATCGCCGGCCGGCGCGCTGGGCCTCATGCAGGTGATCGGGCCGACGGGCATCTGGATAGCGGAGCAGCTGGACGACGGCGCCTTCAACACGGCCGACCTCTTCCGGCCGCATCTCTCCATCCGCTACGGCGCCTTCTACCTGGACGTGCAGCTGGAGACGTTCGAGCATGCGCTGGCGCTGGCGCTGGCGGCCTACAACGCCGGCCCCGGCAACGCGATCCGCTGGTCGGGCGACGATCCGGGCATCGATCCCGACCTCTTCTTCGAGCGCGTGAGCTTCGCCGAGACCCGCCTCTACCTGGAGACCGTGCTCGAGAACTACGCCTGGTACCGCTTCCTCTACGCGAACGCCCCCGCGCCAAGCCTGACGGGGCCCTGAGGGCAACCGTCCCGTAGTGCGGATACGAAGCCGCTTAAGGTGGCAGCTTCACTCTCATAAGGGTTCCACGAGAAGGGGATGGATCCCTCGACAATCGAGAGGGTTCGTGCTGTACTGCCTTGGCCCGCAAAGGGTTAATCTTCCCCGCCGTCCGCCGCTCGCATCGCGAATGGCGAACTGGCGGGGTTATTTTTCGGAGACTCAGATGGCCGATCGTATTGCTCCTTACATTGATGCGCAGAATGTTTCTGAAGGGGCGCGCCAATGCTTCCACGCCGGTGCGCCGGAGCACTACCTTCACTGCGGTGCTGGCCCATTCCGAGGGCAAGAAGCAGCATCGTGACTTTGCGATGTGGTCCCTCATCAATTGACCCCATTTCAGCGCGGGTGCGATACTGCGGGAAATAAGCCCCGGCCGCCCCGAGGCGGCCGAAGACGACCATCACCATGCCCAAGCGAACCTACCAACCCAAGCGGAAACGGAGAAAGCGCGTACACGGATTCCGGGCCAGGATGGCAACCAGGGGCGGCTGCGCCGTGCTCAAGCGCCGCCGTCGCCGCGGGCGCCATCGGCTGACCGTCTAAGTCATCAGAGCGCGGGCCGGCATCGCCACCCCGGCCTCCTTCCCGTATGCGTCGCCAGCAACGGTTGCGTCACCGGCGGGAGTTCGCGGCTGCCTACCGCAGCGGAGCGGTCTTTCGCAGCCGGCTGCTCGTTTTGCGCGTCCGCGCCAATCCGGACGTGGACGGCCCGCGATTCGGCTTCGCGGCGGGCAAGCGGCTGGGAAACGCCGTGGTGCGGAACCGGCTGAAACGGCGCCTGCGGGCGGCGGCCCGCGGGAGCGGAGCACGAGGAGGAGCGGACGTGGTCGTAATCGCGCGCCCGGCGGCGCTGCGGGCGTCCTACCAGGAGCTCGAAGGGGAGCTGGGCCTGCTGCTCGGCCAAGCCAAGCTCCTGTGAGGCCCGCGGCGGTGCCGAAGCAGCTTGCGATCGCGCTGATCCGGGGCTACCAGCGCTGCCTGTCGCCGCTGCTGCCGCCGGGCTGCCGCTTCGAGCCGTCCTGTTCGCACTACAGCGTCGAGGCGCTGCGGGAGCGGGGGCTGCTCAGGGGCGCGATCCTGACCGGCTGGCGGATTCTGCGCTGCAATCCCTTCAACGGCGGCGGGTACGACCCGGTTCGCCGGGCTTCCGGGACGGCCGGCGCCCGGCACGACGGAGCCGCCGGGAAAACCAAGGCGCTGGAACGATGAGCAGCGAGCCGCAGCGACCGTGGTTTCACGTGAAACGTCGCGGCAGGCTGCTGTGGCTTCCCGTGATCGCCGGAACCCTGGCCCTCGCCTGCCAGAGCTTCGACACGGCCGACGGCTGGGCGTCGCCCCAGGTGTTCGAGGACGGTGATCGCGCGCTGATCATTCACGCCACGGGCGAGGACTCGATCGTGGCGATCGATCCCGGGACGGGCGAGAGCGTGTGGGAGTTCCCCGACCCCGACTCCGACGGCCGCTTCCCCGGACTGCTTCCCGATATCGACGAGAAGGTCGACGCCGACTCCTTCTACGCCGAGCCGCTCCTCCTGGCCGGCGAGGAGCTGGCCGTCGCCACGCATAAGCGCGGCCGCGTCTATGCGCTGCGCTTGGACGGCACCAGCGCCCGACTCCTGATGGAAACGGGATCGGAGATCGTGTCGGAGCTCAACCTCGACGCGGCCGGGGTACTGTACGTGACCACCGCGACCGCGGGGGTGTTCGCGATCGACCCCGCGCGGCCGCTCGACCCGGAGAAGCCCCTCAGCGCCGGCGAGCAGCCGGGGCTGCTCTGGCAGTACAGCGCCTTCGACGGGACCATTTGGGGGAGCCCCGCGCTCGCGCACACGGAGACGCACGGTCAGATCTTGCTGGTGCCGACGCTGGGGGGAACGCTCTACGCCCTGCGGACCGGCCCGGCGAGCGGGACGGCGCGGCTGGCCTGGACGTTCGAGGCGGACGCCGGGATCGGCGGCGACGTCGTGGTCGCCGACGGCCGCCTGTTCATCGGCAGCTTCGACCGCAATCTGTACGCGATCGACGTCGAGAGCGGGGCGGAGCTGTGGCGGCACCGCAGCAGCGATTGGTTCTGGACCGAGGTGCTCGTCACGGACGGCACCGTCTACGCGGGAGACCTGGACGGGCGCGTCTGGGCGCTGGCCGCGGCGACGGGCGCTCCCCGCTGGGATGCTCCCTATGAAGGCGGAGACGACATCCGCGCCAAACCGGTCCCGACGGCCGACGGGGCGATGCTGATCGTCGTCGATCGCGACGGCTTTACGCACGCGATCGATCGGGAGAGCGGCAGCGGCGTCTGGGTCTCGCCAGCCGACGTCAAGCTGCCCGACCTCTTCTATGCCAATCCGCTGGTGCTGGGAAGCGAGATCTTCGTGGCGAACGAAGCGGGTGAGCTGTTCCGCGTGAGCGAGGACGCGGTGAAGCGTTTCTACCCTCCGGACTAGGGAGCGCGAGCGCCAACGACGATGGAAACGTTCGAGCTCATCTTCGACACGATCCTGATCGACCCGATCATGAACGCGCTGATCATCCTGGCGAGCGCGCTCTTCGGGAGCTACGGGCTGGCGATCATCGCCTTCACCCTGATCGCGCGGTTCGTGACCTACCCGTTGGTGCTGCGCCAGCTGCGCACGACGCGCGCCATGCAGGAGATGCAGCCGCGCCTCCAAGAGATCCAGAAGAAATACAAGGACCCGCGCCGGCGCCAGCAGGAGATGATGAAGCTCTACCGAGAGGTGGGCTTCAATCCGTTGGGGTGCGCCCTGCCGCTTCTGGTTCAGCTCCCGATCTGGATCGCACTATACCAAGTTATCCGTCAATCACTGGGAACGACCCCGGAATCGCTCTTCGGACTGTCGGGGCGCCTCTACGACTGGTCCTACATCACCGAGGCCCCGCCGCTCGATCGGAATTTCTTGACGCTGGACCTGGCGAATCCGTCATTCATCCTGGCGATCTTGGTGGCCGTGGGCACGTTCGTGCAGCAGAAGCTCAGCACCACGCGATCGGTGGCCAAGGACGACCGCCAGGCCTCCATGAACCGCACCATGATCTGGATCTTGCCGATTATGTTCGGTTTCTTCTCCTTGCAGGTGCCGAGCGGCCTCTCGCTCTACTGGTTCGTCACCACCCTGTTCACCATCGTGGCGGCCTACATCTACAACGGTCCGGAGAACTTCCGCTGGCGGCAGCTCTTCACCATGGAGCCGATGCTGGCGCCTTCCAGCGCCGCCCGCGCGGCGGGCAGCGGTGGAAACCGGTCGCCGAGTGAGCGAGCGTCGAACGATGACGATGACAAGGATACGGATACGAAAGCGGGCGAGCGCCAGACGCCGGGCGAGCCGCAGGCGCAGCGCGAACCCCAAGCGCCGGATTCGCCGCCGCGGCGGCGCAGACGGCGGAGACGGCGGAGACGGCGCGGCGGCAACCAACCCTGGGAGCAAGGAGAGAACCGGGCGGCGGGGGACGGCAACTCGTGAGCTTCATCTGGAGCATCGGACGATCCCTGCGCACAATGATTAAGCGAGAGCGGCACAGCCGCGGGATTAGGTAAGGACGAAAGGGATGGCGCGACGGACTCGCGAGGCGGTGGAGCGGACCGGCAAGACAGTCGACGAGGCGGTGCAGCGCGCGCTGCGCGACCTCGGCCTCGACCGCGCCGAGGTCGAGGTGCAGGTGATCAGCGAGGGACGGACGGGCGTGCTGGGGATCGGCGCGACCTCCGCGCGCGTACGGGTGGCGCCGCTGGCGCCCGGCGAGCCGGTCGAGGCCGCGCCGGCCGCCAGAGAGGAAGCACTGCCGCGGATCGACGACTACGCGCTGGATGAGCGCGAAGAGGTGGACCCGCACGCGCGGCCGGGACGGGGCGGCCGCGGGAGAGGGAGTGCGCGGGAGGCGCCGTGGGATCGTGACCGGCAGGGACGCGGACGGGGGCGCGAGCAGCCGGAGCCGCAGGTTCCGCTGGAGGAGCGCATTCCCTTCGAGATGCTCGCCTCGCCGCTGGAGGAGCCCGTCGACGATCCGGTCGAGCACGCGCGGAACATCTTGCATGATCTCATGCGGATCATGGGCATCGACGCCGAGGTCACGAGCCGGACGCCGGAAACGCCGATGGACGGGCTCGATCACGCGGCAGCGGTGCTGGACGTGAACCCGGCGCACGCCGGCGACGACCTGGGCTTCCTGATCGGCCGCCGCGGCGAACACTTGGCGGCGTTGCAATACATCGTGAACGTGATCCTGAGCCAGACGCACAGCGGCGGAAATCCGGTCACGGTTGACGTACATCACTACAAACGCAGGCGGGAGGAGTCGCTGAACGCGCTGGCTCGGCAGATGGCGGACGAAGTGCGCCGAACCAAGCAGGAAGTGGACCTGGAGCCGATGTCCGCCGCCGAGCGCCGCATCATTCACCTCGCGCTGGCGGAGGAGACCGACGTGGCGACGGAGTCGGTGGGGGCAGGTGATGCGCGCAGGGTAACCATTGTGTACCTTGACGAGAGTTAGCACTGTCCGTTCCGGGGCGGGGTCGGCGCACGCTGGAGCCTGATGGCCATTTGGGCTATCGCGAACCAGAAGGGCGGCGTCGGCAAGAGCACGACGGGGATCAACCTGGGCGCGGCGCTCGCGCGACTAGGGCTGCGGGTGTTGCTCGTCGACAGCGACCCGCAAAGTAACGCGACCAGCGGCCTCGGCATCCGTCCAGACGGCACGCCCACCATCTACGATCTCCTGCTCGCTGCGGCTCCCCAGCCGGACGCGGCTATTCTGCCGACGCGGCAGCGGGGGCTCCATCTGATCGCCGCCACGCCGGCGCTCGCCGGCGCGGAGGTCGAGCTGGCCGGGGCCGCGGCGCGCGAGCACCGCCTGCAACGCGCGTTGGCGGGGACCGCGGCGCGCTTCGATCAGATCCTGATCGACTGTCCGCCATCGCTGGGATTGCTCACCGTCAACGCGCTCTGCACGGCGGATGCCGTGCTGGTGCCGGTGCAGTGCGAGTACCTGGCGCTGGAGGGGTTGGGCCACCTCATCACGACCATCGATCTCGTCCGCCGCAACCTGAACCCGCATCTCACCGTCGGCGCGGTGCTGCTGACGATGTTCGACGGGCGCACCAATCTGGCGCAGCAAGTGGTAGACGAGGTCCGGCAGCATTTCCCGGAGACGCTCCAGACCGTCATCCCACGGTCGATCCGATTAGGCGAAGCGCCCAGCCACGGGCGCACGATCTTCGAGTACGCGCCACAGTCCGCGGGAGCAGTCGCCTACGCCCAGGCGGCGGCGGAGCTGCAAGCCACGGCTTTCGGAGCGCGGCAACCTCCCGTGCAGGCTGCGGTAGGAGCAGGAGCATCAGCATGAGCAGCCGACATGCGCTCGGGCGCGGCTTGGACTCTCTAATCTCGCCTGCGGACGGCGATCGTGCGGAACCGCCCGCGGAGACGCAAGCGGCGGCGCGCACGGCGATCCCCATCGCGGCGATCCAACCGAATCCCGACCAACCGCGCAGCTATGTGGACCCGGCGGGCTTGGAGGAGCTGGCATCGAGCATCCGCGAGCACGGCGTGTTGCAGCCGATCATCGTGCGGCGCGAGGCGGAGGCAGGCTACGTCTTGGTCGCCGGCGAGCGGCGCTGGCGCGCGGCACGGCTCGCGGGGCTCTCGGAGATTCCCGCGATCATCACGGACGTAGCGAGCGAAGGGCTGCTGGCGGTGGCCTTGGTCGAGAACCTGCAGCGAGAAGACCTCAGTCCCTTGGAGGAGGCGCACGCCTACGCCCGCTTGATCGATCGGACGGGGATGACGCAGCAGCGCCTGGCGGCACGGGTCGGGAAGAGCCGCGCCGCGATCACGAACGCGCTGCGGCTGCTGCAGCTGCCCGATCCGATCCGCTTGAGCTTGGCGGCCCGCGAGATCAGCGAAGGGCATGCGCGCGCGATCCTGGGCGCGGACGGAGAGGAACAACAGCTCCAGATTTGGGAGCAGGTGAAACGGCGCGGGCTGTCGGTTCGAGATACCGAGCGCGCGGTGCAAGCGCTGCGGCCCACCAAGCCGACGGGCAGGGCCAAGACGCGGAAGCCGGGCGACGACCTAGCGCAGGAACGCCTGCAATCCGCGCTCGGCACCAAGGTGCGGGTGGAGCGCGGCCGCAAGGGCGGGCGGATCGTGGTGCAGTGGTACGACGACGAGCAGCTCGAGGCGATCGTGACCGCGTTGGTCGCGACGGCCGCGGCGATCGAAGAACGGTCGCCCGCACCGGACTCGATCGCCGTCTAACCCAACCGGGCCCGGTGGCGGCGCAGGCAGCGGCTACCATGGCCTTCAAACACGGCGGCGCGGAGGGAGCCGAGATGCGAGCGTCCACGCGACTCGAAGAGCTGGGGATCACGCTACCGACTGGACTCACGCCGGTGGCGCTGTACAAGCCGGCAGTCGTCACGGGATCCCTGTGCTACGTGTCGGGCAACATCAATCAGGACGCCGACGGCGATCTCACGATCACCGGGAAAGTCGGCGCCGAGGTCACGCTGGAGCAGGCCCGTGAGGCGGCGCGCCTCGCAGCGATCAACGCGCTCGCCGGCGCGGTCAACACCATCGGCTCGATCGACCGGGTAACGAAGGTGGTTCGCCTCACGGGCTATGTGAACGGGGCGCCGGGCTTTGATCAGCCGTCCAAGGTGATCGATGGGGCCTCGGAACTGCTGCGCGACATCTTCGGCGAGGACGGGATCGCGGCCCGATCCGCGATCGGCTTGGCCGAGTTGCCGTTCAGCGCCCCCGTCGAAGTCGAGTTGATTCTGGAGATCCGAGCCTAGCGCCGGATCGCTAACTCTCCGAAGAACCGCCGTCTCGTGCGCGCGCGCGGCGGCGGCGGCGCGGCGCGGCGCGGCGATCAGCGCCGGCCTCGGGGTGGTTTGCGTTGGTCTGGCCTGCCTGACCGTCGCCTCTTTCCGCACGGTGCTTTCGCGAACTCTGATCGCGAGGGGGCGCCTGCTCGCTGCTCGCGCCTCTGCGCCGACGGCGGCGTCGGCCCCGAACGGGTCGATCGCCCTGCCGGTCGGGCGCGTCACGAGTGCGCGGAGAGGCAGCGGCAGCCTGCGGGTGCTCGCCGGCCTCGGCGATAGCTTGGTTGGGCGCTGTTTCCACGCGCACGGCGGTGCCCATCTCCGCGGCGGGCACCTCGACGCGCCGCCGCTCATGCTCCAACTCCACCGTCGCGGTTTGCTTCGGCACACTGACGGCGACGACCCGCCCCTGTCCCACGGGCGTGGAAACGTGCGCGCCAAGCTTGGGAAGAATGCCCCGCATCTCCTTATAGACGTCGAATTCAAAGGTGAGGCAGCACAGCAAGCGGCCGCAAACGCCGGAGATCTTGTCGGGATTGAGGGAGAGATCTTGCGCCTTCGCCATGCGGATCCCCACCTTGGGGAAATCGGTCATCCACGATGCACAGCAGAGACGTTGCCCGCAGATGTCGTAGCCGTCGATGAGCTTGGCGCGGTCGCGCGGCCCAATGCGCTTCATGTGCAGGGAGAGCTGGTATTCCACCTCGATCGCTTCCAGCAAGCCGCGGAAGTCGACGTGCTCATCGGCCTCGAAGAAGCCGGTTGCTTCCGTGCCGCCAAGATTGATCTGCACCGCTGACACATATAGCGGTAGCTCCAACTCCGCGATCATCGCGCGCATGCGCCGCAGCATGGCGCTGGCGCGATCCTGCATCTCGAGCGCGCGGACGCGATCATCATTGGAAGCGAGCCGCTTGATGGGCCTGACGTCGGAGGGGACGGGGCCGGCGTCCGCATCAGGGGTGATGACGATGCGAGCCAGCTCTTCGCCGTGCGCCGTCGGGACGACGACGTATTCGCCGACGTAAACCTCTTCCTGGGGAGGCGCAAAGTAGTAGATCTTGGCGGCCTCGCGGAAGCGCACGCCGATGACGTTAGCTGTCATACGCACTCCCTTCGGCAGGCGGGGTTTGCAGCAGCATCGCCTCGAGAGCGAGGCGGGGGTTCACCCCGCGCCGCAGATGCTCGCGCGTTTCGACAAGCGTGTGGAGGAAGCGGACGACATCGGCAGGCCGGTAGCGCTTGGCGTCGTCCCGCAGCTGCGCGATCAGGTTTTGGTGGGTGATCCGATCGGCGGCGCCGGTGACGACACGGAGCAGGTCACGCCACCAAGCGATCCAGTGATCGAGCGCGTTGAGAGCGTTGACCGGCTCGGCGCCGCCGCGCCCCGCGAGGCTTTGCGCATAGGTGAGGCGATCGGCGCAGCTACTCGCGAGGATGCGGCCCACCTCCTCCGCCTGCGTGCGGCGCACCTCCAGGGGATCACCTTCGTCCAGCGCGGTGATCGCCCAACCCACCCGTCCATCCGCGAGGCGAGCGAGGACCGTGGCCGTCTCGGCGTCCACGCCTCGCTCGGTGGCCAGCCAAGCCGCCAGATCCGCGACGGGGAGGGGGGGCAACGTCCACTCCTGGCAGCGAGAGCGCACGGTGTCGTGCAGACGTGCCGGACGCTCGGTCACGAGGAGGAAAGTGACGGCCGGCGGGGGCTCCTCCAGGGTCTTCAAGAAAGCGTTCTCGGCTTCGTCCGTGAGTGCGTCCGCCGGATCGATGATGTAGACGCGGCGACACCCCTCGTAAGGTTGCATGGCGGCGGCGGCCTCCATACGGCGCACGGCGCAGATACCGATGGTGTGGCTGCGGCTGTGGTCGTGGTCGCTCACGCGACAGATGCCGCCGGGCGCGACAACTTCCACGTCCGCGTGCTGGCCGCGGGCGATCCGGCGGCAAGACCGACACTCGCCACAGGGGCGAGGCTCGTCCTGGCAGTTCAGGGCGCGCGCCAGCGCGAGGGCGAGGGTTCCTTTGCCAACGTGCGCCGGACCAGTGAGCAGCATTGCAGGGGGAAGCCGGTCCGCGGCGAGAGCCCGTTCCAACGCTCCGATCACCCCATCCCCACCGACGAGGCCCCAGGACGCGATCACGTCCGCTCCACCTGGGTCGCATCCTCTTCGAGCGCCAGAAGATCATCATAACTCTGACGGCGCCGCGTCAGACGGGCTCTGCCCTGCCCGACAAAGACAACGGGCGGCCGGGTCGCGAGATTGTAGTTACTCTCCATCGCGAGGTGGTAGGCGCCACTGACGGGCAGGGCGAGAAGATCGCCCGCCTGCAGGCGTGGCAGCCCAGCCTCGCGCACCAAGATGTCGCCACTCTCGCAGAACTTGCCCGCCACGGTGACGGTCCCCTCGACGGCGTCGTGCATCCGGTTAGCCGCCAATGCGACGTAGCGCGAGCCGTACATAGCGGGCCGCACGTTGTCGGCCATGCCCCCGTCGACGCTGAGATAGGTACGGACGCCCTCGATCTCCTTGCGGGCGCCGGCCGTATACACGGCGACGCCGGCGCGGGCCACGATCGAGCGCCCGGGCTCCACGTGAACGCGGGGAACGGGCAGATCATGCGTGGTGCAGGCAGCGTGGAGCGTACGGCTCACGGCTTGGGCATAGTCGGCGACGGCGGGGGGGACCCGATCGGGCGTGTAGGCGACGGCGAAGCCGCCGCCCACCGAGAACTCTCGCCAGGGAAACTCGAACGCGTCCCACATGCGCGCGGCAAAGCTTGCCATAACCTGGATGCCGCGGCGATAGGGCTCGGTGGAGAAGATGGGGGAGCCAAGATGGACATGATAGCCCAACAGCTCCAAACTATCGGCCGCGAGGGTGCGCCGTACGGCTTCCTCGGCGTCTCCCGGCGCCAAAGGGAAGCCGAACTTGCTGTCCGCGATACCGGTGGTCGTCTTTTCATGGGTATGCGCGTCGACGCCGGGGGTCACGCGGAGGAGCACGGGCTGCGGACGGCCGCGTTGTTGCGAGATCCGGTCCAAGAGCGCCAGCTCGTGGAAGTTATCGATGACGATCCGGCCGACGCCGGCATCAAGGGCCTCCCTCAGCTCGGTTTCACTCTTGTTATTGCCGTGAAACACGACCCGCGCCATGGGGAAGCCGGCACGTCGCGCGACGAATAGCTCGCCGCCCGAAACGACATCGAGCCCCAACCCCTCCTGCGCCGCGATCGCGGCGATGGCAGGGCTCAGATACGCCTTGGCCGCGTATTGCACATCAGCGCCCGGGAGGACGCGATCGAACTGCACGCGAAACTCGCGGCAGGCACCGCGGATCGTCGCCTCGTCATAGACGTATAGGGGAGTGCCGAACTCGGCGGCCAGCGCTGGGACGTCGCAGCCGCCGATCTGCAGATGGCCCCGTGCATCCGTCGTAGCGGTCGTGGGAAGTACTGATGCCAGTGCGTGCACGGCACCCGTCCGGTCGCTCACGGGACTCGCTCCTCGGCCCGCGCCAGCGCAGCGCAACGGCGCGGCGTGACGGACCGGTTCGTTCTTTAAGAGCTTCATCGTAGCGGCGGCGGGGACGGGTGTCATGAGCGGAGCCACACACGAGCGATCCGGTCTGGCGAGCGCCCGACGGCCTCGACTAGACTCGGCGCCCGCCGCGGGGCAGGCCCTGACGAAGCGGGCTGGAAAGCGACATGGACGCGCACCTCGAATCCGACACGCTGCGAGTCCTCAAGAAAGGTCCTCTGGGGCCGTACGCCAACAACGGCATCGTCCTGGTGGACAAGGCGACGAACCAGAGTGCGATCATCGACGCGGTCGCCGAGATCGAGCAGGTGATCGAAGCCACGGCCGGGACCGAAGTCCGTTTCGTGCTGTTCACGCATGCGCACGTGGATCACGTGTGGAGCTTCGACGCGCTTAAAGAGACGGTCGCAGCGCCGTTCTGCATGCATCCAGCGGAGCCGAATGCCGACCACGATCGCATTGACGTGCACCTGCAGGGCGGCGAGACGTTGACGCTCGGCTCCACCGAGGTGCGGGTGATCCACACGCCCGGCCATACGCCCGGCAGCCTTTGCTATCACGCGCCGCCCATCTGCGTAGTGGGGGACACCCTCTTCCCCGGCGGGCCTGGTCGTAGTGGCAGCGCCGCGGCGTTGCGGACAACGATCCGTTCGATCACGGCGGAGCTGTTCACGCTACCGGACGAGACGGTGCTGCTCCCCGGCCACGGCGCCGACGGCACGATCGCCGAGAGCAAAGCCGAGTACGCCGACTTCGCCAAGCGCGATCACGATCCCGATCTACACGGCGACGTGCTCTGGAGACGGGATTGAGCGCGATCGCACCGACCGAACTCGCCCGGAGTCTGAGCGCTTGATGCAGCAAACCGTCCTGTCGAACGGGCTGCGGGTGCTGACAATCGAGATGGCGCACAGTCGCTCGGCGACCGTGAGCTTCTACGCGGGGGCGGGGGCGCGGTACGAACCACCGCAGGATGCGGGGATCTCCCACTTTGTGGAGCACGCCTGCTTCAAGGGCTCGCAGGGTCGTCCAACGCCCGAGCAGATCTCCGAGGCGATCGAAGGGGTGGGGGGAGTCCTGAACGCCGGAACGGATCGCGAACTGACCGTCTTCTACGCCAAGGTCCCGGCAGCGCACCTCTCCCTCGCGCTCGACGTGATCCTGGACTTGACGATCCGGCCCGTCTTCGATGCCGAAGCGTTCGAGAAGGAGCGGCAGGTGGTGCTGGAGGAGCTGGCAATGGTGGAGGACCAGCCGGGCCAACTGGCCGAACTGGCGCTCGACGGCCTCCTTTGGCCGGCCGATCCGTTGGGTCGCGATGTGGCGGGGACGCCGGAAACGGTGCGGGCGATAAGCCGCGCCGGCGCGGCTGCCTACCGGCGCAATCAGTACACCCCGGCCAACACGCTCGTGTCGATCGCGGGAGCGATCGACGCCGAGGCGGCAATCGAAACGGTAACGGCCAGCACCGAGGACTGGGACTTCGGCGCGCCCACGGACTGGCAGCGGGCAGTCGCTCCCAAGCAACGAGAGGGGACGGAGCGGATCGCGGTGCGGAACAAGCCGACGGAGCAGGCAAACGTGCTCCTAGGATTGCCGGGGCTCTCGGCGCAGCATCCCGACCGCTACGCGTTTCATCTCTTGACCAGCGCGCTGGGCGAGGGGATGAGCAGCCGTCTGTTCGTCGAACTGCGAGAGCGCCGTGGTTTGGCCTACGACGTCCAGGCCTATGCCACCCATCTGCGCGACACCGGCGCGCTCTCGATCTACTTGGGGGTCGACCCAGCCAATGTGCACGAAGCGATCGGGCTGACCGTGCGCGAGTTGGGACGTTTACGCGAGGGCGTCAGCGAGGCGGAGCTGACCAAGGTGCGGGAGTACACCAAGGGACGAATGCTGCTCGGCCTGGAGGATACGCGTGCCGTCTCCGCCTGGTTCGGAAGCCAGACGTTGCTGCAGGAGCGGGCGCGGTCGGTGGAAGAGGTGATTGCCAAGTTGGACGCGGTGACGCGAGACGACGTAGCGCGGGTAGCGGGAGACTTGGTGCGTGAGGAGCAGCTATTGCTGGCCGTGGTCGGGCCCTTCGCCTCGGCAGAGCCGTTCGCGGCGCTCCTGCGATTCTAGTGGCAGCGCCGCCGCCTAGTTCGTACCGCCTCTGGGAAAATGGTCGGCGTTTTGCAAGAGGCTGCGGAGATGATTCATCTCCCCCGCGTGGTAGATGTCGTGCATGATGATCGCGTCAATCAGAAGACGCGTCTCGCGTTCCTCGCCCCAGTGGGTGGGGCGAAGAACGCGCAACTCCGCGTCGTCCTTCAGGGCGGTAACGCCGGCGATGACCTCGGCATGCGCACGGCGGAGCCACTCGGTGAGCTCTTCGAGCCCCGCTTCTTCCATCTTGCGGAGGCCGTCCCAGGTGGTCCACCAAGATAGGCGCCGGTCGCCGAAGGCGTGGTTGGCGTGCATCCGCTTGACCGAGGCACAGTGCGCGACGAAGTCCCGCACGGTGCGGCCGCCCGACGGCGGGAGGAGATCGAGTTCGTCCGCAACGACGGAAGACAGGTTGGCGAGGAGGGAGTGCTCCGGCTTGCGCTCGAAGGCTTCGTCGAGCTGCCAGATGAGGAACTCCAGCACATCGCGAGACATCAGCACCCTCAGCTTTACGAGACGACAGGGAGCGATGCCCCCCGCGTGGCGCGCCGAGCGGCGATCAGATCGTCCAGCTTGATCGCACAGAGCTTTGCTTCGTGCTCGAGTCCACAGACCTCGCAGCCGAACCGGCAATCGGGGGTGGTGAGCTCCTTGGCAGTGCGGAGCCACTCGCGGCGCAGGAAGGCTTCGCTCACGCCACTGGCGATATGGGACCACGGGAAGCGCTCGAAGAGATCGCGTTCCCGATGGCAATAAAAAGCCGGGTCGAGACCCGCCTCGCGAAAGGCTTCGTCCCAGGCAGCGGGATTGTGATGCTCACTCCAGGCATCGAAGCGGGCACCGCGCCGCCAGGCCCCCTCAACGACCGCAGCCAGCCGACGGTCGCCGCGGCTGAGCACGCCTTCCAGAATCGACTCCGTGGGATCGTTCCAGGTGAAATCGAGCCCCGCTTGGCGACAGGCCCGTTGGAGCAACTCGTGCTTGGGCCGCAGCTCGGCGGCGGTCTCCTGCCGCGCCCATTGGAAAGGGGCATGCGCCTTGGGGACATGGTTGGAGGTGGAGACGCGCACGCGGGCGCGCTTCCCCACGTGCTGGCGACCGATCGCCTTGACTTGGGCGGCCCAGTCGACAATGCCCTGCACGTCGTCCATCGTCTCGGTGGGCAGGCCGACCATGAAGTAAAGCTTGATGTTGGTCCAGCCGTTCGCGAAGGCGTTCCGCGCGGCCTCCAACAAGTCCTCGTCGGCGACCACTTTGCTGACCGCGTTGCGGAGACGCTGGCTCCCCGCCTCGGGCGCAAAGGTCATGCCATGCTTCTTGCCGCTGGCGCAGGCGAGGGCGACGTCGACGCTGAAGGAGTCCACGCGGGTACTGGGCAGGGAAAGCGTGATGCTCTCCCCGAATTCGGCGCGCAGGGCCTGCACGATCTCCTTGATCTGGCTGTGGTCGGTGCTGCTGAGCGAGACGAGCGAAAGCTCGTCATAGCCGGTATTGGCGAAGATCTCCTTGGCCGCCGCGACGACCTCGTTCGGCGTGCGCTCCCGCAGGGGCCGGTAGATCATCCCCGCCTGACAAAACCGGCAGCCCTGCGTGCAGCCGCGCTGAATTTCGATGCCGGCGCGGTCGTGGACGGTTTGCAGGAAGGGGACGATGGGCTTGGTGAGGACCGGGGGCATCCCCTGTAGGAAGCGCTTGATGATCGGCAGGGGCGCGGCGGCGTCGGTCGCGAAGACTTCCGCGACGGTGCCATCAATGTTGTAGCGCCATTCGTAGAAGCTCGGCACATAGACGCCCTGGACGCGGGCGAGCGCGCGGAGGAGCTCGGCCCGGTCCCCATGAGAGCTTTTCCAGTCGGCGAGGAGATCGTTGATCTCGATGACGACCTCCTCGCCTTCGCCGAGCACGAACGCATCGACGAACGGCGCTAGTGGTTCCGGCACCAGCGCGCCCGACCCGCCGGCGAGGACGAGGGGGGTGTTGCCGGCGCGGTCGGCGGCCCGAACCGGCAGACCCGCGAGGTCAAGCATGTTCAGGATGTTGGTGTAGGTGAGCTCGTAGGAGAGCGAGAAGCCCAGCACGTCGAACTCGGCTAACGGCCGCCGGTTCTCTAAGCTAAAGACGGGCACACGGTGCAGGCGCAGCGACGCCTCCATATCGGGCCACGGCGCGAAGCTCCGCTCCGCGATCGTGCGCGGCGCCCGATTGAGGATGTCGTAGAGGCCGGCGATGCCCATGTTGGACATCCCGATGTCGTAGACATCGGGATAGATGAGCGCCCAGCGCACGTCGGCGTCGTCCCAAGCGGGCCGCAGGCTGTTCCATTCGCCGCCGGAGTAGCGAGCGGGCTTGGAAACGCCGGCCAGCAGGGGGTCGAGGTCGATAGCCGGCACGGCAGGGCCCTCCCAGAGCAACTCGGCCTTACGCTAGCGTTAAGACCCTAAAGAACTGCCGCCGCATTGGCTACCGGAGTGCGACTTCCACCACGTCGAGCGCGCGATCCGGAAGGCACGCGTATCGCCGATCCACCCGCCCCCCCGATCGAACCGCGAGCCCCACGCGGCAGCGCTCCCAGCCTGGCCGCGCGCGGCGTCGTGCGCCGGTGGCGACGGGAGTACACGATCCTCCTCGCCGTCGGGCTATTCGTGTCGGTCTTGGCGTTCCTCTTCTTCTTCCTGGACCTTGATCTCAAGGAGTTGAAGCGGTTCGGCTATCTCGGAATTTTCCTGATCTCGCTTGTGGGGTCGGCCTCGGTGGCGCTGCCGCTCCCAGGGGCGGCCGTGGTCGTCGGGAGCGGGCAGTTTGTCGATGCCGTCGCGGGCATCCCGTTTTTTCTGCTCGTCGGGATCACCGCATCACTGGGAGAGACGATCGGAGAGCTGACGGGCTATCTCGCCGGAGTAGGCGGCAAGGTGGTGATCGAGGACCGGCCGATCTACCACCGGCTCGACCATTGGATGCGGCAGCACGGCATCATGACGATGTTCGTGCTCTCGGTGATCCCCAACCCGGTGTTCGACGTGGGCGGGTTCCTGGCCGGGGCGGTGCGGATGCCGCTCTGGCGCTTCCTGGTCACGGTCTTCGTGGGCAAGTTGATCAAGAACTGCGTTCTCGCCTTTCTTGGCGATGCGGGCCTCGAAGCGCTAATCGGCGCCTTCGACTAGTACGCCGGTCTGAGCGGGCGCAATGCTTGCTAGCATGGGAGATCGGGGAGGCCCGGCCGTCGAGCGAGCGGTGGCCGCAAGCGAGGCGGGCATGGACGTGCTGAATCACGCCGCGACGACAGTAAGTGAAACCGTACTGTGGCCTCTGCGCACGATCCGCCAGAGCCTGAGCGACACGCTGGGCACGCTCGACATCTTCTTGGGAGGATTCGGGCTGGTGGCAGCGCTGGTGACGGCCGCGCTGCTCTCGCCCGCGCTCGGTGCCTTGCCGGGGGCGGCGGGGGACTTCGCGCCGGTGGGGATGGCCATCATCCTGGCGCCGGTGGGGATCGCCCTGGCCCTCAGTCGCCGCATGGAGGTCGAACGGTGGCTGAGCATGCTGCGCCAACCGGAGGCAGCAGAGGCGTTCGGGAGATCGGGGGACGCGCAGACGGCGACCGCGGTGATGCCGGCACTGATCGTCGACACGAGCGCCATCATCGACGGCCGCTTGCCTACCGTGGCGGCGGCGGGCTTCCTGCCGAGTACGCTCATCGTGCCGCGGTTCGTGCTCGACGAGCTGCGGCGTATCGCCGACGACGCCGAGCCACTGCGCCGCCAGCGAGGCCGGCGCGGCCTTGAGGCGCTGGCGAATCTCCAAGACACCGGACACGCGCAGATCCAGATCGATGAAGAGGACTTCCCCGATGCGCGCGACGTGGCCGCGAAGCTGCTCGCGCTGGCGCGCGCCCGCAACGGCCGGCTGCTGACCACGGACGCGAACCTCAGCCGCGTCGCCGACGTTGAGCAGATCCGCGTCCTCAACTTCAACGCCCTGGCCGAAGCCGTGCATAAGCAGATGATGCCGGGCGAGCTACTGCAGGTACACATCCAACAAGAGGGGCGGGAGCGCGGGCAAGGCGTCGGCTACCTCGAAGACGGCACCATGGTGGTGATTGAGGAGGGGAGGGGACGGCTCGGGGAAGATGTGACGGCGGAGGTACAGCGCGTGATCCAGACGTCCGCAGGGCGCATGGTGTTCGCGGAATTGCCAAGCACGAGTCGCGGCGGAGAGAGTGGGAGGTGAGCCGCGGCGAGGCGGCGGCGATTCTGCTGGCGGCGGGCCGCAGCACGCGGATGCAGGGGCGGGAAAAGACGCTCGCGCAGCTGGGAGGAATTCCCCTCGCGGCCCACAGCGTGCGCACGTTCGCGGCCTGCGCCGCGATCGACACGATCGTGCTGGTGAGCAGTTCGGCCAACTACTCGGCCCTGGCGCAGATCGCCGCAGCGCACGGCGCGGGCAAGGTGTGCGACGTGGTGCTGGGAGGCGCACGGCGTCAGGACTCCGTCGCGGCCGGGTTACGCATGCTGTCCCCGTGCGAGTTCGTCGCAGTGCACGACATCGCCCGGCCCTTCGTGACATCCGACATGATCGAGCGGGGATTGGCGCTGGCGGCCGAGCACGGAGCCGCCGTTGTCGCGGCGCCGGTCTTCGACACCGTGAAGGAGGGCAGAGAGGGCTTCGTGCGGCGGACGTTAAACCGCGAACACCTGTGGCACGTGCAGACGCCACAAACTTTCAGGCGGATACTATTGGAGCGGGCGCACGCGGCGGCTCACGACGAAGTCAGCGATGACGCGATGCTCGTCGAGGCGTTGGGCGAGACGGTCGCACTGTACGAGGGCTCCGCTCGCAACCTCAAGGTCACGACGATCGAGGATCTGGCGATCGCGGAGGCGTTGCTCAGGAGTGGAGCAGCCATCCCCACGGCAACCACATGACAGACGCCCGGTGAACCAGCGCATCGGGATCGGGTTTGACAGCCACCGCTTCGCAGCCGCGCGGCCGTTCATCCTGGGCGGCGTGCGGATCTCGGAGAGCGACGGCCTCCAGGGACACTCCGACGCCGACGCGCTCACGCACGCGATCATCGACGCACTGCTGGGGGCCGCCGCCTTGGGCGACATCGGGGTGCATTTCCCACCCAGCGATGGGCGCTGGGCGGATGCGGACAGTCAGGATCTGTTGACCCGTACCGTCGACCTGCTGGCGCGGCACGGATTCCGAGTGGGCAATGTCGACGCGACGGTCGTTGCGGAACGGCCGCGCCTCGCGCCGCATATCGCCGCGATGCGGGCACAGCTCGCTCGTACCCTGCAGGTCACCGAGGAGGCGGTGAGCGTGAAGGCGACCCGGCCGGAGGGGTTGGGCGCGCTGGGGCGGGGCGAGGGCGTGGCGGTGCAAGCTGTCGCACAGATCGTGCCGGGGCACGACTGTTAGTCTTGCCCGCGCCCGGCAGGTAAAACGAAGAGGTCAGCCCGGCCGTGCAGCTTTACAACACGCTCACTCGTCGCAAGGAGCCGTTCGAACCGGCCGGCGATCCGATCACGATGTACGTCTGCGGCGTGACGCCGTACGACGCCGCTCATCTAGGGCACGCGATGAGCGCGGCGATCTTCGACGTGCTGCGCCGCTACCTCGAGTGGCGCGGACGGCGCGTCCGGTTCGTCTACAACTACACCGATATCGACGATAAGATGATCGCGCGGGCCGAGCGGCTGGGCGTGACGGTCGCGGAACGGGCCGCGGAGCAGATCGCGGCGTTTGAGCGGGACATGCGCGACCTGAACGTGCGTGCGGCCGACGTTCACCCTCGCGCCACTGAAGAGATTCCCAAGATCCAAGAGGTGATCCAGCACTTGATCGACTCCGGCTCCGCCTACGCCACGGCGAGCGGCGTGTACTTCCGCGTTCGCAGTAAGGAGGATTACGGCAAGCTCTCCAGGCGCGACCTGGAGGAGCTGGTGGCAGGTGCGCGGGTGGAGGTCGGTGGAGAGAAGGAACACCCCATGGACTTCGCCTTGTGGAAGATGGCCAAGCCAGGGGAGCCGGCCTGGGAAGCGCCCTGGGGGGGAGGACGGCCGGGCTGGCACATTGAATGTTCGGCGATGGCCTTGCGCTACCTCGGCGAGCAGATCGATCTGCACGGCGGCGGAATGGATCTGATCTTCCCGCACCACGAAAACGAGATCGCGCAATCGGAGTGCTTCACGGAACGACCGCCGTTCGTGCGGCACTGGATGCATAACGCAATGATGCAATTAGGCGACGAGAAGATGTCGAAGTCGCTGGGCAATCTTGTGACGATCCGGGAGGCGCTGGAGCGGTACGGCGCGGACGCAGTGCGCCTCTTCATCCTCACGGGACACTACCGCAGTCCGCTGCGTTACTCGGAGGCCGGCCTGCAGGCGGCAGGGCGCGGGGCCGAGCGGCTGCAATTCGCCGTGGAAGCGCCACTCCCGACAGGTGACGGCGACCCGGTCGACGAGGCGCGGGAGCGGTTCACCGCGGCAATGGACGACGATCTCGGCACGCCCCAGGCGCTGGCCGTGCTCTTTGACCTGGCCCGAGACATTAACAAAGCGCGTGATGCGGGGGTCCCCGCCGGCAAGGCGCTGGCGCTCCTGCGGGAGCTCGGCGGCGTGCTTGGACTGTGTTTCCAAGCCCCGCCGAGCAGTGGGGGCCAGGCGGCGCCTTTCATCGATCTGCTGGTGCGGGTGCGCGAGGAACTGCGCGCGACCCGACAGTTTGCCTTGGCGGACCGCATCCGCGAGGAGCTGACGACCCTTGGGATCGCGCTCGAAGACGGCCGCGCGGGTACCACTTGGCGGGCAACGGAGACGACGGGAACCGGCGAGGAGCACGGACAGACCGCGCCCCCCGGGAACTCCGAGAAGGCTGCCAGCGACACCCTGGCCTTCTAACGGCGGGCCGCCCTGCGCGACGCGACGCGACGGGCCGATCGCGCCGTGATTTCTTGACCCTTTCTCGAAGGGCCTCATATACTTCGCTTGACAGCGCGCGCAGGAGCGTGCGCTTTTTTCGTGGAGCGCAGACTCTTGGCATCGGCCCGAGTAGCGCAATGGTAGCGCAGCCGATTTGTAATCGGCAGGTTAGGGGTTCGACTCCCTTCTCGGGCTCCATCCTGCCGTCGAACGGACGTGACTCCCGCTGGGGTGGGTGAGCGGCTAATACCACCAGTCTGTAAAACTGGCGCCCGGAAGGGCTACGCAGGTTCGAATCCTGCCCCCAGCACCAGCGCGATAAGGTCAGCGTGAAGAAAACGAGCGCTTGCAGACACGCCCACATAGCTCAGTCGGTAGAGCGCGTTCTTGGTAAGAACGAGGTCTCCAGTTCAAATCTGGATGTGGGCTCCAGCTAGAGTCGGTCGGGGAGGAGCAATCATGGCGCGAGGGCGATACGAGCGGACGAAGCCGCACGTGAA
>JAPOXK010000018.1 GCA_026707145.1 Chloroflexota bacterium | reverse complement strand
CCTCAACCCGCGGACAGGCTGAGCTCTGCGCCCGTAATCCAGTGAGATGATGTAGACTTACATCATGGGTCACCGCACGCAGATCACGCTGACCGATGAGCAGTATGCGCGCCTGCGCGAGGAGTCCCGGCGCTCCGGCCTTGGCCTCGCGGAGCTCGTTCGCCGGGCACTCGAGCGCCGCTACGGCCCATCGCCCGCCGGGGAGGTGCTGGGAGCCCTCGATGCGAGTTTCGGCTCCTGGGCGGACCGCGACTTTGACGGCGCGAGCTATGTGGAGGGGCTTCGGCGCGGCATGTCTCGCCGATTGGCAGGCTGATGGCGATTCTCGTCGACACCTCCGTGCTCATCGACCACCTGCGCGGCGAGGAGGCGGCCCGCGAGGCGCTGCGCGGCGCCACGGCCGCGGGCGAACGGCTCGCTGCTTCCGTCCTCACCAAGGTCGAAGTGCTGGCCGGGACGCGGGTCCCGGAGGAGCACGCCACGCGTCGCCTGCTGGACAGCCTCGACTGGATCGCCGTCGATGACGCGCTCGCCGAACGGGCTGGCGCCCTGGCCCACCGGTATCTGCCATCGCACCCCGGGGTGGATCCGGTCGACTACGTGATTGCCGCGACCGCCGAACGCATCGACGCTCGGCTTTGGACGCGCAACGTCCGCCACTTCCCCATGTTCCCGGAGCTCGCATCGCCGTATTGAGGCCCTGTGCGGCGCTTCCCTCCATCTCTCGGTCGACAGGAGCGGATGGGGTTGATCCAATCGTGCTGCCCCTGACTAGTGCCGAGATCGCCCCCTTGCTCGTCTGCTGCAACCGGGCGGGGCGGTACTGCATCCACGTCAACGACCAATGGCGCGTGTGCTTCCTCTGGACGGACCAGGGCGCGATGGAGATCGAGGTGACGGATTACCCCAGGAGCACCCCATGACTGTTCCTGAACCGATCCACCCGGGCGAGCACTTGGCGGAGATCCTGCAGGAGTTGGGCATCACCCAGTACTGCTTGGCGAAGACGATCGGCGTCCCCCAGATCCGGATCCAGGCATCGTCCGCCGCCGCCGCTCGATTCCGGCGGACACGGCGCTGCGCATCGGCCAGGCCCTCGGGATGACGCCCGAATTCTGGCTCAATCTCCAGCGGATGTACGACCTCGACAAGGCCCGGGCGACGACCGATGTCAGTGGCATCGCACCCCTGAGGGAGGGCGCGACGGTGTTCAAATCTACCTAAGTCCGCTCTTTCGGACGACAGCGAGCACGCATTCACCAGTGTTGTACTCCGTCATGGCGCCAATTTTCCGTTTCTGTCCGCCGACCGCACGCGAACCCCCCAGCCCGGACTGATCGCTGCAGGTACGCGCGACTAGAGCACGCGCGGATCCCAGATGTCGAACCGCGGCTGCCGGCCTGTTATGAAGGTGTGTCGGCTGTGCGGCTCACGGAGCCGATAGATACGGATGCTGTCTTCCTGCCTGTCGATGGCTTCTCGAGGTCGTGCCGAAGGAGTTCGACTTGCTCAGGCGCGAGCACGCACTCGAAAACCGACTTCTGTACGCGCTGTCCGTAGGCTTTGCAGATCTACGCGACGCGCGCTGTAGAGAGGGCTGGGGCTCGAGGGTCCGTTGGTCTCGACCTCAATGCGGTGCCCCGCACGAGTGAGTTCCGCGGCAATCTCCGCCAGCGCATCCTACTGCATGAGCGGTTCGCCGCCGGTGATGACTACGTTCTCCACCTCTAGCGAAGTGACCCTCTCAACAACCTCCGGGGTCGCAGTACGCGCGACCTCCACCGGGGGATCGTAGTGGGCCCAGTCCCACGTGTACTTCGTGTCACACCACGTGCAGGCGAGGTTGCAGAGCGGGCAAGCTACGAAGTCTTGCGCGCCGCGTCCTCACCGTTGTCCGGAGGCTCAGGTCTCGCCATCCGGTAGCCGACGCGGGCCTCCGTGAAGATGTAGATGGGATTCGCGGCATCGTCGCCCAGCTTTCGGCGGATGGTGTTGATGGCCGTGCGCATGGGCCGGACATCGTCGCCGGCCTCCAGGCCCCACACCCGTCGCAGGAGTTGTTCATGGGTCACCACGCGGCCCGCGTTCGCCGAGAGCTCGACGAGCGTCCGGTACTCGATCGGGGTCAAGGCGACCGGGTCACCGGCAAGGACCACCCGCCGTTCATTGAAATCGATGACGAGATCGCCCATCACATACGGCTCCGCAGGCTCGGACACCGCCCGCCTCCGAAGAGACGCCTTGATCCTGGCGCCCAGCTCCGTGGCTGAGAAGGGTTTCACAACGTAGTCGTCGGCTCCCTCTTCGAAGGCCCTGGCGATGAGTTCGTCCTGTCCGTAGGCGGAGAGGAAGATGACGGGCACGTCCGCCATCGCCGTGATTTCGGCCATCAACTCGATGCCGTCGGTCCCGGGGAGGCGCAGGTCGAGCAACGCCAGATGCGGTCGTTCGTCCCTCATGAGGGCGAGTGCATCCTGGGGGTCGGTCGTCACGATCGGCTCGTAGCCGGACGTGGTCAGCGCGGCGCGGATGTACCGGAGCGCCTCGGGATCGTCGTCCACGGCGAGCACGCGCACGCGCTCCTGCTCCTCCGGTCGCGCAGACTGGGTGGATGGCTGGGCGGTTTGGGCTGGCGAGGGAGCCGCGACATTTCCCACGGTGGGGATGGTGAAGGAGAAGCGGGCGCCGGTCCCCGGCCCGTCGCTCTCCGCCCAGATACGGCCGCCGTGGGCCTCGACGATGCCCTTGCAGATCGCAAGGCCTAGGCCCGTCCGCGCAAGGTCACGTTCCCGGTCCTCGGCAGTGATGCCCGAGAACTTTCGGAACAGGCTCGGCATTCGGTCGGCCGGCACGCCACTACCCTCATCGGCCACGGTGACTGTGACCTGAATCTCCCCCTTCTCAACGAACACCCTGATGGGAGATGTCTCCTGCGAGTGCCTGGCTGCGTTGAACAACAGGTTGTTCAACACCTGGACCATGCGCAGCCGGTCGGCCATGACCAGGGGAAGCTCAGGATCGAGGTCGATGAGCAGCGTGTGCTGACCGCCGCCACTCTGGAAGGCCTCCTTGGCCTCGCCGACCAGGATCACAAGATCCGTCGGTTCTGGAGCGACGCTGAGCGTCCCGGTGTCGATACGCGCCACATCAAGCAGGTCGGCGATCAATTCTCGCATCTGGTCGGTCTGGGAATCGATGATCCGGTGGAACTGGCGGATCTCACCCGAGTTGAGAGGGCTCGAGGGGTTCAAGAGGGTGGTGATCGAGCCCTTGACGGAGGTCAGGGGAGCGCGAAGTTCGTGGCTCACCATGGCGAGGAACTCGGCCCGGAGCCGCTCCAGCTCCTTCAGTGGCGTCATGTCCTGCACGGTGGCGACGTACCTCTCCAACTCTCCGTTCTCCGTACGGATGGGAGTGGCGTTGAGCAGGACCGTAAGCGAGCGGTCCTCGCCCATCGTGAGGGTGATCTCCTCACCTCGTACCGTCTCTCCGAGTCGGAGCGCCTCCGACAGGGGGGAGTCGCGCAGCGAAACCTCGCGCCCATCCGCGCGCTGCAGGGTCAAGGCGGTGAGGAGTTCCGCGGGCGGCTGACCGGGACTGAGGATGTCGACGAGCCTTTTCGCCTCCTGATTGACCGACACCAGGGCCCCGGTCGTTGCTTCGACGACGACGACGCCGACCGGGGCCGTGTTCACCAGGGTCTCCAGGTCCCCCCGGGCCCGCTGGACGTCCCGGTGCCGCCGGGCGTTGGCGATGACCAACGCCGCCTGCGAGGCGAACATGACCAGCGTCTCGACATCCTCTTCGCTGAAGCTCTTCTCCGCCCGGTCATGGCCCAGCCAGATGATTCCCACGAGTTCGTCCCGATGTCTCATCGGCGCTGCCAGGCCCGCAAACACGGTCATCGGCAGTTGGCCATCCAGTCCAACCGACTCCGCGTATTCGCCGTAGTTCTCCACGCGGAGAGGGCCCGGGATCTTGCTGAAGTGATCGAAGATCCTCATCCCGCCCGGCAGTTTGATGAGCGTGCTGTGCTGCTCGTCTGTCGTCCCGGAGGTGAGGAGCGCATCCAGGCCGCCGGCTTCATTCGTCGTCGCGATCACGCCGTACCGGGCATTGGTCAGGCGCCGCGCGTTGTCAATGGTTTCTTGGAGGACGACGTTGAAGTCGAGGCTCTCGTTGATGCGTGCGCTGGCCTCGCTCAGCTTGGAGAGGCGTTCCCGCAGAGCCTGGGTCTCGAGCGCTGGCGGCGTGTCTTCCTGGACCATGATTACCCCGGTGATCGGCGATTAGTTGGCACCCTCGCTTAACACTAACAGATACTTTACGCGCTAGGGGCTCTATTTTATATATTCCTCACACCTTTTCGCATTCACTCCGGTATCGTTTGGGCCCGTGTTGACGATCCGTGATGGACAGCAGAACGCCTTGGCCCCACTTGCTCATGGCGGCGAAATGACCCCTGCGGACGAAAGCTACTCCCGCCGGAGCGTCTCCTGAGAGTGGTCCTTCCGTGCGCCCCTGAATGAAGCATTGTGTGTCCTGGATGCATCTTCCGTCCCTCGCGCGTAGGCGCGCCGTGCGGCTCGCCGCGTCGCGCGCGCCCGTGCGGGCTCCGCTAGGGCCTGGGCGCGGCTTCCGCGGCGGCGGGAGCGCGTTCCGCCTGCTCGCCCCGGTCTCGGCCCTGCTCGTGCTGCTGGCGGTGCTACTGCTGCGCACGCAGGGCATCGGCGCCGACGCGACCTGCAGCGTGCCTCCGGTCAACCTGACGAGCGCGCTCAGCGCCGACGGCTCGGCCGTCGTGCTGACCTGGGAAGCCTCCCCGGACTGCACGCCCGACGAGTACGCCGTCTACCGCCGCGACATGGACGTCGAGGGCGCGCGCATGACCAAGATCGACAGCGTCGACGGCAGCGTCCTGACCTACACCGACGACACCGTGACGGCCGGGCAGCACTACCGCTACCGGATCCGTTCGAACGACCAGGGCTCCCGGTCCGGCCGGACCGACATCACGATCCCCGAGGCCACCGTCACCGAGCCCACGCCAGAACCGGAGCCGGAGTCGGAGCCGCAGTCGGAGCCGCAGCAAGCTGAGCGATCCGCCCGCCAGAACTTCGATGTCACTGCCCCATCACTGCAGGTGGTGAACGTAGACGGAACGTCCCTGGTCCTGATCTACGACGAGCTTCTGGACGAGAGTTCCACGCCCGCAGCCGGCGACTACACCGTGGACATTGGCGGCACGGACTACACCCCGTCCAGCGTCGTCGTGCGGGGCGCCGAGGTGGCGCTCACGCTGTCGACGGGCGCTGCAAGCGGCGACACGGTAACGCTGGACTACACAAAAGGAACAAACCCGGTGAAGGATCTGGCGAACAACGAAGCGGTGGCCGAGACAAGCAGGCCGGTGACGAACCACACCGGCGCGACCAACGACAGGCCGGAGTTCTCGAGCGAGGCGATCACAATCTCCATTGACGAGAACACGCCGATTATGACCGCCTTCGGGGACCCGGTCGCCGCCACGGACGATGACACGAGCGACACGCTGACCTACTCGCTGCCCGCGAATGTCCTGTTGCTTTTCGGCGTCGGCACGAACACCGGTCAGCTTTCAACATTTGCCCCCTTGGATTTTGAGAGCACTTCCTCCTACGTCGTGCCGCTCTACGTTCGCGACAGCAAAGGCCCCGCCGGAGGCGCCGACAGCATATTTGACGACAGCATCAAGGTGACCATCAACGTCAACGACGTCAATGAGCCGCCCACAATCACCGGTACCGCCTTCCCCGAGGTGGATGAGAACACCACCTCGGTGGGGACCTACATGGTCTCGGACGACGACCCGGCGGACACCCACCTGTGGTCGATAGCCAGCGACACCAGCACTGAGGAGAACCAGGACGGATCGCTGTTCGAGATCGGTTCGACCTCCGGCGTACTCTCGTTCAAGGACGCGCCGGACTACGAGACGCCGGGCAGTCTGGCAGACACCCCCTCCAACACCTACCAGGTGACCATCGAGGTCACCGACAGTGGCTCGCCCGCACTGAGCGACACCTTCGAAGTTGTAGTCAATGTCGAGGACGTCAACGAGGCGCCGGACATCACGAGCACGGGCTCGTCCCACACAACCATCAGCAAGCCGGAGGGGACAGGACCCAGCGACGCGCTCGCCACCTACGCGGCGGACGACCCGGAGGACGACACGCTGACCTGGTCGTTGGGCGGCGCCGACGCGGCCGACTTCACCATCAACTCGTCAACGGGCGAGCTCAGGTTTCAGGCCCTCACCGACTACGAGGACCCCAGGGACCAGGGGACCAACAACGTCTACAACGTGACCGTGCGGGTGCGCGACAGCAAGAATGCCCAGGGCGGTAACGACTCCGCCGTCGACGACAGCATCAACGTCGCCGTCACCGTGACCAACATTGACGAGGCCGGGACGGTGACGCTGCCCGGCACGATCACGGCCGGGCAGCCGGTAACCGCGACGCTCACCGACCATGACGGGGCGACCAGCAACGTGACGTGGCAGTGGTCGCGATCCGACACGGCGCTTGGGACATTCACACCCATCAGCGGGGCCACCTCCAATCCCTACACGCCCGTGGCCGCGGACGTGGGCAAGTACCTGAAGGCCACGGCGTCCTACACGGACCCCGAGGGTTCCGGTAAGTCCGCAACCAGCGCCGCCTCGAGCCAGGTGGCGTCCGGCAACGTCGATCCGTCGTTCAGCAGCATGATGGCCACGCGTAACGTGAACGAGAACAGCGCGTCGGGCGCAAACGTCGGCTCGCCTGTCAGCACCACCGACGACGACGGCGACACCCTGGAATATCGGTTGACCGGCGCGGATGCGGGGTCGTTCAGCATCGACACGGGCGACGGCCAGATCAAGACCAGCGCCTCGCTGAACTTCGAGAGCAACTCCAGCTACTCGGTGGTCGTTGAGGTGCGCGACAAGAAAGACGCCAGCGGGGCAAGCGACACCGTGTGGGACGACACCATCGCCGTGACCATCAACGTCAACAACCTCGACGAGCCGGGGACCGTGACGATCACGGGCACAGAGTCGGGCGGCGAGACGCTGACGGCGTCGGTGACCGACATCGACGGCACGCCGACCAGCGTGAGCTGGCAGTGGGCGCTGGGGGCCTCGGCCTCAGGTCCCTTCGCCCCCATCTCCGGGGCGACATCCAACACCTATACATCCGTGGCCGTGGACGTGAACAGGTTCCTGCGCGCCACGGCGACCTACACGGACCCCCAGGGCTCGGGCAAGAGCGCCAATGCCGTGACGGGCCAGATCAGCGCCAGCAACAACGAGCCGGAGTTCGACGAGACCTCGCCTGCATCGCGGGAGGTGCCGGAAAACAGCGGCGGTGGGGTGAACGTCGGCGATCCGGTGGAGGCCACGGATGACGACTCTGGCGACACGCTCACCTACTCGTTCGGCACGGGCGGCGACGAGTCATCCTTCACCCTCGATACCGGCACTGGACAGATCAAGACCAAGAGCGGCGTCGACTACGACTTCGAAGACAAGGCCCACTACAGCGTCACGCTGCGCGTGCATGACAACAAGGACGCGGCCAGCAATTCTCCTCACACCAACACCGACGACGAGATCTCGGTGATCATCACCCTTACCGACGTCAACGAGCAGCCCGCCATCAAGACCACCCAGACCGCCATCTCCGTCGCGGAAAACCAGACTGCCGTCCTCGCGTACCTCGCAGACGACCCGGACAACAACGAAGAGGACAACGACTCGGCCAACACGCTGACGTGGTCCGTGGAAAGCGCCGACGACGGGGGTTTCTTCGAGATCGGCGCGACCAGCGGCGTGCTCACCTTCAAGGACGCGCCGAACTTCGAGAACAAGCAGGATGCCGGCGGCGACGGCGTCTACAACGTCACGGTCACGGTCACGGACAACGGCATCGACGGCGCCCGGGGCACGTCGAATCACCTGAGCGTTTCCAAGTCCCTCGCCGTGACCGTCACGGACGTCAATGAGACGCCAACGCTGACCACCGCTCCCGCCACCGCCACGTTCGACGAGAACGCCACGGGAGTCGTCGCGACGTACATCGCGACGGACCCGGACGCCACGACGGGGACGATGTCGTGGGACCTGTCGGGCAATGACGCCGGGGACTTCAACATCACCTCGACCGTGAACGGAACGGCCGAGCTCACGTTCAAGAGCCCGCCGGATTACGAGAACCCGGACGACACCGGCACTAACAACACCTACGACGTGATCGTGCGGGTGAGAGACAACGGGAGCCCAAGGCTGGAAGACAGCCAGGGCGTCCAGGTCATGGTCAACGACCTGAACGAGCGGCCGGTGGTGAGCGGGGACATGGCGCCGAGCTTCCAGGAGATCAATTTCTCCCGGGACCCCTCGGCCATCCCCGCCTCGGACTACGAGGTCGCGACGTTCACGGCGTACGACGACGACGACGACATGGTGAGCTGGTCGGTGGCCGGCGACGACGCGGCGCACTTCAGCATCAACGCGTCGACGGGCGTGCTCTCCTTCGACATCGCGCCCGTCACCCACCCGGTCACCGGCGAGATGACGGCGAGGCCGGACTTCGAGCGGCCCGACGACATGGGCGGGGACAACGAGTACGTGATCCAGGTGCGGGCGGACGACCAGCAGGGCGAGAGCAACAGCGTCGGCACGTTCGAGGTCACGGTCACGGTGACGGCCCTCAACGAGATCCCCGTCCTCATCAGCGGCGACCTCAACCCCACCTTCGCCGAGATCCCGTACGACGCCGACTCGTGGGACTCCCTCATTGGCGAGTACCGGGGGCACGACGAGGAAGGGCACTCGATCTTCTACGAGACCCTGGCAGGCCTGGACACCGGCGACATCGAGGGCAGTTCCGTCACCACCATCGGCGACCGCTTCGGCCGCCTCCGGTTCAAGAACCGCCCCAACTTCGAACAACCCGCCGACTCCCCCGAGGCGGGGCAGACGGAGGGCGACAACGTCTACAAGGTCACCATGCGCCTGCGGGACACCGCCGGTGTCACGTCGAGGATCAGGCCGTACCCGATCGCCGTCACCGTCACCAACGTCGACGAGAAGCCGGAGATCACTCCGCTACCCAACGCCCTCTACGACGAGATCGAGTACGACGCGGGCGTGGCCCTTGCCGACATCGACGCCATCGCGACCTTCACCGCCCGCGACGAGGAGGGGGAGGTCATCACCTGGGAGCTCGACGGCCCCGATGCGAGCGACTTCACGATCACGAAGGACGCCGACGGCAAGGGGGTCCTGAGATTCGCCAGCCTGCCCGACTTCGAGCAATCGACCGGCTCCGGCTCCACCAGCAACATCTACCAGCTGATCATCCTGGCCAGGGACGCCAACACGCCGCCCGACAACACCCTCGAGAACGTCGGGCAGCTCGGGGAGCCCGGCGACGAATTCCTGGTCCAGGTGGACGACGTGAACGAGCAGCCGGAGTTCACCGGGAGCCCGTCGGCCACCCTCTCCTACGACGAGAACGCCATATCCGACGTCGTGTCGTACACGGCGCGCGACGAAGAGGGCTTCGTCAACTGGTCGCTCGAAGGGCCGGACAGGCTGGACTTCACCATCGACGCCGGCGGGACGGTCACGTTCAACGCCACGCCCAACTGGGAGGACCCGCACGATGCGAACGTCGACAACGTCTACCAGTACACCGTTGTCGCAACGGACATCCAGAGCGGGCCCACCCGCCGCGCCGTCCGGCACGACGTGACGCTCACGGTGCAGGACGTGGAGGAGGCCGGATCGATCTCGGTCAGCAACCTCAACCCGGCGGTGGGGGAGAGCGTCACGTTCACGATCTCCGACCCGGACGGCGGCATCGTGTTGAACCAGCTCCCGGGCACCGGGGGGTTCGCCTGGGTCATCCAGACGCGTATGTCGGGAGGCGGGTGGCAGCAGCTGATCCACGCCAACACCGCCCTGCTCTCCTACACCTACGTCGCGGACGAGGACGAGACGGGCCTCGAGCTGCGCGCCATCGTGAACCCCTATACCGACCGCCGGGGCGGGGGAAAGTCGGTCGAGAGCGAGGCGACGGCCGCGATCACGCCGGACCCCATCCCCAACGCGCCTCCGCGCATCCGCACGGGCAGCGCCCAGGACATCCCCGAGACGGGCGCCGGCGAGGACATCGGCGAGCGCGTGACGGCGACCGACCGCGACAACGACACCCTCACGTTCGCGATCGGGGAGGGGGGCGACGGCGCGCTCT
Organism: Chloroflexota bacterium; assembly: GCA_026707145.1. GTDB lineage: Bacteria > Chloroflexota > Dehalococcoidia > Bin125 > Bin125 > JAPOXK01. Next base: position 47,975 of record JAPOXK010000018.1, on the reverse strand, counting down.
TCGAGATCAACCCCTCCACCGGGCAGCTGCGGACCGTCGAGCCGCTGGACTTCGAGACGACGACGGGGCTCCTCCTCGTGCCCGTCAACGTGAGCGACGGGAAGGACGACCAGGGCACGGTCGAGACCGAGCGCGTGGCCGACGACGAGACGACGGTCTCGATTCGCGTCCTCGACGTGGAGGAGGAGGGCGTGGTCACGCTCTCGGTGCCGGAACCGGGGGTCGGCGTCACGGTGCAGGCCACGCTCACCGACGGCGACGGCAGCATCAGCGGGCGCAGCTGGCGGTGGGCGCGCTCCCGCGACGGGCGCACGGGCTGGACCTTCATCCCGAACACGACCTCCAGCGGGATCTCCAGCAGCTACACCACGGTGCTGGCGGATGCGGGCTTCTTCCTGCGGGCGTCCGTCACCTATACGGACAACCGCGGGGGCGGCAAGCGCGCGGAGGGGATCACGGCACTGCGGGTGTTCGGCGAGAACCAGCAGCCCACCTTCCCCGCCACGGAGGACGGCGAGCGGACCGTTCCGGAGAACAGCTCGGCCGGCACGAACATCGGCGCCCCCGTGGCCGCGGAGGACCCCGAAAACGACCGCCTCACCTACCTGCTGAGCGGGACGGACGCGGCCTCCTTCAGCATCGTCGCCGGCAACGGCCAGCTTCGCGTGAAGGAGCCGCTCGACTTCGAGGCGAAGTCCAGCTACGAGGTCACGATCGACGTCCACGACGGGAAGGACGGCCTCGGCAACTCCTCCGCCACCATCGACGACTCGATCGACGTGACGATCACGGTCGGGAACGAGGACGAGCCCGGCACCGTCACGCTCACCACGCTCACGGCCACCATCCAGGCCCGCGTCGAGGTCAGGGCGGTCCTCGAGGACGACGACAACCCGATCTCGGGCTCGGTCAGCTGGGCCTGGCACCGCTCGCCCAACGGCCGCACGGACTGGGTCAATCTGGTCGGGGAGACTGGCGCCTCGTACACGCCGACGCTGGTCGACGCGGGCAACTTCATCCGCGCCACGGCCTCCTACACCGACGGCCACGGCCAGAACAAGACGGCTTCGAAGGTGTCGTCGCGCGTGGGCGACCCGCCGCCGGTCAACTCGGCGCCGTCGTTCCCGGCCACGGAGGACGGCAAGCGCGACGTGCCCGAGGACGCCCAAAGCGGCGACGCCATCGGGGACCCGGTGGCCGCAACCGACCTGAACGCCGGCGACTCAGCCGTCAACGACCCCCTCGCCTACTCGCTCACGGGGACGGACGCCGATTCGTTCACCATCGATGAGGGCACCGGGCAGATCAGGCTCGCGCAGGACGTGTCGCTGGACTTCGAGGGCAAGCGGACGTACCGCGTCACCGTGCAAGTCACCGACGGCAGGGACCAGAACGGCGACGACGACTCGGACGCCATCGACGCCAGCCGGACCGTGACGATCTCGGTGACCAACGTCAACGAGGCGCCGGAGGTCAGCGGCAACACCTCGCCGTCCATCGCCGAGAACAGCAGCGCCGCCATCGCGACCTACACCGGCACGGACCCGGAGCGGGACACGCTCGAGTGGTCCGTGAACAGCAACGACTTCTGGATCTCCAGCCGCGGCCAGCTGTACTTCGCGACGCCGCCGGACTACGAGAGCGGCACCACGAGCTTCTCGATCAGAGTGACCGCTGAGGACCCCGACGGCCTCACGGGAAGCCTCGACGTAACCGTCACGGTGACGGACGTGGAGGAAGCGGGCGTGCTCAGCATCTCGCCGCTGCGCGGCTGGGAGGACACGCGCTTCGACGCCGTGCTCGTCGACGACGACGGCAACGTGACCGGCGAGGCATGGCAGTGGGAGCGGTCCAGCAACCGATCGAGTTGGGAGGACATCCCGAGCGCCACGTCATCCTCCTACACCGCGGGCGCCGACGACGTGGGCAACTACCTGCGGGCGACGGTGGAGTACTCCGACCGTCGGGGCGGCAACAAGTCCGCTTCGGCGGAGCTGGGCGCCCGGATCGGCGACAGCAGCCCCTCGTCGAACACCGCTCCCGCCTTCGACGAGGCCGAGGTGCCACGCTCGGTGGGGCAGGGAACGGGAGCGGGCAGGTCCGTGGGCCCACCCGTGAAAGCGACCGATCCCGACTCGGACGACATCCTCACCTACACGCTGAGCGGACCCGACGCCGACAAGTTCGAGATCGACCCGGAGACCGGCCAGATCCGCACGAAGGCCGTGCTGGACCCGGACGTGCAAGAGACTCACAACGTCACGGTGGACGTGCACGATGGATTCAACCCCAGCTACGACCCGTCTGACTCACCCGACGACTCCGTGGACGTCATCATCACCGTCGCCAGGTTCAGCTCAGGCACCTTCAGCGGCGGCGGTGGTGGTGGCGGTGGTGGCGGTGGGTCCTCGGGACCCTCGCCCAGCACTGTCGACTTCGAGTGGACGGTGAAGCACGACATCGAGCCGCTCGCCGGCGGTCACGATTCCCCCACCGGGATGTGGTCCGACGGCGCGACGCTCTGGCTGCTCGAGAACGGCGACGGCGCCGACGACGCCATCTACGCCTACGACGTGGAGACGGGCGATCGCGTCGAGGACCGCGAGTTCAAGCTCGACCCGCGCAACCGGGCACCGCGCGGGGTGTGGTCCGACGGCAAGACCCTCTTCTGGGTCTCCGACAGCGGCCAGGACAAACTGTTCGCCTACGACCTCGCTACCGGAGAGCGGCGCCCCGAGGCGGACATCGAGCTGACGGCGCGCAACCGGGACGCCCGCGGCATCTGGTCCGACGGCACGACCATATGGGTGCTCAATCGCAACCCATCCCTCTTCGCCTACGACCTCTCAAGCGGCGACTTGCTCGCTGAGTACGCCCTCGACTCACGCAACGGCGACCCTCGTGGCCTCTGGTCCGACGGCGTCTCGGTCTGGGTTTCGGACCATGGCCTCAAGGAACTCTGGGCCTACCGTCTGCCGGTCCTGCCGGACACGGGGGAGGTCGCTCCCGAGAAGCCACCCGCCCTAGAGCGCGTCCGTGACGAGGACTTCACGGAACTGAGCAGCGCGAGCAACAACAGCCCGCGGGGCATCTGGGCCAACGGGGACGTGATGTACGTCGCCGACGAGAGCGACAGCAGAGTTTACACCTACAACATGCCTGACGCGATTGATGCCCGCCTCGCCTCGCTCACGCTCAGCGGCGTCGACTTCGGCGCGTTCTCACCCCTGCGCTCCGACTACGCCAGCGCCACGATCCCGCACGGCAACATCGCGACCCTAACGGCCGTCCCGGCTCAGCCCGACGCGGTCCTCCAGATCGAGCCGGCGGACCACGACGGCGACCCGGCCAACGGCCACCACGTGCGGCTGCTGCCCGGGCTGGAGATCACCGTCACGGTGACGGCGCCGGACGGCAGCCGCATGCGGGTCTACCGGCTGCGCCTGGGAGAGGAGGAGTCCGACCTCCTCATTCTGGATCTGCAGGCGGGCGGCGACCTCGTAGTCGTGCCGGCCGGGGCGGCCACGACGGCGGCCGATCTGTTCGGGGCCACGGACGTGGCGATCGTCTGGCAGTACAACCGCGCCACCCGGGCCTGGGACCGCTCCTATCTGCCCGCCCTCGGGACGGGCGACTTCCCCATCGCAGGCGGCGACGTGCTCTGGGTCGTGTCCCCGGTGAGGCAGACGCTGACGGTGGCGGGGCAGCCGCCTCCGGCGTCGCCCATCGCCGACCCGATCACCCTGGACCTGCGGGTCGGCGGCGACCTCGTGGTCGTACCGGCCGGGCTCCCCACGACGGCGGCCGATCTGTTCGGGGGTACGGACGTGGCGATCGTCTGGCAGTACAACCGCGCCACCCGCGCCTGGGACCGCTCCTACCTGCCCGCCACGGACCGCGGCGGCTTCCCCATCGTCCCCGGCGACGTGCTCTGGGTCGTGGCGTCCGTCGCAGAAACGGTCGGAGATTAGACTCCTGTCCCGATAGATCCGGAGAGGCGCGCGGCGCCCAGGTCGTCACTCCCTCGACCCCATCCGAATACCCCACGAACCGCAGCGGCGTACAGGGTGGCGGGATGGCGTCGGCCAAGCGCAGGGGCGGCACGCCGTCTCCCGGCGCCTCCAGCAAGCTGATGTCGGTCGCCGCGTCATCGGTCCTCCGCTGCCCCCGCCCCGTGCGGCCGGGAGGCTACCCCAAGCACGTGATGGCTAGTACAGAAAGCGGTCATCCCGCTCCCAGCCAGCGCCGAACAGGTAGCCGTCGGTGCCCGCCACGAAGACCCGCAGCCAGCCCACGTCCACCCATGCGCCGTCCGCCGTGAGATCGGGGAGCGGGAACGGCACCAGGCCGAAGATCTCCGCGATCGGCTGGCCGATCATCGCCGGGTCGGAGTGGCCCGCGATCGTCCCGTCCGGGGCGCCGATGAAGGCGAACCACTGCCCGTCGACCGTGGCGGCGGCGTTGTAGTAGGTGACCGCCGGCTCCAGCCCCGCCAGGGCGCTGCCCGGTTGCGCGAAGTAGTCCAGCGTCCCCGTCAGCCCACGGGCACGGTAGGTCGCCACGGCCACCGCCACGAGCTGCTCGGTGAACACGTCGGCGTCGATGTACCAGCCCGAGGCGAACCGCAGCCCGTCGCGCCGCTGCACCCAGACGTTCTTCAGCTCGAAGGTCCCGGCGCCGCCACGCGCGGGGTTGCGGTACACGTAGGAGACCCACATGCCTTCCTCCGTGGCGGCCAGCATGGCGGGGCCGAACTCGTATCTGTTGGCGTCGGTGCCCACCCAGCCCTTCAGGTCCAGGCCCACGTGGCCCGGGTCGGGATGGGCGATGACGCGGTCGTCCGCGTCGATGATGAACACGTACCACTGGCCGTCGATGCTGTCGGGCTGGCTGTAGTGGACGATCGTGGCCTCGAGGCCCTGATTCTCGTAGAGGGCGATGGCTGTGTCCACCACATATTGGGTATACGCGGCGGGGTCCGCCTTGGAGGGGGCGGGGACCAGCGCTTCGTCCTCGTCGCCGCAGGCGGCCAGCGCCGCGGCAAGGAACAGGCATCCGGCGATGGCCCGCGCCCGGCGCACGCCGCTCCTACCCCTCACCGTGGTGGACCTCATCGCGCAGCCGCGTCATCGGTTCTCCGCTGCCCCCGCCGGCGGCGGTATATCAGGCTTCCGTCGGGGGAGTTTCATCGAATACCCGCTCTGAAAGCGCACCATAGCGCCGCATCAGAATCCGGTACAGCGCGTCGTTAGTATCTTCCATAGCCTGCACCTCCGGCCGCTCGTGCTGAAGAAGCTCCAGCACTTCCAAGGACTGCCTGGAACCGCTGGCTCACGGCTCCCGACCCGGATAATCGGACTTGACTGCTGCCGCCAGCAGCGCGTCCATGGACGGGCCATGGACCCCTTATCCCTTCCAGTGACCCGACCCTCCCCGCCCTCATCGAAACCTACCTCGCCCGCTGTACCGTCGAGGGCAAGTCGCCCCACACGATCGCCGCCGACCGCGAGACACTCACCCGCTTCCAGCGCTGCCTCCACGAGGACGGGGCTCCCATGGACCCCGACCGCCTCCGCCCCGACCACGTGGTCGCCTACTTGGCCCGCTTCGCTAGCCACCGCCCCGCGACCCGCCACCGCTACTTCCGCGAGGTGCGCTGCTTCTGCACCTGGCTGCGCGCCACCGGCTACACTGCCAACGACCCCTTCCGCAGCCTCCGCAACGTCCGCCTGCCCCACACGATCGTGCCACCCCTGGCGCCCGCCGAGATCGCCCGGTTGCTCGCCTGCTGCGACCCCGCCGCGGTGGTGGGCCGCCGTGACCGGGCGGTCATCCTGACGCTCCTCGATACCGGCGTCCGCTGTTCCGAGGCGGCCTCCTTGGACCTGGAAGATTGCATGTTGGGAGAGCAGCGGTTGCTGGTGCGGCAGGGCAAGGGCGGCAAGGACCGGCTCGTGCCCTTCGCCGGCCGCTGCGCCGATGCTCTCGCTCTCTACTGTGCCGACCGGGGACCGGCTCCGGGCCGCTCTTCCTCGCCGCCCGCTACGGCCGCCTCCACCCCGGCGTGCGGCTCCGGCCCAACGGGCTCAAGCAGTTGCTGCGGCGGCTGGGCCGGGCCGCGGGCGTCCCTCGCGTCCATGCCCATCGCTTCCGGCACACCTTCGCCACCTGGGCGATCGCCCACGATGCGCGCGAGCTCGATGTGCAGCACCTCCTCGGCCACAGCTCCCCCGACATGGTGCGCCGCTACAGCGCCACCTATGGCAGCGCCCAGGCGGCTCAGCGCCACGCCGCCTTCTCTCCCGGCGATGGGATGCTGGCGTAGCCGCGCGGGGGAAGTAGCGTTCGTGACAACGAGCGGAGAAGTCCGACCCACCTTGTGACGACACCTTCAGTCTGAACCTCAACACGAAGGTTCTTGCGTGGTCCAGTTTGGTGGTCATGCGGTACCAACCCGTCCGGGATCAAGCCCAACATCAACGGTGCCTGCCGTTCAGTCCCGCTACGCACCGCAACCTCCGTCAACGTCCAGCTCGCCTGCTCCTCCACCATTGCACGATCCCCTTGTCGGCAGATTGCTATGGTTGCGACGACGGGCGGTCACAGGACACGGGAGAGCACGATGACGCTGAACATCTATCTCACATTCGACGACAACTGCCGCGAGGCCTTCGCGTTCTACCGTTCCGTCTTCGGCGGGGAATTTTCAGAACTGCAAACCTTCGGCGACGGTCCGCCCGACATGGGCGTCCCGGACGACGCCAAGCACCGCATCATGCACGTCTCGCTGCCGGTTGGCGACAGCGTCCTGATGGGCAGCGATTCCAACCCCGCATTCGGTCCCAGCCCCATCGCGGGCACAAACTTCTCCATCTCATACACCCCCACCAGCCGTGACGACGCCGATGTGAAATTTGCTGCGCTCGCCACGGGCGGCACGGTCTCCATGCCCATGGCTGACATGTTCTGGGGCAGCTATTTCGGCTCCTGCACGGATCAGTTCGGCATCGCTTGGCAGATCAACTGGGAGCAGCCTCCATCCGATTGACCAGGTGCCGGTACAGGTCGAGCGCCAAGCGGGGATCCTTCTGCTCCAGCCTTTGGAGGGAAATGCGCGTGAGGATCAGCGCCCGGCTTGGCTCCATCGCCTCCACCGTCAGATCGGACGACTCAGCCGTCGACAGTTCGAAGATATCTCCGGCGCCTCGTTCCTGGAGTCGGATGCCGGCGGCTCCCTTGCGGAAGACCAGACGTCCCTCGAGCAGGAGCAGCATGCCCTCCGGGCGCTGGCCTTCCCGCGTCACGATCTCCCCCTCCGCGTACCGCCGCGCGTCCGCGTAGGGGGCCAGGCGCTCGGCGAGATCTTCAACGGCCGCTTGCACGTCCAACCGGCGCATGATCTCCGCCAGGGATCGCTCCGAGATGGCGCCAGCGGCGTCCGACTCGCCCCTGCGGATGCGCTCCCATTCGGCGAGCAGGATCTCCTCGCACCGCTCCAGCCCGCGGTCGAAGTCCTCTTCAAAGTGGAGGCGGGTTCTGTCCGCCTGAGGAACAACATCCAGCAGGGTCGATCTGATGCCCGGCGGCATGGCGCTGAGAACTACGGCGGTTCCCTGGGGATGCGCCGCCCGGATAATGCTGTGCAGCGCCGTGGCGGCGGAGACATCGCAGCCGCTCACTCCCGTGAAGTCCAGGAGGATACAACTTGGCCGGGGGTCCGCTTTCAGCGCGCCCTTGATCCGCTGGGCCAAGGGGAAAGCGCTGCCGAAGAACAAGAAGCCGTGCAGGCGGTAGCTCTGAACCCGGTCGCCTAACTCCCGCAGGATGACCCGGTGAGGGATCGGCCGGTTCCTCGTGCTCTGCTCGTGCTGGCCCCGGCCGCTGATAGCCTCCCCGACCGGGTCCATCCGGCTGAACCGGATGATGAAGAGGAATATGGCGGCAATCAGCCCCACACCCAGCCCTTCCACGAACCCCCGGGCAGCGACCACCACCAGGACCAGGATGACGATGCCCCAGTCCACCAATGGCAGCTGCCGGTAGATGCGCAGGGCCCAACTGTTTAGTAAGTCGATCCCCAAATAGAGCACGACGCCGCCCAGCAGCGGCAAGGGAATCAGCCGGATAACCCCGGTCCCGTAGACCAGGACGGCGAGGACCACGAGCGCGGCCACGAGGCCGGTCAGCCGCGTCACGGCGCCCGTGGCGTGGCTCGCCACGGAGAGAGACACCACGTAGTGCCCGGGGGCGCTGCCCGCCAGGCCCACTGCCCCGTTGACGACGCCGGCGGTGCTGAACTCCCGGTTCATGTCCAGTTCGACGCCCGTACTCGCCTCGACGCCGCTCGTGTTCGTCAGGGCCGAGACCAGGGTCACGACCACCACGATCGCCATGGCCGGCACCTGCGTAGCGACCGTCCCCCAGTCGACCCGGTCGAGACTGCCGAGATAGGTCAGCGGCCACTGGCTGCCGGAGATCCCTTCCCCCAATAGGATGCCGAGCGTCTCCGCCCGGTCCAACGAGATCCCGGCGGCGGCCATACCCGCGTGATAGAGGGCGGTGCAGACCACGATGGACAGGGGCAGGATGAGGAAATGGGAGCGCCGCCGCAGGACGAGGAAGACGCCTGCGCCAAAGGCCACGCCGGGTCCCCAGTTCCGCACCAGGTCCAGATCGAAGAACTCCGGCAGCGCTCCCCAGCTCACGCGGATCCCGGCCATCGTTTCGAGGCCGCCCACCGCCAGCACCCAGCCGATGCCGGCCAGGAAGCCGGCCACCACGGGATAGGGCAGGAAGCGCAGATAGTTGGCCAGGCGGAAGCGGCCCGCGATCAACAGCGACGCGCCCGCAGCCAGGGAGGTGAAGCCCATGATCGCCGCCATCGTGGTGAACTGGACGTCGCTGCTCTCGTCGGCTAGGGCGGCGCCGACCGCCACGCCGATCGTCGCCAAGGCGGCCAGCGCCATGGGGAACGGGGCAGCAATGGCCCCCTTGAAGGGGCTGGTCAGGGCGCTCACGAGGGTCATGACGAGGGTACCGACGAGCAGCAGCACGGCGCCCTGCAAGGCCAGGGGCGCCAGCGGGCCCGAGAACACGACCAGGGCAAAGGACGACATGGGAACGACGAGGAGGATGCCCAACAGCGGACCGACGGTCAGCGCCGCCGGCAGCTTGGACGACCCGGCGTCGGCTTTCAGCTCGGCAAGAAGCGAGCGGACCATCTTCAGGTTCCTCGGAACCGGAAATACCGGTGTGTCCCGGGTTCCAGAGCATCGCCGTCAGGCAAACCCTTGACGGCGGCAGGGTCGGCGCTTCCGTCAGCGTCGAGAGCGCTAGTTTGGCCCCCTCCAAGCAGCCAGGCAACTGGATCGCTCATACCTGACGCTCCACGGGCTCAGCAGCTTATTGGAGTGCGCCTTCTCTCTGACAGGGCGGAACAATCCGGTGGAGCGGAGGGACTCGACCCCCGGACCGTTGGCTGCCCGGTCGGCGCGCCGCGCATCGGTCACTGGCCTCAGCACCCCCACACCCGGATGATCAGGGCTTGACTGCTGCCGCCAGCAGAGCGTCCATGGACTGGCCATGGACGCCACTCCTGCCGACACTCCGTCCCTCCCGGTTCTCATCGAAACCTACCTCGCCCGCTGTACCGTCGAGGGCAAGTCGCCAAAGTGCCGAAGGGAACCGCACGGTGAAGCGGCGCGCCGAGTACACTCGCTCCATGGACGACGGCGGTTGGCAGTGGAAGAAGCGGTTCCTGCCCGCCCTGAGCGCGCTGCTCGTGGCGGCCGCGCTCCTGCCGGTGCTGGCCGCGTGTGGCGGATCGAACACGGTGGTGATCGCCACGGTCGGCAATTACCACCCCTTTGACTTCATCAATGAGGAAGGGGAAATCGACGGCCTGGAGCGGGAATTGGGGGATGAGCTGTGCCGCCGCGCCGATCTGAAGTGTACGTGGGTCCTGAATGACTGGGAAACGCTGATCCCCAACCTGGTGGCGCAGGAGTTCGATGCCATCCTCGCCGGCATGAGCATCACCGCCGAACGGGAGGAACGGATCGACTTCACGGAGGCCTACTACCCCCCAACTCCCTCGGTGTACGTGGCGCTGACCGGTGCGGGGGACGCAGCCGCCCAGGGCGTGATCGGCGTCACCGCCAACACCATCTACTCGGACTATTTCACAGCACTAGACAGGCCGTTCGTGTCGCTGGATGGCTCGATCGACGCCGTCGATGCCGTGCTCAAGGGAGAGGTGGATGCGGTGCTCGTGGACCACGGCTATGCCGTGGAGAGACTGGCGGAGTACGCGGGGCAGCTGGCGATCGTAGGGCCGTCGGTGACGCTGGACCGCGGCCTCGGTATCGGCGTCCGTAAAGGCAGCGCGCTCAAGGGCGCCCTTGACGCCGCCCTCGCGTCGATGAAGGCGGACGGCACTCTGAACGCGCTCCTCCGCACCTGGGTGGGGGAGGACGCGGCGACGTTCCAATAGCGACACGGATTCAAGGAGGCTGCGAGGGAAAGGAGGAGGGCCGTCGGCCTTACGTGAATGGACCCCATTGTCAGGAGGGCCACCGTTGATTCAAACGACTAGCAAACCACGCATGGTTGCAATCGGCTGGCTTCGGGCTCAGTGGACAGTCCCCCACCGTTTGATCGCACGATAGGAGGCTGACTCACCCTACCGAGTGTCCCTTTCGCCGAATGAGGAGCCATCCGCCGACGGCCACGGCCCCCAAGACGACCCCCGTCGCGACCACCCCCGCCACCACGGCGCCGCTCATTCCGCCTGACGATCCGTCGCTCTGCGATGAGACGGCGGCTTGCTGTTCCGGCGTCGGCGTGTCCGGTTCTCGCACCGGCGCCGGCGTGACGGGTTCGGGTTCCTCCGGCGATGCTGCCGATTCAACCGCGGGAGCAGGCTCGGGAAGCGAGGGCGCGGGCTCTTCCAGGATCGCTTCGGCCACCACGAGTACGTCGCCGGGGTGAATGATCGACTCCAGCGTGAGCTCCGGGTTCAGCGCCAGCAGCTCGGCGGCCGAGAGCCCGTAGCGGTCCGCGATGCCGTAGAGGGTGTCGCCCGGCTCCACCGTGTGCGTCGCCTCAGGTGCGAGCCGGACTGCTGCGGGCTCTTCCTCGGTCCCTTCGGCCACCACGAGCACGTCGCCGGGCTGAATAATCGACTCCAGGGTCAGCGGCGGGTTCAGCGCCAGCAGCTCGGCGGCCGAGAGCCCGTAGCGATTCGCGATGCCGTAGAGGGTGTCGCCCGGCTCGACCGTGTGCTTCCCATCGGGCGGGGGCTGGATCGGCGCGACGGGCGCTTGTGACCCGGCCTGCGGCTCTGCTGCCGCTCCTGCCTCCGGCCCTGGTGTCGTGCCGGTTTCCGGCTCTCGCGGCGGTTCCGCTGACGAGCCGTCGTCGCACGCACGGATGGGATCGTGCCGGTGATAGAAGCCATCTTCGATTCCGTAGTCCGCGCAGTTCGCTTGACAGGTGTGACACCCGTTGTCATCCCTGTCGCCGGGATGCGCCTCCGCCGCCGGCGCGTTGAGCAATCCGCCGGCGAGCAGCAGCACCAGAGCCAGGAGTAGCCCGACGCGGATCACGGCGGCCTCGCCTCCAGCGCTAGCGAATCGGTACGAGGAAGCGATCGGTTGTGACCACTCGGCGCTCCCGCGGACTCACCGCCGGCGATGCTACTACGGAGAAGTGCGCCCGGAGGGGATGCGGAGATGGGTGCTGCGCAGGCCTCGGCGGCGGCTCAGCGCAGGAACTCCACCACCCGCCCCGCGACCAGTTCGAGCTGTTCGAGCTGCGGCACGTGTGCCGCGCCCGCGACGATCGCGGTCGCCGCCTGGGGAATCGCGCGTTCGAACTCCTCTGCGTAGACGGGCGGTACGAGGCCGTCGCGCTCGCCGAAGAGCGCCAGTGTCGGTGCGGCGATCCGGTGCGCCCGTCGGCGCAGGCCCCGATCGGCCAGGGGCCAGACGAACTTCCCCGTGCACGCCAACACCCACATGCGCTGGATCAAGGCTTCGTTGCCCCCGTCCTCGTCTTGCGGGACCGCCGCGAAAGCCTGGGCAAGCGGCCCGGCGGGGTCGGCGAAGAGGCGCTTCGGCAGCTCCTCCTCTGAGAGCACCATGTAGTTCGGGATGGGAGCGTCGTCGCGCCACAGGCCCAGCGGTGCGATCAGGACGAGCTTCGCCACCCGCTCGGGCGCCGTCGCCGCAACCTCGGCTGCGACCATGCCCCCGAACGAGTGGCCCACCAGCCGCGGCGCCGACAGAGCGAGCGCGTCGAGCAGCTCGTAGTGATAGAGCACCAGGTCCCACAAGTCGTGCAGGGCCCGAATGCCGTCGGGCGCGCCCGGCGTGGTGCCCGGATGCTCGGGAGCATAGACCGTGAACGATTGGGCCAACCGCTCCAAGAACGGATCCCAGGTCAGACCGTAGGCACCGTGCAGGAAGACGAGCGGATCGCCCGCGCCGCCGACGAACACCCGTGTTTGGATCCGGCCCTGCCGCAGCGACAGCCTGCGCTCCTCGGGGGCCGTCATCAGGTGGTCCCGTTCGGGGGCAGCGGACGCTTGCCCCGGATGCGCTCCGGCCACCAGTGGTTCGTCCACTCGTCGTCCCAGATGTCACGCACGTGGGGCAACACCTCCCGAGTGAACAGGTCGATGTTCTTCTTGGTGAGTTCGGGGGGCATCGATCCGATGTGCAGCAGCACCATCAGGTTGCCCACCCGCAGCTTCCGGATCGCCTCCTCAAGCTGTTGACGGACCGATTCGGGACCGCCCGAGATCACGAACTGGTTCTCGACGAAGTCGCCATACCCCCACTCTGGTAGCTGCTCGCGCAGGGTGGCCCAGATATTGCCTTGGGTTCGGACCGAGTTCGCCAGGCTGCGGTAGTCCTGGAAGCCCGGCGGGTTCGCGAACTCCGGCGCGATGTGCAACGACTTGTCGTAGAAATAGCGGATGTGCGGGTAGTACTCGCGCTCCGCGTCGGCGTCGGTCTCACCGACCGTGACCAGCTGCAGGAAGCCGGCGCGGTAGGGGTTGGGATCGTGGCCGCCGTCCTCGACGAACTGCCAATATCCGTCCATCACCTGCTTGCCGAGGTTGTTGCCGAAATACGAGAGGAAGCAGTAGCAGTGGCCGTGCTTGGCGGCGAAGTCCCACGTCGAGAGGCTGCCGCTGCCCGGCACCCAGACCGGCGGATGGGGCTGCTGGATCGGGCGCGGCCACGGATTGACCATCGGCAGTTGCGTGTACTTGCCGTTGAACGGGAAGATCTCCTCGGCCTGCCAGGCCCGCAGGATCAAGTCGTGCGCCTCGTAGTAGCGCTCCCGCTGCTCGACCGGCGGGATGCCGTAGCACACTCCATCCATGGCTGAGCCGAGTGGCATGCCCGCGATCAGGCGTCCCCCCGACATACAGTCGAGCATGGCGTACTCCTCCGCGACGCGGATCGGCGGGTTGGTCATCGGGAGCGTCGCCCCCATCTGCACAATGCCAACGTCGCTGCCGTTCGTGGCGCGCGCCAACACCGAGCCCATGAGGTTCGGTCCGGGCATGAAGCCGTAGGCGTTCTGGTGGTGCTCATTGACGCAGATGCCGTCGATGCCCGCCTTGGCGGCGTAGATCAACTCGTCCAGGGTCCAGTTGTAATACCGGCCCACGGTTTCCGCGTCGGCCAGCTCGCTCCAGGGCGGATCAACCCAGACCGAGTGGTACCGCTTTTCGAAGTCGTCCGGCAGATCACGGTGCGGCATGAGGTGGAACATCGAAATCTTCATGGCGTCCCTCTCCTCGTGATGCTTGCGTGCGAGGGCGATCGTCGGAGCCGCCAGCCTAAGCGACGCCAGCATATCCGTTCCCGGCGGCCCGCAGGTCCATCGGCTTCCAGCAGGCGAGGCGCCGGGGATTGCCGGTGCGGGGCGCCTCACGAAAGCGATCACTCGGCTAGAACGGAGTCAAGAGAGTCTTGGACCTCGGTTCCGGCGCGCGATCGAGCGCCTGGAACAGCTCCTCGATCGTGCGCACGACCACGACGCCCTCGCGTGCCCGGCGTGATGTGAAGCCCTGCGCAACCAAATGGTCGAGCAGGCCCAACAGAGGTTCCCAGTAGCCATCACCGTCAATGACGATGATCGGCTTGTCGTGGAGCCCGATCTGCCTCCAGGTCAAGACCTCGAAGAATTCATCGAGGGTGCCGAAGCCGCCGGGGAGCACCACGAATCCGTCGGACCGCTCGAACATCTCCTGCTTGCGCCGGTGCATGGTGTCGGTGATGAGGATCTCCGACCGATCACCGAAGCGGCTCGATCCGGTGGGCAGCAGCTCGCTGGTCACGAAATGCCTGGGGAGGACGCCGACCGCTCTGCCGCCGCCCGCCAGGACGGCGTCGGCCAGCACCGCCATCAGGCCGATCCCGCCGCCGCCGTAGACCAGTGTGATGCCGCGCTTCGCCAAGGCTTCGCCGAGACGGCGTGCGGCCTCGGCATGGCGTTTGTCGCGACCCTCTTGCGAGCCGCAATAGACGCAGAGAGCAGTGATGGTCGCTATCGCGCTCCGTCCTTTCGAGCATCCGTGCGCGCGTTTCCCGCCGTGCTGCCGTGGGCGCGCGGCCCCAGCTCCGGCGCAGCGCACGAGGCCGGGGATGACGGCGATGCGGGCAGGAGCAACTAGACCGCGATACCCCGTTTCATAAGGGAGCGGGTCGAACCCGACACGGCTCTGCCCGCGCCTTAGACAGCGTCCGGTTCCCGCCAGAGCTTGAGCGCCACCTCGACCGCGAGGATCGGCATCCCAATGTCGATGACCACCCAGAGGAAGGCGACGGGACCGAACTCGCCGCCCCAGCTATCCGCGAACCAGTTACTCAGGAACCCAAGGAGCAGAGCGATAGCGAAGTAGAAACGGCCGTTCGCAACAAGCCGGTCCCAGGTGGCGGCACCCTCAGCGAGGGCTCGCTTGCCCGCGAAGGTGACGAGCACCAGGAGAAGGGCGGCGATCGCCATGAACCAGTTGAGCACCTCCCACACGTCGTGGGCGCCCTCGGCGTCCCCCTGGCCCGCGTAGAGGGGAGAGATAACGAAATAGGCCCCGACCGCCACCCCCACCAGCAGCAGATAGACGGCGACAAGTCGGTACATTGCTGCCATGCGGTCTCTCCTTGCCCAGAGGCGAAACACTCGCCTCGCCCCAGAAGCGCCGACCGAGAACGGCAAACAGGATGAATGAAATACGACGGGGGTTCAATGGGGATGAACCGAGCAGCGCCCCGACCAGAGGACGCTGGCTTGGCACAGTGCCAATGTCTTCAAGGGATGAGGGGCCAGTACGGCCTCCAACACGCCTCGCTGAGAGGGAACTACACCAGCCAGTAGGAACCGGCTGAGAGATTCTGTACTTTGATGCCCAAAGGGGTAGTCGTGTGCACGGCCCGGCAATACCCTCCCCGGGAGACGAGGGGGATCACGGGGTACCATGCCATGGCGGTTGCAGCGGTCGTCGCCTGCAACCGCCCAGCGAAGAGGCAGCCCCTCGCCGGGGTCGCCCTTGGAACCTTGGAATTAGACGCGGGGAATCATGCTCCAGAGTAAGATCATGGTCGTCGTGTTCACGCTTCTGGCCAGTCTCATGGCCGGGGTGACCTGGCTGGTCTGCACCACATGGGAGAACATCGAACGACTGTGGGCCCAATGGCAGGAGAGCCGCAGCGGATCGCCACGAGATTAGGTGGCGGAAGTGCTGCCATACAACCGCTGCTGGAGCTTCTGACGCCGGCGAAGATCGTTCCGACCGGCGGCGCGAAGCCAAGGCCGAACTGGAATAGCGCATCGAATCTGATGGGCTGAGAACACGAAACCCGCCACAGAGATCGATTCGCGCCGAGAGCCTAGGTCCCTGCCTACCGCGCTCGTTGCTCCATCACTCCAACGGAGCAACCGACGCCGGTGCCGCCGATGCCGCAGTAGCCGTGGGGATTCTTCGCCAGGTACTGCTGGTGGTAGTGCTCGGCGTAGTAGAACTCGGGCGCGTCGCGGATCTCGGTCGTGATCGAGCCGTAGCCAGCGGCGGTCAGCGCCTCCTGATAGCCGGCGCGGCTCTGCTCGGCGGCCGCGCGCTGCGCTGCGCTGTAGACGTAGATGCCGGAGCGGTACTGCGTCCCGACATCGTTGCCCTGCCGCATGCCCTGCGTCGGGTCATGGCCCTCCCAGAAGGTGCCGAGCATCTCGGCGTAGCTGATCTCCGCAGGGTCGAAAAGGACGAGCACGACCTCGTTGTGGCCGGTGCGGGAGCTACAAACCTCCTCGTAGGTGGGATTCGGAGTGAGCCCCCCGGCGTAGCCGACGGCGGTGCTGTAGACGCCAGGGAGTTGCCAGAACAGGCGCTCCGCGCCCCAGAAGCAGCCCATCCCGAAGAGCGCCCGCTCTATGCCCTCCGGGAACGGCTCAGCGAGCGAGCGGCCGTGAACGTAGTGCTGCGCCGGGACGGGCATGCGCTCGGAGCGGCCCGGCAGGGCCTCCGCCGCCGTCGGCAGTTCGAGCTTCTTGGAGAACCAGGACATCGTCGCGCCCCTCGCTATGTGCGGGCAGTGCAATCGCGGCACGGGAGCGCATCCACCCCGGAGCCTCTCTGCTTCCGCCCTGTCATCGCTGCAGCACGATCGACCAGCAGGTCCATCTCGATCGGCATTATGCGATCACCCCGTCAATCATCATCTGCGCGATCCGTTCGTCGTCGTAGCCTAGCCGCTCCTTCAGCACCTCGCTCGTGTGCTCGCCCAGCTCCGGCGCCGGCCGCTCGATCTTGGCCGGATGATTGCGAAACGCGACCGGGTGGCTCGGCAACAGCTTTCGCCCCAGCGTGGGGTGCTCGTACTCCGTCAGGTAGCCGTTTGCGATCACCGCCGGGTCGTTGGGCAGGTCGCGGATGTGCTGCACCGGGTCGAAGATCAGGTCCGGCTCCGTCGACAGCCGCTGCAGCCAAACCGATCGCGGCTCCTCTTCGAACCGCTTCTGCAGCTCGGCGATCAACGCGCGCCGCTCCGCGAACCGTCCCTCCGCGATGGCAAAGCGCGGATCGTCCAGCAGCCCCGGCAGATCCAGTGCTCGGCAGACCGAAGGAAAGTCCCGCTCGACGTTCACGCAGGCGATGAAGATCCACTCCCCATCCCCGCAGCGGTACTGGTTGAACAGCGGATTGGCCGCATCGTGGCGGTCGAAGCGCGGCCACTCTGCTATCCCCTGCAGCATGCTCGCCGCCACCGCCCAGTACGAGAGCCAGATCGATCCCATCATGTGCGACACCTCCACCTTCTCCCCAACCCCCGTGCGATCCCGCGCCGCCAGCGCCGCCACCACCCCGTAGGCCAGCATATTCGCCCCCATGGAATCCGCCAGCGCCAGGCTGTGCCAGTTCGGCCCGTCCTGCGGACCCCCGTGCGTCCACATCAACCCCGACCGCGCCTGCCCCACCGGATCCAGCGCCGGCCGCCCCGCGTCCGGCCCCTCGAACCCGTGCCCGGACGCCGATGCATAGATCAGCTTTGGGTTAACCTCCTTCAGCCGCTCGTAGCCAACGCCCAGCCGATCGAGCGCCCCCGGCCGAAAATTCTCCAGCACGACATCCGCGTCGCGCACGAGCTCCAGCAGCACCGCTTTCCCCGCTGCCGTGGACAGGTCCAGCGCCATGCCTCGCTTGTTGCGGTTCATCGCCTCGAACATCAACGACCGCCCGTCTTCCAGGGTCATGTCGAACCCGGCGTTCGATACGAGATTCCGGCCGCTGTCCGGCCGCCGTGGATTCTCGATCTTCACCACGTCCGCCCCCAGGTCGCCCAACATCGCGCCCGCCAGCGGACCCAGCATCCACAGCGTCAGCTCAATCACCTTCACACCGGCCAGCGGTCCCTCGCTCATCGAACCCTCCCGATCCGTCCGATCCCCGTTCCACCCAGAAAACCGTCGGCGATTCTAGGGGCTGCCCCAGACTCGACGATAGACTGTCCGCCATGCTCCGCCCCTACACCGTCTTGGATCTGTGCGACCATCGCGGCGAGCTCGCCAGCATGGTTCTGGGCGACCTCGGCGCTGATGTGATCAAGATCGAGCCCCGCCACGGCTCCAACAGCCGTCGTGTCGGTCCTTTCCTGGAAGACGCACCCACCGCCGAGCGCTCCCTCACCTACCTCGCTTACAACCGCAACAAGCGCTCCGTCACCCTCGATCTCGACGCCCCAGCCGACCGCGACCGTTTCCTCCAACTCGTCCGCCGCGCCGACTTCCTCTTCGAGTCCGACACCTTCAGCGCCACGGGCCCCACTGCATCCATGAATCAGCGCGGCCTCGGGTTCGATGCGCTCCGCGCCGTCAACCCGCGACTCGTCTACATCGCGATCTCCGCCTTCGGGCTGGACGGACCCTACGCAACGCACGCCGCCAGCGACCTCACCATCGCCGCCATGGGCGGGCCCGTCTCCTTGCAAGGCGATCCCGACCGCGCTCCTGTCCGTCTCTCAATCCCCCAAGTCTGGCGCCACGCTGCCGCCGAGGCGGCGGTCGGCGCGCTCACCGCCCACGCCCGCATGCTGCGCACCGGGCAGGCCCAGTTCGTCGATCTCTCCGCCCAGTGCGCCATGGTCTGGACCATGCTCAACGCCATGGTCGCCTCCGCCATCCAAGGCTTCGACTTCGAGCGCCGCGGATCCCTCCTCCAGCTCGGCGTGCTCAACTACCCTCTCGTCCACGAGTGCGCCGACGGCCACGTCGTCGCCCGCCCCGACGGCTCCGTCATGATCGGCGTGGTCGCCTCGCTCGTGGCGGAAGGCATCGTCTCCGGACAGTGGCTCGAAGAGGACTGGGCCACCTACGACAAGCGCGCGCTGGACGGCGACCCCGTCCGCTACACCAGGGCCGCCGTGCTCAAGGCCCTGCGGCGCTTCATGCGGCGCCATACCAAGGCCGAGCTCTTCGACCTCAGCCTGCGGGAGGGCGTCACCTTCGCCCCCGTCAACACCGTCGCCGACGCCGCCGCCTTCCCCCAACTCCAGGCGCGCGACTACTGGCTCGATATCCCCCTGCCCAACGGACGAACCGCTCCCGTCCCCGGCCCCTTCGTCCGACCCTCCAAGACGCCCACCTCCGTCCGCCGCTGGGCCCCGTCCCTCGGTCAGCACAACGACGAAGTCTTCTCAGAAATCGCAGGAGGTTCCAACACCCCCTCACCCGCACCCGGCATACTGCTCACTCACCTCCCGGAAAAGCCCTTCAGTGGACTCAAGGTTGTCGACCTCTCCTGGATCGGTGTGGGTCCCATCACCGCCAAGCACTTCGCCGATCACGGCGCCACCGTCGTCCACGTCGAGACCGCAGACCCCCCCGATCGCCTCCGCCTCGGCGGTCCCTTCAAGGACGACCGGCCCGGCCTCAATCGATCCCAGTTCTTCGGCGACTTCAATACCTCGAAGCTCGGCCTCGCCCTCGATCTCAAGAATCCCGCCGCGCTCGGCGTCGCCAAGCGCCTGATCGCCTGGGCCGACGTGTACCTCGAGAGCTTCACGCCCGGCACCGTCGACGACCTCGGCCTCGGCTACCCAGTCGCCCGCGAACTCAACCCCTCCATCCTCATGGTAAGCACTTGCCTCATGGGCCAAACCGGTCCCGCCGCCCGTTACGCCGGCTACGGCTTCCACGCCGGCGCCGTTGCCGGTTTCTATGAGGTCACCGGCTGGCCCGACCGCCAGCCCGCCGGTCCATGGATCGCCTACACGGATACCATCGCTCCGCGCTTCCTCGCTACGACCATCATGGCTGCTCTGGACCATCGACGCCGCACCGGCGAAGGCCAGCACATCGACGCCGCCCAGATGGAGATGGGCCTCCACTTCCTTACTCCTGAGCTCCTCGACTTCCACATCAACAGCCGCGTCGCGACACGCAATGGCAACCGCGCCCCGGACATGGCGCCGCACGGCGTTTACCCATGCGTAGGGGACGACCAGTGGTGCGCTATCGCCGTCGCCGACGACGCCCGCTGGCACGCCTTCCGCACCGCCATCGGCGACCCCCCATGGGCCGCCGATGCCTTCTACGAAACCCTTGATGGCCGCCTTGCGCGCCAAGACACCATTGACGCGCACATCGCCGACTGGACCCGCACGCAGACCCCTGCCGCCGTCATGGATCAGCTGCAAGCGCACGGCGTCGCGGCCGGCGCCGTCCAGCGAAGCAGCGACCTCCTACGCGACCCCCAACTCGCACATCGCGGCTTCCATCGCTATCTGGATCACCCCGAGATGGGCCGCATCCCCTACAGCGGCCACCAGTTCCGTATCACCGATTCCAATTGCGAGTACGCGAGCGGCCCGCGTTTCCCCGCCCCTTGCCTCGGACAGCACAGCCGCGAGGTCATGCGCGACCTCCTCCGTATGTCCGACGCAGAGATCGACGCTGTCTACGCCGCGGGCGCCATCACTTAGCCAGTCAACCTACCGAGATCAGACGCACCCAATTGCCTGGCGATGAAACCATCGTTTTCCAACTGCTCGCCGCTTGCGGATTACGCCAGCGGGCGCGTCCGCTGTCCGCCCATCCGACGCCAAACGCCGACCCAGCGCGCGGCCTTACTCACCCGGCGAACCCTCTTCCGGGAGCAGCACCACCCGCACGTAGCGGTCGTCGGTGAGGTAGCGCTCGGCGGCGGCGGCCACCTCCTCCAGCGTTAGCGCCTCCAGCAATTCGTCGAAGGTGACAATCTGGTCGAACGACTCTCCGCGGCGCGCGGCGGTGCGTATCTGGTTGAGCCAGAAATTGTTCTCCCGCAGGTCCTCCTCTCGGTTGGTCCTCAACAGTTCCTTGGCGGTGTCCAGGTACTTCTGCTCGCCGCCCATCTGCAGCCAGTCTATCTGGTCGAACACCTCGTCGCGGAGCTCTTCGACGCGGTCGGGGTCGCTGCCGAAGAGGATGTAGACCTGGTACTCGGGGTCCGGGAGGGTCTGGGTGCCGGCGGTATTGACGTTGATGCTGTAGGTGCCGCCAAGCGCCTCGCGCACCCGCTCGCGCAGCCGGATGCTGAGAATCTCGCCGGCCACGTGGATTGTGAGGACCTCCTGGCGGCTCCAGTCCATGTCGCCGGCGTACAGGAGAATCGTCCTGCTGCGCTGCTCGACGCCGCTGCGGACCACTTCGTCCACCACGTCTGCGGGCGGGTCGAGCCCGACGTCGCGCCACTCCTCGACGCGTCCGGTGGACGGCAGGGCGGCAAGGTAGTTCTCTGTCAACGACCGCAGGGTGTCCCAGTCGAAGGCGCCAACGAAGACGAACGTCGCGTCGCCAAGATCGGCGAAACGGTCGGAATACACGGCCTCCGCCGTCTCCATGTCTAGCTCCTCCAGCACCTCGACGGATAGGGGGCGTCCGCGGTGGTGTCCCTGGCTCAGCACGGAGTTCACGTAGTCGAAGAAGACCGAGTCCGGGTCGGCGGCGCGGAACTCGGCGACGCTTCGCAGCCTCGCTTCGTACCTCGTGAAAAAGTCCGGATCGAGCCGGTGCTCAGTGGCGTACAACGTGATGAGCTGGAACAGGGTCTCCAGGTCCTCGGGAGAAGCGTTGCCGTTGAAGCCCTCGAACAGTTCTTCGATGTATGGGGTCACTTCAACCCTCTTGCCGGCCAGCAGCTTGTCCAGGGTAACCTTGTCGTGCGGACCCACGCCGCTGCCGACGATAAGCTGGGCGGCGTAGGTGGCAGACTGGTGCTCCTCGTCCGTGACGAGCGAGTGTCCGCCGGGACTGAAGGCCCTGAACAGCACCTCGTCGTCGCGGAAGTCGGTCTGCTTGGCCAAGACCGTGATGCCGTTGGACAGCGTCCACTTCACGGCGTCGATGGACCCGATCTGCTCCTCGGCGATGATGGTCCCTGGCTCCGGCAGATTGGCCAGCAGCGGGACGTCGCCGAGGTCGTCAGCGTAGGGTTCCACCGCCAGGGCGTGGGCCGTCTGGAGCTGGGTCAGCAGCGCCGTGCCGAGCACGTCATCGGCACCGGCGACGGCGGTCTCTTCGGGGCGTACCACCAGCAGGGCCAGGTCCTCGGTCTGCGCCCAGGACTGGGCTACGTCCGCGAACTCGTCCAGGGTGATCTGCGGCAGCAACTCCTGGTGCAACTCCCACTCGACCTCGATGCCTGGGACCGGCTTCCCGCTGAAGAAATGGTCGATGTACCCGCTGGCGAGGTTCGTGGAGGGAGTCTGGTCCCGCTGCTTGTAACGGCTCTCGACCGAGCTGAGCAGGTTGCTCTTCTCGCGCTCCAGCTCGCCTTCGGTGAAGCCGTGCTGGTGAGCGCGCTGAATCTCCTCAAGCATGGCCGCGAGGCCAGCCTCGACGCCGTCCGTCTCGACCCAGGCCGAGAACGTGACGATATCCAGCGTATACACGTAAGGGGAGCGTCCGGCACCGGCGGTGATGTACGGCGGTTCGGCGGACTGGCCACGCTCGGACAGCCTGGCGTTGAGCATCATGAACGCGAGCTCCTCCACCACTTGGCGCCGGAACGCGGCCATGTCCTGCCCCGTTTCGGGGGCGAGCTTGCGGATGAGAACGAACTGGGTGGCAGGTGACTCGGGGTCTGTGAAGACCTCGATGAGCGGGGTCTCGTGGCCCGGAACCTCGATGTGCGGCCTGTCGGTGGTCTGGCCGGCGGCGGCGCGCTCCTGCTCGGCCTCGCCCTCGGGTAGAGGGGCGAAGTGCCGTGTGATCTTGGCCTCGATCTCCTCTACGTCGAAGTCGCCGACGGCGACGACGGCCATCAGGTCGGGCCTGTACCATCGCTCGTAGTAGGCACGCAGGGTCTCGACGGGGGCGTTCTCGATGATCTCCGTAAGGCCGATAGGGGCGCGGCTAGCGTAGAGCGAGTCGCCGAAGAGGAGGTTGAGCAGGCTCTGCTGGAGGCGCGAGTTGAAGCCCTGAGAGAGGCGCCACTCTTCCAAGATCACCCCGCGCTCCAACTCCACCTCGACGGGCTCGAAGGACACGCCGTAAGCCCAGTCGCTAAGAATCTGAAACGCGGTTTCGGTCACCTCGGGATCGTCGGTCGGAATCTCCAGCCAATACAGGGTATCGTCGAAGCCGGTTCGGGCGTTCAGATCGGGGCCAAACGTACTGCCGATGGACTCCAAGTAGTCGATGATCTCCTGCTTGGCGAAGCGCTCGGTGCCGTTGAACGCCATGTGCTCGACGAAGTGCGCCAGTCCACGCTGATTCTCCTCTTCCAGGATCGAGCCCGCCCTGACGGCGAGCGCGACCTGAGCCCTGTCGCGCGGCTCCTCGTTGTGCCGGATGTAGTAGGCCAGACCATTGCTCAGGGTGCCGCGAACCACGGCGGGATCGAAGGACAGCGAAGCGTCCGGCTCGGATAGCGGCGCTTCAGTAGCCGCAGGCGCTGGGCCAGCAGGGGGCGATGGTTCCGGATCCGCGGCGGGCGCTGATACTTCGGGGGCAGCAGGGGCCGGAGGTTCCGGCTCCACGGCGGGCGCAGGCGTTTCGGAGCCAGCAGGGGCCGGAGGTTCCGGCTCCACAGCGGGCGCAAGTACTTCGGGGGCAGCAGGATCTGGGAGTTCCGGTTCCGCAGCGGATGCAGGCGCTTCGGGGGCAGCAGGAGCTGCGGGTTCCGATTCCGCGGCTGGGGTGGGCGCTGCTGGCGCGGCGGGAGCTGGAGGTTCCGGCTCCACAGCGGGGGTAGGTTGGGAGTTGCATCCTACCAACGCCACGAACATCAGCGTGATACCGATGGCAGTTAATGCTGACTTCAGCTTGGCGCTCATCGATCGCATCTCTCGCTCTTCGTCCTAGAGCTTTGCAAAGGTTACGTCGGTAGGGAACTACGCGACATCAACGGCGCCCTCTCCAAAAGTTTCTCCAACGGCTAATGCATTGATAAACCGTGAACCGTGACCGCAACCCAGCATCGGCAGCGAATGAAGCTCCATGCGGGCATTCCGAGCACATCGCTTCACCGGCCTCCATGGATACCTCACCCTTGCCGATCGATCAGCGATATCGCGGCCTTGATCATGCTGACCGGCGCTGTAGCGACGCTGCGCGTGGGACGAAGAGCTGGGCATCTGGACGGCCGACGGGATCCTGGTCGCCCGCGTGGATTGGGCCGAAGGACAGGCCGGCGGGGGCGAGAGCTTCGCCCGCGTTCCGAACGTCACCGGAGAGTTCCAAACGGTCGGCACCCCCACTCCGGGCACGGTGAATCAGCCTGGCAACTGAACCTGGAAATACCGGTTGGCGGGCAGCGCGTCTGGACGGTGCTTCCCAAGCAGTGGGTCGCGGGGTCGACCCCCGTCTCCCGCTCCAATGCTTTCTAGGGAATACAGGGAAGGGACGGGCGCCGGTACGCCGCCAGACGGGAATCGTCGACCCTCCGCGCCGCATCGCGCGGACCGACACGTTGACCTCCTCCGCACTCATTGAGCGGGCCTCCCGCGGAGGGCGGTCAGAACCCTTGCCGGACGCTTCGCGTCTTGGTGATGGCCGGACATGGCGCCGATGGCACCGAAATTCGGCATCTTGCCCCGTGGACCCATGTCGCTGACGTTCTTCCGCGCCCGTGCCGTTCTGAGCCTCGCCGGACTTCTCGTCGTGGCCGCGGCCGCCATCGCCCCTGACCCGCTCCGCGCCGAAGATCCGCCGTCCGACCTAACCGTCGCCGACGCAGCGGCCGGGGCCGGCGGACCGCAATATCCGCTCGGCGGACACATCGTCTGGCGCCAGCACGACGACGGGCGGGTGGAATTCTGCTTCGAACCGACCGGTCAAGAGCGGGTCTGTCCCTACCTGCGGTTCCTTCGGCCGGAGCGCCTGCGGACCGATCGTTGGGCGCACAGCAGCGCGATCGCCTGGAACGTGCCGCTGGATCCGCAACGGATCGTCGCGCCCCCGACGATCTTCCCCCCGGCTGGCTCCTGCGACGCCGCCGCCCTGGAGCGCATGTTCGCCGCGACGTGGAAGGTAGAAACGATCCGGGCTCGCGGCTCGGCGTTCCACATCGGCGGCGGACGGTTCGTCACGGCGCACCACGTCATCGACGACGTGCCGCCGGTGGTCGTCCTGACCTACGGCGATCGAACCGTTCCCGCGGCGGTGCTGGGCTCGGACCCCGAGCACGACGTCGCGCTGCTGGAAGTGTTCGATCCGCTCGCGGTCTTGGATGTGCCCAGCGTCGCGTTCCGCGATCCCACTCCCAGCGACGTCGGCGAGCCAGTCTACCTGGTCGGGTATCCGTTGGCCGGCGCCTTGACCGCCGCCACGGGCGTCATCACGCGCGTATGGGAAGATGAAATCCTGACCAATAGCTCCGCGCGGGGCGGCAATAGCGGCGGGCCCATGTTCGACGCCTGCGGGAACGTCATCGGCGTGCTCTGGGCCGGCTCAAGCGCCCGCAATTTCTCGCATTCCGGCGAGGTGCTCCGAGCGACCCTGGAAAGCCTGGACCAACCGCCACCGGCGCCACCGGCGCTGCCCGCGCTGCCCGCGCTGCCCCCGGGAATCGTGATTCCGGACGGGATGGTGGTCTGGCACTATGGTCCCGAACCACCGGCCGGCGTCGACTGCGTCGGCGTCGAAGGCGCGTGGTGGGTGGGGGTGGCGGGGGACCGGTTCGGGATCGAGTGGAGCGAAGACCCGACAGGCCAGTGCAGCTATGGCAGCGTCACCGTGCTCGCGTTCCGCCACGCGCCGCAAGCCCCGGTCAGCCATGGGGACGACGGGGATGCCGCGAGCGACGATTGGGCCTGCCAGCGGGAAGATCCGTACGATCCGGAATTGACCGCGATCCTCCACGAGTCGCAGGAGGAGTTCGGGGAGACCGTGCTCGGCACCCTCGCCGCGTTCGAATGGTGCCCCGGCGATTACACGCACGAACTGCGCGTACAGGAAATGCGCGTACCGATCATCGACGTACAAAAGCACAACCGGTTGTTCGCCGATCTCATCGGCGCCAACGGGCAGGTCATTGGCGGAAGAAGCTCAGCCGGCCAGCACTCCTGGATCCATCCTGGCTATCCTGGGGACAGCGATCACTATCACGAGCTATGGCAACGATGGCGTGCGCCGAAGGGCTTCGAGCCCGTCGCGTTTCGCGTGACCATTGGCGACCGGAGTTGGCGCGTGGAGCTCGAGCCGCCCGCGCCCGGGGATCAGATCGAGCAGCGCGCCCGGATCGCGTTCCGCGCCAACCCCAGTGGCGCCGGTACCGAGGCCTGTCTGCAGCTCGAGGACGGCGCCCTGATTTGCCCGTCGCGGGCAGCGCCCCACGGCGGCCCCGACCCGGCGGGCTGGCAGCGCTCCGCTCCCCTGACCTGGCACGCCGCCCTCGGTCCGGAATATGCGCCGGCGCGGACGGGCTGCGCCCTGACAGCCGACCTCGGGGATCTGGCCTGGCAAGTATCTGCCTTGGGCGGCGACGGCAGTGCGCTGTACGCCGGCCGCAGACAGTTCATCACCGCCAGCCGGCTCTTCAGCGACGAGGTCCCGTGGGGCGTGATCTCCCAGGGCGCCATCGCGCTGCCGGTCGCTCGCGTCGCGACCGATGCCCGCAACGGTCTGGCCCTGGTCGAGGTCATCGGCTCCGCCCCGGCGCTCGGTCCGCAGCTCCAAGCCCTGTTTGCTCCCTCGACCGAGGAGACGGCGGACAGCGAACCCGTCCTAGTGGCCTACCCCTGGGGCGAGGCCGACCGCTTCGCGATGACCCGGTTGCGGGTGACGGAGGTGACGGACCGGCTGCTGCACCACAACGGCTGGGGGTGGGACCGCGCCGGCGCCCCAATCGTCGATCCGTGCAGCCGCCGGGTGCTCGGGATCTCGACCGGCTCCAGCGAAGCCCTGCGGGCCGAGACCGTTGTCGCAGCGCTGGGCGAGTTGCGGCGGCACCGCGTTCCGCCGCAGGCGCCCGATCGGGGTCCTGAACTGCACGGCTCGATCGCGCTCCTGCCCAGGCCGGTCTATCTGAGCACCACGCAGCCGGACATCGGCGGCGGGATCTGCAACGTCCGGCCGTCAACCCGATTCGACGTCGTCTATGCCGTGTATCTGGTGAGTGCGGCGTCCTCGGACCTGGCGAGCGTCGTGACCGGCGAACGGCGATGGCCGTCCCTATGTGGCTGGCAGGGCAAGATATTCATCGTTCAGTACCGATCCGATCAGGCACCGAGCCACTTCTGCACCGAGCCGTATTCGCCGCGGTCGCCGCGGTCGACCATCGACCTGGCCCTCGTCGCCCCGCCGGGGACGGAACTGCTCCAGGCGACCGAATTCAACAGGCCGTCGTGTCCCGGCTTGCCCCCCTCCGCCTCCTGGGCCTCCACGCACTTCGTGCGCTTGAGGTTCCCGCAACTCGCTGAGCTCGATGACGTCACCATCAAGCTTCAGGACGCGAGCGGCCGGCGGCACGATCCCGTCGGTTGGGGCTACGACGTTGATCCCGATGTCCGCTACTGGCGCTTCAACCTGGCGGAGGCGGAGCCGGTTCGCGTGATCGTCTCGATCCGGTGACAAGCGACGGACGTGCCGCCTCTGGGAAGCGATGACCAGGAGCCAGCAACGGACCCGGCCTGCGTCGAGGACTTGGGTCCAACCGGCGACGGATTGGTGAGCGCGACACTGCATCGCGCGCGTATCGCGATCGGCGTGGTCGAGAGCATCCGCTACGGCGCGCCGCTTCGCTGTCCCTGGTTCCACACGCACGGCGTGTTCGTGACGTTCGGCGATCCCGTGCCCAAGACCGTGCGCCTGGAAGCAGCATTGATCGCGGCGGATGGGAGCGTCGTGGAGGGACACGAGAACGAGAGCAGCTACTTGAGCCCCAGCGACCGGTACGTGCATACGTTGTTCCGACAGGCCTTTGAAGTT
Source organism: Chloroflexota bacterium (assembly GCA_026707145.1). Taxonomy (GTDB): domain Bacteria; phylum Chloroflexota; class Dehalococcoidia; order Bin125; family Bin125; genus JAPOXK01. The sequence goes on along the minus strand of JAPOXK010000018.1, from coordinate 20,057 downwards.
CCAGACGACTTCGAGCCGAGGGCGGCGGAGATCCGGGTCGGCGCGCGAAGATGGATCGTCATCATCGGCGAGACCGGCGAGAACTGAAGACGGGGCCAGTCGCGGTCTCGCTCACGCTCAGCGGCCACCAGGTCCCCCTTGCGGGACTCGCCGCGATCACCGTCACCGTGACCTCGGCCGACGGCAGCCGCACCACGCCCTACCGCGTGCGGCTTGGGGACGGGGCGGACGCGCCGCGCCGCCCGGCCTCACCCTGGATCTGCGGCGGGGACCGGCTCGAATCTTCCCCCCTCTCCTTCCACCCCGCTGACCAGGTGCCGGTACAGGTCGAGCGCCAAACGGGGTCCTCCTGTTCCAACCTGTCGAGGGAGCCGGGCGTGAGGAGCAGCGCCCGGCTCGGCGCCAGCGCCTCCACCGCGAGATGGGAAGATCCGGCAGCCGGCAGTCCAAAGACATCCCCGGCGCCCCGTTCCTTGATCCAGACACCGGCTGCTCCCTTGCGGAAGGCCAAACACCCTCGACCAGGAGCCAGGCAGACGGGGGAGCGTACACACTGTCCCAGCCTAAGTCGCCAGCGCCTGGGTGCGTTCCTATGGCGCGAGAGTTCCTCCATCGGGAGGAGGCAGCCGGCCTCAATGACGACATCCCTTGGTTGTGGGCAGGCGCATCGGCGCAGTCCCAAGCCCGCTACGATGCTGGGCAGCGATGCAGATCGACGTCCACGCGCACGTCCTGAGCGAGCCGTACCTCGACCGTGTGGTTCGAGAGGGGGCCTTCGGCTTCCAGCGCAGCGAGGACGGTGCCGCGCTGATGCCCGGCTACGGGCCGCTCGACCCCGGCGTCTATCGCCACGAGGAGCGACTGGCGCGGCTGGCCGAGACGGCGATCGACCTACAACTCGTCGGGCCGCTGATCAACTTCGTCGCCTGGCCCGGCGGGGCCGCCGGGGTGGAGCAGGGGCGGGCGCTCAATCAAAGCACGGCCGAGTGCGTCGCGGGGTCGGGGGGACGCTTCGCGGGGTTGGCGGCGCTGGCGCTGGGCGAGCCGGATCACGCCGTCGAGGAGCTGCGGCGGGCGGTGGAGGAGCACGGCTTCGTGGGCGCGGTGACCGGTACCTACGCGGGGGATCGCCCACTCGATCATGCGTCGCTGGAGCCGCTGTGGACGGAGATCGAGGCGCGCGAGCTACTGCTGTTCATGCATCCTAGCAGCGCCGAGCCGACTCCGCTCTGGGATGAGTACACGCTGGCGGTGGCGCTGGCCTGGCCCAACGAGACGGCGCGCGCCGTGTCGCGGCTGATCTTCGCGGGGACGCTGGAGCGCCACCCGGCCCTGCGTCTGGTCCTGGCGCACGGGGGCGGCACGCTGCCGTTTCTGCGGGGCCGGCTCAACCTGGCCTACGCGGCGCCGACCTACGAGTACAACCCGGCCTGCCACGCGCAGATCTCGAAACCGCCCGCCGACTACTTCGACCAGCTGCTGTTCGACACGGCCGTGGGCGCCGCCGAGAGCCTGCACTTTCTGATCGACAGCGTGGGCGCGGAGCGGGTGGTGCTGGGCACCGACGACCCGTTCGAGATCGCCGACACCGGCGGGCGCGTGGCCTTCCCCGCGTTGCAGGAACGCCCGGCCGAGGAACAGGAGCGGATCCTGGGCAGCACCCTGGCGGGGCTGCTCGGTCTGTAGACGGCCGCAGCGCGCGACCGTCCTTAGGCGCCAGGTTGCAGGAGGCGCCAGAGCTTCTCGGAGCCGAGCGTCATGTCGATGTGGCGCACGCCCAGATCGCTGAGGGCGTCGACGGCGGCGTTGACGATGCAGGGCGCCGAGCCGATCGTGCCGGCTTCGCCGATGCCCTTGGCTCCCAGCGGGTTGAGCGGCGTGGGCGTCACGGTGCTGCCCAGCTCGAAGGTCGGGAAGTCGGTCGTGCGCGGCAGGGCGTAGTCCAGCAAAGAACCGTTCAGGGGCTGGCCGTTCTCGTCGTACACCATCTCCTCGTAGAGGGCGGTGCCGATCCCCTGCGCCAGCCCTCCGTGGATCTGCCCCTCGACGATGAGGGGGTTGACCACGGTGCCGCAGTCGTCGACGCCAACGAAGCGGCGGATGGTGAGCAGGCCGGTGGCGGGGTCGACCTCGACCAGCGCGATGTAGCAGCCGAAGGGGTAGGTGGAGCCGGCCGGCTCCCAGAAGGCTTCGTCGCTCAGACCCGGCTCCAGGCCGGACGGGAGCGAGGCGGGTGCGTAGGCGTAGCGCGCCACCTCGGCAAGGGACAGTCCGCTCTCGGCGGCGCCCGCGACGCTGATCGCGCCGTCCGCGAACACCAGGTCGTCCGCCTTGGCCTCCAGGAGCTGGGCGGCGAAGCGCGCCATGCGCGCCTTGACTTTGCCGGCCGCCAGCAGGAGGGCGGTGCCGCCGACCGCTTGGGAGCGGCTGCCGAACGTGCCGATGCCTTGCTTGACGATGGCCGTATCGCCGTGCTGGATCGTGACCGCTTCGAGCGGCGAGCCGAACTCGTCGGCCAGGAGCTGGGCGAAGGTGGTCTCGTGGCCCTGACCGTGGGAGGACGATCCAGTGGTCGCCGTGATGACGCCGTCCCGCTCGACCGTGACGCTGGCATGCTCCCAGCCACCGAACGAGACCTCCGACGAGGGGCCGATGCCGCAGACCTCCACGTAGAAGGCCAGCCCTAGACCGAGGCGGCGGCCCGCGGCGCGGGCCGCGGCGCGCTGGGCGCGGAGGCCGTCCCAATCCGCCAAGGCGAGCGCGCGGTCCAGCAGGCGGCCGTACTCGCCGGAGTCGTAGGTCGCCCCCGCCTGGGTGCGAACCGGGAAGCGCTCGGGCGCAATGAAGTTCCTGCGCCGCAGCTCGGCCGGGTCGATCGCAAGCTCGCGCGCCAGCATGTCCATGGCCCGCTCGACGAAGTAGATCCCCTCCGGCCGTCCGGCGCCGCGGTAGGGGTCGGTGGGCGTCTTGTTGGTGAAGGCCTCGTACAAGTCGGCGCGGATAGCGGGAATGTCGTAGACGCCGCTCAGCATTCCCTGGGTGAGAGTCGGCACCACGACCGTGAAGAGGCCCTGGTAGGCGCCGATGTCCGCGATCAGCCGCAGCTTGATCCCCAGCACAGTGCCGTCGCGCTTGGCCGCGAGGTCGACGTAGCCGATCACGCCGCGGCCGTGCGCGGTCGCCAGGAAGGCCTCCGAGCGCTCCTCGATCCATTTGACGGGCCGGCCCAGCCGTCGCGCGATGGCGGCGGCGGCGTAGCCCTCGGCGTAGGGGTTGGTCTTGGCGCCGAAGCCGCCCCCGACTTCGGGCGCGATCACGCGGATCTGGTTCTCGCCCAGCCCGAGCGCCTGCGCCATCAGGGAGCGCACGACGTGAGCACTCTGCGTGGAGATCCAGAGCGTGAGGAAATCCTTGCCCGTGTCGTAGTGCACGACGACGCCGCGCGGTTCGATCGGCGAGGGGGCGACGCGAGGACTGACCATCCGCTGGGAGATGACGACCTCCGCCCGCGCGAAGGCGTCATTGATGGCGCCGTCATCGACCGTCCCGGCCTCGGCGTCGACGCCGCTGCCGCTGGACACGACGGGGATGGCGAGGTTATCGGGGTAGCCGTCGTGGATCAGCGCGGGCTGGCCCGTGAGGGCGCGCTCAGGGTCGACCACGGCCGGCAGCTCTTCCACCTCGACATCGATCGCGTCGACCGCGTCCCGCGCGATGTAGCGGTCGCGGGCGACGACGACCGCCAGCGGCTCGCCCACGTAGCGCACCTTGTCCCGCGCGAGCGGAAAGAAGTCCGGCGCGGGATAGGGAGTGAGGACGGGCATCGGCGGAAGGTCGCGGAGGTCGCCGGCGGTGAACACCGCCACCACGCCGGGCAGGGCGGCCGCCGCCGCGGTGTCGATAGCGACGATGCGGCCGTGCGCGACATCGCTGCGGCGGAAGCCGAGGTGCAGGAGGCCGGGCAGCTGGACGTCGTCGACGTAGGTGCCGCCGCCCCGGATCAGCCGCTCGTCTTCCGTGCGGCGGATGCGCTGCCCAACGAAGCGGGGAGAGCGGGGGGCTGCGGGCAAGGAGGCGCTCCCTCGCTGGGGCGGGCTCGCGGCGCGCGGAGACCACGGTGAGCGGAGCCTAGCACGGCCCGGGGACGGGACTGTGAGTCCTAGGCGAGCGCCATGACGGCGATGCCGACGAGATAGCCTCGTCCTGACTGCGCACCGGGCGGGTCCACTCGACCGCGTTCGCCGTCGAGGGCGATCGCGCTTCTCGCCCTCGGCACTCAGACGGAGATATCGCCGCCGACCGCCGGGACGTTGGCGCAGGCGGCACGGAAAGATGGTTCCTCGCGGAGGCTCAATAGAATGCGGGCGATGAATCGAACTCGGATAGTTCTGGGCGTGCTGGTCGTCCTGACCGCGGCAGTGTTGACCGCAGCGTGCAGTTCGGACGACCCTCCCGCCTCTCCCGATCCGCCCGCCACCGCGACCACGCCTGCACCATCCCCAACGCCTACCCCCTCAACGGCCCCGACAGAACCTTCCAGCCCCACTGCAGTTGACCCCAGTGACGCTTATTTCGCCCTCGACAGGGTGCTGGAAGTCGTGATTGAGATAGAAACCGGGGACTGGGACACCCTGCGTCATCAGACGCGGACATTCGAGGACGTGTTGGCAGAGATCGAAAGATACAACCTGTCTCAACCGTTCGCGGACATCTACGACTGGTTCCCGGCCACGGTGACCGTGGACGGCGAAACGCACACCGAGGTGGGAGTCCGCAAGAAGGGGTTCCTCGGCTCCCAGAGCGATACCAAGCCCGCCCTCAAGCTGCGCTTCGACAAGTACGTTGACGGCCAGGCTCTGGGTGGGGTCATGGAGCGAATGACCCTGAACAACAGCATCCAGGACCCCTCAATGGTCAACACCTGCCTGACCTATCAAGTCTTCGCCGCCGCCGGCTCACCCTCGCCACGCTGTAACTTCGCCACGGTCTCGGTGAACGGGAAGAACCTCGGCCTCTACGTTCACGTGGAGGAGATCAAGCCACCCTTCCTGGGGCGCCATTTCGACAGCGCCGCAGGGAATCTGTACGAGGGCACGGTCAGCGACTTCACTCCCGAGTTTCGCGGCACCATTGAGAAGAAAACCAACGAAGACGCCAACGACTGGTCGGACATTGACGCCGTGGTCGCGGCTCTCCAAGACCCTTCGGCGGCCGGACTGGAGGCCCTGGCCGCCATCGTTGATCTAGACCGCTTCCTCTCGTTCTGGGCAACGGAAGTGCTGGTAGGCCACTGGGACGGCTACACCGGCGACCGCAACAACTACCACTTCTACCGGGAACCCGACGGCCCCTTCGTATTCATCCCTTGGGGTGTAGATGACACCTTCCACCTGAAGGACGATCCCAACCCCTTCGACAACATCAGCGATCCGCCGCCGTCGGTGCTGGCTCTCACGGCCATTCCCAACCGGCTCTACAACCACCCGGACTGGCGGGCGCAATACGCCCTCCGGCTGAGACAGCTGCTGGATACCGTCTGGAACGAAGACGAACTGCTGGCCAGCGTGGATGAAATGGCAGCCATCGTGCAGCAGCACGCCTTGCCCGACACGAGAGCGGCAAGGGCCGCCGACACGGAGCGGGTGCGCAAGTTCATCCTGAAACGGAAGGGCGAGATCCTGGCGGACCTCACGCCGGAGCCGCCGGACTGGCCCGAGCCGGGCGAGGGCGCGCCGCCTCCCGGCACGCTGGAAGTGATCTTTGAATCCACCTGGGGGAGCAACCAGCGCGTCGATCCCTTTGCAGGGGGATCAGTGACCCATCTCGTCGTGAACGACATGGAGGAACCTGTCGAGGGAGTAGCGGCGACCGTCGGCCCTGCGACACCGGCGGAGCAAGAGATCCTGCCGGGCGCCGGCGATCTGGCGTCGCTCACCATCTTCGGCATTGATGCGGACGGATCGGTAAACGGGATGACCATCGTGCTGCCCGTGGCCCAACTGGCTCCGGGAACAACGCGAGTCATCGGCGAGGATGCGATTGGGGGCGGGGTATGGACCATCCCGCCGGGGGCGGTCGCCCCGACCAGCTTCCTCCCCTTCACCGCAGGAACGCTTGAGCTGACGGAAGCCGGAACGGGGCACGGCGCAACGGTCGCCGGTCGCTTCTCCGGCATCTTTGGCGAGCCCGGGCCCGCAAGGACCACCGAAGATCCGAGCGCATTTGATCCCAGCACCGTGACACTGCGTGTTGAGACCACGTGGGGGTCCAACCACAGTGCCGATCCCGTCAACGAAGGGAAGGTTCTCTCTTTCCTGCTGAACGAAACGGAGCAATCCACCGTCGGCTATGGAGTCATTGCCGGTATCGCACGCCCGGATGAACGAAGCTTCTTGCCGGGCGTGGACGAGCTGGCTTCCCTGGTCGTCTTGACGATTGGGCCGAACTCCTTGCAGGGATTCACCCTGGTGCTTCCCCTCTCCGAAGTAGTCAGCGGAGTCACCTTGACCGTTGGCGAGGATGCGATCGCCGGCGGGCGCTGGAGCATTGCCATCGGGAGCGGTGCGCTGGAAGCGTTCTCCCCCTTCACCGCGGGAACGCTGGAGTTGGCGCAAGCAGGCACGGAGCACGGCGCGGCGATTATCGGAAGCTTTTCCGGCGCGTTCGGAGAGATTCCGCCTTTCGCGGACGGCGACAACACTGCTTCCGGGGACATCGGCTTGGTAATCAACGAGGTGGCCGCCAAAGGCGACCCGCTGGACTGGTTCGAGCTATACAACGCGACGGATTCCCCTATCGCCCTCGCCGATCTTGTCGTCGCCGATGATCTGGCGGACCCCAACAAGCGAGTCGCCTTCCCGGCGGAGCAGGCCATTGCACCGGGTGCATACCTGCAAGTTGCACTGGACAAGGACGGCTGGCCCGGCTTTGCGCTGGGCGGAGACGAAGAGCTGGGCATCTGGACGGCCGACGGGATCCTGGTCGCGCAAGTTGATTGGGCCGAAGGGCAGGCCGGCGCGGGTGAAAGTTTCGCCCGCGTTCCGGACGTGACCGGGGAGTTCCAAACGGTCGGCACTCCCACTCCGGGCACAGCGAATCAGCCCGGTAACTGAATCGGAAAATACCGGTTGGGCGCCCTAGGCCAGGGCCATGACGGCGATGCCGCCGATGACGATCAGCGCGCCCAGCCACAGCCAGCGCGTGACGCGCTCGCCCAGGAAGAGGGCGCCGAAGGCCATGCCGATCAACGGAGAGACGGAGAAGAAGACCGTGAACTCGCCGGCGCTGATGTGCTGGAGGGACAGCGTGACGAGCACCGCCAGCAGTCCCGTCCCGACGGCGCCGGAGAGCAGGATCCAAGGCAGGCTATGACGCGGGATCGACCAGCGCCGCAGGCTGGAGCGGGGCTGGACGAGAGCCACGGTGAAGACGAAGGGCAGCACGACGGGAATGCGCACGCTGGCGGCCGCGGCGGCGTCGAACCCTTCCGCTGCGTATCGCAGCAGGACGGAGGCCGCGCCGAAGAGCACGCCCAGAAAGATCGCCAAGCTCAACCCGATGGCGAAGCGGTGCTGGGCGCAGAAACGGCGCCACGCGGTGCGCCGCAGTTCGGCAGCGACCGCCTCCTGCCGGAGAACGGCCGCTGCGTCGTCGGCAGCGACCGCCGCGCCGGGCCGGCCATAGTTGGCGACCAGGTACACGCCGGCGAGCACGATGACGGAGCCGATCCCGATGGCGATCGTAACGGCGTCGCCGAGGAAAACGGCGCCGAACGCGAACGCGGCCACGACGGAGACCCCCGTGGTGATCGTGAACGTGCGACTCAATCCAAAGAGAGGGATCGTGACGGCGTAGAGCGTTTCGCCGATGCCGCTGGCCAGCAGCCCCTGCGCGAAGAGCAGCCCGACGTCTTCGGCGCTCATGCGACCGAACTCGCCCGTCGCGCCGAGCGCCGGGACGGCGATCACGAAGAAGATCGCGGCCGCCAGCATGCGCAAGGCGCTGAGGGAGTAGGGGTCGACGTGACGCGCCTGCGCCGACATGACGAGGCTGGCCAGGGCCCAGGCGGTGGCCGTGCCGAGCGCGGCAGCGATTCCTATCGCCATGGCATCGGCGTCATCGCGGGATCACGCGCCCGTCCCGTCCGCAATGGGGCGCGACCGGGGGCGGCTTCACCGGATGCGATTCGCAGCCTTATCCTCGGCGCGCTGCCGTCGCCGGGCTTCCCCGACGCGGCGGAGCGTCTCGCGGTTCTCCTCAGTGACCGCCAGGAAGCGGCTCCGCCAGCCGTGGTCCTCACCCCAGACGGCGGGCGATTGCACCGTTGTGCGGGGCATCGTTGCGTGCTCCAGCAGGTCCAAGGCTTGGCCCACGATCGCGTGCTGCATGGCGGCGTCGTAGGGACGCCCGCAGGAGTTGCCCAGGGGGAAGTCGGTGAAGAGGAAGCGGGGTACGCCGCAGTGCTCGATCACGTCGCGGGCGCTGCCGACGACCACGGTGGGAATCCCGTTCGCTTCGAGGTGGCGCGCCGTCAGTCCCACGGACTGATGACAGACCGGTCAGATCGGCACCAGCAGCGCGACATCCACGCCGTCTTCCCGACAGCACCGCAGCAACGCAGGCGCGTCCGTCTCCCGCGTATGGCGCTGCGCGTACTCTGTGGGGAGCCCGTAGAAGCGGGGCGAGAGATCGCCGAACCGCCCCGCGGTGCGCCATTCCTGCAGCCGGCGGATCGGGAGGAAGGATTCCCGATCGTCCATGTGGGTTGCCTCTCGGTCCCAACTCAAATCGTCCGTGTAAAGCCGCGCCGGCAGGGGGTCGACGGGCGCAGCATAGACGCGCTTGGGACGTGGCGTATCGCCGCTGCCGGGGTCGAACGGCATCGCGGTGGTCACCAGCCCCAGCCGGCATTGCGCCAACGGCTTGCCCAGGGGCGCGAACGGGACTTCGCTGTGGAACGCGTAGCGGTAGGGACGCTCGTAGCCGTGCGCCCGGTAGTAGTCGCGCGTCCGATCGATGTAGCCAACGAAGGTCGGGTAGGCCGGATCAATCTCCTGGGACACGGTCGTCCTCCTGCGGCTCCGCTGGCCCACTCCGCTCAGGGTACGTCACCGCGGAGGCCGGGCGCACGGCCCTCTCACGGCGCGGCGCACGGCGCGGCCGGGGGTTGCCGACGCGACAGCGCCGCCGCCCTGCCCCGATCCGCCGCCAAGCGGAGGGAGGCGATCGCCGAGAATGACCACGGCACCCGAGGAAGGGGTATACGGTCATGATCGACTGGCTTGGGATCGGTCACCTTCTCGAGCTTTCTTGGACGGAAGCGATCGCGGGGTTTTTCACCCCGCTGGCGATCTTCGCCGTGTTTTTCCTGGCGCAGCTCATCCTGCCGGGAAGGCGGGTTCCCGGCTACGTCGTCGACCCAGCCACCGGCGAGCCCCGCCGCTACCGGCTCAACGGCCTGCTGGTGTTCGCCATCGCGCTGATCGTGTGGGCGACCGAGATCACAGGGATGCCGCGCGATTGGTTCTACCGCTCCTCGATCTACGCCGTGGCCGGCGGCACGCTCTTCACCACGATCTTCACGATCGTGGCGGTGTTCGGCCAGCCGCAAGGTCGGATCAAGAATCCGATCCTGGCGCTGTGGACGGGGCGGGTGCAGGAGTGGTCGCTCTTCAACAACCGCGTCGACGTCAAGATGTATTTCTACGTCGTCGGCGGGACGATGCTGTCGCTCAACGCCCTGTCCGGGGCCGTGTACCATCACGAGCGCTTCGGCGACGACGCCAACCTCGGCGTGTTCCTCTATGCGGGCTTCTTCACCTTCTACGTCCTGGACTACTTCATCTTCGAGCGCGTCCAACTCTATACCTACGACCTGATCCACGAGAATCTCGGCTTCAAGCTGTTCTGGGGCGGCCTCGTGGTCTACGGGTGGCTGTTCATCCTCCCGTTGTGGGGCATGGCCGCCTACCCGGACCCCGGCTTCTCGCCGGCGTGGACCTCTGTGTGGTTGACCGGCACGGTGGTGCTGTTCCTGTTCGGCTGGGGCATCTCGCGCAGCGCCAACCTGCAGAAATACACCTTCAAGCGCTGGCCAGAGCGCAAGTTCTTGGGGCTGATCGAGCCCCAGTACATTGAGGCCGGCGACCGCAAGATCCTGTGCAGCGGCCTCTGGGGAGTCGCCCGCCACTTCAACTACCTCGGCGAGGGGTTCCTTGCCCTGGCGATCGCTCTGGTCTTCGGCTACTTCGCGAATCCCTGGGCCTGGACCTACTTCGCCTTCATCGTCACGCTGTTCCTCTGGCGGCAACGGGTTGACGACCGGTTCTGCGCCGAGAAATACGGCGCCGAGAAGTGGGCCGAGTATCGAGCACGGGTGAAGTACCGGATCTTCCCCGGCGTGTACTGAGAGAATTCCCTGGGAGTCCCTGAGAGCGCTGGTGCTGAGTGGACCGAGCGGACAGGCGGGTCTTCGAACGGGCTTCGAGCCATGCGGTGAAAGAGTCACATGAGTCACACTGGAGCCTGTTCAAGCGGGGGCTGTACGGAACCTACCACCGCCTGAGCCCGAAGCATCTCCACCGCTACGCGCACGAGTTCGCCGGTCGGCACAACGCGCGGTCGCTCGACACCATCGATCAGTTGAGTGCGCTGGCCCCGCATGCTCTCAGCGGTATGCGGTCGGGCGCTCAATCGTTTAGCGCACACGGGGCCAGCGCGTTTGATGGCAGCGTTCGGCTCTCCGCAGGCCAGCGGCATCCCAGGAGAGAGCGCTGCACCGGGGCAGGACACTTGACGGGACAACTGGAACGGGTGATTGACGCCTGGTATTCAAGAGCCTATACACCGTTCAAGCAACCCGCCGGGAAGGAACAAGAGCACTCTCAATCTCCGGGGCAACTCCCATGCATCTTCCCGTGCGGCAACCCTTCAGGCTGGAACTCCGCTGGCTCCGATCCCAGGCCTTTCGCTGGCGTGAGCGGAATGGTTGGTACTACGGCGTCGTCAAGGGCCATCCAATCAAAGTCCGCCCGTCGGGGAACGGGATCGAGTTCCGCAGCAACGTACCAGCAGGGTCGTTGCAGTCCCACGTCCAAACCTATTTCCGCCTGGATCAGGACATCAAGCCGGTCCATGACGCACTGCGCCGGGTGGACGCCACGATGCGCAGGTTGGTGGAGCAGTACGGGTATGTGCGGATTCTGCGCCAGGACCCTTGGGAGTGCCTGGTTTCCTACATCTGTTCTCAAAATAACAACATCGACCGGATCGCCGGCATCGTTGACATGCTGGCCGGCAAGTACGGCGATCCCTCGATTTTGGACGGCGTGCCGTGCAATTCCTTTCCCCCGCCCCAACGCTTATTCGAGGTTGGTGAGACCGAATTGAACGGTTTGAGGTTAGGGTTGGACCGCGGCCACTTAATCTGGACAGTGGCGAGGGATGTCACTGAAGGCCGCTTGGACCTGAACGCGCTATCCCGTTTTCCCTATGCGCGATCCAAGAGCCTGCTGATGAGCTACAAGGGCATCGGTCCGAAGATAGCTGGCTGTGTGTGCCTGTTCGCTCTGGATAAGGCCGAGGCTTTTCCCGTGGATAGGCATACCGCCGCCGCTCTGTCGGAATTCTATGGAAAGAAGCACGAATCAGGCGCGAAGAACGTGGGGCTCCTGCGGTGGGCCCGCGAACACTTCGGCGCCGACCACGCGGGCTACGCCAGCCAACTGCTGTTTTATGATCAAATCCAGAGGACCGGCGGCGCCAGGCAGCAGTAAGGGCTCCCCCTCAATCCCCGTTCCCCCGTTCACCGCACCCCTGCCGGCAGGCTGGAGGCTCTAGTTTCCCGCTTGCGCCGCGAGCGCGCGGAGGAGGGCGAGGAACTCTTCGGCTGTCGAGAGGGGGACGCGGACGCCGTTCACCAGCACGAAGGGGGTCGACGCGACGCCCAAGCGGCGCGCCTCCTCGATCTCCGCTGCCAGGGCATCCTGATGGATCCGCGAGTCCAGGCAGTCCGAGAACAGCTCCAGATCCAAGCCGGCAGCCCGCGCGGCGCCGTCCACTTCCGCGCGCGACAGCCCCTGCGCCTGCCGCTCGAAGAGCGCATCGTGGTACGGGAAGAACGCCGCTTGATCGGCCGCGCACTCGGCGGCGAGCGCCGCTTCTTCGCTCGCAGGGCCCAGGTGCGGGAAATGCCGGAACGTGAAGCGGGCGATCCCCGTCTGCACGAACTCCTCCACGAAGGGCGGCTCAAACTGAGTCGCAAACACCCGGCAGCCGGGTCACTGGAAATCGCCCCAGTGCACCACGTGGAGCGGCGCCTCCGCGGACCCGAGCGTGTTGCGCGCGGTTGGGATAGCGGCCGGTTCCTCGCTCTCGGCCCCACCATTGCATGCCGCCGCCAGCAGGCAGACCAGCAGCAGCGGCCCCCAAGCCAGCCGTCGTCGCCCCACCGTTTCCTCCTGCTCACCCGCACCCTACCATCACCACCGTGGCCGCCGCTTCGACCGGCGGCCGGCGCGCTGGCGGACGCTGCTAGCATCAGGGCCTGAAGGCAGCGCCAGCACGCAGAACGGTCGGAAGATGGACGCGCCGTCCCTGCCCGAAACCTACCGCGCGATCTTGACGATCCGGCGCTTCGAGGAGCGTCTGCTCTCCCTCCACCAGGAGGGCTTGATCCAGGGCTCGATGCACCTGTGCAACGGTCAAGAGGCGATCCCCGTGGGCGCCTGCCGCGAGCTGCGCGCCGACGACGCCCTGACCGCGACATACCGCGGGCATGGCTGGGCGATCGCGCGCGGCCTGCCCTTGCCCGATCTGTTCGCGGAGCTCATGGGCCGGGCCTCTCCGCTGTGCGGCGGCCGCGGCGGCTCCGCCTATCTATGCGGCGCGCCATACGGTTTCCTGGGCGAAAACTCGATCGTCGGCGCCGGCGTGCCCATCGCCGCCGGCGCCGCCCTGGCGGCACGGCGCGACGGCGCCGGCGCGGTCAGCCTCGTCTCGATCGGCGACGGCGCCCTCAACCAAGGGGCGGTCGGCGAAGCCCTCAACTTCGCCGCCGCGCTGGCGCTGCCGCTCGTCGTGGTGGTCGAGAACAACATCTATTCGGAGATGACCCCAATCAAGGAGATGGTCGCGATCGATCCGCTGGCGCAGCGGGCGGCCGGGTTCGGCATTCCCAGCGTCACCGTGGACGGCAACGACACGGCCGTCGTCCAAGCCGCCGTGGCCGAGGCCGTGGCGCGCGCCCGGAGCGGCGGCGGGCCGACCCTGGTGGAAGCGATGACCGAGCGCCTCGTCGGGCACTACACCGGCGACGCGCAGCAGTACCGGCCCGCCGGGGAGGTGGAAGCAGCCAAGACCCGCGAGCCGTTGACCCGGTTGCGGGCGGCGGCGGGGCAGGAGCTCGGCGCGGAGCTGGCGGTCGTTGACGAGGAGGTGGAGGCGACGATCGAAAGCGCCGTCCAGGAAGCGATGGGCTACCCTCGCCCCGACCCCGCCGGAGCGGCCCTGGGCGTCTATGTCGACTAACGCCGTCACCGAGGAGATCACCTATATCCGCGCCGTCAACGAGGGGCTGCGTTGGGCGCTGCGCGAGTATCCCAAGGCCCTCATCCTCGGGGAGGACGTCGCCCTTCCCAACGGCCCCTTCGGGGCGACGCGCGGCCTGCACGGCGAGTTCGGCGACCGCGTCATCGATACGCCGATCACGGAATCGGCCTTCGTGGGAGCCGCCATCGGCGCCGCCATGCGCGGCTACCGGCCGATCGTCGAGATCATGTTCATGGACTTCACGCAGGTGGCGATGGACCAGCTCGTGAATCAGCTTCCCAACATCCACTACGTCTCCAACGGCGGCTTCCGTGTGCCGCTCACGATTCGCACGCAGCAGGGGCGCACGCCAGGATCCTGCGCGCAGCATTCCCAGAGCCTCGAAGCGGTGTTCGCGCACGTTCCCGGAATCCGCGTCGGCCTGCCCGCCAACCCGCAGGACGCCTACGACATGCTGCGCAGCGCCATCGCCTCCGACGACCCCGCCCTGATCATCGAGAGCCGCGCCCTCTACGCCAGCAGAGGGCCGGTCGAGCTGGAGCGGCCGCTCGCTCCCATCGGCAGAGCGCAGCTGCGGCGGCCCGGCGAAGACGTGACCATCGTGAGCTGGTCGCGGATGGTCGGCGAAGCGGAGGCGGCGGCGCAACGCTTGGAGGCCGAGGGCATTAGCGCCGCCGTCATCGATTTGCGCTGGGTTTCGCCCGTCGATCACGACACGATCGCCGCGTCGCTCGAACGGACCGGACGGCTGGTGATCGCGCACGAAGCGAACCGCACCGCCGGCTTCGGCGCCGAGTTGGCCGCGTGGGCCACGGAGGAGCGCTTCTGGGACTTGGACGGCCCGGTGGCCCGCGTCGGCGCCCCGGACATCCGCATGCCCGCGGCCGCCACCCTGCAGGAGGCGCTGCTTCCGAGCGCGGAATCCATCGCCGAGACGGTCCGGGCTACCCTGAACGCCGCACCGGCCTAGGACGACCGAAGGGCGCCCCATGGAGCTGCAGCGCCTCAAAGGCAAGACCGCGTTGATCACCGGCGGCGGAAGCGGTTTCGGCCGCGCCACCGCCCTGCGCTTCGCCGCGGAGGGCGCCGAGCAGGTGTTCCTGGTCGACCTCAAGCAAGAGCGGCTTGATCACGTCGTCGGCGAACTGGCCGCAACGGGCGCCCGGGCTACAGGTCTGCGTGCCGATGTCGGCCTCAGCGCCGACTGCCGGCGGGTCGTCGATACCGCGGTCGAGACGGCCGGCCGCCTCGACATCCTGATCAGCAACGCCGCCGCCTGGACCGAAGAGGCCTTTCTCGACATGCAGGAGGACTCGTGGAACCGCGTCATCGCGGTCAACCTCAGCGCATCCTTCCTGCTCGGCCAGGCGGCCGGGCGCGTGATGAAGGAGCAAGGCGGCGGCGTGATCGCGTACACCTCCTCGATCTCCTCTCTCGGCGCCTCCAAGCTGTTCGCGCACTACGGCGTCACCAAGGCGGGGATCGTGAACCTCGTCCAGAACATGGCGATCGAGCTGGCGCCGTACAAGATCCGCGTCAACTGCGTGAGCCCGGGCCCGGCCAATACCCAGCAATCGCGCGACATCGTGGGCGACGATCTGATGCAGGAGTTCCAGCGCAGCTTCCCGCTCGTCCCGCTCCATCAACGGCTGATCGAGCCGGAGGAGATCGCGGCGGCATTCGCGTTCCTCGCGTCGGACGACGCGGCAATGATCACCGGCCAGAACGTAGTGGTGGACGGCGGACTCACCGCACACGCCTATTCCATCCCGGAGGGAAGCGCATGAAGATCCTACCGGACGTCTACATCGTTGGAGGCGGCGACTACGCCTTCAATCTCTCGAACCGCCTCGACTGCCACGTCTATGTGATCGACGGCGGCGATGAGATGGCGCTGATCGACACCGGCTTCGACGGGCCGGATGAGGTCCTGCAGAACATCAAGGAGGACGGGATCGACCCGGGCCGCATCTCCACGATCTTCTCCACGCACTACCACGCCGATCACACGGGCGCTCTCGCCCGCGTCAAGCGCATGCTCGGCAACATCCCGGTCATCGCCGGCGCGGAGGCGGCACCGACGATCCGCGCCGGCGACGCCGATCAGATCGGACTGACCTGGGCCCAGTCCTTCAACTTCTACCCGCCGGAGTTCCGCTGGGAGGGCTGCGACGTCGAGGACGAGATGACGGACGGCAAGCGCTTCCGGATCGGCAACATCGAACTGGAGGCGATCGCCACGCCGGGCCACTGCATGGGCCACTACTGCATCCTCTCGCGCAACAGCGCGCGCGCCTGCCTCTTCAGCAGCGACCACATCTTCTGGGGGGGGCGCATCATCTTGCAGAATGTGCAGGATTCCAGCGTGCAAGAGTACGCCGACTCCATGAACAAGCTGCTCGACTACGAGTTCGAAGCGCTGCTCCCGGGCCACCTGACGCCGTCGCTGCGGAACGGGAAGCGGCACGTGGTCGCCGCCGCCGACCAGTTCAACCGCATCGGCCTGCCGAAAGGGTTGCTCGACTAACGGGCCGAACGGCACGCCTCAGCCGGGACGCGGCGCCGGATCTTCCGCGAAGAAGCGCCGGACCGCCTCGGTATCCGCGAAGCGGGGCGTGTCGGCACGGGCGGCTTGTCCTGCGGGGCTTTGAAACGCTGCGAGAGCAGCCTCAACAGAGTCGAACCAAAGCTGGCCGATGCCGTCGTACAGGGGCTCATATCCTGGAACTGGAAGCGTCGGTCCAAACTGGTAGCGGCGCAGCCACGGGAGCCGCCCGATGAGCGCCGCGTGATCTTGCGTCCAGAGTCGGAGAAACGTCTCGCGATCGAGATCGGCGCGGCGCTTGACCAACACGATATAGCGAACCATCGCGGGCGTGACTACACCGCCAGGTAGCCACCGTCGACCACGAAGGCGGCCCCCGTTACGTAAGAAGCTTCGGGCGAAGCCAGGAAGGCGACGGCGGCGGCGATCTCGTCGGCCGTTCCCATCCGTCCGATCGGCTGCGCCTCGTTCGCGATCCGCTCCGCCTCCTCGGGGTCATCGGCGCCGTTGATGTAATCCCAGCTCAACTGCGTGGCGATGATGCCGGGGCAAACGCAGTTGGCGCGGATCCCTTGCTTGGCGTACTCGGTCGCCAGCGTGCGCGTCATATTAATCATGCCCGCCTTCGCCGCGTTGTAGCCGACGTTGCCCGGCCAGGACACCTCGCCCGCGATCGAGGAGACGTTGATGACGATGCCGGAGCCGCGCGCCAGGAAGTGCGGCAGCGCCGCGCGCGCCATCACGAACGGGGTCGTGAGGTGGATCGCGAGCATCCGCTCCCAGAGTTCGTCGTCGTAATCGGCGAAGGCGACCGGCTGCGTGACATCGACTCCGGCGTTCCCCACGATCACCTCCAGGTCACCCAGCCGCTCGATCGCGTCGGACACCAACCGGATCGCCTGCGCGCGATCGGTGAGGTCGGTCTGGAATATCTCCGCCCGGACGCCAAGGGCGCGAATTTCGCCCGCCACGCTTTCCGCTTCGTCCATATGCGCGTAGCCGCACACGGCGATATCGCGCCCCTGCTCGGCGAGCTTGCGCGCCGACGCCGCACCGATGCCACGCGAGGATCCGGTAACGAGCGCAGGACCTAGCTTCTCCGCGCCCATTGCGCTTCCTTTCACAAAATCTTTCGGAGATCGCCGTTCGGCTGACCTATTCGGGAGGCGGATCTTCCAGTACTCCCGACCATAATGTCAATGAGCCGCTCCCAAGCCGAACCACGTTCAAAACCTATCCAATCCTCCTATACTCCGCACCATGAGGGTCTGCGCTGCTTGCTGCGAGAGGCACGGCGCGGACAATGGAGCGAGCGCTGCCGCCGACCGAGCTACAGCGTTTTAGGAAAGGAGTGCGAGATGTCCCTTGAAGATCGCCGAAGGACGCTGCGCGGGCGCAGCGTAAGCAGGCGCGCGCTGCTTACCGCAGCGGGGTCGGCGGGCGTTGGCGCCGCGGGCCTCGCTCTCGTTGGTTGCGGCGACGACGATGAAGAAGCAGCCGACGCCGTAGCGGAGACCGCCGAACCCGCCACGCCTGCCGAGCCCGCGCCGGAGCCGGTCGTCGAGGAACCTGCCGGACCGACAATGGGGGGTGTTCTGCGCGAGGGCTACAGCCGCGGCAGCGAGCGCATGGACCCTATCGCGGCGTTGTGGTGGGACGCGTCGTCGTTCCCCGCAGTGCATGAGACGCTCTTCGCCCTCGACGAAAACGCCGAAAACCTGCCGCTGCTCGCCGCCGGCTGGGAGATCAGCGACGACGGGCTCAGCTGGAACTTCCAGATGCGCGAAGGGTTGACCTTCCACACCGGCAAGCCGATCAACGCGGACACCGTGGCCGCTTCGCTGAACTGGACCAACAACCCCGAGGGCGGCGGCTTCGTCTTCCTGTTCTGGGGACCGGTCGAGAGCATCACCGCGACCCCGGACAACACCGTACGGATCGACTTCTCCCATCCCTTCATCGGATTCCCCACGGTCGCCAACAACGGCTACGCCACGGTGTTCGACACGGAGATATGGGAACGGCTGCGCGGCGATTACGGCACGACCGGCGAGGACGGGGGCAGCGGACCCTTCACATTGACCGAGTACGTGCCAGGAAGCCATCTGGAGGTGGCGCGCTGGGCCGACTACCAGGGCTCCACGCTGCCCTTCCATCAAAACCAGGGAGCGGCCTACATCGACGGCATTCGCTGGGTCGACGTGCCGGAGGCCGCGACGCGGGCGGCCGAGCTCGAAGAGGGCAACATCGACGCCCTGCACGCACCGGCGTTCTCCGACGTCCAGCGGCTGAAGGACAATCCCGACTTGGTCGTGATCGAGAACGTGACCTGGGGCCACTACTTCATGGGCCTCAACCACGAGCGTACCAACCTGGGATTCAACGACCCGCGCGTGCGGCTCGCGATCTCCAAGGCGATCAACCGCCAAGCGATCGTCGACACCGTCTTCTTCGGCTCGGGTGAGCCGGCCTACGGCTTCGTGCCCACCGCCGACAAGTACTACGACGCCGGCGTCGTCGAGTTCAGCCAATACGACCCCGAAACCGCTGCCAGCTTGCTCGACGCAGCGGGCTGGTCGATCGGCAGCGACGGCATCCGTGAATCCGGCGGGGACCGCATGTCGTTCACTCTCCCCTCCGAGCCCGCGGATGAGGAAACCCAAGTCGCTCAGGCGGTCCAAGAGTTCCTGCGCGACGCAGGCGTCGATATGAACTTCACCCCGACGGAAACCGTCTTCGGGGACATCATTGAAGGAGACATCGACGGCTACTTCTTCAACAACCTCTGGCACGACATGATCGACGGTACCCTCTTCTGGGCCAAAGGGGAGTTCATCGGCGGCTGCTGCAACGGCTCCCGTGCCGACATCCCCGAGGTCAATGAGGGCTACGACAAGTGGATCATGGCGGCGAACGAGGAGGAGCGCGAAGCAGCCTCACGCCAGATCCAGCTCGCCGCAGCGGAGCAGGTGCCGTTCCTGCCCATCGTGACGCCCGCCAACGTCTGGGTGCACAACCAGCGCGTCCACGGCTGGGACCCGCTGCAGCCTAACCTCTACCCCTTCTACCAAGACGTTTGGATCGAGGCGTAGAGAGGCAGCACAGCAACCC
The DNA here is from genome assembly GCA_026707145.1 of Chloroflexota bacterium. Lineage (GTDB taxonomy): Bacteria > Chloroflexota > Dehalococcoidia > Bin125 > Bin125 > JAPOXK01. The sequence continues at coordinate 853 of JAPOXK010000018.1, read as the reverse complement.
AGGATCGCGAGCAGGCCGGAGGCGGCGAATCCGCCGCCTCCGGCCGTCGGAGCGCAGGGAGTAGGCTTCCGTGCTGCGCTATCTGCTGTGGCGGTCGGTCTACACCGTCGCCGTCATCTTCGCGGCGTCCCTCGTCATCTTTTTCACGCTGCGGATCTCGCCGGGGACGCCCGAGTTCATCATCCATCAGCCCATGGCGGCCGAGGAAGAGCGCCAGCGCTTCCGGGAGGAGCAGGGGCTCAACGATCCCATCATCGTCCAGTACGGGAACTTCCTGGGGGACGTGTTCCGAGGCGATCTCGGGGTCTCGATCGACAGCAATATCCCGATCATCGATCTGATCGCCGAGTTCGGCAAGAACAGCGCCATCCTCGTCGCGGCCGGGGTCGTGCTCACTTTCAGCATCGCCATTCCCCTCGGCGTGATCGCCGCCGTCAAGCGCAACAGCTGGATCGATCAGACGATCATGGGCTTCGCCGCGCTCGGCATGGGCATTCCCAACTTCATCCTGGCGCTGTTCTTGATCTTGATCGTCGGCATCGAGCTGGATTGGCTCCCCATCTCCGGGAAGGGCGGCATTAAGCACCTCATCCTGCCGACCATCGTGCTCGCGGCGGAGGGGGTCGCCGTGATGCTGCGCCTGATGCGCGCCTCCATGCTGGATCAGCTCCAGCAGGACTACATCCGCACGCTCCGCGCTAAAGGTCTGAGCCGCTGGCGCACCATCTGGCAGCACGCGCTTCGCAACGCGTTGCTGCCGATCATCTCGCTCTCGGCGCTCCAGGTCGCGGCATTGATCGGCTACACCTTTGTGGTGGAGACGATCTTCCGCTGGCCCGGCATCAGCCGGCTG
>JAPOXK010000022.1 GCA_026707145.1 Chloroflexota bacterium | reverse complement strand
AGATCCGGCGGCTTCGGCCGCCCTGGCATCGGCGGGTTCCGGTTGGGACTCTTGGAGATCGCTTTCCGCATGCTCCAGCACATAGAGGGCGTCACCGCGCCGGACCACCAGCATTTCCGCGCCGTAGGTCCGGCGCAGAATATCGGGCCGGATCACGGCGGCGGGGGCGCCATCGGCGATGACGGTACGCTCGGCCACACAGACAAGTCGCGGCAAGTGCGTGGCGACACCGTTGAGCTCGTGCGTGGTCAGGACGATGCCGACTCCGCCGCGATTGAGTTCGCCCAAGAGATGCATGATGTCGTGCCGGGTCTTGATATCGACGCCACTGGTCGGCTCATCAAGCAACAGCAAATCCGGGTCGCCTATCAGGGCGCGGGCCAGGAACGTCCGGTGCTGCTCGCCGCCGGAGAGTGCCCGAATGTGACGACCGGCCAAGTGCTCGATGCCCAGTCGCTCCAGCACGTGCCGGACGAGGACGCGGTCGTTGGGGCGCGGCCACGGGAACCGTCCCGACTCGCGCCAGCGGCCTAGCAACACTACCTGCTCGACCGTGATCGGAAAGTTCCAGTCGCTGGTGTGGACCTGGGGCACGTAGCCGAATCGCAGCGTGGCGCCGTCAGACCGCGGATGGTGGATGATCTCGCCGCTGAAGCGATCGGCCTCTCCCATGATCGCGCGCAGCAGCGTCGTCTTGCCGGAGCCGCTGGGGCCCACCACGCCCAAGAACTCGCCACGCGGCACCTCAAGGGAAACCTCTTCCAGCGCCGCGATCCCTTCGTATCCAACGGTCAGTCCGCGGAGCGTCACCAGCGGTCCGCCCGCCGGCGAGGCGGGTGGAGGCCCGTGCTCTACGGGCCGCATGGGCGCCGCCGCTCCACCGGCTGGGCTAGCCATCGAACCGCGCGAAGGGGATCCAGGTGTTGCTCACGTCCACACCATCAAGCACGTCGCTGTCGCCGCCAAGGCTTTGAGCGATGGCGCGGACGTTCTCCACCATCATCGCGAAATACGTATTGGTGGGATCACCCGGCTCCCCTGGCAGATCGTCATCACGCAGCGCCGAGACCTGGACGGCCCCAGCCTCTTCCGCGATGCGGTCCAGCACGGGGCTGGGGAAAACTTCAGAGCCAAAGATGGCCGGGAGATTCACTTCTCGAATCTGGGCGATGAGTGCAGCGACTTCCTGCGGCGCCGGCTCTGAAAAGTCGGAGGGCTCGATCGCTCCGATGATCTCGAGGCCGTAGCGCGGTCCGAAGTAGGGAAAGGAGTCGTGGTAGGTCAGCAACTTGCGGTTGGCCGGCGGGATCGTGCCGAGCGCCTCTGCGAAGAGACGGTCCAACGCCGAGATTCGCGTGCGGAACGCATCAAGATTCATGCTGTAGTAGCCCGCAGCTTCCGGGTCCCTCTTCACGAGGGAATCACGGACGACTTCGGCATAGGCGACAGCGAAATGGGGATCGGTCCAGGCATGGGGATTGGGATTCCCGCCGGTTTCCGGAAACGAGAAGTCGAAGACGTACTGATCGACCGGGATCACCGTGTCGCCGAGCAGCACGATCTCCGCCTCCGTGTTCGCCCGCGCGAGCTCCAGCGTTGGGAGCTCGAGGTTGAGCCCGTTGATGACGACTAAATCGGCCTCGGCGAGCACACGCGCCGCGGAGGGAGCCGGCTCGAACGTATGCGAGTTGGTGCCCTCGGGGACCAGACCGATCACATCTACGTGGTCGCCGCCGACGTTCTCGATGATGCTGCGAATCGGCGAAACGGTCGTCACGACGAGCAGCCGATCGTCGCCGCCGTCGCCGCCGCCACAGGCGGCAGTGGCGAGCGCGCAGAGCACCGCCACGCACGCGCCAAGTTGCGCAAGCCGTCGAACCAGCCGGAGCACGACTGCGGCACCTCTCGTGACCCAATCTTGGCGGTTGTCCGCTCTCGTTCGATAGTTGCAAATATTTGCAACAGCAGTCAAGCACAATAGCACTCGTGCGCAGGAAGCGTGGACGACCGGCTTGGTCGCCCCAGAAGCTCCTCCGTGCTCTAGCCGCTATGCTCTTGCCAAGCTGGAGTGCCGCCGTGAAAACCAGATCCGCCCGTGCCGTCCACTGGGCACGAGTCAGTACCGCGCAGGGCCCCGTTGCCGTCGGGTATGACGAGGCAGGCCGCGTTCTACGCTCTGCTCCCGGGGAGCGCAGCAGTGACTTGCTCGAAGCATTGCAGCGTGACTGGGCTATCGCACCGGTCCCGGACGAAGAGCCGCCGCCGCCCGTCGTCGCGACGGTACGGCAAGCGCTGGCAGAGGGTCCCGACACACTGCTCGCGGAATCCGGGCTCACAGCATTCCAACAACGGGTACTGCAGGCTACGGCAAAGATCGCGCCGGGAGAGCGGCTCACCTACGGCGAGCTCGCGCGGCGAATCGGGTCGCCGGGAGCGGCCCGTGCCGTGGGGACGGCTCTAGCGCGCAATCCCTTCCCCGCGCTGATTCCCTGCCACCGCGTGGTGCGCGCGGACGGGTCGATCGGAAACTATTCCTGCGGCGGCAGCCGAGTGAAGCAACGGCTCCTGAAAGAAGAGACGTCCACGCTGCCTCGCGACCGCGTCTAGCGGAAGCGCGGCAAGACCTTCTCGGCGAAGAGCGCCGCCGGCTCCCGGGTATCGCGGCCGAAGAACTCGATCATGAACATCGAGCAGCCCAGATCGCGGTGCTTTTGGATCCGCCTTGCTACTTGGTCGGGCGTGCCGGTGAGCGCAATCGACCCCACTGGGTCGCCCATATGGCCCCCGTAGATCTTCTGCGCCTTCTCAACCATCGGCGCCAACGCCAGCTCGTCCCGAGCGATCGTCACGAGGCATTGCTGGGACACCGTGATCTCGCCGAAGTCACGGCCGACATCGGCGCAGTGCGCCTTCAGCACACCGATCTTCCTCTCCAACAGCGATTGTCGGCGCGCGGAATTGTTCCAGATATCCGCGAGCTCGGCGGCGATCCGCAGCGTGACCTTCTCGCCCGTCCCCCCGATCAAGATCGGAGGCCGCCGGGCAGGCTTAGGCGCGCAATGCAGATCGGTGCTCTGGATGAATTCGCCCTCAAAGCTCACCGACTCCTCGCTCCACAGGCCTTGCAGGAACTCGACTGATTCGCGGAGATGGCGCAGGCGCGCAGCGATCGGTGGAAACGGCATGCCGAAATCGGTGAACTCGCGCTCCATCCATCCGGCGCCGAGACCTGGAATCACGCGTCCGCCGCTGATGCTGTCCACAGTGGCGATGGTTTTCCCCAAGTGCGCCGGATTGCGCATGGCGGTCGGAGTCACCAGCGTACCCAGCTCCGCGCGCGTGGTAACGGCTGCGAGGCCGGCGAGCAGCGACCAGGCCTCAAGCACCGGCGTCTGCGGCGAGGTGGCACCATAGAGATGGTCGTTGACCCAAAGCGAGTCGTACCCCATCGCCTCGAACTCCGTCGCCGCGCGGCGGCTCTCCTCCCACGTGCGCTTGAACTGGGGGACCATCACGCCGAAGTGAGGCTGAGGCGGCATCGCGTTCCTCCAGGGCGGCCCGGCGGGCTGTCGTCGCACCATTCTAGGCGCAGCGCTCCAACCGTCGTCGGCGCACGCGAATCGTGGTGCAGCCATCGCCGAAGGGCAGCACGTCGATCACGGGCTCGATCCGCTGCAAGCAGGCGCGCACTCTCGTTCGGCCTGTAGATCTCCGTACAACCAGGGGGCAGACGGAAGCCCGTCCCACGAGCAGCCCGCCCTTGCCTAGAATGCGCACATCACACGCGCGAATGAGGAGCGACTCGTGTCCACAGCGTTCGTTGGAGCTCATCTGATCATCGGAGACGGCCGCGACTTCGATCGCGGCAGCGTCAAGATCGAAAACGGGCGGATCGCCGAGGTGCGGACGGACGGCCAGAGCATCTCGGCAGATGCGACGGTAGACCTCGCCGGGCGAGCGCTCCTGCCAGGATTCATGGATCTGCACGACCACATGGTCGGCGGGGACAACCAGATCGCCCACGGCGACGAGTGGATCAGCTTCCGCATGAGCGACCCGCTCCAGATCGCCACGCTGGAAACGGTCGCTGCGGCGCGCAGAACGCTGCAGGCCGGCATCACATCCGCGCGGGAGATCGGCGCACGCGACTACATTGATGTGGCGTTGAAAAAGGCACAGGCCCGTGGCGAGATCGAGGCGCCGCGTCTGATCGCCGCCGGCCCCGGCGTATGGATGACGGGCGGGCATGGATCGTTCTGGCGGCCCGGCGTGGGAGCCGACGGCGTGGACGCGATCATCCATCGCGTGCGGGAAATGGTCGCCAACGGATGCGACGTCATCAAGACCGTCAGCTCGGACGGTCCGGAGACCTGTGGAAATTGGGACAGCCCCCAGTACACACGCGCAGAAGTCGCCGCCGCTTTCGCCGAGGCGAAGCGGCTGGGCCGCCAGCCCGCCGCGCACGCGATGGGGAACGACGGAATCAATAACGTCGTCCTCTCGGGCGTCGGGACGGTCGAGCACGGCTGGTACCTCACCGAGGAGAACTGCCACAACATGGTCACGAAGGGGACGTATCTGATCCCCACGCTCGGCAACGTGATCGACATCCTACGCAAGGGTCCCGGCCTCGAGATGAGCTGGGCAGAGATGATGGCGGAGGACGAAGAGGCGATCTTCGCACGGCACCGGATGGCCGTTGAACTCGGAGTCAACATCGCCATGGGCTCCGACTGCGGCGGCAACGAGGCCCGCCTCCACGGCGATAATCTGCTGGAGTTGGAATGTCACGTACGCGCGGGGATGACGCCGATGCAGGCGATCGTCAGCGGCACGCTGGAGCCCGCCAAAGCGATGAACGTGGCGGAGGAGATCGGCACGATCGAGACGGGCAAGCTGGCCGATCTGGTCGTTATCGATGGCGACCCGACCAGCGACATCACCCTGACGCGAACGGCCCTGGTCGGCGTGGTGCAAGGCGGCGCAGTCAAGCGGGATGACTTGGGCCTGCTCAGCGGCCTCGCGATCGACCCCGGATCCCGCTCCAACGAAGTCGTCTTGCTGCGCAAACAAGGGAAGCTCAGCTGAGCAGACAAGGAGAGCACCGATGGCCACCAGCCTGATCAACGCCCACCTGATCACCGGTGACGGCCGGGATTTCGCGGCCGGCAGCGTCAAGATCGATCAGGGACGGATCGCGGAAGTGCGCAACGCAGGCGAGCCCGGCGGCGCGGATAAAGTCGTGGACCTCGGCGGCCGGGCGCTCCTTCCCGGCTTCATCGACCTGCACGACCATATCGTGGGCGGAGACTGCGCGCGCGGCTACGGCGATGAAGGCAAGAGCTTCCGCATGGAGGAGCCGATCGTCAACGCCGTGCTGGAAACGATCCGGGCAGCGCGGACCAACCTGCTCACGGGCGTCACCTCCGCGCGCGACACGGCCGCCCGCGACTACATCGACGTGGATCTGAAGCGCGCCCAAGCCCGGGGCATGGTGGAGGGGCCGCGCATGCTGGCCTCCGGCCCGGGCGTTTGGATGACAGGGGGCCACGGGTCGTTTCTCGAGCCGGGGCATGAAGCGGACGGCGTCGACGCGATCACGCGGCGGGTTCGCGAGTTGGTCGCGCGAAAAGTCGACGTGATCAAAACGATCAGCTCCGACGGCCCCGAGACATGCGGTGATTGGGACAGCCCGCAGTACACCCGTGAAGAGGTGACGGCCGCGTTCACGGAGGCGCGGCGCTTAGGCCGCCGCCGCGCCGCCCACGCCATGGGACACGAAGGAGTCAACAACGTCGTGTTGGGCGGCGTCGAGACGGTCGAGCACGGCTGGTATATCTCCGAGGAGAACTGCAGCAACATGATCGAGCACGGGACGTACCTCATCCCGACGCTGGGAAACGTCCTCGACATCATTCACAAGGGGCCCGCCCTGGGAATGCCGTGGGCGGTGATGATGGCGGAGGATGAGAATGCGATCTTCGAGCGCCATCGCATGGCCGTCGAGATGGGAGTCAAGATCGCCATGGGCTCCGACTGCGGCGGCAACGAGGCCCGCCTCCACGGCGACAGCCTCCTGGAGCTTGAGTGCTACGTGCGCTGCGGCATGACGCCCATGCAGGCGCTCGTGAGCGCTACGGGTGAAGCGGCCAACGCGGTCCACATTGAGGATGAGGTCGGCACGATCGAGGTGGGGAAGCTGGCGGACTTCGTCATTATCGAGGGCGACCCGACGGCCGACATCTCGCTCACCCGAACGGGAATCGTGGGCGTGATCCAGGGGGGCGACGTCAAGCGCGACGACCTGGGGATACTGGGCGATCTGCGGCTGGACCCCGGCGCGCGCTCCACCGAGATGGTCCTGCTGGGCAAGCTCGGGAAGCTGGGCTAGAGCTCGAGGCGAGTGCCAATGCCGCGCTCCCGCGCCCGCTGGTAGGCGAGGTCAAAGACGACGACGTCGATCGCCGAGAGGCCGGTTGAGTCCATGAGCGTCACCTCATCGTCGTGCTCGCGGCCGGGCTTGTCCCCGTTGACGATCTCGCCGAGCTCCGCGTGCACGCCGGCGTCCGTCATGCTGCCGTCCGCGAAGGTGTGCTGGATCTCTCCGCCGATCTTGCACTGCTCCAGGCTATCGACGACGACCTTGGCGTCGCGCACGACGGCGGGTGCGACCTCCTGCTTGCCGGAGGCATCGGAACCGTAAGCGTTGATATGCATCCCCGGACGAACGAGCTCCGGGGTCACGCGCGGCTCCCGCGAGCGGCTGCTGGCATAGACGATGTCCGCTCCCTCAACGGCGGCGGCGGCCGTCGCAACCGCCCGGACATCCGCGCCGTGGCGCTCGCGCATCTCCAGCGCGAAACGCTCGCGCATCGCCGCGGTCCGGCTCCAAACGCGAACGACGCCCGCGCGGCCGTACTGCTCGACATGGGCGTTCAGCATGTGCCGCGCAAGGTTGCCGGTCCCGATCAGGGCCAGCCGCTCCGGGTTCGCGCGCGCCAGATATTTCGACGCGACGACGGACGAGGCACCGGTGCGCATGTTGGCCAAGTACTCCGCCTCCATGATCGCAACCGGCTCGCCGGTTTCCAGCTTGGTCAGCACAGCCACCGCAAACAGCCCCGAGATGCCGTGCTTCGCGGGGTTATCGCCGTAGCCGAAGCCCAGCGTGGAACACAGCGTGGACACCGGATCCATCGTCGAGGCGCGGTAGTCGATGTCGCTGTTGGGGATCTTGGTGTGGAAGGCAACCATGGGCGAGAAGCTGGCGGGGTTCTCGCCCGCCTTGCTCTTCACGAACAGCCCGTTGGCGCGCTCGGTCGCATCCAGCATCTCCCGCATGCTCAGGAGAGGCTCGATCTCGCGTCTGGAGAGGAAGAGGATCTCGGTCATGCGTCGCCACCTTGCGCCCTGCGCCGGCGCGCTGCCAGGCTAAGCCGCCAAGCCCGCCTGTCAAGCAGGCTCCCGCCGCCGTCAGGCTTGGCAAACTATGATCCGCTTGGTCCGCGGCGAGCGGGAGGATGGATCGAATGCCCGAGACGAGCACCCAGATCACTGTCACGAAAACTGCCGACGGCGAGTTTCAGGTCGACGTTCGCGACGCCGAGGGCGAGACGCACCACGCCGTGCGGGCGGACGAAGCCGCGATCGAGAAGTTCGGCCACGGGCAGCCGGCCGAAACCGTCGTCGAGACATCGTTTCGCTTCCTCCTGGAGCGCGAGCCGAAAGTCTCGATCCTGGGAAACTTCGAACTCTCCATCATCGGAAAGTTCTTCCCCGAATACGAAGCCGAGATGGAGCGCCGCCTGGGGAGCGAGCCCGCCGACTGACTCTCAGCCGACCGACAGCCCCAACTGGGCAAGCGCGATATCGCGCAGCTTGAACTTCTGCACCTTGCCGCTCGAGGTCATCGGGTACTCGTCCAGAAAGAGGACGTGGCGCGGGATCTTGAAGGTCGCGACCTTGCCCTTGCAGTGGGCAATCAGCTCGGCGGCGGCGAGCTGGGCGCCGGGCTTGAGGCGCACGCAGGCGCAGGCGACTTCAGCCAGCCGCTCGTCCGGGACGCCGACGACCGCCACCTGAGCGACGGCTTCGTGGGTCAGCACGAGCGCCTCCACTTCCGCCGCATCCACGTTCTCGCCGCCTACCTTCAGCATGTCCTTGTAGCGGCCGAGGAAGCGGACCGTGCCGTCCGCGCGCTCAATCCCACGGTCGCCCGTATGCATCCAGCCTTCGCCGTCGATCGCCTTGGCCGTTTCCTCGGGCTTCTTGTAGTACCCCTGCATCACGCCGTAGGCACGGACCAGGATCTCCCCCGGCGTCCCGTGCGGCTGCTCGGCGCCGGTGTCGGGATCGATCACGCGGAACGTGTAGCCCGGCATGGGCGCGCCGGACATCGTGCAGCGGTCGTCCTCGCTATCGAGAGGGAAGCTCTGCGCCGCGCAGTTGTGCAGCTCGGTCATGCCGTAGGCGCTGATCGTGTTGCACAAGAGCTGCTGCGCGCGGCGCGCCGTGGGCTCGGAGCTGGCGAGTCCAGCGCTGCAGATTCCGGAGCGGAGCGTCGATCGGTCGGTCTTCTCCAGATCGGAGTGGTTCATCAGTTCGCGGAAGTGGGTATCGAAGCCATGAATCAACGCGATCCGTTCCGCTTCAATGAGGCGAAGCGCCTCTCCTGCGTCGAACCGTTCCATCAGCACTTGTCGCGCGCCGCTCACGACAGACATGTAGGGGCCCTCATACAGTCCGAAGGCATGAAAGAGCGGCAGGTAGGTGAGGATGGCATCGGGCGGGCGAATCGCCTGCCGGCTCGCTTGGTCCGTGACGTTGCGCAGAAGGTCATGGCAGTGCATGACGCCCTTGGGAAAGCCGGTCGTTCCGGAGGTGTAGAGCATGATCGTGGTCGCATCGGGATCGACCGACTCTTGCCGGGCGCGCCGGTCCGCTTCCGGCACCGCCTCCCCTCGCTCCACGACATCCGTCCAGCGCAGCGTGCCGGGAGAGCGCGCGTCGTCCACGACGATGATGCGCCGCAACTCCGGAAAATCCTGCGACTGCAGGGCGGCGGCGGGGGCGGCGATCGCATCGAGCTCGGGGATCAGGCCGCGCACCATCGACAGATAGTCGATCGGGCCGGACCGGCGCGCGGTGATCAACGTGGTGGCATCCGACTGCCGAACCACGTACTCCAAGTCGTTCGTGCGGAAGCGGGTGTTGATCGGCACCAGCACCGCCCCAACCTTCGCCGTCGCGAAGAGGATGTGAATCCACTCCGGCCGGTTGTCGAGCCAGAGAGCAACCTTGTCGCCCGGCTGCACCCCGGCTTGGATCAGTCCCCGCGCGGCGCGGTCGCAATCGTCGCGCAGCGCCGCGAAGCTCCAGCGCCGTCCTTCGAAGGAGAGCGCTTCCAGGTCGCCCCAGCGCTGCGCGGCGCGATCGACCGCCTCGCCGACTGTTAGCTTGTCGATCCAGCGACTCATGACGCCTCCGTAGCAGCCTCCTCGCACGTGTCCGAACGTCCGAGCTAGCGGCCCATTCTATCGATCCGTTGCGCTAGGCGATCAGGATCACGCCCACAACGGCGAGCACCGTGCCCACCGCCACCCAGATGGTGACCCGCTCCCGCAGGAAGAACGCGCCAATCGGCAGCGCCATGAGCGGCGCCAAGGAGTACAGAATGACGGTCCGGCCCGTGCCGATGTCCTCCAAGGCGACGATGAAGAGCAAGCCCGCCACGCCGTTCGCCAGTACGCCCGATACCAGCAGGATCACCAAAGAGCGCCTGCCGATGGCGAGCCGGCGCAGGTTGGACTCCGGCTGCATGACGGCCGCCACCAGCAGCACCGCCGCCGCGACCGGCAGGCGCGCGGTCCCGACCGCAGACTCGTCGAACTGATCGCCCGCGGCTTGGAGCCACACCGCGGCGGCGCCCCAGGCGAGGCCGTTGAGCGCCGCCAGCACGATGCCGAGCTGCAGCGTAGGCCGGACGCGGCCGATCAAGGGGAGGCGCACATCGGCGGCGCCGTGGGGCAAGATGTGGGGGCTGCCTTCGACGCCGGCGGCGCGCGCGCGGCCGTGCAGCACGACGAGGTACACGCCCACGAGAACGAGCACGGATCCTAGCGCGACATCCCAGTGGACGGCCTCACCGAGAAACACTGCGGCTAAGAGAAAGGCGAAGAGATTGTAGAGCACCACCACCGTGGTAAAGGCGCGCGTCATGCCGATCGTCGCGACGGCGGCGGCGTAGAGACTCTCCCCAATCGCCAGCGCCAGCAGGCCGATCGCGGCCAGCTCCGCGAACTCGAGGATGCTCATGCGACCGAAATCGCCGGCCGCACCGACCGCGAAGATCACGACAAGAAAGAAGGCCAGCGCCGAGATGAGCCGCAGGGCGCTGGCGGACAGCGTATCGACGCGCTCCGCCTGCGAGGCGAGCAACGCGCTGGAGATGGCCCAACTCGCCGCTCCAGCCAGCGCGACCGCTACGCCCACACCCGCTCCGTCCTCCGCGCCGCGTCCCGGCTGTTGATCATGCGTGTGACCAGCGTCGCGCCACCAGTGTAAGGGCGGGCGACCGTACGCGCGCTGCGCGCTGAACGCTTGCAGCGCCGATCGGCGGCTCCTAGCATTCCCGCGCCCCCCAATACCTGCGAAGGAGTGCGGCATGGAGACGATCCGGTTCCCCAGCGGCGGCGTGACCTGTGCTGGCGACCTCTATCTGCCCGAGGGCGCCTCCGCCGATTCCCCCAAGCCAGGAATCGTCCTAGGCCACGGCTTCACCATCACCAAGCAGTCGCTGGCCGAGGAAGCAACGTTTCTCAGCAGCAACGGCTATGTCTGTCTCGCCATCGACTACCGCACCTTTGGCGAAAGCGACGGCGAGCCGCGCGGGCAATTATTCCCGCTCAACGAGGCCGAGGACATCCGTAACGCGGTGAGCTACCTGCAGCACCGGCCGGAGGTCGACGCGGAGAAGATCGGCTTCTGGGGCGCCAGCTTCGGCGGGGCGCTGGCGATCTACACGGCCGGCGTCGACCGGCGCATCAAGGCGTCCGTCGCGGTCGTGCCGGTGATTAACGGCCGCCGCTGGATGCAAGCGCTCAAGACCAGCGCGGAGTGGGAGGAGCTGCTCGATCGCCTAGAGGCCGATCGCGACCGCCGCTACCAAACGGGCGAGAGCGAGCGCATCCCATCCACCGGCCGCAGCCGCCGCGCGGCGCTCACGCTGACCGATCGCACGGTCCAAGCCTTCCAGTCGGCCGCCGAGAAACTCGGCAAGATGCCCGTGGTGAACGACCTGGAAATCACGGTCGAATCCCTGGAGAAGATCATCGAGTTCAGCCCCGACGACGTGATTCAGCATATCGGCCCCCGGGCGCTCATGATCATCACGACCTCCGGCTGGGACGTGGTCCACCTTCTCGAACACATCCAAGACGCCTATGCGAAAGCGAACGAGCCCAAGAAACTCGTTTTGCTGCCCTATACGGAGCTAGACTTCTATATGGAGCCGGGCCGCAGCACGGGGCTGCGCCACGCGCTGGAGTGGTACAACCAGCACATCCCCATCGGCGGCTAGCAGCGCGCTCCCAGCAGTCTCCACGCCCGTCGCGACCGGAAGGATGCACCATGCCCGGACAGAGCGAGCCCGTCCTTTACGAGCAGGAAGGCGCCATCGTCACAGTCACGCTCAACCGCCCCGAGGTCATGAACAACTTCGGCGGCGGCTTGATCGAGGGCCTCGCGGCCGCCGCCGACCGCTTCGACGCCGACCCTTCGGCGCACGTCATGATCCTGACGGGCAACGGCCGCGCTTTCTGCGCCGGCGCGGACCTGAAGGCTGCCGAGAAGCGCATCCGCGAAGGGGGATCGGTCTCCGACCCCTCCTCGGCAGGGGCGCGACAGCGCGAAGCACTCTTTGAAAACCCCAAGTTCGTCCGGCGGACGAACTTCTTCAAGCCGATGATCGGCGCCATCAACGGCTACTGTGTGGCGGGGGGACTCGAGGTGGCGCTGGCTTGCCACTTCCTGATCGGCGCCGAGAGCTCCAAGTACGGGATCCTCACGCGGCGCTGGGGCGGCCCCACGGTCGACGGCGGTACCTACCGTCTTCCGCTCTGGGTAGGCCTCGGCAACGCGCTTTACCTGCTGCAAACCGGGAAGCAGATCGACGCCCAGGAGGCGTTCCGCATCGGCTTGATCCAAGAGGTGGTCCCCGACGACGAGCTGCTGCCGCGTGCCCGCGCAATCGCCGAGAACCTGGCCGCGGTTCCGCAAGGAGCACTGGTGGGAGATACCGAGGCGACGCTGCGGGGGCTCGGCCGTCGATACGACGATGCGCTCGCGCTGGAGGCCATCATCGCCAGCACCGTGCACATGTCGGGCGAGGCCGTGGGACGCTTTGTACGCAAGGATTACGACCCTGAGACGGGCCAGTCCAAAGCATCCGGCTAACACAGCCGGCCTCGCCGAAGCAACCGAGGCGAGAGCTAGCCTTCCTCCGCCGCCGCGATCACGGCGGCGATGACGGCTTCGGCCGGGAAGGCCGACACCAGGGTGCCGTTCACGAAGATCGTGGGGGTGCCCCGGACGCCATAGGCCGCCGCGATCTCCCCATCTTCCGTGATCCGTGAGAGGTGCATCTCGCTCTGCAGACAGCCGCTGAATGTGTTTGTATCCAGTCCGAGATCGGCCGCGATCTGCAGAAGGTACTCGTCCATCGGCACGCCGCCGCGGCGCCGCTCAAAGACCTGGTCGTGGAAGGGCCAGAACGCGCCCTGATCCGCCGCGCACTCCGTCGCCAGAGCGATCCGCACGCTGTTCTCGCCGAAACGGATCTGATGCCGGTAGGTGAGCTTGGCGATCCCGGTTCGGACAAGCTCCTCAAAGAGGACCGGCTCAACCTGAGCCGCCCAATTCCTGCAGGCTCCTCACTGGAAGTCGCTGAAGTCGATGACCTCGACCGTGGCCTCCTCGAAGCCAACCGTCTTGCCGTCGACGGGCACGCCGTCGTGGAGCGCAGTAACTCGTGGCTCCACGGCAGGCTCCTCAGACGGCGCCGGCGTTTCGACCGCTTCCTCTTCCGCGATCCCGGCCTCTTGCGAAGGGGGCGCGTCGGCTTGAGGCTCCGAAGCATCCATTGAGGGAGCATCCGCCGGGGCCTCCGTCACGGCCGGCGCGCTTGGCTCCTCCGCCGCCACGGCCGGTGCGCCCGCCTCCTCGGTCGCTGTGGCCGGCGCGCCCGACTCCTCGGCACCGCCACAGGCCGTCACCATGAGGGCCGCGAGAGCAATACACGATCCGAGCAGGAACGTCTTGAGCGCTGAGGACAGTCGATCGCGCATTAACGATCACTATATCCCATATCACCCATGCTCAATTCCGCGATCGCGTTCACCAATCCGCCCTACTATTGGACCGCTGCGTGCTAAAGATGGCCACGGATCGCGACCAGCTTGAGCCAGCCACTAATCGGCGCTGCTCACCCGGAGAGACTCACCACGTAATGTCGATAGAGGCGATGGGGGAGGACCTTTGGCGGCAAAGCAGGCGGCGGCGCTCCGAAACCAGAAAGCTGGGGAGGCTTCCGTGATACGCGAGGCCTTCCTCAGCAACCCGCTCAACGCCGCGGCGGGTGAGCGATGAGCGGCGTGCTGAGCGGTCTCCGTGTAATTGAAGGATCGGCCTTCGTCGCCGCGCCCAGCGCCGGCATGACGCTGGCGCAGCTCGGCGCCGACGTGATCCGCTTCGATCCCGTCGGCGGCGGGCTGGACTATCGGCGCTGGCCGCTCGGCGAGAGCGGCGCCAGTCTGTACTGGGCGGGTCTCAACAAAGGCAAGCGCTCCATCGCGATCGACCTGCGCCGCCCCGCCGGCAGGGAGCTCGCCGCCGCCCTCATCACGGCGCCCGGCGCCGGCGCCGGCCTCTTCCTCACCAACTTCCCCGCCAGCGGGTGGCTCGACTACGAGACGCTGCGCGCCGACAGACCGGACCTGATCATGGTCAATATCCAGGGCAACCCGGACGGATCGTCGGAGGTCGACTACACGGTCAACCCGGCCACGGGCTTGCCGGCGCTCACGGGACCGGCCGCCGACCCCACCCCGGTCAACCACGTGCTGCCCGCCTGGGATCTCCTGACCGGACAGACGGCCGTGGTGGCCCTGCTCGCCGCCGAGCGGCAGCGGCGGCAGACTGGCGAAGGGCAATTGGTGCAGATCGCCCTCTCCGATATCGCGCTGGGCGCGATGGGCGCCCTCGGCTTCCTGGCCGAGCACGAAGGCTCGGCCGAGATGCGGCCCCGCTACGGCAACGACCTCTACGGCGCCTTCGGCCGCGACTTCGCGACCAAAGACGGCCGGCGAGTGATGATCGTCGCGATCACGCCGCGGCAGTGGGATGCGCTGGTGCGGGTCACGGGCATTGAGGAGGGCACCGTCGCGATCGAGCGCGACCGGGGCCTCGATCTCGGCGACGCCGGCGATCGCTTTCGCGCGACGGACGCCATCGCCGCCCTGCTCGCGCCCTGGTGCGCCGCCCGCACGCTGCCGGAGGTGCGCCGCGCGTTCAAGGAAGGAGGCGTGGCCTGGGGGCCCTATCAGACGATCCCCCAACTCCTGGCCGACGATCCCCGCTGCTCCACGGAAAACCCGCTGTTCGAGCTGGTCGACCAGCCCGGCATCGGGCCGACGCTCACGCCCGGGTCCCCCCTGGCGTGGAGCGGCATCCCTCGCACCGCGCCCGCGCCCGCGCCCAGGCTCGGCGCGGATACCGACGCGATCCTGCGCGGCGTGCTGCAACTGAGCGACTCGGCAGTGCGCCGCCTGCACGACGACGGCGTGGTCGCCGGCAGCGATCCGGTCACGGCTCATGGCTGACGACGACCGCCAGCCGAGCGGCCCCGCCGGCTACCGCGATTGGATCGGCCGGGAATGCCTGGAGCACGATACCGTCGCGCTGCAGCCGGTCCGCCGTCTCCTCGCCACGCTCGACGATGCGGACACGCAGCTCAACCTCGGCGATCCGCTCCCGCCGCTGTGGCACTGGCTGTTCTTCCTCCCCGAGGCGCCGCAGCGGGATCTGGGCGCGGACGGGCATCCGCCCCGCGGCGGCTTCCTGCCGCCCGTTCCGCTGCCGCGGCGGATGTGGGCGGGCGGGCGTCTGCGCTTCCACCGAGCCGTGCCCATCGGGACGCCCCTGCGCCGGCTGGGCCGTGTCGCGGCGATCGCCGAGAAGACGGGCCGGACGGGGCCCCTCGTCTTCGCGACGGTCGACTACCGGCTTCTCGACGGCGACGCCCTGTGCATCGAGGAGCGCCAAGAGATCGTCTACCGCGACTTCGGCCCGCCGCTGGCGCCGCCGGAGCCTGCGCCCGCGCCGCCGCACGCGCCGGCGGGCGCCTGGAGCCGCGAGGTGACGCCCGACCCGCGCCTGCTCTTCCGCTACTCGGCGCTGACCTTCAACGCCCACCGCATCCACTACGACCGCTCCTACACCGTGGAGCGGGAGGGCTACCCCGCTCTCGTCGTCCACGGCCCCCTGATCGCCACCCTGCTCTTGGATCTGGTCCGCCGCAACAGCGACCGCGCCGTGGCGCAGTTCGACTACCGGGCCAAGGCGCCGATCTTCGACACGCATCCTTTCCGGCTGCTGGGAGTGCCCCAAGCGGGAGAGCGCGTCGCATTGACCGCGATCCGCTGCGACGGCGCGGTCGCGATGTCGGCGGAGGCGCTCCTTCGCTGACGGGCGCGCGCAGGGCCCTGCGGCCTCCTGGCTTCGCCCCGCCCCCGGATCCAGAGGGCGTGAACCCAGGCAGGCGACCAGAGGACGCCGCTCGGCTAGCCTAGGGGAGAGAGATCTCGGCCCGGAGAGAGGATGCGCTGTGCCGCCGGCCGGCATCCCAGAGATCGTCATCGATCGGCTGCCGCTGTACGTGCGGGCGCTGGCGCTGCTTGCGACCAACGGGCAGGAGATCATCAGCTCCAAGGAGCTGGGCGAAGAGCTAGGCGTGACGCCCGCCCAGATCCGCAAGGACCTCTCCTACTTCGGCCGTTTCGGCAAGCAGGGCAGCGGCTACAACGTCGCCCAGCTGCTCGACGAGCTGCGGGAGGTGCTGGGACTCACACAACGCTGGTCCATGGCGCTCCTGGGCGTGGGGCGCTTGGGACGGGCCATCCTGAGCTACGGCGGCTTCGGCTCCCAGCAGCTCCACGTCGCCAAGGCCTTCGACTCGGACCCGGCGGTCATCGGGACGGAGATCGGCGGCGTCGTGGTGGAGGACGTCAAGAACGTCGCGGCCAGCCTGAAGGCCCTGCCCGTCGAGATCGCCATCGTGGCCGTGCCGCCGAGCGCGGCGCAGCCGGTGATCGACGAGCTCGTGGCAGCCGGCGTCCGCGCCATCCTCAACTACGCGCCGATCGCCGTGCGCGTGCCGCCCGGCGTCCGCTGCCGCAACGTGGACCCCGTCGTCTACCTGCACGCCATGACGTACTACTTGAAGAGCGACACCCGCGGCAGCTCCGACGCCACCGCGCTCTCCCGGGAAGAGGCCGGGCACGCTTTCGAACTCTAACTGCTGCGAGCAGATGTCTCAGGCCGATTTAGTCACCACTGCACGAACGTCGGGGACCAATGTTCCAAAACGACCAAAGGAACAGGGTGCCGTTCGTCTTTACTGTTCGTCTCTTACGATGAGGTGCACGAACCGGCTCCCTTCTCGGCGATCGCGGCGTCTGTGCATCGGCGCCGGCTGACCATGCGCTCGGGCGAAGAGATGGCATTCGGCGTCTCGCGACGCTATCGCTCTGAGCGCGGCCAGCCCGTGGATGAAGAGGGAAGCGTCCACGGTTCGCGACCATTCCAGTGGGGGAGGCGGGTAGGAGCCTAGCGGCTTCTGCCGAACTGCCATGCAGTCCAGCGCCTTCGGGTGGGATCCGTCACGCAGACGCATCCTGTCGACATGGGTGATCTGCCGCATGATCTTGCACGAGTAACGGTCGGCAACTCCTTACGCTGTCTCCCCACCTTTGCCAGAATCTCTGAGGAGGGTTGCCCGATGCTTGCGCTGCCGACCAGCCTTGCTGCAAGTGTGATCGCGGGACTGCTCGGCCTCTCCCTTCTGGGTAGCGCAGACCCGCTGTCGGAATCCTCCTCAGCAGCCGACCCCAAGATGGCCACGATCGAAGTGACGGTGTGGCGGTCCGTCTTGGACCCGGCACTGCTCTATCTCAGTACACGACCGGACGGGGGCAGCTGGGTGACGCAGGACCGCGCACTCGACATGTCGCGCCTGAGCGC
This sequence comes from Chloroflexota bacterium, assembly GCA_026707145.1. Lineage (GTDB taxonomy): Bacteria > Chloroflexota > Dehalococcoidia > Bin125 > Bin125 > JAPOXK01. Next base: position 40,992 of record JAPOXK010000022.1, on the reverse strand, counting down.
ATCGGGCCGCTTTCACCAGAGCAGTGCCGTCCGTGTGGAGGTACCGCTGGCGAACGGCGTGACGGCAGCCGTCAAAGTGACGGTGTGGCGGTCCGTCTCGGACCCGGCGCTGCTTTATCTCAGTACGCGACCGGACGGGGGCAGCTGGGTGACGCAGGACCGCGCACTCGACATGTCGCACCTGAGCGCATCGGGCCGCTTTCACCAGAGCAGTGCCGTCCGTGTGGAGGTACCGCTGGCGGAGCCATCGCGAGCGCGCACCGACATCACCTTCCTGTTCGCGGACGGCATCTCCTCCTCGGCCAGATCTGAAATCCGTCGGGAGATGGCGAACATTGTGACTGCGTTCGCCGAGCGCTTCGGCGCATATGCCAGCGAGCTCACCGTCTCCGTCGGTGATCGTGATCCTGGTAGGGCCAGACCCGGCTTCATGGCAACCACGGCGAGTTTCTGGGACGCCGCCCACGAGTACTTCCATGTGATCCAGTACGAACTCGCGGGCGGCCGTTCCCGGGGCCCGCATTGGCTGGTCGAGGGTTCGGCAACGTATGCGGAAGAAGCGTACGAGGGAGACCTGGACTTCCGCCGCGCCATCGCGCCTGCCGGGGCATCCTATGTCGCCAGCATCAGGGAGACGGAGTCGGCAAACCAGGTGCGCCTCAACTACCATCTCGGCTTCCTCGCTGCCGACTGGCTCGTTGGTCAAGCAGGGGAGCGCGCGCTGCTCCAGTACTACCGCCTCCTGCCCTCCCACGACGGCTGGGAAGAGGCCTTCGCGGCAGCCTTCGGCCTGACCATCGACGAGTTCTACGAGCGGTTCGAGGTGTACCGGACGGGTGTCGCGCCGCCCCTGCCCCACTTGACCGACGATGCCGTGAAGCCGGTGGCGGTCTTCGTCGGAAACGTCCCGGACCATGTCCGTTCCGAAATCCAGGCCGCAATGGAGGGAGTGCACACATTCCTTATCGAGCGCTTCGGCGCCCCGGCGACCGAGTATTCCGCCTACATCGGAGCGGACTGGGAGAGCGTTGCTGTGCACGCCCGTCGACTCTCGCTGAACCGCTGGTGGGATCATCGCATTCGGAGGCACTCACTGCCCCTGCCGTGGGATGCTTCCTGCTCGAGGGGTGCGACGGGCTGGGTGATTCACGCGACCGACTGTGGCCAGCCGTTCGGCTATCGCGTGTACATCAACTCCCACATGCGCGTGCTGCTCGAAGGCAAGGAGCAGCGGGATCTGCCCCCGCTGTGGATGGAAGCGGGTGGAGGGGCGTACATCGCGCTAGCCTACGCCGCCACCACGGGGCCGGAACTCGAAGATGAACTCTCCCGGCACAGGGCGGTGGTGGAGCGGTCGAGCGTTCCACTCGCACAGCTGGCGACGACAGATGGCTGGGAGGAGGCAACAGACGACGAACGCTTAGCGCTCAGCATCGTGGCAGTGAACTGGCTGCTGGGGCGAGCGGGAGAGGCGGCCCTGTTCGATTACCTTCGGTTGCTTCCGGAAGGGACCCTTGGCTTACCGTCGCTGGTCGTAACGTCCGCATCAGCCTTCGAGCAGGCGTTCGGACTTGCTGTGGACGAATTCTATGAGCAGTTCGACGTGTACCGCTCCACTCTGACGGCCGAGTAGCGGTCCATCGCCCGCCTCGAACGGACTTGGTAGAGCGGCAAGTGCCGCTACAGAGCCAGTGGACTCGGAGGGCGAAGGTTCTCGATTTTGCCCAGTCTGGTGGGCCTGCGTTGCGACTTGGCCGGACCACGTTCGACTCGAACGTTGCCACATGGGTCTGAAATCGGGGCACCCTGGAGGTCCGCTCAGGACTCGATCAGCCCCTCCTGGGGCTGCGTCCAGGGCAGCTGATAGAGGGGCGTGAGTTGCGGGGCGCGCACTCGAAGACGATGGTGGTCGAGGGGTACGACCCCGACGCCGACTCCTGATCGAGGCCCGCGGCCGATCGCGAAGGCGCTTGTGATCCCTTGGTCGTCGAAGCGGAAGTGACGGCTCGGCTCCGCGAACGGTGAATTGAGAACTGGGTTCTCGATAACGACGTCCGGCATCAGTACTCCCAGCACATTTGCGCAGCCGTAGAGGCGAAGATTACAGCCTTGCGGGAGTAGGCGGAGGTTGGGAGATCAGCGCCGGTCTATGAGCAGGTTTCGCGAGCCGCTTACGTCACCACTGCACGAGCATCGGGATCAATGTTCCAAAACGACCAAAAGGGCCGGGTACCGTGCTGCTTGACCGTTCCCCTCTCGGGATGACGCGCCTTGCCCGCTTCCCAGTAGCCGGCTCCACGGCCCTGTTGTTCGATTTCCAGGCGGCGTTCCGGCCAGACAAGCACCTTGGGCGGTCGCTGGGCTGCTCGGCCACACAGTCCACCCCTCTCCCCCGCCAGAGAGGCATACTGCGACCCACCCGGCACAATCGGAGACCCCTATACTTGGCCCGCTTACCTGGGTGGCCTGGAACCATGGCCATGTTGGACCAGAGATTTGTGGGAGTAGGTGGGCCGGCGCTGGCGTGTTTTTCCCCACGCGGCCGCGGGCTTTCCTGCCGCAGGCGATCCTCTGAAAGGACGATAGCGATGGTGGACGAACGCGAGATCGGGAATCGGGTCAAAGGCAGCGTCATCGGCATGATCAGGGGGACGGGGGAGGTGGCGACCACCGCCGTGAGTGAGGTCGCCAGCTTCGTGCGCTCGACGGTGAAAGAGACCGGGGAGACCGGCGGGGCGGCGGCCAACCTGGGCGTGGGAGCCGTCAAGGGCGCGATCGACGCCGTGGGCGACATCGGCGGCGAGGCGGCGCAGACGGCGGCCACCACCCTCACCGCAACGGTCGACGCCGCGACCCAGGTCGGAAGCTCCGTGGGCAACGCCGCCAAGGGCGCGGTGATCGGCGCCGTGGAAGGATCCTCCGAGGTCGGCGCGGAGTCGGCGGAGGCGATCGGCAAGACCAGCCGGGCGGCCGTTAACGAAGCCGCCATGATCGGCGCCGACGTGACGACCGCGGCGGTGGGCGCGGTGGAAGGCGCGATCGAGGCTGCCAAAAAGACGGGAATAAGCGTGGAGGATGCCGCCTCCGCTGCCGCAACCGGCGCCATTGAAGGGGCGGGCGAGGTCAGTGAAGCGGCGGCCGTCCGCGTGCGGCGATCCGTCGAAGGGGTGATTCAGGGGGTGCAGGTGGTCGCCAAGACGGCGAGCGGGAAGGGCTAAGCGCGCGCACAGCACCAGATCCTCTTCAGCGAGGAAGCGCGATCTCTATCCGGAAGGGGAAGCCGCCTTTACGTCACCATTGGACGAACATCGGCATCACCGCTCGCCTGTCACAAACGGCGGTTCGGAGCGCCTGCCGTTCCGCCGGACCTTCGCACGGAAGCCGGAGGTAGTACCCGAGCGTAGGGAGGAGTCCGGTCTCCTCGTCTGATGGACGCTACTGATGGGGGGTCAGCATTTCCTTTCGCCTTGGCGTGCAGTTCGAACCCCCCAGCACACCTGACGGGACTGTACTACGAACTTTCGAGCTGGCCGTGGAGTTGTAGGTAGGCACCTAGATCCTAGTGTGGGAGCGATCCGCCCGAACCAACTGTGTCATCCTCCACCACCACCGCAAACATATCGGCATCAATGCTCCGCAATGACCAAACCGACAGCGCGCCGTTCCCCGTGACCGTTCGCCCTGACTGAGAAAAGTCCGTCTCCCTCATTCACAGGACGAATGCTGGCCCGCTGCGTCGGGGCTGCCTCCCGCCCAACCTTGACAGCTCGCAAACCGGAGCCATACGCTCCCCGTGGCTTTTTTCGTTCAGGTGCCCACCTAGGGAGAATAGGGAAGGCGGTGAAAATCCGCCGCGGTTGCGCCACTGTAAGCGGGATTAGGAGCTGACGCCCACTGTCGAATATTCGATGGGAAGGGCCCAGCGTTTGTCCCCCACCCGCGAGCCAGTAGACCTGCCTGGACGATGAGGTGACTACTCTCCGCATTAGAGAGGGCCCTCGATCTCCGGGTATCGTTCCGGACAGGTCGAAAACCATACCTCCAGCGGAGCAGCGCTGGAGGTTCTTTTGCAGGCTGCCGGACTCCCATCGTTCCGCAGCTATCGACTCCACCACTATCGCCAGATAGGCGTTGCCGCCCGCCTGGCGATCGGCGCGCCGATCCTTCTCCTGCTGGTACTCACCGTCGCCCTCGTCTCGCTGAGCCTTGGTCCCGTCGACATCCCAACGAGTCACGTCGCCTGGATCGTGCTGTCGGCTTTCGGAATCGACGTACCCGCATTCGGACGGACCGAACAGCTGGTCATTGAGCAGATCCGGCTCCCCCGGATCATCGTTGGCGCCTCGGTCGGGATGGCCTTGGGGGTCGCGGGGGCGACGCTACAGGGGCTGTTCCGCAATCCGATGGCCGATCCCGGGATCATCGGCGTCTCGGCCGGCGGAGCCGTAGGCGCAGTCGTCGCCATCGCCACGGGAATGACAGGCCTGTTCTTCCTCGCGCTCCCCGCATTCGCCTTCGCAGGTGCCATAGCAGCCTCACTCTTGGTCTACGGCATCGCCGCCGTCGGCGGGCATTTCTCAATGGCGACGCTCCTGCTCGCGGGCGTCGCGGTCAACGCCTTCCTCGGCGCCATCGTCTCCGCAATCATCATCCTTCTGCCCGATAACGAAGCGCTCCGGGAGATCCTGTTCTGGCTGGCGGGAGGCTTGGATTCCCGTGCCTGGGAGCACGTGTGGATCGCCACTCCACTGATTTTGGGTAGCGCCGCCGTACTCCTGCTGCTGGCCCGCGACCTGAATTTGCTGATGCTGGGCGACGACGAGGCACGCTCGATGGGGGTACGGGTAGGGCTCACGCGCGTGGTACTTCTGGCAACGGCGGCGCTGGCCACAGGCGCTGCTGTTGCGGTAAGCGGGACCATCGCCTTCGTCGGGCTGGTAATACCGCACATCCTTCGGTTGATCCTCGGACCAGACAATCGCGTGCTGATTCCGATGAGCGCCTTAGGGGGTGCCCTCTTCGTCATTCTGGCCGACACCGTGGCCAGGACCATCATCGAGCCAGCCGAATTTCGTGTCGGCGTCCTTACTGCATTCGTCGGCGCGCCGTTCTTCCTTCTCTTGCTGATCAAGAACAAGCGACAGGTCTACTCCCTATGAGCAACGGCCCATTGAAAGGAGCCAGCGTGTCAATTCAGCAACTGCGCATCATCGGTGTGCTCGTAGTCCTTTTGTTCGCGTTGGCGCTTACCGCCTGCTCGTCGAACGAGCCACCGCCAGCGCCGGTTGAGCCGCCAGCGCAGACGGCCACTACCCCGTCCACTACCGAAGTGGTCGAAGTGCCAGAGGAACAGGTGGAGATCGAGCCGGTCGCAGCCACGGAGGAACCGATCTCTGCACCTGACGCGGCACCAGCGCCAGAGCCAGAACCGGCACCAGCACCGGATCCGGAACCAGAACCTGAGCCCGTAAAGAGGCCACTCGATAGCGTTCGCGGAATCGTGGACCCGACCAATTCCGGCTGGCCCCGCGAAGTTGAAGGGCTGAACGGGATCGTGACCGTTCCGGCCAAGCCTCTGCGGATCATCACCGCCTCGGTCGGCCACGATGAGATGACCCTCGCTCTCGTGCCGGAAGAGCGCCTCGTTGCGGTGGGAAGCGCCACGAAGAACGCGACGTACTCAAACGTCGCCGCGCTCGTTCAGGAGAAGGTCGAGATCTCGCGCGACCCGGAGACGATCGTTGCCCAGTCACCGGACATCGTGGTCACCAGTCCGTTCTTCTCGGTCGAGGGAGTCGAGGCTCTTCAGAGGGCAGGCATCCTCGTCGTTCAGACCGAGCTGAAACACGACCCCGAAGCGCGGATCAACAGCATCCTGCTCATGGGATACATCTTCGGAGAGGAGGAGCGTGCCAGCGAGTTCGCCGATGAGGTCCAGGCACGATACGACGCTCTCGTAGCGGTTACCAGCGCCAAAGAGCCCATGCCTCGCGTTCTTGCGCTCACACAATACTCAGACACGCTCTGGGTCGCGGGCAGTAATTCCACCGAGGGCGGCGTCATCACGGCGGCCGGCGGGATTAACGCCGCAGAGGAGGCCGGTATCGAAGGTAACCAGACGACCAGCCTTGAGGGGGTGATCGTCATGGCTCCGGACATCATCATCATCCCTCAACCAGTCGAGTTCGGCGCGGAGGAATTCCGGCAGAGTCTGTTCGAGATCGAGGCGCTTGCTGAGACCCCCGCGATCAAGAATGGCAATGTCCACGTGGTCGAAAGCAAACACTTCACCACGCTCTCCTACTGGAACATCCGCGGCGCCGAGGACCTCGCGCGGATACTGTGGCCGGACGACTTTCCCAACCCACCCGCCGATACCTTTAGCCTGGCTGAGTAGCGGACGATGAACGATGACAGCGCCGCAGTCATTGATGCGCGAGGGGTCTCCTACAGCGTCGAGGCGAAAGCACTGCTGGATCGCGTTGATGTGCGCGCCGAGCGGGGGCAGTTCGTCGGGCTCATCGGCCCTAACGGCGCCGGCAAGTCAACCCTGCTCAGGATTCTCTCTAGCGTCCTCCGCCATCAGAAGGGAGCAGTCTGGCTGGAAGGGGCAGACCTCAAATCCCTTTCAGCAAAGGATGTCGCCGCCATCCTCGCACTCGTCCCCCAGATCGCACCCTACACGCAGGGCTTCACTGCCTTCGAACTAGTCCTCATGGGTCGGTACCCACACCTGGGTCGCTTTCAGGTGGAAGGAAGAGCAGATGACCGCATCGCCAAAGACGCGATGCGACTGACAGAGACCGGGCAGTTCACTGCCAGAACGCTTGATACGTTGTCAGGCGGAGAGCGCCAGCGAGTGTTCCTGGCTCGCGCCCTGGCGCAACAACCCCGCGTCTTGCTATTGGACGAGCCGACCTCGAACCTGGATGTCCTCCACCAGCTCAAGATGCTCGGACTGGTACGGCAGCTCGTTGAGGATGGGTTGACGGCCATTGCTGCCATCCACGATCTGAACCTGGCGGCTCGTTATTGCGACCGGTTGGTGCTGTTGAGTAATGGCAGGATGCTCATCGACGGGCCGCCAGAGATGGTGCTCTCTCCGGCAACGATCGAATCCGCTTTCGGTGTGAAATCCGCCGTCTACCGGGATCCCGTCACAGGTTCCCTGGCGATTAGCCTGATAGGTCCGGCAGACGAGATTCGGGCGGAACCGAGCTTGCGTGACGATGCCGCCCAGGATCGCGCGAACGGTCAGCGCGCTGCCAGCAGAAACGGCGTAGCCAGTGCCGCCCGGTGACGACCTTTTGGAAGGGTCCTCGCCCGATGAGAGCGCTCCCGCCGCCGGAAACGGCCGCCGCTCACGCCGGGGACTGATCATCGTCAACACGGGCGAAGGCAAGGGAAAAACGACCGCCGCGCTCGGCGTCATCTTCCGGGCCTGGGGTCGCGACTTCCGCGTGAGAATGTTTCAGTTCATCAAGCACACGACGGCGCGATTTGGAGAGCATCGAGCAGCCAGACGGCTCGATATACCGATCGAGGCACTCGGTGATGGGTTCACTTGGCTCTCGAAAGACATGGACCAGACAACTGCTCTGGCGTTGGCGCAATGGGACCGCTGCAAGGAAGCGATCGTGAAGGGTGAGGACGACATTATCGTTCTGGATGAGTTCACCTACGCCATGCACTACGGGTGGGTACCCGTCTCGGAAGTCATCGACACGCTGCAGCGTCGTCCCGCTCCAATGCACGTGATTATCACCGGGCGGTATGCCCCTCAAGAGCTGATCGATTTCGCCGACCTGGTCACTGAAATGCGGCTGATCAAACATCCTTATCAAGAGCAGGGCATCAAAGCCCAACCGGGGATCGAGTTCTAGAGATATCTCTCGAGGATGTAGTTGCAGGCATCAGGCCAGCCAGCCCTCGCGCCAGAGGGGCAGCGCAGCTTCGGCAGGAACTTCTGACTAAACCACCGGGAAGTCTGGGGCAGTTGGAGCACCTTTCTCTCCAACTGGCAGCCATCCTGGAGACGGAACAGCCAACGCTGCGAGGCAAAGCGGTTGTTATCGCGGCGGGAGACCACGGCGTCGTCGCTCAGAAAGTCACCGGATACCCCCAAGAGGTCACGGCCCAGATGGTCCTGAACTTCTTGGCTGGCGGTGCCGCCATCAACGTCATGGCGCGGATGGCGGGCGTGAGGCTAGTGATCGTCGATGCGGGAGTGGCAACGCCGCTTCCCGCCCACCCCGACCTTCGAGTGATCGGCGTGGGGCGCGGCACCGCGGACATCACAGAAGGCCCGGCCATGACGAGGGAGCAAGCCGAGATGTGCGTGCAGGCAGGAATCACTCTTGCCCTGGAGGCCGCGGAGACAGGGGTTGACATCATCGGGACCGGAGACATGGGCATCGGCAACACGACGGCGTCGAGCGCCGTGACTGCGGCCCTAACCGGCAAGCCAGCATCTGAGACGACGGACCGAGGGACGGGGCGAAGCGACTCGGAGTTGGAGCACAAGATCGCCGTTGTCGAGCGCGCGTTGGAAGTGAATCAGCCCGACTCGGGTGATGGGCTGGACGTTCTGACTAAGGTCGGTGGCTTTGAAATCGGACTGCTGGCCGGCGTTGTCCTGGGCGGCGCGTTTGCCCGCCGGGTTGTGGTGCTCGACGGCTTCATTTCAGGAGCCGCAGGCCTGATCGCCCACAACCTCTGTCCCACCGTGACTGACTACACCATCGCCGCTCATTTGTCGGCCGAGTCCGGACATCGTGTCGCTCTATCGCATCTAGGATTGCGGCCCCTCCTGGACCTAGGTATGCGACTCGGGGAAGGCACCGGTGCAGTGTTGGCCATGGGATTGATTGAAGCAGCCGGAGCCTGTCTGGCCGAAATGTCAACTTTCGCCGAAGCCGGGGTTTCCGACACCGAAGCGGAGGATCCGAACGGGTAGGCACTTTGCGAAGCTTGCGGCTGGCTATCGGGTTCCTAACGGTGTTCCCTATTGCCCCCAAAGGCGTAGGGCAGATGGGGCCCGCACGAGCTTATTTCCCACTCGTGGGCCTGGGGCTGGGAGCCCTCCTCTTGGGATTGGACCTCGTGGCCAAGCAGGCGCTGCCGCCACTGATCGTGGCTGCGCTTTTGGTCGCGACGTTGCTGGTGTTGACGCGAGCGATACATACGGAAGGGTTTCTCGACTCCTGCGATGGGTTGTTCGGTGGCTACAGCCGGACGGAGCGGCTCAGGATTCTCCGAGATACACACGTTGGCGCGTTCGCCGTGATTGGCGGCGCTGTCCTGTTGCTGTTGAAGTGGACCCTGATCGTAGGTATTCCGGACGAAGGCCGTACCGGGCTACTACTGACTTTCCCATGCCTATCGAGATTCGGAATGGTAGCAACCATGGCCTTCTTCCCCTACGCCAGAGAGCATGGGTTAGGCACGTCGTTTCAAGACGGGCGCAGCTGGTGGCAGGTCGTGTTTGCATTTATCACTGCCACCGCGGCGGGCGGGCTGTTCCTCGGCGTCACTGGAATGCTGCTACTCGGGGCGGTGATCGTGGTGTCGTTGGGACTGGGCCGCTGGATTACCAGCATGCTAGGAGGTATGACGGGCGACACGTACGGAGCGGTGAATGAAGTGGCAGAGGTAGCCGTTCTCTTATTGGCCATTGCCCTTTTCACCGCGATTCCCGGAGCGCTACAAGCACCGTTTTGGTAGAGGGGTACCGATGAAGATTCTCAAGGAAGCGCGAACCACTGGATACAGGGAGGGAAATGGGTAACTGGTACCTCGTGCGGCATGGGGAAACTGCCTGGAACAGGAGCGGGCAGATCCAAGGCCACACCGATGTCCCACTGAGTGAGTACGGCAGACTCCAGGTCAGAAGGCTCGCGGAGCGCCTTTCTACTTGCAGCTTCTCCAAAATCTATACCAGCGACCTGAGTCGCGCGCTGGAAAGCGCAGAGACGTTAGCCAAATTCGGCGAGACTTCGATCGAGGCCGACTCAGACCTGCGGGAGTTTTCCTACGGCACGTGGGAGAGCATGACGCAAAGAGAGATGGAAATCCAAGATCCGAAGGGCTTCGCCGAGCGGATCGGCGGAGAGAGCTATGCGTTCGCCACGCCCGGTGGGGAGAGCACGACCCAGGTGCTGGCGCGTGTACGGCGATTCCATGCCCGGGCGGCGGAGCGCCATGACCCAAGCGAGAGCCTTTTGATCGTGGCCCACGGAGGATCGATCCGTGCTCTCCTCGTGTGCCTATTAGGGCTGCCGGATACGTACTTCTGGCGACTTCATGTCGACAATAGCAGTCTCTCCGTCGTCCAAAATCACCCTGGAGGGCGCGTGCTCGAACGTTGGAACGATACGGGTCACCTGACATCGCTTGAACCGAGGGTTCGGGAATGAACAAGCGATTGACCCTGGTTCTGGGCGGCGTCCGGGCCGGGAAGAGCAGTTATGCCCAGCACCTAGCCCAGCGAGGCGAGCGCGTGCTCTTCGTAGCTACTGCGGAGGCCGGCGACCAAGAGATGGCGGCGCGTATTCAGGCCCACCGTGAGAATCGGCCTGCCGAATGGCGCACCCTTGAGGAGCCCCTGAACCTAGTAGCCGCACTGGCGCCGCTGACCTCCTACCACGACACGATCCTTCTCGACTGCCTGACGTTGTGGATCAGCAACCTGCTGTTGAAGAGCCGAGCGTCCGAGGCAGCGGGCGTGGACATCCCCGCCGAAGTCCGCGGGCTGCTGGAGTTGTACCGGAAAGGTACGGCCTCTTGGATCGTCGTCAGCAATGAGGTGGGACTGGGCGTGATGCCGGCCACCGAACTAGGCCGCGTCTACGCCGATGAGCTTGGTCGAACGAATCAGACCGTTGCGGCGGCGGCGGACGATGTGTATTTCATGGCGGCTGGACTGCCGGTCGACATGAAGGCCACGGGCCGAGACCACACTGCGTACTCAGTACCCTGAACTCATCACCCGGTACGCCAATATCCACATCAGGGTGCGGCAGACGCCATATGCGTCAGCACCGCGCGATCCGGTTGTGAAGAACCCGTGCGGGCACGGTTCTTAGGGTTGGGTAACTGACAAAGTCGCTACTGGTCGAGCACCAACCCTGCACACCAATCCGAGCGAAGACCATCCCTTGAACACGATGAACCCTGCAACGCCGCAGCTACTCCTCCACCAGCACGTCTCGTAACGCCTCGACGAGATGAACACACTCCTCGGGACGTCGTGCGGCGATGCGGACGTGCTCCGGCAAACCGAAGGAGGTGCAGTCCCGAACAGCGATCCCCCGGCGCAAGAGAGCGGTTCGTATCCTCGTGGCGTCGCCGACATTCGCCAGCAAGAAGTTTGCGGCCGAAGCAGTAACAGGAATGCCCAGGGTTTCGAGCCGGTTATAGAGGTAGGCCTTCGCCTCCCGAACGACCTCTCTCGCCGCGACCACATGTCCGGCATCCTCCAGAGCAGCGACTCCAGCTGCTTGGGCCACCGCATTAACGCTCCAGGCATACTGCAACTGCCGAGCAGTTGAGACGACTGTCGATTGGGCCACCAAGTATCCCAGCCGCACCCCCGCAAGGGCATGGTCCTTCGTCAAAGAACGCAGAATGGCCACGTTGCCGCTGCCGAGAATGGGAAGGGGGTCCCATTGACGTGCAGCAAGGGAAGCGTACGCATCGTCAAGTACGAACAGGCCATCCCGGCCCACGGCCGCGCGGAGCTGGTCTACCGCGTCGCACTCGAGGTAGACGCCGGTCGGGTTGTTTGGGTTGCAAAGGAAGACCAAGCGAGGACGCAGCTCGCTGATGGTCGCCGACGCCGTATCCAGAGACCAGCGAAACCCTTGCTCTTCCGATGCTTGGATGCGATGGATCTGTGCGCCCACCATAGTGGCAGCAGCCTCGTACTCCGCGAATGTGGGCGTGAAGATCAGGCACTGCTCCCCAGGCCGGAGGCAGGATCGCGCCAGCAGATGAATAAGCTCGGTGGAGCCGTTCCCAACTAGTAGATTGTCGATCCCAACGTTCAGGCGAGCCGCGAGGGATTCACGCAAGAGCAGACTGCTGCGATCCGGGTAAGCCGCGAGGTTCGCATCAGCTACGGCTCTCCTGACACGCGGAGACGGTCCCATCGGGCTGATGTTGGCGCTGAAGTCCAGCACTTGCTCGGGCCGGAGACCGAGAGAGCGCAACTCAGCGGTATCCAGCCCGCCATGAACGATCTTCACGCTGCCCATCCAAACTTCCTCAAGCCGTAATCCCGTGCCGCGCTGCCAGCAACGCCAGCGCCACGAGTACCCCGAGTACGGCCACCCCTTCAGCGAGACGCACCGCCCGGCCGATATCCGCCGCCTCCGGCTCTCGCAAGCCGTCACCTAGGCGATAGTGCCCCTGTTTCTCCAGCCGTGTCCCAAGCAGCCCCGCCATCGCCGCCATCGTCCAGCCCGCGTTGGGGCTGGCTGTACAGCGACGGTCCCGTAACATGACCCGCCAAGCACCCTGGATCGGGAAACGCGTCAGGGCGCCGCTGCTCACGAGCAGCAACGCGCTCAACCTCGCGGGAAGCAGGTTGACGACGTCATCCAAGTGCGCGGCGGCCTTGCCAAGGTACTCGTAGCGCCCGTGATGGCCGAGCATGCTGTCCAATGTGTTCACCGCCCGGTAGGCGGCCGCGCCCGGCACGCCGAATATCGCAAACGCTAGCCAGGGCCCAACGTAGCTGTCTGTTGAGTTTTCGGCCACGGATTCGATCGCGGCGGCGGCGACTAGGGGCGCGGTGAGGGAAGAACGGTCGCGGCCGACCAGGCTCTTCAAGCTTTCTCGGGCCTCACCCAGCCGGTCTTCGGCCAGTGCCCTACGAGTGTCTTGCGCTGCCGATGAGAGCCCGCGTACCGTGAAGGTCGTGCGCAGGAGAACGGCCCCGCCGATTACGTAGGCGAGCGGCCCGAGCGACATCAAGCCCGCCATCACAAGCCAGGCCAAAGCGCCCGAAGCCCCGACCACTACTACTACGATTCCGCAGCCGTAGATAAACGCAGGGCCAGGTCGCTGTGGCGCGGCGCGAGCGAGAAGGTCGATGGCGCGCCCGATCCAAACGACGGGGTGGATTACAGCCGGTAGCTCCGGCGATACGCGATCGAGTATCACTGCCACCAGGAAGACCGCGGCGTCCAGAGCGAGATAGTTCCACCACTCCGAGAACATGAGTGCGAACATCATGGCTGGGAGCAGCACTTCCATGCAGCAAGGCGCTATCTAGTAGATCGGCACTTTGTGAGTTCCATCCTGCCCAGTTCAAGCGACCTCTCTTCCCATATGCCTGCCGATCCGCTGCGAGCCCGCTCACGACGAGCAAGCGACCACCTTCTAATGCCTAATGCCGCTTCCAGTTCCTCTACGCGAGCGTTCTTGGGGAGAGGCGGCTGGGCACCCGCTCAACATGAGGACCACAGGCGGGACCACGCTGCGCGTTCAGCGCTCTAGTTCCATCACCCGGTAAATCAAGCCCATGTCAAGGTGCTCGCGCACCAACAGTGCCAGCTTGTCGTACGCAGCGTCCGGTTCGACCATCTCGCTGGGGGCCGGCAGCGTCACGCCCTTGCGTCGCGCTAGGTACGTCAACACCGCCTGCCGCACGTCTCGATTGTGCAAAAGCCCGTGCAGATAGGTGCCAAGCGTGAGCCCCTCATCGTCCAGAGCTCCATCAGGTACGTCCGCGCGTCGGCCTGATCGAGTCTCGACGACAAACGGGCTAGGCAGGCCATCTTGGGACAAAACCCCCATGTGGATCTCGTAGCCAGCAATCACCGCGTCCTGGCAGCCGCTCAAGAGGCCGCGGTCCGCCGCGACGCGTCCCAGCACCTGGTGAGTCACTTTGTCTTCCAAAAACGTGGTAGCCGTTGGCAGAAGCCCTAAACCATGCGCCATAGGGCGCGGCGATTCCACACCAGTTGGGTCACGAAGTTCGCGGCCCAGCATCTGAAAGCCCGCGCAAATGCCGACGACCGGCACTCCCTCCCGGCGCGCAGCGACGATACGTTCAGCAAGACCTTGCGCGCGGAGCCAGTCAAGATCCGCCACGGTGGCCTTGCTGCCGGGAATGATCACGAGATCCGGACTGCCAAACTCTTCGGCAAGCCCCACATATCGCACACGGACGGCCGGTTCATGGCGCAGCGGGTCGAAATCATCAAAGTTGGCGATATGTGGCAAGCGCATGATGGCGATGTCCACGGCGGCATCGGCGTCGCTCCTGGGTTCAGGCAGCAGCCCTAGGGAATCTTCCTCGGGGACGTGGATGTCGGAGAAGTAGGGCAGAACGCCCGCGACCGGCACGCCGGTACGCTCTTCCAGGAGGTCGAGGCCAGAAGTGAGCAGGGCCGGATCGCCACGGAATTTATTGATCACGTGCCCTTTGACCAGCGCTCGCTCCTCAGGGTCCAACAGGATCATGGTTCCGATGAGCTGTGCAAAGACGCCACCTCGGTCGATGTCGGCGACTAACAAGACCGGGGCATCGGCATGGAGTGCGACACGCATGTTGACGATATCGTGCTCTTTGAGGTTGATCTCCGCCGGACTACCCGCCCCTTCGATCACGACCACGTCGTATTCCGCGCGCAGACAGTCCAAGGCCGAAGTCACCAGATCCCAGATCGCCGGCTTCATCTCCTGGTACTCGCGAGCCGAGGCGGCTGGCCGGGGCCTGCCCAGCATCACGACTTGGGAACGTGTGTCGTCCTCCGGCTTAAGGAGGATCGGGTTCATCTCCACCTTTGGCGCGACCATAGCCGCGGCAGCCTGAACGGCCTGGGAACGGCCGATCTCGCCACCGTCCGGCGTGACGTACGAGTTCAGTGACATGTTCTGCGCCTTGAACGGGGCGACCTGGAAGCCATCCTGGGCGAAGATGCGGCAGAGCGCGGTAGCCAGGACAGACTTTCCCGCGTGAGACGATGTTCCCTGAACCATGATGACCCTTGCCGGGCCGGGATCAATCATGTGTAGGCGCTTTCCGCAATGTCTCAACCAGATTCACTGTCGACCCTGATCATCGACGACGGCGCCAACCCATCACCCTCCCGGATTCTCTCTAGGAGCAAGGGCAAGGCGCGGAGCGTCTCCTACTCATCCGGGAGTCACGTGCTGAATAGTGCGACGGGCCAGCGCCATCTGGTGATGAGAATACGCGGCAGGCAGCATACGCGGCACTCGAGTGCCTAAAGGCACAGCCTCTCCTTCGCCACGCTACGGAAACCAAAAGGCAAGCCACGAGGAGAGGCGGTTCATTGCCGAGACCGAGGGACTGATCTCGACGCCCGACTGACGGCCGTGGGCGCGACGGTCAGCGCCTCGCGAGAGCAAATGGAGACTCAAGGATCAGTACTTGTCCACGAGCGAATGGTTCAGCCCGATGTAGTCACCACTGCACAAACATCCCGATCAATGTTCCAAAACGACCAAAACCACCGGCTGCCGTTCTCCTTGACTGTTCGCCTCTCGTGATGAACTGCGGCTTCCATTGAGGAAGCGAGTCACAGTCCAGTCCGTACCTGTGTGCTTTGCGCCTACTCGTCTAGCGACCCCCTCGGCTTCTCTAAGCATTCACGATACGTGTTCTGGCGATTACTCACCCTGAGCCTGTCTACATTCAGCACGAGAACGCTTCATAGACAGCGCCAAGTACGCGATAGCACGTTCGCTGTCATCACCGGCCTTTCTGCGTATCACCTATTGCGGAAGTGGCAGAAGCTCTGTGGACGAATGAAAAGTCGCTTGCCTGGAAGGCTTGTGATCCCGGTTCGAATCCGGACAGCGTCACCGCGGCTGTAGCGCATTGACGCAGGTCGCGTCGGGGGCGAGCTGCCTACTCAGTGGAGACACGGTGGGCCGCCTCGGTCTGTGCGGCGATCAGCGAGCGGTAGACGCGGCCGTGAGCTAGAAGGTCGTCATGGACGCCCTGTTCCACGACTCGCCCTCCCTCAAGGACGACGATCCGGTCGGCGCTGCGAATCGTCGATAGCCGGTGAGCGATGACGAGCGTCGCCCGTCCCTGACGGACAGCATGGAGCGCCAAGTTGAGCTCTTGCTCGTTGCGAGTGTCGAGACTCGACACCGCTTCGTCGAGGACGAGTACCGGCGAGTCCTTCAGCAGGGCGCGGGCGATGGCGATGCGCTGGCGCTGGCCACCGGACATCTGGACGCCGCGCTCACCCGCAACCGTGTCGTAGCCACGGGGCATTTCGGTGATGAACTCGTGCGCCAGGGCCGTCCGTGCCGCGTTCTCGACCTCGGCGTCGGTGGCGCCGGGGCGCGCCATGCGAATGTTCTCCCGCAAACTCGTATTGAAGAGGTAGATGTCCTGGGGTACCCACGCAATGAGCTCGCGGAGGGAGTGCTGGGGCAGCTGGCGCACGTCGTGTCCCCCGATGGCGATGGTCCCGGCGTTGGCGTCCCAGAAGCGCATGAGCAGGCTCGCGCACGTGGTCTTCCCTGCGCCGGAGTGGCCCACGAGCGCCACGGTCTCCCCAGGCGCAATCTCGAGTGAGACATCCTGGAGCGCGGGAGCCCCGCCGCCGGAGTAGCCGAATGTCACTCCCGCGAAAGTGACGCGGGGCTCCACGTCGGAATCCGGCGGAGTGGCCCCCGGTGCGTCCGTAACGGGCGCCGGTTCGCGCAATAGGTGAAAGACGCGTTCGGCTGAGGCGAAGACGATCCCGAGATTCTGGGCCACCGAGACGATGGCGAGAATCGGGATAAAGACAAAGATCGCGAGCGTAATCGCCACGGGGTAGTAGGCAGGATCGAGGTCTCCACGGGAAACGTGGATTGCCGCAACCGCAACGACGCTCAGCATGCCGCAGCTCATGAACGCCACGACGGCGCCTTGCTCGATCCCTGCGCGCATTCCATAGACCAGTTGCGAGCGGACGAGCCGGGCGCTGTGGGACTCGAGGTTGGCGAGGAACCTCCGCTGGAAGCCGAAGGCCACCAGCTCGCGCAGGCCCTGCACGCCGTCCACAACCTCCGCGTTCAGATTGCCGAGGTTGGCTCTCAGCGCGTCGCCCTGCCTGGCGGCGCGACGCCGGAGCACGAGTGGTGCGCTCGCGACCAGAACAGCGAACGGCAGAAGCGTGAGCGGCAGGGTCCAGTGCATCACTCCGAGGGTCGCGAACGCCAAGAGCGGCACCACGACGGCCACGACGAACGTTCCGACGGTGTGGGCATAGAACCACTCGACGGTTTCGATATCGGCCATGGCCGCAGACGCCACATCGCCGGACCGCCGCTGGATCAGGTATCCGGGGGCGAGCCGTTCGAGAGCGGAGTAGAGGTGACCGCGAAGGTCGGCGAGGATGCGGTAGGCCAGATCATGCGCTACCCACATTTCGGCCCAGGCCATCACGGCCCGCAGGATGACGGCGGCCCCCAGCGCAACCGCAGGCGTACGAAGGTCGGCGGCAGTCGCGCCACCGGCGACCCGGCCGACCATGTAGGCGCCGAGCGCCGCGGCGGCAATCGTGGCGCCCTGGTTCAACACGCCCGTCAGGATCGCGAGGGCCATCAGGCCGAAGTAACCCCGGATCATCCAGAGGAGCTGCCAGAATCCTGACGAGAATCGGGGCGCCTTCTGTCCGCTCCGGGCCGACGCTGTCATCGGGTTGGCCATCGTGGTCATGAGGCGCCTTCCCGCTGTGCGCGAACCAGCTGCGCGTAGTGGCCATCGCGCGACACGAGATCCCCATGCCGACCCGACTCCGCGACCCGGCCGTTGTCGAGCACCACGGTGCGGTCCGCGTGGACGACCGACGAGAGGCGATGGGCGATGACGACGGTCGTCCGCCCTCGGGCGAGGAGGTTGAGCGCTTGCCGGATCGCCGCCTCGTTGGCGCCGTCGAGGTTCGAGGTGGCCTCATCAAGGATGAGCACGGGCGCGTCCTTCAGGAGCGCGCGGGCGATGGCGAGGCGCTGGCGTTCGCCGCCAGAGAGCTTCGCGCCGCGTTCGCCGACGATGGTGTCGTAGCCATTCGGAAGCGACTGGATGAAGGCGTGGATGTTCGCCTTCCCAGCGGCATCCCGGATTGCCTCCGGTGTGGCGTCGGGCCGGCCGATTCGGAGGTTGTCCTCGATGGTCCCGTGGAAGAGGTACGTGTCCTGGGAGACGTAGCCGATGGACCGCCGCAGGTCGTCCAGGGGGATGTCGCGGAAGTCCGTTTGGCCGAACGTCAGCCGGCCCTCCTCCGGATCAAAGAACCGGAGCAGGAGCGATGCGATCGTGGTCTTGCCGGCGCCGGAGCCGCCGACGATCGCGACAGTCTCGCCCTCGCGAATCTCCAGGGATACATCCTTGAGGGCCGGGCGGGCGTCAGTTGAGTAGCGAAACGTAATGTCGTGGAGGGCGATCGCTCCGTCGGGCAACGTGGCGATGCCGGTCCGCCCGGCGGCCGCGTCACGAATCCCCGGTTCGGTGTCGAGCAGCTCGAAGATGCCCGTCGAAGCCGAAATGCCCATGTAGCCGGCATGCCAGTAGGCATCCAGTTCGACGAGGGGCCGAAAGCACTCGGCCGAGAGGAAGAGGACGATCAGCAGCGCGGCGATGCCCAGCTCGCCGGCGACCACCTGGAAGCTTCCAATACCGACGGCGAGCGCCACACCGGCGCTCATCGCGAACCCGACCAGTCCGTTGCGGATCATCGAGATCGAAAGCTGTGACATGGTGGCTCGGTAGAGTGCCTGGCTCGCGCTGCGGAGCTCTTTCCCTCGCCGTTCGCTCGCGTTGAGCGCTTTCAGCGTGACCATGCCCTGCATGGAGTCGACGAACTGGGCATCCAGCGACGAATACGCGGCCCAGTGCCGCTGGCCGTACTCGCCCAGGACGCGGTCCCAGATCCGGGGGATAAGCGGCACGGCCAGCGCGAAGGCCAGGACGACAACACCGATGAGCGGATCGAGAAACACGATGACGCCGACGATGCAGATAGGAACGACGACCGACACCACGGCCTGGGGCAGGTAGTAGCCAACATACGACTCGAGCGCTTCGACACCATCGACCAGGGTCGCCTGCACTTTGCCTGTTTCCGTGTGCTCCAGGTAACCGGGTCCAAGCAGGAGCAGCTGAGCGAACAGCCAGCGGCGTAGCTTGGTCTTGACGACGGCTGTGACCTGCTTTGCCAAGACCTCGCGGCTAAAGATCAGTGCCGCGCGAAGCAAAGTCAGGCCGGCGACGGCGGCGACGAGACCGGCGATCGCAGTCCAGCCATCGCCATCAAGGATTCGCCGCACGATGAGCGCGATCAGCACTCCCTGGGCGACCCAGGTCGCGGAGATGGCAAGGCCAAGCGCAATGGAGAGGGCCAGGAGCCGGCGCACGCCAACAGTCAGCCCCACGATTCGCCGGTGGATCAGCATAGGTAGTGTATGTGGCTTCCGCGCCTCCGCTGCCCCCTACCGGAACAAGCCCGGGCCCGGGTTACGAGAAGCGACGTGCGAAATCGCACCGTCTCCTCATGCCATTTCCTTCCGTTGGACCGTGTCCACGGATGGCGCGCGGCGCGGCGATGATGACGGCGGTCTGCTCGAAGCCGGCAGCGAGTAATGCCGTGTTTCGTCCATCATCGACCACCGCGAGATGGTCAGCGGCGACGCCGTCAGGTCCCTCGTCGCCGTGCGTGCCGATGCCACGGAACCAGATAAGTGCCATCGGTTGGCCCTCGTTGCGTGCAGCCCCAAGTTGCCGGCCTCCTTCTGGGGGCGCGTCGGAAGCTCGGCACGGTCAACATGATACCGTTATAATAAGAATGGTTCTCATTACTGTCATTGAGACTTAGGTCTCGCATGGAGAGAAAAAGATGCTTCGACGAATGGTACTTACGCTCGTGGTGGCCTTGGCATTGCCAATGGCCGTGGCTTGCGGCGGGGATAGCGACGACAGCACTACACCGGCTGCAACACCTGCGCCCGCGATTTCCGAAGCCCCTTCGCCGACTGAGGCTGCGGCGACA
Source organism: Chloroflexota bacterium (assembly GCA_026707145.1). Classification (GTDB taxonomy): domain Bacteria; phylum Chloroflexota; class Dehalococcoidia; order Bin125; family Bin125; genus JAPOXK01. The sequence goes on along the minus strand of JAPOXK010000022.1, from coordinate 20,971 downwards.
CCGGACCAGTCCCCTGCCGTTGAAGACGCTACATCTGCGCCCGCGACTTCCGAGGCCCCTTCGCCGACTGAGGCTGCGGCGACACCGGACCAGTCCCTTGCCATCGAAGACGCTACAGGTGAGACCGTCACTCTGGACGCACCGGCGGCCCGTGTTGTCTGCCTCACGGGGCTCTGCGTCGATACGATGTTCATGCTCGGGGTCAAGCCGGTGGCTGCGAACGACTTGCTCCACAAGCACGACGCCTACTGGGGACCGGGTGAGAACGAAATCGGAGCCATAAGCGGCTCGTTCTTTGAGCCAAGTCTGGAGGACATCGCGCAGGCGAACCCCGACATCGTCATCGGGCTCTACGCCGTTCATGAAGGCCTGCGCCCGGGCCTCGCCAGCATCGCACCGCTATTCATCGTCAACCCGATCGGCGTCGACGGAATGCTTGCGCACGTCGCGGAGATCGGAACCCTTCTCGGCATGGAAGAGGAGGCCGCGGCCGCATCGGCCGCATTCGAATCCCGGCTTGAGGAATACGTGGCGGGAGTCACCACAAAGAGGTCCGTCATGGTCGTGTTCGGGTCCGATGTCAACATTGGGGCCGATACGCTGTGCACGCCGCCCGTGGATGCACTAGGTCGCGCAGTGACCTATGGCCTGGATTTCCCCGGCTGTATCCACGGGGAGTTCCCGAGCTTCTCTGTGGAACAGCTGCTGAGCATCGATCCCGATGTGATCTTCGTCCAGACGTTCGGATTTGGGCCCACGCCCCCGCAGCCAGTGTCCGAGCAGCTCGCTGACAATGCGATCTGGAGGGAGCTCGCGGCAGTCCAAAACGGCGAGGTGTACGAGGTGGACTTCTTCGTCTGGGGCACATCCCGCGGCATTCGCGGGACGACCGTCGCGCTTGACGAGGCGATGCCGAAGATCTATCCGGAGGCCTTCCCGGCGCCTCTGCCTTGAGTGCGGCCCGGAGCGCGGCTCCGGGCTGGCCCCGGGTGATCGCGGCTGGAGCGATCGTCGTGGCACTCGCTGGCCTCGCCGTAGCCCACCTGAGCACGGGTGAGCCGATGCTGGCGCCCGGACAACTCCCCGGCATCTTGATGGGCGAATCCGGCGACCGGATCGATCAGCTCGTGGTCCGTGAGTTGCGAGTGCCGCGGTTGATCCTGGCGCTGTTTGCCGGCGCGGCGCTCGGGCTCTCCGGGGCCATCCTTCAGTTCGTTCTCAGGAATCCACTGGCCTCGCCGGAGCTGCTTGGCGTGTCGGCGGGAGCATCACTGGCGATGGCGGTCATCCTGCTGCTGAACGCACCGGTCCTGTTCGCACTTCATCCCATCGTGGCGCTTGCCGGGGGCCTCGGCGGCGGCCTGATCGTCCTCGCGGCATCGCGGGGGGCGCGAACACCGGTGGAAGCCGCGCTCATCGGCGTCGCGGTTGCGGCGCTCCTCCAGGGGGCCATCCTCGCGGTGATCAGCCTCGCGACCTCATCTGGTGCGGTGCAGGTCTTCTTCCTCTTCACGGTCGGCAACCTCGCGAACAGGACATGGGATCATGTCCAGCTCGTGTGGCCGTGGGTGATTGTGGGAATTCCCGCAGCCTTCCTCCTTGCCCGAGGCGCCAATGTGCTCCAATTGCACGAGGATGTCGCCTCGTCGCTGGGGATGCAGGCAAGGCGCATGCGCCTCGTCTTCATCACACTGGCCGCGTTGCTCGTTGGGAGCACTGTGGCCGTCGCCGGACCCATCGCCTGGGTTGGGCTTCTGACGCCACACATCGCTCGCCTGATCGTCCGACGGCCGGACGCGAGGATTCTCTTTCCAGTGGCCACAGCGATCGGAGCGCTCCTGTTACTGGGGTCCGACGTGCTCTCCAAGGTCGTGCTCTATCCACGAGAGATCCCCGTGGGGCTGTGCACGACCCTCCTGGCCGCCCCGATGATCCTCCTGCTCCTCCGCCGCACAAACCTGGGACTGAACCGCTAACGTGACATCGGCGCGTTCGTTTGCGGCCCTCACGCTGCTCGCGGCCATTGCGGCTGTCGTGCTCTTCATCCTCCACCTGGGACTGGGTACCGTCTGGATCCCACCGGATCGCGTCATCCTCGCCCTGTTGGATCGATCGACGGACCCCACGGATCTGACGATCGTCCGGGAACTGCGGCTGCCTCGCGCGATTCTGGGGCTCCTAGTGGGTTGCATGCTGGGCCTCTCGGGGGCATTGCTGCAGGTCGTCATGCGCAATCGCCTCGCCGAGCCCGGACTCACCGGCGTCTCCACGGGGGGAATTCTCGCTGCGGTCCTCTTCCTCGCGGGCACGTGGGGACTGCCGCCACCCGGCCGGTTGCTTCCGTTCGTCGTGCTCCTGGGCGCCCTGGCGGGGGGGATTCTGGTGCTCTTCGCGAGTTCGGCGCGCGGGCGCATCGATCCCTTGCGACTGATCCTCACGGCAGTCATCGTCAACGCGATCCTTGGATCGCTGACTGCGATTGTCATGTTGCGCTCGCAGCAGGCGCTTGGCAGCATCCTCTCCTGGCTCATCGGGTCGCTGAATGGCCGCGTCTGGGATGACGTCTGGCTTGCACTGCCGTGGGCTGCCGTCGGCATCCCGGCGGGGTTGCTGGCTGCCCGTGCCGCGAACGTCCTCCAGCTTGACGACGAATCTGGCCGCGCGCTCGGCCTCCCATTGCAGCCTGCTCGAGTCGCGCTATTCGGGCTCGCCGTGGTCTTGGCTGCCGGGGCTGTGAGTGTCTCCGGAGCCATCGCATTCGTAGGCCTGATGGCCCCAAACGCCGCGCGGGCGATCGCCGGCGCTGACGCCCGCCGTGTCTTGCCCCTGGCCGCCCTCATCGGCTGCGTGCTCCTGCTGGCGGCTGACCTCGTTGCCCAATCGCTCTCCATCAAGCCGCCAATCCCCTCCTCAGCGTATCGCGTGGGCCTTCCCGTCGGGGCCGTGTTGGCCGTCTTCGGGGCGCCACTGCTCATCATCCTTCTTCGGAGGAGCATTCGATGAACGATTTCGAACCCATCAGGCTGGCACAGGTCAGCGCCGGCTACGGGCAGCGGATGGTGCTCGATGGCCTCGACCTAGAACTGAAACAGGGCACGATCACCGCTATCGTCGGGCCGAACGGGTCGGGGAAATCTACCGTGATCCGGGCGATGGCCCGGCTGCTTCCAACGCGGAGCGGCGTCGTACTCCTTGATGGGCAGGACATCCGGAGCTTCGGATCTCGTGGTATCGCCCGTCTGGTATCCGTCCTTCCCCAATCTCCATCGAGCCCACCCGGGCTGACGGTTCGCGAACTCGTCGAGTTGGGCCGCTTTCCCCATACCGGTCTGTTCGGACGACTCGGCGCCGAGGGCACACTCGCCGTGGAGTCTGCGCTCACGCTGACGGGCTTGAGCGATTTCGTGGAGCGTCCCTTGGACGAACTCTCCGGGGGCGAACGCCAGCGCGCATGGATCGCGCTCGCTCTCGCGCAAGGTGCCAGCACTCTCCTTCTGGACGAGCCGACTACATTTCTCGATGTCCGGCACCAGTTCGAGGTTCTCGACCTCGTTGCGTCCCTCTGCACGAGCCGTGGTATGACGGTCGTTATGGTACTCCACGACCTCGTGCATGCAGCGAACTATGCGGACCGTGTCGTCGTGGTCGACAGTGGCCGAATCGTGGCGGACGGTGCGCCCTCCGCGGTGCTCACCGTCGAACTGATGCGGACGGTGTTCGGCGTGGCAGCGAAGATCTTCACCAACCCCGAATCCGGTCGGATGTTCTGCCTGCCGATCGGCACCGGCAGGAGTTGATCTCCGTGCCAGCAGGCCACTGCATTACTGCTGCTCTTACTAGCGAACTGGTAGCGGAGTCAGCCCTCGTTTAGCGAGTGAAAAGCCAGACGACCCAGCCGGATACTCGGCGAAGGTCAACAGGTGTCCAGCTGCTCAGGTCCACTGCACGAACATTGGGATCAATGTTGCCAAGTGACCAAAATGACCGGGTGTTGTCTTCCCTGACGGTCCAACTCTCCGAATGACGTGTTTTGATCAGCGCCCTCATCTAGGACCGTAAGAGTAGATCGTGCGATCGCAATGAGGCGACCGCCAGCGAGATGCCCACCTCGGGATCGCGCGCGCGGGGCTGCATCGTCACGGTCTCTGATCATGGAAACTCGTCCGGCGCGCGGACTCGGTCGGCCGCTGATGGCAAGTCACCCTAGCCGCCGACTGCCTGGGTGCGGGGCGCCACCACCCAAATTACGTCGCCAGCTTCAATGGCGAAGCCGCCCCGGTCGCGGGCCGGCGAGGAGAGGAGGCCCCAGGCCCGCGTGGCCCGGTTGTACTTCCAGACGCTGGCCACCTCCGTGCCCCGGAAGAGATCGGCCGCCGTCGTGGTCGCCCCCGCCCGGCACAACCACGTGATCGCCGCCCGCCCGCAGCTTCAGAGTGAAGGAGTCCGGCTCTTGCCCTTCCAGGCGGAGCCGGTAGACCCGCATGCGACGGCCGTCGGGCGCCGTCACCGTGCCACCGATGGCGAGGCCGGGCAGCAGTTGCACGTGGTGGGCGCTGGCCGGGTCCCGAGGTTCCTCTATGGATCTCCCCTAGGCGCCTGCTGGACGTATGGGGACCGGTGGGGCGGCCTACCGGGGAGCGACCAACGGGAAGATCGCCTGCCTGCCACCAGCCGGTTGAGACAGCCTCACCAGAGGTATGGCGCCCGAGCAAGGCCCGAGAGGTGGCTGGAGTTATTCCCGCGCGGGGCTGCTAGGCTCCGGCGATAGTGCATCCAAGATTACGTTTCCTGCTGCTCGCGGCACTCTTGGCGGTGGCTGCGCTGGCGCTGGGCGACGGCTTGTCCCCGGATCTGGCTGAGGCGCAGACCTCCCGACACCAATTCCCAGGGCTTGTTGTCGACGAGAACGGGAGACCTGTGGAACGACTGCGGGTAGCAGCATCGGTTCAGGACGGACAGGGCCGATACGAGTCGCGGGTAACGACAGCAGGGGGAACGTTCCGCCTCTGGCTCCTGGACGGGAGCTACCGGCTGGACATCTGGTCGGGCGCGTACAGGAAGTGCACGGTGTCGGGGATCGCGAACCCGGCAGGCCGTCCAGACGCCGTGTTCCCGGTGAAGGGCGAGGGTGTCACGTCCATCCGCATCGTGGTGGCCACCAGCGAGCGTCCGGAAGCGGCTCGTTGGGTCCGGTGTCGCTTCGATGTCCCCTTCTATCGGGTCCAAGGAACGGTCGTCGGGCCAGATCAGGAGCCACTGGCGGGCATCGATGTGCGTCTCTGGGGCTTGTCCAGCGACCACAACCTGGGGCCCTGGACCGGGTCAAAGACCGGCCCGGATGGGGCGTTCGCGATCGAGGTGCCCGCGGGCTCGTATCTGCTGCGTCTCACCGCCGAACTGGAGGACGGTGGCGACTGCGTTCTCGGCAACTACGGGGCCGATGGCAGGCGCGCGTCGGGGGACGTGACGCGGATCGTGGTGACCGACGCGGACGTTCCCAGCGTCGTCATCACCCTGGCAGATGTCCCGTCCAAACTGTGTCACGAGGTCACGGGGGTCGTGACGGACGCTGAGAGCGAATTGGCGGACGGCGTCATCTTCAACTTCAGCAGACTATTGAAGTCGGGCTCTGTAACCCACACGGCAACCACGAACGCAGCAGGAACGGTCAGTCTCCCACTCCTCGGTGGCACGTACAGGCTCTACATCTGGTCGGAGAAATACGACAGGTGCACCGTCTCGGGCATCGAGAACCCGGAAGGCCGCCCAGACGCCGTGTTCCCGGTGGAGGGCGAGGATGTCACGCCCATCCGCATCGTGGTGGCCACCGGCGAGCGTCCGGAAGCGGCCCGCTGGGTCCGGTGCCGCTTTGATGTCCCCTTCTATCGGGTCCAGGGGACGGTCGTCGGGCCAGATCAGGAGCTGCTGGAAGGAATCCACGTCCGCCTCTACGGCCGGTCCAGCGACCACAACCTGGGGCCCTGGACCGGGTCAAAGACCGGCCCGGATGGGGCGTTCGCGATCGAGGTGCCCGCGGGCTCGTATCTGCTGCGTCTCACCGCCGAACTGGAGGACGGTGGCGACTGCGTTCTCGGCAACTACGGGGCCGATGGCAGGCGCGCGTCGGGGGACGTGACGCGGATCGTGGTGACCGACGCGGACGTTCTCGGAGTCACACTCACCCTGGCCGATGCCCCCTCCCGTCTCTGTCACGAGATCGAGGGCGTCGTGACGGACGCTGAGGGCAACCCCCTTGCCGACCTCGCCGTGCACTTCTCTCGAGTGGCGGGGTCGGGCGGTGAAAGCCACCGGGGAACAGCCGATGCAACGGGAACGTTCCGCGTCCGGCTCCTAGAAGGGAGCTACCGGCTGTTCATCTGGTCGGGCGTGTACAGGAAGTGCACGGTGTCGGGCATCGAGAACCCGGAAGGCCGCCCAGACGCCGTGTTCCCGGTGGAGGGCGAGGGTGTCACGCCCATCCGCATCGTAGTAGCCACCAGCGAGTCTGTGGAAGCCGCAAGATGGGTCGCGTGCCACTTCGATGTCCCCTTCTATCGGGTCCAAGGAACGGTCGTGGGACCAGACCAGGAGCTACTGGAAGGGATCCACGTCCGCCTCCACGGCCGGTCCAGCGACCACAACCAAGGGCCCTGGACCGGCGAAGCAACCGGTCCGGATGGGACGTTCGCGATCGAGGTGCCAGAGGGCTCGTATCGGCTGCGTCTCACGGCCGAACTGGAGGACGGTGGCGACTGCGTTTTAGGCAACTACGGGGCCGATGGCAGGCGCGCGTCGGGGGACGTGACACGGATCGTGGTGACCGACGCGGACGTTCTCGGAGTCACACTCACCCTAGCCGATGTCCCCTCCCGTCTCTGTCACGAGGTCACGGGGGTGGTGACCGACGCTGAGGGCAACCCCCTTGCCGACATGTCGCTCAAATTCCTCGGACACGGGGAGTCCCAATTCCCGACAACGGACGAGGCGGGAATATTCCACCTGCGTGTTCGAAAGGGGAGCTATCGCGTCTGGATCAGAACCGACCTCGGGAGCGATTGCAGGATCGAAGACTACGCGGGTGTAGCCCCGGGAAGAGGCAACAGCATCGGCGTGGATGGCAGGGGGGTCAGCGGGGTTAGGCTCGTACTCTTCGGCGGGCCTCGATCCGCCATTACGAACGTCAAGTGCCCCTACCCCGAGACGATCACGACCGAGCTGGAGCCGGGGTGGAACCTGGCAGGGTGGACGGGGCCGGAAACCAGCGTGCGGGAGGTATTCGAGGCTACGCCGCCGCTGACAACCATCTATTCGTGGGACGGGGCGACGCAGTCGTTCCGTTGGGCCATACGACAGGGGTCCGGGACCAGCGGTTCCCTCGAGACACTTGAGCCGGGCATGGGACTGTGGCTCTTCGTCGGGGGAACGGAACGGGTGAACTGGACACGTCCATTCCTGATAGAGAGCGCTTTCGTCTCCCTGGTGGAAGGGTGGAACCTGGTGAGCTGGGGCGGTCGCGATGAAGTCACCGCCGATGACATCGTTCACTCGCTTGGGGCAGGGCCGTTCGTTGTGGCGACCTGGTCCGCGAGCCGGGGATGGTTCCTGCTCTCCTCCACAGCCATGCCGGCTGGTGCTCATCCCGAGTTGCAGATCAGGCGTGGAGACGCGCTCTGGCTCCAAACGTCAGAGGAGGAGCGCTGGCTCCAGCCGGGCTGGCCTGCTCCTGACGTGGTCCTGCTTGGGGATTACCCAGCCGGCACTGAGGAGCGGTACCGGCAAACCGTCGAAGGAGCACAGGCCTTCTTCGCGGAGCGCTACGGCGTCATCACGTCTGAGGTGACGTTCTACTTTGCCGCGAATCGGGAAGTGCTGGAGGACGGGTATCGCGATGTGCGAGGCCGGAGTCCCTCCGCCACCCTCTGTGCCAATAGCGGCAGCGAGGTGATTTTCATCGCAACCTACCGGTGCTTTCCGGTCGCGCACGAGTACTTTCACTCGATCCAGCAGGATCTCTCCGGCAACAACTACCTTGCGAGTCCTACCTGGATCGTCGAGGGCTCAGCCTTTTACACCGACTTTCAGCAGCGGTACTCAAGGGGACAGGCATCATACCTTCCCAGATATCTCTTCACGTGGGCCACGCTTGGACCTGAGCTTACTCTGGAAACGTCATCAAGCCTCTCCTATGGGGACCGCGCCCGGCTGGGGTACGTCGCCTTCGAGTGGCTCGCCGAGGAGGTGGGGGAAGCGGCAATCATCGACTACTTCGCCCTCCTGAAGATGTCGGATACGTGGGAGACCGCCTTCCAGCGGGCGTTCGGGCTGTCGGTGGACGACTTTTACGCCAAGTTCGAGGAGCACCGCCGGGAAGTGGCGCCTCCGTTCGAATGGGCGGTCACCGGGACCATCCTCGACCGCGATGCGCAGCCCATTGAAGGGATCGACATCTGGGTCATCGCGTTCGTAGAGGGACAGCAGGCCTCGAACTTGCGTACCCCTACGGGCGCTGACGGCTCATTCGCAATCGAACACACGCCCGGTGCCGGGTACGCCCTCGTGATGGCCTACACCTGTCCCGGCGGCGGGCGTCACGACATCGGCGGGTACGGACAAGACGGCTTCACGACCGACGAGGGCGCCATACCTCCCTTCACGGGGGAGGAGCGTGATAGGAGGGAGCTCACGATCACCCTCCCGGTGACGCTGGCCGAGCTTGAGCGCGAACACTGCGCCTAGGTAGTCGACGACGATGGAACACCTGTCGTCACCTTCTTCGGCGAAGAGGAGTGAGGTGTGTGCGTCGCTTGGCGTCGAGGACGTGCCGGTCTTCGGGACGGCCAGCCAGCAGATCAAGAGGGTTCACCGAGTGAGTGAGACCGCCGTACACGCGGTATCGCCATCGCGCCCGGCGACCTCCCGAATCTCTACGCGGCTTCCGACGAGACCGCCCGCGCCGACGTGTTCACGGACCGCTTCACGCTCACGCTCGGCATCAACCACCCGCTGTTCGACGACGACGGCGCGGCGGTGATCGTCCACGAGCTGCCCGACAGCTACGGCGAGGCGGCCAGCGCAGGCGGGCGCGTCGCCTGCGGCGTCATCGTCCGCGAGTAGCGGCCCCCCACAGCCGCATGGCACTGCTAGCGCCACAGGCAATGTCAGAGCGGCATCGCGAGCGACGTACTGACCACATCAGGTCGCGAGACTTACGTCACGACCGAAACGGCCACGCCGGATGCGCATGCTCGAAGTCCAGCTTCGCCGCGCCATGCTCCCCGATGAGGGTGCGCGCGAGCCCACGCTCGTGAGAGGCGTCGGCGCCGCAGAGTAGAGTTTGAGGATCCCGCAACTCTAGTGCTCCCGGACAACGCGCGCAGCTAGACTCGACATTCGAGAACCAGGCGTGACCCACGAGAACCGAGATGTGCCGGTCGGTCTTGACTCCGTGCCCGCCATTGATCTTGGCGGCGGGCTGGTGGTGTACGACGCCTTCGTCATCCGGGCATTGCACGAGAGTGGCGTCAGGCTTCCGCAGGAAACAGCTCCCGTCATTGCGTACGAGGCTGTCGGACGACTGCTTTCTTCTGGCTGGACTGATGAGTTTGCACTCACCGACACAATTGGGAAATCGGTCTGGACACTCTTCGTGAAGCACCCGCCCGCACCGCCGGTCAGGGACAGCGCCTATGTCGCCGCCGTGTGGAGGTACCTGCTCGTCCCATCGGCCCTAGTGTCGGTCGCTGCCTGCCTCGACTACTGGACGGGACGCAATATGCGAAACCTCACCTGGTCCACAGTCAACGGACGTGCCGTCGCATACGGACACCCAAGCCCCAAGCTTCATGCCGACGAGTACGTCAGAGCCAAGCAGGTCCTGTTCGAGGCCCTGGGCAACACCGAAGGGGCGAAGTACGCCAACGCCCTCGCCTCCCGCGTGAATCCCCGGATGTGGATCAAGCAGCTACGAAAACGAGAAGGGCTTACCCGAGCCACGCTGTCGGACCTCGGCTTCCCGTACCGTGGGCTTCTGCGCTGGCCCTTCACTGTCGAAGATGACGATGAGCGGCTGGTTGTCTCCGTGCTCGACAACCACCTGCGCCATCCGAGCGGGCCGTACCTGCCGCACAAGAGAGAACCGACCTTCCACGACTACGGCGCGGCATGCGCAACAACGTACGCGCTGCTGCTCACGTTGCTCTACAACGACACCACGGGGCGGCTCGTGAACCTGCTTCCAGCCTTAGACTCCATTGCGATCTTGCGCCAGTCCTCGTGACCGGGCGACCAGATTCGGACGCCTGGCGTGCGAGGCGAGTCCGAGGGACCTCGACCCGGTGCTGGCCATCCGGTGAATGCCCCCGCCGGACCTTCCTCCGCGGCGCCACGCTGGGCGACCGACGAAGAGCTAAATGCAACCTGCCGTCTGACGGCGAATCGAGAGGATACGCATGACAGGGGATGCTGCTCTTGAAGGGGACGTCTCACCGTTGCTCGACAGGGCCGTCCAGCAGGCGACCTTCCTTGTCCCGCGCCGACTTGGCCGTTCACAGGCGCGTGACCGGTATACAGCTGGCCAGTTCCGCCAGGCCTTCCATGCCACCGCGGGGTATTCCCGGATGCTACTGGTTGGAGCTGAAGTACAACCGGCAGAGAGTCCGGTCAGCGACCTGACCGCCGCGCTCCGTACCCACCTCGAGGACTACGTCGCGGATGATCGCATCGGCAACGGTCTCGCCCTGATGATGGGTGGCCTGCCTGCTCCCTCGATTCCCGAGTACGCGCGGTATCTCGTTCGAGTTGCGGCCTTGCTGGGCGCCGAGCGGGTGGCGGGCTTGCTCGCCGGGTGGGCGAGGGGAGAGCCCCTCCACTACCGCACCTGCATGGTGCTGTCCGGCCTGCCCATCGACAGGTCAATGTCGATGGACGGGGGCTTCCACTTCACCACCCTGCCCCAGTCGTCGGATGCCCTGGCTAACGAATTACCCCTCGGCGTCGACTTCCGCATCGGAATCATGGACATGGCCGGCGCCACGAAGGTTGCTATCGAGTCCAAGGACTCTCCGGTTCTGTTCAAGCCGGGAGCATTGCCCGAGATCCAGACGGAGACGTTCGGCTCACAGCGCGACTTCCTGTACGCCGAATTCTGTGAGGCACTCGGGCTCGCCTGTAACCGGCGCGTCTCATGGATCATCACATGGCGCGACTTCGGTGACCTAGCCGTCTTCGGGAATGGCGTTCGCTCGGGCCATACGACCGGTCCCGATAGGGAGAGCGATTCGGCTGGTCCTCTGGTGTCACAAGACCAGCTCGACCACGCGGTGCAGCTCCTCACGACGATCCACCAGAACGCGAATCCGCCGCTGCGTATTCCCATGCACCGCTGGATGAGTTCCAAGCGGCGCGCCAGCCTGGCGGATCGCTTCATCGACCTGCGAATCGCCCTGGAATCGCTCTACCTGGACGTGGGTGGCTCCGAGTTGCGCTTCAGGCTGGCAACACGCGGCGCCTGGCACCTCGGCGCCGACGCCGGCGAACGGCAAGCCCACTATCGGACCCTCCGCGAGGCGTACAGCACCGCTTCCACGGCTGTGCACAGGGGTGAAGTCGAGAGCACCCAGGAGAACCGTCGATTGCTCTCGGATGCACAAGATCTCTGCCGGCTGGGGATTCTGAAGCGCCTGGACGAGGCCGAAGAACCGGACTGGAATGCCCTGATCCTGGGACGAGGACCGCACGCCGCAGCGCCGCCGTAGCCGCCGTAGCCGCCCGGCAGACTACGCGGCCGGCTCCCCGTCCCCCGTCTCCCCTGCGGGCATCCAGTAGCCCACCCGGGGCTCGGTGAAGAGGTAGGTGGGGCGGTCGGCGTCGTCGCCCAGCTTGCGGCGCAGCTTGCTCACGATGGTGCGCATGGGCCGCACGTCGTCGTCGCCCTTCCCGCCCCAGACCCGCTCCCGCAGCTGCGCGTAGGTCAGCACCTGCCCGGCGTTGGCCGCCAGCTCGGCCAGCAGCCGGTACTCCAGGGCCACCAGGGGCAGCGGGCGTCCCCCCAGGGTCGCCCGGCGCCGGGCGAAGTCCACGGCCAGGTCGCCGTGCGCGTAGGGCGCCGGCGGCTCGGACGCCTCACGCCGGCGCAGGCCCGCCCGGATGCGGGCGGCGAGCTCCGTGGCCGAGAAGGGCTTGACCACGTAGTCCACGGCCCCCTCGTCGAGGGCGCGCGCGATGAGCTCGTCGCGCCCGTAGGCCGAGAGGAAGATGACCGGCACGTCCGCCACCGCGCGGATGGCCTGCATCAGCGCCACGCCGTCGCCGTCGGGCAGCATCAGGTCCAGCAGGGCCAGCCGGGGCCGCTCTTCCTCCTCCTCCATGAGGCGCAGCGCCTCCTCCGGGTCCCCGGTCACCAGCGGCTGGTAGCCCGCCGCCGTCAGGGCGTCGCGGACGTAGCGCAGGTCCTGGGGGTCGTCGTCCACCACCAGCACCCGCACCCGTTCTTCCGCTTCCCCTCGCTCACGTTGCGGGGGGCGGGCCGCTTCCCGCCGGTCCGGGGTCGCCGGGCCGCCGCCGCTCTCCCCGACGGTGGGCAAGGTGAAGGTGAAGCGCGCGCCCAGGCCCGGGCCGTCGCTCTCGGCCCAGATGCGGCCCCCGTGCGCCTCCACGATCCCCTTGCAGATGGCGAGACCCAGCCCCGTGTCTCCGCCCGGCTCCTCCGGCCGGCCCCCGGAGAACGTGCGGAAGAGGTGGGGCAGCTGTTCCCCGGGGATGCCCCGCCCCTCGTCGGAGACCACCACCGCCACGTGCAGCTCCGAGCGCGCGGCGCTCACCCGGATGACCGAGTCCGGCGGGGAGTGGCGGGCCGCGTTGGCCAGCAGGTTGACCAGCACCTGGACGATGCGCCGCCGGTCCGCCAGCACCAAGGGCAGGTCCGGCTCGACGTCGATGGCCAGACGGTTCCCGCCGCCGCTAAAGGCGTTCCTCGCCCGCTCCACGAGCGGGGCCAGCTCGGCGGGCTCGGGGTGGACCGGCAGGGCGCCCGTCTCGATGCGGGCCACGTCCAGCAGGTCGGAGACCAGGGCGTGCATGTGGTCGGCCTGGTCGCCCATGATCCGGACGAACTGGCGCACCAGCGCCGGGTCGAGGTCGGTCACCGCGTCCAGGATCGTGGTGGCCGCCCCCTTGATCGAGGTCAGGGGCGCCCGCAGCTCGTGGCTCACCATCGCCAGGAAGTCGGCCCGCAGCCGCTCTCCCTCTTCGATCGGCGTCATGTCCTGCATCGTGACCACCATCGACTGGACCGTGCCCTCCTCGGAGCGGATGGGCGTTGCATTGACGACGGCGGTGACGCTGCGCCCGTCGGGGACGCTGATCACGAACTCCTCGGCCCGCACCGTCTCCGCGGCGCTGAGCAGTTGGGCCATGGGGAACTCCCGCAGGGAGACCTCGCGCCCGTCGGCTCGCCGGCAGCTCACCACCTCCAGCAGCTCCTCCGGCGGCTGGCCGGGATCGCGCAGCCCCTCGACGATCCGGCGCATCTCCCGGTTGAAGGAGAGCGGCGCCCCCGTCCCGGCGTCGAAGACCGCCACCCCCACCGGGGAGGTGTCGATCAGCGTCTCCAGGTCGGCGCGGGCGCGCTGCTCCTCGCGGTGGCGGCGCGCGTTGGCGATGGCGAGGGCGGCCTGGGAGGCGAAGAGCACGAGCGTATCCTCGTCCTCCCGGGTGAACCCCGCCTCCCCCTCCTTGTCCGAGAGGTAGAGGTTGCCCACGCGGGCGCTCTGGATGCGGATGGGCGCGCCCAGGAAGCTGCCCAGCGGTCCCAGGGGCGGGCCGATCTCCGGCAGCCCCAGCGCTTCGCTGTGGGCGCGGAAGTCGGCCACGCGCAGGGGCTCGGGCAGGCTGCTCAGGTAGGCGAAGAGCTCCTCGCCTCCGGGCAGCTCCACGAAGCCCCGGTGCGCCTCCTCCGTGAGGCCCGAGGAGACGAACTGCTCGAGCCGGCCCGCGTCGTCGATGACGGTGAGGCCGCCCCGGCTCGCCCCAGTCAGCAAGCGCGCCCCCTCCAGCACGCGGTTGAGGACGGCGTCCAGGTCGAGGTCTTCGGTGATGCGCAGGCTGGCCTCGCCCAGGCGGGAGAGGCGCTCCCGCAGGGCCGCGATCTCCAGGTCTCGCTCGTCCGCTGGGCTCATCGGTCACCTCGATCCGGGCGTATCAGGCCGAAACACCCCGGATGTTACAGGAAGTCATGAGCATTGGACAAGATATCACAAAACGTTACGCCCTGATGCCGTACACTGGTTGAAAAGTGATACTGAGTCTTATTCTCATAAGATCACCAGTGGGGTAACGGGCTTGAAGCGAGCATCAGGCGGGTCGGTGATCTTCGCCCGACCCGCGAACAGCGAGCCGAATCACCAGGGCTCACGCCCATGCCGCAGGAGAGTTGGCTCCCACCAGCCGACTGCTACCGAGGCGGTGATCAACGACCTGGCTCCCGGTGTCGAGTACGCGGCCCAGGTCCGCTGGGAAGGCTGCCCGCCCTGAACTCCCGCCACAGCCGGCTCCCCGGCCCGACCCGACTCCTGCTCCTCGCCGCCGCCCTCTGCGCGGCGGTGGTCGTCGCCGCGAGCACTTCGGGGTGGGGGGCTAAGGCGCAGAGCATCCTCGTCTGCGCAAGCCACCAAGTCAAGCTGGTGGAAAACGGGGTGGAGGTTTGCCGTCCGATTGATTACGCCGCGCTAGCAGCCTTGTACCACGCCACCGACGGAGACAATTGGAACAACAACGACAACTGGTTAAGCACACGGCCGCTAAGCGAATGGCACGGCATTGAGCCGTCCTTCACCAATGCCGGGCGGGTGTCCAGGCTTAACCTGTCGAACAACGGGTTGTCCGGAACGATTCCACCGGAGATTGGCGACCTCACGTCTCTCGTTGAGCTGGGTCTGTCGAACAATGCATTAGCCGGCTCGATTCCCCCGGAGATCGGCAATCTGGTCGGTCTCACCACGCTACTCGACCTGTCGAACAATCAACTCAGCGGTCGTATTCCAGCGGAGATTAGCAAGCTGACTGCGCTTGGTCTGCTCAGACTCAACAACAATCAGTTGACAGGGAACATCCCGGCGGAATTCGGGAAGTTGCATTTCATCCATTTCATCTACCTCAATCACAATCGACTCTCGGGCACGTTGCCGCTGGCACTGGCGATCGAACCGTCCGGCAATCCTGAACACCTTGGAATGGGGATTCACCTACATTTCGATTTGAGGCACAACGCGGGGATCTGCGCGCCCACGGATCCCAGGCTCGTCGAGTGGAGCAGCAACGAAAACAGGGTCGCGGACTTTTGGGTCGATTTCTGCGACCCGTCCGGGTCCGCCGCCGCTCGCGAGGCGCCGATCGACTACGACCTCGACAACGACGGGCTGATCGAGGTCAGGACGCGCGCGCAGCTCAACGCGATCCGCTACGACCTGGACGGCAACGGCGTGGTCGACCACGAGGAAGAGGACGACCACGACCACGAGGACGACCACGACCATGATCACGAGGACGAAGACGACCATGAGGATGAAGACGATCATGACCACGAGGACGAGGACGACCACGACCATGAGGATGAGGACGATCCCGACCACGCCGCCGAGGCGGCGAACGCGGCGGCCTACGCTCGGGCTTTCCCCAGAATCATGGAGAACATGTGCGGCGCCGACTTCAGCGAAACGGCGGTGGAGGGCGACCCGGGCCCCTGCACGGGCTACGAGCTACTGAGCGACATCGCCCTGTCCGGCTCCTGGACGCCGATCGGCGGGAACGTGCCGGCGGACTCCGAGAATCCCTACGACCTCGGGCCTGACGATATGTTCCACGCCACCTTCGAGGGCAACGGCTACACCATCACCGGCCTGCGCATCAGCGGAAGCGGGCGGAAGTTCGTGGGCCTGTTCGGAATCATCGGCGGCAGCGCCGCGATCCGCGACGTGTGCCTGTCCGGCGTCAACGTGCGGGGCCAGGAGACGGTGGGCGCGCTCGTCGGCTACGTCCAGCCCGGCGGACTGGTGGAGGAATCATGCTCGTCCGGCCAGGTGACGGGCAACGCGCTGGTGGGCGGACTGGTGGGCTGGAACCGGGGTACGGTGCATCGCAGCTACTCCGAGGCCAGGGTGACCGGCTTCAACTCGAGAGACAGCGAGGGTCCGCTCTGGTCCACGCAGCTGGGCGGTCTGGTGGGCGGCAACTATGGGGCGGTGCAGAACACCTACGCCACGGGCCGCGTGACCGGAGTGGGCCACGTGGCCGGGCTGGCGGGTTCCGTCTGGAGGAATGGAGTGGTCTACAACAGCTACTCCATCGGCGCGGTGTCCTCCGACAAGGGCTGGCCCTTCACGGGCGGGCTGGTCGGCTGGCTCTACGGCGGCTCGGTGACCGGCAGCTACTGGGACACGGAGACGTCCGGGCAGGACGAGGGCGCCAGCCAGATCAGCCGAGGCGGCAGCATCAACGCCGATGCCGGTCAGACCACCTCCAGGCTGCAAAACAGGACCGGCAGCGGCATCTACATCGGCTGGAGTACCAACGTCTGGAGCTTCGTGTCCGGCAAATACCCCTGCCTGGTGGGCGTGAGTCCCGGCTGCGAAGCGCTGACCCCGCAGATCCAGCCGGGCGGCGTCACCGTGACCGCGCCCGACCCGCTGATGCTGAACGAAGGCCGGCAGGCCAGCTACACGGTGGTCCTGGACGCGGAGCCCACCGGCGGCCGCGTCGTGATCGCGATCAGCAGCGACAACGGCGACGTGACGACGCGGCCGTCGAGCCTGAGCTTCACGCCCATCAACTGGCGAACGGCGCAGACCGTGACCGTTCGCGCCGCCTCGGACGGCGACACGGCGGACGAGCGGGCCAGCATCGGCCACTCGGTCAGCGGAACCGGCAACTACGACGGCATCGCCGCTGCGTCCGTCAACGTGTCCGTAGTAGACGACGACACCGCCGGGGTGACGCTGAGCACGACCAGCCTGAACGTCCCGGAGGGGGGTTCGGCCACTTACACGCTGGTGCTCAACTCCCAGCCGGCCGACAGCGTGGGAATTCGGCCCTTCAGTTTCGGCGCGGGGTTCTCGACGCAACCGGTCGAGCTGACATTCAGGCCGGACAACTGGGATACGCCGCAGACGGTCACCGTCAGCGCTGCCCACGACGCCAACACGGAGAATGAGCAGGGCCAGATCGCACACGGGATCCTCACCATTTCCGCCGACTACACAGGTGTGATCATTTCCGCAGTGAGCGTCTCAGTGATCGACGACGACGAGTTCCAGACTCAGCAAGCCCAGCACGATGACGCAGCGGACGCCGAGGATCCAGAACCCGCCGACGAATCGGAACCCGAGCCCGCGGTGCCGACCGATCGGGAGGTGCTTGAGGCGCTCTACGAGTCCACGGGCGGCGCCAGCTGGACGAACAACGCCAACTGGCTCAGCGACCGGCCGCTGGGCGAGTGGCACGGCGTCAGCGTCAACGGCCAGGGGCAAGTGACCCACCTGTCGCTGCGCAACAACAACCTCAGCGGCTCCCTGCCGGCGGCGCTGGGTCAGTTGGACGCGCTGGGGGTGCTCTCGCTGGATCGCAACAGCCTCAGCGGGTCGTTGCCGACGGCCCTGGGCAACCTCTCCAACCTCACCCGCCTGGCGCTGAACCGGAATCAGTTGAGCGGGTCGATTCCCTCGCAGCTCGGCAACCTCTCCAACCTGCGCATCATCGGCCTGGCGCGCAATAGCCTGAGCGGAGCGCTGCCGTCAAGCCTGGGCAACTTGTCGCTGACCCGGCTCTCGCTCCACGACAACACCGCCCTCAGCGGGGCGCTGCCGTCGGGGTTCTCGGGCATGACCAGCCTGCAACGGCTGGCCATCGCCAACACCGCGCTCTGCATCCCGTCCGGCGATGCCGTCAGCGACTGGCTGGACGCGCTCCCCGACGTCCCCGGCCGCGACGGTCTGACCGTCTGCGGATCTTCGGAGTAGGCCGCCAAGCGGTCGGGCGCGTGTCCGAACGCGTCGCCTACAGCCGCACGCGGTCGCCGTGCAGCGAGCCTCGATGACCACGCGTGCGCCGCTCTCGCCTGCCACGGAGAGGCTGTGGACGTCGAGCATCGCCGTCCCGATCAGCGGCGTGGTGTCCGCCGCGTCGGCGACGGTCTCCCGCGGGCACCCATCCCACAGCACCGGCGCCGCGTCGAGGCGCCGCCGCTGAACTCCTCACCGCTCGGCCCAGCGCCGCACGACGCAGCGCGAAAGCGTTCGCGCCCGCAGGGCCGCGATCTCCCGGTCTCGTGGGTCCGCTGGGCTCATCGGTCACCCCGATCCGGGCTTTATCAGGCCGAAACACCCCGGATGTTACAGGAAGTCATGAGGATTGGACAAGATATCACATAAAGGTCATGGAACGGTCGTCATACTGTGACGGCGAGAGGGACCGGTCATGCGTTTCAGAAGGCTGCTCGATCTGACGGCACGCTCCAGGAAGGCCGAGGGGGAGCCGCCCGCATCCGGTCGCGTTGCAAGCAGGATGCCGGCCGCCGGCGCTCCCAGCGGAGGGCGCCGGCGGGCCATGCACCTGCGGCGGGTGTGCTCCCCCTTCTTCCTCCGCCGCTTGGCCGTGGGCGCGATCGCGGGCGGCGCGCTGTCCGCCGTGCTGCTCTCCTCCGGCGGCCCCGCCGCCGGGCAGGTCGGCGGCGCCGTGGAGCCGGCCCCGCAGCCCAGCGTCTGCGACCGCACGCCGGCGATCCGCGACGCGATCCGGGCGCAGCTCAACAACCGGGCCTGCGCCACCATCACGAGCGCCCAGCTGGCCACGATCACGCAGCTCGGCCATCGCCGCATCGCCGAATCCTTCACCGCCCTCCAGGCGGGCGACCTGGCCGGCCTCACGGGGCTGACGCACCTCACCCTGACCGGCCGCTACATCTTCTCCGACGAGGAGAACGACTTCATCACGACGGGCCGCCTGGCCACGCTGCCGGCGGGCGTCTTCGACGACCTCACGAACCTGACCCGGCTGAGCCTCTACAACACCCAGGTCGCCGTCCTTCCCCCCGGCATCTTCGACCAGCTGACGAAGCTGACGCGCCTGGAGATCGGCAACAACCGCATCGGTGCGCTGCCGCCGGGCGTCTTCGACGCCCTGCCGCTGCTGACGCATCTGTACCTGCAGCGCAACCAGCTGACGGCGCTGCCGCCGAACGTGTTCGCGGGGCTGACGCGCCTGCAGGGGTTCCGGCTGATGCCCAACCCGTTCCCGTCGCCGCCCCTGGTGGTGCACCTCGTGCGCGACCCGCTGGACGGCAGCGTGCGGGCCTGGATGCCGGCGGCGGCGCCGGGGCCGACGCACGTCACGATCACGGCCACGAACGCGACGCCGGCGAGCACGCGGGTGACGGTGCACCGCGGCGCGAGCCTCAGCGAGGCGGCGACGTTCACGCCGGCGGGCGCAGGGGACGTCACCCTCGGCTGGTCGCTCGACTCGCCCTGGATCATCTTCTGGGATGGGCGAGCGAACTCCCCGCTCGCCACGGGCGAGGTCCTGACGCGGCCCGACTTCGGCGCCCGCACGGTCGCGGCCCAGCGCTACCTGGTGGGGACGGCGATCGCGCCCCTCGTGCTGCCGGCGGCGCACGGTGAAGGGACGCTGCGCTACCACCTCGCGCAGGCCGACGGGAGTGCGCTGCCTGCGGAGCTCTCCTTCGACGCGGATACGCGCACGCTGGCGGGCACCCCCGCGGCGGGGGGCCGGTACGCGCTGCTCTACCGCGCTGTGAACCCCCGCCTCGCCGGCCTGGCCGGCGGCGAGGCGACGCTGCCCATCACGGTCACGATCTTCTATCCCCCGCCGGTCTTCGCCGGGACCGTCGGCGACCAGGTCGTGCAGGTCGGGGAGCCCTTCTCGCTCGTGCTGCCCGCCGCGACGGCGGTGGCCGGCGGCCTCACCTACCATCTGCACGCGGTGGCGCCGGGCGCGCTGCCGCAGGGCCTGACCTTCGACCCGGCGACGCGCACCCTGGCCGGCATCCCGACGAGCCTGACCGCCGTCGCGCTCCGCTACGAGGCACGCGACCGCGCCGGCAACCGGGTGGCGCTGCCCTTCTCGCTGATCGGGTTCACCACCACGGTGGTCGCCGGGCCGGATCCGAGCGTGTGCGATCGCAGCCCGGACGTGCGCGCCGCGATCCTGGCGGCGCTGGGCACGCGCGACTGCGCGCGGATCACGGCCCCGCAGCTGGCGGGGATCACCGCCCTGCGCTTCCCGCGCCTGAGCGATGCCCGCAACACCGGCGCGGTGTACACGCTGCAAGCGGGCGACTTCCACGGCCTCAGCGGCCTGACCACCTTGGACCTGGCGCGGCACCGGCTCAGCAGCCTGCCCGCCGGCGTCTTCGCCGGCCTGGAGGGGCTGACCGTGCTGCGGCTCAACGGCAACCGCCTGACGGCGCTGCCCGACGGCGTGTTCGCAGGCCTCGACCGGCTGCGCGAGCTGCGGCTGGAGGGCAACGCCTTCCCCGATTCCCCCCTAGTCGTTCACCTGGTGGAGGACGTGCACGACGCCGGCGGCCGCTCCGTGCGCGCCGCCATGCCGGTGGGCGCCCCGGCCCGGATGACGGTGGCGATCGCCGCCACCCACGCGACCCCGGCGACCGCCGCGCTCACCGTCCCCGCGGGCGGGGCAACCGGCGCCTGGCTGGTCTTGGCGACGTCCGCCGGTACGGCCGCCGTGCAGGGCCTGAGCGCCGCCTTCCCCGCCGACTTCACCTACAGCGGCCCGCCCCTCGTGATCGCCGGCCTGCGCGCGGCCGACCCGGCCGAGCGCCGGACGCGGCAGGCGCAGTGCGCGGGCGGCGTGGCCGTGGCCGATCCGGCCGCCCACGCCGGGCTCGTCGCCGACTGCGCGGCGCTGCTGGCCAGCCGCGAGCCGCTGCGCGCCCCGGAGCCGC
>JAPOXK010000005.1 GCA_026707145.1 Chloroflexota bacterium | reverse complement strand
TTCACGTGCGGCTTCGTCCGCTCGTATCGCCCTCGCGCCATGATTGCTCCTCCCCCGGCGGCGGTTCGCCAGCCGCTCCTTACGCGCTCACCGCGATGGCCGCAACGTTCTCAGGCGTCTCCGCGTAGTGCGAGAACTCCATGCTGGACGTCGCGCGGCCCTGACTGAGCGATCGCAGCGTGGTGGTGTAGCCAAAGGCCTCCGCTAAAGGCAGTTCCGCACGCATGATCTGCGTGTTCCCTCTCGCCTCCACGCTGCTCACATTGCCGCGCCGCACGTTGAGATCGGCCAGCAGATCGCCAAAAAAGTCATCGGGCGTCACGATCTCCATCTTCATGATCGGCTCGAGTATGACGGGACGCGCCTTCCTCGCAGCTTCCTTGAAAGCCATGCTGCCGGCGGTCGCGAACGCGAGGTCACTCGAGTCGACGGGATGGTGACTCCCGTCTACCAGCGTGACCTTCACGTCGACAACGGGATAACCGCCGACCGGTCCGTTATCCAACGCCTGCCGGACGCCCTTTTCCACCGCGGGAACATACTCGGCGGGAACGTTGCCGCCCTTGACGGTCGACTCGAAGGCGAACCCGCTCCCCGCCGCGCGCGGCTCGACCCGCAGCTTGACGTGCGCGAACTGCCCCCGGCCGCCCGTCTGGCGCACGAAGCGTGTCTCCGATTCCGAGGGACGGCGAATGGTCTCCCGATAGGCAACCTGGGGGCGGCCAACCGCACAAGCGACCCCGAACTCACGGGTCATGCGATCGACGATCACTTCCAGGTGCAACTCGCCCATACCAGAGATGCGGGTTTGGCCGGTCTCCTCGTCGAAGACGGCGCGGAACGTCGGATCCTCCTCGGAGAGACGGTGCAGGGCTTCCGCCATCTTCTCCTGGTCTCCCTTGGTCTTTGCCTCGATCGCCACGGAGAGGACGGGCGCGGGAAAGGCAATCTCTTCCAGGAGCACGGGATCTGAGGCAGCCGTGATCGTGTCGCCGGTGAACGTGTCCTTCAGACCGATCACAGCGACGATCCCGCCCGCATACGCCTCCGTGATCTCCTCGCGGTGGTCGGCGTGCATCCGCAAGATGCGGCCGACGCGCTCTTTGCGCTCACGGGTGCTGTTGCGCACCGCCATGCCGGCATGGAGCACGCCGGAATACATGCGCACGTACGCGAGGCGGCCGACATACGGATCGGCGACGATCTTGAAAGCGAGCGCCGTCAGCGGCTCATCGTCGGATGCGCTCCGCTCCACTTCGGTCCCGTCCGGCCTGGTGCCAGTGACCGGCGGCACGTCCTCAGGCGCGGGAAGGTAGTCGACGATGCCGTCAAGGAGCAGGCGCACGCCGACGTTCTTGAGCGCGCTGCCACAAAAGACCGGCGTCAGTGCGTTCGCAAGGGTCGTGCGGCGAATAGCTTTGCGGATCTCGTCCTCGCCGAGAGCGTGCCCTTCGATGTACGACACCATGACTTGATCGTCATGCTCGCCGATCCGCTCGATCATGGTCTCCCGCCAGCGCTCGGTGTCGTCGACGAGATCCGCGGGGATGTCGCCCTCCGTGGGAGGCTGATCGCGATCGCCGCTGAAGTACCAGGCGCGCCGCGTGATGAGATCGATGATGCCGGCGAACGTATCCTCACTGCCGATGGGAATCTGAACGGGCACCGGCGTCGCGCCGAGCCGGCCGCGCATCATCTCCATCGTGCGCCAGTAGTCGGCGCCGACGCGGTCCATCTTGTTGACGAAGCAGAGGCGCGGCACGCGGTAGCGGTCGGCTTGGCGCCAAACGGTCTCCGATTGCGGCTCGACGCCGGCGACGGCGTCGAAGACGACCACGCCACCGTCAAGCACCCGCAAGCTACGCTCCACTTCGACGGTGAAGTCGACGTGGCCGGGGGTGTCGATGATGTTGATCCGGTGATCGGCCCAGGGAACAGTGGTCGCGGCCGCCGTAATGGTGATGCCGCGTTCACGCTCCTGGTCCATAAAGTCCATGGCGGCGGTGCCGTGGTGCACTTCGCCCATTTTGTAGGTGCGGCCGGTGAAATAGAGTATGCGCTCGGTCACGGTCGTCTTGCCGGCATCAATATGCGCGATGACGCCGATGTTGCGGACGCGCTCAATGGGGATGTCGCGTGGCACTAATTCACCTACTGCTCATTCGCTCGCGATCCGTCTACCTCTCCAACACGATTCCCGTCCGACAGGTCGCACGGACCCGTGACGGCTACCAGCGGTAGTGCACGAACGCACGATTGGCCTCCGCCATCCGGTGCGTGTCCTCCCGGCGCTTCACCGCGGCGCCGGTATTGTGATAGGCGTCCTCGATCTCGGCTGCGAGCCGCCGCGCCATCGCCATGCCCTTGCGCGCGCGCGCGGCGGTGAGCAGCCAGCGGATGGCGAGGGCGTTCCGCCGGTCGGCCCGGATCTCGACCGGAACCTGGTACGTGGCCCCGCCAACCCGGCGGGGCTTGACCTCCATCTGCGGCGTCACATTCCGCAGCGCCTGCAGGAAGACCTCTAGCGCATCCTGCCGGGTACTCTCGCCGACGCGGTGCAGGGCTTCATAGACGATGCGCTCGGCCGTGCTCTTCTTCCCCCGCTGCATGACGCGGTTGATCGTCTGCTGCACAGTGGCGTTGTTGTAGCGGGGATCGGGATCAATCCTGCGTCGTTCGGGTCGGTTGCGCCTGGGCATGATGTCGTGTCCTTCAACGGTCGCACCCGACCGTGGGGCCGCCCTAGGCGGTGGCGGGAGCCTCGCTCTTGCGCGTGCCGTACTTGGAGCGCCCCCGCTTGCGGTTCGAAACGCCCTGCGAGTCGAGGGCGCCACGAACGACGTGGTAGCGCACACCTGGGAGGTCCTTGACGCGTCCGCCACGAATCAAGACGACGGAGTGCTCCTGCAAGCTGTGCCCCTCCCCGGGGATGTAGGCCGTTACTTCGATGCCGTTAGTGAGCCGAACACGGCAGATCTTGCGCAGCGCCGAGTTCGGTTTCTTCGGAGTGACCGTGCGGACGGCGGTGCACACGCCGCGCTTCTGCGGCGATCCACGGCCCGTGTGCGTCCGGTTGGTGAGGGCGTTGTGAACAAAGCGGAGGGCGGGCGCCTTGGTCTTCTTCGTAACAGGCTTGCGTCCCTTGCGCACTAGCTGATTGATCGTCGGCACGATAGCCCTCTCAACCACGCAACCGCGGTGGTCCTAGACACGAGAAAAGGCCGAAAGCCGACCGGAGAACCTGCCACGAACTTGCGACCGCAGCGGTCTTCGCCGGAGAACGGCTTCGGCCTCACGCCCTCGGTGAGGCGCTGACTTAGTTTTCCACTCTACGGATCGAGGAAAAACCGTGTCAAGGCAGCGAGTACGCAGTTCGCCAGGACTCTGTGGATCTCAGCGCGGGCTCCGTCAAACGCCAGCGTAGGAGTGAAGTCCGCTGATCCAGAGATTTACGCCCAGATAGGTGAACAGGACCGCAGCGAATCCACCGACCACGATCCAAGAGCCGCGCGCGCCTTTGAGTTGCCGGACCCCCCGCGTGTGCAGGTAAGCGGCGAAGATCAGCCAGGTGACCAGAGCCGCGGTCTCCTTGGGGTCCCATCCCCAATACCGGCCCCAAGCATCGTTGGCCCAGAAGGCTCCCAGGGCGACCCCGGCCGCCAAAAGCGGGAAGCCTACCAGGACAGAGCGATACGTGAGCTCGTCGCACCGGCGCGCAGCGGGGAGCCAATCGAAGCGCCGCCCCGCGCTGCCTTGGAGTATGTGCATCACCGCCGCGCCGAAAGCGACCGCAAGCACCGCGTAGGCGAGGATCATCAGGGCCACGTGAATGGTAAGGAGGGTGGGGCTTTGGAGCGCCGGCACCAATACCTCCTGCCCCTCCGAAGGGAAGGCGAGGGCGCTGGCATAGAGCCCGAAGGAGACCGGCATCACGAAGGCGCCAAGGATCCGCGTACCGAATCGCCGCTCGGCAAGGACGTACATTAGGGCGATGGCGAAACCGAACGCCATGGAGAACTCGAAGAGGTTGGAGTACGGAGCGTGATCAAGGGCGATCGTGCGGACGATGAGTCCCGCTCCGCCAAAGGCCACAGATGTCCACGCCGCGAGGGAAGCGACGCCGCCGACGGTACGGGAGCGTTGCCGGCGGGACGGCGCCCCGACCCCCGCCGCCACCGTCAGCGTGCCGGCGCTCGTGGCGGCGATGCCCGGGATGGAAAGAACGGCGAGACGGGGCTGCATGGCGTAGACGACGTATACCGCCGCTGAAACGCCCGCCGCGACGAGTCCCGACCAAAGCAGGTAGAGTGCCGTGTCCTCCACCGCGCGCCTACCCTAGATCCTTTCGCTCCCGGCGCCGCCCTTGCGTCCAGCGTCCGCCGGGACGTGCACCCTCTCTCGCTTCGGTTCCCTTGGCTCCCCGACAGGATACGGGAGCATCTTGAGGCCAGCGTACCCGACTCGCCGCCGTAATCGCTGACCGGCCTCCCGCCAGCGCGCGCCGGGCCCGGTTCGATCGCCATCGCCCGGGCCGATCAGTGCGGCAAGACTCCTATAGGCGCTGCCGGCCGCCGTCCCTCGCTGCGACAGCACGCCGTGACGAATTCCGCTCCGTCGCCTGCATGGCAGTGCTCGCAGCGGAGCCAGCCTCGCGCGCGTCGAGAAGCTGCTCGTAGACCTGGCTCATCCGCCGGGCGACCCCGGGCCACTGGAAAGCGGTCACGGACCGCCGCGCCGCCTCACCGAACCGCTGTCGCAGGTCTTCGTTCGCGAGCAAGGTCTCGATGCGCTCCGCGAACGGCTCGGGGCAGCGCCAGGGGACAAGGTAGCCGGTTTGCCCGTCGCGGACGGTGTATTGCAGACCGCCGACAGCGGTCGCGACGACCGGCGTGCCGCTGGCCAGCGCCTCGACGGCAACCAAGCCGAAGCTCTCGTAATACGAGGGGACGACGCACAGATCGGCCGCGCGGTAGTAATCAGGGAGCGCTTCATGACTGACCGCGGCGTCAAAACGGACCCGGTCGCCAATCCCGAGACGGTCGGCCAGCGCCTCAAGGCGGCGACGCTCCTCACTCGATCGCTCGTCGCCACCGGCGATCAGCACGCGAAGCGGCTCGTCCACATCAGCCACGGCCGCCGCGCGCAGAAGGATATCGACGCCCTTGAGCGGCTCGAGCCTCCCCACGAAGAGCAGGAAAGGCCCGGCGCCCAAGCCGAGCCGCGCGCGCGCGGCGGCGCGGTCGCCAGGACGGAAGCGATCCAAATCGACGCCGCCCGGCACGACGGTAACGCTGTCAGGGGCTGCACCGTAGAGGTCGACGAGACAGTCCCGCTCATGCGGGGTGGCGCAGATGAAGTGGTCGGCGGAGGCGACGATCGCCCGCTCTGCCCCGATACGCGCCTCCGACTCGCTCTCGCCTCGGCGAGCACGGTTCTTGACCGCGCCGAGCGTGTGGAACATCACCAGATGCGGGCGTCGCCAGGCGGCGGCCAGCTCGACCCCGGTCAGCCCCGAAATCCAGTAATGCGAATGGATCAGGTCGTAGCGCTGAGCGGATCGGCGACGGTAGTCGAGGAGCGCGGCTGTGAAAGCCGGGGTGACGGCTTGGATAGCGGCGGAATCGAGGGGCTCGGGCGGGCCGGCTTCCAGCGCGATGAGCCGCACGCGCGGGGCGATCGCAACCGGTTCCAGCGGCGCCACACCATCTTGGCGCGTGAAGATGTCGATCGTGTATCCCAGGGCGGCCAACTCGCGAGTGAGTTGGCGGATGTAGACGTTCATCCCGCCCGCTTTGGTCGTACCGGGAAGCGCGAGCGGCGACGAGTGCGTGCTCAGCAGCGCCACGCGGCGGGCCGACCGCGGCATGTCGCTACGCCCCTCCGCGCTCAAGGTGGAGCCGCGTAACCGGCGACGGAACCCCGCCGAGTTGCATCTTGTACTCCTCATTGCCTCGCAAGAAATTGAAGCGACGGGCCCCTCGTTCGATCGAGTGGCGGATCAGATACACCTTCGACGCGAGTCCAACGGCCAAGTCGCGGTAGGCGGGATCGTAGCCGCTGTTGTAGGCCATCACCTCGTCCGGGGTTTCGAAGGTCAGCATGGCCGCGACGCGCCTGCCGTCGACCAGCAGGAAGTAGAGGCGGGCGAGGCCGCGGGGGCCGAAGCGACGCACCAGCTCGCGGAAGAAGGCCGCCCGGCGATCGTCGAGAAACTCGGCCTTGTCGCGGCGGGAGTCGCGCATCATGGTGAAGAGACTTTCGAGCGCGTCACCCATGCCCTGGGGCGCCGCTTCGGCTTCGAGCGCCACACGGGCGCCGCCGTCAGCCAAATGGCGCAACTTCCGCCGCACTTCGTGGCGGTTCTTTCCCTTGAGGCCGTCGAGATAGCTCTCCCAGCGGGCTGGCAGAGTGACGACCGGGCAGACTGCTTCCTGTGCGCTGCGTACGGTCCACTCCTGCCGCCGGGCGGCGGCGGGCAGCGCCTCCAGCGTCGGCGAGCCTTCGGCCAAGCCGCGGATCTCCGCCGCCCCGCAACCCCGCTCGTCCAACAACGCGAGCAAGGCATCGGCGACGGCGGGCCCGGCTCCCGGCGCAGCCACCATGTCCATATAGTCGCAGATCTCCGGATCGCCGATGAACGTCGCGACGCCGTCGCGGAAGCGAACCGGCAAGACCCCAACGAGCGTGCCCGTCGCGTCCCGGACGGCATACGGCTCCAACTGCTCGTCTGCGGCGAAGACATGAGCCCAAGCCGCGGGGAAATCGGGATCCGCGAAGACTCCGGCGGGAGGGTCAAGCTGCCGAACGAGCGCGGCCCAATCGTCGCGGAGTCCGGCCCAGCTCTCCGGCGCCGCAACCAGCTTCAACCGTCGCGCCGTTTCAAGAGAGAGAGGAACTCGGCGCGGGTAACGGCCTCCGTCGCGAAGCTTCCCCGCAGAGCCGAAGTGACCATGCGGCTCCCCGGTTTCTTGATCCCGCGCATGGTCATGCAAAGGTGCTCTGCCTCGCATGCCACCGCGACGCCCTGCGGCGCGACCGCGCTCATCAAGGTGTCGGCGATCGCGCAGGTCAACCGTTCTTGGAGCTGGAGGCGCCGGGCGATCGCATCGACGAGGCGCGCGATCTTGCTGATCCCCACGACGCGGCCGTTGGGAATGTAGGAAACGTGTACGACGCCGTGGAAGGGAAGCAGGTGATGCTCGCACATGGAAAAGAAGGGGATATCTCGAAGGATCACCATCTCATCGTGCGCCTCTTCAAACCCGACCTTGAGAAGGCTCGCGGGCTCGACGCGCATGCCGCCCAGGATCTCCTCGTAGACGTCCGCGATGCGCCGGGGGGTGTCTCGCAGGCCCTCACGACCGGGGTTCTCCCCGATCGCGCTGAGCAATTCGCGCATTGCCGCTTCAATGCGTGGCTTGTCCACGGGCGCCTTGCCGTTCGACGCCTCCGACGACGCGCTCATCTGGAGTGCGACCTCCCCTGTTGCTGTCGGTCCCGACCTGCCGCGCCACTAATCAAGCGCCGCCTCGATCCCTTCCAGCGTAGCGGGAACATCCCGTCGGTCGGGCTGGATCTGGAGAGCAGCCTCGGGGTCCTTGAGCCCAGCGCCGCTAATGACACAGACCACCTGCCGGCCGGCGAGCTCCATGCCGTGGTCGTGCAGCGCCAGCAATCCGGCGACGGAGGCCGCCGCAGCTGGCTCCGCGAAGACGCCTTCGGCACGGGCCAAATGCTCGTAGGCGGCCCGGATCTGCGCATCGGTCACGGCAACGATATCGCCGCCAGATTCGTCACGGGCGGCGACCGCGCCCTGCCATGAGGCCGGATTTCCGATGCGAATCGCGGTTGCGAACGTCTGGGGATGCTGGACGGGCCGACCCGTCACCAGCGGGGCCGCCCCGGCCGCCTGGAACCCGAACATCTGCGGCAACTGCTTGGCGTCTCCACGATCGTAACTGTCGCGATAGCCGCGCCAGTAGGCGGTGATGTTGCCGGCGTTGCCCACGGGCATGCAGTGGATCTGCGGCGCGTCTCCCAGCGCGTCAACGATCTCCCAGGCCGCGGTCTGCTGTCCCGCGATGCGGAACGGATTGACCGAATTGACCAGCGCGATCGAGCGCCGCTCCGTCACCGCCCGGGCAAGCTGGAGCGCGTCGTCGAACGAGCCCTCGACGGCAAGAATGCGCGCGCCATGCGCCACGGCTTGCGCGAGCTTGCCCTGAGCGACGGCGCCGCCCGGAACCAGGACGTAGACGCGCAACCCCTGGCGGGCGGCATAGGCTGCGGCCGAGGCGCTCGTGTTGCCCGTCGAGGCGCAGAGTACGGCCTCGTAGCCCGCCTCAATCGCCTTCGCCACGGCCACCACCATGCCGCGATCCTTGAAAGAACCCGTAGGGTTGCAGAACTCAAGCTTGAGCCAGACGCGCGCCGCGCCCGTGATCTGCTCCAGCGAGGGTGCGGGGACGAGCGGGGTGCTGCCTTCACCCAGGGAGATGCGGGGAGTGGCGCCGGTCAGGGGAAGGCGATCGGCGAAGCGAGTGAGGACGCCGGGACTGGCTGCGTCGTGAGCCGCGCGGCTCTCAGACATCGGGCTCCGGCGCTCCCTCGGGGCGCGCGTACCCTTTGATCTCGCGGACCTCTTGCTCAAGGTCGGCGATCTGACGGCGGCGCAACTTTTCTTGAAATCCGATGAACCGCTCTGACTCGCGGGCGGTGAGATTGCGGACCTCATGCACCAACCTGCGAAGCTCGGCCAGTGCATGATCCTGCTGCTCGGCCTTGACGCGCTGCCGCTCAATCGAGCGCTCCACCTCTTCGAGCTGACCGTTCAGCACCCCGTAGTCGCGCGCCGCGCTGTTCGAGCGCTCGGTCGTTGCGTCACTGGCAATGCGGATCGCTTCCACACGCTCCCTGAGCGTGTCGAACTCGTGGCGCATCTCGCCCACACCAAGCGCGTCATCGGTAATACGGCGGACCTGCTCTTCAAGAATAGTGAGCCGTTCGTTGAACTGAGACGCGAGATCCTCCATCTCTTGAATCCTGTCGACCACGGTCTCCGCGTTGCCTTGCACGCGGCGCTGTGCCTCCGCGTTCGCGGACACTCGTGAATCCAGGGCAACGACGTCGATTTCGACGCTGTCGAAACGCTGCGAAACCGCGTGGAGATCATCCTGACCGCGCCGAACCGCTTCATCGACGGCGGCCAGCCGATCGCTCAGACCCCCAACAGTGCGCTCCGCGAACTCGGTGCGGCGCGCAAGCTGCGTCCGATCGTCCCGATCGCTCTGCATCTCGGCGCGGAGTTGCCGCCCCAAGTGCGACACCTGCTCTTGCTCTTGGGCGAACAGTGCTTGCAGCCGATCCAAGCGCTCGCGCAGCGCGCGCACCTCTCGGTCGAGGCCGACCAACGCATCGATCTGATTCGTGACGTTGGCGGTTCCCGACTCGGCCTTTTGGAACCGCTCGGCCAAGTCCCAAAGCTGCGTGTGATCGATCTGCGCTTGCTCACTCTGACGGCTCAGTTGCTGGCGGAGGCCGGAGACCTCGGCCTCCAGCCACTCAACCATCGCCTCGGAAGACCCGGAAGGTGGGGGGGTGGCCGTCACGACATCCTCATCCCCAGGGATCTTCGATTCGCAAGCGGATCCCTTGCTCGACAACGGCGTCGAGGCGGGCGGCTTGCGCAAGGAACCGATCGCAATCGGCCTCGCGGGCGTGGTGCGTAGTGATGGCGATCTCCGCAGTGCCTGCCACTGCATCTGCCTCCATCTGGAGAAGTGACGCGATGCTGATGTTGTTATCGGCCAAGGCGCTCCCGATCTCAGCGAGCACGCCGGGCCGATCTCGCACCAAAGCACGCAAATAATACTGCATCCGCAGCGAGCCAACGGGTTGGATGCACGCCTCAACGCTGGGCGGCCGCGGCCGCCGCGGCCGCCGCCCGCTGGCGATGCCGCGCACGATATCGAGAAGATCGGCGATGACGGCACTGGTCGTGGGCGCCGGGCCGGCACCCGGTCCTTCGAACAGCGCGCGGCCTATCAAGTTCCCCTCCACCGCGATCGCGTTCAGGACGCCATCCACTTTGGCCAGGGGATCGTCCTCCGGCAGCAGCGTCGGATGCACGCGGACGTCGAGTCCGCCGGCGGCGCGGCGCGCCGTCGCCACGAGCCGAACGATGTAGCCCAGACGCCGCGCGTAGGTGAAGTCTTTGGGAGTGAGCTGGGTAATCCCCTCGCGGTACACGTCGTCCGGACGGACCGTGACATGGAACGCGAGCGTGGCGAGGATCGCGAGCTTATAGGCCGCATCGGTCCCATCGACATCGTTCGTCGGGTCGGGCTCCGCGTAGCCGCGCCGCTGCGCCTCGGCGAGGGCAGCCTCGTAGGTGAGGCCTTCGCGCGCCATCGCCGTCAACATGAAGTTGGTCGTGCCGTTGATGATGGCCTGCACGGCGGCGACCTCGTTGGCGTGCAGGTCACGCTGTAACGGCGCGATGATCGGGATGCCGCCTCCCACGCTGGCTTCGTACAGGAGCTCGACGTTCCGTTGATAGGCGAGCTCGAGGAGCTCGGGGCCGGCGATCGCCATGACCTCTTTATTCGCGGTCACGACATGCTTGCCGGCTTCGAGGGCGGCGCGAATGCAGGTGATCGCCGGCTCGACACCGCCCATGACCTCGACGATGACGGCGAGGGCAGGGTCGGTCGCGATGGCGAGCGCATCGTCCGTGAGGACGCCCGGATCGACCGAGAGCGTGCGGGAGCGGGCCCGATCGCGCACGGCGATCCGCGGCACCGTGATCGCGCGGCCGCTGCGTGCGGCGTAGTAGTCGCGTTGCTCGGCAAGCGTCCGGTAGACGCTCTGACCCACGCCGCCGAAACCAAGGAGGCCCACGCCGATCGGCGGGGCGGCAGACTCCGTCATGGTTCTACGCTTGGGCGTCGCTGTCCACGGGGGGCGGCTCGTCGGCGGGCGGGGCGACATCCACTTCGGCCTCGGGCGAGGGAGGGCTCGGTGCCGGCGGCGAGACCGCGTCCGCACTTACTTCGGCCTCGCTTGCAGACGTAGGGACTTCGGCTTCGGGCTCGGGTTTGGCTTCAGGTTCAAGTTCGCGTTCTGGTTCGGGTTCACGCGTGCGCAGCGGCCGGGACGCCTGACGGTATTGCGCGGCCAGCCGCATATGCTCCGCGGTGTAAGGGAGCAGCGCCACGTGCCGGGCGCGCTTGACCGCGGTCGCGAGGCGCCGCTGATCGGCGGCGGTCAGGCCGGTCTTCCGCCGCGGGTCGATGCGGCCGCGCTCGGAGATGATGCGCCGGAGACGATCGACATCCTTGTACGAGATCGCCTTGACCTCGTCCGGGGTGTAGATGGGGGCGCGGCGCCCGCGCCGCCGGCGGGGACGGCGCCCGCGCGGCGAGCCATCCTCGGCGGTGGATTCATCGCGGGGAGATCGCTCCGCCGAAGGGGACGGGGGCGGCGGGTCCGCCGTTGCCGGCGCATCACCAGCAGGCTCCGCTGGCGGCGACTCGGCACTTGGGACATCAGTGCTCGGGACCTCGGTGCTCGGGGCAGCGGCGCTGCCGGCCGCAGGCGCGGCCGGCGCCGCGTCGGTATCAGAGGTCATGGCGATGCCACTCTTTCAGAACCTTTCGCAAGAGGGATGCCCTCACTCGAAGGGCAGGTCGTCCGGGGCGACCTGATCACCGTACGCCACCGGGGGAGGCTCATCGGCGAAGGGAACGCCCTGCGCACTACCTTGCGCACTATCGAGGAATTGGATGTCTCGCGCGATAACCTCGGTGAAGTAGCGGCGCTGCCCCTCCTTGTCGTCGTACTGGCGCGTTTGCAAGCGCCCTTCGACGAAGACGCGGCGCCCCTTGGTGAGATATTGGGCGACGTTTTCGCCAAGCTTGTCCCACGCCACGACGTTGAACCATTCGGTCTCCTCGCGCCGCTCGCCGTCGCGAGTCGTGTAATTGCGATTAACCGCGACGCTCATCCTGGTGCGCGCCGTGCCGTTGGCGGTATAGCTCATCTCCGGATCGGCGCCCAAGTTGCCGATGATCATCACTTTGTTGAGGCCAGCCGCCATGAGAGCCTCCTCTGCTCGCCGCCGCCGTGGCTAGGCGTCGCTACTGACAACGACTCCGTCCGAGTCGCGACGGATCAAAAGATGGCGCAGCACCGACTCGTCGATGTTGAGCGATCGCTCGATCTCGGCGTGATCGCCGTCGCTGGAGAATTCGGCGATCACGTAGTCCGCCTCGAACTGCCGCTTGATCGGATAGGCCAAGCGCCGCCTTCCCCAGTGGAAAACGTCCGAGACAGCATGCCCTTGGGACGCGATCAGGGAACGCAGGCCGTCCATCTTGGTGGAAAGCTCCGCTTCCTCACCCAGCGGGTGGTAAAGAACCATGAGCTCGTGATCGTGGGCCAAGCGGCTTCCTAGCTTCCCGTAGCATCCTGGCCGGATGGCTGAGGGATTCGTTAGTTCAGGGTCGTTTAGGGATTATAGCGGGGGCACCTGCCACCAGCGCCACGCAGCGTCCGTTCCACAGTCATCACTCCGGAGGCCGCTCGACGGGCCCAGCCACGGCTTGGCGGCACCGTCAGGACACAATACCCGGCACGGGAAAACGCTGGACCAGCTCACTCACCTTCGCCCGCACGGCTCGCTGTGCCGCGGTGTCTTCAATGTCGTCCAGGACCCGCCCGATCAGCCCGGCAACTAGGCGCATCTCCTCGGGTCCCATTCCACGGGTGGTCAGAGCAGGCGTGCCGATGCGGATGCCGCTGGTCACGGTGGGCTTCCGTTGGTCAAAGGGGATCGTATTCTTGTTCACGGTGATGCCGGCGGCGTCGAGGGCCGTCTCCACCGCCTTGCCCGTGTAACCGCGAACGCCCACATCGACCACGAGCAGGTGGTTGTCCGTGCCGCCCGAAACGAGACGAAGCCCCGCCGCGCGCAATCCCTCGCCCAGGGTCTGGGCGTTCTCGATCACGGCGGCGGCGTAGCGGCGAAAATCCGCCGAGGCGGCCTCACGGAAAGCGACCGCCTTGCCCGCGATCGTGTGCATGTGCGGGCCGCCGGAGGTTCCGGGAAAGACCGCACGATCGATCGGCGTCGCCATTTCGGCATCGGTGAGGATGAAGGCCGATCGCGGGCCGCGCAGCGTCTTGTGCGCAGTGGAGGTGATGATGGCCGCCTTCCCAACCGGGCTGGGATGCAGTCCCGCCGCCACGAGCCCCGCGACGTGCGCCATGTCGGCGATCACGGTGGCGCCCACGCTTGCCGCCACCTCGGCGGTACGGGCGAAGTCGTACTGGCGCGGATAGGCGGTCGCGCCGATCACGATCGCTTTGGGGCGGTGTTCCCGGGCGGCGGCGGCCATGGCGTCGTAGTCGATCCGCTCGGTTTCCGGGTCGACGCCGTAGGACACGAAGTTGAACCAGCGGCCGGAAAAATTGACGCGCAAGCCGTGGGTGAGGTGGCCGCCGTGGCTGAGCTCCATGCCGAGCGCGGTATCCCCCGGCTCGAGCACGGCGTAGTACGCGGCGAGGTTGGCCTGGGCCCCGGAATGCGGCTGCACGTTGACGTGCTCGGCGCCGAAGAGCTCCTTGGCCCGTTCGACGGCGAGCGTCTCGATCTCGTCGACGAAGTCGCAGCCGCCGTAGTAGCGCTTGCCGGGGTACCCCTCGGCGTACTTATTGGTCAGGATCGATCCCATCGCCGCCAGCACTGCGGGACTCGTGTAATTCTCGGAGGCGATCATCTCCAAGGTGTCGCGCTGCCGCGCGGCCTCGCGATCCAAGGCCGTGGCGACCTCCGCATCTGCGGAGATCAGCAGTTCGCTCGCGCGCGTTAGCACCATATGTCCACTCTAACGACGCCGTCGACGAGATGCGATTAACGATTAACTAGTCACTAGCCTCCCCGCGCGACGGCCCAGGCGTCGACAGATTCGGCCCCGGCCTCTAGGAGCGCTTGCGCGCAGGAATCGAACGTCGCGCCCGAAGTCGTGACATCGTCGACCAGCAAGAACCGGCGGCCGCCGGCATGCCGCGGGGAGGCCGCGAAAGCGCCGGCTACGTTGCGGCGCCGGGCCTCCCAATCAGGCTGCCGTGCTTGCGGCGCCGTGGCTCTGGTCCGGCGGAGTGCGCTTTTCGCGACTGGGCGCTCAAGGCGCGCCGCCAGACGCCGCACGATTAGATCCGTCTGGTTGAAGCCGCGCAGGCGCCGACGGCGCTTGTGCATCGGGACGGCCACAAGCTGGTCCACATCGTCGGGGATGGCGCTGACGTCGGCCGCCGCGATGAGCGGACCGGCCACCGCCGTTTTGCCCTCGTACTTCAGCGCCAAGATCGCCTCCCGGACGCCTCCAACGTAGATGAACGCCGCGCGCCGGGAACGGAAAGCGGAAGGCTCGCTCAGGCCGCCGGTCCGCCAGCTTGCCGAAGGCGCGGCGCGGGGGAACTTCGCCAGACAAGCATCGCAGAGATGGACGCCTCACTGATCGCAAACGACGCAACGCGGCGGGAAGAAGAGGTCGAGCAGTGCATCGCGCGCCTGCCCGGCCGACGGGAGATCGAAACGCGCTCGGTGCAGGGGAACACGCATGGCCGCCTCACGGTTACCGTCCGGGGAAACGGTACACTGCCGGATATGGATGTCACGGTACGGCTGTATGCGAGCCTCGCGGAAACGGCCGGGGTGCGGGAGGTCGCCCTCTCGCAGCTGCCGCCGTCGATCACCGCGGGCGACCTGGGAGCGGCGGTGTTCGAGCGCTTCCCGACCCTGAGCCCGCTGCGCGAGTCGGTGGTCTTCGCCGTGAACGCGGAATACGTTCGGCCGGACCATCTGATCCGACCCGGCGACGAGGTGGCGCTGATCCCGCCGGTGAGCGGCGGCGCGGCGGCAGAGCTCTTTCGGATCACGGAAGCGCCCCTCGATGTGCCGGCGATCCAGCGACTAGTGCACCGGGACGCCAGCGGGGCCCTATCGATCTTCGTGGGCGTCGTGCGCAACACCAATCAGGGGCGCGACGTCGATCACCTGGAGTACGACGCCTATCCGGCGATGGCGACGAAAGTGATGCGCCAGATCGCGTCCGAGGCACGGGAGCGCTGGGACATCCACGAGATCGCGATGCACCATCGCATCGGACGGCTCGCCATCGGGGAAGCGAGCGTGGCGGTGGCCGTATCGGCTCCGCACCGTGGTGACGCGATCGCGGCCTGTCAGTACGGCATCGACCGGCTCAAGGCGATCGTCCCCATCTGGAAGAAAGAGGTCTGGACGGACGGAGAGCACTGGGTGGAGGGGAGTCTGACGCCGCGCGATGAAGCGGCCCCAAGCCCGGAGTCCTCGGCGCCGTAGCCGGGGCCCCGACGGGAGCGTCTACCAGCGGCGTCTCCGCGCCTTGCTCGGCGTGCCGTCGCGGGGCTTGCGGCCGCTGCGGAAATCGGGCGCTTCGATCGCGAAGACGTTCGCGATGCCGGCATCCATGAGACGCGAGGCAATCCGGTCGGGCAAGGCTTCGCGATCCAGAAGATCGGCGTTCGTGGTGACGACGGTGGGGAGCCGCTGCAGGTAGCGATAGGCGAAGATCTGGTAGAGCTTCTCCTCCGCCCACGGCGTGGTGCTGTGCGCGCCGAGATCGTCCAGGATGAGGAGGCCCGCATTGCGCACGCGATCGAAGAGCGCGTCGTAGCCATCCCCGCGCGCGGGATTGTATGAGGAGCGCAGGTGGTCGAGCAGGTCCGGGACGACGGCGAAGTAGACGCCGTCGCCCGCCTGGAGGCGCCGGCGCGCGATCGCGGCGGCCAAGTGCGTCTTGCCCCGGCCGGTGTCCCCCGTGAAGACGATCCAGCCCTCCGGCTTATCGGCATAGGCGCGGGCCATGCGCAGCGCGGCTTGAAGATTGGTCGCTTGTGCCGAGGTCAGACGGCCCCGGCCCTTCGGACTGAACGTGTCGAAGCTCATCTGATCGAGGACGTCGCGGCTCGCCCCACCGATCTGCGCGTACGTACCAACCTTGGGAGCCTCAATGGGCAGCTTCTGGACCATCGGCGCCTCGAGCCAGCGGGCGATCCATTCCGGCAGCGACGCGGCCGGCGACGTCGTGGTGATCACCGTCGGCAGCTCGGCCTGGCGGCGGTGATTCAGGAGCTGGAATAGCTTCTCACGCGCCCACTCCGTGGGGTTGCCTGCGTCGAGGTCGTCGAGGATGAGCAAGGGGGCGCTTCGCACCTGCTCGAACAAGGCGGGGTAGGGCAAGCCGGAGCTCGCGCCGTAGGCCGCCCGCAGATGGTCGAGCAGATCGGGCACGACCGTGTACAAGGCCGGAAGCCCGGCGGCGATGCGCTCGTTCGCGATCGCGGCAGCAAGCGACGTCTTGCCGCCGCCGGTCGCGCCCCAGAACGCGAGCCATCCCTGCGGCGCCTCCGCGAAGGCGGCCGCCGCGCGCGCCGCTTCCGCGAACGCGGCGGAGCGCTCCGCCGACAGCCCGCCAAAACGGATGCCGGCAAGCGGTCCCAGGTTGCTGTAGCGCTGAAGTCGCGCCGCCTGCTCGTCGCGGGCCTCGTCCTGCGCGCAGCGACAGGGAATGGCGCGGCCGAAATCCTCATGCCCGGGGGGCAGATCGCGCCGTACGAAGCCAGCGTCGTTGCACTCCCTGCAACGCGGGACAAGCGACATCTCCGGCGGCGTCTCAGCGCCGGATGAGGTGCCCGTACTCGGAATCGCGCCAGCGGCCAGAATGTCGCCCAAGCGCCTCATCGTCCCGTCCTTCACTCTGCCAGCGCTCCAAGATGCGGCCGATGTAGCGCCAGCTCCGTTTGTTCAGCTCCGCGGCCTCACGGAACGCATCGTTGATCCACTCCCAGGGGTAGAGCGCCTCCGCCTCGACGAGCTCCTCCGCGATTTGGGGCGTGATCGGCCCCACGGTCTCTTCATAGATCGTAAAGATGCTGCGCGCACGGCGGGGAGCGGGCGCATAGGGAGCGAGCGCCGGACCGTTCGCCAGCTCGCCGCGGCGCACCCGCTCGATCGTGCGGCGCTCCGCCGCAGTATTGACGGTGAGGTACGCGCGAGGGCGGTCGGCTCCTGCGCCGTCGACTCGGAGCAGCACCCCGCGTTCAACTGCGGCGTCGACGCCGCGCTTGAACGCGGCCGCAACTTCTGCCGCATCGGATACGGACAGCATGCGGGCCAGGGCGTCGACGAGCGGCCGCTCGGCAGCAAGGAGATCTACGTCGAGCAGCCGGGGAAAGCGCCGCAAGCGCTGTACGGCGGCGATGGCGTACAGGGAGACCAACAGCTCGGCCGGATCGTCCATCGCCGGAACCAGCGTGGAGAGCAGCGCCGCGGGAATGGCCACGTTCTTGGCCGAGGACGGGAACCCCGGGTAAGCGGCGGCGGTGGACGCGTGGGGATCGGTTTGATCAGTCATTGGAGAACGCGTCCAGGCTCCACTCCGCGTCGGGTGGGGAGGCCTCCTCCTGGCGGAGCAGGAGATCTTCAAATTTGGCGATGTTCTTGACGAAGCGCAGATGGACGACGCCGGTGGGGCCGTTGCGATGCTTAGCTACGATCAGCTGCGCGACGCCCGCCGGATAGTGCGAGCCGGGCTCTCCTGGATGCTGATCCTCCCACTCCTCGCGTTGCACGTACATGTCCTCGCGATAGATGAAGATCACCACGTCGGCGTCTTGCTCGATCGAGCCGCTCTCCCGGAGGTCGCTGAGCATAGGGATGTGCGGCTGGCGCGCCTCGACGGCGCGCGACAGCTGGGAGACCGCAAGCACAGGCACCTGCAACTCTCGCGCGAGCTCCTTGAGCGAGCGCGAGATATAGCTGATCTCCATGACGCGGTTGGCCTCTCGGCCGAAGTCCGCGTGCATCAGCTGAATGTGGTCGACGACCAGCAAGTCCAGCCCGACGTCCATCTTGATGCGGCGCGCTTTGGCGCGCAGCTCGGCCACGTTGAGGCCGGGCGTATCGTCAATGTAGATCTCCGCTTGGGAAAGGTTGCCGATCGCGCGGCTAATGCGCGCCTCTTCCGCTTCGCTGTGGCGGCCCCAGGGCAGTCGCTGGGAGTCGACATTGGCCTCGGCGGAGACCAAACGGCTCGCCACCTGTTCGCCGGACATCTCCAAACTGAAGATGGCGACCTTCCCCTGTTGGCCCAAGGCCAGGTTGCGCGCCAAGGCCAGGGCCAAGGCGGACTTGCCGACGGAGGGACGGGCCGCCAGCACCGCCAAATCCGATCGCTTGAGACCCGTGAGCAATGTGTCCAGATCGGAGAACCCCGTGCGCGCCGGCTCGGTCAGCCGGGCGGCTTCTTCATCCGTAGGCGGGCCGAGGAACTCCTCCAAGAGGTCGCGCAGGGGTACGAAGTCGCGCAGGCGCTCCCCGCCGCGCAGGTCCAGGAGCAGATTCTCGGAGCGGGCCAGCGCGTCCGAGAGATTGGGACCGCCGTCGTAGCCGATGCGGGCGATGGTGCCGGCGGCGTCGATCAGCCGGCGATAGGTCGCATCGCGCGTGATAATGCGGGCCGCGTGCTCCACCCCGACGGAGGTGGGCAGATCGGCGACGATCTGGCTGATGTAGGCAAGCCCGCCCGCCTCCTCGAGCTTGCCGCTCCGTCCCAGCTCGTGCGCCAGCGTGACCTGATTGACGGCCTCGCTGCGATCCCAGATCTTGAGCGCCGCTTCGTACATCCAAGCGTGGCGTTCATCGGCGAAATCGCGGGGATTGAGGATCGCCGCGATGCGGGGCAGCGCCGTCTCGTCGACCAGAAGAGCCGCGATGACCGTCGCTTCCGCTTCGACGTCGCTCGGTGGGGCTTTCTCCAAGACCATCCGAACCCCCGCGGGGGCTCAGGCAGGCCTGCCCCCTTAGTCGCTCTCGACCTGCGACTCCTCCTCGGGAGCCGCGGCCTCTGTGCTCTCGTCCTCTGTCTCCTCCGCCGGCACTTCCTGCTCGGCGTCCGGCGGCTCCGCCAGCTCACTCTCGTCGGAGACGACCTCCACCGAGATATGCGCGGAGACGTTGCGCGTGAAGCGGACGCGCACGTCTTGCGTCCCGATGGCCTTGATCGCCTGCCCCAGCAGGACCTGCCGGTGCTCGACCTTCGCGCCGACTCGCTCGCTCAGCTGGGCCGCGATGTCGGCCGCCGTGACTGATCCGAAGAGGCGACCCTGCTCGCCAACCTTGGCCGATAACTCGACGGTGGCCCCGTCGATGCGCTCGGCCAGCAGGCGGGCAGCCGCATCCGCCTTCTCTTGGCGGATGGCGTCTAACTTAGCGAGCTTGGTCGCTCGCTCGATCGCCGCTTTCGTGGCCGGGGCCGCAAGCTCACGAGGCAGAAGGTAGTTCCGCGCATAGCCGTTCTTGACCTCCTTGACCTCTCCAACGAGCCCAGAGCCCTCGACCTCTTTCAGAAACACGACCTTCATCGCGACCCTCCCGCGTCCGGATGAGCCGCAGATCCGTTGTGACGGATCCGCGGCCGATAGCCAACTCGATAATGGCTTATGAGCGCGCCACTCCAGAGAGTTGACACGTCCATCCACGGTATAAGCGAAACGGTCGCCAAGCCTAGTACTTCTGTCACAAAGACAGCCGGAGCCGGCTGGCCGAGACGGCGGGACAAAGACCTCCTCGCCGAACCCTCAATAAAACGATAGAACGGACGTTCTGTCCATGCAAATCAGCGCCCGGCCGGTTGGCCATCCCCCATCAGTGTAGGGAGCGCCTTTCGGTAGGCAGTGCCGATATCGGTGATGTGGAGATCGACGGCCGCGCCGATACGCAGGCGATCGCCGGATACGGTGCCAAGGAACGTGATCGGGATCCCGATCTCTTGAGCAAGCGCGCCGCACGCACTCCGATCACGGGGGTGCACGCCGACGACGGCACGCGCGCCGGCCTCCCCGAAGAGCGCCGCGTCCACACGGGGACCGAGATCGATCGAAGCGCCATCAAGCCCCACGCCGCCCGCGACGGCGCATTCCGCCAGCGCCACCGCCAGCCCGCCGTCCGAGCAGTCGTGGGCGGAGCGGAGCAGACCGCGCCCGGCGGCGGTGGTCAGAAACCGGATGAGCGCGGCCTCCGCAGGGAGGTCCACGGCGACGGGGCCCGCCTCAAGCTGCTGAAGCGCCGCGAGATACTCACCGCCGCCCAGCGTCGCCGGATCCTGCGGCACCGCGGCGCCCACGAGGAAGACGAGGTCGCCCTCAGCCCGGAAGGGCATGCGAACGATCCGGTCCACATCCTCGATCACGCCCAGCATGCCGATGATTGGCGTGGGCGCGACGGGGATGCCATTGGTTTCGTTGTAGAGCGAGGCGTTCCCCGAGATCACCGTGGTGCCGAGCGCCCGCGCGGCAGCGCCGATGCCACGCACGGCCTGCGCCAGCTGGTAGGCGATCGGAGGACGCTCGGGGTTGCCGAAGTTAAGGCAATCGGTGAGCGCCAGTGGCGTCGCGCCCGTACAGGCGACGTTACGCGCCGCTTCCGCAACGGCGCGGGCGCCTCCCGTCCAAGGATCGAGGTAGGTCGTGCGACCGTTGCCGTCGGTGGCGAGAGCGATGGCGCGCTGCGTGCCTTTGATACGGAGCACCCCAGCATCACTGCCGGGCACGATCACAGTGTTGGTCAGGACCTGTTGGTCGTATTGGCGCGTGACCCAGCTCTTATCTGCGATGTTGGGCGCAGCTAGGAGTGCGAGGAGCGCGGCGGTGGCGTCGGAAAGGTCCGGAAGCGTGCCGGGGTCGAAGTCGGCCGCGGCGGCGGCGGCGGGATCGCGCACGCCCTCGCTCTCATAGGTGGGCGGTGAGGTGAGAAGCGCGGTGTCGATGCTCGCAACCTCTTGGTCTCCATCCACGACACGCGCGATGCCATCCTCCGTCACCTGGCCGACCACCGTGGCCGATAGCTCCCAACGCTCGAAATGCCGCGCGACATCGTCCTCGCGGCCGCACTTGACGACCACCAACATCCGCTCTTGTGATTCCGAGAGCATGACATCGTAGGGCGTCATGCCGGCCTCGCGGCGGGGAACGCGGCTCACGTCGATGCGCACGCCGGTGCCGGCCCGGGCCGCGCATTCGACCGCGCTGCTGGTGAGCCCGGCCGCGCCGAGGTCCTGCAGCCCCGTGATCCAATCCGGATGGTCGGTCGCCAGCTCAACGCAGGCCTCCATCAGCAGCTTTTCCATGAACGGGTTGCCGACCTGCACGGCCGGGCGGCGCTCCTCGCTGCGGTCGCCGAGTTCCACGCTGGCGAAGGTGGCGCCGTGGAGCCCGTCCCTGCCCGTGTCGGCGCCGACCAGCATGAGGGCGTTGCCCGGACCATCGGCGCGGGCGCTGACGAGCTCGCCCCGGCGAGCCAGACCGACGCACATCGCATTCACCAGCGGGTTGGCCGCGTAGGACCCGCCGAATGCCACCTCGCCCCCCACGTTGGGAATGCCCAGGCAGTTGCCGTAGTCGCCGATGCCGGCGACTACGTGCTTCAGCAGCCGCCGGCTGTCCCGCTGGGACGGCGGACCGAAGCGCAGGGAGTCGAGGAGAGCGATCGGCCGCGCACCCATCGCGAAGATATCGCGCACAATGCCACCCACCCCGGTCGCGGCGCCCTGATACGGCTCGATCGCGCTGGGATGATTGTGCGACTCGATCTTCATCACCACGACCCAGCCGTCGCCGATGTCCACGGCGCCCGCGTTCTCGCCGCCCAACGCGGTGAGGATGTGCGGCGCTTCGACGGGGAAGTGGCGGAAGAGCGGGCGCGAATGCTTGTAGCCGCAATGCTCGCTCCAGAGGGCGCCGATCATGCCCAGCTCGAGCGGCGTCGGATCGCGGCCGAGGCGCTCGCGGGCGTCCTCGTACTCCGCTCGACTCAGGGCGATCTGCTCGAGCGTCGCGTCTTCGACAGCGTGCGCGGATGACGTCAAGGCATCAGTTCCACCGCTCAATCATTGAGCGCCAGATATAGAGCCCGTCCTCGCCTCCCAACAACGCCTCGCTGGCCCGTTCGGGGTGCGGCATCATGCCGCAGACGGTGCCAGCGGCATTCATGACGCCGGCGATATGGGAAGCGGAGCCGTTGGGATTGGCGGCGGCCGTCACAGCGCCGGAGGCGTCCA
This sequence comes from Chloroflexota bacterium, assembly GCA_026707145.1. GTDB lineage: Bacteria > Chloroflexota > Dehalococcoidia > Bin125 > Bin125 > JAPOXK01. Next base: position 41,547 of record JAPOXK010000005.1, on the reverse strand, counting down.
CATAGCGAAAGAGGATTCGCCGCTCCGCCTCAAGCTCCGCCAAGGTGTCCGGATCGGCGAAATAGTTCCCTTCCCCATGCGAAATCGGCAGCATGAGCCGCTGTCCTTCCGCGCACGCGCTCGTGAAGGGCGTATCCGCACGTTCGACGCGGACGTGCTGGGGAGCGCAGCGATACTGGAGGCTCTGATTGCGGCGGAGTGTACCCGGCAGCAGCCCTGCCTCGCAGAGGATCTGGAACCCGTTGCAGGAGCCAAAGACCAAGCGGCCCGCGTCGACATGGCGCCGGAGGGCGATCATCACCGGAGAGAAGCGGGCGATCGCCCCGCACCGCAAGTAGTCGCCGTGCGCGAAACCGCCGGGGACGATGACCGCGTCGTAGCCGTCGAGGCTGCTCTCGCGGTGCCAGACGAGATCGGTAGGGTGGCCCAACACATCTTGGAGAACGTAGCGGCAATCGCCGTCGCTCCAGGTACCGGGGAACACGAGAACGGCGAAACGCACGGGCTACTCCCGCGCCGATCTTAACACTGCCGGCCGCGGTGACTAAAGGCTCCACCTTGCACCGTGTGCGAGAACCAAGTTAAGCGATCTCGGGAGGTTCGCTGCCGTCAATCGGAAGATCGCCGACCGGCTCGGGAGGGGCCTTGAAATCCTCCGGCAAGGGGCTGCGCGTGAGACGCTCCTGCTCGGCCGCCGTGGGTTCGGGATAGCTGATACGCGAGTGGTATACGCCGCGCAGCGTGACCTTGAATGATTCGCCCACGAGACGCAGATCGCGAAGGGTCATGTCGCTGTCGTCGAGTTGCCGCTCGGCGAGACGTTCGTTGATCACGCCATCGATCAAATTGTCGATCTGGTCCGGATCACGGTCGTGGGACGAGCGGACTACCGCCTCACAGGAATCGGCCAGCATGACGATCGCGGTCTCGCGGGAGCGGGGCCGGGGTCCTTCGTAGGTGAAGCCGGTCGGATCGACATCAGGATCGAGCTGCGCGGCCTTCCGGTAAAAGTAGGTGACGAGCCGAGTGCCGTGATGCTCGGGAATAAAGTCCCGCACCCGCTCCGGCAATCGATGCCGCCGGCCGAGCTCCAGCCCCCAGCGAACGTGCTCCTGGATCACGCGTGCGCTCTCCCACGGATCGACACCGTCGTGGGGGTTTTCCTCATCGCCCTGATTCTCGATGTACATGTGCGGCTGTGCGAGCTTGCCGATGTCGTGGTAGTAGGCCCCCACGCGCACGAGCAGCGGATGGGCGCCAATCTGCGCGGCGGCGCGCTCGCCCATGGTCGCGACCAGCTGGGAGTGATGAAACGTCCCGGGCGCCTCTTCTTGGAGGCGCCGTAAGAGCGGTTGGGTCAGCTGCGCCATCTCCAGCAGCTGCAGGCGCGTCGTCACGCCGAACGTTGAGCCGAGAAAAGTGAACGCGCCCACCGTGACGACGCCCGTGACGACCGTGGCGAGGAGGGCCGTGAGCGCGAGCCAGGCAAGGGCAATCGTGGAGCGATCGTCGTTGAACAACCAAAAGGCGAGCCCGGTGACGAACACCGTGCCGCCGATGACGCTGCCCACCACGGCATACTGCGTCACCCGCTCCACCCGCGTGCTCGCAAAGACGCCCGCGACGCCCGCAAACAGGAACGTCACCGCCGGCCGCAGCGCCTGCTCCGCGCTCGGCATGTTGGTCACGTCGTAGTCCGGGAACGCCATCGCGGCGAAGCCGCCCAGCGCCGCGACGATCGTGGCGACGACGAGGGCCAGCGTGGTTTCCAAAAGCACCGTGGCAAGCACGGCCACCGCCGCCAGGGGCAGGATTAACTCCAGCGCCTTGTCCTGCTCCTCCGGAAGAACGGCCGGAAAGTACCAGCGCGCGGCGATCGCCGCCAAGAAGATCAAGGCGCCCAACAGGACGAGCCGGCGGTCGCTGGCCGCGGCGCGCGGATGCGTGAGGGCGAGGTAGGCACCGAGGGTCACCGCGCAAGCCGCCGCGATGATGAGGACGGCGATCAGCTCGTCGCCGGGGATGCCACCCGAGTTCGGGGTGAGCCGTTCAAGCGCTTCACTCGCCACCGCGCCGGTTTCGGCCGCGGTGAAGTCGACGCCACGGAGTGACACAGGGAGTTCGCAGCGCGCCAAGATGTCCGCACCGGTCACCTCCGCCCCTTGGGGAAAGACGAGCTCCTCCTCCCTGAAGGAACAGACCACCGGGGCCACGATCGACCGCGCCTGCTCACGGGCCGCGAGCGTGGCTACCTCATCGATCACGACGTTGGGCATGATCAACGGCGCTACCAGCTCGACGACAACCTCACGCACGGCCGGAAAGAGATCGAGAGCGACGCGATCGGGGATCTCGGAACGAAGCGTCTCGAGATCGCTCTCGATGATGTTCGCCGTGAACAATTCCGTGAGCAGCGTGGTGGCTTCGTCGCGAGCCGTCTCCCACTGGGCGTTGGTAAAGCTGAGTACGAGAATCTGCCCGCGGAGACTGAGTGGTGACGCAGGCACCGCGGCGAGGGCGGCCGTCCGCTCGGCTTCCGTTGTGCTCGAGCCGCGGATATCGCTAATGCTCGTGAGCAGGACCTGCAGCGTGCCCGCTTGCGCGCGCTCCACCCCGCGATCGACCGTGACGAACGCGGCGACGTTCTCGCCGGCCGCATCGCGAGCGAGGTCCGTGAGGACGGCGCTCTCAAAAGCGACATCTTCCCAAGCCCGCACATCGTCCAGGGCGGTCTCCCCGACTTGCGGCAAGGTCTCCGCGGGCTCAATCGGGATCAGCGCGATCGTGAGCGCGATCGAAAGTCCCACGACGAAAGTCGCGAGACGAACGGGCGTAAAGAAATGGTGACGGTCCATGCGGAGCAGCCCTATAGCAGGCAGTCTATTGCAGCGACGCCGCGGCCCTTAAAACCGCCCAGCGACTCCGGGCGAAAGCGGCACGCTGGCCAGCCGACGGCTTGGCCGTGAAGCCCTCTCCCGCGCGACCTCACGGGCGCCTATCGTCTTGTCGCGCGCGCCGAAACTAGCGGACGGTCCCTCCATCAAAGCGTTGCGGCGCAGCGCGGCCGCCGGATCCCGGCGGCCGCGTGGTCATTGCGAGACGTGCTTAATCTGCGGAGGGAAGCACCTTTGGCTGCATCAGTTCGAGCGCCCGATCGTCGATCGTCAGTTCGCCTTCGCCCGGCTTGATGCAGAGCACCTCGACACCGGTCTCTTCGTCCTTGTAGCGCTTACCCAGCTGCACGGCCATGCGAACCCTCCGTGATCGGTCAGTGCGCCGCGGTTACTTTTTTAAGTCCAGGAGCTTCCCGCAGCACTTGAGCTCCGCATCGCCGCCCTTGGTCACGATGAACTCTGCTCCGCAGGCGGAGCAGACATAGCGCTTTCCAGTCTGCGCATTCGCCATGCAATCGACCTCCGCGTACCGGCCCGAACCAAATACCTCTACCGCGCGGGGCGGTAGTCGCTCACTTCCGCGCTGCTCATTCTAGCGTTTGCAGCCAGGCGTAAATGTCGTACACGTCCGCGTTAGGAATCTGGTCCGTTGTGAACTGGGGCATCGCCTCGCGTGGGTTGCGGTACTGGTACGCCACCTGCGAAAAGGTGAGTGACGTCCTGGCGATCGTCGGCCCGATTCCACCCTCGCCCACATCCCCGTGGCAGACGTTGCAGCCATTGCTGAAGAAGAGCTCCCGCCCGCGGTCGGCATTTGGAGTAAAGAGGTCGGTCGAGATCTGGGGTACGTCCTCATCCGCGGGACCAGCAGCGGCAGGAGCGGTTGGCTCGGCTTGAAGCTGCCCGCAGGTTCCCGACGTGACCGAAGGGCTCGGCACCGGAATCGGCAGCCCCGCTGCAAAGCGCTCCTCTGCCGCTGCCAGCGCCTCCGCCGCCGTGGTGATGGTATCGGCGTCGCCACTTTCCTCAGCGGCGCGAAGGGTGTCGCGCAAGCCGTCGATCGTCGCCTCGTCAAGCTCAATGGCGAGTTCATGAGCCAGGTCCCACGCGCCGCCGGCGTTCGTCGTGACCAGGCCGACAAGATTGTCGATATGAGAGAAGTTCAGCGCACCGCCCTGCTCGACGGCCCAAGGCGGCATGGCGGTCCCGTTGCGCCCACAGGTGATCGTGTCGTCGATGAACGCCTGGCGCTCGGCGAACTTGCCATCATTCCCTTCGCGGAACCCGAAGGTGTTCTCGGGGGTATTGAGGGCGGGGGCGATAAGGGAAGGATGCTGGGCCCGGCCCAAGCCTTTGTTGCCGTGGCATTCCCGACAGTTGTTCGCGAAGAGATGGGCGCCGCGCTCCGCCGTGACCAACAGGACTTCCTCTTCGGCAGATGCCCGACGGCCGACGTCGAACCAGGTATAGGCGCCGAGGGAGATGACGCCCATGAAGAGGAGCATCACCATAGCGATGACCTGCTTGTTGGTGTTCATGCGTCGTAGGGCACGGCCCGGGTGGGGTTGTCTTCACCACCCGGAGTGATCGAACCCGTGTCGACGGTGATGGAGCCATCCGCATTGACCGTGATGTCCATCGTGTCCATGGGACGCGGCGCCGGGCCGAAGACGCGCACGCCCGCCCGGCTGTAGGTCGAGCCGTGGCAGGGGCAGCGGAACCAGCCGGTAGCGCCTTCGAAGGTGAACGCCTCTCGCCACGGCACCGTACAGCCAAGATGCGGACAGACCCAGAAGAGCGCCACCAAGCCGCCGCTCCCGGGCGTGCCGAACCCAGCGTGGGCGCCCTCGCCTGATTCGAGATTGACGAGCCAGAACTTGCCGTTGGCGACGCGCACCGGGTTGTCCCCGGGACGGGGGATGAGGTCGGCGGAAACGGGAACTTCGCCACCGAAGCCCTGCAAGCCCCGCGGCCAGAAGAACGAGAGGAAGGCGGCAAGGCTTCCGGTCAGGCCGATGCCCATCGCGCCCCAAAAGGCCGCACCGAAGAAACGCCGCCGGGACAGCTCGGCGCGGCGCGCGCGGCGCGCCTGCTCTTGCCGCACGATGGCGCGTTCCGGCGCCGGGCGCTCAATGACTCCGATCTCTCGCTCCGAAGGCGCGGCGCGCGACGTCCGTTGCGGACGGCTCCCGCCCGACGGCTCCCCGCCCCCGCGATCAACAACAGGGGGGCCGCCCTCGCCCAAGCCGCTTCTATCGCTTTCCATAGCCGCTTTCGCCTCGCCCTATTCCTCTACCACCACGATATCCCACGGCGCCCGCAACTCTTGTGCCTCGCCGCGGAAGAACTGGCCCACGGCGGTCAGCACGATGTAGGTCGCGATGAATCCGCTAAAGATCAGGATCGCCGTATCGCGGCGCGAGTAGATCCAGCCCAACTTATGCCGGGTGAACAGGTACAGCAGAACGGGCAACCCGATCATCGTCGCCACCGGGATCAACTGCTGGGAGAGGAACGAGGGGAAGTTCAGGTTCAACAACCAGGGGTCTTCCGTGGTGCCGGGAATGCCCAGCGGGATGGCGCGCCAATCCTGGAACATCTTGAAGTCGCCGATGGTGAAGCTCAGATCGTCCCAGTTGATCCGCGTGTCGAGCGAGCGGAGATCGCGAGCCCAATCGAGGCCGCCGGGCCAGGTGAAATCCCTGTTGAGCCCGAGGCCCCGGATGATGTTCTCGGTCCATTCCACATGCTTCTGCCCGTCATAGATGATCAGCCAGATCGTGCCGAAAAGCCCAACGCCCATCCCCCAGATCGTGAGCCGCACCGAGTTGGCGGTCCCGAACCAGACGCCCTGTTGTTCGTTGGAGCGGTCCCAATAGGGGACGGCCGCGAGCACGATCAAGAGGATCGTCGGAACGATGACGCCCGCCCACGCGGGCTCCATGTGCAGCAGCAGCTCCTGCAGGTTGAGGAAGTACCAGGGGGCCTTCGACGGATTGGGCGTGGTGTCGGGATCGGCGCGATTCAGCAGGGGCGCGTTGATGAAGACGGAGAGGACGACGAGGGAAACCGTGAAGAGCACCGCCGAGATGAACTCGACGAAGACGAGATCTGGCCAGACGAGGACCTCTTCTTCGCGCTCCCGCCGGGGCCGACGCTGCAGCGCGGCAACTACCCGCTCAGCCATGACTCTCCCGCACTCATCCCGTCCATGTCCTCAAGCCCGCCCTGCCGCCTCAGAGCGGCCGGGCCAGCCCGCCATCGCGACGCACTCGCCAGAAGTGCACCGCCATAAAGATCGCCGCCAACAGCGGCAACGCAATCACATGCAGGGTATAGAAGCGAATCAGCGCGTTGGGCCCCACCGAGAACCCCCCCAGGAGGAGGAATTTGCTCTCGTCGCCCAGGATGGGAGCGGAGCCGACCATCGTCGTGCCCACGGTGATGGCCCAGAAAGCGAGCTGATCCCACGGCAGCAGATAGCCGGTGAAGGACAGCAGGAGCGTCAGGATGAAGAGGATGACCCCGACGACCCAGTTGAACTCGCGCGGCGGCTTGTAGGCCCCGGTGTAAAAGACCCGCATCATGTGGAGCAGCACGGTGATGATCATCGCGTGCGCCATCCAGCGATGGAGGTTGCGCATGAGCGAACCGAACCGCACGTTCGTCTCAAGCGCTTGGATGTCCGCGTAGGCGCGCTCCACGGACGGTACGTAGTAGAACATCAGCAGCACGCCGGTCACCGTGAGCCCCAGGAACATGAAGAAGGTCAAGCCGCCCAAACAGTACGTGTGGGTGATCTTGACGTGGGTGCGGTGGATCCGCGTCGGGTGCAGGTGCAGAAACACATTGGTCGCCACGACCAGCATCTGGTTCCGCGGCGTGTTCGGGTAGCCGCTGCGGAAGATCGACTTCCAGATGTAGTTATTGAAAAAGAGGTCGTAGAGCTGCTCGTTGAAGCCCCGTGCCGGCGGACGCTCCGCAGTTGCCATCGGCGCTCCCTAGTGGTCCCACCAACGGCCGAGGACGACCATCGCCCCCAGTCCGAAGAAAATCGTCAAGAGCACCAACGGCAGCTCCATGATCTCTGAGCGGAAGGGGATCTGCAGGAGGACTTCCACGCCGGCGGCCTCGCTCTCAGCACGCCCATTCACGCACGCCATTCGCCGCAACGCACGTGAGTTCGTGAAGAAATGTGCAATCGGAATCTAGCACTCCGTAAGAAGGTGTCAAGCGAGACCCCCGGCTAAGGAGTAGCGATTCCTACGATCTCGACCGTCCGGGAACCCGGCACCGGCTCAAGGAAGCCCACGTCGCATGCCTCGGGTGCGTGCCGCCGCACGACTTCCGCGTCCTCCCGCGCGACGACCACGATCATGCCGACGCCCATGTTGAACACGCGGTACATCTCCGCGTCGCTGATAGCGCCGCGCCGCTGAATCAAGCCGAACAGCGGCGGGATGGACCAGCGCGCCGGGTCGAGGCGGGCGCAGACGCCCTCGGGCAAGATCCGCTCGAGATTTTCCTGCACCCCGCCGCCGGTGATGTGCGCGATCCCCTTGCAGCGGTCGAGAAACGGCTCGACGACGGACAAGTAGCAGCGATGCGGACGCAGCAGCGCGGCCCCAAGGGATTCGCCGAGACCGGGATCATGCGCCGCGAGCAAAGCACGCGCCCGCTCCGGATCGGCAGTCAGCCCCAGCACCTCACGCGCAAGGCTGTACCCGTTCGTGTGGAGCCCGTTGCTCGGAAGCGCGAAAACCGCGTCGCCGGAGGTGATCGTCGTTCCTTCGATCTGCCGGCCTTTCTCGACCACGCCGACGATCGTGCCGGCGATGTCGAAGTCGCCCGATCGGTAGAGCCCGGGCATATCCGCGGTCTCACCGCCGAGCAAGGCCGTGCCCGTGGCGGCGCAGGCGCGCGCGACCCCCTCGACGACGGCTACCTTGCTGTCCTCGTTCAGTCCGGCGCCGGCAAGGTAGTCAAGGAAAAACAAGGGGCGGGCACCCGCCGTGAGGATGTCGTTCACGCAATGATTGACGAGGTCCTCGCCTACCGTGTCGTAGCGCGCGAGTGCGCGTGCGACGAGCAGCTTCGTTCCGACGCCGTCGGTAGAAGCGACGAGCAGCGGCCGAGACACGCCACTCAGATCGAAGAGGCCCGCGAAGGCGCCAATGCTCCCCAGCACCTCGGGCCGACCAGCCTGCGCCGCAAGCGCGCGCAGTCGTGGAATCAGACGGGTGTTGGCATCGACATCGACGCCGGCGGCCGCGTAGCGGGGCGCGCGGCCGCCGGGATCGCGGGAGGACCCGCCGCCAGGATCGGCGTTAGAGCCCACGCATCCAGTTTCTAACGCGGCGCCGTGTGAACGGCGGCGTTCGCGACGAGATGCGGCGAATCACCATCGAGCGCTGCCTCTTCGCTCTCAAACACGAACTTGTCCATCTCCAGCTGCACCGGTATCGGATACTCGCCGGTGAAGCAGGCGAGGCAGTGGCGGTCACCGCCCAAGTTGATCGCGCGCCGCAGGCCCTCGACGCTCAGATAGCCCAAGCTGTCGGCGTTGATATGCTGCCGAATCTCTTCGACCGTTCGCTGAGCGGCGATCAGTTCGCCCCGAGTGGCCATATCCACGCCGAAGAAGCACGTGTTGGTGATCGGTGGCGCACAGATGCGCATGTGCACTTCGGCGGCCCCGGCGTCACGCAACATCTGCACCACGCGGGGCGTCGTCGTACCCCGCACGATCGAATCATCAACGACGACGACGCGCTTGCCGGCAAGGACCTCCGGCAGCGGATTGAACTTGAGGTTGACGCCAAGCTCGCGGATGCGCTGATCGGGTTGAATGAAGGTGCGGCCCACGTAGCGGTTTTTGACGAGCCCCTCGGCGTAAGGCAGACCGGCCTTCCGCGCATAGCCCACGGCGGCGGCGGTGGCGGAATCCGGAATGCCGATCACGAGATCCCCGTTGTGCGCGGGCTGCTCACTCGCGAGCTGCGCGCCCATGGCAAGACGGCTCGAATACACCAAGCGGCCGTCGAGCTTGGAATCGGGGCGCGCGAAGTAGATATGCTCGAATACACAGCTCGCTTGCTGCTCCACCGGCGCGACTTGGGCGGAAAGAAGGCCTTCGGCGGCGATCGTCACGAATTCACCCGGTGCGACCTCGCGGAGATATTCGGCACCGATATGGTCGAGCGCACAGGTCTCCGAGGCGACGGCGTAGCCGCCGTCGATCCGTCCCAAACAAAGCGGGCGCACGCCCAACGGGTCCCGCGCCGCCATCAGTCGATCCTCGGTGAGCAAGACGAGCGAGTAGGCTCCGCGGAAGACGCGCATCACTTGGGCGAAGCGCTCGGCCCAAGTGCCGCGCGCAGCTTGGAGGTAGCGACCCACGATCTCCGAGTCGGTCGAGGTTTCGAAGCGGTGGCCAGCGGCCTCCATCTCCGCGCGGACCTCGACCGCGTTGACGATGTTGCCGTTGTGCGCAAGGGCAAGATCGCCGTCGGCGCCCGGCAACACCAACGGCTGTGCGTTGCGCGCGCGGCTCGATCCCGTCGTGGAGTAGCGCGTATGCCCGATCGCGGCGACGCCGTTGAGCGGGGCGAGATCGCCTTCGGCAAAGACCTGCGATACCAGGCCCATGCCGGTGTGCAGGCTCAGTTGCGTGCCGTCGGAAGCGCAGATCCCCGCGCTCTCTTGGCCGCGATGCTGGAGAGCGTAGAGCCCATAGAACGTGAGGCGCGCGACATCTAAACCAGGAGCGTAGAGACCAAAAACACCGCAGGCTTCCCGGACTCGGTCGCCCACAGTCGCCTCCGAGTCACCGTCGCACCGCGCGTCCCTCACCCGCATCGGGACCCCGCGCCGCCACCACTCAAAAGTAACAACCTCGCCAAGCCAGCGCCAGCCCCTCCCTTGCACAATCCCGCCTGGGCGAGGGCGCAGGGACGGCCTACCAGATCGGACCCCGAACGGGAGCGCCGCTCAGGGCCGCGAATGCCTCGGCAACTTCCATAACCTGATCGAGCCCCCGTTCCTCGAACTCCCGCGGGACCGAGAGGCCGCCGATGCGCCGCCGCGTCCCGCTCTTCTTGACCAGGGTGATCTCCCACTGCGCGAAGGCATGCGCGGGCTCGACGCCGTCGGGCCGCCGGATCTCCCGTCCCGCATCCTCGACCGAGAACTCACGGATCTTCCAGAAAGGAACGAGATCCGTAGTACCGACTCCCATGCCCAGGAAGCCCTGTTTCCAGGCCACGGCCTCTCCCTCCCGATCGGCGACCACGCTCGCGCCAAACAGCGTGTAGACGAGCCCGAGTCCAGAGATCGGCAGAGCGAGCACGGCCAAGATGAGCAGCAGCGGCAACGTCCAGGCGGGCAACGAGCCGGCCCACTGCAGCAGGGCGAACAAGAGAAACGCCGTGAGGCCGACCCCCAGAGCCGGGAACACGATCAGAGAGCTGGGCCGCCGCACTTCGATCCGGCTCGGCGAGATACGCACAACCCGCCGGTGCAGCAGCACCTCGCGCGGGGTGAGCGCTTCGCCGGGAACCGAGGACGACCTCCCGCCGGGGACTACTGAGGCGGAGCCGCCCAACGCGTCTTCGCCGGCTGTGCGATCAGGCTCGATTTCCATGCCCGCTGAGTATATGAGGGGCGTCCGCGCACAATGCCAGCCGGATACAGCGCGCCGGCGGCTTTGCCCTATCCTCCAGTCGATGGACCGCACACGCCTCACCGGACTGCTGCTCATGGCGGCGGCGGTAATCGAACTCCTGCTCTTCTGTCGCTGCGTGGCGCGGCGGAGCTATGCGGCGCTGGCGGTGCCGGTAACGGTGGGCGTCGCGCTCGCATCCGTGCTGGCATTTTGGATGGGATGGACGCTCGTGGCGATGGAGGACGACTTGGCCGGCCTCGAATTCGAGGCGGAGCCGCTCGACGATTAGTCCTCGCTAGTCCTCGCCCGCCTTGGCTCCCCACTCCGGACCAGCGACCGCGACGAGATCACTCGTGTCGATCGCGGCGAGCGCCGTCTGCACGTCCTCGGTCCAGCCCGGCAGACGCCGCGTGGGATCGAGATCGGCAAGAGGACGCAATACGAAGCCCCGCTCCCGAATCCGGGGGTGCGGAACGGTGAGCCGTCCCCACTCGATGACGCGGTCGCCAAAGAACAGGATGTCGAGATCGAGCAGGCGGGGGCCCCAGCGCCGCCCGGGACGGCGCCCCGCGGCGTGCTCGATCTCCTTGAGAAAGTCGAGGAGTTGCAGCGGCTCCAGGCCGGTTCTCGCCAGGCAAACCGCATTGTGGAACGCCGGCTGATCCGTCACTCCGACCGGCGCCGACTCGTACAGCGGCGACAGCTTCGTGACGCGCACGGTCGGGGCCAGCCGCGCGAGGCCGAAACGCAAATTGGCGCTGCGGTCGCCAAGGTTGGCACCGAGCGCGATCCCAACCTCGACCCAGTCAGCCACGGGACGGCTCCCAGCCACGCACCACCGCGTCCGTCATGCGCGCCACGCGGCTCATCGCACCCACGTCGTGGACGCGCACGATGTCGGCGCCATTGGCGATAGCGAGTGCAACCAACGCCGCCGTGCCTTCCAGACGCTGCTCCACGGGAACATCCAGCACCAATCCGATCGCGCTCTTGCGCGAAGGGCCCACGAGAATCGGCCGGCCGAGCCCACGCAGCTCGCCCAGCCGCCGGACGATCTCCAGGTTCTGCTGCGGCTCCCAGCCAAAGCCCAGCCCCGGGTCGATAATCAGCCGCTCGCGCGGCAAGCCCGCCCGCGCCGCCACCCGGAAGGACGCCGCCAGCCCGGCGCGGATATCGGCGATCACATCGCGGAAAGGGCGGCCGCGCTGATTGTGCATCACGACGGCGGCGGCGGCCGTCTCCGCAACCGTGGACGCCAGCCCGGTGTCGCCGCGCAGGCCACTCGTGTCGTTGATGAGGCTGGCGCCGGCCGCGAGGACCGCCTGCGCGACCTCGCCGCTGGTCGTATCGACGCTCAGCGGCAGGTCGCAGAGATCGCGCAGGCGCTCCAGCACGGGCAGCAGGCGCGCGATCTGCTGCTCGGCCGACACGGGTGTGAAACCAGGCCGGGTCGACTCGGCGCCCAAGTCCAAAATGTCCGCCCCCTCCGCCGCGAAGCGCTCCGCTTGCGCGAGGGCCCGATCCACATCGGCGGCCAGGCCGTCTCCCGCGAAGGAATCGCAGGTCAGATTGAGAATGCCCATGAGATAGGTGCGCCGGCCCCAGTCGAAGCGCCGACCGGCAAGTGTGATAGGAGCGGGGCAAGGGAGATCCGGCATGGCGCGAGAACCGCCGATCGACCAGCACTTCAGGACGAGAGAGAGACCTCACTGACGGTGACGCGGGGGCGGCCCTGTGGATTCTCCACGGTCTCCAGGCGCAGACGCTCGCTGCCGGGGGGTGGCTCGCCCACGTCCCAGCCGGCCTCGGTCGCTTTCTCTCCTTCGATCCGCCACGCACGCACGTCCGGTTGGGAGTGCTGCAGCGATACGACGACCCAGTAGGGCCATGGATCGGCGCTCTCCCACATGCGGGCGAACTTCATATCGGTGGGGGAGGGACGTGCCGCCGTCTCGGTGTGGGAGTGATAGATGACGAGCAGGTCGGCGCTGCAAGCGTCGATGGTGCGATAGAGGAAATGCAACTCCGCGGGCGGAATGGAGAAGCGGAACGGCGACGCCTCGGCGTTCGTCGCCCGATAGAGTCTGAGCGCGCCGCCGGGCAGGCGCAGGACCACGCCGCAGGCTTCGTTCGGTGCATCCTCGCGGGCATGCGCGATCATCTCCGCAATGAAGGCCTGGGGCAGAGCAAGCTCGCTAGCCATCGCTCGCGCGGCAGGTTACCACCAAATCTTCCCCTCGATCGCTTCGTCCCCACGGATCTCCTCGTAATCACGCTCCCAGAGGCGCGTGGAGATGTACTTCCACCCCCCGTCGGCGAGCAGCACAACGATATCGCCGTGCGACAGGCGCTCCGCCACCCGCTGCGCGGTGCGCACGGCGGCGCCCGCGGAGATGCCTGCGAAGATCCCCTCGTTGTCCATGAGCGCCTTGGTGACCGCGAACGAGGTCCGGCTATCCACCATGATCCGAGCGTCCAGCACCGACTCGTCCAGCACCGGAGGGATGTAGCCCTCGTCGAGGCTGCGCAAGCCCTGCACGAGGTCGCCGGGGTGCGGGACCGAGGCGATGATTCGAACCTCCGGCTTGGTGGCTCGGAAGAAGCGGCCCACGCCCGTGAGCGTTCCGCCGGTGCCCAGTCCCGCCACGAAATGCGTGACGCTCGGACAGTCGCGCAGGATCTCGGGTCCGGTGGTCTCTTCGTGGGCGGCGGGATTGGCGGGATTCTCGTACTGGAAGGGCATGAACAGAGACGGATCCTGCTCGGCCAGCTCCTGTGCTATCTGCACCGATCCGTTGGTTCCCAGCGCACCCGGCGAAAGAATGATCTCGGCGCCGTAGAACCGGAGCAGATCCCGGCGCTCCGCACTCACGCTCTCCGGCATCACGCAGCGAATGGGGTGGCCGTAGATCCGTGCGATCATCGCGAGCGAGATGCCGGTGTTGCCGCTCGTGGGTTCCAGGATCGTCTGTCCGGGCCGGAGTGACCCGTCCGCGCGGGCCGCGTCGATCATCGCCTTCGCGATCCGGTCCTTCACCGACCCCGTGGGGTTCTGCCCCTCGAGCTTGGCCCAGATACGTACGTCCGGGCTGGGCGACGTACGCCGCAGCCGCACGATCGGCGTATCCCCGATCAGGTCGAGGGGCGAATCGTAGAGGTGCGCCTCAGGCGACACAGCACCGCCTAGCCGCCAGCGAGTGCGGGAAGGATCGCGATCGCATCCCCATCCGCGATCGGCGTGTCGAGTTGTCCGAGGAAGCGGATGTCCTCGTCGTTCAGGAAAATATTGACGAACCGGCGCAGCTCGCCATCTTCCACCAACTGATCGCGAAACCCCGGGTAGTCCCGATCGATGTCGGCGAGCAGATCGCGCACGGTCGAGCTCTCGTAATGCAGCACCTTCTGGCCCTGGGTAACGTTCTGGAGCACGGACGGAACCCGAACTTCGATGGGCATCGCGCGCTCCGTTAGACGGCGGCGGCGACGGCGCCCTCGTGGAAGGGCGACCCGCAGAAAGCCTCGTAGTCGATCAATGCGAACACGGTGGGATCATCGCCACACAGGGGGCACTTGGGATCGCGCCGGATCTTGACGGTGCGAAACTCCATCGCCAGCGCGTCGTACAAAAGGAGCCGATTCCGCAGCGGCTCTCCCACTTCGAGAATCAGCTTCAGGACCTCGGTGGCCTGAATCGTGCCGACGGTGCCCGGCAGCACGCCGAGAACTCCCGCTTCCGCGCAGGAGGGAACCATGCCGGGGGGCGGGGGGCTGGGGTAGAGGCAGCGGTAGCAGCCCTTCTTGGGAATGAACGTGGTCACTTGCCCCTCGAAGAGGAAGATGCTGCCGTCGACCAGCGGTTTACCCGCGAAAAACGAGGCATCGTTCACCAAGTAGCGCGTCGCGAAATTGTCCGCGCCGTTCACGATGATGTCGTACTGGGGGATGATCTCCATCGCGTTCTCGGACGTCAGCGGCTCGCGATGTTTGATCACCGCCACGTTGGGATTAATCCGCGCGATGCGATCAGCGGCCGAGTCGACCTTGGGGCGGCCGATGTCGTCCGTATCGTGGATGATCTGCCGCTGAAGGTTGCTGAGATCGACGTCGTCGAAGTCGACGATGCCGATCGTGCCGACGCCGGCGGCGGCAAGATAGGCCAAGAGCGGTGAGCCGAGGCCGCCAGCGCCGATCGCCAGGACGCGCGCGTTTGTGATCCGGCGCTGTCCCAACGGTCCTACCTGATCCATGATCATGTGCCGGCTGTAGCGGTCCACCTGTTCCGACGTCATCACCGCACCGCCGGCCACGGCGGGAATCAAGGAAAGCTCGTCGCCGTCGTCGAGCGACGTTTCCACGCCGCCGAGCGCGCCGATCTCCTGACCGTTCACAAAGATGTCGAGCTCCTTGAGGACGTTGCGATCAGCGTCGAAGACCCGCGCGCCCAGATCGGGGAAGCGCTGGTCGAGGTCGCGGAGTACTCCCGCCACGTCCGAGCCGGCCGCGTCAACGAACGCGCGACTCTGCGTGAACGCCCGCAACGGAGTTGGAATGTAGACCTTCACCGGCATGCTCACCCTCCCCCTACGGGTTTGCCAGCGGGCCCAGCCGCCACAAGCCCAACTCACCGTAACACCTTGTCCGCCCGCCCGAACTCGGCACGCGTTGGCGTTGACAATCCCGCGCGGCGTTCCCGGCCCCCCAGAGCCGGTGCGGAGCCGAGCAGGGCACCGGCGGCGGGCGCGGCGGCCCAACACGCGGCGGCGACAGACCAACGGTGAATTCTAACTCCCTTTGCGATCGGGATCCGCGCCGCTCCCGTCACGCCAGAGCCAGGATCGGCGCATGATCACCGTGGCGGCGCGTCGGCTCCCAACCGCTGCTCCCAACGACGGTCCCGACGACGCAAGGAATGCGGCCCCCGAGCGGCCGCAAAGAGCCGGACACCGGCTGGGAGCAGACACTCAAGGACAATGCGGCGCGCTCAGTACCGCCGCTTGCGAACGCGCACCCGTTTCAGCGCAGCCTCCGTCAACGCCGGCCGCTTCCTCACGGCCTGGCGCGGCGGCCCGGCGCGGCCGGACGGCGGGGCCGCCAGGTACTCCTCCACATCCTGAACGCGCTGCTGCGGGTTTCGGAGAAGGTAGAAGGCAAGTCCGACCGCCATGATGCCCGTGATCAGCGCCAGCAGCTGCGGTACCGACATCCCCCCGATCGTTTGCTCGTCTGTGCGGAGGATGCCGAGGAGCCCACGTACCGCCGCGTAGGCGATCACGTAAAAGACGAACCCCCAACCCGGCAGGGCGCCGCGCCGCCGCAGATAGAGCAAGACCCCAAGGATCATGAAATCCAGGATCCACTCGTATCCGCCTGCGACGGGATGCACCGCGACCGGCGCGCCGCTCTGCAAGTTCCCGGTATCTCCACGCACCCATGGCTGCTGCGGCTCACCGAGAACGTAAGAGGCCCAGGGCCCATCGGTCTGGGGATGCGTGTAGCGAAAGGCCCAGGGCAAGCTCGACCGATCCGCGAAGTGCTCGCCGTTAATGAGGTCGCCCCAACGGCCAACGGCCTGCCCCAAGATCATGCCCGGCGCCGCGATGTCCAACGCCAGGAACTTGGGAAACTGCGGACGGAAAATCAAGACGTAGATCAGCCCGCCCAGCACGCCGCCGATCATCGCTCCGTAGATCGAGATGCCGCCATCGGTAAGCCGGAAGACGTCCCCAACGGAATTGATCGCGTCCGGATGCTCGATCACCCAGAGCGCGCGCGCGCCCACGATGCCGGCGGGCACGGCGACCAGCGCCACCGTGAAAACGTCGTCTTCCTTGAACCCCTTGCCTCGCGCGAGCCGGTAGGAGAGGAACACGCCGGCCGCGATGCCAACCGCCGTGAAGAAACCGTGCCACGTCAGCCCGAACCCGCCTCGGATGAGGTGCGGGTCGATGTTGATATCGATGGCGGCGACGAGATCGATCATTCGTCGTCCCAGTCTTCGTCCAGAAGTGTATCCGCGTCCGGCGCGCCGGCCTCACTCGCATAGCGCACGAGCTCGCGCCGCAAATTGACGGCGTGGCCGGCGAGGCCCGCGAGGTAGACGCGATCCGGCGTGATCTTCGCCCAGACGCGACGTCTCGGCACAAAGAACGTCGTCGCCAGCCCGAGGATGCCCAGGCCGATCGCGATCCAAAAGATCAGAGCGCCCGGATCGCGGCGCACGGTCAGGCCCGTGAACTCGCGCGCGCCCACGAACGCGTACTCGTAGTTGCCGACCACGGCGCTCTCGCCTTCGCGCAGATCGAGGCGCGGAATGCCGCCCCCTAAGCCGATCGCCAATCGCGCGGGCAACGCCGCATCGCTGCCCGTACTTCCGGCGGTCGTGCTCGCTACGGCCGTCGTCTGCGCGATCTCGACACCCTCGCCCCCGCGCGCATCGAAGGTCGAAGCGGTCCGACCCTGGCCGAATCGCTCCAGCAAGAGTAGCGTCTCGCCGGCCGCGCCGGGAACTCCGCCGCCGGTCGCGAAGTAGACCGGCTCAGCGCCGAGGTAGGTAAGCTCGATCCGCCCGATCCGCTGACTCTCGCCCGGAGCCAGGTGCCCCTGCACGCTCCGGTCCGGTTCGGCGCGCACATACTCCAGCTCGAAGGCGCCCAGTGCCGCGCGGCCGCCGGGTTCCAGCAGCCCTCGCTGCGTCGCCTCGCGCTCACTGAAGTAGAAGAAACGCGACTCGCTTCCTCCCTCCTCAAAGCCGACCGCCAACGTCTCCTCATCGGTTAGCGGGATAAAGCCCACGCGGGCGACCGTGCGCTCCTCCGGAGAGACCTCCGAGAGCGTGACGACGTCCTCCGCGAGAAGCCGGCCGCTGGCCGCGTCGTAGATCCGGAGCCGGGGAGCGGACGGCGGCGGCTCGAACAGGCGCAACTCCGCCGCCGTCAGCGCCGGGGCGTCGACAGTGGTCCCCGGCGCCGGCAGCGCGAGGCGGCTGTAGTAGAACGTGGAACCCCCTTCGGGGTCGCGCAGTAGTATCAGTGCGAGGCTCGTCTCTTCGCCCAAGGGAATGAGTTGGTAGCCGCTGTCGGGCATATCCGCCACCGCCTGCGGCAGCGCGACCACTTCCTCCGCGAACACGGCGCCCGTCTCCAAGTTCGTGATGCGGACGCGCGGACCAAAAAACTGCTGGTCCAGCAGCAGCGTTTCCGAGTAGAGGAGCTGGCCGGAGTCGGCGGCGCGCACTTGGAGCGCGGCGCCGTGCTCCCAATAAGCCGCCTGGTGCACGCGGAAGCCGCCAGCATTGAGCGGACCGTTCACCGTTACCTCACCGATCGCGATCTCTTCACCCGCGCGGGTCACGCGGACGGCGCTGCGAAAGTCCAATGCCTGGCCCTCGTCGTTAAAGCGCGCGACTACGTCATCGACGACCACCAACATCTGCTGCCGCTCGCCGCCCGTGCCGAAGAGCGGCCGACTCTGGCCCTCGCCCAGCCAGAATTGGAACTCCTCCCCTCCGAACTTCGTCAGGAGCGTGCCCAATACCAGCAACAGCAAGGCCAGGTGCGAGACGAACGTGGCAAATTGCGCCCAGCCGAAGCGATCCGCGAAAAGATACACCGCTCCGTCGCGACTCTCGGTCTGCACGCGGAACCGGTGCCGGCGCAACACCGCCGCCAGCGCGCCCGCGTCCGGCGGCGCGGCAAAATCGACGCGGTGCCGGGCGCGCTCAAAATAGGGATCGGGTACCCGCCGCTGCGGGCGGCGCACAAAGCGATAGATCGGCGGGAACCGGCTGACGGTGCAAACCGTGATCGCCAGAGCCAGCAGCGCGACGAGCGCGTACCAGTACGGCTGACTGAAGAGATTGAATATCCCGCCGTTGGCGTCGTAGAACCAGGGAAACTCGGCGAGCGGGTCGGTGAAGGGGCCCCACGTGCCGCGCTGCTCGTCGACGAACTGGTCGACCGCAACCCGCTCGCCCGCCAGCTGGGGCGGGACCTGGGGAATGACGACGCCGGCGAGCGCGAAGAGTGCCACGACGCCGATCAATTTCAACGCGAACCGCACCGAGGTGAGTTTGCGCCAGACCCAATAGACGGGATCCGGATAGTCCTCGCGTCGGCGTCTGCGCGCGGGGCTCGCTGGGATCATCTGCCTGGCGCCACTCCGCTCCGGCCACGATAGCGCACGGCTTTGCCGGCCGATCGGAGGGAGCTAGCCGCCGAGACCGAACGCTTCGATGTAGAGCTGCCGCGCTTCCAGGGGCAGCAGCCCTTCACCGAGGTAGGAATCCCCGATTCGAATCTCGAAGTGCAAATGGAAGTCGGTCTCCACTGGGTGAAGGCTGGTCGGAGATCCCGACTCGCCCACGAACCCGATGATGTCCCCGGCTACAACGGGATCCCCCACCGCGATCCCCGCAGCGATCGCGCTGAGGTGCGCGTAGCGCGTGACGACGCCAGCGCCGTGGTCGATCCACACTTGGCGACCGCGAAAAAGGTCCAGCACCTCTTCCCCTTGAAAGCCGGCGGCTTCGGCCGCCGCGTACTCAGCCTGCGTGAGCTCGGTGTAGTCGAGATCCGCTCGGACGATAACGCCGTCCTTGGCCGCGATCACCACGCTCCCCAGGCCCAAGGGGACGCAGCTCGCGAACTCGTAGAAGTCGAGTCCCTCGTGGATACCGTTACGGTATGCGCGGGACGCGCTGGGCAGATGGCCCGCGAACTCCGAAACGCACGCGTCGGGAATGGGAACGGTAAAGCCGGTGAGCACCGGCTCGACCGGCAGCGGCGCGACATCCTGCGCCGTCCCTGCAGCATCGCCGTCCCCTCCCGCCGCCGTGGCGCTGTCAACGGGAGGGGATTCAGGAAGCGGGGCGAGCTCGCCGTCGGTCGGATCCACGGGCTGCGAAGAGTCGCTGGCGGGCGCCGCCTCGGCCGCGGGAGGAGGGGCAGACGCCGGGGGCGCCGTTGGGGGGTTGGAATCGCTAGCGCCGCCCCCGTCCCCGTTGAGGCCGAACGCGAGGCCGATCGCGAGCATGAAAACCACCGCCGCCAACCCCACCCAAAAAAGCGGCGTGCCAGGCAGCCAGGACCCGGCGCCCTCCTTGCCCGCAAGCGCGCCTCTGCGTGGCGAAAGCCGGACCGAATTACGCGTGCCGTCGTGACGAGGCGAGGTGATGGCGAACCCTCCGGCCCCCCGCCAGAGGCCTGCCGGTACTGCTCGATCTTAGCGCCGCCCCCGCAAGCTGCGGTGCAGTGTCTCGGCGTGAGCCCGTATCTCCGCAGCATCACTGAGCGGCACGAGTTCATTTTCGCCGTAGCGGCGCTGTAACGCTAGTTGCAGGAGGCGGTCGGCGAAGCGCGGATTCTTGGGAAGCAGGGCACCGTGCAGATAGGTACCAAAGGCGTTGCGAATGCGGGCCCCCTCCAAGCCGTCGCCGCCGTTATTGCCGAAGCCCACGACGACCTCGGCCAGCGGGATCGTGCCTTCGTTCAGATAGGAGCGCCCACCGTGATTCTCGAATCCCACCAGCGTGTCGCCCTCCCACAAAGCCACGACGTTGCCCACGCAGCGCTGGATCCTCGGGCCGGGGTGAATCGACACCATGTCGAACACGCCCGCGCCCCGCAGCACGCCGCCGTGATTGTCGCGGTAGCTCCGCCCGAATAGCTGATAGCCGCCGCAGACGGCGAGGATCACGCCGTCCGCGTCCCGAAAGTCTTGCAGCGCGCGACTGCGCGCGTGCAGATCGGCCTGGACACGGCGTTGCTCACGGTCTTGCCCACCACCGATCAGCACGATGTCGGTTTCGTCCGGCGCCCAGCCGTCGCCGATCTCAATGGAGTCCACTTCCAGATCAACATCGCGCGCCGCGGCGCGCGCCTGTAACGCCATGACGTTGCCGCGATCGCCGTACAGGTTCATCACTCGCGGGTAGAGCACGGCAACGCGCAGCCGGCGGCGCGCCATCACGCTTCCTCCCATATCGGCGGCGCGCCCGCGCGCGCGCTCAAGCGGGCGCGCACATCGAGCAAGGCCGTATAGGTAGGCAACACAGTGAGTTCGGCGTCGTCCGGCAATCCCGCCAGCGCCCGGTCCAGTGCCCGCCCGATGTCGGCCTGGCGCGCGCGGGGGGCAGGGAACCCCGCGTATTCCAAGCGCAGCGCCATGTCCGCCGCGCGGCGCCCGCCGACGACGACGCTATCGACGCGCGGGGCCAGCGCCTCCCACTCCGTGTCCCAGATCCACGAGATATCCCTGCCGTCGGCTAGGCCATCGTTGAGCAAGACCAGAAGGTGGAGCGCATCATCGCGGCCCTGAAGTGTACGGAGCGCTTCGTTCAGGCCGGCCGGGTTCTTGCCGAGCAGAATCCGTACCACGTGCCCGTCGCTGCTGAGACATTCCTGTCGCCCGAACGCGGCGCGCGCACCGGCGAGCGCTGTCGTGGTGCTATCCAAATCGGCGCCGAGCACGGTCGCGGCGGTCGCGGCGGCGAGCGCGTTGTAGATGTTGTAGAGACCCGCAAGTGGCAAGCCGACTTGGGTGCTCGCTTCGTCGATCTCCATCAAGAAAGCAACGCCGCCGGCCGCCGGTGCGATCCCGCGCGCACACGCCTCCGGATTGGGCCGGGATCGTCCGTCATCCGCGCAGCGCCAATGTCCGATGTGCGCGTAGAAGATGCGATCGTAAACAAATTCGGCGCCCGTCTCGGGATGCCAGTGCGCCTCAGCCGCATGATCGTCAACGGAGTCGAGCTCATCCTCGATCCCGAAGAAGCGCACGGGGCCACGCACGTCATCGGCGAGCGTGGCGACCAAGGGATCATCCGCGTTGAGCGCGACCGTCGTGCTGGCGGGCAGGGAACGGATCGCGTGTTGCCAGCGCTCGCGGATCGCATCGATCTCCCCATAGCGATCCAGTTGATCGCGAAGAAGGTTGTTGATCACCAGCACCTGCGGTGGCGTGGCGGCGGCCGCGCTGGGCAGCGTCGCCTCATCGACCTCGAAGACGCCGACGGCCGACTGGGGCAATCTCCCATCCTTCCCCGCCGCCTCGACCAGCGCGGCGGCCAACCCGCGCATCAGGTTCGAGCCGGCCCGGTTGTGGACGACGGTCCGGCCAGCTTCCTGGAGGATGCTCGCCAGCAAGCGGGCGGTCGTGGTCTTGCCGTTGGTGCCGGTGATCAAGGCGCTGCATTCGAGCTGTGCGCCAAGGGCTCGGACGAGGTCCGGATCGACGCGCTCCGCCACGAGTCCGGGAAGCGCCGTGCCGCCGTGTCCGAGCCGCCGCGCCGCGGCGCGCACAGTCTTACCCGCCAACAGCGCGGCCTGCGTGCGCCCCGTGCGGATCATGTCCCGCGCGCGCTAGCCGGCAGGCCGGGGAGCGGGAGGCTTGCCCCCAAAGGCACCGACGACTTGCTCCAGCCCGATCAGACCGAGCAAGCGTCCGTCCTCCACCACGGGAAGCACGCGGACGCCCTCGCTCTGCAGGCGGGTGAGCGCCTCGACGCCCGTCGCGGTCGGCGCGATCGGCGCCGCGTTTTCCGCCGCCACCATCACGTCCATGATGGTCGACTCGCGGAAGCGCTCCTCATCCATCATGCGGAGCAAGTGGCCGGTGACGATGCCGACAACCACCTCGTCGCGAACGGCGATGTACACCGCACTGGGATCGATCGAGCCGGGGCCCGGGGCGATCCAGCGCAGCGAGCAGTCCGCCTCGACCCGCCGCAACTCCGTGGACATCAAGTCGCGGACGCGGACCCCGCCGAGGTTGCGCTCCAAGCGCATGCTGCGGAGCGCGCCGCTGGACGCGTTGAAGAGGAAGGCGCCGATCAGAATAAGCCAAAGGCTGCCGAATTGAGAGCGCTCAAAGCCTAGATCGATATCGAGCAAGCCCAACAGGCCGAAGCCCGCGATCGCGATCGCGACCCCTTGGCCCAGCCGGCTGGCCGCCGTCGTCGCAGTCATCCGCGATCCGGTGAGCCCCCACACGATCGACCGGAAGACGCGCCCGCCGTCCATCGGGAAGCCGGGGACCATGTTGAACGCGGCGACCACGAAATTCATAAAGCCGAGCCAGCGCAGCATCGCGTCGACGGGAGAGTGGCCTGCCCCTGTCGCGAACCAAATGCCGAACAGCGCGCCCCCGATCAGCGCGCTGCTCAACGGGCCCACGACCGCAATCAGGAACTCGGGGAGGGGGCGATCCGACTCGCGGGCGATCTGGGAAACTCCCCCGAGGGCGAAGAGCGTGATGTTGCGCACGGGCAACCCATGGACCTTGGCCACGATGCTGTGCGCCAGTTCATGGAGCAGGATCGAGACGAAGAAAAAGACGGCGCTCACGGCCGCCAAGATCCACACGGTGGCATTCGAGGGCCTCGGCTCGATCATGGCCGGGAAAATCCCGTCGGCGGTGCCGAGCACGATCGTGACGAAAACCAGCACGATGAAAAACGTCAGATGCAGGATGATCGGTATCCCGAAGATCCGCGCGATCTGGACGCCACCGGAGCTAAAGCCCATGTCGGCAGCCTTTCTGCTCCTCATTGTACGCATGGCCTCCACCGGCTGTTTTCGGCCGGGCGTCCAACGTGCCGGCGCGCACCAGACGCAGCCATGGGGAGCTGATCTCGACAGGGGACCGCCCGGCGCGCCCCGGGAGCGAAGGCGGGCCCTGCGCAGCGCGGCCGCCCGGCTCCGTCAGCGGCCGGCGATCAAGGAGAGGGATCGCGTCCAACCGTGAGCCAAGCTGCCTCGAAGCGCGGGCGCGAGGGCTGTCTCTCCCACGCTCCCCCGATCCGGTGCCGCCCCCTGGGGGGAAAGCGCAACAGCCCGCCTAGCGCAGCGGGCTGGTTCTACGGCGGCGGCCGACGCGAAACGGCTACGCCTTCTCCTCGGAGGACGCGGCGCTCGCTTGCTGGACGGCGGCCTCCTCGTCCTCCTCGCCCTCTTGACCGGGCTTGCGCGCTTCCTGCCGGAACTCACGGACACCGGTACCAAGCGCCTTGCCCACGCCCGCGAGCCTTCCCGCCCCGAAGATCACCAGAACCACGATGATGATCCCAACGATCTCGGGCCAGCCGATCGCTGCGAGAGTAATCCCATCCATCTGCCGACTCCTTCAGATCCCGTCTAGCGGGTGCGTCCTACGCCCGGGGTTCCGCAGGCTGATCCGCAGCGGCCGCGACCTCGTCCATTTCGCCCTCTTGACCGGGCTTGCGCGCTTCCTGCCGGAACTCACGGACACCGGTACCAAGCGCCTTGCCCACGCCCGCGAGCCTTCCCGCCCCGAAGATCACCAGAACCACGATGATGATCCCAACGATCTCGGGCACGCCGATCGCTACGAGGGGCATAGGTTCTCGCTCCTGCTCCGCCGGCGGCTCAGGGTACGCCTACCGGTCATGTCAGGGTATCACGCAGCGGCCCGTCTCCCGAGTCGCCGGGCTCAAAGCGCTCCACGAAAACCCGCATGATGCCGCCGCAGATCTTATCCTCGCCCTCGGTGGGCTCGGTAAGGTCGACCGTCACCACGCGGGGCTGGCCGTCTTCCAGGGTCGCCATCGCCTCCTGCCACACTTCGGCCTCGCCGCAACCGCCGCCGATGGTGCCCACGAAAGAGCCGTCTTGCCGCACAGCCATCTTGGCCCCCACGCGCCGCGGCGTGCTGCCGCGCGTGTGCGCGACCGTCGCCAGCACGACGCGCTGCGTGGCGGCGAGCGCGTCGGAAACGCTGCGGTAGACCTCATCTGCCGGCAAGCGGACCCCTCCAGCCACGCCGGGGCCTGCCCGGCGTGCAAGAAGCGTAGCTTACGCGGTGCGCCGCTGCGCTGCTAGCGGCCCGCCGGCGGGGCGTCCCCGTCGGGCAGGCGCGTGCGCGTGCGCCCATGCTCCGACAGCGGCAGCGCCGAGCCCCCGCGACGGACCAAGACGATCTCGCTGAGGATAGCCAAGGCGATCTCCTCGGGCGTCTCGGCGCCGATGTCGAGGCCGATCGGCGTGAAAACGCTCGCAACCGCCTCGCCGTCAAATCCTTCGCGGCGCAAGTGCTCCAGCACCGTACGCGTCCGGCGCTTGCTCCCGATCATCCCGACGTAGGCCGCGCCCCGGCCGACCACGCGGCGCAGGCTGGCTTCGTCCTGTTTGTGGCCACGGGAGACCATGACCGCATACGTGTTCGCGTCGACGGGGAAGCGCGCCACCTCGGCCGCAATATCCCCGCAGATCACGCGGTCGGCGAACGGAAACCGATCCACCGACGCGTACTCCTCCCGATCGTCGATCACCGCCACGCTCATGCCGAGCAGCGCCCCCATCTCGCCGAGGGCGCGGCCGACATGGCCGCCGCCGACGATCAGCAAAACGGACGGCGGCGCCACCACCTCGAGGAGGATCTCCACCACCTCGCCCGCCTCGGCCAGCGCCCGCCGTCCCGAGAGCCGGCGCCCGTCGGGCGCGAAGGCCAAAGTCAGCGCCTCTCGCCGTCCACCCACGGCGCGCGCCGCCGCCACAATCGCCGTCTCGAGCGCCCCGCCGCCGAGGGAGCCCACGACGGCGCCGCCGGCGCGGACGAGCAGCTTGTCGCCCGGCCGCGCGGCCAGGGCGGCCGGAGCGGTAATGACCGTGCACGAAACCACGGGCGGCCCGCTCTCGCTGGCGCGCAGCAACTCCGCCGCGATATCGGAACCGGAGAGTGGGCCCGTCATACTAGCGCGAGCATAGCGCGCCGCCGTTCCTCAAACATTGAAGAGCACGTGCACCACATCGCCGTCCTTGATGCCGTAGTCCTTGCCCTCCGTGCGCAGCTGCGCGCGCTTCCGGGCTATCGCCTCCGAACCCGCGTCGACCAGATCGTCCCAACCGATCACCTCGGCGCGAATGAAGCCCCGCGCCATGTCGCTATGGATCTTGCCCGCCGCCTGGAGCGCCGTCGCGCCCCGCGTGACCGTCCAGGCGCGGCACTCCTCCTCGCCGACGGTGAAGAACGAGAGCAGCCCCAAAATCGCGTAGGCATGCCGCACGGCTTGCGCCAGCGCCCCCTCGGCAGCACCGACTTCGCGGCGGTAGGCCTGCGCTTCCTCCGCAGAAAGCGCCTTAAGCTCCATCTCCAGCGCGGCGCAGACCGCCACGGGCTCGGTCTCCAGCGCCACGGCATTCTGGTGGCCGTCCGCGACCGTCGCCCCGGCGGCAGCCACATCGGCTTCGCCGACATTGAGGACGGTCAGAAGCGGCCGCGCCGTCAAAAACCGGTACGGCGCCAGGGTGCGTCGCTCCTCACTGGCGAGCGCGGCGGCCCGGACCGGCGTGCCCTCGGCAAGCTGTTCGCGTAACCGCTGGAGCACCGCCGCTTCGCGCTGGGCGTGCTCCCGCTCCGCCGCCTTCATCGCCTTAGTCTCCCCTGCCATGCGCTCCAGGCGCTTGTCGAGCAAGGCAATGTCGGCGAAGGCGAGTTCCAAGGCCATCGACTCGATGTCTCGCGCAGGGTCGACGGCGCCATGAGGATGCGGGACCGCGTCGTTTTCGAAGCCGCGCACCACGTGCACCAGAGCATCGGCGCGGCTGAGTTGCTCCAAGAAGCGCAACTCCGGCGCGGCGTCCTTCCGGAAGCCATCGCCCGGGAAGTCGCTGAACTGCAGCGTGGCGTGGGTCGTCTTCGCCGGGCGGTAGAGCGCCGCGAGACGGTCGAGGCGTTCGTCGGACACGCGGACGACGCCCACATGCGGCTCGGCGTGTGTGGAGAATCCCACGGCGTGATCGGCCCCGGTGATCGCGTTGAAGAGCGAAGTCTTACCGCTTCGCTCGAACCCGATGAGCCCCAGCTCAGGCATCAGTGCGCGAGCCCCCAAGCGCCGGCCAGCCGCGATCCCGGCCCGATCCCAGGACGGCCCCCACGGACGGAGCGGCGCGCGGCACCATCAGTCGTTCCAGTCCGCCGGCGCCGGCGACAGGACTGCGCCCGTCCCGACCTCGCGCCGGCCTGTGGGACACAGCTCCAGCAACGGACACTGCTCGCACAGCGGTCGCTTCTTGCACGTGCTCTTCGCATGCCGCACGAGCAAGGCATGGTATTCGGCGAAAAGAGGCGCGGGGATCTGCGAAACCAAAAGCGCCCGCAGCGTCTCATAGCGCTCTCGTTCATCGACCCATCCAAGACGGCCGAGGATGCGCCGGGTGTAGGCGTCGACCGGAAATGTCGGTTGCCGGGCCGCGTAGAGGCAAACGGCGTCCGCCGTCTCGGGACCGAAGCCGTGCGTAGCGAGAAGGAGCGGGCGCAGTTCCTCCAAGGGTTTGGCCAGCAACCCGTGCACATCGCCCTCGGCTTCCTCCGCGACAAGCCGCGCGAAAGCTTTGAGTTTGCGCGCCTTGCTGTTGAAGTAGCCGGACGGCCGGATCACCTCGGCCAACTCGCGCTCCGGCACCCGTAAGAGCGCGGCGATGCTGAGCAATCCCCCGGCGATCAGCGCGTCCACTGCCTTGCGCGCGCTCGTCCAGGCCGTGTTCTGCACCAGGATCGCGCCTACGATCATCTCCAACTCGGTCCCTGCCGGCCACCAGCGTTGCGGCCCGTAGTGGTCCCGCAGCCGTCGGTAGAGATCGTGAAGCTCCGGCGCGGAAACCGCGCGGAGCGGCGTGATCGCGCCGCCGCTCACTTGGCCCACTCGGGGATCCCTGCGTCGAAAGAATCGTAGAACGACACGTAGGGCTTAATGTCGAGCACGGCCGTCCCGTTCGCCACGTCGAGTCCGACCACCCGGACAACGCCGTCCCGCACGCTTTCCAAGGGAACGATGCTAACGCCCAACGGATTCGGGCGGTGCGCGGTCCGCGTGGCAAAGACGCCAACCTCCGGCGAACTCTCGTCTCCCGTCGGCCGGATGCGCAGCAGGCTGCGCCCCTCATCGGTGACCCGATCGAGCCACGTCACGACGATGAGATGCGTGAAGCCTTCCAGCCCATCGAGCGCCACCCGGAACTCGTCGCGGAACACGATCTCGGATTCGACCTGCGCCCAGGTGCGACCACTCGTGTCGTCAATGGTGTTGCGCACGACGGCGATAGGCGTCAGGTCGCCGATCACGTCCGGGAGATGACGCAGGGCGCGCTCGCGCGCTTCGCGCACGCTCGTCAGGTGTAGCTTCTCGCGCCAGCCGACCATCGTCCCTCCGGCCATCACGCGCCGTATCGGGCGCGCACTAGTGTCGCACGCGCGGCGCTAGACTCGGCAGCGGCACAGGCGATCCCACAGGGGAGAGGAGACGGCATGACCGTGCAGCGCGGCTACGTCGATACCGAGATCGGCCAGATCCATTATCGCAGCGAGGCGACGGGGGCGAAGACGCCGTTGGTGCTGTTCCACCAAAGCGCCAGCTCTTCCGCGATGTACGAGGGGCTCATGGCCGAACTCGCGGGCGAGCGGCCGCAGTACGCGCCGGACACGCCGGGCTACGGCCTCTCCGATTTCCCGCCGCCCAAGCCCGCCATCGCCGACTACGTGCGCACGCAACTCGCGGCGCTCGATCGCCTCGGCGTATCGGAGTTTCACGCCTTCGGCTTCCATACCGGCGCCTCCATCGCCTGCGAGGCGGCGGTCGCTGCCCCCGAACGCGTGCGCAGCCTCATGCTCTGCGGCCCGCCCTGCGCCGACGCGGAGCAGCGCCGGCAGTGGCTGGCGAAGGTGGAAGGCGCAGAAGAAAGACGGCCCGACTTCGAGCGGGTGGGCGTTTCGGCGATGCGGATCCAAGCGGACGGCCGCCACCTGCTCGCCATCTGGCAGCGCAACCTGGACCTGGGACCGGACGCGCCGCCCGCGATCATCCATCGCGAGACGATCGACAATCTGCGCGCTGGCGAACGCTATCAGGACGCGATCGTCGCCGTCTTCAGCCAGGACATGCCCGCGCTCTTGCCCCAGGTGGCGTGCCCCATTCTCCTCATCTGCGGCGACCGCGACGTGCTCTATCCGTACCTCCAGCCCGCCCACGCGGTGCGCCCCGATGCCACGTGCGTGACGCTGGACGGCGGCTCGTACGTGATCGATCAGGATCCGGCGCAGGTCGCGCGCGAAGTGCGGGCTTTCTTGCAGTCGGTCGAGGGCGGCTAAGCGCGTTCGCCTAAGCCAACCGGGGATCCCAATCGCTTGGGCCGTCTGCGTAAACCGCCCGGTCGCCGCCGCCGCGCGCGATTGATACACTTCATGGTGGTGGCAGGGCGCTTGCCAAGCGTTGCCCTTACATAGACACGAAATGCCCACCAAAACCTCCCGCTACACGGCCTCCGACATTCAAATCCTGGAGGGGATCGAGGCTGTCCGACGCCATCCCGGGATGTACGTCGGCTCGACCGATACGCGCGGCCTCCATCACCTCGTCTACGAAATCGTCGACAACGCCGTCGACGAAGCGATGGCAGGGGAGTGTGACCGCATCGAGGTCCGGCTCCACGCCGACGGCTGGGTAACCGTCCGCGACAACGGACGCGGCATCCCCGTCGACAAGCACCCCAAGACCGGCCTCTCCGCGGTCGAGACGGTGATGACCACACTCCACGCCGGCGGCAAGTTCGGGGGCGGGGGCGGCTATCACGTCTCGGGCGGCCTGCACGGCGTGGGGGCGTCGGTCGTCAACGCGCTGGCGGAGGAGATGGAGGTCGAGGTTCGCCGCGGGAGCAAGGTATACCGGCAGTCCTACGCGCGGGGCGTGCCAACCAGCAAGCTCCAGACCTGCAAACCCACCGACGGCAACCGAACCGGCGCCGGCACTACCATCCGCTGGCTCGCCGATACCAGCATCATGGAGACGCGCGACTACGACTTCGCAACGCTCACCCAGCGATTCCGCGAGATCGCCCACCTCAACAAAGGGCTCTGGTTCCAGATCGTGGACGAGCGCGGCGAGAGCCCCCGCGAGGTTAACTTCTACTTCGAGGGCGGCATCGCTTCCTTCGTTCGCTACCTCAACCGCGATGTCGAGACGCTCCAATCCCTGCCCTTCCACGCCAGCCGGACGCTCGAAGGCGCCGACATTGAGGTCGCCCTCCAGTACAACGCGGCCTTCAGCGAACAGGTCTTCGCTTTCGCGAACACCATCAACACGATCGACGGCGGCAGTCACCTCACCGGCTTCCGCTCCGCCCTGACGCGCGTCCTGAACGACTACGCCCGGCGCAACAAGCTGATCAAGGAGCAAGATCCGAACCTCACCGGGGAGGATGTGCGCGAGGGGCTGACCGCAGTCGTCAATGTGAAACTCGCCAAGCCACAGTTCGAAGGGCAAACCAAGACGCGCTTGGGCAACCCGGAAGTGAAGGGCCAGGTCGAGTCGGTCGTCGGCGAAAAGCTGAGTGAATATCTGGAGCAGCACGCGCGCGACGCCCGCCGCGTCATCGAGAAGTGTCTCACGGCGGCCCGGGCACGCGAGGCGGCGCGCAAAGCGCGCGCGCTCGTCGTCCGCAAAGGCGCACTGGAAGGCGCCACGCTCCCCGGCAAGCTCACCGATTGCACCGAGCGCGACCCAGCCAAGAGCGAACTCTTCATCGTGGAGGGCGACTCGGCGGGCGGCTCCGCCAAGCAGGGGCGCGACCGGCGCACGCAGGCGATCCTGCCGCTGCGGGGCAAGATCCTCAACGTCGAGCGGGCCCGGCTGGACCGGCTGCTCGCGCACGATGCCTTCCGCACGCTGATCACCGCCCTCGGCACCGGGATCCGCGACGAGTTCGACCTCACCAAGTTGCGCTATCACCGGATCGTGATCATGACGGACGCCGACGTCGACGGGGCTCACATCCGCACCCTCCTCCTCACATTCTTCTTCCGCTACATGCTGGAAATCGTGCGCGCCGGACATCTCTTCATCGCCCAGCCCCCGCTCTACCGCGGGCGGAACGGCAAGGCGGCGGAGTGGCTTTACTCCGACAGCGAGCTCGACCGCTTCATGAAAAAGCAAAGGGAGGGCGCCAACCTCACCATCCAGCGGTACAAGGGGCTCGGAGAGATGAATGCCGAGCAGCTCTGGGAAACGACCATGAATCCCGAAGTCCGCACGCTCTATCGCGTCGAGGTCGGTGATGAAGAAGGGATCGAGGCGGACCGCACCTTCCGGCACCTCATGGGCGATGACGTCGCCGCCCGGCGGCGGTTCATCGAGATCCACGCAGCCGAAGCCCAGAATATCGACGTCTAGCTCCCCGGCAGCAGACTCCGGGACGCCCGCGCCCGCACTGGTCTCTTCGAATTGAAGGGCCGCCCGCCATGACGCACACGCGCTCCGACCCACGCTTGCCGCCGCCCGCTCACTGGCGTGCCGCCATCCCTCCGGCGTTGCGCAGATGGTGGGCGGGCGCGCCGCGCCTCGCCCTGGAAAACACCGGCGCCCTTCTCCTCCCGGCGCTGCTGCCTCTTCGCCCCAGCGACCGCCTCCTCGAGATCGGTTGCGGGCGCGCCGCACTGAGCGCGGTGCTTGCCGAGCGCGCCCGCCTGACCTGCGCGCCCGTCGGGCTGGAAGCGGATCGTCGGCTGCTGCTCCCCCCGCACGACACCGCCGTCTTCGTGCAAGGACGGCCCACGCACCTGCCCTTCGAGGAGAACGCCTTCACCGTCATCGTGGCCGGCCACCAGATCCGCACTTGGAGCGATGCCGCCCTGCGCGCGTTTCTCGCCGAGGCCTGGCGCGTCCTCGCTCATAACGGGCTGCTGGTGCTGTGGGAGGTCGCGCCGTCGCGATCGGCGACCATCAACCGCGTTTGGCGGACGCTGCTGGCGCAGCCCGACTCCGGCGTTCAGTTGCGGCGCTTCGCGGAGATCAGCCACATGGCGCGCGAGGCGCACTTCGCCTGGATCCAAACGCTGCGGGTCCAGCCGATCATCTGGCCGCCAGGTCCCCGTGTCGGCGTTTTGATGCGCAAGGAGTACTACGACAGCAGGACCATCGGGCTGCGGCGCGACCAGAGCCCTCCCTACCGCCCGCCCCCATAGAGATCGTGCGCCCTGATGTAAGCCCAGACAGCGGGGGGCAGGCGATCCGCAGCGGGGCGGCCGGCGGCGATCGCGCCGCGAATCGCGCTGGCGCTCACCGCCCGCGGATCGAGCGGCAACCAATCCACGGCGGCCGCGAGCCCAGGGAGGAGTCGGTCCAGCTGATCCGACGGCACGGCGCTGCCCGGCCGCGCCGCAACGGCGAGCCGAGCCAGCGCAATGATCTGCCGCGGGTCGCGCCAGTGTGGGAGGTCCTGCAGGGCGTCGCTGCCCAAGATGAACCAGATCGGGCCGCGCCCTTGGGAATGCAGCGCCCGCAGAGTATCGGCCGTGTGCGTCGGGCCTGCTCGGCGGACTTCCATGTCGCTCGCCGCCAGCCCGATCCGGCCTTCCACGGCCGCGGCGGTCATGGCGAATCTGTGCGCGGCAGCCGTGACGGGAACATCCCGCTTGCGCCACGGGTCTCCGGCCGGGACCAGCAGCACCTGATCGAGCGCCAGCGTGGATCGGGCCACCTCGGCGAGCTCTAGGTGGGCGTTGTGGGGAGGGTCGAACGTCCCGCCCAGGATCCCGAGGCGCGTCACGTCCCCCATTCCCACTCGACCTCGCCAACCCGGACGCGCGCGCCGCTGCCCAGGCCCGCGCGCCGCAGCGCGGCCGCGACGCCCCGCTTGGCGAGCCAGCGCTGCGCCTCTTCACGCACGGCCGCGTCGCCCATGTCCATCATCTCGACAAATGTCTCTACCTGCTCGCCGCAGACGCGGAAAAGCCCCTCGCGCACGCGCTCTACCGTAAACCGTCGCGAGTCCGGCCGTGGCTTGATGGCGACCGTCTTCGGAAGTGTCGCCTCACGGCTCTCCGCCAACGTGCGAGCACACCGCGCGGCCAGCTCCTCGGTCCCTTGCCGGGTCGCGGCCGAAACCATGGCGGGCTGAACGGCGCGGGTACGAAAGGCCGCCGCGATCTCCTCGCGCCGGCCGGCGGCTTCTTCGAGGTCTAGCTTATTGATCGCGACGATCTGCCTCTTCTCCGGCAACCCCGCGCCGTAGGACGCCAACTCCTTGTTGATGGCGTCGAACGCGGCGAGCGGGTCCGGCTGGCTCCCATCGATCAGATGGAGGAGAAGCCGGGTACGCCACGCGTGGCGCAGAAACTCGTGTCCGAGACCGACACCCTCGGCCGCCCCTTCGATCAACCCTGGCAGATCGGCGACGACAAAGCCGTCCCAACCCACCGTGGCGACCCCCAGCACCGGCTCGCGCGTTGTGAACGGGTACGCGCCCACCCGCGGACGTGCGGCGCTCAGCGCGCGAACCAATGTCGACTTTCCCGCGTTCGGGAGGCCGACCACGCCAACGTCCGCGATCAGCCGTAGCTCCAACTGCAGGCGCAGCCTCTGCCCCCGCTGGCCACGTTGCGCTACGCGCGGAGCACGGTTGGTCGCGCTCCTGAACGCAACGTTTCCCCGCCCGCCTCGCCCCCCCCGCGCCAAGATCTGCGCTTCCCCGTGCGCAACGAAGTCCGCAACAGCCCTCGGCTCGCCCTCCTCGTCCAGCACACTCACAATCGTTCCCACAGGAAGGGCAAGGACCAGATCCGCGCCGTCGCGGCCGTGGCGCTTGTTGGGCCCGCCAGCCGTCCCAGCTTCCGCACGGAACACGTGCTCGGTACGGAACCGGTTCAGGGTATTGATCCCTGCGTCGGCCAGCCCAAGGATGTGGCCCCCGCGACCGCCATTCCCGCCGTTCGGCCCGCCGAGCGGGCTGAACTTCTCGCGGCGGAAGGAGACGCGCCCCGCTCCGCCCGAGCCGCTCTGCACATCAAGCGTTACTTGGTCGAGCATGGGCTGCCTGTCCCCGTTCTTCCCAGATCACGAAGCTCTCCTAAAAGAGTACTCAGTAGAGATTAGAGAGAAGGGTGAAATAGACGTAGGGATCGTAGGCCGGTGGAAACAGGGGGGAGCGGGGGCCGGCGCTGGCGACGGGGCGTGGGACGAGATCACTTCCCACGGGCAGCGGGTGGGCTAGTGAGAGACCTGTGGACGGGATGTGCAGGGCCTGCTGGCCGACTGGGCAGGGCTGGGGCAAGGAGCGGGGCTGTCCACGGTGGCGCTTGGCCGCAGGCCCTGTTGGCTAACGCGCGGCGATGGCGGCGCGGATCTCTAGCAGGCTGCGGCGGACGTCGGGGTCGCTGTCGAGCAGCTTCTCGATCCGGCGGAAGCCGTGCAGCACAGTGGTATGGTCGCGGCCGCCGAGGAGGCGGCCGATCTGTGCGTAAGATTGGTGGCTGACGTCGCGCAGCAGATACATCGCTAGGTGGCGTGCGTAGGTGACCTGCTTCTCCCGGCGGCTGCTGGTGAGCGCCTCCACCGGAACGTTGGTGCACTGGGCAACCGTTTCGAGTACGACGTTGGGAAGCGGGACCGCGGTCCGGGGCGTGGCGGTGATCGCGTTGAGGGCCTCCCCAGCGAGTTCGCGGGAGATCGGCTGCCGGTAGAGGCGGGCCAACGCCGCGACGCGATTCAGCGCTCCTTCCAACTGGCGAATGTTGTCCTGCACGCGATGGGCGATCAGGAGTAGGACCTCCTCGGGTACGGCGAGCCCTCCGCGCTCCGCGCGCGAGCGGAGAATGGCGAGGCGCGTCTCGACGTCCGGCGGGGCGATGTCGACGATGAGCCCCCATTCGAAGCGGGAGCGCAGCCGCTCCTCCAGCGAGGTGAGGAGCTTCGGCGAGACATCGCTGCTGATGACGATCTGCTTGCCGAGGCCGTGCAGCGCATCGAACGTGTGGAAGAACTCCTCCTGCGTCTGCTCCCCACGGGAGATGAACTGGATATCGTCGATGAGGAGGACGTCCACGTTGCGGAACTTCTGACGGAAGCGCTCCATACGGTGCTCTCGCAGAGCCGTGACGAACTCATTGGTGTAGGCCTCGGTCGAGAGGTAGAGGGTCTGCACCTGCGGCGCGGTTACGTGCCCGATCGCTTGCAGCAGGTGAGTCTTCCCCAGGCCGACGCCGCCGTAGATGAAGAGCGGGTTATAGGCGCGGCCGGGGAGCTCCGAGACTGCGACCGCCGCGGCGTGGGCCAGGCGGTTGCTGCGGCCGACGATGTAGGTGTCGAAGGTGTTGTGGGGCGCCAGCACGGGCCGCGACCGGCCGACGGGCGGCTGGTCCGTGCCCTTCAGCGGTCGCGCGGGGGCCCCCGCGGTGGCCGGTTCGCGAGGCTGCACCACAAATTCGATCTTCAGGCGCTGTCCGGCGGCACCCGCGAGGACATCCTCGATCGCTGGGTAGAACTGATTGGTCAGCGCTTCGCGGGCGAAGTCGGACGCGACGCCGACGCGGAGCACCCCGTCCTGCAAATCGAGGGCACGGGTCTCCTCGAGCCAGGTCTCGAACGACGGAGCCGGAATCACGCGGCGCAGGCGGTCGAGCGCGCCGCGCCATAGCTGTGCCGCCGAGGGCGCGACGGCCTCGCGAGCGAGGTCACTGCCCTGTGGGCGCGGCTCGCCGGAATTGGCTGCCTCCAAGCGCGCTCCTCAATTCGTTGCGTGCACCGGCACTGTCCGGGCGGGGCGTGCGTCAGGCTACACCCAGGAAGCGCAGGCCAGCGCCCAGCCCGTTTCTATCTGGGAGAGGAACGGGAGGCAGGGTAGCACTGCTTCCCTTCCTGGCAAGCCGCGCACACAACTGGTTACTCTTGGTTACTCTGCCGGAGACGGCGCCGATCGGCCGGGCGGCCGTGCGGAGGGCCGCATCGTGTAGTGGCACCCTCAGGGAGCGGCTCCTATAGTGGCCGCTCCGCGGAGTGCTTATGTTATTGGCGATCGATATCGGCAACACCACCGTCCAGCTTGGGCTGTTCGAGGGTCCGCGGCTCGGCCCGACGTGGCGCATCGCGACCGCGCATGATCGGCTGGCGGACGAGTACGGCGTGCTCCTGCTCGCGCTCCTGCGCACCCGCGGGCTCGATGTCAGCGCGATCCGGTCCGTCATCATCGCCTCCGTCGTGCCGGCGCTCATCCCGGTGTTCCAGGACTTGGCGCGCGTCTATTTCAGCGTCGAGCCGATGCTGGTGGAGAGCGGTCTCAAGACCGGACTGCGCATTACCTACGACAGCCCGCGGGAGGTGGGCGCGGACCGCGTGGTGGACGCCGTCGCCGCCCTCGCTTCGTACGGCCCGCCCCCGCTGATCGTCGTGGACTTTGGCACGGCGACCGTCTTCGACGCCATCGACCGCGAGGGGAGCTACTTGGGAGGCGCGATCGCGCCTGGCATTGGGGTGGCTGCCGACGCGCTGTTCGAGCGGGCCTCTCGCCTCTCCCGAGTGGAGCTACAGCGTCCGGAGAACGCGATCGGCCGCAACACGGCCAGCGCGGTGCAGGCGGGCATCATCTTCGGTTATGTTGGATTAGTCGAGGGGATCATCGAGCGGTTCAAGGCCGAGCTGGGCGGCGGGCGCGTGATCGGGACGGGTGGCTGGGCCGAACGGATCGCGAAGGAGACGACGGCGGTGGAGGTTGTGGCGCCGGACCTCACGCTGGAAGGGCTGCGCCTCATCCATGAAATGAACGCGGGGGGATGACCGTGCCTGCGCAACCGGCTCCGCTCGCGGGGAAGCGCGTCGTTCTGGGCGTCACCGGATCCATTGCCGCCTACAAGGCGATCGACCTCGCCCGGCGGCTGGAGGAAGGCGGGGCCACCGTCGACGTGGCTCTCACCGCCAACGCCGCGCGCTTCGCGCCTGCCCTGACGTTCCACAGCGTGATTCGCGGGACCGTCGCGAGCGATATGTTCGACGCTGCCGCGCCCGAGTTGCACGTGGAGCTGGGGCGGCGGGCGGATCTCCTCCTCATCGCTCCGGCCACCGCGACGACGCTCGCCAAGCTGGCGAGCGGCGTCGGCGATTCCCTCGTCACGCTGACCGCCCTGGCGACGACCGCGCCCGTGCTGGTCGCCCCCGCCATGGATTCCCGCATGTACGCCAACGCCGCGACCCAAGCGAACCTGGAGACGCTGCGGGCGCGCGGCGTCAGCTTCGTCGGTCCCGACGAAGGGCGGCTCGCCAGTGGCGAGCGGGGACTGGGCCGAATGAGTGAGCCGGAGGTGGTCGTCGGGGCCGTGCGGGCGCTGATCGGTCGCGCGGGCGGCGATCTGCGCGGGCGCCGCGTGGTCGTCTCGGCGGGCGGGACGCGCGAGGCGATCGACCCCGTGCGCTTCCTGGGCAACCGATCGAGCGGCAAGATGGGCTTCGCGCTCGCCGAAGCCGCGCGGGATCGCGGCGCCGCCGTGTCGCTGGTCAGCACACAGGCGCCGCCGCCGGCGCTCTACGGCGTCTCTGTTGAGGAGGTCGAGAGCGCGGAAGAGATGCGGGAGGCGCTGGCGCGGCGGCTCCGCGACGCCGACGTACTGGTGATGGCGGCGGCGGTCGCGGACTACCGCCCCGCGGAGACGGCGGCGCGGAAACGCAAGAAGCAAGAGGACGCCGCCGGCTGGGACCTCGCGCTTCAGGAGAACCCCGACCTGATCGCCGGACTCGACGGAAGCTTCGTCAAGGTCGGCTTCGCCGCCGAGACGGACGACCTGATCGCCAACGCCGCCGCCAAGCTGCGCAAGAAAGGGCTGGACCTGATCGTCGCCAACGACGTGACCGATCCGGAGGCGGGCTTCGGCGGCGACACGAACCGCATCGTGCTGCTCGACGGCCGCGGCGAGCCCGAAGCGCTGCCCCTCCTCAGCAAGTACGACGCCGCGCAGCGGGTGCTCGATCGCGTGGCGGCGCTGCTCGCCGAGCGCTAGGCCAGGTCGTCCTTCAGCGGCGTCTTGCCGGGCGGCAGCGAGAAGAAGTTGCAGAAGCAGGTCCCCTCGAAGTCGACCAGCCCGTTCGCGACCGGCGGACAGACGCACAGCGTCTCCTCGGTGTTGCCGGGCTGGCAGGGGCAGTAGAAGCGCCCGAACTGCAGCCGCATGTTCACGAAGTCCTCGATCGTCTGGTCCGCGTTGGTGAGGACGTAGCCGCGCTCTTCACAGAAGCGGTCGGCCAGCTCGGTCATCTCGCGGCGGTAGCGCTCCCGCAGGGCGCGCTCATCTTCCGGCGCCCGTTCGGGGGGCGCGGGGCTCACGCTGCCCCCTTGGCGCGGCCCAAGGCGAACTCGATCAGCGTCCGCACGGCGACGCCGCTCGCGCCCTTCACCAGCACGCCCTGGTCCTTGTCGCTGTCGTCGGTGCCGGCGATGTCGAGGTGCGCCCAGGGGGTTTCGCCGGCGAACTTGGCGAGGAACTTGGCGGCGGTGATCGCGCCGGCGTAACGCCCGCCGGTGTTCTTCACGTCGGCGATGCGGCTCTTGATCTTCTCGTCGTACTCCTCGTACATCGGCAGTTGCCACAGGCGCTCGCCGCCCCGCCGCCCCGCCGCGATCACCTCCTGCGCCAGATCGTCGTCGTTCGCCATCAGTCCCGAGGCGATGTCGCCCAGGGCGACGGCACAGGCGCCCGTCAGCGTCGCGACGTCGATGATCGGCGACAGACGCAGGTGATTCGCGTAGGAGAGCGCGTCGGCGAGGATGAGGCGGCCCTCGGCGTCCGTGTTGATCACTTCGATCGAGGTGCCGTTCATCGCCGTGAGCACGTCGCCGGGCTTGATCGCGCTGCCGCCGGGCATGTTCTCGGTGGCCGGCACGATCGCGGTGACGTTCACCGGCGCCTGCAGCCGCGCCAGGGCGGCCGTGGCGGCGATGACCGCGCCGCCCCCGCTCATGTCCTGCTTCATAGCCGCCATGTTGGCGGCGGGCTTGATGGAGATGCCGCCGGTGTCGAAGGTGATCCCCTTCCCCGCGAAGCCGATCCCGGGCTCCTCGCCCCCGCCGCGGTGGCGCAGGACGATGAACTGGGGCGGCTCGTGCGATCCCTGCGCCACCCCTAGGAAGGCGCCCATCCCCAGCGCCGTGATGGCCTCGCGATCCAGGATCTCGCAATCGAGCCCGCTCTCTTCGGCGCAGGCCCGGGCGCGCTGCGCGAACTCGCGCGGGGTGAGCATGTTGCTGGGCTCGTTGGCGAAGTCACGCGAGAGGTTTGCGGCCTCGGCGATCACCCGCCCCAGGTCGCGGCCGCGCCCCAGCGCGTCCGTGTCGCCGCCCAGCAGCAGCAGCCGGTCCAAGGCGTGGCGCGGCTCCGCCGTCTCCGAGCGATAGCGATCGAAGCGGTAGAGGCCGAGCACGGCCCCTTCGGTCGCCGCGCGGGCCAGCTCCTCCGGCGGCAGCGCCTCCAGGGCGGGCCCGGCGAGCGCCACCGCCAGGCTCCCGTCGGAGAGGGCGCGGGCCTGCCGCGCCGCCGTGGCGACGGTCCCCCGGACCCGGTCGCGATCGACGCCGTCCGCCTGGCCGAGGCCGGCGAGGATGACGCGGCGCACGGGCAGCCGGCCCAGGGCGTGGACGACGACCAGCTCGCCCTTGCGCCCGCTCAGCTCGCCCTCCGCGACGAGGGCGCTGAGGGCGCCGTCCAGCGCCGCGTCCACGGCGGCGGCCGGTCCCGCGGCGGGCAAGGCCTCGCGCTGGTCGATGAGCAGCAGCAAGGAGGTGGCGCGAACATCGGTTGGCGCTGCCGCCGCGATGTCGATGGTAAGTGAATCCACGGCTCCCCGCCCTTCCTGGGATCGTAACATGCTCCTCCCGCGGCTCGGCGATGCTTTGGACGCCCGCCGCTCCCCCGCTACGGTGTGGGAATGACCGAAGCCGCGCTCCGCCTCGGCCGTCGCGCCTGCGCCCTGCACGCGCGCCGCTGGGCGCCCGCCGCCTGGGAGGTGGCGATCGTGGCGGCGGGGGCGGGCCTGTACTTCCTGATTCGGGGCGCGGTCAGCGGCCGGGCGGCGGAGGCGCTGGAGCGGGCGGCGGACCTGATCGCGATCGAGCGCGGGCTGGGGATCTACTGGGAGCCGGCGATGCAGGGCTGGATCCTGGAGTCGCGGGCGCTGGTCGAGCTCTTCAACGCGCTCTACTTCTGGACGCACATGCCGGTGATCATCGCCGTGGCGGTGTGGCTGTTCGCGCGCCACCGCGCGGTCTACCGCTTTACCCGCAGCGCCTTCCTCGCTTCGGCGGCGATCGGCTTGGCGATCTACTACGCGCTCCCCACGGCCCCGCCGCGGCTGCTGCCGGAGGCGGGCCTGCTCGACACGATGGCGATCTACAGCCAGCTGTCCTACCAGGCGCAAGAGGTCGGCCCCTTCGTCAACGCCTACGCGGCCCTTCCCAGCCTGCACTTCGGCTGGGCGCTGCTCATCGCCGTGGCCCTCTGGATGGCGCGTCCCCGCGGGCGCCGCGGCGCCGCGCTGGCGGCGGCGCTGGGGGGGCTGCTCGTGCTGGGACAGGGGGTCAGCATCGTGGTGACCGGCAATCACTTCCTGCTCGACGCCGTCGCGGGCGCGGCCGTCGCCGGCCTGGGCGTTCTCGCCGCCCTGGGGTGGCGTTGCTATCGTGGCTCCAGGGAAGCGGCAACGGTCGCTGAAAGCGAAGAGAGGAAAAGCGCATGGCCATGATCATGAGCACCGCCGATTCGGTGCCGGGCCGGGAGATCGCGGAGACGATGGGCTTGGCGACGGGGAGCACCGTGCGCGCGCGCCACGTCGGGCGCGACGTGCTGGCCGGCCTCAAGCAGATCGTCGGCGGCGAGATCGGGGCCTACGAGAAGCTGCTGCAGGAGAGCCGCACGCAGGCGCTGGCCCGGCT
Source organism: Chloroflexota bacterium (assembly GCA_026707145.1). Taxonomy (GTDB): domain Bacteria; phylum Chloroflexota; class Dehalococcoidia; order Bin125; family Bin125; genus JAPOXK01. The sequence goes on along the minus strand of JAPOXK010000005.1, from coordinate 1,300 downwards.
CGAGGAGGCGGCCGCGGCGATGGGGGCGGACGCGGTCGTGGCGCTGCGCCTGACCACGAGCGCCATTGCGCAGGGCTCGGCGGAAGTGCTGGCCTACGGCACCGCGGTCAAGCTCCAGTAAGACGCCCGGTAGGACGCTAGCCCCAATGGCGCTGGCTGGCGAGCGGCGCCAGGGGGGCGAGGACCTCCACGCTGAGCTCGGTCAGATCGTCCTGCCAGCGGTCCCAGTCCGAGCGCGCCCGCGCCGCCTCGGGGGAGGAGAAGGCGGTCCGTACCGACTCCTCGCTCTCGAGCTCGTAGACCATCAGGTGCTCCCCGGGGCGCGCCCGCGGCGGCCGCGCGCGGAAGGCGGAGACGATGCCGGGGATCTCCAGCACCAGCGGCAGATGGGTGCCGCGGTGCCAGCGCTCGAACTCCTCCAGCACGCCCGGGTCGACCTGCGCGCGCACGACGAGGATCGGCCGGCTGCTCTGCGGGGCGTCCATGCGGGGATGGTAGGGCCGCCTCTTCTTGGCGGCGACCTCGGCGCGTCCGCCGCCCGCCCCGCTGGGCGGATCGTCCGCGCGGGCGGGACTCGTCAGGAGGGCGGCGCCGAGCGCGGCGACGCAGGCAAAGGCCAGGAAGAAGCGGGTCATGGCGTGCGCTCTTCCGCGAAGAGGCTCTCCGCGATGGCGATCATGGGGTCCACGTTGTCACCTCGGAGGCTGGAGAGCCCCGAGAGTTCGTACTGGCTCTCCGTGGCCGCGTCATAGATGTGCACGCGCACGACGGCCAAGGGCTGATGCTGCGGGCCGCTGGGACTGTACTTGACGATCGCCGGACGCCCCGCGATCATCCGGGCTTCCCGCACGATCTGGTCGGACGTGTTGGGCTGCCAAGAGGCATCCCAGGGTAGCCCGTGGTCGCCGGCGAACTGTCCGATGATCTCCAGGCCCAAAGATCCATTCGGTTCGAGATAGACAGCCTCATAGCCCCAGATGGTCTTGCCCTCGGGGGAGTTAGATGCGGCGCCGAAGGTCCATCCAGCAGGTAGCACGGGGTCGCGCCAGTAGGGCAGTCGACGGGCTTCGTTAATGTCCTCGGTGTTGCCCCGGCCGTCGTTGAAGCCGGGGGCGTCGCGGTACTGCCAGCCTTCTCGCGGGCCCGTCCAGCCGTTCGGAAGGAGGTGGTAGGGCCCATGCCGGATGGGCGCGGTCAGGCTGGTTCCCCCTAGGGCTGGCAGCTCGCCAACGCTCACGCGGCCGGCGGTCCCCGCGGGGATCGTCCCGCTGCAGCCCGTGAAGGCGTAGGTCATCCAGGC
>JAPOXK010000010.1 GCA_026707145.1 Chloroflexota bacterium | reverse complement strand
AAAGCGCTCCTGGAGAAATCCGGAGAGCGCATGCTCACTCGCACCTACTCGACCATCGGCACGCGCGCCGACACGGACTTCCTGATCTGGCAGGTCTCGGACGAGCTCCGGCTGATCATGGATTGGCACGCCGCCCTCGTAAACTCGCCGCTCGGCGCTGCCCTCGAGCGTCCCTACTCCTATCTCTCCATGACCATGCGCTCGCAGTATCAGAATCCCCTCCACCCCGAAACCGCCGGACGCGAGACGCTGCGCGAGGATGGAGGGCGCGCCGACTACCTCTTCGTCTATCCGATGGTCAAAACCCGCAAGTGGTACACGCTGCCGTTGGATGAGCGGCAGCGCATCATGAGCGAGCACATTGCAATCGGCCACAAGTATCACGACATCCTTATCAACACGACCTACTCCTTCGGTCTTGACGACCAAGAGTTCGTCGTCGCCTTTGAGGGCAACGACCCGGGCGAGTTCCTTGCCCTTGTCCGCGAACTCCGCGACTCGGAATCATCTTCTTATACGGAGCGAGACACGCCCGCCTTCACCTGTCGCAGGATGGCCGTTCCCGATCTCCTCTTTCACGTCGGCCTGATCCGGCCCACACCCAACCCGGGCGTTACCGCACCCGCCCGCTCAAGCGCGCCAGCGGCGCAGCAAGCGCAGCCGCGGCCCCAACCTCAAAGCCCGCCCAAGTCCCAGCCGAAGCTCTGGAAGCCCTGACGACCTCCGCAGCCCCAACTTGCAGAGCGATCGTCGCATCCGTCTTCTCTGCGGGGCCCCAGTAAGGCAGTTGCAGCGGCCGCGGCGACAAGCCCAAGCGCCCCTTCCCTTGCACCCACAAGGCGCTCAACCGCCCGAGCCACGGCCGTGATTAACCGGGAGTTAACCGCGAAGGCAACGACCCGACCCGACCCATCGATACACTCACCACGACCGTCCAGCATCCGCCAAGAGCCCCGCTGGACTGTACGCGCGGGAGGCGTCGCCGTGGCAACGGTCCTAGTCGTCGAGGACGAAACGCATATCGCAACGACGATTCGGTTCAACCTCGAACGGGAAGGCTTCGATGTCCACACCGCCGAGGATGGCGAGCAAGCGATCGAGTCGGTCCGGCGCCTCCAACCCGACCTCATCATTTTGGATCTCATGCTGCCGCTGCTGAGCGGCACTGAAGTCTTGCGGCAGATCCGCCGCGACTCAAACGTCCCCGTCCTTGTCCTCACCGCTCGTACGGCCGAGGCCGATCGCGTCCATGGTCTCGACCTCGGTGCGGACGACTACATTACGAAACCCTTTAGCATCGCCGAACTGCTGGCCCGCGTTCGCGCCCATCTCCGCCGCCGCAACGGCGCCGCGAGCGCCGCGCCGCTGATCATCACCTTTGGCGATTTCACCCTCGACACCGCCCGCCGCGAACTCCGGCAAGCCGGTACGGCCGTCCCGCTGCGTCCGAAGGAGTACGATCTCCTCGCCTATCTCGCTCAGCGCCCCGGCCGCGCCATTGAGCGCGACCAGATCCTCAACGACGTCTGGAATTACGATTTCGCCGGAGGTAGCCGCACCGTCGACGTGCACGTGCGCTGGCTCCGCCGCAAAATCGAGCCCGATCCCGCGACGCCAACGCATCTCTTGACGGTCCGCGGCGCCGGCTACCGCTTCGAACTGTAGTGTAGGAACGTGCTTCAGAGCCTCAGCGCCCGCTTCAGCGCAACGGCCATCGTCGTGTTGCTCGCCGCGATAGGCGGAGTCGCTGCCTACACAACCCTCACGGCCATCAACAGTACGCACGACGCGGTCGCCGACCGCCTCGCCGCGCAGGCGCGCCAACTCGGCCATCTCGCCGCCGACGCGCTCGCCGCGAACAACGCCGACGCGCTGGCGACTCTCGCGGCCTCACTCGCCCGAGATGACGGTGCGGTCACCTTTATCGCCCCGAACGGCACGGTCCTCGGTGCAACCGAGGACGCGGGCATCAACCAGGCGACCCAGCCCGAAATCACCGAAGCCACTGCGAGCGGCGTGGGACGCGCCCGCCGCCTCGCCCTTGCCGCTGGCGAATCCGCAACTTTCGTCGCCGTCGCCGTGCGCGATAGCACAGGCGCGCTCCTCGGATTCGCGCGAGTCGCCCTGCCGGATTCAGCACGCGGCGGCGACTCGCTGGTCCGCTCCATCGCGATCGCGACGGCCATCGTCACCTTCGGCGGCATCATCGCGATCCTCATCCTTCACACTGCGATCGCCCGCCCCTTGCAGCGACTCGGCCGCGCTGCCATAGCCGCCGCCCCTCTCCCGCTCAGCGGGCCCGAGCAGACGCGCTCCATCGCGCGTGCGATCAACGTAACCCGGGCAGAGCTGCAGCGTGAGCGCAACGCGCTGGCCGACGAGCGCCGCCGCCTCGCCGCTGCGCTCGCCGCATCCGCGGACATCGTCGTCGCGATCGACCATGGCGGTACCGTGCTCTACGCCAACCCAGCCGCGCACGCGGCCCGCCCCACCAACGAGACCGTCGTCGGCGCATCCCTGCTCGACGTCCTTCCCGACCACCAGATCTACGAACTCGTCCGGCAAGCTCAAAGCGGTACGCCCGCTCCTCCCGTCCTAATCCGCCACAACGAACGCCACTTCCAAACCGTTGCCGCTCCCGTTGCGGAAGGGGGCGACTGGTCCGCCGTCCTTGTCATGCACGACGTCACGGCTCTCCACGAAGCCGAAGCCGCTCGCCGTGACTTCGTCGCCAATATCTCGCACGAACTTCGTACGCCACTGACCTCAATCAGCGGAGCCATCGAAACCCTCGAGCAAGGCCTCCCCCAGCACGAGGCCGCCCGCTTCCATCAGATCATTCACGCTGAGACGGATCGCATGGCCCAACTGGTTGAGGAGATGCTGGAACTTGCCCGCCTCGAATCCGGCCTCGCCCAGCCCCAGATCCGATCCGTGGAGGTTGCACAATTGATCGAGGAAGCCGCCGAGCGTATCCGCCCGCAGGCCGCCCGCGCAGGCTTGACCCTTACGGTGGAACCCGTCGCACCACCCCATCTCACCATCGCCGCCGATCCCGATCTCGCTCTTCAGGCCCTCCTCAATCTTCTCCAGAACGCCACCAAGTTCACCCCGGCATCCGGTGCGATCACCGTCTTCGCGCGGTCACAAAGCGACATGGCGTGGCTCTGCGTCCGTGATACCGGCATCGGGATCCCCCGCGAAGAGCAGAGCCGGGTGTTCCAGCGGTTCTACCAGCTCGATCGCTCTCGCTCCGGCCAACATGGGAGTGGTTTGGGGTTGGCGCTGGTGCGGCATATCGCCCAGATCCACGGGGGCGAGGTCGCCCTCGAAAGTGAACTCGGCCACGGCTCGACGTTCTCCTTCTCCTTCCCCGTCCCAACAGACAGAGAGCGCTCGGAGGGTGAGCGACCCCGCACGGCTATCACGCAGACGGCGCAGACGAAGACCTTAACCGCCTCTTAACCCATCTCCGCAGCGCGCTCCGTAGCCTCGGCGTGTGATCCATACGCTTCCCCAGCGCTCCACGTTGCAACATCTCTGGCGCACCTACCTCAATCCGAGCCGGAGCGGCGCGGGCGGTGAAACGCTCAGCGGTCGCGTCGCCCATCTCCTCCTCTTCCTCAGCGCCTCGCTGGGCGCATTCGTCACCATCGGCATCGTTTTCATCCTGCTCTTCGAAACGATCGAGTTCTTCCGCGAAATCAGCTTCCTCGAGTACTTCGGTTCGACGCAATGGTCCCCGCTCATCACTTCGGATCAGAGCTTCGGCGTCTGGGCGCTCGTCAGCGGCACCGTGATGGTGGCGGTAATCGCGCTCATCGTCGGAGTCCCGCTCGGACTGCTGGCTGCCATTTTTCTGAGCGAGTTCGCTCCGGAAAAAGTTCGCGAAGTCGTCAAGCCCGTCCTTGAAATCCTGGCGGGCATCCCGACCGTCGTCTACGGCTACTTCGCCCTGCTCTTCATCACCCCGATCATCCGCGACATCCTCAACATTCCCGGAGTGAGCATCTTCAATGCGCTCAGCGCCGGCATCGTCATGGGCGTCATGGTCCTCCCCATGATCTCTTCCCTCAGTGAGGACGCCCTGTCGGCCGTACCGCGCTCCCTCCGGGAGGCGTCCTTCGCAATGGGCGCGACGCGGATGGAGACGGCGGTCCGTGTCGTGCTTCCCGCTGCGCTCTCCGGCGTCGTCGCCTCCATCATCCTTGCCTTCTCGCGCGCGATCGGCGAGACCATGATCGTCACCATCGCCGCCGGCCAGAATCCCAATTTCACCATCGACCCCCGCGAGACGATTCAGACGATGACCTCCTTCATCGTTCAAATCAGCCTTGGCGACACCCCCCAAGGCAGCCTGGAGTTCCGCACGCTCTTCGCCGTCGCGATGACGCTCTTCGTCTTCACGCTGGGCATGAACCTCATCGCCCAGTGGGTCGCGCACCGCTTCCGTGAGGAGTACGAATGACCACGATCGCGGCGCCCGCGCCGACTGTTTGGAACCCTCGCCTCACGCTTCGCCGCTGGATCGGCCGGATCTTCGTCGGCGCCTGTCTCCTCGCGGTCCTCGTCGGACTTACCATGCTGGGCGCGCTCGTCGTTGACGTGCTCCTCGACGGCGCTTCCCGCCTTTTCGGCCTCCCCACCATCCTCGACACCGATTTCCTAAACAGCTTCGCCTCCCGCTTTCCCGATCGAGCGGGAGTGAAGGCGGCCGTCATCGGCACGCTCTACATGATGGCCATCACCGCTGCCGTCGCCTTCCCTCTCGGGGTCGCAGCGGCCATTTACCTAGAGGAGTACGCCCGGCGCAACTGGTTCTCACGTCTCGTCCAGCTCAACATCGCCAACCTCGCCGGCATCCCCTCCATCGTCTACGGTCTGCTCGGCCTTCAGCTCTTCGTGCGCGCCATGGAACTCGAGCGCAGTGTGCTCTCTGGATCCTTGACGATGGCCCTCCTCGTCATGCCCATCATCATCGTGGCCGGCCAAGAGTCCCTGCGGGCCGTCCCTCCCTCCATGCGCGAAGGCGCCTACGCCCTCGGCGCCACTCGCTGGCAGGTCACCCGCTCGGTCGTCCTGCCTTACGCCTTCGGCGGCATGCTCACCGGCAACATTCTCGCCATGTCCCGCGCCATCGGCGAAACTGCGCCACTGATCATGATCGGCGCACTCACCTTCATCGCCTTCCTGCCCCAGGATCCGCTGGATCCCTTCACCGTCCTGCCAATCCAAATCTTCAACTGGGTTTCGCGGCCCCAGCCCGGTTTCCAAGAGATCGCTGCCGCCGGCATCATTTTGCTCTTGATCATCCTGCTGATCATGAACAGCCTCGCCATTTTCCTCAGAGCCAAGACCCGCGTACGCTGGTAGAAACGAGGGAACGGGTGACCATGCTTAAGTCCCCCAAGACCCCGGACACCCACGATGACGACTCGAACGCCGGTCGCCGCGTCCCAACTCCCCACACTGGGCAGGGCGCGACGCAGATTCCCAGCGCGGACCGCGACCTCACCGGCGAAATCCGCGTCCAGCAGGCCGCCGTCCGTCAAGAGGTCGGGGAAGACCTCTCATTGCGCGTTCGCAACCTCTCCGTTTACTACGGCGACTTCCAAGCGCTCGACAGCATCGACCTCGACATCGCGAAGGGGCGCGTCACTGCCCTGATCGGCCCCTCCGGTTGCGGCAAGAGCACGCTGCTCCGTTGCTTCGATCGCATGAACGATCTAGTCCCCAGCTTCCGTATGACGGGATCCATCGACTTCGAAGGGGAGGAGTTGGTCGGCTACGGCGTCGACCCCGTCGTCATTCGCCGCCGCATCGGTATGGTCTTCCAGAAGCCGAACCCCTTCCCGAAATCCATCTTCGACAACGTCGCCTTCGGCCCACGGGTGAATGGCTACAAGGGGGACCTCAAGGAACTCATCGAGCGATCCCTCAGACGCGCTGCCCTCTGGGACGAAGTCAAAGACGATCTGAAGAAGAACGCGCTCGCGCTCTCCGGCGGTCAGCAACAGCGCCTCTGCATCGCTCGCGCCATCGCCGTCTCGCCGGAGGTCATCCTCATGGACGAGCCTTGCAGCGCCTTGGACCCGGTTGCCACCCTCAAGATCGAGGACCTCATGCGCGAACTCGCAGAGGAATACACTATCGTCGTCGTCACGCACAATATGCAGCAAGCCGCCCGCGTCTCCGATTACACGGCCTTCCTGCTCGCCGCCGATGACCGCACCGGCCGCCTCGTCGAATTCGCACCGACTAACGACATCTTCACCAATCCCAAGGACTCCCGCACCGAGGATTACATCACAGGGCGCTACGGCTAACCGCGGCCGGAAGGATTCGCTATGGCGCGCACGCTTCTCGAAGAAGGCATTGCCAGACTCCACGACGATGTCCGTCTGCTCCACTCTCGTGCTGACAAAGCCATCACCGACGCGATGGACGCCCTCCAGCGCCGCGACCTCGCGCTCGCCAGAGCGGTCGTCGAGGGTGACGACGAGATCAACGCCGAGCGATACGCCATTGAGGAACGATGCCTGGACATCATGGCTCGCCAAGCGCCCGTCGCCTCCGACCTGCGCGAGATGGTCTCCGTTCTCTCCATCGTCACCGAGCTCGAACGTATCGCGGACCACGCCGACGGTATCGCCCGTATCGCCTTGTTCCTCCAAGACGACCCCATCGCCAGCGAGGAACCCGCCCTCTGGGAGATGAAAGACAAGGCCCAGGGCATGCTCCGCCTCGCCATTACAGCGTTCATCGATAAAGACGAAGCGCGCGCGCGCACTACCTGCGATCTCGACGATGAGGTCGATGAGCTCTACACCGCCGTCAACCAGCGTCTTCTGCGGCGGCTCGCCGGCGTTCCTCACGACGCCAGCGAGTTCGACGCCGTCACTCACGTGATCTGGTGCTCCCATAACCTTGAGCGCATCGCCGATCGCGCCACCAACATCTGCGAGCGCGCCATCTTCCTCGTCACGGGCCGACTCACCGAGATCAACGTCTCCACCTACTAGCTCCCGCCACCTGCCGCCAGGCCCCTAGGCGCGGCATACCCGCGCGGCTGACAATAGCCCCATGGAAATCCTCGTCGTCGGCGCGATCCGCGTCCTCGGCTCGCTCCCAGTTCTGCGCTGGGCTTTCGTTGGCGGGCTCATCGCCGTCTTCATCGATCTGAGCGACCTGCTCTGGATGAACCTGCTTGACCTGGGCGGCCTCGGTGACTACCAGCGCTTCGACAAGTACAGCGACCTGGTCTATCTCCTAACTTTCCTTCTCGTCGCTTGGCGCTGGCAGGGTCCCGCCAAGGACATCGCTCTCGCCCTCTTGGGTTACCGCCTTGTCGGGTTCGTCGTCTTCGAAACCACCGGGAACCGTGACCTGCTGCTCTTCTTCCCCAACGTCTTCGAGTTTTGGTTCCTCTTCGCCGCCAGCCTTCCTCACTGGTACCCGCGTCTGCGCGGCGCGCAGTTCCGTTTCAATCGCCGCAACGTAGCGTTTTGGCTTGCATTCCTCACGGCTATCAAAACGTTTCAGGAGTTCGTCCTGCACGAAGGCCGCTGGCTCGATGACTTCACCTTCATCGAAGCCCTTGAGGCGATATGGAGCTGGCTCCGCGCGCCGTTGTGAGCACTGCGTACCAGGGTTAACCCACCAGTTCGTCACCCGCAGCTCCCGCCGATATCCCCTTCGGGTAGCCCAATGCCCCACGCCGTCCACGACGGCGAAACTGCCGAGTCTCCCGGCGAGGATCCCGCACCCTAAGGAACCGCGCAGCTCCCGCTCTCGACTGCGATCGGATCACCACCGCGCGCGGTGACCACCTCTCGTAGGAGGAACCGGCGTGGCTCCTGATCCCAGCGGATCAGCAGCTGAGGATCCTCCACCGCATACCACACCGTCTGCCGGTCTAGCCCAGGCCGCACTTCCACCTGCCATGCGAGGAAATGCCCCGCCGGCACGGCGACACAATCTTGGCCCCGGACCCGTAACCGTACGAGTTGACTTCGCCGCTGCGGCACGTTCACCGATCGGTACACCACTTGCGCGTCTTGATCGAAAGCGATACTGCGCCACAGCCAGGCTGAGCTGTCGTTATCGAACGCGAACTCTCCCGTCTCCACTTCCACTTCCTCTTCCCCGTTCTCTGCTACTCGCACGATCCCGTTCTCTACTATTCGCACGATCACTGTGTCTCCGCTGTAGCTTCCCGTCACCTCCAGCTGGTCCTCGTCGTCGGACGCTCGCCGCTCGTAGCCGATCGGCTCCAGCGAATCCGCCCGGACACGCACCATCGTCTCATCGCGCAGCGGCGGGGCGTCCAGCAGGAACAGCACCCGCAGCGTGTACTCTTCTCCCTGGCGCACGATCTCGAACTCCACCGAGCCCAGCACTTCGTCTGTCTGATCCGTGATCGTGTAGCGCGTCAACTCGTAGTCCGGCCAGGGCATTGCACTGACCGGATCACTCGCATCCGGAAACTCCGACTCCTCGCTACAGGCCACGACGAGAACAATTACAAGCGCACAGACAGCGAACATGCTCTCCCGCCACCGGCTCCTCACTCCGCAACATCCTTCACAAGCCGTTCCGGCAACACGGCCTCCACCCGGCTCAGCGCCTCGTCCACGTCCTGCCCTTCGATCCCATAGTGCGTCACGAACCGCGCCCGCCCACCACTAATCACCGTCGCCAGCACTCCCCGCTCCGCCAGCGCGCGTTGGAAAGCCCGCCCGTCGCCGCCGGGAACCGGCACCACCACGATGTTCGTCTGGATGCGCTCCACGTCGACCGGCAGTCCGAGCTCCGCCAAGCCCCAGGCCAAGCGGCGTGCATTGGCGTGGTCCGCCGCCAGCCGCGACACCATCTCACGCAGCGCCACCAAGCCCGCCGCCGCCAGCACCCCCGCTTGACGCATGCCACCACCCAGCATCTTGCGATGCTTGCGCGCGCGCTCAATGAAGGGCGCCTCTCCGCACAACAGCGATCCCACCGGCGCCGCCAACCCCTTCGACAGGCAGAACCCCACCGAATCACAGCTCGCCGCAAGCTCCGCCGCCGATGCATCCACCGCCAACGCGGCATTAAATATCCGTGCCCCATCCAGATGGATGCGCAGACCCATCTCCCGCGCGACAGCGGTGAGCGCACGCGTCCGCGCGACGCTCAGCACCGCCCCACCTAGATAGTTATGCGTGTTCTCCAGCGTCAGTAAGCGAGTTCGGGGTTCGTGTAAGTCCGATCCGCGCACCATCCGGCGCACACGCTCCGGATCGAATCCTCCATCGGACTCGTTGGGCAGGGTGCTGATCATCAAACCCGCCACACGCGCCGCCGCCCCCACTTCCCGTTGAAAAATGTGCGCCTGATCGCCTACGAGCACCTCGTCGCCCGCCTCGCAGTGCGTCAGGAGCGCAACCAAATTTCCCATCGTCCCGCTCGCTACGAACAGCGCCGCCTCTTTGCCCAACCGCCGCGCCGCCTCCATCTCCAGCGCATTGACGGTCGGGTCCTCGCCGAAGACATCATCTCCCACCACCGCCTCCGCCATTGCCCGCCGCATAGCCGGCGTCGGTTGCGTGACGGTATCGCTACGCAGATCGATCGCCACAGCAGGCCCCGCTGTGCTAGTCAATCTCGGGATCCCGCTGCCACAAGGTCTGAAACCCGTCACCACCTCGGATCGCCGCCACGAGCATCGCCGATTCCTCACGCCGCAGCTCGTCATAGGTCTCTGCGCACGCGGTCTGCGCCGCCGCGCCGCCCAACTCGCCCAAGCGACGCTCCAACCGACCGAGGACGCCGGACTCTTCCAGCGCCAGCACGCCACGCGGCCATAGGAAGGAAAGAATCCGATCGGGCAAGGGGAAAGCCGGGCGCAGTTTCTTCAGGCTACGGAAGCGCTCTTCCACCGACCCGGCACGTGGAACAATCTTGACCAGCGGCCCCTCGCCGGGCGACGTTCGAAAATCGAGCAAAAGCCGCGCCTCCACCACCTGGAAGCGCACCACCAACACCTCCGCCGCATCAATGACGCGCCCGATCTCGTCTAGATCGACCCCGTATTCGTCCACAGCATCCCCACGCCGCGCGAGCGACTCGCAGATCGCCCCTCACGCGCTGTAGTCAGTCTACGGCTGCCAATTCGGCCCGATCAATTTTCTGTCCCCCAACGAGCACGAGCCCAGCGTCGAGGGATCCGGGCACATCGCTCTCGCCACGGGCGGATCCCGCGGCACCGGCGCGACGGCTGCGTCACTATGCGCAGATCCACCATCGTCGCACGCCCCTACCGCGCCGGCGGTCCGGGAGGAAACGCAAATCCATCCGTTTCCGCCCCCGTATCGGGCAGGCCCAGCAGCTTGCGCCGCGCCGCGTCATAGCGTTCCTTGGCACGCGTCTCCCGGTTCAGCAACCCTTTGAGCTGCGGGGCCCCCAACGGCACACCATCCAGAAACGTCTGGTGCACCTTCTCCAGCTGCCTTTGCCAAGCGGCCCACGCTTCCCGATACTCCGCTACCACACTCGCGTCGCGCCTGACTATCACGTTTCCTATTTACTCCGATCGCGGCTGCGCTCGCCGATTGGCTACCCTGAGTATATAAACGGAGCTCTCCCCAATGGTGGTCCTTCGTTTCCCTGCCGCCTGCATCGCATTCGTTACGACGCTCGTCTTTCTCCTCACTGCTTGCGGTGAGGACGTCCCGCCCCGCGCCGGCGACGCTCCCCGCCAGCAAGCCCGGGAGGAGATCGAGCCGCCGCCCGCACCGCCAGCCACTAACGAACCGCCTCCCGGTGCACAATCGCCTCCCATATCGCCTACATCCACCGAGCCGCCCGCGGTTGCCCAGCCACCACCCGCATCGCCCACATCCGCCGAGCCGCCCGCGGTTGCCCAGCCATCACCCGCATCGCCTACATCTGCCGAGCCGCCCCGCGGCGCGCAACCGCCCCCCGACGAGCGCCTTCCTACCCAACCCGTTGAACTGCCCTCCCCAGCGGATGCCGGCGAACCCGTAACCCCCGCGCCCAGCCTCGAAAGCGCCCCACCGGGACTTCGAGTAGACCTGCTCATCGCGTTGACCGATCCGACGGACAAAGAGATCCTGAACGAAATTGGTCAAACCGTCGCCGAGCGGCGTGGTCTCCCACTCCTCCGAGAAGTCCCCGTCTACCTCATCCGCCGAAGCGACATCGTCACCTACTTCGAATCCGGCATCGACGATGCCGATCGGCGCGAGGATCTTGCCTCCGAGTTCGTCCTCCGGCTCTTCGGCTTGCTTGACGAGAAGGACAGCTTGGTCGAGCTGCAACGGGACCTGATCGAGAGCGGGGTCCTGGGCTTTTACGATTCGGATATCGCATCCTTCGTCATCGTTAGCGGCAACGATGGCCTCTCCTCCCGTGATCTCGGCACCGTTACCCACGAGTTCGTACACGCCTTGCAAGACCAGCACTTTCAGATCGGAGACACGTTCGAGGAACTCTCCGGCAACTCCGACGCTCGCCTCGCCTTCCGCTTCATCGTCGAAGGCGATGCCACAGTCGCTGAACGCCTCTTCGGCGACCTCATCGCACGGTACGGACCACAGCTCCCAACCGCACTAGACATCCTTCCCGCCCCGCGCTTGGCCGTCCCCGCCATCGTGAAAGAGATCTTCTTCTCTCCCTACATTGAAGGCGCTTTGATCGCTGCTCATATCCGCGACAGATCCGGATTCGAGGGCGTTAATGGCGTCCTTGCCATATCTCCCGAGTCCACCGAGCAGCTCCTTCACTCCATCGACCCTCCGGCCGATCCCGCGTCGCTGCAGCCCGTCGTCCTTCCCAACCCCGATGTCTACACGGCGCTTGGCGCCGCCGACTGGCTGCCGATCGGTCACGACACCATCGGCGAGTTCATCATCACCGAGTACCTAGACCACTTCCTTCCCCGTGCAGACGCCGCCCGCGCGGGCGCCGGCTGGGGCGGCGACCGCCTCAGCCTCTACATCGGACCCAACGACACCAGCCTGCTCGCATGGCACACCACATGGGACACGAGTCAGGACGCCAGCGAGTTCTTCGAGCAGTATGCCCGGCTCCTGAGCGAAACCGCGAGCAACATCGTCGAGTTCACGGACGGCCGGGCCGTCACCGCCATTGACGGTAATCGCTCGATCTGGGTGGCGAGGAACGACACGGCTGTCTGGGCCGTGATCGGCACCGATTCGGCCGCCGTCGCCCGCGTGCAGGAAGAATTGGGCGCAACGCTCGGACTCCCCCCCACGCGCACGGCCGGCGGCGGCTCCTAGCTCGTTGGGCTCACGTCCAGCTGGCGGTACAGCGTGACCGTCGTACTCTCGAACATCATCGCCGCCCGCACGCGCTGCCGGATACCTGCGAAAGCCTGGTCCTGCGCCACGAGCTCCTCGAATTGCTCCAAGTCTTGCAACGACTCGAATTCCGAGACGATCTCCACTTCGCTCGCGCGCCCCGTGAGTGCGTCCCAGACCGAGTAGCGCGCACGGATCCCGCGCTGGTGCTGGTAGAGAAGCGCCTCCTCCACTGCCGCCAAGAACTCGCCGTGGCGTCCCGGCGCCACCTGCCCCCGGAATACGCGTCGGTACATTGCTCGGCCTCCTCTGCGCCGCTCACGAATTCGCCGCGGCGCGCGCTTCCAATTCCCGTTCGACTCGTTCCAGATCTTCTGGATAGTTGATGTTCGTCAGCGACACCAGACGCGGGTCCTCCGCACGCAACTCTGCCGCCGTCAATCGTCGAACCTGCAACTCCTTGAGAATCGCGACCGGACGGCCCTCGCCGGCAGACAACGCGCTTCGCACGGACTCCAGGCAACTCACACGATAAGCGGCCGCGAGCGGTTCCTCCCGTCCATTGACCACCGGAATCGCGACGTCAACGTCAACCGCCGCGCGCACCAGCAATCGCACCAACGCCGGCCGCAAGAGCGGCATGTCACACGCGAATACGATCACCAAGTCATGCCGAGCAGCCGCAAGCGCCGCTTCGATCCCAGCCAGGGGTCCTCGCTCTGCCTCTCGGTCGACCGCTTCCCGCCAGACGACTCCCTCAGCCCTCGCGATCCTCTGATCCACCCGGCGCACCACGATCAGATCGTCCGTCAGCCGCGCGACCGCCGCGGCAGTCCAGTGCAGCAACGGACGGCCAGCGGCAAGGGCCCGCGCCTTCTCCATCCCCAGCCGCCTCCCAAAACCACCCACCAGGATCGCGACGCTAAACGGTTCCGGGTCGTACTGCGCCTTCACCCGGCCAGTTTACGGCGGAGCCCCACTCAATGAAGACCTTCCCCGAAGGCCAGCACTGCCAACGGCAGGTAGCTCGCCAACCCGTGCCGTACGTACCATGGCAGCCTGCGTGCGCTCCCGCAGGATGGCCGTCAACCGCTCAGTCAGACCCTCAACCTCCGAGATTGCTGACCGTGCGGGCGCACCCATCGCGTTATGCCATCCTAGCGATCCTCCCCACACGCGCTCGCGTCGCAGTACCCTGCGCCGTTGGAGTAATGCCATGGTCAATCTCAAGGTCGGGGTCACAGCGCGTGGCTGGGGTGCCGCGACCGCTCGCGATCCCAAGCAAGCCCTCGAAGCCGGTCGTCGCGCCGAGGCCGCCAACCTCGACGGCATCCACACCGGCGACCACGTCACCTTTTACGGCAAGGGCACGGACGGCCTCCTCACGCTCGCCGCCATCGCCGCCGTCACCGAGCGGATCGAACTCAAGACCAGCGTCTACCTGCTGCCGCTGCGCCATCCTTCGCCGGTCGCCCTACAAGCCGCGCAGCTCGACCAGCTCTCCGGCGGCCGGCTCATTTTCGGCGTCGGCGTCGGCGGGGAGGATCCCAAGGAGTTCGAGGCCTGCGGTGTCGATCTCCACACCCGCGGGGCCCGCACCAATGAGGCGATTCAGATCATCAGGCTGCTCTGGAGCCGGGACCACGTCACCTTCGAAGGCGACCACTACCAGCTGCGCGACATTAGCATGAACCCCAAGCCCACCCGCCCCGTCCCCATCCACATCGGCGGTCGCAGCACCGCAGCCCTCGATCGCGCCGGCCGCCTCGCCGACGGCTATACCGGCATCTGGCTTTCCCTCGACCGTTTCCGTAGCGCCGCGGAGACGATCGCGACAGCGGCCACGGAAGCCGGCCGCGACGCCAGCGCCGTCGAACTCGGTCTCCAAATCTGGACCAGCGTTGACGATAATCGCGGCGCGGCCCGCGCGCGCGTCGCCGCCGCCATGAAGGACGTTTACCGGATCCCCTTCGATCGCTTCGAACGCTACACACCCTACGGTTCCGCACAGGAGATCGCGGATCACCTTGCTCCCTACGTTGAGCTCGGCGCGCGGCACTTCAGCCTCATCCCCGTCCAGGCCACTCTCGAAGAGACCATTGAGCGCGCAGCCGAAATCCGCAGCGCGCTCCTCACACTGCAGCCCTAGTCAGCGGAAAGGAACAGGCGATGCAGATCGGCAGTTACATGCCCACCCACGGGGTCTTCATGCGCAACGAAAACGAGTTCTGGCTGGAGCGCGCGGAGCCGCAGGACCAGAAGCCGGTCGCGTTCGCCCAGCTTGCGGAGCGGCAGGGCTTCCATTCCCTGTGGTTCCCCGACCACGTGACCCTCCCGCGCCAGACCACTAACGTGAACATCGTCAACCCGGAAACTGGCCGGCGGCACTATCCCGTCAGCCCCTCCATGTACGACGCCCTCGCCACCATGGCGGGCGTCGCCGTCGCCACCGAGCGGGTCAAGCTCGCCACTTCCGTCCTGATCTCGCCCTACCGTCCACCCCTCCACGACGCCCGGCAGTTCGCGACCGTCGACTGGCTCTCCAACGGGCGCGTGATTGCCGGCGTCGGCGCCGGCTGGGCGCTTGAGGAGTTCGAAGCGTTGGGCCTCGACTACGAGCGCCGCGGCGATCAGACCGATGAGTGCATCGAGATCTACAAGCGCTGCTGGACGGAAGAGATCGTCGAGTTCCACGGAGAGTTCTACGACTTCGCCAACCTCTCCATGGATCCCAAGCCCGTCCAGAAGCCCTACCCGCCCCTGATCTTCGGCGGCCAGTCCCGGGCCGGCGCCCGCCGCGCCGCCCGTCTCTGCGACGGCTTCTACCCCATCTTCTCCAATCCCCAGGTCGGGCCCCACGACCTCGATCACTTCCTCGACGAGATTCGCCACGAGGCCGATCGCGTGGGCAAAGACCTTTCACAGTTCCAGCTGATCGCGCTCTCATCCTGCCGCATCACCGCGCCGGACGATCCCTGGCTCTCGACGGGGAAGAGACGCCCGAACTGCTCGGGCACACCGGAGATGATTCTTGAGGACCTCGCGGCTTTCGCCGAGGCCGGCTACTCGCTGATGGTCTTCTTCCAGGATTGCCCGAGCGGTACCGTCGACGAGTTCTTCGAGCGGGCCCAGCAAGTTGGAGAAGAGATCATTCCCAAGGCCAAAGAGATTCAGGCCGGAGGCGAATGGATGCCGGTGTCTTAGCCCCCTAGCGCGCGAGAAGGGTGCAGTTTCGCGCCTCCGCGATTCGCCCGCCGCCACGCGCAGCCGACCTATCCAGCGTTGCCCTCGCTGACAGAACCGGAGTCGCAGCACGCTCCGTTACAATCGTCCAGTCGCAAAACCGCTTCCGAAAGGAGCACTATGCCATGGGAGATCCGGCGGCCCTCTGCCGTGACTTCAAGCCCGCCTTCGAGGCCGACGGCACGCCCGTCCCTCCCTTCACAGACAGCCGCGCCGCCAACAAGCTTCTCGGTCGCAGCGCCAACGCCTTTCTGATCGGCCTAGTGCTAGATCAGCAGATCCCGATGGCCAGAGCTTGGATGGGCCCGTACCTGCTTAAGCGCCGCCTCGGGCACCTCAACCCCAAACGCATCGCGGCGATGCCCGAGGAAGAATTCCTCCAAGTCATGTCGGAGAAACCCGCCGTCCATCGCTTCCCGAAAAGCATGGGCCGCCGTGTTCAGCAAGCATGCACCGTCATCGCCGAGGATTACGGAGGCAAGGCCGACAATATCTGGCGAGACCAGCCGGACGCCACCGCAGTCTTGAAACGCATCGGTACCGTCCCAGGCATCGGTAAGACCAAACAAGGCCTTGCGATCATGATCCTCGGCTACTTTTACGGCCTCGAGATCCCCGGCTGGCGCGAGGCCGCACCCGTCAACGTGCCCGCTTAGCCACTTCAATCGCCGCCGACGCGCATCGGCGCAGCCACTAGGGTGCGGCCCCTCTGGGGTAAGCGTGCTTGTCATGCCGCCGCCCAGCCGCTTGCCTCTCTTCGTCACCGAGCCCTCAGACAAGCCCCCACCGTCGCTCCAGCGGTAGCGTCGCGCCGCTAAGGCGTCACTTGCATCAGGCGGCCCATGCGATGCTGGAGCACCTCCGGCACCGCCACGCCACCATCGGATCTCTGATAGGTTTCTAAGATCGCCGCCAGCACACGGCCTGTCGGCAGGCCGCTGCCGTTCAGCGTGTGCACGAACTCCGGTTTCCGCTTCAAACCACGCACCCGCACATTGGCGCGGCGCGCTTGGAACGCGGCGCAGTTGGAGATGCTGCTGACCTCCACCCATTCCCTCACGCCGGGCGACCATACCTCTAGGTCATAGCTCGCCGTGGCACTGAACCCCAAGTCGCCGCTGCTGAGCTGTACGACCCGGTAGGCCAACCCCAACTCCTGTAGCAGCAGCTCGGCCGCCGCAAGCATCTCCTGGTGCGCCGCAGTGGATTGTTCGGGCGTCGTGAACTGATAGATCTCCACTTTCTCGAACTGGTGCACGCGCTTGATACCCCGCACGTCCCGCCCCGCACTCATTTTCTCGCGGCGGAAGCAAGGGGTATGCGCGACGTAGCGCAGCGGGAGATCCCCCTCGTCCAATACCGTATCCCGGTGCAGATTCGTCAGCGGCACCTCGGCCGTCGGGATGAGCCAGTAATCCTCTTCCGCATCGTGGTAGAGGTTGTCGCGAAACTTCGGTAGCTGCCCCGACGCCCACATCGACTTCTCACGCACGATCGCCGGCAGATACACCTCCGTGTAGCCGTTCGAAGCGTGGGTATCCAAGAAGTAACCCACCAGGGCCCGCTGGAGTTGCGCGCCCTTCCCCTTCAGTACGTACATCCGCGTCCCCGCTATCGCCGCCGCCGCCTCGAATTCGATGATCCCCAACGCCTCCCCTATATCCCAGTGCGGCTTCGGCTCGAAGTCGAACACCCGTCGTTCTCCCTCCTCGCGCATCACGACGTTGTCTTCCTCGCCCGCACCCTCCGGCACCAACGAATCCACCACGTTCGGGATCGCCGATAAGGCATCACACAGCCGCCGATCCACCTCCCGCAGCTCGACATCCAACGCGTCGATGCGACCCGCGACCTCCCGTTGCGCAGCGATCAACTGCTCCCGCGTGGCGCCGTCCCGCGCCTTTCCGATCGCCCTCCCGGCCTCGTTGCGATCAGCCTTGAGCGCCTCCACTTCTCGCAGCAGCCGCCGCCGATCTTCGTCCAGCGACAGAGCCTCCTCCAACGGCGCTTCCACATGCCGTAACGCCAGCGATCGCCGGACCGCGTCCGGATGCTCACGGATGAACTGCATCGCCAGCATGACTACCGGCTCTCCATGGCTACCGCCCCCCCGCCGCCCGCTCGATCGCCGCCAGCCCCAGAACACGGACATCCTGCGAGACGCGCGCCCGGCGATCACCGTCCCGCAGCCCTCCCTCCGACAGCGGCAGTGCTGCGTCCGCCCGCAGCGCCGCCGCATCGACCCAGCGCCATTGATCCGATGGGTCCGTCTCGTCCATCTCCGGACGCCCTTCGCTCTGGGGTCGCGTGAAGTAGATCAGATCCAGATGCTCATGCGCCGGTTCACTCGCCGACGCGGGAATCGATTCCACCATGATCGTCACAGGCGCTGGCAGCTGTCTCGGCGAGGCAAAGCCGAACGGCTCGGATATCGGCAGCACCGTCACCGCGATCCCCGTCTCCTCCATTGTCTCCCGCAAGGCCGCCTCCAGCGGATCTTCATCGGGTTCAATATGCCCCCCGGGCGGCAACCACATTCGGTTCTTCGCGTGCCAGTGCAGCAGCGTCGCCCCCTCCGCCGAGACGAATGCCGTCACCGTAAAGTGACGCTGCATCTGCCGACACTGCTAACACGATCAAGCACGGCGCATCTGCGGGAACAGGATCACGTCCCGGATCGATTGCGAGTTCGTCAGCACCATCACCAGCCGGTCGATCCCCATACCCAATCCCCCCGTCGGTGGCATCCCGTACTCCAGCGCCACGAGAAAGTCCTCGTCCATCAGCTCCGCCTCCTCATCTCCCGCCCGTCGCAATGCTTGCTGCTCCTCAAAGCGGCACCGTTGGTCGTCCGGGTCGTTCAGCTCGCTGTACGCATTCGCGATCTCCCACCCCGCCACGAACGCTTCGAACCGCTCCACTAGCGAGGCGTCACCCGCCACTCGTTTCGCGAGTGGCGTGGTCTCCACCGGCCAGTCGAGAAGGAACGTCGGTTGCACGAACTCCGGCTCCACGCGCTCGCTCAGCAGCGTATCGAACAGCTTGGCCCAGCCCTTCTGTTCCGGCACCGCAATCCCCTGATCGCGCAGCCACGTGCGCAGAGCCGTCTCATCACGGTACTGCTCCAACTCGATCCCCGCATAATCCCGCACCGCTTCCGCCACGGTCAGGCGCCGCCACGGCGGCGCCAACTCGATCGTCGCATCGCCCCACGGGACACGCGTCGATCCCGTCGCCGTCTCCGCCAGATAGGCCACGAGCTCCTCCACCATCGCCGCCACACCCAAGTAATCCGTATACGCCTCGTAGGACTCCATCATGGTGAACTCAGGATTGTGACGAGTCGACACGCCTTCGTTCCGGAAGATCCGCCCGATCTCGTACACCTTGTCGAACCCACCCACGATCAACCGCTTCAAGTGCAGTTCCAAGGCAATGCGCAAGTAGCGCGTTTCCTCGAGCGCATTGAAGTGTGTCCGGAACGGGCGTGCCGCCGCTCCCCCCGCCTCCGGCTGCAGCACCGGCGTCTCCACTTCCAGAAATCCCCGTTCGTCCATCCAACGCCGCAATGCTGCAATCACGCGCGACCGGACCTCGAACACCCCCCGCGACCCCGGATTGCTCTGGATGTCCAAGTAGCGTTGGCGGTACCGCGCCTCCACGTCCCGCAATCCATGGAATTTCTCTGGAGGTGAGCGCAACGCTTTCGCCAGCAGGCGCCATCCCTCCACATCCACGGACACCTCGCCCCGCCGCGTCCGCATCATCGACCCCCAGGCCTCCACAAAATCCCCTAAGTCCAGCGACTCCAGCAGCCCCCACCCTGCCGACTCCCCCTCATGCGTCACCGCGTCTCGGCCGCAATGCAGTTGCAGCTCGCCGCTGCCATCCCGTAGGTCAAGGAAAGCGATCTTCCCGAGGTTCCGCAGCGCCGTTACCCGGCCGGCCACCACCACCGAAGGCGCTGCACCACTCGCCGCCTCCTCAAAGGCGACGAACTCCGCTTTCGCTTGCGCAAGCGTGTGCGTGCGCGAAGTCCGTGCCGGATAGGGATCGCTGCCCGCCGCCCGGAGCGACTCGGCCTTCTGCCTTCGCTGCTGGTGGAGTTCGCGCTGCCGCTCGCTGAGTTCCTCGGTCATCCGAGCTGGATCCTCTGCCCCCAGATCATCGCCGACACCCTTGCAGGCATGGTAGAGCCGACCGACTGCAGACGCTCTCGGTGTCTTCTCGGTGGGCTCAAGGACTTCAAGGGCAACGTGCGCGTGCAGAGAGCCTGCGCTAGTGGATCTTCTCGATCTTGATCTTGATCTTGCCGGCTGGAGCATCCGCCTCAACGGTCTCGCCGATCTTATGCCCCAGCAGCGCCCGGCCCACCGGCGATTCGTCACTCACGAACCCATGTGCCGGGTCGACTTCCGCCATCCCCACGATCGTGAATTGCTGTACCGTCCCCGCCACCGTCACCTCCACCGTCGCTCCCAAGTGCACCGCGCTCGCGTCGTGCGCTTGGCTCTCATCGATCACTTCCGCGTTCGCCAGGATCTTCTCGATCGTCAAGATCCGGCCCTCAATGAAGGCCTGCGCGTTCTTGGCCTCCTCGAACTCACCGTCTCCTTGCGTCGTCGGCGCCAACTCTCGGATCTGATGGATGCGCTCCGCAGTCGCCACACGTTTCACGGTGACAAGCTCGTCCAACTCCTCCTGCAGCCGCGCCAGCCCTTGTCGAGTGATAGGGACGGGCTTCTGGGCCGCCATCTCGCGCACTCCATTCTTGAACGCCCGGCGGCCGGAACAGAGCCATTCTGGACTCTGCGCTCCGGCCACGAACGGTCAGTTGCTGCCGACCCCAACATTTTGCTGCCGACCTAAATATTATAGTCGCCGCCTCGATCGCACGAAAATATGGCGCCCCCTCACCACGCGGCGAGAGCCCGTGCCAGTGATAGACTGGCGTGTGGTAGGGGCGGGACTGGAGTGTTTCCGCGCCCCGGAGCACACAACCCGGCGACCCCTTGAAGAACTCCGTGCCTTACAGCATCCTCGCGGCGACCGGCGTCGGCATCCCAAGCAGCATCACTGACCGATCCCGCCGCGCCGGCGCGCCGGACGTTTCCTGGTCGAGCCAGTCTGTCATCACGATCGGCGATCCCTTCCGCAAAGCGATCTTCTTGCCGATGCAGGCGTCGTCAGCAACCCTGGCACGCGTGACTAAGCCATGACTGAAGACAGCCCCTTCCGCCCACGGCAGCCGCGCCGGATCAGCGCCGGCGCGGCGCGGCACTACGACCCTCCCGAACCTGAGGAGCGAGCCCCGCAGCGTTCGAAGGACCGCAGCGGGATCTTCCTTGTCCTCCTCGTCCTCAGCGCCACCGTCGCGATCGCCGCGCTGATCGTCATTCTCTTCGTTCCTCCCATCGCCTTGCTCGACAGCGATGAGGAATCCGATCCGGCCTCAGCAACGGCCACCGGCATCGTGATGCCCGCCTCAGATGTCGAGGTCGCCACCGTCGACCAGATGCCCGATCTTCCGGATTTCCTCACGCCCGCCAGCTTCCTCTACACCGTGCGAGTCCCCACGCGGCTCCCGGGCCCCTACGCCTTCACCCTCCGTCTCATCCAACCGACCCAAGACCAGCGCAACCTCGGCGCCTACACGTTCCAGGGCGGCGCATGGGAGCGTCTCACTTCCGCGATCCTTACCGACGACGGCGCCAGTGCCCGCATCGCTCTGGAAGTCGCCCCCCCGAACATCGCTATCCTGCGCCGCCTGCAGTTCCGCAACACGGTCACCGGCCGCCTCCCGGCCGGCGCGGAGATCTCGTCCGTCGCCACCAATAACCTCACCATCATCAACCCGGTCGGCTTCACCCCGGGCGAGGACGCCTCCCTCCTCGGACGTGTTGAAGCGATCCCGCCGGACCTTACCCAACCCGTCTACCCCGTTGTGTTCGCCGGCGAGCCCGAGGCCGACATCGTCAATCAAGTCATCGCCTCGACCCAACTGCGACGACAACACATCAACAATATCCTGCTGATGGTGCAGACGGGCCGCTACGATGGCGTCGACATCGACTACCAAGTCATCAGTCCGGCTCTCCGGGATGCCTTCACGGAATTCGTCACCACGCTCGCGGACGAACTCCGTCGCGACGGCCGTGGCCTTACCATCGCCGTCCCCCTGCCTCGCCGCGACGCCTCAGGGATCAACGAGGGCGCCTATAACATCACCGCCCTCGGCGCTGCCGCAGACCTCGTCAAGCTCGTCGCCCCTCGCGACCCATCGATCTGGCTGGACAGCATCCAAGTCGCCCTGCCTTGGGTGCTGGACCGCATTCCCGCCGAGAAGCTCCTCCTCTCCCTCTCATCGCATAGCGTTGAGAAGAGCCTGCAAGGCTTTCGCCTACTCACGCAACGCGAGGCGCTCGGACTCGCTGCCCAGATCAGTGTGCGGGAGGCTGGACCGATCCGCTCCGGCCAGCGCGTCACGTTGGTCGGCGACAACATCTTCCAAGACGCAGGCGCCAGCGGACTTTTCTGGGACCGATTCGCGCGCATGGTCTCGTTTGTCGCGGCCGGACAGACCGAAGACCCGGTCACGGTCTGGATCGAGAACCGCTTCAGTATCGCCTTCAAGCTCCAAGCGATCAGTGAGTTCGAACTCGGCGGCCTCGCCATCGAGGATGTCTCGGCCACGGACGGCGCTGCCAGCGTATGGGAGCCCGTCATCGAATTCCTGGAGCAGGGCACTGTCAGCCCCACTCTCCCGAATGATCAACTCTTCGTCCCAATCTGGGAGGTCGACGCAGGTGAGCTCAGCGGCTCCGGCAGGGAAGGCTGGGTCGTCTGGGAGAGTCCAGCCATTCCCGGTCAGTACGAAGCACGGCTCATCCTCAGCGACGGCGATGTCCGCGTGGGCCGCGCGCTCGCCGTCACAGTTGAGCCCTAGGAGTACCCCCTGGCGTTCTCTCCACCTCGCGTCACCGGCGGACGGCTCAAGGGGCGACGCCTCTTCGCCCCCGCCACGGGTACCCGTCCCACCACTGCCCGGCTTCGCGACTCCATCTTCAACCGTCTTGACGTGCGCAGTTGCCTGGACGCACCAGTTCTCGACCTCTACGCCGGTGCCGGCTTCCTCGGCATCGAAGCGCTCAGCCATGGTGCCCCCGGCGTCGACTTCGTCGAGCGCGATCGCGCCGCCTGCGACGTCATCCGTCGCAACCTTGCCACGCTAGAGATCTCCGCCGGGGCCCGCGTCCTCTGTCTCCCAGCCGAGCGGGCCATCCGGCGATTACACGGGCCCTACGGCCTGTGCTTTGTGGACCCGCCATACCGAGAAGATGCCACGGCAGTCGCCGAAGCGGTCGTCCACATGGGCATCCTCGCCCCGACTGCTCTCGTTCTCTGGCGCCATCCCCGGAGCCGCCCCGCACCCGAGGCGCTTGGAACGCTGGCACGCCGCGACACGCGTCGCTACGGTGATGCAGTCCTGGAAACCTATCGCCTCGTGCTGGGTGACCCACCTCCAGGTCAAGACGAGAGCGCACCATGACCACAGCGGTCTACCCCGGCGGCTTCGATCCAGTAACTAACGGGCATTTGGACATCGTCGCGCGCGCCGCCCGTCTCTTCGACGAGTTAACCGTCGGCATCTATCGGCGCGATCAGCAGCTCTTCACCCTCCCAGAGCGCCGCGCCCTCATTGAGGAGGCGGTCCGCTCGTACCCCAACGTCCGCGTCGCCGTCTTCGATGGCCTCGTCGTCGACTTTGCCCGCTCGCTCGACGCGACCGTCCTTGTCCGGGGCATTCGCGCCGTCACCGGCTTCGAAGCCGAGTTCGACATGGCCTTGATGAACAACAAAATGGCCCCGGAGATAGAATCAGTCTATCTCATGGCCAGTCTCGAGCACCTTTACATCTCCGCCAGCCGTATCCGCGAGCTCGCCGGTCTCGGCCATCCCGTCGACGATCTCGTCCCGGCGCATGTGGCCGAGGCACTCAAAGCGAAGCTTGGCCCCCCGCGCCCGACTTAGCCGAATTTAAGGAACCTGCCATCAACATCTTGGATCTCATCGACCAGTTCGAAGAGACGCTGCTCGCCGGGCGGCGGGCGCGGTTTGGCGGCGGCGTCTCCGTCGATCGTGATCGCCTCCTCGATCTCGTCGATCGAATTCGCGCCTCCGTCCCCACAGCCATCGCAGACGCCCAGAACGTCCTCCACGACCGACAACAGATCGTTGCCCGCGCCAACGAGGAAGCGGATGTGATCGTCGCCAAGGCCCGGCAGGAAGCCGACACCCAACTCAATGGACACGACCTGGCCCGTCAGGCTCAGCTCCGTGCCGCCGAGATCATCAAAGAAGCCACACAACAAGCCCAGCAGATCACGAAAGAGGCACGGACTGAAGCTACCGCCATCCGCGGCAGCGCCACGAGTCAAGCGATCGAGCAAGCGATCGAAGCCGACCGCTACTCGCTCGACGTACTCCGGCGCCTCGAGAGTCAGCTCGCTGCCCTGCTCACCAGCATCCGCGCCGGGATCGAGCAACTCAGCCAAAAGCTCGATCAGGAACAGGAGCAGCGCTCTGTCGCCCTCCGCGACGCTCGCATCCGCGAGCAGCACGTCCCCAGCGAGATCGACTGAACGGCTAGCTCGCCACTAAGTTAATCAACTTGTCTGGGACGTACACAACCTTCCGGATCGACATGCCCGTCAACTGAGCCGCCACCCTCGCCGAACCCTCCGCTGCTGCCCGCGCCTCGTCTTCCCCCAACCCGACCGCTACGGCCAGCCGGTCGCGTACCTTCCCGTTGACCTGTACGACGAGCGTCACCACCGCCGCCGCCGCCAACTCCGCATCCCACGCCGGCCACGCCTGCTGGTGCACCGAGTACGGCTGGCCCAGTCGCTCCCATAGCTCCTCCGCCACGTGTGGCGCCGATGGCGCCAGACACAGCACCAACGCCTCGATCGCCTCGTCCCACGCCGACCCGTCCACGAGACCGCGCTCTCGCTCTCCCGTAAGGGCGTTCGTAAACTCCATCATCGCCGCCAGCATCGTGTTGAAGTGGAACCGCTCCATATCCTCCGTCACCCGGCGGATCATCTGGTGTGTGAGTCGCCGAATCACGCGGGCGCTTCCCGCGTCCTCGCCGCGCTTCACGGGCCCCAGCACTAGCTGCCAAACTCGATTAAGCCAGCGCCGGAGCCCCTGGATCCCGCTGTCGTCCCAATCGCCGCCCCGGTCCCACGGCCCCAAGAACATCAGATAAGAGCGCACGACATCGGCACCGAGGCGTTGTACGAACGCATCCGGGTTCACCACGTTGCCTCGACTCTTGGACATCTTCTGGCCGCCCTTGAGGATCGTCCCTTGATTGAAAAGCCGCTGAAACGGCTCCCCCACCGGCAGCACTCCCATATCGCGCGCGGCCTTCGTGAAGAAGCGCGCGTAAAGCAGGTGCATGACCGCGTGCTCTGCTCCGCCCGTGTACTGGTCGACAGGCAGCCAGCGCCGCGCCTGCACCATCTGCAGCGGCGCGTCATCGTTGTGCGGATCGAGATAGCGGAACATGTACCACGACGAACATACAAACGTGTCCATCGTGTCCGTCTCACGCCGTGCGGGCCCTTCACACTCAGGACAGGCGACCTGTGTGAAGCCCTCATGTCGCGCCAACGGCGACTCACCCGTCGGCAGGAATTCCGCGTCGGGCGGAAGCAGGACGGGTAATTCGTCTTCCGGCACCGGGACGATCCCACAGCGGTCGCAATAGACGACGGGAATGGGTGCGCCCCAGTAGCGCTGCCGGCTGATCAGCCAGTCGCGGAGCCGGTAGCTCACACTAGCGCCGCCCAAGCCCACTGCCGCCAGCTGCGCCGTCACCGCCGCTTTCCCGGCCTCCACGCTCAATCCATCGAACTCCCCAGAGTTCACCATCCGCCCATCCCCCACGTAGGCCTCGATCAACGGCTGACCATCCCAATCCGGTGGGGCGATCACCACCGCGATCGGCAACTGGAACTTCGTCGCGAACGCGAAATCGCGCGTATCGTGGGCCGGCACTCCCATCACCGCGCCGGTCCCGTAAGACGGCAACACATAGTCCGCCACCCACACAGGGACTTCCGCTCCCGTCAGCGGATGCAGCACAGATCCACCCGTGAACACTCCGGTCTTCTCCCGCGTCGTCGACTGCCGTTCGATCTCCGACGCCTGCCGCGCTGCCGCCACATACGCCTCCACGGCGTCCCGCTGCTCCGGCATGGTCAGTACTTCGACCAACGGGTGTTCCGGCGCCAACACCAGATAGGTCACGCCGAAGACCGTGTCCGCGCGCGTCGTGAAGACCGGAATCGCGTCGCCACCTCCCCCCCCAGCCCCCAGCGGAAAGCGGATCTCCGCTCCTTCCGAGCGGCCGATCCAGTTCGTCTGCATCGTCTCGATCCGCGACGGCCAGTCGATCGTGCGGAAGTCCAGCAACTCATCGGCGTACTTCGTAATCCGGAAGAACCACTGCTCCAAGTCCCGTCTCTCCACCACGGACCCGCAGCGCTCACAGCGTCCCACCTCGTCATCTCCCCGGATCACCTGCTCGTTCGCTAGTACCGTCTGGCACGAGGGGCACCAATTCGCCGGCGCCAGCTTGCGGTAGGCCAAATCGTGCCGCAGCAACTGTAGGAACCACCACTGCGTCCAGCGGTAGTAGTCCGGATCCGACGTCACGATCTCGCGCGTCCAGTCAAAAGACGGCCCCATCCGCCGTAGCTGCTCCCGCATCGTCTCCACATTCGTGGCCGTCCAAGTCATGGGGTGGATCCCCTCGCGAATGGCCGCGTTCTCCGCTGGCAGTCCGAACGCATCGAAGCCGATCGGGAACAGCACGTCCTTGCCCCGCATCCGCTGGTAGCGCGCTGCCGTATCGGACGGCGCAATCGCGTACCAATGCCCGATGTGCAGATCCCCGCTCGTGTAGGGAAACATTGTCAGCAAGTACCAACGATCGCGCGCTGTAACGTCGCCATCCGGCATCCGATAGAGCCCGTCCGCCTCCCAGCGCGACTGCCATTTGGGCTCGATTACGTTCGGCCGGTAGACAGGAAGCTCCGCGCCGCTGGACGCCGCTGACTTCGTCATGGAACCGCAATCCTTCTGTTGGGCGCGTGTACTCGATTATCCGAAGGGCACCATCACTTGGTCAATGAAGCCGCGTTCAGAAGCGAGTCACCTTCCGGCGATGCGACGGTCACGGCAAAGCGGCGACCACCATCCGCACCAGTCGCTGGTATGGCCTGTCGCCCTGCCGCGACTTCCGGCTCCTCGCAGACTGCCGCGGTTGCGTGCCCGCCCGTCCAGCCGACCTCACGATTTTAGGAAGCAGCAACGTTTACGTTCCGCAAGACCACGATCCACGTCCGTTGAACCGCACTTGTGACACAATCCAGCGCACGGGTCCATAAGCGGGCCGGGCACCGAGCGGGTTCGGGCTGGCGGCATTCGAAAGCCCCGCGCCGACGACCCTTGCGGTGACCTCCATTCACAGTGCAGGAAACCTGATGCCTCTATGAAAGCGATCGCTCTTCATCAGCACGGCGGCGTCGACGCACTGCGCTACGAAACCCTCCCCACTCCCGATCCTGGTCCCGGCGAAGTGCTGGTCCGGGTGCGCGCGGCCGGCGTTAACCACATCGACCTCGACATCCGCAACGGCAGTGCGGGGATGGCCGGTGCCTTCCCACACGTCATGGGGGTGGACGCCGTGGGCGAGGTGGCAGCCCTCGGCACGGGCGTCGAAGAGTGGCAGCTAGGCGAGCGAGTGGCTCCGCACTTCATCCTGCATTGCGGTTCATGCGCTGCCTGCACAGCGGGACGGGAGAACACTTGCCAGGCAGCCGACATTCTGGGAGCGACCGTCTGGGGCACCTATGCCGAATACGTCAAAGTGGGACGCCAGCACCTCGTGCGCGTTCCGGACGGCCCCGATGACGCGGAAGCCGTCTCGGCCTACATACCGTTCGCGACGGCCTGGGAGGCATTGGTCGAGGTGGGACATCTGCAAGGGGGAGAGACGCTGCTCATTAACGCGGCGGGCAGCGGTGTCGGATCCGCGGGCCTGCAGGTCGCGGCGCTGATGGGAGCACGGATCATCGCGACGGCGGGGTCGGCGGCAAAGCTCGAGCGGGCTCGCGCCGCCGGCGCCGAAGGCACGATCAACTACCGCGACGAGCCGATCGACGAACGCGTGCGCGACCTCACCGAAGGCCGCGGCGTTGACTGTGTCTTCGATTGCGTCGGCGGCGACGTCTTGCAGCAGAGCATCGCCGCACTCGCGCCCGGCGGCCGGCTGCTGAGCGTCGGCGCACATGCGGGCGAAGTCGTTCCGGTGGACATGATCCAGCTATTCCGCAAGCACGCGACGTTGTACGGCTGTGGACGCTCGACACGAGCCATCGGACGGCGGGTACTGGATCTCGTCGCCGAAGGAAAGTTGCAACCGGTCATCCAACAGCGGTTCCCCCTCGCGAACGCGGGCGCGGCACAGACCCTGATCGAGAGCCGGGAAGTGTACGGCCGGTTGGTCCTCGAGCCATAGCACCTCAGCCCAGGGGACGGCGCAGCGCCGCGGGTGCGCGCGGAAAGCGATCGGGAGTCGGCACGCGCTTCCGTGCGAGCGCCAGCTTCGCCGCGCGCGACGAGCCGACCCAAGTCATGTCGAGAACGAGGGGAGGCGCAGCGCCGAGGTGCGCGGCGGAGAGAACGGCAGCGGGAAGCTGCGATGCAAGCGCAGGGCCAGCGAAGACCGCCGTCCAGCCGTCGACCGCAACGATCGGCAGAAGCAGCTCCAGCGCAGCGGGCAGCGGGGCCAGCGCGCGCGCCACCGCCGCCGCCGCCGTCCCGCGCTCCCTTCCTCGAGCGACGGCCTCGGCACGCGCTTGGATCACGCGAACGTTCGGCAAAGCCAGCTCCTCCACGGTCGCTTGGAGGTAATCAGCCTTCCGCCGACGCGCTTCGACGAGCACTACCTCGCGGCCGGGATCGGCGATCGCGATCGGGAGACCCGGCGCGCCGCCGCCGCTGCCCACATCGAACAAGGAGCCCGACGCAAGGCGAGGGGCCAAGAGCCGCCAGCCCGCCAGCGGCTCGATCACGTGCCGAACCAACGCATCGCCGGGATCGGTGATGCGGGTCAGGTTGAGACGCGTGTTGGCGCGCAGCAGTGCGCCGAGAAAAGCAGCCAAGCGATGGACGGCGTCGGGATCGAGCGGCAGGCCGGCGGCGGTCAGGGCGGCCCGAACATCCCTGGGCGTAGGAGAGGAGGGTGGAGGATGCATCTGAGTTCGTTTGCCGATCGCCACCACGGCATGCTGCGGTGCATGCGCGGCGTGGGCAAGCGCTGAATTCTCCCCGCGGAACTCCACACGCGTTGAATCCCACGGCGCGGCGCTCGTACGATGGGCATGCAGCAGCGCCGATCCCAGCCTGCATCGCCAGGCGGAGCGGTCTGAAGAGGAGCGGACGGTGGCGGACCAACAACGACCCACGACGCTTGAAGAGGCCGCGGCCTTGTATCTGGAGGCCGTAGCCCAATCGGTGGACCAGCGGGCCCGGGTTGAGATCACCCGCTTTACCTCATGGTACGGATCGGATCGCAGGCTCGACGCGCTCACAGGTCACCAAGTGACGCAATACCAGGAAGCGCTCGGAACCACGACCGACGTGATGGATCGCCTACCGCCCGTCAAGGAGTTCTTGGCCTACGCCAAAAAGAAGAAATGGACCGCGACCAACTTGGGCGCGCACTTGCGCGTCAAGCGCACAAAGAGGGCCAATACAAGCGCAGCGGCCGTCCCCGAACAGGCCGAAGTGGTGGAAATGACCGCGGACGGCCTGGCCGCCGCCAAGACGGAACTCGAGCGATTGCACGCGCAGCGGCCCCAGATCCAACAAGCGCTGAAATCGGCGATGGCGGACAAGGATTTCCGTGAGAACGCTCCGCTGGACGCCGCTCGTGACGCGCAGGGGCACCTGGAGGGACGCATCCGCCAGCTCGAGTACGACATCAAGCACGCCGTGGTCGTCGCCGGGGAAGAGGAGAGTGGCCGCGCGCACCTCGGAAGCAGCGTCACGGCAATCAATCTTGTTTCAGGTAGGACCGTTGATTACACTCTCGTCGGTCACAATGAGGTCGACGCGACCGCTGGCAAGATCTCTATAGCCAGCCCAGTGGGTCAGGCATTCGTTGGGCGCGGGCCGGGGGACGAAGTCGAAGTCACGATCCCCTCGGGTAAGGTGCGCTTCCGGATCGAAACCGTCGTCGGGTGATGGGTCGACGCGGCATAGGGACAATGGAGCGACGATGAGCGACCGGCCCGTGATCGAATTCACCATCACGGAGAAGCAGTTGGATACCGGCCTCCGCGGCTATCCCGTGGGAACATGCTGGACCAGCGGCGTCGATCCGCAACGGGGCGTCTCGTATGTAGGCTACCCGATCGCGGAGATCGCGCATCTCCCGCCTGAGGACGTGATCTACCTCCTCTTCCATAAGCACCTGCCGAGCGCGGACGAGGCCGCAGCCTTCAGGCGTGACCTCCAGCAGCGGGCCGAGGTCGACCCAGCGGTGTACGCCTCGCTTAAGGGACTGCCGCCGGGCGCTCATCCCATGGAGATGTTGTGCGTAGGGATTCAGTTGCTCGGCATGACCGCCAAGACCGGCGACTACAAAGAAGATGCCCTGAACCTGGTGGCGCGGATCCCGAGCGTGTTGGCGGCGATCTTCCGCATTCGAGAGGGCTGGGGCGACCCGATCGAAAGCGATCCAGCGTTGGATTACGTGGCGAACTTCGTCCACATGCTGGGCATGCCCAGCGGCGATTTGGAAAAGCTCACAACCCTGCTGCGCACCTTCTACGTCCTCCACATGGATCACGGCGGCGGGAACCTCTCGACCTTCACGGGCAAGGCGGTGGCCTCCGGTCTGGCGGATCTCTATCAATCCCTGGCTTCGGCGATGAACGGGTTAGCGGGGCCACGACACGGGCGGGCGAATCAAGACTGCCTGGAGTTCGTGCGCCAAGTGAATACGGACGACGAGGCCTTGGTCGAGCGCTGGGTGCGGGAGCGCATTGCGGAAGGGGGGCTGATCTTCGGCTTCGGACACGCCGTATTGCGTGAAGAGGATCCGCGAGCACAGGTGCAGATCGCCGTGGGCGAGCGGATCGCGCCAGACAACCGCGAGTTCCGGATCGTGAAAACTCTGCGCAAGGTCGTGCCACCGATCCTCAAGGAGAACCCGAAGATCGCCAACCCTTACCCCAACGTGGACCTCGTCTCAGGCAGTCTGCTTAACGCAGTCGGGTTCACCGATCCGGAGTACTACACAACGCTCTTCGGCTGGGCACGAATCGCAGGCATCGGAGCTCAGATCGTCGACGAGCGTCTGGCCTTCCGCAACGGCAAAGGCGTAGCGATCTACCGCCCGAAGTACGTGCCGGTAAACCAGCCCACGCAGACTCTCTCGCCCTAACCAGCCGTTTGCGTGCTTGCTCATCTGACCGTCGCCGCCCACCCTAGACCGCATCACGCTCCGGTATCGTCGACCGCGTTATCGGTGGTGTCTGGTTGTGCGATCGTGCACAATCGGTCACACTGGCGATCGAGCCGGGCAGCCCAAACGGGGTGGGGAGCGCGCGGGCCGCATGCCGACGGTTGATGTAGAGCGCACCAGGGCAGCAGATATCGTCGAGCAGATCGCTGCGGAGCGTTTCTCGTACCCAAGCGCCGAGCACTCCAGCTGGCAAACCTTCGTGAACGTGCCCAACGAGCAGATTGGGATACAAGTGCGCGGGGGAGGCTGGATTTACCCCGATATCGTCGTCGTCGAGGAGCCAGGCCACTTCATCGAGCTACTCGGCCTCGTTGCACTGCGCCATGAAGTAACGGAAACAACGGCGCGGAAGCACTGGCTCCCGCTCTCCAAGGCGGGGCCGCTCTACCTGTTCGTCCCGGCCGGGCAAGCGGGCAGGGCAAATCGACTCTGCAACGAACTCGGCATCAAGCTCGCGGGGATCCGGGCATGGAGATGGACACGCGCCTTCGGACTTGAAGTCGAAGAGGCGTACACGGGCGTCGACGTGGGGCAGCTCGTCGCCGCGATTCTGCCGCCGTTCCTCCGCTCGCGGAGCTATCAGCGGCAGCGGCGCGAGCAAGAGGCAGCCTACTCCGTACCAGCCGCCGGGACGGCCCTGCCTGCGGGAACCGCGGCCTTACTGGAAGCGGGAGCTGCGAAAGAGGAACACGCATTCCATACGGCGCCGCCATCGCCCTTCCCGATTCTGATCGGATTGGGAGCAGCGCTCACCGCCTTCGGAATGGTATTCCCTGCCGAACTCCTCGGGGCGGGCCTGGCGACCGCCATCCTCGGCACGCTCGGCTGGCTCTGGGAAGACATTCTGAACTTCACCCGTGATGGGGATGGAGCTAAGGGACACGCCGCCGTCCCTGCGGTCGCGCCACACGAAGCGGCGGCGGACTTGCCAGAGGGCTTCCATACCGCACCCCCATCCTGGAGCCCTATCATCGTCGCGATCGGCGCGGTCATGACCGCATTCGGCATGGTGTTTCCGGCAGAACTGTTGGGCGCCGGCCTGACGCTCGCGATTTTGGGGACCTTGGGCTGGCTGGGCGAAGACATCAAAAGCTTCGCCACCGGTCATTAGAGCGAACGTAGGCGCGGCGGACCAAGAAACGGAACGGCATTGGAGACGCTGCACGACCTCTGGAGTTCTCGGATGCTGCGGCTGACGATCGTCGCCGTGGCCGCTGCACTCCTGGCGATGCTGGCGACGCTGGAGGTGGTCGGCGCCCAGGCCTTTCCGCCCCAGGCACGCACCGAGCAGGGCGACGAGATCCGAACGCTCTACATGGTCGTCTTCATCGTGGCAGCGGTGGTGTTCGTCGCGGTCGAGATCGCGATCGTCTACATCATCTTCCGCTACCGGCGGCGCGGTGACGCACTACCAAAGCAGACACACGGCAACATGATGGCCGAGGTGGTGTGGACGGTCACACCGGCGGTCATCGTGATCGCCCTCTTCGTCTACTCGTTCATCATTCTGGAGAACGTCGAATCGTCGCCGGACGCCGGAGAACCCGTCGAAACGATCGACGTACTGGGGCGGCAGTGGACTTGGGCCTTCCGCTACTCGGCCGAGTTGAATACGGCAACGGCCTCCGTGCTGCCGGAGGGAGAGGCCCAGAGCACTCTTGCCGTCACGAACCCAGAAGCATTTGCGGAGCTGGCGCCGTTCACCACTTCGCTCCGGATCGACGTGGAGCATGTGCGCCTGGTCGAAGTACAAGAGGACGGTATCGTCGTCGACCGCGCGATCGATGGAACGGTCGCAGAGGAGCATCCCAGCGGATCGAAGATCTGGCTGCTGTTCGACGGCACGGAGACACGGGCCGAGGAGCGCTTGGGCGGCTTAGAGGAAGACGGCGTTCCCACTCCGGTGGTGACCGTACCCATCGGCAAAACGGTGCGCTTCAATCTCGCGGCGGTCGACGTGATTCACTCCTTCTATACGCCGGAGTTCCTCTACAAGTTGGACTTGGTGCCGGGCCGGGTGCATGCGATGTGGGTGGACCTCAATGAAGAAGATGTCGGGCCGGAGGGCGTGTACTACGAGGGACAGTGTGCGGAGTTCTGCGGACGCGAGCACGCGCGCATGCTGTTCACGGTCCACGCCCTGCCGCTCGATGCGTACACGGAGTGGTTCGATACCCAACTGGCGGAGGCGCTGGAACGCCTGAAGCCGCTTCCGGAACCTCCCCCAGGCGCAGAGCCCGCTGGTGAAGCTGCCTCAGCGGCCGTGGGCGACCCCGTGAGGGGTCAGCAGCTCTTCTTTACCAACGGCTGCAACGTCTGCCACGGCGACCAGGGAGAGGGCGGTATCGGACTGACGATCGCGGGGACCGCGCTGGCGCTGGAGGAAGTGATCGACCAGTACCGCAACCCGCGCGATCAAATGCCGGTCTTCCCTCCCGACGTGATACCCGACGAGGACATAGCCGACACCTACGCCTGGCTGCAAACCCTGCCAAGCCAGTAGCGGAAAGAAGAGAAGAGAAGCGATGGCAACGGTCGCACCAACAGCCCCCGGTTACGCAGGGATGCGCGCCGTCGATGTGATCATCGAGTGGCTGTCCACCACGGATCACAAAAAGATCGGGCTCCTCTACATCTTCACCGCGCTGGGGTTCGCCCTCGTGGGCGGGGCGTTCTCCTTGGTGATGCGCACCGAATTGGCGCAGACCGGGACCATCATCGGCGACGAAACGTACAACCAGCTCTTCACGATGCACGGCAGCATCATGCTGTTCCTCTTCATCCTGCCCGTCGCCGCGGGCTTCATGAACTACATCGTGCCCCTGCAGATCGGCGCGCCCGACATGGCGTTCCCGCGGATGAACGCGCTGTCCTACTGGATGTTCGCCTTTGGCGGGATCATGATGGTCAGCTCCTTCGCGTTTTCCGGCGGCAGCGCCTCGGCTGGCTGGACCTCGTACCCGCCCGTGGCGAGCAACACGGGCGCGAACGCGCAACCGCTGGGAGCGGGGACGGATCTCTGGCTTGTCGGCGTCGTGATCCTGGGAGCCGCGTCAACCGCCGGCGCCATCAACTTCCTCACGACGATCTTCAAGCTGCGCGCACCCGGAATGACGATGTTCCGGCTGCCGCTGTTCACGTGGACAACGCTCGTCACCTCATTCCTGGTCCTCCTCGCGACGCCGGTGCTGGCCTCGGCGCTGATCATGCTGTTCGTGGACCGCAACGGTGCCGGTGGCGCCTTCTTCGACCCGACGGGCCAAGGCGGACAGGTACTGCTGTGGCAGAACCTCTTCTGGTTCTACTCGCACCCAGCGGTCTACATCATGATCTTGCCGCCCATGGGAGTTGTCTCCGAGATCATCCCCGTCTTCAGCCGCAAACCCCTCTTCGGCTACCGCTCCATGGTGCTGGCGATCGTGGGGATCGGATTATTGGGGTTCATCGTCTGGGCGCACCATATGTTCACGACCGGTGGCGTCTTCCTGCCGTTCTTCATGGCCTCCACCTTCCTCATCGCCGTACCAACGGGCGTGAAGTTCTTCAACTGGATCTCGACGATGTTCCGAGGAGCCGTGACCCTGCCAACGGCGATGCTCTTCGCCATTGGCTTCCTCATGCTGTTCCTGATCGGCGGGATCACAGGAGTCTTCCATGCCGCGGTGCCGGTCGACTTCCACCTCCATGACACCTACTTCGTGGTGAGCCACCTCCACTACGTCCTCGCCACCGGCGCGGCCTTTGGGATTCTGGCTGCGGTGTACTTCTGGTTCCCGAAGATGATCGGCCGGCTTTTGAACGAAGGGCTGGGCAAGCTGCACTTCTGGTCCGCCTTCATCGGCGCCAACATGCTGTTCTGGCCCCAGTTGATGCTGGGATTGGATGGGATGCCGCGCCGGATCAACGACTACGCGCCCTACGGTGGCTGGGAACTGATGAACCTGATCTCGACAGTCGGGGCTTTCGTCGTGGCTGCGGGCATGATTCCCTTCCTCTTCAACATCCTCTACTCGTGGAAGTACGGCGAAGAGGCGGGCGACGATCCCTGGGAGGCGAACACCCTGGAGTGGGCGACCAGCTCACCGCCACCAGCCCATAACTTCGACCGCCTGATCCCGGTGAAGTCCGAGCGGCCTCTGTTCGATCACCGGATGGTGGAGAGTGGAACGGGCGCGGGTAGCGCATCGGCTACGCAGCCGGCCGCGGCACAGGACGGCTAAGGACGGCTATGGCGACTCAGACGCGACCGATGCCGCAGACCCCCTTCCTCCGGCGGATCTTCGTTGGGGACGAACCCATGACCGTCGGGCTGTGGGGCATGGTCTTCTTCATCTTCTCGGAGCTCATGTTCTTCTCCGGGTTGATCGCCGCCTACCTGGCACTGCGGGAAGACGCGGTGGTCTGGGCGCCGACCAACGGCGGCCACGTGTTGGGAGCGGACTTCCGGCCCGTGTTCTTCACCATCCTACTCGTCCTGAGCAGCATCCCCATGCAGTGGGCCGCGATGGCGATCCGCCAAGGCAAGCGGAGGCAACTCCGCTGGGGGCTGTTCCTGACTTTGTTCCTTGGGATCGCTTTCATCATCAACACGGGGGTGGAGTGGGCAACTCTCGACTTTGGAATCGGCGACGGACCCTACGGCGCAACCTTCTACATCCTCACCGGGTTCCACGGGGCGCACGTGATCGGTGGCTTGATCTTCATCTTCACGCTCTGGTTGCGGACCTACCTGGGCCACTTCGACGCAGAACGCAACACGGCCGTGGAGGCGGCGTCGATGTACTGGCACTTCGTGGATGTCGTCTGGATCTTGGTTTTCTCCCTCCTCTTCTTGGCATAAGACATCCGCACGGCATGTGCGTGGTCACGGCGCCGGATGGTTCGCTGGGCGCCGCTAGGATCGAGCCGTGTGCGACGTCAAACGACTAAGGCGTCTGGG
Organism: Chloroflexota bacterium; assembly: GCA_026707145.1. GTDB lineage: Bacteria > Chloroflexota > Dehalococcoidia > Bin125 > Bin125 > JAPOXK01. The sequence goes on along the minus strand of JAPOXK010000010.1, from coordinate 39,549 downwards.
GCTCGCGGCAGTCGCGGGGCTGCTGACTGGCGCTGCCTGGCTGACAACGACGGGCACGGCAGCCGCCCACAGCGGGGCCGACGTGTCCGGACGGTTCCCGGATGCGCTTGGGGAGTGGTCGCTGGAGCCGTTCGGGTTCAGCATCGTGGCCCTCCTCGTTGGACTGTACGCCTGGGCCTACTGGCGGCTCCGGCGGGATCCGCGACGTTTCCACTTTCCCCGCTGGCACCTCGCGGCGTTCGGAACGGGGGCGCTGCTGTTACTGCTGGCGCTCGTCTCACCGATCGACAGCTACGGCGACGATCTCTTTTGGGTTCACATGGTGCAACACATGATCATGGTGATGCTCGTGGCGCCGCTGCTCCTGTTGGGCGCCCCCGTCACGCTGGCGCTACGGGCCTCGTCCAACCGCGTGCGGCGCGAATACCTGATCCCGCTCATCGAAAGCCGCTTCGCCCGCGTGATAACGTACCCTCCCGTCGCCCTCCTGCTGTTCATCGCGTCGATCTGGGTCTGGCATCTTCCCGCGGCCTACGAAGCGGCGATCGACAACGCCACGTTGCACGCATTCGAGCACGGCAGTTTCCTCGGCGGCGCGATACTCTTCTGGTGGCTCGTGGTCGCGGTGGACGCGACACGGTTGCGGCCCGCCCACGTCGGCCGCATCGCGCTGCTGATCGCAGCGCTTTTGCAAAACATCGCTCTGGCGCTCATCCTCACGAGCATCGACGAACCCGTCTACGACCGATACGTGGACCTCACGCGGGACTGGGGACCGAGCGCCCTGATCGATCAACGGATCGGCGCCGGCGTGATGTGGGTTCCCGGAGCGATGATGTTCTTCTTCGGCATCCTGGTGACGGTGTATTACTGGGCAGAGCGCGAGCACTTCAACGGGCGCCGCGGGGACATGCTCCGCGAACTCACGGAGCGCCGGGCACCATGATCCCAGCTTGACCAGCCGGAGGAGAGGGCGCGACCCTAAATCGGCGCGGGAAATCGGAGTATGAGGAAACACATCAGCGGCTATCAGAGACTAGGGATCGCAACCCTTCTCGGCGTGTTGGCGCTGATCGCGCTTGGCGCGACGGTGCGCGTAACCGACTCCGGGCTCGCGTGCCCGGACTGGCCCCTCTGCCATGGACGCGTCATTCCCACGGGCGACTACCACGTCTGGATCGAATGGACCCACCGGCTGGTGGCGAGCGTCGTCGGTCTGATCATCCTCGCCTTCGCCGTCACGACCTGGGTGCGATACCGCGAACGGCCCTGGGTACTCTGGCCCATCACCGCCGCGCTGATCGCGCTGGGGATTCAAGTGGTGCTCGGCGGGCTCACCGTGACCGAAGACCTGCCGGCGCAGATCGTGACGGCGCACTTGGGAGTGGCCTTGCTAATCGCGATGTTGCTGACGCTCGGCCTGCTCGCCAGCTTCGCACGGACAGGGGACAGCCCCCGACCGCCGAACTCCAGGCACACGACCCGCACGACCCGACTGGCCCTGGCAACCGCCGGCGGATTGCTGTCCGTGATCCTTCTGGGCGCCTACGTATCCGGCACCGACGCAGGTTTCGCCTGCTCGGGGTGGCCGCTCTGCAACGACTCGGTGCTGCCAGGCGGCCGGACGGCCAGCATCCAGGTCGCGCACCGCTACCTCGCCGCCTTCGTGGCGCTGCTCGTAGTAGCACTCGTCAGCTCGGCCTGGGCCGGACGCCGACAGCAAGGGGCGCTCCTAAGCCTGTCGCTGTTGGCGGCGGCACTCTACATCGCACAGATAATGGTGGGAGCCGCGAACATCTGGACCACGCTGGCCGAGGGCTGGCGCGTCGCGCACGTCGTCCTCGCTTCGTGGATCTGGATAGTCGTGATCCTGCTCACAGCACTTGGGGCGTACCGGGCCGGGTGGGTCCCGGATGTCCGCTCGGAGCGGCCGTTTCCCACGCTCCGCGCCGGCTCGCGCGTCAAGGCGGAAGGAAGCCACTCGGGTGACTAGCGAGCCAGCGTTGCGCTCATCTCCAACGGCACGCCGCGCAACGGCCTTCCCCCTCGAAAATCGCTCCTGGCCGCGCGAAGCGTGGCTCATAGCGCGTGCCTACGCGACGCTCGCCAAGCCGGGGATCATCTGGCTGCTGTTAGTCACTACGGTGCCCGCGATGGTTATGGCGGAGCAGGGCTGGCCAGGACTCGATCTCGTCGCGCTCGTGCTCCTCGGCGGCGTGCTGACGTCCGGTGGAGCCAACGCGCTCAACCAATGGTTCGACCGCGATATCGACGCTCTGATGCATCGCACCCGCAACCGCCCCATCCCGCAGGGACGGGTGACGCCCAGGCACGCGCTGCTCTTCGGCAGCACGTTGGCCGCGGTGGGAGGCGTGCAACTGGCACTCACGGTCAACCTCCTGAGCGCGGGATTGGCTCTTGGGGCCGTAGCGTTTTACGTGCTCGTCTACACGATCTGGCTGAAGCGCTGGACACCGCAGAACATCGTCATCGGCGGCGCCGCCGGGTCGATACCGCCGCTGGTTGGCTGGGCTGCGGTACGAAACGATCTGGATCTTACGCCGCTGCTCCTCTTCTTGATCATCTTCCTCTGGACGCCGCCTCACTTCTGGGCCTTGGCGCTGCGCTACAAGGACGACTACGCACGCGCGCAAGTGCCGATGTTGCCGGTAATCAGCGGTGAGGCCACGACCAAACGACAGATTCTGCTCTACGCCCTGCTACTAACGGCGGCGTCGGTTCTCCTTTTTCCCTTGAGCGGAGCGGGCTGGCTCTACCTCGGAGTGGCGCTGGCGCTTGGAGCGGGCTTCGTAGGGATGGCGGGATTCTTGTGGCGAGGGCGGGTTCAGCCGATGTCGGTGTTCTTTGCCTCGATCGCGTACCTTCCGGTGCTATTCATCGTGGCCGGAGTGGACGCTGCCCTCTAGCGGCCCCAAGGAACGCCGTCCGGCTCTTCTTGACCGCGCAGGACCCGCATGCACCCCGTTCTCGACGGAGATCGTCTGGATCAGATGACCTGCGGCGAGCGCTTGAGTCCCAGCGTAAAGAGGACCACGGCAAGACCACCGAGCACCGCAAAGTCGATAGCCGGGCCGATAAAGCCACGCGTGTCGGCCGCATAAGCGGCTACTTGGAGCGCGTCCACCGCGTAGCTAAGCGGATTGGCGAGCCCAATGACATAGAGCCACCCAGGAAGATCGCCGAGAGGAAAGAAAGCACCGGAGAGAAAAAAGAGAGGAAAGAGCACCAAGTTCATGACCAGATGGAAGCCCTGCATGGTCCGGATGCGGGTAGCGACGACGAGGGCGAAACCGGAAAGCAGCAAGTTCAGCAGCAGCACGGCAGCAATGACCATGCCGAAGCCTCCCAACCAGCCGTACTGCCAGTCGAGATCGATCCCCGGGATCACGACGGCTACCGCGAGGAGGACGAGCGCCTGCACCGAGCCGATCACGATGGCGGCGAGCGCTTTCCCCAGGAAGATCGTGCGAGGACTGTGGGGAGAGGCAAGGACCGTGCGCAACATACCGCTATCGCGGTCACGGTAGAACGACGCGCTGGAGAACGTGGATGAGAAAAGGGCCGTGAGCGCGATCATGCCCGCAGCAAGGTACGAGACGTAGTCGCCATCGCGAATGACGGAGGAGGAAGGCTCCAACCCATCGGAGATGCCGATCCCCAAAACGGCGAGCAACATTAAGGGAAGCAGCAGCGAAGAGTAGAGCTGAGAGCGCGATCGCAGGACGACGCGCAGATCGCGACAGAGCAGCGCCCAGCAAGCGATGACGGCGCCGGCCAGCGGCCCTGAGCGTCTCCGGACAGGCGAATGCTCCGCCGTGGCAGCAGTGGCCGAGATCGCGCGCGTCGTCATCACCAGGCGAGGGTAGCGGTCAGGACGGTAGGCGCACCGCCGCCGTAGGCCGCAGAGCTACTCACGGCCGTTTGGAGCGAAGGGGTGACGGACGGCCTGAAAGTAGGCGTCCTCCAAGGTCGATTCGTGGATCTGGACGGCGCGAATGCCGCCTTGAGCAAATGCGAACAGCCGTGGCACAAAGACGGAGGCATCGTCGACGGTAGCGTGGAGGTGCGGACCGGCGCGGGTCACGGAGCCGACGCCCTCCCAGGCCGACAGAGTGCCCTCGATCGCATCAGGAGGATCGGCCCACTCCACGCGAACCGAATCACGGCGCAGGCCGCGCTTGAGTTCGGCCGGAGTACCGCTCCGAACCAGGCGGCCGGCGTCCAGAAAAGCGACCGTATGACAGTAGCGCTCCGCTTCGGCAACATCGTTCGTTGCGACGAGAAGCGCCGTCCCTTGTGCGTTGACGCTTTGCAGCAGTTGCCAGAGGGCCACCTTGGAATCCGGATCCAGGGCCAGCGTCGGCTCGTCGAGCAAGAGGAGATCGGGCCAATGCAGGATCGCCCGTGCAAGCTCCAGCCGGCGCTGCATGCCGCCGGAGAGCGCCCCGATGGCGTCGGAACTTCGGTCGCTCAGCCCGATGAGAACGAGCAGCTCGCCGATGCGTGCGTGCAGATCACCAGCGGCCAAGCCGAAGAGACGCCCATGCAGCCACAGCGTCTCGCGGACCGACATCAGCGGGTCGAGACTCGTATCCTGAAACAGCACGCCCACACGAGCGCGCAGGCGATCGTTGCCTTTCTCGGCGAGGGAAGAACCCAGAACGCGTACGGCGCCCTCCTGGGGCGCGCGGGAGCCGGCGGCGAGGCTCAGGATGGTGCTTTTCCCGGCTCCGTTCGGACCGAGTAACCCGAAGATGGCACCGGCTGGGAGATCGAGGGTGATGTCTCGGACACCGTAACCGCCTGCGTAGCGGAAGCAGGCTCGCTCCAGAGCGACCACAGCCTCTTGCGTGGCGGTGTTTGCTTCTTGCACGGTACTCAGTAACCCATTCAACTGGCCATCAAACGCGTCGAGTGTATCGGTCCCGTTGATTGACCGCCCCACCGGCCCGCTCGTAGAGTTGAAGACAGTTAGTGTATAGATGACACTAACTCTATAGCGCGTCCCAGCGGGAACGGTGAGGTACGATGCGTCGTTTCCGAGTCGCACTAGCGCAGATCAACTGCACAGTCGGGGACTTCGACGGCAACGTGCGCGCGATCACGGCGCAGATTGCGGCGGCGGAAGCCCAGGGAGCCGATCTCGTCGCCTTCCCGGAACTCGCGATCACGGGCTACCCGCCCGAGGATTTAGCGCTCCGGCGGCGCTTCGTGCGCGACAATCTCGCAGCACTCGAACGCGTGCAAGAGGCGACGGCAAGGCGGCACGTCACGGCCATCGTCGGGTTCATCGACCTCGGCGTCGATACCTACAACGCCGCCGCCGTCCTCCACGACGGCCAGCGGAAGGGCGTCTACCACAAACAGTTCCTTCCCACCTACGGCGTCTTCGACGAGAGCCGCTGCTTCCGCGCAGGCGAAGAGGCGCCGGTGTTCGAGATCGCAGGGACGCGGGTCGGGTTGAGCATCTGCGAGGACATCTGGTATTCGTCGGGCCCGGTGCGCGAGCAAGCGCTTGCCGGTGCCGAGGTGATCGTCAACATCAACGGCTCGCCTTTCCATGCCGGGAAGCGCGCCGAGCGCGAGAAGATGCTGGCGACGCGAGCATCCGACAACGCAGTGGCCCTCTGCTATCTCAACCTCGTCGGCGGACAGGATGCACTCGTCTTCGACGGCGGCAGCATGATCTACAACGCGCAAGGTGAGTTGATCGCGGCGGCGCCACTGTTCGAGGAAACCATGCTGGCGGTCGACATCGATCCGGACGCGGTGTTGCAGGTACGACTCCACGATCCACGTCTCCGGCGCCTCGGCGCGCCCGGCTCACGCGCAGTACGGGTTTCGATCCCAACCGCGCCTCGGGATCCGCTACCTCCGCCCATGTTATCGCAGCGCCCACGCGAAGAGGCGGAGATCTACGCGGCGCTCGTCCTCGGCACGCGCGACTACCTGCATAAGACCGGCTTTGAGAAAGCGGTGGTTGCGCTATCCGGCGGCATCGACTCGAGCCTCACGGCCGTCGTCGCGGTGGACGCACTGGGAGAGGAGAACGTCGTCGGCGTGTCGATGCCGTCGCGATACTCGTCGGAGGGCAGCGTGCGGGACGCCAGAGCACTGGCGGAGAACCTCGGAATCCGGTTGCTCTCCATCCCCATAGAGGGGCCCTTCCAGGCCATGCTAGACGCACTGCAGGAGTCGTTCGACGGCACGGAGCCGGACGTTACCGAGGAGAACCTGCAGGCGCGGATCCGCGGAACGCTGGTGATGGCCCTGAGTAATAAGTTCGGCTGGCTCCCCTTAAGCACGAGCAACAAGAGCGAAACGGCAACGGGATACACCACGCTGTACGGCGATATGACAGGCGGCTTGGCGGTACTTCAGGACGTACCCAAGCTGTTGGTGCAGCGGCTGAGCCGCTACGTGAACGAGCAGGCGGGACGTGACTTGATCCCCCGCTCGGTCTTGGAGAAACCCCCCAGCGCAGAGCTCCGACCCGGACAGCTCGACGAAGAGGGCTTGCTGCCATACGCGCGGCTCGACCCCATTATTGAAGCGTTCGTAGAGGAAGATCGGAGCTTGGAGGAGATCGTGGCGGACGGTCACCCGGAAGAGGAGGTCCGGCAGGTGATGTCGCTCGTGACGGCAGCGGAGTACAAACGGCGACAAGCAGCGCCGGGGATCAAGATCACCCCGCGGGCCTTCGGCAAGGAGCGCCGTTTCCCGATCGCCAACCGTTACCGAGGCTTCTAACGCCGTTCCTCAGGACAGATAGTTCAACGGGTCCAGGAACCAGCCGTTGTGCTCGAGCTCCAGGTGCAGGTGGGGACCGGTGCAGAGACCCGTACAGCCGATCGTGCCGATCACCTCGCCCTGGGCGACGAACTGTCCCGCGACGACGGTGCCAAGATACGCGAGATGGCCATAGCGGCTGATCCAGCCATTGCCGTGATCGATCTCCACATAGAGTCCGAGCCCGCAACAAACCGACCCGCCCGAGAATGTAACGATGCCTCCCGCGATCGCACGGATATCGGAACCCGCAGTGGTGGCGAGGTCTAAGCCATTGTGTCGGCTCGCGCACTCCCAGCGGCAGACACCGAAGTAGTCACTGATCTCGCCGTTCGTCGGCCAAACGAAAAACGGCGTTGCAACCGGGACGACGATCTGCTGGCCGACGACCAATGCGGTGGGGTCGATCCCAACATTGCGCGGGTCGGCCAAGATCGCATCAACCGTAGAGCCCTGGATGGCCGCAATCGCAGCGAGCGTGTCTCCCGGCTGCACCGTGACGATGACGCCCTCGACATCGGGAACAGTCAACACTGTTCCGGCAACGATGATCCCGGCCGGGTCGAGTCCGGGATTGTTCGCAAAGAGTGTCTCCGGCAGAACGCCGATATCCGCCGCGACGTACTCGGGAAAATCGCTGGCCTCGACGACGACCGTCGAATAGCTGATCGGAGGAGGCGGGGGGACGGGCAGGAAGAGCGTGGCGCCGAGGGTGATCAAGTCCGGGTCGATGCCGGGATTGACCGCCAGCAGCGAGTCGACGGAAAACCCTCCACGATCCGCGATCTCACTAAGCGTGTCGCCCGCCTGGATTGTGTAAACCGTGAGTGCTCCCGCGTTCGCTCCGACAATAGCCGCATGCGGCACAGTGTCCGGAACGATGAGGGCTTGGCCGATGCTGAGCAGATCAGGGGCGAGGCCCGGATTGAGAACAAGCAGCTCCGCCAAGGTCATGCCGTACAGCTCCGCCAGCGCGAGCGCCGTGTCGCCGGGCTGCACAACGTAAACGGTGCGCGGCGCCTGCAGTGGATCGCCTGCGGGAGGCTCCGGTACGGCGGCCGCAGGCACCAAGAGCGAGTCGCCCACAAAGAGAACGTCGGTAGGCGGCATGGTGGGGTTGAGCGCGAACAGCTCCGCTGGGCTGAGGCCGAACCGCGCCGCGATCGCACTGTACGTGTCGCCGGGCTGCACACGGTAGGAGACGCCCGCCGGATCGGGATCGACGGCAAGCGGCGGAGCCGGACCAGTAACCACAGGGGCGCCGCCCTCGGAGAGCACGACGATCTGGGCACCGATGGCGATCAGGTCTGGATCCAACCCGGGGTTGAGCAACAACAGATCGGCCGTCGAGACGCCGTAGCGATCCGCGATCACGCTGAGCGTGTCCCCCTCCTGCACCGTGTGCACCAGTCGGGCAGCGGCGGGTAGGGTGGATCCCTCGGGCAACCCGTATCCGTCCGGGACGGTAAGGATCTGGCCCGCGAACAGCAAGTTGGGAGATTCAATCTGGGGATTCAGAGCGAGGAGCAGGTGGGTCGGCACTCCGAGACGCTCGGCGATCGCCGAAGCGCTGTCACCAGGCTGGACCTCGTACGTGTCGGCGGCGATCGAGGGCGGAGCGAAAGAAGCGTGGGCAGCTAGCCCCGCGAACACGACCAGCGCGCCGAGCCAGCGCGCCGAACGTCGAGCTGACAGGAACAGGATCAGCCAGCGGATGGCAGCACCCGAACTATCCCCGCTCACCGCCAGCGCTCCCGAACCGGGTACGCAAGACAGGCACTGTACGACGAGCCGCACCGCGGTGCAAGGAAAGGGAAAGGCGGCAACAAGACACCCGGCCCGTATCGCACCAGCAGACAGCCCGCAGTTGCCGGGTAGGGATAGGAGATGCACAATAGTTGGGGCGGGGCAACGAGGTGCGGCTTGTCCCCAGAGATCGCTAACGGCCAGCCCGACCCGCCTCCGCCGCTGCCGCCTCAGGCACCGGAAGCACCACCCGAGTCCCCACAGGCAAACGACTCACCCGCCGACGCGGTGGGGACAACCGCTGCAACGGAAACGCCGTCCGCACACGAGACAGCGTTGCCCGTCCCGCCACCCCCGATCGCGCCGTTCGAACAGCAACCATCCGTTATTGAACGCGCAGAGGCGGACGAAGAGCCCTACACGATCCCCACCCCGTCAACGATCTGCCCCTATCTCGCCCTACGTGACGACTCCGCGACCGCAGCAGCCTACGCACGCGAGGACCATGTCTGCACGCGCACCGGCGCGGACGCCGCTATCCACAAACGCTATCAGACGATGTTCTGCATCGGCGATCAATCCCAATTCCGCACCTGCCAAGTCTTCGCGGGCAAGCGCGAACGGCCACCGGGGCCCGCGCCCTCTTGGACCGCCATCGGCCGCCGCTTCCGCAACCGCGTGCCTCTGCCGGCGACGAACCTGCAGTGGGTCCTTCTGGGACTGTTCGTGGTGCTCGTCCCCGCCGTGCTGGGAACCGTGGTCGCACTGATGAGCGACGACGAGGAGAGCCTCGGGATCGTTGCAACGGTGGACGAAACCAGCGCCATCGACGCCACGGCCCCCGCTGACGATCCATCCCCAGCCGCCGAGAGCGTGGCGGCGGCGCAGGAGCCCGCCGACGAAGGCAGCAGCACGGAGGAGGTAGCGCCCGCCGACACAGCGGATGTGGACGCCGCCACGCCGGCCGCCGCAGTCACCGCGGAGGAGCAGTTCACCCCCCTCGAGCAATTGGAGGCGTGGCCGGTCATCCAGAAATGGACCGTAAGCAGTGGGGACTCGGTGGCGGCGATCGCCCGGGAGTTCGGGACGACGATCGAGGCGATCGCGATCTACAACCAGCTCGATGATCCTGGAAAGATCTTCGAAGGACAGGTGCTCAATGTCCCCATCGGGTTCGCTCTGGAGCTGTCCGAACCCGAGATATCAGAAGCGCCCGTGGAGCCGACACCGGCCGCGCCCATCGACCCGTTCGGCGCCACGATCGCGTCCCTGCCGCCTGAGGTGGTGGAGGCGGTGCTGGCTTGGCCCAACAAAATTCCATGGACGGTACAGGATGGCGACTCTCTCTCGGTGCTGGCTCAGGAGTTCGGCACCTCGGTGGAGGCGATCGCCGTTCTCAACGGCATCACGAACACGAACCAGATCACGGTCGGTGCCGTACTGGATATCCCGGTCGCCTTTTCGGTGGAGGCCGTGCCCCCCCAGCCGGCAGTAGAAGCAGCGCCGACCGAGGAGCCGCCGGCCGAGGGCGACAGCGGGAGCGAGGCGCCAGCGCCCGACGACGGCGCCTAGCGCCACCGGCCTGCTACGGCCAGTCAGGCCAGTTCCAGCACTCGACGTTGATCTTGCGGGAGACGAACTTCCAAGCGCCCTCGACCCGGCGCAGCTTATCGTCGTAAATCCCTGTGGCCACCAACTTCGGCTGCGGTGTCTTCTGGCCACCGCTGTCGGGATCGTGGACCTTGATCAACATGTAGCAGCGCATCGTCGCTAGGTCCCCGTCGCCCTCAATGACCCAGTTGCTGGACATGTGGCGGACTCCGGGCATGGCAGCCTGAATGACCGCGACCATCTCGATCAAGGCCTCGCGTCCCTCGACGCGGCCGACGGGCATCTCGAACGTCCCGTCCGAAACGTACGTATCGGCGTAGCCGGGGCCATCCCCCGCATCGACCGCCTGGCAGTAACGGCCCACGAGATCCAGGATCTCCAGCTTGTCGGCCACGGTGAGAGGCATCGCGCCTAGCCGTCCGGTGCGCGGTCGATCATCACCTTGCGCGTCGCGAACAGCCATGCGCCATCGACCTTGCGCAGCGTGTCCTGATAGGTCCCGGCCGCAAGCAGCTTGGGACCGCCCTTCACGCCGAAGAAGTTGAGATAGCACGACATCGTGGCGCTCTCGCCGTCTCCCTCGATCACATGATTGGCGTTCCAGTGCCGGGTATTCGGGAACTGGGCGATGTGCCCTTCGGCAAACTGCCGGAGGCCATCCGGGCCGTCGAACACGGCCCTGCCCGGCGGGTCGAAGTGGGCGTCCGGGGTCCAGCAAGCGATCCAACCATCAACATCGGCGCTATCGATGGCCTGGTTATAGCGGGCGGCGAGGTCGAGTATGGCTTGTCGGTCTTCGGTGCTGAGAGACATCTTCTTGCGTTTTCCTCCAAGTGCCCAGAGGGCTCGACGCGGGGAAGCAGGCTGAATGATAGCCGCTGAAAAGACCGTGGGGACTAGTCGAAGGTGACGGTGGCGTTGCCGCGGACCGAGGGCATGCCCGCCTGGTTCTCGATCCACAGCTCGAAATCGACGAGCTTGCCGCCGTCCTCCTCGTATTTGCGAGTGACCGTTCCCCCGATCGTGATCGGCCGGTCGTGGTAATCGGGCCGGCGGTGGGTGATATGAATGCGCTTGAGGGTACCGGCGCCGCCGAGCCAGCGCCGCAGGAACTGCTCCAAGAAGGCCATCCGCGCGGGACCGGGGACGATAGGACCTTCTAGTCCCATCCGCTCCGCAGTAGCCTGCTCGTGGAACTGCGGCACCCACTGCCACGAGGCGCCGATGAACATCAGGACCTTGCGATGCGTGGGGAGGCGCTCCTGCGGCGGAAGCTCTTCCCCTTCCCGGATCTCGGCATACGTACGCGGCGCGCTCATGCGCTCCCTGCGGGGTCGCGCTCCGGATAGTGCGCGATCGTCCGTCGCACGCGAGCGATCTCGACCCCGTTCTGGTTCGCACAGATCCACTCATGCCGCACGAACAGCGAATGTCCCACGCGCCCGCCGATGCGCTCCTGGATATCGGCGACGCGCGGGCGAACCGTGATGCGATCGCCCACCCGTACCGGGTTGAGGTACGTCCAGTCGTCGGCGGCCATGAGCCCGTGGCCGGGGACGTCGGGCACGCGCATCTCGCTCATGTGCGAGAGGATGCAGATCAAGGCGTACGAGGGAACGACGGGATGGGGATCGTCGCCGTCAATGGCGGCGAGGATAGCGGGATCATCCTCGTCGAGCGCCTCCGCCATGCGCCGCACGACTTCGCGGCTGATCTCGACGCGCACGGGCTCGCCTTCGCTCCCGATGGCGGCTTGCATGGCGGGCGTGATGAGGCTCTCGTCGGCGGCTTGCCCATCGCGGGCGTTCGTTGGCTCGGACATGCGCGTCAGTTTAGTGGGTGCCGGCGAGGTACTTCTCGATGTCGCCGGCATGCTCGTTAAAGTGATGCGTACCACTGGCGTCGACAAGGCGGTTGGCGGTCTTGTTGTCGCCGAAACGGCCAGCGTCGACCCCTTCCGCGGCGGCGCGAAAGGCGGCGTAGCTCTCTTCGATCGCCGCGATCGCCTCGGCCACGGTCTGCTCGCCGCGCACCTCGACGAACTTCGCGTTCCAAGCGTCGAAGTTACTGTAGTCGACGCCCTCGGGCGTCGGACGTTCGCCCCGGGCGAGCCGCTCGAGCGCCGGCGTCATCTCGCGCAACCACCCGTCCATATGCTGGAGCAGGTTCACGACGGACCAGGCACCGTGCGCCTCTTTCCAAGTGCCGTGGGCATCATCAACAGGACGAACGATGTCGATGAGCCGCTCGAAAGCAGCATCCATCGCGCTGAGCTCTTCGGCCTTGCTGGGCATCGTGACCTCCTTGCTTGTTAGGCGCGGCCGCGCGCCTGCAACTCCATGCGCACGAAGGGATTCTTCTCCCGCTCGTGGCCGATGGTCGTCTGGTCCATGTGTCCGGGCAAGACGATCGTCTCGTCCGGAAGGAGCAGCAGCTTGTCGACGATGCTCGCCATCTCTTGGGCATGGTCGCCGCCGGGCAGATCGGTCCGGCCAATGCTGGCCTGGAAGAGCGTATCGCCGCTGAAGAGGAGCTCGTTGGTGTAGAAGCAAGTGCTGCCGGGCGTATGGCCGGGTGTGTGGATCACATCCAGCGACAGTCCGTCGATCTCGAGCTTGGTAACGGTGTCGAGGGTAGCGTCGGGCGCGGGCGGAGCTTCCGCGTTCAAACCGAATCGCTGGGCGCTGAGGGGAACCGTACGCAGGATCTCCAGGTCCGCAGCGTGCAGTAAGAAAGAGGCCCCCGTCTGGGCCTGGATCGCCCGCACGCCGAGGACGTGGTCGATGTGCGCGTGCGAACAGGCGATCAGCTTGATCGCCATCCCCATCTCGTTGGCGAGATGCAGAATCTCATCGGGCTGCCCGCCCGGGTCGACGCAGATCGCCTCGCGCGTGCGCCGGTTGCCGATGATCCAGCAGTTCTCCTGGAACACGCCGACGACCACGCCTCGAACTTCGAGTTCGTTGACGAAGGGCGCTTCGCTGGCGTCAGGCATCGGCGGAACGGCTAGCGCTCTGCCAGCGGATCCGGGTCCTGCGGGGAGTCATCCCGGCGGAGCAGCCGGTCCACCTCCGCGAGGACATCGGAGCTGTGCAGCTCTGGGCGAGGAGGCGGCGCGGCGGCATCTTCGTCCTCCGACTCCTCGGCCGCCGCCTCAAGGCGCTGGACGTATTCCTGGATCTCCGGATTATCTTTGACGGCCTTCTCGATCTCCGATTCATAGCGCAGCGCGCGACGGTCGAGGTCGTCCAGGCTAAGGTCCAACCCATAGATCGCGCTGAACTGGCGCAAGAGGGCCTGCGTAGCTCGCGGGTTATGGATGCCAGCGACGTAGTGGGGCACATTGGCCCAGAGACTGACGTAGGGGAGCCCTTCCCGGCGGCAAGCGTCGTTGAGCACCCCGACGATCCCAGTCGGTCCCTGGTACTGCGACGGCTTGAACCCGAGAGCCTCGGCGCGCTCCGGATCACTCGCGATGCCCGTGAGCGGCACGGGTCTCGTATGGGGCGTGTCGGCCAGCAAGCCGCCGAGCGTCACGACCTCCCGCACCTCCAGCTCCTTGGCGAGTTGCACGATCAGGCGGGTAAACCGCTTCCATTGGAGGTGGGGCTCCGTCGCAAGGCCGAGGACGAGATCGAGCTTCGGCTGATCAAGCTGGAGGTAGGAAAACTTCATGCTCGGCCAGCTAATCTCCCGCTGGCGCCCGAGCGTCAGGCGCACTTGAGGCCGCCGCTCCGTGAAGACAAAGAACTCCTCGGGATCGATCTCGGCGAAATGCTTGGTGGGCTTCAGCCGGCGGAGATAGCGCACCGCGTTGCTCGCCGACTCGGCTGCGTCGTTCCAGCCGAGAAAGGCCGTGACCAAGATAGGCCGCTCCAAGGGCGGGTGGTCGCGAACGGTCAACGCATCCATGTGGTTCAGGATACTGCCCGCGCCGAGCGCGGGAATAGCTAGTAGGCCGTGACTAAGTCGGCAGGCAGATGCCGGATGTCATTGAGGCGATGGACCACGGACGCATAGGGCGCACTCAGGGCATGCCGCCCATTGGGCCAAAACTCCACCTCGGTGATGGAAGCGTTGAAGATCTCGACATCGGAGTGCCAATCGTGCTCGGGCGTGAGGCCGTAGGCCCAGCGCATCGCCGCCGCGATCGTGCCCCCATGCGTGAAGATGACTGCGCTGCGGCCCAGACAAGCGTTGCTCGCCTCGTCCAAAAAAGCGGAGACCCGGGACTGGAACTGCCACAGGCTCTCTCCTCGATCGCTCTCCCTATCGTGAGGACGCCAGAGCATGAGGTAGCGCAGCTCCTCCACGATCTCGTCGATCGACTGCGTGTCCTCGCAGCCCAGCCGAAACTCCATGAGGCGATCATCGACCTGCAGCTCGCGTTGCATCCGTGCCGCCAGTGCGCGGGCCGAGTCGAGTGCGCGGCGGTGCGGGCTGCTGTAGATCGCGGCGACCCCAGCGCCCGATCCGTCCAGCGCAATCGCCGTTGCAGTACGCTCGGCCTGCCGCCGGCCGGTGGCCGTCAACGGCACTTCATTGGTGTACGGGATGCCAGCTCCCCCCGCTTGCCCGTGGCGCACCAGCACCAGGCGCGTGGAGGGACGGAGCGGCGGCCGCTCTTTCGTTGATTCCCGAAGCTCCGCCGTCGACATCCCACTCATGCTACGAGGAGCGGCGGAATCGCAGTAGGGCTCGGTTGCTGAAACCTATACGGAGGAACCTCTCCAGCGGTCGCTCAACGAGTCAAGGAGCTCCGTTCGATCCGCCCAAGCCGTTCACCGCACACTATCGCTAGCGGGCGGGAAACGTGATCGGTGGGAATTCGCTGGAAGGATCCGGATCGTCCTCTTCGATCGGCTCGACCGTGATCCCAAATCCCACGAGCATCTCGTCTGCGGGCAGGACCAGCGCCACGGCGGCCCACCCGTCGTCCCGAGGGAGAAAGCGCACGTCGGAAATGCGAACTCCATCCGAACGGAGACGGTGCAGCTGGTAGATCCGATCCTCCGGCGGCGGATCGAGGCTGCGGAACACGATGCCGATCGGCCGGCCGCCGGCGTAGGTCACGTAGGCAGCAGCACTGTCCGTACCGGCGAGGTCGATCCAGCGGCCTCCGGAGGGCACGCCTTCGCTCCCGATCTCCACGAAGTGCATCACCGCCAGCACCGCCACGGCCGCCGCGAAGCCCACCGTCAGCAGATACGGGAGAAAGCGCAAAGCGGCCCGCTTCGGCCGCCGCCCAGTCATGAGGGAACGGAACGGCCGGCGGCGCTGGCGCGCCTTCGCGATGATACGGCCCTCCAGACCCAAGGGCGGCCGTTCCTCGGTGAGCGCGACGGGCAACGCATCGGCGACGGCGATCAGTTGCGCGAGCTCGGCGCGTCCCTCGGGCCACTCAAGCAGTGCCTGTTGGAGGGCGTGCGCCTCCTCTTCCGGCAAGGCGCCCAGCGCATAGGGGGCAAGCAGCTCGCGGGCGGACTCGCGGTCCATCAGCGCCGGCTCGCTCCCTGCGCCGCTGCCGAATCCTCGAGCCGCAGCTCCTCCAGGTACCGCCGCATGCCCCGCAGCCCCAGCCGCATGCGTGACTGGACCGTGCCCGCGGGCACCCCTAACCGCTCGGCGATCTCCCGATACGTGAGCCCTTCGAAGTAGGCCATCTCAAGCACGCGACTCTGCGTCACCGGGACTTGGAGGAAGGCCTCCCGAACCGTGAACCGGTTGACGGCAGCCGGTTCAACGGGATCACTGAAGGAGAGCCAGTGCTCGATGTCCGTGATGGCGCCCGCGCGCTCGATCGGGTCCTCGCGCCGGATCATATCGACGCAGAGGTTCCGCACCACGCGTGTGAGCCACGTGTGAAAACCCGCGCGGGTCGAGTGGAACGATGCCGCGTTCCTCCAGATCCGGATGAAGATCTCTTGGGCCACGTCCTCGGCGCGGTCTTCGCGGCCGAGGATCCGGAAGGCGATCGTGAAAGCCAAACGCCCGTTCTCCCGCCAGAGGAGACGCAGCGCCTCCTCGTCGCCCTCGGCGACCCGTTGCAGCAGGCGGACGACCACATCGCGGTCCGTCATACACCTCCACAGCTCGGTGGCGGCCGGCGGCCGGCCGCCGGCCGCCATGCCCGTTGCCGGGCGGCCGATCCAGGAGCGAAATGGACGAGCGGGAACCGCAGCCGGGATTAAGGAGCGGAGGTGCCCTCTCGTCCAAAGTCATCGGCCAGCCGGACGATGTCATCCAGCTCCGGACTCGATGCTTCGATGATCTGCGAATCCTCAAGCGCCTGCACGCGGTGGACCGTCCCCACCGGCAGGTCGATCAGCTCGCCCTGGCCGAGCTCGATCTCCTGCAGGTCGTCCTGCGAGCGACCGACCGAGAGACGGATGCGGCCATGCAGGAGATACATGGTTTCGCTCTTGTGCTCGTGGTGCTGCAGACTCAGGCGGCTCCCCCGCGCCACAAACAGGATCTTGCTCGCGTAGCACTCGGTTTCGGCCAAGATCGTCTCGCGTCCCCACGGCTTCTCGATGATGCGCGGTTTGCGCGGTTGGAGAGAGGAGTCAGGTTCTGCCACAGACATCGGCTCCCAGCGGGCTTTAGCGCGCAGGGTACCGTACCCTATCCAAGACTTCTCCATGGCGCGGGGCGAGGTTTCAATGGCCCTGTCCAGAAACCGACTGTACGCGTGGCGCTGGCCAGCGTGGCCCTTTTTGGTGCTCTGTGCAACGGCGATCCTCACATACGCAGCATGTGACGGAGTCGACGGCCCCCCGGCAGATCCCCAAACGCTGCCGGATTCACCAGCGCCCGTAGAGCCGCCAGCGCCCGCAGAGCCCGCCGTCACGATGCCGAGCGCCATGCCGGGAGGATCACCGCTCGCGGAAGCAAAGCCCGGGCCGGAGCCGTCGCCCTCACCGCCGCCACCTCCCGAGCCCAGGTCACGACCGAAACCGGAACCGCCGCCCAAGCCGGAAGCAACCCTCATCATCGCGCCAGAGACGATCCACCCCGGAGAGAGCGCACGCGTCGAGGTCCGAGGAGCCGGTGCAGCGAAAGCGCGCGTTACGGCGGAAGGTCGCACGGCGCCGCTCGTCTCGATCAACGACGCCGTTTGGCTCGGCTACATCTCCGTGACCCCGATCGCGGCAGAAGGCACTCACACGCTCACGGTCGGCCTCTTGAACGCAGATGGGGAGCTGCTGGACTCTCTAGTAGGGGAGTTCATAGTGAAGCCCCTGCCGTCACTCCCGCCTCCCACCCCGGAGGAGACGGCTGCGCAAGAGCCGGTAGAAGCGATCATGCTGCCGCCCGAGGTGATCACGCTGCTCACGCCCGAGAACGCCGCAATCGATGACAGGGTGCGCTTCGAGCTGCACAGCAACGTCAGCGGCCCCCCGCGTTGGTCGGGGCCTTGGATCCGGCCCGTCGACGGCCAAGACGACAGTCCTTTCGGTATCCTGCGCTCATACAACGGCGGCCCCGTGATCAGCTGGCACCACGGCCATGACATCGTCGCGGACCAGGGCCAGCCCATTTGGACTGCGGCAGCGGGCGTGGTCGTCTTCGCCGGAACGCTGCCGATCCACGGCCAGGGCGTGATCGTCGATCATGGAGCGGGCGTTTTCAGCGGCTACTGGCACATGGCGAAGATCAGCGTCGCCCCAGACATGGAACTCTTGGCGGGCCACGAGATCGGGCTGATCGGATCGACCGGCGCCTCAACCGGCCCGCACCTGCATTGGGAAGTCATCGTCAACGGCCGGGATGTTAACCCATTGCAGTGGCTGGAGGCGGAGCTGCACCCATGATCGCCGCCACAGATGATTTCGAACTGGCGCGCTGTGCAGTCGCGGTACGAACGGCGGCGCCGAATCTCCGGGATGTCGAGCCCCTGACGCTCGTCGAGCGCGACGCCGATTTGCTGATCGTGCGAACGGCCGGCGACGAGCGCTTTCATCTGCCCTTGAGCGAGCGAGGCGCCAACGCCGCCGGTGCCCAGACACGCCTGCTTCCCTTCCTGCGCGGCCACGTCGAGCCAACGCTGCCCCAACCTGCATGGGAGAGCGGCCCCTCCGACGAGGCACCCTTCGGCCTCTGGGGGCAACGAAATTTGCCCGGCGTGCCCCTGAGCATAGAGACGGTACCGGACCGGTTGATCCCGCGGGTGGCGGGGTCGATCGCGACGTTCCTCCTCGGATTGCACCGTTTCCCTGTCAAACAGGCGCAGGGGCTCGCCGTCCCGGGACTGCGGGCTTGGCGCCAGCATCTCGGGGAGGCGGGACACGAGGGCCTGCCGCCACTGCGCAGGGAACTCAGCTTCTCGGAGTTCGGACGCTTGCGCCGCTGGTGGCGCAGCTTCACGGCGGACGACCGCAACTGGAGCGACGAGCCAACCTTGGTGCACGGTGACCTGCGGCCCGGCGATCTGCTCGTCGATCCCGAGCAGACGGAACTGGTCGCGGTCGACGGGTTTCAGAGCGCCGCGCTCGGGGACCCCGCCATCGACTTCGCGGGATTGGTGCGCTACACCGGCGCCGAGTTCAGCTGGCGCGTCGTGGACGCCTACCGGCGCGGAGGCGGGCGCATAGGCGCGGACGTGCTGCGGCGCGTGCGACTGTTGGGTACCGCCGTCTCGGTCCGCGCGGCGGCGCGCGCCGCACGCAACGACGACGCGGCGGCGCTGGCAATGATCGCCGCGGAACTCCGCGCCGGGCCCGTGCTAGGCGCGCCGCCGCAGGGACCACGCTCGGGCTGAGCTAGATCTCATCGCCCTTCAGACCCTGCATCGTGCGCAACATCTTGATCTGCCCCAGGTGGGTACCGCCATGCGAGAGGATGGTCTGTCCGATGTGCTGCAGCTTCGGCTTCACGCCGAACGGCTTCACCTCCGTCTCGACCGCCAGATCGTCATCGCCGATCGCGTCGAAGTAGCCGAGCACATCGCTCTTCACAGCGGCGATGTAGTTTTGAAACTCCTCGTTGCTGGGGAGGCGGAGTGCCTGGGCCTCGGCAAGATCCATGCCGGTGCCTTGTGCGGCTTTTGGCAAACTCCATTCCTCGTGGAGATTCTGGCGCATCCACACGGGCCGCTTGCGGTCCTGGCACACGAAGTTAATCACGTTGTCCGCCGTACGAATGACGTGCCAAGCGTGGAAGGCAGCGTGCACGCCTCCTTCCGGGTAGTAGTAGAGTTGCTCGTCCGACATCTCGCCGACAGCCTTGGCGATGTCGTCGTGGAGCTTGCCGATAAAGTGCTGGAGGAAGGCAGTCTCTTTCATGGCGGTTCCCTTCGCGCCTTTGTGCCGCGACAGCAAAGGGCATGATAAGCGAAAGGGCGGGGAGCGTCGTCCGGCAGATCCCAGCCGGCCGCTGCGAGAACCTTCCGCTCCCAGCGAAAACAGGCGCACGGAGACAGGCACGGGACAGGCCTATCAGCAGATCGATCGATCAGCGCGCCGATCGCCGCCAGCGTCCGGCGATGGTCTCGCACGGCGCGCCGGCGAAGTGCCCCGTCATCCCGCGTACATGACTCACTCTCCCAGCGCCGGTCCCTGAGCGCCGGAGAGCGGCGGGTAGACAATCCCCGCGCCCGTCGCGAAGACGCTAGCGCGGCGCCCCGGAGGAAAATCGGCATCGGGACCGAGGCGCGCGCGGATACGTGCTCCAGAATCGAGACGCAACGTCACGAGCTGATCGTGACCGTAAAATTCGCGTCGCTCGACGACCGCCCGACCATGACCCGGCCCCGTAGCGTCCGCCGCCGCGAGCTGAACGCGTTCGGGGCGCAGCATCACATCAACGGATCCGGCAGCCGCGCCGGAATCGCCCGCGACCGGGATGCGGCCGATCTCGGTCTCGACGCCGTCGGACGTTAAGGTGCCGGGAAGGAAGTCGGCCTCTCCAACGAAAGCGGCGACGCCGCGCGTCGCAGGACGATGGTAAATCTCGGAGGGCGAGCCCACTTGCTCGATCCGGCCGCGCAGCTGCACGGCCACCCTATCGGCGATGGCGAACGCCTCCTCTTGATCGTGGGTGACGAAGATGGACGCGGTGGAGGCGCGGCGCAGGATCTCACGCACCTCGCCCCGAACGCTGGCGCGGAGCGGCGCATCCAGGTTCGAGAAGGGTTCGTCCAGCAACAGCAGCGCGGGCCCTGGCGCCAGCGCCCGCGCAAGTGCTACACGCTGCGCCTCACCGCCGGAAAGCTCGTGCGGGAAGCGCCCGGCGACGTGCGGCAGCGCCACAAGCTCAAGCGCTTCCCGAACACGCGCGTCGATCGCCGTCGTCGCAGCGCCACCAAAGCGAAAGCGCCCGCGAAGCGCGGCGAGGGGACGCCGCAGGGCAGGAGTCCAGCGCCCGACGGTGGAATGCTCCAAGCCGTAGGCGACATTGTCCGCCACAGTGAGGTGGGGGAAGAGCGCATAGTCCTGAAAGACCATTCCCACCCGGCGCCGCTCGGGGGGCAGGAAGACGCCCGCGCCGACCACCTCACGTCCCGCGATTACCACGCGCCCCCTGTCGGGCCACTCGAAGCCGGCGATGAGCCGCAGGGTCGTGGTCTTGCCGCAGCCACTGGGACCAAGGAGAGCGACGGTTTCACCGGAGCGGACGGTCAGGGACAGATCGTCAACGGCGCGCACCTCGCGAGCCGAACCCTGCGCGAAGCTCTTCCGCAGGCCCGCACACTCCAACGCCGCCGGCGCCTCAGCGTTCAACTCGGTGTTCACGGGCGACCAACAGCGCCAGCGGCAGCGCCGCCACGAGGATCAGAATGAGTGCGGGCGCCGCAGCACGGGCGAAGAAGGCTTCGGAAGAGGCAGACCATACTTCAGTGGCGAGGGTATCAAATCCGATCGGAGCGAGAAGGAGCGTCGCGGGCAATTCTTTCATAGCGGTGAGGAAAACCAGTGCAAAGCCGCTCACGAGTCCAGGGATGAGCAGGGGAATCGTGATCGTGGCCAGCACGCGCCCCGGCGATCCGCCCAAGCTGCGGGCGGCCTCTTCGATCCCGGGGCGGATCTGGACCAACGAAGTCCGGATGCCTCCCAACGCCAGCGGGAAAAAGAGCACGAGATAGGCGAAAACCAGCAGCACCCAGCTCTGGTACACGGCCGGTACGACCCGCAAGCCGAAGAACACCAGCGACAGCGCGACCACGATGCCGGGGAGGGCAAAGCCCGTATAGCCGACGCGCTCCACTATCGCCGCGAGCGGCGACGGCTTGCGCACGGCGACGATCGCGACGGGAATCGCCACTACCACCGCCACCAGCCCCGCCACCGCAGAGACCCAGGCGGAGTTGAGCGCGGCGCCCCATGCGCCCGCGAACGGTTCACCAGCCTGCAGTCCCCGCACGAGCCAATGCAGGAGGACACCCGTGGGCACGCCCAAAGCGACCAGCACGATCGCGGCGAGAAAGGCGAGCGCCGGCCAACGCCAACGGCCCAGCCGCAGGAGCCGCGGCGGCCCGGGTGTGCCCGGGCCGCCGCCGTGGAAGCGACCGCGTCTGCGGTACAGCCACTCCAGCACCAAAATGAGCGTGACCAACCCGACGAGTTCAAGCCCGAGCACGGCCGCCGCCGCCCGGTCGAACGAGGTCTGGTATTGGATGAAGATGGCGCGGGTGAGGGTATCGGTCCGTAAAAGCGACACGGCACCGAAGTCCGATACGACATAGAGCGCCACAAGCAGGGACCCCGCCGTGATGGGCACCCGCAGCTGCGGGACGGTCACGCGCAAAAACGTCCGCCAGGACCCCATCCCCAGGCTGCGGGAGGCGTCCTCGAGCGCCGGATCGATCCCGCGCAAGCCCGCCCGCAGAACCAGGAGGAGGTAGGGGTAGCTAAACAGCGTGAGAGCCAGGAAGGCCCCCGCAAAGCCGTAAATCTGCGGGACGGTATCGACTCCCAGCGGTGAGAGGATCTCCTGCAGTGTGCCGCGCGGACCGAACGCGGCGATGAACGCAACCGCGCCAACGTAGCTGGGGACGACGAGAGGGACGATCGCAAGCACGCTCCAGAGCCGACGGAGCGGGAGATCGGTCCGAACCGTGAGCCAAGCCATTGGAAGCGCCAGCACCAGTGAGGCGCCGGCGACGGCGAGGGCGAGAAGGGCCGTACGCAGGACAAGGCGCAGGGAGGACGCGTCACCCAAGGCGCTCCAGGCGGCCGCGTCGGCATCAAGCGCCCGGATGATGAGATAGATGAGGGGAAGCAGCATGGCCGCTGCCACAACGAGGGCCAGCGGCCATGCTGGGCCTGGGAGCCGCCTACGGCGAGCGAGAACCGTTGAGCGAGCAGCGACTCCGGCCATGGAGCGGGGAGGCGCTGCCCTAAGGCAGCGCGCCGACTTCCCTTAAGAGATCGAGCGTCCCTTCCAGATCAGCGAGCGAGGTGAGCGCGAGCGAAGGCGGGTCGAGGGTGTCGAGACCGGGGATGCCGGGGTTGGGATCGACACCTGTGATCAGCGGGTACTCATGCGTCTCCGTCGCGAAGTACTGTTGCGCCGTCTCACTCAGCAAATAGTCGACGAACACGCGCGCGGCCTCCTGATTAGTCGACGAACCCAGGAGGCCGACGCCGGCGATGTTCACGAGAGCGCCCGGCTCGCCCGCGTCGGTGTAGTGGTTGGCGGCGGGAAAATCGGGATCTTCGCTGATGAAGCGCCAGAGGTAGTAATGGTTGACGAGCCCAACATCGATCTCACCGTCGCCCACCGCCTGCACGATGGGCGTGTTCTTAGGATATTCCTGCACGCCGTTATCGATCATGGCGCTGAGCCAGCCGGCGGTCGCCGCGTCACCGTAGACCTGGCGCATCGCCGTGACGAAGGCTTGGAAGGAGCCGTTGGTAGGGGCCCAGCCCACGCGGCCACTCCACTCCGGCTCAATCAGATCGAAGATGGAGGCAGGAAGCTCCTCCGCACTCAGCTGAGTGGAGTACACGACGACGCGCGCGCGGCCGGACACGCCCACCCAACCACCCGAGGCCGAGCGGAAGACTGGGTCGACCCGGTCGAGAAACTCATCGTCGAGTACCGTGAAGCGGCCCATATCCTGCAGCGCCCCGAGGGCGCCGGCATCCTGAGCAAAGAATACGTCTGCGGGCGAGCGGTCACCCTCTTCCAGGATAGCCGCCGCGAGCTCCGCGGTGCCGCCGTAGCGGACCCGCACGTCGACGCCGGTATCGGTCTCGAATTGATCGAGCAGCGGCCCTACGAGCGATTCCCCGCGGCCGGAGTAGACCGTCAGCGTGAGCGGATCGTCCATGTCGGCTTCGGAGGCGGTCTGCTGGGTGGACATATCTTCCTCAGCAGACATGTCTTCCTCAGCCACCATCTGCTCCTCGGGAGCCATCTCCTCCGCAGCAGGCATCTCCTCCTCAGACGCCGGCGGCTCTGGAGTGGACACCGTCTCCTGGGGAGCGGCCTCGGCCGCCGGTTGCTCACTCACCGATGGTTGCGGAGCACTGGAGCTATCGTCGCCGTCGCCGCATGCGGCAACAAGGGCGAAAGTCAGCAAAGCGATAACGATGAGAAGGGAAGGCGATCGCCTGAGGATTGAAGCAACCACGGGTTGGGATCCTCCTGTTACGGTCTGCGATCCAAGGCGTTGGATCGGCGGGGTGTCGTGTGCGCCCTCGTAAACCGCGCCAAATATTAGGTATCCTTAAGATTACTTGTCAAGCTATCTTTTCATAGAGAGTAAGAAGCATTGCACAATGATGTGTGCATCACTACACTACGCCGATGGGAGAGCCGCTCGTTCCAACAGCGGCGATAGATCGATGACCAGAGGCTTATTCTCCTTGCCCCCGATCGTCCGCACCAAAGAGGAGCACGCTCGGAACTCCCAACGACCGCTTGATCGCGTCGTCCTGCGAGATCTCATGCCGCCCCGCTATCGGCGGCGCTACGGGCCTACCTACCTTGACGGCATGCTGGCGCGCTCGCGGCGTCGCGCGGAGCGCAAGGGGCACGCGCTACAGATCTCTCCGCCAGACGCCGACTAAGACCGGGCTCCAGCGGCGATCGCAGGGGAGGGCTCCGGCAAGGGTCTCATTCGAGAGCGATCCAGCGCTGGCGAAGACGCCACCGCATCGATCGAGCGCGAATCACTCCCCGCGCGGCGGCTCCAAAGCACGCCACAATCCCTCACGAGCGAAGCGAAAGGCCGCCGGAACAGCCAGCGCATAGGAATGCGCTCGCTGGGACGAGAGGCGGTCGGAGAGAAAGAGTTGCCGCGCGCGCTACCAGGAGGCCTTGCGAATGCCCGGCAAGAGACCTTCGGAAGCCATCTCCCGGAAGCTGATGCGGGAGAGCCCGAACTTGCGCATGTAGCCCCGCGATCGTCCCGTGACGGCGCAGCGGTTCTTGAGCCGGGTGGGGCTACTGTTGCGCGGCATCGACTGCAGCTCGGCCTGAATCTCCGAGCGAGTCATGGGGGCGTCCCAGGACGCCTTGAGCTTGGCCTTGAGTTCGGCGCGGCGCGCGCTGTGCTTGTCGTACATGGCGCGGCGCTTCGCGTCGCGGGCGACCTGGCTTTTCTTCGCCATAGCTCCATCCCGATGCCGCGCGGCCCGATGCTCGTCCGGCGCGTGACTGATTACGGCTCAGCGTAATGGCGAGGCGCAACCCCGAGCAAGCAAGCGAAGCACCCTCAGCGCAATCGACCGACCGCGCACGGCCGTTTAGTCGCCCGCGCCCTCGACACCCTCGCTATCTCCTCGCTTCTTTTCCTCTCCCCGCTTCTTTTTCTGAATCGTGCGGCCCGTCTTCTCCTGCAGCTTCCCGATCGCCCGCCCCTTGTCGGGCGTAGGGTCTCGAATCACCCCATAGATCTCACGGCCTTCGTGATCTTCGGGGAGGTACTCGGTGATCGGAAGACCTTCCGAATCGCAAAAGAGCAGTCAGTGACAATACTTCCACTTCTGCATCTCGTCGCACGGGCAGATCCAGGTCGAGGACTTAACCTCCTCCGCCTTATCCTCGTAAAAGTTGCAGGGGCAGAGGGGCCGTCCGAACTCATCCACATGCTTGGCGAGGCCGATCACCAGCGCCTCGGTGATCTCGGGCTGGGGGTGCAGGAACGTCCCGCTCTTCGCCGTGTAGGAACGGACGAATTTCCACATCCGATTGAGGCTTTTCTCGGAAGCCTCCTCGCGGTCGTCGGCGCTGGGAACGTCAGCCACCGCGAGGCTCGCCTTCTTGCGGTGAGGAGCCATCTTGCTGGGTGCCGCGCAGGAACTGCTCCAAGTCCTCGATCAGCGACTCGGCCGGTGGCAACTCCTCCGAACGCGACGCAAGCGGTTCGAAGGAGGCGAGCTGGCTGCCGGACGATTCAAGGCGGCGCACATAGGAGGCGAGGTCGTCGTCACGAGCGATCGCCCGATCGACCTGTTCCTGGAACAGCGAGATCTCCGAGCGCAGCCCGGCGAGCGGGAGGGACAGATCGAGGACCTTCTGCAGACGCTCGAGCAACGCCAGTGAGCCGACGGGATTCGTCGTGTCGCCGAGATAGTGGGGCACGCTCGCCCAGAGGCTGATCGCACCGACGTTCTTGCGGCGGCAGTAGTCGTGGAAGACGCCGACGATGCCGGTCGGTCCCTCGTAGGCGGGGGGGTGCATGTTATGTTTCTCCGCCAGCTCAGCCGTGTTGGCGGCACCCCAGACCACCACGGGCCGCGTATGGGGAACGGGCGCGGCGACCGCCGCCAGTGAAATGACGAGCTCGGTGCCGAAAGCTTCCACCCCGTCAAACAGCGCCTCCATGTAGCTTCGCCAGCGATTGGCCGGTTCGGAACCGATGGCGATGCCCAAGTCGCGATCGGCCTCGGCCGGCGCGCCGTAGTAGAAGTCCGTGCTGGGCCAGACGATCTCCCGCTCCCCATTGCGGTAGCGGGCGAACGGGCGCGTCACGGAAAAGTCGTAGTAGTTCTCCGGGTCAATGGACCCGCATGGCTGCGCGTCGATGGCGTTGGCCAGCGTCCGGAGACCATGGGTGGCGGCACTGCCCGCGTCGCTCCAGCCGCCCCAAGCCAGGATCATGGCGGGCGTGCGCAGCGGCGGAGGCTTGTCGAGATGCAAGTCGGGATGCATAAGATGCTCCAGCAATTGTAGCCGAGCCGCCCCACTACCGTAGCGCGGTCGCGTCAATGAGGTCGCGCATGTCCGTTCGCCTGGCCGGCTGTCGCAGGACGGACGAATGACCAGCGGGAGCAAAAGCATGCCGGACTACCAGCTCTGCCTCGCCGACTGGAGAGCCCGCGTGCACGCCAACAACGCACAGGTGGAGCGCCTCACCGAGCGGGACGACGGCAACGACTTTTACGCACCCATCGCCGAGAGATTCCGTGCCGATCCCACCCGTAGGGACGATGTGTGCCTTAACGCCCTGCTGGCGCTGGCGCACCCCCAAGAGGTCTGGCTGGACGTCGGTGCGGGAGGCGGCCGCTTCGCGCTGGCGCTGGCCCGCCACGTCCAGCGAGTCATCGCCGTTGAACCCAGTGAGGCGATGCGGACGGTGTTGGAGGAGGTGCGCGCCCAACACGGCATCGAGAACCTCAATCTGATCGGCGAACGCTGGCCCCTCCAGCGCGCGCTGCAAGCGGATGTCGCGTTGATCACCCATGTCGGCTACGACATTGAGGCGATCGGTCCTTTCCTCGACGCGTTCGAGGCAGCGGCGAAACGGCTTTGCGTCGCGCTCCTGCTCGAGCGCGCACCGGGAGCAGCGTTCGCGGGCTTGTGGAAGGCCGTCCACGGATCGCCCTACGCGCCGTTGCCGGCGCTGCCTGAGTTCCTGCGCCTATTGGAAGCGCGCGGCCGTCGCCCGGCGCTGCGAAAGATCACCGAACGTGCCTGGGGCTTCGACTCGTGGGAAGCGGCGATCAACGACGCCCGCCGGCGACTGTGGCTGCGTCCCGGGTCGGCTAAAGAGCGTTTGCTGCGACAGATAATCGTTGATCACCTTGTCGCGCGCGACGACGGCTACGCGCTCAAAGGGCCGGCAGATACCATCGTGCTCGTGACTTGGACGCCAAGCTAGCCGCTACGACGGAGGGGCTTCCGAGCGGACTGCCTTGAAGTAGGCGCCGGGAAAGCCATCGTTGTCCATCGTCCGCATCGCCTCTTCAAACTCCTCGTCCGACATACGAGCGCGCATTCCCAAGACGAGAGCGGCTTCGTCGCCGATAGGAAGACGGAGAGGGAGCGGGTCCACGGTCTCGACCAAGTCGGCGATCATGGAGCCAACGGTACGGGGGCCGGGTCGCTGGCCGGCATATCCTTGGTGCCCTCGGATGAGCGCATTGCAAGGGCCGGCGTAGGGGCTGTCGCCCTCCCGAAGCCTGCGGGCGAGCACCATGTTGTCGAACTGCGCCCCGGTGTGCTGCGTCCCCGGCTCGACGATCACGACATCGATCCCCCAGGGGGAAACCTCAAAACGGAGCGTCTCGCTCATCGCTTCGAGCGCCCACTTGGAGGCACAGTAGGCGCCGAAGGCAGGACCGGTCATCCGGCCGGCGACCGAGGAAACGTTGATGATCTTGCCTCTCCTCCGCTGACGCATGGCGGGCAGGACCGCTTGCGCCGTGCGCACGCCGCCGATCAGGTTCGTGTCGATCTGGCTGGCAAGCTCGTCCTCGCCAAGATCCTCGATGGCGCCCAACAAGAGGTAGCCCGCATTGTTCACCAGCGCGTCGATACGGCCATGCCGGCCAAGCGCCATCGCAACGACCGCGTCGATCGAGGCCCGGTCCCTGACATCAAGACGGTGGACCTCGAGATTGTCGCCCATCGACTGCGCGACGGCGGCGCCGCTGCGATCGGGATCGCGCATGGTGGCGATCACGTGGTGGCCGCGGACCGCGAGTTCCCGCGCCGCGGCGGCGCCAAACCCGCTGGAGCTGCCTGTGAGAATGACGACCTGAGGACTGGCCATGGGGCTCCTTCAAGCGTTCGCCGGCGCACATCGCCGACTCCGCACTGCGGGACGCGGACTACTCAGCGACGGGGACGGGCGGATTCTCCTCGATCGTACCGAACCAAGACCCCGGGAAGCCCTCGTTGCGCATGCCGCTGATCATCGCCTCGAACTCGTCGTAGCTCATGCGCTCGCGAAGGGGCATTACGCGGTGCACGTCGAAGCCAACGGGGATGTGCAGAGCCAAGGGGTCCGGGAACTCAACGGCGTCAGCGATGTTGCAGGCCACGGTGCGTACACTGGGATTGAGATTGGCACGGACCTTCTCACCCTCAATGAAGGCCTCGCAGGGCGCTTGGTAGACACTCGTACCGTCCTGCAGCTTTTGGGTGGTGAACGTGCTTTTGAACTGCATCTCCGTGCGGTAGGCGCCCATCGTGATGAGGCTCACTTCGATGCCGAAGGGCGCGAGTTCGTAGCGCAGTGCTTGCATGAGCCCCTCCAGCGCCCACTTGGAGGCACAGTAGCTGCCGAAAGCAGGCCCGGCGATGCGCCCGGCGAGTGAAGACACCGTGATGATCTTGCCGCCCTGTTGCCGGCGCATCGCGGGCAGAACGGCCTGCGTCATGCGCATCTGGCCTGTGAGATTCGTATTGAAGAGGTCATGAATCTCTTGATCCACGACCTCTTCGATCGCGCCGATCAGGAGCAGCGCCGCGTTGTTTACCAGGGCGTCAATGCGGCCGTGCTGCTCCAGAGCGAAAGCGGCAGCGGCCTCTGTCGCGTTGCGGCTCGTGATATCGCAAGCGGCGACTTGGATATGGCTTTCGAAACCCTGCACCACGGCGGGGCCGTCACGGTCCGGATTGCGCATGGTCGCGACGACCTGATGGCCACGAAAGGCAAGTTCACGGGCGGTCTCGCGGCCGACACCGCGGGAGGCGCCCGTGACGATGACGACACGCGGAGCGAGCTTCTCAGCGACTTCCATCGACGAACCCCTCCCAGCCTGGAGGCGGCTACCCGACGCCCTGCTCTTCGACGACTCGAAAGTAGGATCCGGGGAAGCCTTCGTCCCGCAAAGAGGTGAGGAAGCCCTCCCACTCGTCGTCCGTCATCAAGCCACGCTGCTGACTGATGCGGATCGCGTCGTCTCCGATGGGGACGCGCAGGGGCAGCGGCTCGGCGATCTCGACCAGGTCGGCGAGCTGGGACGCGACGCTGCGCGGGCCTTGACGGCGGTTGGCGGCGGCCCGGAGACCCTTAATGAGGGCCTCTGTAGGGCCTTGGTACCTACTGCGGCCCTCGCGAACGCTCGCGATGGCGGAGAGGTTGCCGTGAAGCATCTCCGTATTGACGACCCCCGGCTCCACGGCGACAACCTGGATGCTCCAGGGCTGCAGCTCATAGCGGAGCGCTTCCGTAATCGCCTCGAGTGCGAACTTGGAAGCGCAGTAGCCGCCCACTGCGGGGCCGCCGATCAGGCCCGCCATGGAGGAGACGTTGATAATCTTGCCGCTGCAGCGCGCTCGCATGCTGGGAGCGACGGCGCCGATCACGCGCATCGCGCCAACCACGTTGACGTCCAAGATGTGATGGAGCTCTTCATCCGTGATCTCCTCCACGGCGCCGAAGAGGCTCACGCCGGCATTGTTGATCAAGGCATCGATCCGGCCGTGTTGGTCCAGGGCGGCGGTGACGGCGGCGCTGATCATGCTCGCGTCCGTCACGTCGAGCCGCTGAGGGTAGATGCGGCCCGTGTACCCTTCAATGAGAGCCGGCGCATCGCGGTCGGGGTTGCGCATGGTCGCGATGACCGTATGGCCGCGCTCGGCGAGTTCCCGCGCCGTGGCGGCGCCGAATCCCTGCGAAGCGCCGGTGATCAGAACGACTTGCGGATCAGCCATGGAGATCGCTCCCGTCATGGTTGCGGACAACCAGCGCAGCCGTGTTGGTCGTCAACGCTAGCCGAAGTGCTGGGCGCGCGCTGCCCGCTCGTTCTTGAAGAACCCGAAGGGGTAGCCTTCCTGATCCGTGGTCCAGAGCATGGTTTCCCACTCGTCATCGCTCATCGCCGCCCGGTTCGCGAACGCCCGGATCGTGTCCTCACCGACGGGGACACGCAGAGGCAGCGGCTGCTCGTCGATCTCGATCAGGTCCGCCATCTGCACGGCATTGAGACGGCCTCCGGGCCGGCCGGACGCGACCTTCCGCACCTCGTCAAGCATGCCTTGCATGGTCTCCTGATACTCGCTGACCCCGTCGTTGAAGGCACCCGACGTGTCGAACGACCGCCATTGGTTGTCCGTCTTGACGATCCCGGGCGCGACCAGACAGACCTGGATGCCGTGCCGGGCAAGCTCGTAGCGGGTCGCCTCGGAGACCGCTTCCAAGCCGGTCTTCGTCGCGCAATAGACGCCAAACAAGGGACCGATCAAGCGAGCGGCGATCGAGGTGACGTTAAGGATCTTGCCGCCCCCACTCTCCCGCATGATCGGCGCGGCAGCGCGCATCATCCGGATCACGCCGTAGAGGTTCGTATCAAAGACCCGATGGACCTCTTCCTCGGTCTGCTCCAAAACGGCGCCGTAGGTCGTGTAGCCGGCGTTGTTCACCAGCGCGTCCAGCCGTCCGTACTTCTCCTGCGTGAGCGCGAACGCCGCATCAATGCTGGACTGGTCGGTGACATCGCACCGGGTCACGTCCATGTTCGCCTCGAAGCCGGCCTGCACCCGCGGACCATCCCGATCGGGATTCCGCATTGTAGCGATGACATGGTGGCCGCGGGCGGCGAGCTCCCGCGCGGTGTCAGCGCCGATGCCGGTGGACGTGCCTGTAATCAGGACGACTTTCGAGTCGGCCATTGAGACTCCCTTCGCCAGGTACTAACAGCAGCCAGCAGTATAGAGCGCGCTCCGCAAGCGCACTCTTAGCGGGGATCAGAGTAGCAGCGTCACCGCCGTGCCGGCCTAGGCATGGACGACATCCGCGACATCCTTCAGGCCAAGCTCCTCCAGCTTCGCGCGGCTGGGTACCGTGCTCTCCTGGTCCCAGTCACAAGCCGACAGGAAGTCTCGCTGCATCGTATCCACGTCGATCGTCACATTTTCCAGCGGGCCCACGGTTTGCACGGCATCGCCGGCCCCGGTCACGCGCGCGGGCACCGCGCGCTTCGCCGGGTTGTTGCCCTCACGTACCTCAAAGGCCATCCGCAGGTTCCCGATCCGCTCGCCCGCCTTTTGCAGCTCCTCGGCCGTGATACCCCAATCGGTGACCTGATTGATCCATTCGGGGAACCGATCCGTCGGCGCCGCCGACATGATGAACATGCACATGCCCGTCGCGTTGACGACGTGCATGTACTCAGCGGCACCTTTGTGGTGCTCGCCCCGGTTGGTGTAATCCTGCTTGTCCTTGGGAGCCCGCGGGAACGCCACTCCCAAGCTCTTCGCACCTTCGTACTGCGTGTGGCGCGCGGGAGTCGGGTCGATCTTATAAGCGGTAAAGTACTCCGGCTGGAGCTTCGGGTCGTGCATCGGCAGCTCTTCGCCACCGATGTGCATCGCATACTGCTCAGATCCCTTCCCGATCTTCTCCGCAGCCACCTTCACTCCGTCTGCGAGCACATCCCCGATACCGCGGCGCTCGCCGATCATCTTGAGCAACTCGATCATCGCATCGTCGTTGCCCCAACGCAGCTCGAGACCGTCCGTATCTTCCTCGGTCAGGATGCCGTTTTCGAAGCACTCGATCGCAAAGGAGATCGTGCCCCCGGCGCTGATGGTGTCGAGGCCGTACTCATTGGAGAGGTGGTTCGCGTAGATCAGCGCGTCCAGGTCGTTGATGAGATTCATCGTCCCGAAGGAGCCCATCGTCTCGTACTCGGGACGGTGGGTGTGGCGTGGGTAGGGGTACTTGCTGTTGGTGGACTCGACGCTCTCCGCCCCGCACGCCAGGGGGCAGTGCCAGCAGGCGTAATGCTTCTCCATCTTCTCGTTGACGACCCTGCCCTTCAGGCCGGCGACATCCTGGAAGACCTCCACCCCAACGCCCCCCCAATTTTGCACGGGCGAGTCCCCGCTGTGGGCAGACTTGGCGGTGATGCCGGTGGTGCCGACGGAGCGGAAGAAGTCGCGGACCGGAGCCACAAAGTCGTCCAGCGACGAGCGCATCACCTGTCGGGCTGCCTTGTCGTGCTGGCGAATCATTTGGCGGCTGGACTTGACCACCACCGCCTTCAGATTCTTAGACCCCATCACCGCACCAACGCCCGAGCGCGCCGCGAGCCGCCCATGATCGTTGCAGATTCCCGCCATGTAGGAGAGCTTCTCTCCGCTCTGCCCGATCACGGCGACCGACGCCTTCTTGCCGTGCTTCTCCTTGAGCTGCTTCTCGACGGTGATGGCGTCGATGCCCCAGTACTCCGAGGCATCTTCGATGCTCACTTCATCGTCATCGATAAAGACGTAGACCGGCTTGTCCGCTTGGCCGTAGAGCAAGATCCCGTCCCAACCAGCAAACTTCAAGTACGGGCCGAAATCGCCTCCACAGTTGGCGTCGCCCCAACCACCCGTCGAGGGACTCTTGCACACAGCTTGGAAACGGTTACCGAAGATCGGTGTCCCTGTCATGAGGCCGGAGATCAAGCCGAGCACGTTATCCGGACCCAGCGGATCGGCCCCTTTGGGAATCCGATCGAAAAGCAGGCGCACCCCGATCCCGTACCCGCCAAGGAAGTCGCGGTACATCTGCTCCGGAAGCTCCTCTGGAGTGACCTCCCCAGAGCCTAGATGGACGTTCAGGATCTTGCCGTTGTATGCGCGCTCTTCGGCCATGGTGCACCCTTTCCCAGGGATTGAGGAAACCCGCGCTCGCTCAAGCGCCGGTCACCGTGATTATCCGGGCCGGGACAAGGAGGGCGCAACCCGTGGGCCTAAGAAACCGTGGGCCTGAGAAAGACGCGCCGTCAAGGCCCGGCGACGCGGCTAGCCGTTATCGTATCCGGCCGTCAAGGGCCGGTCGACGCGCTGGCCCGCGCTCCCTTCCGGACCGAAGTCCTCAATCGTGCGGGTCAGCTCGACCTCCGAGGGAAGCGGTGGATGGCTGGGCTTGCGCTCCGGCGTCTCAACCACATGCAGCGTCTGCGTAGGGAACGCGAATTCGACCTGTAGGGACTCCGCCAATCGCAGGATGTCCAGATTGAGGACGTGGCGGACGCGCAGCTCTTCGTTCCAATCGCGCGCGCCGATAAAGCAGTAGAGCAGCACGTCCAGCGTGGAAGCACCGAAGCCGTGCAGTTCAACCATGTAGTAGTCGGTTCGCATGGAGGGGTTGGCGCGGATGATCGCCCGTACCCCCTCCACGAAAGCTTGTACCTTCTCCGGCGGCGTGTGATAGGCCAGCCCGAGGGTGGTCTTGTAGCGCCGCCACTGGCGCGCGCCCATATTGTCGACGACCCCCTCGGTCATCTTCATGTTCGGAATCGTGATCTTCGAGTTGTAGAAGGTACGGATCTTCGTCGAGCGGAAGCCGACCTCCTCCACGGTGCCCTCATCGTCGCCGATGACGACCCAGTCGCCGACCTCGAACGGCTTGTCCGTGAAAACGGTGAGACCGCCCAAGAGATTCTTGATCGTGTCCTGGGCAGCGAGGGCGACGGCCAGGCCGATAATGCCGGCTCCGGCGACCAGCGAGGCAATGTTGACATTCAGGTTGGCCAGAACGAAGAGCCCGCCCACGGTCACCGCAAAAATCTTGAGCGTGGTGCGCACGATCGGCACGAGCTGATCGTCGAACTTCGTCTCGGTGGACTCGGCTCGCTGCCGCAGCGTGTCCGCGAAGATATCGATCGCGCGGAACAGCAGCAGCACGACCGCAATCGAGCCGAACACGCGCGCGATCAGATTGACGACACTTTCGATATCGGAGTCGAAATCGAGAACGGGAAAGCCGATCAGGACCGTGGCAGCCAAAGCAAGCAGGAGCAGTGGCCGATTGAGGCGCTTCCGTTCCCGGTTCCAAAAGTCACGGTTCGTCGAGCTAACGATGTGCCGCACGTAGAGCGTGATCAGCAGCCGCAGGACGAACGTCGCGACGAGGAAGATGGCGATAAGCGCCCCGACGCCGATCCACTGCTCCACCGCGACGCCGATGAACTCGTTCTTGAACCAGTCCGGTGTGAAGACGAGACGGGGATCCAACGGCACGGCAACACTCCCAGCGGCGGCGCCGTTCAGCGGGCGCTACCAGAGCGATGGTAGAGGCGCGGCGGGGCACGGTCGGGCCGCCGCTTTCGTAACGAACGTGTAACGGCGACCGTTACGTAGCCGTTCGCAGATCGCCGGCCAGCGGCCTATCCGGGAACGCGGCGGCGCAGACGGCCAGCGGCCGCGCTGATGGGGGTGCGATCAGCGATTGGGACTGTGCGTGAACCCCACGCGCTTGTGAGTGCCGTCGCAGAACGGCTTGCTGTCGGAGTGGCCGCAGCGGCAGAGGGCGGCTTGCTTCCCCTTACCGAGCGGGATCGCGTTGCCATCCTGATCCTTGAGGATCAAGCCTTCGGCGTCGATCAGATAGGGGCCGTCGGAGAACACGGTGATCTCTGGCATGGAAACTCCTCTCCGCGAACCGCTGGGAACCCACCGGGACGGTTGCGATCAGCCTACGACCTTCCCCGAATCGTGGAACACCACGGCGCCGACACTGACGCCATTATGACGCGGATGACTCCTCGGGAAGACCGGCGAGGCGCCGGGCAGCCGCAAGCAAGGCCGGAACGTCCGCGATCTCCCCTTCGATCGCGATGCGCTCTCCATCCTGGGCCAGCACGTACCAGCGCACGTTGCCCATGGTCTCGACGCGCCGCACCTCGGCGACTTCGCTCCACGCCAGCGATTGCAGCGTGCGGCCCTGGTGCAGGGCGTCCAGACTCGCCGCGCGCACGACGATCACCGTGGGCGTGCGCCGCCACGTCAGCCAGACCAGGGGCAACATCACGCCCGTGACGGCGAAGAGGAACATGCTCAGCCCGAGCAGCTCGAGGCTACCGCTGACCCCCCAGGCGATCAGCACGCCGATCGCGCCGAGAAGGGGCAGCACGAAGGTGGCGTTGTTGTACCAGCCTCCCTCGTACGAGTGCGTGGCTTGCACGTCCCCCAGCACGCCGACGGCGCGCGCGTCACGCGCGCGCAGGCGCGGATGCTTGTCGACCGCGGTCGCGTCTACAGCCGGCTGAGGATATTGGGGGCCGCGCTGACGCTGCACTCGCCCGCCTTCGCCTCCACCTCGATGGCGCTCACCGTGCCGTCCTCCGCGATCAGCGCGAACCGTGTCGTCCGCTGCCCCAAGCCAAACCCCGTGCCGTCGAGGGCCAGGTCGAGCGCGTTGGTGATCTCCCCATTGCCGTCCGACAGCATGAGGATGGACGCGGCGCCGCTGACCTTATTCCACTCCTGGAGGACGAAGATGTCGTTCATGGACATGCAGATCACCTGGTCCACGCCCTTGGCGTGCAGGTTCGCGAGCTCCTGAACGTAGCTCGGGAGGTGCTCCTGATCGCAAGTGGGCGTGAAGGCGCCGGGGACGCCGAACATGACGACCGTCTTGCCGGCGGTGAGATCCCCAAGCGTCTTCGGTGTCGGTTTCTCGTTCTCCATCACGAAGCCGGTAACATCGGCGGGGAGCTTGGCTCCGGCAGCGATCGGCATGGGGGCTCTCCTTCTTGGCATCTCTTCCCAGGTTGGCCATCGGCGGCCGGGACGATGATAGCCGCTGCGAGCAAGCATCCTCAGGCCGGGCCGTGTTGGCGGCCACAAAAGGAAAGGCCGGCGCACGTGCTAGCCTAGGAGCAAGCGGGCGCACCCAGCGCGCAAGCCCCCATCGTCTAGAGGCCTAGGACGCCAGCCTTTCAAGCTGGTAACGGGGATTCGAATTCCCCTGGGGGCACCAGCGCGCCCACCTGGCTAGAAGCCCAGATCACGCATGTGTTGTGCGATTACCTCGGCAGCGGCCGCGTTGTGACGCCTGAGGTATCCCGATCCGGGAGGCAGTCGTAAGTTGGATGCGGCCCCGGGAAGGCCGATCGCCTCTCGCGGTCAGGGGCGGACATGAACCAGTCCGATCCGAGACGTCCGGGCAACGTGGTGCTCCGGCGCTCGCGGGTGCGGCCGGAGACCGTGCAAGTCTCCCGGCGCCGCTTGCACGTCACCTTTCATCCGCAGCTGTGGATGGTGCCCCTCGCCTTCGCACTGATCATCGCCCTCGGCGCCCTGCTCCTAGCGCTCCCGGCGGCATCGGAAGCGCGAACCTGGACCAACGGCTGGGACGCGCTCTTCACGGCCACATCGGCCGTCAGCGTCACCGGGCTGGTGCGCGTCGACACCGCCGATCACTGGAGCGGCTTCGGCGAGGTGGTGATCCTCACTCTCATCCAAGCGGGCGGGCTGGGCGTGACGATCTACGCGGGGATGCTGCTCCTGATCGCGGGACGTCACTTCGGGCTGCGCGGCCGCGAGTTCTTCGGGTTCGAGCTGCTCTCGGTCGGGGAACGTGACGTCCGCCGCCTTTTACGCCGCGTGATGATCTATGTGGCGGTGGTCGAGGCTTTGACCTTCCTTCTCTTGCTCCCCTGGTTCCTCGACCACAGCGACGGCACCGGGCTAGGCGTATGGCGCGCCTTCTTTCACGCCATCTCCGCCTTCAACAACGCCGGCTTCGACATCATGGGCGGCCGGGCGAGCTTCACGGGGCAGATCGCGTCGCCGTACCTCTTGGTGGTGCTGGGACTCGCCGCGTTGCTCGGCAGCCTCTCGTTCGTCACCGTCTTCAACCTGCGCAAGCGGCCGCGCTGGTGGTCGCTCGATACGCGCCTGGTGATCGTAGGAATGGGGGCGCTGCTGGTCCTCGCGCTCCTGCTGTTCGCGCTGGGCGAAGTCCAAACGGGTCGTGTGCTCGATCGAGCAGGGGTCGGTGACGTCGTCGCGAACGGATTTTTCCTCTCCGTAAACCGCACCACGGGCATGACGACCGTCGACATGAGTGCCATCCGTGAGTCCACGACCATCATCGTCTTGGCGCTTATGTTCGTCGGTGGCGCCTCTACCTCGACCGCAAGCGGGATCAAAATCGGAACTTTCATGGTGGTCCTGATCGCCGCGCTCTCCAGCCTCAAACGACGGTCGCGCGCGGAGGCATTCGGGCGCGAGATCCCGGAGCCCGTCATCCTGCGGGCCGTCGCGGTCGTGATCCTGGGGCTCATGACGCTCGTCCTGGGAGCCTGGATCGTGAGCTGGACCGATCAAGACGCGCCCTTCTTACCGCTCCTCTTCGAGGTCACGTCGGCGCTGGCGAACGTGGGCTGGTCGCAAGGACTGACGGCCGGCCTGTCGGCGGGGGGGGCGATCACGCTCACCGTGCTGATGTTCATCGGCCGACTCGGGCCCTTAATGATCGCGCTCTCGGTGCCGGAGCGCCCCGAGGTGCGCTATCGCTACCCCAGGGAAGGCGTACGGATTGGCTAACAGCTGTTCGGGCGGCCGCGGGGCGGCTACGCGCCTGAGCGAAAGGAGGCAGGTCGATGGAGATCGCAGTGCTTGGGTTGGGACGGTTCGGCAGGCAGCTCGCCCGCACCCTGGCGGACGAGGGTCACAACGTCCTCGCCTTAGACCGTGATGAACGGATCGTCCAAGACCTCGCGGACGAAGTGACCAAAGCCGTGACGCTCGACATCACCGATGCCGAAGCTCTGGAGGATGTCGGCGCCGGCCATGTCGAGGTCGGGGTGATCGCCACGACGGAGGTCGAGGCGAGCGTCCTCGCTGCGCTCAACCTCCAAGCGCTGCAGGTCCCTACCATCCACGCCAAGGCGAGCAACCAACGGCACGCCACGATCCTGCGGCGTCTGGGCGTGCAACGCGTCGTCATCCCCGAGGAAGAGGGCGGCGAGCGCTTCTCGCACCTGATCCGGATGCCAGGCAGCGCCGACTACCTGCCGCTGACGCCGGGATACGGGATCGGCGTCTACACTTCCCCGGAGAGCTGGACCGGGCAGACCCTGGAGTGGACCCTCGCCCCCGTCAAGGGCGAAGGCAGCGGGACGCGCCGCCTGCTCATGATCGTCCGCGGCGAGACCGTCCAACTCAACCCGGTGCGCACCCAAGCCATCGAAGCCGGGGACCGGCTCGTCTTCGCCGGCTCCGACGACGACCTCCGCCGCCTCATGCTGGAGTAAGTCTCTCGACTCGGGATTGACGGGACACGCAGCCAGTCAGAAAGAAACCGGGCCGGTCTCACGACCGGCCCGGTTGCTCATTTGGTAGCGGGAGCAGGATTCGAACCTGCGACCTTCGGGTTATGAGCCCGACGAGCTACCACTGCTCCATCCCGCAGCGCTCGAAAAGTGCACGAGCCCACGCAATCGCTGAAGGGGACACACTGCTGAAACCGCAGAATAGGTCAAGCCCTCGGCCATTAGTACGGCTCCGCTGCGCCTGTTACCAGACTTCCACGTGCCGCCTATCTAACGGGTAGTCTTCCCGTGGCCTTACCCGGTCTAGCCGGTGGGAGAGCTCATCTTGAGGAGGGTTTCGCGCTTAGATGCTTTCAGCGCTTCTCCCGTCCGGACGTGGCTACCCAGCCATGGGGGCTGGCCCCCCAACTGGCACACCAGCGGTCCGTCCACCCCGGTCCTCTCGTACTAGGGGCAGCGCCTCGCAACTCTCCAACGCCCACAGAGGATAGAGACCGAACTGTCTCACGACGTTCTGAACCCAGCTCGCGTACCGCTTTAATGGGCGAACAGCCCAACCCTTGGGACCGGCTTCAGCCCCAGGATGCGACGAGCCGACATCGAGGTGCCAAACCTTGCCGTCGATATGGACTCTTGGGCAAGATAAGCCTGTTATCCCCGGGGTAGCTTTTATCCGATAAGCCACGGCCCTACCACTCGGGACCGTAGGATCACTTTGGCCGACTTTCGTCCCTGCGCGACGTGTCTGTCTTGCAGTCAAGCTCCCTTATGCCAATACACGTGTCAGGTGATTTCCATCCACCCTAAGGGAACCATTGCGCGCCTCCGTTACCGTTTGGGAGGCGACCGCCCCAGTCAAACTGCCCCCCTGACACGGTCCCCCTGCTTGCTCAGGGGTTAGACGGACACCAAAAGAAGGGTGGTATTTCAAGGACGCCTTACCCGCGCCCGCAAGCGCGGGGTCATCGGCTCCCACCTATCCTACGCATCTGATAGCGACCGTCAGTGCCAAGCTGCAGTAAAGCTCCACGGGGTCTTTTTGTCCATCTGCGGGTAGGCCGCATCTTCACGGCCACTTCAATTTCGCCGAGCTTCCCGTTGAGACAGTGCCCAGATCGTTACGCCATTCGTGCGGGTCGGAACTTACCCGACAAGGAATTTCGCTACCTTAGGACCGTTATAGTTACGGCCGCCGTTCACCGGGGCTTCA
>JAPOXK010000020.1 GCA_026707145.1 Chloroflexota bacterium | reverse complement strand
TCTACACCGTGCGGCCCGGCGGCGCGCGCCGGTCCCCCAGCGCACGCGCCGGCAGTCCCCGCGTTGCGGCTGCGGGCAGTGAGCGTCCGCTATAGCGGCGCGCCGGGCACCGAGCTGACGGCCCTGGAGCGCGTGTCCTTGGATGTTGCGCCCGGTGAATTTCTCTCGGTGGTCGGGCCGAGCGGCTGCGGCAAGACATCGCTGCTCCGCGTGGCCGGCGGTCTGCTGCCACCCAGTGAGGGCACGGTGGAGATCGCCGGCGAATCGCCAGCCAAGGCGCAGCGCGGCAAACGGTTGGGGCTTGTGTTCCAAGAGCCGGCACTGCTGCCCTGGCGCGATGTGCGATCGAACGTGCAATTGTCGCTCGAAGTCAATCGCAGTGCGAATGCCCGCCTTCCGGTTAGCGCCGAGGATCTCTTGCACCTGGTGGGCCTGTCGGATTTCGTCGCCTACCGGCCGCATGAGCTCTCCGGCGGCATGCAGCAGCGGGTCGCCCTGGCGCGCGCGCTGGTTTTCTCGCCCCAGCTTCTGCTGATGGACGAGCCCTTCGGGGCGCTGGACGAGATCACGCGGGAGCAGATGCGTTACGAACTGCTACGGGTATGGGACTCCCCCATGGCGGGCGCGCGCAAGACCATCCTCTTCGTGACGCACAGCGTCGCGGAGGCAGTGGCGCTGTCCGATCGGGTAGCGATCATGAGCCGCTCTCCGGGCCGGATCAAGGCGATCGTGCCGATCGAGCTGGCGCGCCCGCGCACTCCCGAGGAAGAGCGATCGCGCGCCTTCCTCGACCACGTGGACCGTATCCGCGCCCTCCTGCGCGACGAACTCAGCCCCGCCCAGACTCAGCAATGAGCGAGCAAGCACGATCCCGGGCACCGGGACTGCCAGCGACTGCGCAGGTGCTGGGACGGTTCGGCTGGACCACTGCGGGGCGTGCGGTGCTGCCCTACGTACTGCCGCCCTTGATCGCGGCTGTTATCGCCGGCATCGCCTGGGAGCTCTGGGTGGAGCTGACCGACGTGAGCAAGTTCGTCGTGCCGCGGCCGTCGGCAGTAGTGGAGACGCTCTTCCAAGACTTCGGCTTCTTCATCACCGAAGGGCTGCGCACGCTGTGGGTGGCCGTGGGGGGACTCGCCCTTGGCACGGGCATGGCCCTAGCGCTGGCGTCGCTGATGGCGCACTCGCGATGGCTGGAGCGTGCCCTGTTGCCGATCGCGATCGGAATCAAGGTGACGCCGATCGTGGCGGTGGCGCCGCTCTTCGTGATCTGGTTCGGCTTTGGCTGGGAGCCGAAGCTTGCGATCGCGGCGATGATCACGTACTTCCCGGTGCTGATCAACGCGATCGTGGGGCTGCGGGACGTGGACCCGTCAGCGCTCGATTTCCTGCGATCGCTGCGCGCCTCGCCCCTTGAAGTCTACCGAACGCTCCGCGTACCCAGCGCCCTGCCCTACCTGTTCGCTGCGCTGAAGATCGCGGCAACGCTGAGTCTCATCGGCGCGGTAGTGGCCGAGTTCTTCGCCGCCGGGCAGGGAGGCCTAGGAGCGGTGATCGCGATCGAGAACCGGGAGCTGCGCCTAGACCGCCTGTTCGCCGCGATCGTTATGCTGACCGGGATCGGCGTGCTTCTGAACATGGTGATCGCGATCGTGGAGCGCCTCTGGCTCTCTTGGCATCGGACCACACTGACCATGCCGCAGTAGCTTGGAACGCCACGATCTAGGAGCCGAAAGGGCGAGGCCCATGAGTGATTCCTCCGTCACAGAGGAGACCGGAGTTGGAGATTCCGATGCCGCAGTAGCGGAGGCACGCCTCCCCACCAAGCTGCGCGGCCGCGACATCGCACGGGTCGTGATCAAGATCACCGGCGTCGACGACCTATTGGAGATTGAGGGCGACGACGTCGACTTAGGGACGGATCTCAAGGTGCGCTATAAGCATCGGTTGGTGGCGGAGTTCCGGCGGGACGCCATTGACGGCTGGTGGTACAAGGATGTCGTGCTCAACCACGACCTGCCGTTCGGCGGAGAGGGGAACGCCGAAGATGTCGGCGACGTGGAAGGCCAGACCGACTAAGCCTCGACGATACGGAGGCGCGAGCGGGGCGTGGCGCGGTCGCAAGCGGCGCAGCGGTAGGCGAGTGCAACGCGGTGGCCGCAGGCTGCATCAATCAAGCTGAGATCGTGGGCGGCGTGCCGCTCGCCCCAGAGCAGTAGCGCGCCCACCGCCACGCCGAGCCCGTGTCCCTTGGGCGTGAGGATGTACTCGTCGCGCGGAGGTGCTTGCGAGTAGGAGCGACGGACGACAATCCCAGCCCCTTCTAGACGCCGTAGCCGATCCGTCAGGACGTTCGAAGCGATCCCCACCGTTGATTCGCGCAGCTCGTTGAAACGGGAGCGGCCGCGCAGCAAGTCGCGCACGATGAGCAGTGTCCAGCGATCCCCGACGAGATCGAGAGTCGCTCCAAGCGGATCGCGTTGGATGTGTCGGCGCATCGATCGTTGCCCTAACGCTTGTACCCGCTTTCGACGGTTGCATTTTACAACCTACTGGCACAGCGCCGGGCGGTACGCTCGCGACTCGAGCAGATACTCACTCCTTCAGGAAGGTCAGCATGGGCGCCGTGCGATTCGCCGTCGTCATCTTCTGGTCGCTCACCGCTGTCGCCGCGCTCTCGGCCTGCGGCGGCGATGATGAGAGAAGCGCGCAGGAGCGTCTCTCGATCGAGTTCATGGCGGGCTTCCGAGCACAAGCCAACCTGCCTTTCGTCGCCGTGTACGTTGCGCAAGCGCAGGGATTTTTTGACGATGCCGGCCTGGACGTCACGATCCGTCACGCGACGGAAGGAGAACACATCCGCCTATTGCTCTCGGGCGACGTGGACGTGACCACGCAGCCGGCATCCGAGTTGCTGCAGCGGCGCGCTGATCCCGGGGCGCCGCTGGTCGCCGTAGCGCTGTTCGGGCAGCGCGGCGACCTGGGCTACGCGGTGCTGGAGGAGAGCGGGATCGAGACGCCGCGCGACTTCGCCGGCAAGACTGTGGGGTTCAAAGTAGTGGTGCAGGCCGAGTTCCTGGCGCTCTTATCGGCGTACGGGCTCGGCGTCGACGATGTGGAGCTGGTCCCGGTCGGGTTCAATCCAGTCGTGCTGACGGAGGGACAGGTCGATGTCTATCCGGTGTTCCTCTCGAACGAGCCGGACACTCTCACTCGGGTCATCGGCGCGCCCGTGCGGGTATTCGAAGCGGCCGACGTCGGCGTGCCGACGCTGGGCGTGACCTACGTGGTTTCGGAGGAGTTCCTTGAGGACGCAACGAAGCGCGAGGCGCTGCGGCGCTTCCTCGCGGCGACGATGCGCGCCTTCGAGTTCGCCTTGGCCGACCCCGACGCCGCCATTGAGGCGACGCGCGCTTTCATCCCCGAGGACGCCGATCTGGAACACGAGCGCTTCATTCTCACTACCGAACTCGGCAACGCCCTCTCGCCGCTGACCACAGAGAACGGGGTTGGCTGGTTCACGCTGGCACAGTTCCAAGCGCTGCACGATCTGCTGCTGGCGTTCGGGGGAATCGAGCAAGCGATCGCGGTTGAAGAAGCGATCGATCGGTCGATTTTAGAGGAGACCGACGGCAACTAGCGCACTCCGACATGCCGACGCACCGCAGGGACCTGGGCAGTCCCGCGCGGATCGGCGGCAGTGCCGGCCTAGGTTGCGAGAGCCGCGACTTCCTGCTTTTGCTGCCGCTTCTTCTGAGCAGGCGTGAGTTGGTCGTCGGGGTAGTGCTTCTTCTTGAGGAACTCCCGCTCCGGGAAGATGTGGACGGAGTCCCAGCCACAGGCGTCTTCGCAGAGACGGCAGCCGGTGCAGTTCTTCTCGATCACAACAGCCTGACCGAAGAAGTCGTTGGCCGCTTCGGTGAACTGCAACTCGAGGGCCTCAAAGGGGCAGATGTTGATGCAGAGCTCACAGCCGCTGCCGATACAGAGGTTGGCGTCGACCTGCGCCTTGGGCCACTCTTTCTTGGCGAACTTGCGGCAGATCTCACCGACCTCGTCCAGGATGCACTCGACGGGGCAAACGGCGCCGCAGGCGCCGCAGTCGATGCAAAGCACCGGGTCGATGTAGTGGATGACGTTGCGGTCGCCATAAATGGCGTTGGTGGGGCAGCGATTCGTGCAAGCGGTGCAGCCGATGCAGGTCTCGATAATCTCGTAGGCCACGAACGCACTCCTACATGGCGAGCAGCTAGGCGTTGGGAAATCGCCGCCACTCAGTATATGAGGGGCTCGGGAAGCCGAGCAATCGCGACGCGCAACGCCAAGAGAGGGATCCAAGAGACAGGGCGGCGCCGCTTCGCCAGACGGGAAGGCAGGTGAGGGCAAAAATGAACGAACTCGGGACGGCAGTGCTACGATCTACAGTAGGTGCATAATGCGGGCGGCGGCACATCCCACTCTTCGCGCCTCAAGGGTGGGTAGAAATGCAGCCGCGATGATCCCCATACTTGTACGTCCCGCTCTTACGCGAGCAGCGCTGCTATCCGCCTTGGCCACCGCCGTCGCGGTGGCGC
The DNA here is from genome assembly GCA_026707145.1 of Chloroflexota bacterium. GTDB lineage: Bacteria > Chloroflexota > Dehalococcoidia > Bin125 > Bin125 > JAPOXK01. The sequence continues at coordinate 72,168 of JAPOXK010000020.1, read as the reverse complement.
TCGTTGCCTGCGGCGGCGGCGATGCCGGTGACGGTGACGATGGGACCGGCGGCGAGCCCGTCAACCAGGCGCCGATAGAGGAACAGGCTCCCGTCGAGCCGGTACCTGTGGAACCGGCGCCAGCACCCGAGGACGAACCAGCAGTCGAGGAAGCGCCTCCGGTCGAAGAAGAGCCGGTGGTGGTCCCAGACGCAGAACGGGAGGTGCTGGTCTACGGCGACTCTCTCGAGGGTGAGATCACGGTTGCCGGCGAGGAGCGCCAGTTCCGCTTCGACGGTACCGAGAACGACCTTGTCCGGATCATCGTGGACGGCAAGGACGGGATGGACCCGATCGCGACGCTGTTGGAGCCGAACCGCACCGAGATCGCGGCCAACGACGACCTCGGCACTTCCAATCGCGACTCTCTGATCATCGCCAGGCTGCCGACCACGGGGCTACAGGTCATCCGTGTTGGCGCGTACGGGGAGTCCATCGGACGGTACGTCGTCCGGCTGGAGCTGTTGCCGGAGGACGATGACGCCGACGATCGCATCTTGCGCCTCGGCGACGCATGGGCAGGGACGTTCTGGGCACCGGGCGACATCGATACGTTCGAGTTCGCCGGCACCGCAGGCCAAACAGTGCGGGTGCGCGTTGATGGGGCGATCGGCGTCGACACGAAGATGGAGCTATTCACGCCGGACGGGAACTTCCTAACGTCGGATGATGATTCCGGGCACGGCTTGGATGCGGAGATCGCATTGGAGCTGCCGGTGACCGGCGCTTACCGGGTGCAGGCCAGCGCGGTGGGAAACCGGATCGGCGAATACACCTTCAGCGCCGAAGAGCTGGGGGAGCCGACGCCCGGGCTCGCATCCGACCTTGAGGCGATCGAGGCCGTGGGGCTCACATACCTCGCGGCGCTGCAAGGAGCGGACTCATTGGCACTCTTCGCACTGGCGGGACCAGAAGCGCTGGCGATCCGAGGCTGGGAGTCGCCGGAGGACGTCAGCCGCGACATCGACAAGTTGCAGTCGATCGGGCTAGCCGGAACGCAGGGAGAGATCACGTCGGTGATCGAGGAAGAGCGTGGACGCGTGGCGATCGAGCTGGACACCGGGGGAACGGAGCCCGACACGGTGCGATTCGATCTGACCAATGTGAACGGGCAGTGGCTCGTGGACTTCGTGCAGCGCTTCTTCGTCGCCGCGGAGGACCCCGCCGCCTAGATCGTAGAGGCGGCTAAGGCGCCGGGCGGCTACGCTGCAAGCAAGGTTGTGGCGGGCCTTTAGAAACGGGCGCCATGGCATGCCCCCCGGTCCGTGCTCGTCCCTCCCGACTGCTCAGTATCGTTGGACGGATCATCATTGCTGTGGCAGCGTTGGCTGCAGCCGCCGCCAGTGGCTGGACTGCCGTCGCGGCGCACGGGCCTGGCTCCGACGCCAACTCCGACCAAAGTCCCTCTTCCGCACCAGTAGTCCAACTGTTCGCAGGCTGGAACCACGTGCCCTATATGGGACTGACGCTGCCGCTGCCCGACGCCCTCAATGACGCCCGCCCGCACGTGACCACCGTCTGGCAGTACGACGCGGCAATCCAGAAATGGCACCACTGGCGAGAAGGCCTGCCGCCCCAGGTCGCGTCGCTGGCCCAACTCGAGAGGGGTGGCGTGTATTTCGTGTTCGCGACCCAAGGCGCTCTCTGGACACAGCCACTCGCGCCACCCTCCAGCTCGCCCGAGCCGGGATCACGGCCGGGGGCCTGGGAAGTTGTCTTCACTCGCAGCGTGGACGCGCTTGGCCTGTCACAGACCGCACGGTTCGACGCAACCGGCAGCGGCGCCATGAGCCAGGCTGGCGGCGCGGAGCACGCGTTTACGGCCGATAGCACGGCGCTCGCCACGGTCGATCGGCTACTGCGAGATAACGACTTCTACCGTAGCTGGCCGGGCTCAGCAGTGACGGGATGTCCCGGTTGCTCTCTTTGGGAGATCACGATCCGTGACCCGAACGGCGGGCAGATCGCATTGCAGGCCGATGACTTTGGCCTAAGTGGCGCGCTCTTTACACTGGTGGAGGAACTCTACGCGATCCTGCTTGCAGCAGTGGGATGGTAACGGGTTCAGCCGACGAGGTGGCCGGACCAAGGTTGGTGGATAAATCACACAGCGCGGCCGCGGCGCGCGAGAACCGCGGCAAGATGGGACTCGATGGCCGGCACCGCCCGTCTCGCGTCGGCCAGAGCGGTCACGACGAGGTCAGCGCCCCGCACATTATCCCCAGCGGCAAAAACGCCAGCGCGAGAAGTGCGGCCCTCGTCGTCGGTGACGATGCGGCCCCAGTCGTCCACCTCGATCCCGCTCTCGGGCCCAAGGAATTCCTGCCCCACGTCGTAGCCGACCGCGACCACGACTGTGTCAGCCTCAAGGACGAATGCGGAGCCTTCGATTGGAACGGGCGCGCGCCGGCCATCGTCGTCGGGCTCACCAAGCTCCATCCGCAGGCACTCCAGTCCGGCGACAGCGCCGTCTCGACCCAGAATCTCCACGGGCGTGGTCAAATACTCGAACCGGACACCTTCTTCCCGCGCATGCCGCCGCTCTTCCTCACGACCGATCATCTCGGCCTCCGTGCGGCGGTAGAGCAGGGTCACCTGCCCGGCGCCGAGGCGGATAGCGGAGCGGACGCAATCCATGGAGGTATCGCCGCCGCCCACCACCACCACGTGATCCCGCAACTGGGGGCGGCCGCGCATGCCAGCCGGCAGCGCCGTCTCGGGGAGATTGGCTCGCACGAGAAACTCGGTGGCGGTGTAGACGTTCGCCAGATCCTCGCCCTTCTGACGCAGGCGCTTGCCCAAGCCGGCTCCGTGAGCGAGGAAGACGGCATCGTAAGTGGCCAGCTCGCGCCAGGCGATGTCGACCCCTACCCGCGTGTTGCAGCGGAACTCGATCCCCGCCCGGCGTAGCGCGTCGATCTTCTCGTTCACAATCGCCTTCGCGGCCTTGAAATTAGGAATGCCGTAACGAAGCAGGCCACCAGCCAGCGGCCAAGCGTCAAAGATCGTGACTGCGTGGCCGGAGGCCCGCAGCTCCTCGGCGACAGCCAGCCCGGCGGGCCCGCTGCCGACCACGGCCATGCGTGCGCCGCTCTCTTGGGCAGGACGGCGGACCGGAAAGCTGCCTCGGTGGGAGCGGTCCCAGTCGGCGACGAAGGCCTCAAGCTTGCCGATGGCCACGGGCTTGGCGTTCTTCCCCACGACACAGGATCCCTCGCAGAGGCTCTCCTGCGGGCAGAGACGGCCACAGAGCTCTGGCATGTTGTTCGTGGCACGGAAGATCGCGGCGGCCTCAGCGATACGACCAGCTTCGAGTTTCCAGAGAGCCCCAGGAATGTCGTTATGAACCGGACAGGCCTTGATACAGGGCGCGGCGGGGCACTGGATGCACCGTTGCGCCTCAAACATGGCCGGCGCGGGCGTGTAGCCGTGGAACACTTCGTCCCAGTTATGGACCCGCTCGTAAGGGGTCTGTTTGGTGACGTGATGAGGCGGAATGCGGAGCCTCGCTTTGCGATCAATCGTCGCCAAGCGAGGGGCGGGATCTTCATTCTCCACGGACTGCGCCGCCGAGGTATACCGCCCTGCGCCTCGATCAGGCTTGTGAGAGCGCTCCGGATGAGAGCGCGACAGACTATCGTCACTCTGCGGGGGCATCGATCCGATCAGCAAGCCCCTATCCACAGTCGACAAGCGCCGAGAGCTATTCTCCAGTGCCGGATCACGAATTCGATCCGAGCGTACACTTCCCTGAGGTGTGTGCCATCGTGTACGGCAGACACAAGCCATTCACCGGTTAAATACTATTATGTCACTAGAATTACGCAAAAGCCACGCCGAACCTGTGCCCCACCCATCACTCGCGATGTAGTATGCCCGCGATCGGAATCGTTCCCAATATCTGCCATCATCAAGCATCATTCCGATCCGATCAGGTGGGATACCATGTTAATCGGCTCTGCGCCCGTAGCCTCAGTCGGCGGGGGAGTGACCCGTCACATCCCAAGCGACAAACCCTTTACGTTCTGGCAGCAAGACCTAAAGTACCGAACCGGCCAAGGCCCTTGCTTTCGGGACATTACCGAAGACGTCAGAGAGGTGGTCCGGGATTCTGGCCTCTGGTGGGGCCAGGTCACCATCTTCTCGAACCACACCACAGCGGCGATCCGTTTGCAGGAGCACGAGCCGCTGCTCATCGAAGACCTGTGCGCGATGCTGGAGCGCCTGGCGCCGCCGGAAGCTGACTACCGCCACAACGACTTCAGCGTGCGGACCGTCAACATGCACCCCGACGAGTCGCCCAACGGGCACAGCCACTGTCAGCATCTGATGCTGAGCACGAGCGAAACGGTGCCGTTGGTGAACGGCGCGCTGCAGCTCGGGGAGTGGCAGAGCATTTTCCTGATCGAGCTAGACCATCCCCGCGATCGCCGGGTGACGGTGAATATCCTTGGCATCCCCGGCGGCTAGCCAGGGGCGATGAGCAAGTGCCGGCGAGCCGCTTCGCACGAGGCGGCTCTCTTGTATCCGAGCTTTTCTCCGCCCGCACTCCGGGCTTGGAGGCGCGCTGACTAAGCCGACGGCCGACGAGACAGAGCCCTGGCTCATCTTCCACCGGGCGCACGAGCCGCGGCGACGGCTTGCGGCGGCCTTGCAGTGCCGGACGGCGGACTATTTCGAAGTAGACCTGCAGCGGAGCAGACGGCCGGAACTCCGGCATGACGCCCTCGTCTTGGGTCTCTCGCTCCTGACCGAGCGGCACGGGCTGCCGCGGCTGCGCCTTCGCCGACTCTGGCTAGAGCAGCTCGCCGATGAGTACCGCCTGCCCGGTCCCATCTTCCTCGACATCAAAGAGCCCGATCCGTCGTTCGTCCAGGAGGTGGTCACGGAGATGCGGCGGCTCAATCTGGCGGCAGGGGCGATCGCCGCCTGTGAGCACTGGGCAGTGCTTGATCGGCTGGCCGAAGCGGGACCGGAAATTCGGAGGTTCTACGGGATTCCACGGCGCCGGAGTGGCAGGACGCGACTGACGGCCTATCTGGAGCGGGCCGCCAAGAGACACGGAGGCGCGGGGGTATCCCTGCCCCGTCGCTTCGCGAACGCTGCGTCACTCGATGCCATTCACCAGGCGGGACTACGCCCGCTTATCTGGCACGTCGACGACTACGCCGACGGCCTCCGCCTCATGGAGGCGGGTCCCGTGGGGCTGATCACTCACAAGCCGCCTCTGATCGAGGCTTGGCGACGCTGGCTGGACGCCCAGCCCGCCACCGGCTGAATTCCGCCCGGTACGACTGCGCTACCGCTTCGCGCGCGCGGGCGCTGAAGCGTTGGTAGCTGCGGATGATGTCTGCGCCCTCGGGAGTAAGCCGAGAGCCGCCGCCGTTGGCGCCGCCGCTGACGCTCGCGACGAGCTGCAGGCCAAGGCACTTTTCAATATCGCGAATCTTGCCCCAAGCCCGGCGGTAGCTCAGGTCCATCTGCTTGGCAGCGGCCGCGAGTGACCCCGTCTCATCGACGCATTGCAGGAGCTGCAGGCGATAGTCGCTCATGGCGACCTTGCCATCCTCTTCCAACCAGAGCTTGCAGTGCGGTTCCATCGCTCTCCCCACAGCTTTGCCCCACAGTCTTTCCGTGCCGCGCGGGAGGCGATCGTAGCAGCGAGCCCGCCGAGCGCGTCCGTATAATCGAGTGGTGGTAGCCGTCGCATCCGAGCGTTCTTCCCCCGATCGATTCCGGCTCTCCGCGGCCGCGGCGACCCCGTTGGCGCAGGCGATCGCGAAGCGGATTCGCGACGAGGGTCCCCTGACCTTCGCAGCCTTCATGGAGGCCGCGCTGTACGACGAACCGTTGGGTTACTACCGGCGCGATGCGCCCACCGTGGGACGCGACGGCGACTACCTGACGAGCGCCGAGGTGCACCCGCTCTTCTCCTACGCAGTGGCGGCGCTCGCAGCGCATCTGTGGGAGATATCCGGCCGCGAGGATTCGTTCGTGCTGCGCGAGGTGGGCCCGGGAACGGGATCCCTGGTGGAGGGCATCGCGGCATGGGCAGCGGCGCGGCGCCCCGACTTCGCAGCAGCGCTTCGCTTCGAACTCGTGGAGCCGTCGCCGGCGACGGCAAAGCGGCAGCGGCGGCGGCTGGCGCCCTTGGGAGAGCGCGTATCGTGGCTGGACGACCTCCGCACGCCGCTGGAAGGACTGCTCTTCGCCAACGAACTGCTGGACGCCCAACCGGTCCACCGGCTGCGTTGGCGGCAGGAGCGCTGGGAGGAACTCTACGTCAGCTTGGATGAGAGCGGCGGCTTTGCCGATCACGGGGGAGTTCCGAGCTGTGAGTCGCTGCTGGCACCCCTCGCGACGGTCGCACCGCGCGAGGGACAGGTCGTGGAGGTATCCCCCGCCGTCTCACAGATCGTCGCTACGCTTGCGGATTCGCTCGATCGGGGGCTTCTGTTGCTGCTCGATTACGGCTACGAACGCGAGCGACTCTACGCTCCCTGGCGCCGCGAAGGAACTTTGCTCACCTATTACCGGCACACACCAGGGAGCGACCCGTACGTGCGGATTGGCGAACAGGATATGAGCTGTCATATCGACATCGACGCCGTGGCGGCGGCCGCCCGCGCCCGCGGCCTGAGGCCACTTCCCGTCCGTACGCAGGCGCAGTTCCTCAGCGAATTGGGCGCGACAGGGTCGCCGGATCTGCGCGCTCGAGAGGCGGCGCTCGAAGCGGAGCTGAGCCGACGGCGCGCGGTCGAGGTCCTGACGGACCCTACAGGGCTGGGGCGGATCCGGGTGATGGCGTTTAGTCGAGGTCTCGAGAGGATGCCGGAGGGGTTGCAGTGATGGCTCGCGAACCACTACCGGTCGGCGCGCGCCTGCCGGAGGTCATGCTAGAAGGACCGGAGGGCCGGCTCACACTTGCAGAGATCCGCAACGGCCACGCCTTGGTAATCGCCTTTTACGTCGAAGACAAAACGCCGACCTGCGCCGCTCAGCTCAGCGCCTTGGGCGCCGACCTCAAGCTTATTGAGCAATGCGGCGCCCGACTCGTCGCCATCAGCAGCGACAGCACGGAGAGCCACGCGTCATTCCGCGAAGAGCAGCGCTTCGCGTTTCCGTTGCTGACGGACTCGAGCCTGGAAGTGGCGCGTGCGTTCGGCGTCGCCGACGAAACCACGGGGCGCTGCACGCGGGCCGTGTTCGTGAGTGATCGGGCCGGACGGATCGTGGAAGCGATCCCGCACTACAACCCTGCCAATCTCAGCCAGTACGCGGCCGTCTTCGCGTCCCTGGGCCTGGACCCGTCGTGAACGCGACAAGAACAACCGCGGCGGCCGCGGTCGATTACCTCCGTGCGAATGGGAACGGCGTGACCGCGCTGCAGATCGAGTTGAGCGAGATCGCTGCGCCCACGGGAGCAGAGAGCGAGCGGGGCGAAGCGGTAGGACACTGGCTGCGCGGCGCAGGCTGCGCCGTCGCCACGGACGCCGTGGGCAATGTGATCGCCAGACGGCCCGGCAGCAGCGCCGGGCCCAGGCGCGTGGTGCTGTCCGCGCACCTGGACACGGTTTTTGACGCCGAGCAACCGTTGCGAGTCGTACGGGCAGGAGAGCAGTCCTCGTACCGCAACCGCGCGGTCGTGCCCGAGGGAGAACTGCACGGGCCGGGCATCGCCGATGACGCCGCCGGCTTAGCAGCGGTGATCGCGGTGGCGCAGGCGCTGGCGGTGGGCAGGGTCCAGACCGATCAAGAGATCGCGTTCGTCGCGACAGTGGGCGAAGAAGGGCGCGGCAACCTGCGGGGCGCACGGCACTTCTTCCGCCAAAGGGACGCCAAAGCCGTGAGCGCCTTCATCACCATCGACCATCCCCGCCCCAACGAGGTCGTGCACAGAGGAGTGGGGAGTCGCCGCTTCGCGGTGGAATTCAGCGGGCCGGGGGGGCACGCGTGGAGCGACTTCGGCCGCTACAATCCGGCGCACGCGCTGGCCGCCGCCGCTGATCGGATCGCAATGCTGCCGTTGCCGAGCGAGTCCAAGGCCACCGTGAACATCGGCCGGATCGAGGCAGGGCGAGCGGTCAATGCGATTCCGGAGTCGGCACGCATGGAGGTCGACCTGCGCAGCGAATCAGCGGCAGCATTGAATGCACTCGAGCGGGGCCTGCGCTCCGCAGTCACGCAGGCGCATACGAAGGAAACCGCACACGCTCTTGTCGGTGAAGAGATCAGCGGCGCGGTTGCGATCGAAGGATTGGGCCGCCGGCCGGCGGGGATGACGCCGCCAGAGACGCCGTTGGTGCAGGCGGCGCTGCAAGCGCTGGCGGCGGAGGGTTTCGAGCCGGAGCTGGCGGCGTCATCGACCGACGCGAACGCCGCGATGGCGGCGGGGGTGCCAGCGATCGCGCTAGGCTGGGGCGGCCGCTGCGGCGACCTCCACAGCACGCGCGAATACTTCGCGCCCGCCGGGCGGGAGCGCTCGCTGGCGGCGATCCTGCGATTGCTGCTCGACCTGGCCGGCGCAAGCGCGGACCACGAAGAGGTACGAGGGAGTCCGTAGACTGCAACCATGAGCCTTGAGAGCGGATCCTACAACGCAACGGTGCTCGACCATTTTCGCAATCCCCGCAACGCGGGAGAGCTCCCCAACGCCAACGCCGTCGGCGAGGAGCGCAACCCCGTATGCGGCGACCACATGCGGTTGATGTTGCGAATCGAGGATGGCGTGATCACCGCAGCGCGTTTCTTGACGAAAGGGTGCGGCGCCGCGATCGCCACCAGCTCGATCGCGACGGAGATGCTACAGGGCCGGCGTGTGAGTGAGGCGCGTACCCTCCAACGGGAGGACTTCGTGGAAGCAGTGGGAGGATTGCCGCCGAGCAAGGTGCACTGCTCCGTCCTCGCGGCGGGCGCGCTTCGGAAGGCGCTGCACTTGTACGAATCGCAGGGCAGAACGGACGCGGACCAATGCACAAGCTGACGCCGACGCGGGCAGAAGAGGCCGTTCAGATCCTAGCCAAGAACCGGAATGCATGGGTGGTCAGTGGCGGGACGACCGTGATGTCCAACCTCTTGCTCAACGTGTTGCGCACGCCGAAGGTCCTGGTGTCGATCGAAAGGATCGAGGAGGCGCAGCGCCTCGATCCGGAAAGCGGCTGGATCGGAGCCGCCGCCAAACTCACGCTGCTCCACGATGCGTCCGGGTGGCCGGGACTGGTGCGCACAGCGATCGAGCACCATCGGCCGCGCGTACAGACGCCTACTCTGAGCCGCACCACTTTGGGTGGTCGTCTCCTGGCGGATGGCGGATCGAGCGCGCTGGCGACGGCGATGATGACATTGGGAGCGGAAGCAGAGCTGGTCTCACCCGAGGGGCAGCGGCGCGTACCGGTGGAATCCATCTTGGCGAACCCCACCCGAAACCACCTGCGCCCCTACGAAATCCTTTTAGGCGTCTGGCTTTCGCCGCTCGGGGAAGAAGGCGGCTGTCGCGTGGGAGAGGCGTATGCCGAGGAGCTGAGCGATGGCGGACAGCTAAAGGAGGCCGTGGCAGTCATGCTGGCCCGCAGCGGAGACCAGATCAGCGCCGCGCGGGTTGCGCTTGGAGGACTCGATCCGCTGGTCGGGCGAGCGAGACTGGTGGAAACCGCACTCGTGGGGCGAGGGGGAAGCGAGGATCTCTTCTCGATCGCCGGGCAGACGGCGCGGGAAGAGGTCGATCCGCCGGACAAGGAAGAGCGGCCGCGCGATCAGAGACTCGCGATCTTCGAACGGATCACGCGGGAGGCGACGGCGGCGGCGTTCGCCGCCGCAGGCGCGTGAGTGCCGCCGCCCTCCTCCTATCCGCAGGCGCGTCCACGCGGATGGGCACCGCCAAAGCGCTGCTTGACTGGGGCGGCCGGCCGCTCCTTCAGCATCAGATCGACACCCTGATCGCAGCCGGCTGCGATCCGGTGATCGTCGTCCTCGGCCATCAAGCCGATGCGATTCGTTCGCGCGTCGCTTGCGGGGCGCCTTGCCGCATGGTGGTCAATCATCGGTACGCCGAGGGGCGCGCGTCGTCCGTGCGGGTGGGGGCGGCCATCCTGCCGGAGGGACGAGACGCGATCGTGACGGCCAATGTCGACGGACCCTGCAGCGTCAGAACGGTCCGCCGCTTAGTCGAAGAGATGGCGCGAGGGCGAGCATCGATCACTGTTCCTCGTTATGACGAAAAGAACGGTCATCCCGTGGCGTTCGCGGGAAGATTGCTGCCAGAGTTGCAGCAAGTCGACGAAGTCGGGCAAGGCCTCAAAGCAGTGCGCGCGCGCCACCGGCAGACTACGCGATTCGTCGAGACCAATGATCCGCTCGTAGGGCTCGATCTCGACTCACCGAGCGAATACCACCAAGCACTGAGCCTGCTGGAGATTCAACAGTAGCGGCAAACGAGCTTGGGGTATCCCGTGTTATATTGCCGTCGATTTCGCGCGGCTGATCCGGATTGTGTAGGCATATGGCTGTTCCCCTCCGCGAAGCGATCTCGGTCGGAAAGTACGTCGCCAAGCAGCGCCTGAAAGGCGTCGAGCGCTATCCCCTGGTACTGATGCTGGAGCCGTTGTACGCCTGCAACCTGGAGTGCGCCGGCTGCGGCAAGATCCAGCACCCCGTCGACATCCTGCGGACACGGCTCAGCCCGGAAGAGTGCTGGTCGGCGGCCGACGAGTGCGGCGCGCCGATCGTCTCGATCCCCGGCGGGGAGCCGCTCATCCACCCGGAGATCGGGCGGATCGTGGCCGGGCTGATCGAGCGAAAGAAATTCGTTTACCTCTGCACGAACGCGATCCTGCTGGAGAAAAAACTCGACCAGTTTGAGCCAAATCCCTACCTTACGTTCTCCGTTCACATCGACGGGCTGCGCAAAGAGCATGATGCATCGGTCTGTCGCGACGGGGTGTTCGACGTGGCGATCGCCGCGATCAAGGCCGCCAAAGAGCGCGGCTTCCGCATCACGACCAACAGCACGATCTTCCTGGGCGCCGACCCCAAGCGGGTGCGCGAGATGTTCGATCACCTCACGGAGTTGGGCGTCGACGGCATGATGGTCTCGCCGGGCTACGCTTACGAGAAAGCCCCGGACCAAGAGCACTTCCTCACACGCAATCAGACGCGGGAGCTGTTTCGGGAGATCCTGCGCGAGCCGCCGTCGCAGTGGACGTTCAACCAGAGCCAGCTCTTCCTCGATTTTCTCAAGGGCGAGATCGAGTATGACTGCACGCCCTGGGGGAATCCGACACGCTCCGTGTTGGGCTGGCAGCGGCCCTGCTACCTAATGGACGAAGGTTACGTTGACACGTTCGACGAACTGATCAACGAGACGGACTGGAGCCAGTACGGCCACGCGAGCGGCAACCCCAAGTGTCAGAACTGCATGGTGCACTCCGGGTTCGAGGCAACCGCGGTGATCGATGCGAGCACCAACCCCCTGCGTGGGTTGCGCGCCCTTAAGAGCGCACTGATCTAGATCCCGGGCCGCAGCACGCCGAAAAAGCTCGACCGGCGCGGCGAGCTTTTCCGTTCCGGAAACCCGCACACGGGAGGCTGCGCCAAGACCTGCGAGCGGGCCGTGCTCACGATTCTGACGGCGTTGCCCTGGGAAGCAAGCGCGTTCTCGCGACGATTGCGCCGTCCGCGTCGGGTGGAGCTCGGAGACGGGTGGGCGACGTGGGGCGAGCGCAAAGGGGCGGGGGTATGGGTCGTGGTGTCGGGGCCTGGGATGGAGCGGGCGGCGGCAACGGGCGCGGCGCTGACGTCCCTCGATCCGCCAGCGAGCAGATTGCTGGCCGTTGGCGTAGCCGGGGGCATGCGCGCCGGCTTGGCACCGGGCACGGTCGTTCTCGCGGAGGCGTTCCAGCGTCAAGGACGAGGCGGTCAACGCGTGGGGGAGAGGCTCCAGCCGGACAAGGATTTAGCGGCGCTTGGCGTGGAGGCGCTCGATCGCGCCCGCGTCCCATGGACGCGAGGCGAGAGCTTGACCGTCGCCGCGCCCCTGCGGCGCGCCGAGGAGAAACGCGACCGGGGCAGCCGGTCACAGGCGAGCGTGGTGCAGATGGAGGATTACCTGTGGGCGGAAGCCGCCGGCGAGCTCGGGCTACCGTTCACATCGCTGCGGGCGGTGCTCGATCCCGTGGAAGCGGACCTACCATCCGCCGTGGAGAGTTGGGACTGGCGCGGCCCCTCGGTGAGCGAGGTCGCGCGCAGCCTGCTGCGCGGGCCCAGTCTCGCTTTGGCGCTGCCGCGACTCGCGTGGCGCCGGCGAGCGGCGCGGCGCGCGATCGACGCCGTGCTTGAGGCGCTGGTCGACACTCCGCGCCAAGGCGCCCACGCATGACACGCGCGCTCGTCACGGGGGGCAGTGGGTTTATCGGCGCACACGTGGTGCGAGCGCTGATCAAAGAAGGCGTCGAAGTCCGCGCGCTGGTGCGCGGAGACGGCATGCCGGCGAACCTGCAGGGTTTGGCGGTAGAGCGGGCGAAGGGCGATCTCACCGACGTTGGCTCACTGGAGCGAGCCCTGGCCAGCATCGACGTCTTGTTCCACGTCGCGGCTCTCTACGAACTCGCGGGCGACGGCGTACAGATACGCGCCGTGAACGTGGAGGGGACGCGCGCACTGATGCAGGCAGCCCTGCGGTCCGGCGTCGAACGAGTTGTGCACACCTCGTCGGTAGCGGCGATCGGATACGCAGCCAACGCCCGCGCACCCGCGACGGAGGAGCAGTGGGCGAACGAGCACGAGTTGGCCGGACCTTACGAAGCGAGCAAGTATCACAGCGAACGGCTGGTCCACGCCCTGATCGCCGAGGAGGGACTGCCGGCCGTGGTCGTGAACCCAACGGCGCCGATCGGAGCACTGGACGTGAAGCCGACTCCAACGGGCCGCCTCATCCGCGACGCGGCCAATGGGGACCTGCCGGGCTACCTGCGCGGCGCCGGGCTCAACATCGTGCCCGTACGGGACGTGGCGGCCGGGCACGTGCTGGCCTGGCAGCGGGGGCGCGTGGGGGAGCGGTACATCTTGGGACACGCGCAAGGCAATCTGACGCTGCGAGAAGTGATGGCGCGCGCCGCAGCGCTCACCGGCCGGCGCGCGCCGCGCCTGCCGCTGCCATGGCCGCTGGCGATGGCCTACGCGCAGGTCGACGAGCGCTGGAGCCGGCGACGGGCGCGGGTGCCGCGAGCGTCGATTGCGGGGGTGCGACTGGCGCGGCATCGCATGTGGTTCAACCCGGCCAAAGCCATCACGGAGCTGGGGGTGCCACAGTCGTCTCTCAGCCAAGCCTTCGCCGACGCCGTGTCATACTTCCGCGCGGACGGGCGGATCCGCGCCTAGTAGATCCGCGTTCGTCGCTTGACGGGTCCCGGGTGATGGCGATAATGACGCTCGAGGCCCCGACTCCATCAGGCCCGCTATCAGTAGGGAAACTATGACCAGCGACACCGCGACCGAGGCGAAGCCGGGCCTGCGCCCGATCGTCGACTACCTGATCATGCCGAACGAAAACAGTGTCGAAGGGGCATACCTCCGAGGGTTGCAATGTAAATCTGAGTCCTGTCGCACGGTCTTCCTCTACGCACCGACGCGACGCTTCTGCGCCGTCTGCAACGGTAAGGATGAGGACCAGTTCAGCACGGTTCGGCTGAGCGACGAGGGCGAAGTCTGGGTGTACACGGTCGTGCACCAATCCTGGCCGGGAATCCCGACGCCGTTCGTGGGAGGGATCATTGATGTCGGGGTTGAGGGAGACGCGGAGGCGAAGGTCGCCGTGCGGGCCAACATCGTGGGCGTGGAGGCCGACCCCAAGAACCTGCGCATGGGAATGAAAGTCCGAGGTAAAGCAGCCGTGGCCCATAAGGACAAGGACGGCAACGATGTCGTCGTATGGCACTTTGAGCCTGCGTAGCACGGTGTAGAATCAGGCGGAAGGAGGCGGCGTCCGGAGCGTCGCTGTGAAGGAGTTCGCTGCATGAACAACGAGTCACTGCGGGACGTCTACGTCGGCGGCGTAGGCATGATCAAGTTCGGACGCTACCCCGAAGAAAACGTCGCGACGCTGGGCGCCCAAGCGGTGCAGCTGGCACTGGCCGACGGCGGGATGCAGTTGAACGACATCGAGATGATGGCCGCCGGCTGTCTCTACCAAACCAACATGATCGGGCAGAAGATCCTCAAAGAGATGGGGATGACCGGGATCCCGGTCTACAACGTCGCCAATGCCTGCGCCACAGGCTCCACAGCCTTCCGTGAGGCCTACTTCGCCGTAGGGTCCGGGGCGTACGACATCGCCTTGGCGGTCGGCGTGGAGCAGATGGGCAAGCGCGGCCTGCTGGGAGGCATCACGGGCGACCCCGCCTACTCGCCCGAGGGCGTGATGGGCACCGGCACCATGCCGGGCGTATTCGGCATGGCCGGGCTCGAGCATTCCCGCCAGTACGGCACCACGATCGAGCAGTTCGCCCAGGTGTCAGTGAAGAACCATGAGCACGCCATGGCCAACCCGCTGAGCCAGTACCAAGTGCGGGTGAGTCTTGAGGACGTGCTCAACGCCCGCATGGTCGCCTACCCGAACACGCTCTACATGTGCTGCCCCACCGGCGATGGGGCGGCCGCCGCCGTCGTGATGAGCAAAGAGAAGGCCAAGCAATTTTCGAGGGAGTTGATCAAGGTCGCCGCGTCGGCGCTGACCACGGATCCGTACACGGACCGCGTGCTGACGTTCCCGGACGTCAACACGATGACCGTGAATGCGGCGCGAGAAGCGTACGAGCAGGCTGGCGTCTCCCCGCAGGATCTCAACAGCGTGGAGCTGCATGACTGTTTCGCAACGGCCGAAGTGCTGCACTACGAGAATCTGCAGCTGGCGCCCAAGGGTGAAGCCGGCCGCTGGGTGGACGAGAAGCTGACGGACCTCGCAGGGCCACAGGGTGACCCGCGCTGGACCCCGGTCAATACGAGCGGTGGCCTGCTCTCCAAGGGGCACCCGATCGGCGCGACGGGCGTCGCCAACATCTGCGAGATCACGTGGCAACTGCGCGGCCAGGCGGGCGACCGCCAGGTACCCGATCACAAGGCAGGCATGGCGCACACGATCGGCTTGGGCAGCGCCTGCGCGGTGCACATCTTGACGAAGTAGCGCTACCCCGTTCGGCGACGATGTGAGGGCGCCCGCTGGGCGCCCTCACTGATCTCCACACGACGGAGGGATGGCATGAAGGCAGTGCTCGTGCTGTCCGGCGAAGTAGCGGGAACAGCGCTCCTGCGCCGGCACTTGGATACTGCCGATCTGGTGATCGCGGCAGATGGCGGCGCTGCACGCCTGCAGGCGTTAGGGCGTTTACCGGACGTGCTCGTGGGCGACCTCGACTCCCTGCCGGCGAGCGCCCTCGCCACGCTCCAGGAGGCCAACGTCGAGTTGGTCACGCATCCCAACCCCGAGCAGCAGACCGACGGAATGGTCGGATTGCTGCTGGCGCGCCAGCGGGGCGCCGACGAAATCGTGATGGTGGGCGTCCAAAGCGCCGACCGCCTCGATCATGGCTTCGCGAATCTGATGTACCTCTCGGCACAGGAACTGCACGATGTGCGCATCACTGTCGTGAGCGACTGGTCGGAAGGCGTGCTGCTGCGCGGGAACGGCGCTCCGTCCGTGCGGTTCCAGGGCGCACCGGGTGACTACGTTTCGCTGGTCCCGATCAGCGATGAGGTGTGCGGGGTCGACACGATTGGGCTGCGCTATCCGCTACGAGCGGCAGCCTTAGCGCGCGGCGCGAGCAGCGCGCTGTCAAACGAGCTAGTCGGTGAGGAAGGTGGCTTCGCTATCGGAGAGGGCGTTGCGTTCGCGTTTCACCACTTCCGCCAGGGGCAGCTACCCTAGGTTAAAATCATTGCCAGGCTAGCCAGGGATCATCGACGGAGTCGCGACCATGCCGATCTACGAATTCCGCTGCAGCCAGTGCGCCACTGTGTTTGAGATCACACGACCGCGCGAAGAGGCCGGCGATCCGGCTTGCTGTCCAGACGACGGCACGCAAGGGCAACGCGTCTGGAATTCGTCAGCGATCTCCGCGTTCGGGTCCGATGATTTCGACGACGACTTTGGTGATCTCGACGGCGGCCTCGGCGGTGACTTCGACGCGGGGGATTTCGGTGATGACGAAGGCCTAGCCAGCGGCTGGGGCGATGGTGGACACAGCCATGACCACGGGCATTCGCACGCGCACTGAGACGGACGGCCGCACGCTCCTCAAGGCCGGAGGCGCCGTGCGGCCCCACTGCCGTGGCTACTTTTTTGATTCCCAGAAGATGTCGGCGATCTTCTTCACCTCGCCCCGCAACCTGCCGGCGGCTTCCATGTCGACGTTCTGCTTGTTATAGCCGGCCAGCTTGAGCGTGTTCCAAACGAGCTCGTGCAGCTCCGGCCACTGCTCCAGGTGCGGAGGCTTGAAGTAATCGCCCCAGAGGATCGTGATCTCGTGCTTGACGATCTCCGCGTGCTCCTCCTTGGCGGCGATCATGCGCGTGGCGGAGTTTCGCCAGGCCAACGAGCCGTCGTCGGGGCCCAGGCCCTCGAGCTTCTCCACCATCTTCTCGACCGTCTCCGCAGCCAGCTCGGCCGCGTGCGGATGATACAGACCGCAGGGCACGTCGCAGTGGGCATGCGCAACGCGCGCCGTGCGCGCCCAGTTCACCAACTCCATCACGAGATTCGCCATTCCGCTACCTCCTTCATCGGACGAACGCACTGTTGGAACGGACCACGCCAGCCGCTTCACCGAACAACCGGCGGCACGGTCCGAGCCGCATGATAGGAGCCGGGGCGACAGGGCGAAACTCCCAGCACGCAAGCACGGCTGGGGGATCCTGGTGGGCGGTGTTAGCCATCCTGCTGGCCTCGCTGGTACTGGTAGCGCGCCGCTCGGCACGATTCGTCGTCAACGGCGAAAGCATGCTGCCTGCGCTGCAGCCCGGCGATTACGTTCTGGCGACGGCTCCGCCCACGTGGGTTGATGCTCCGTGGCGAGGGTGGGTCATCGTCGCGCGCCGACCGGATCGCCCGGATCTGGAACTCATCAAGCGGGTAACCGGGCCGGCAGGTCCGGGAAACTCCCTGAACGTGTATGGCGATAACCCACGTTCGAGCACGGATAGCAGACACTTCGGCCCCGTGCCGCGAACCGATCTGATCGGCGTGGCCTGGTTGCGGTACTGGCCACCGACGCGAATCGGCTTGGTTCGTCCCCAGAGCAGACCGGGCCGAAACTGAAGCCCAACCGCCGGCCGGCGTGTCGATCGGGGACGGGCCGCAAGCGGAGGAGGAAAAGCAACGGCGGTCGATGAGTCAGGCACGCGCTTGGGGCGTGGTCCCGCGTACCCAGACGGTCGGCGGCTAGACTCACTGCCCTAACCCAGCGCCCCAGTAAGCCGGAGAGGAGCGCACGATGCGGCGCCGACTCGGCAGGGGAAGCGGTTGGGGAAGAGACCCCAGCGTGCGGGCACGGCCACTTATCGCGCCCTTGGTGCTGGCCCTGATGGGGGCGGCCCTGCTGACCGGCGCCACGCTGTTCGGGCCCGCCCCTTCGTTGTCCGCGCAAGAGCCCGGCGGCACGGCGGGAACGGACCGGGCCGCGCTGCTGGCGCTCTACGCAGCCACGGACGGGCCAAACTGGACGGTCAACAGCAACTGGGGGAGTGACGAACCGCTCGGCGCCTGGCACGGCGTCACCACGAATGATCACGGCCGGGTCATAGACCTGGCGCTCTCCCAAAACAACTTGAGCGGGACCCTGCCGCCCGAGCTGGGAACCCTGGACGCGCTGACGGTCCTAGCGCTGGGCGACAACGCGTTGCGCGGGCCGATTCCGGCTGCACTGGGCAGCCTCGCCGACCTGACGCTTCTGATCCTGTGGGACAACGCACTGACGGGCCCGATCCCGGCCACGCTGGGCACCCTCGCCAATCTGCGCGTCACGCGCTTCGCGGGCAATGCGCTGAGCGGGTGTGTGCCCCACGGGTTGCGCTATCTGCTGGCTGCTCCCCAATACGCGCCGGATGTTCCTGCCCATGACTTCCTCGCGGTGGACGTGAACGGTGACGGCGACACCGACGACGAGGCCGACCTCCACGGCCTCGGCCTGCCCTTCTGCATGCTCCAGGAGTTGCGGCTGAGCGGCGCGACCCTCGACCCGTCCTTCGCCGCCGGCAGGGCGGCCTACAGCGCCTCCGTGGTCAGAAGCACTGAGGAGACAGTAGTGACGGCGACGCCCTACGACGCCGACGATCGCGTCACCATCCGCAAGGGTGAGGAGAGCTATGCCAGCAACGCGGCGGTGCCGCTCGACCTGGGACCGAATCCCATCGTCATCGAGGTCGTCCCGTCCGGCGAAACTCCCAGGCAGACAGTCACCGTGACGGTGACACGGCGCCTGAACGACGACGTCCTGATGGTGGATCCCGGAGCGCTCTCACCGGCGTTCAGCAGCACTGTGGATCTCTACACGGTCCACGTGACCAATCAGGTAGCCCGGATCACGATCGATGGCGGGGCGGACGGGGGCGGCCTCGTGGCCTACCGGGACGAGAGCGGGACGGCGATCACGGACGCCGACATGAGTGCCGCGGGCCTGCAGGTGGATCTGCCGGAAGTAGGTGGCAGGCGCATCCATGTGGTGATGAGCGCTGCGGACGGCGGCGCGGCGGCGCGGATCTACGAGGTGCTGGCGATCCGCGAGGGCACGGTGGAGACGGACCGGACCGCGCTGCTGGCGCTGCATGAGGCGCTGGTCGGTGCGAACCGGGGGATCGGCGCCAACTGGGGGAATACCGAGCCGCTCGGCACCTGGAGTGGCGTCTCCACGAACGCCTCCGGCCGCGTCACGCGCCTGGCGCTGGAAGGAAGGCTGCTGGCCGGGCACCTGCCGGCCGAGCTGGGCCACCTAGACCACTTGACGGACCTGTCTCTGGGAGGCAACGAATTGAGCGGGCCGATTCCGGCGGCGCTGGGCAACCTCGCCCGACTGCGGAAACTGAATCTCTCGCACAATCGACTGGACGGACTGATTCCAGCGCTGCACAGCCTCCCCGGTCTGACGTACCTGAATCTGCGGGGCAACCGCTTGAGCGGGCCGATCCCGGCTTCACTGGGCCGCCTCGTGAATCTGAGCAATCTGTTCCTGGACCACAACCGGCTGAGCGGCCCGATCCCGGCCGCGCTGGGCCGCCTCGCTGATTTGAAGAACCTGTTCCTGGACGATAACCGGTTGCACGGGCCGCTGCCGGATCTGAGCGGCTTCCCCAAGCTGGCGTACCTCAACCTCGGTCACAACCGCTTGAGCGGGCCGATCCCGGCCGCGCTGGGCCGCCACGCCAATCTGCGAGAACTGGCGCTCGCCGGCAACCAGTTGATCGGGCCGCTACCGGACCTAAGCGACCTCCCCAAGCTGACGTACCTGAACCTCGGTCACAACCGCTTGAGCGGGCCGATCCCAGCCACGCTGGGCCGCCTCGCCAATCTGCGAGAACTGGCGCTCGCCGGCAACCAGTTGATCGGGCCGCTGCCGGAATCGCTGGGCGATCTCACCCGCCTGCGCGTCACGCGCTTCGCGGGCAATGCGCTGACTGGATGTGTGCCTCTCAGCCTGCGCCATCTGTTGGCCGCGCCAGCGTATGCGCTGGGCGCTCCCGCGCACGACTTTATCGCGGTGGACGCGAACAGCGACGGCGACAGCGCCGACGCGGGCGATACCCCCGGCCTGGGCCTGCCCTTCTGCCTGCTGCGTGAGCTGCACCTGCGCGACGCGACGCTCGATCCGTCCTTCGCCAGCGGCAGGACCGCCTATGCCGCCGCCATGGCAGACGACGCCGTGGAGACGGTCGTGACGGCAACGGCGCAGGACGCCGGCGACGCCGTTACCATCCGCAAGGACGACGAGAGCTACGCCAGCGGCGAGGCACTGCCGCTCGACCCGGGGCCGAACCCCATCACCATTGAAGTGGTTCCTCCGGACGGTACCCCGACGCAGATCGTCACCGTCACGGTGACGCGCGAGGCCGGCGAGCCGTCTGCGCCCGGCGGCGTTACCCTCACCCTGCGGAAGGGTGGTAACTTCTACCCCCTGTCCGCCAGCGCCTCCACGACGGCGGCCCGCCTCTTCGAAGAGACGGACGTGGCGAGCGTCTGGAAGTACAACCGTGCGACGGGCGCCTGGGATCTCGCCTACCTCCCCGATCTGGGCCGAGAGGACTTCACCATCGCACCCGGCGATGTCCTCTGGATCGTCTCTCCGCGCGCTCAGACGGTCGGTGGCTAGGCAACTCATAGTGGCTCGCTGCGGCGCGCACGGATCATGTCCGCGCGGCGCCCCACCGAGGCCGCCCGCCGAGGCGTAAAGCCGCTACCTTCCGAACTGTTCCGAACCGTCTAGGCTCCCGGCTCACTTTGGGGGCAAGCGCGGCCTGCCCGCCCGCCTCCCTCCAAAAGTGCTCTCCGTAGCCGCCGCCACTTGCGCATGGTGCCGGAAATTCGCGATAATCCCGCTTGGCACTCCCGGCCGCCGAGTGCCAACCTGGTGAAAATCAACCATCCACCTACCCGCGGCCGCCGATAAGGACATCCATGGCCAAGCAACTGATCTACGACGAAGATGCCCGCGCGGCGATGCGGGCGGGAATCGACAAGCTCGCCAACGCGGTGAAGATTACCCTCGGCCCCAAGGGCCGGAACGTGGTGCTCGCGCGATCTTTCGGCGCGCCGACCATCACCAACGACGGCGTCACGATCGCCCGCGACATTGAGCTCGAGGACGCATTCGAGAACATCGGCGCGCAGCTCGCGAAAGAGGTCGCGTCGAAGACCAACGACATCGCCGGGGACGGCACGACGACGGCCACGGTGCTCGCCCAGTCGATCGTGACGGAGGGAATGAAGAACGTGGCGGCGGGGGCGAACCCGATCGCGCTCAAATGGGGCCTCGAGAAAGCCGCACAGGTCGGCGTCGAGGAGATCAAGAACAACGCGATCCGCGTGACGACGCGCGAACAGATGGCACAGGTTGCCTCCATCTCCGCCGCCGAGCCGGCCGTGGGCGATCTGATCGGCGAGGTGATGGAGAAGGTCGGCAAGGACGGCGTCATCACCGTGGAGGAGGGGAAGGGGATCCGCACGGAGGTCGAATTCGTCGACGGGATGCAATTCGACCGCGGCTACATCTCGCCCTACTTCATCACGAACCCGGACCGGATGGAGGCGATCGTCGACGATCCCTACATCCTGATCACCGACAAGAAGATCTCAGCCGTGAGCGACATCCTGCCGCTGCTCGAGAAGCTCCTGCAGGTGACGAAGAATGTCGTAATCATCGCGCCCGACGTGGACGGCGAGGCGCTGGCGACTCTGGCGGTCAACAAGCTGCGCGGCACGGTGAATATCTTGGCAGTGAAAGCGCCCGGGTTCGGAGACCGGCAGAAGGACAATCTGGCCGACATCGCCTCAATGACCGGCGGCACCGTGATCAGTGAGCAGCTCGGCCGCGGCGTCGCCGAGGCCGAAGTGCAGGACATGGGCCGCGCACGACGTTTCGTCTCGACAAAGGACAACAGCACGATCATCGAAGGCAAGGGTGAGCCAGGCGAGGTGGACGCTCGGATCCGCGAGGTGCGGGCTCTGCTTGATCTTTCGAAGAGCGACTGGGACACGGAGAAGCTCCAGGAGCGGCTTGGCAAGCTCTCCAACTCGGTCGCGGTCATCAAGGTCGGCGCCGCCACGGAGGTGGAGCTGAAGGAGCGCAAGCACCGCGTGGAAGACGCGCTCTCCGCGACCCGCGCGGCGGTCGAAGAGGGGATCGTCCCCGGCGGGGGCGTGGCGCTCATCGCGGCCGCCAAGACGATGCAGGAAGAGGAATACGAGGGCGACGAGCGGACCGCCGTGCGGATCCTGCGCCGATCGCTCGAAGAGCCCTTGCGGCGGATCGCGTCGAACGCCGGCAAGGACGGCTCGGTCATCGTGCAAGAGGTGAAGGAAGCCGACAAGGTCAACTGGGGCTACGACGCGCAGCAGGACAACTTCGGCGACATGGTCGACAAAGGCGTGATCGATCCGGCGCTCGTGACGCGCGCCGCGCTGGAGAACGCCGTCTCGATCGCCGCGATGGTCCTGACCACGAACTGTTTGGTCAGTGAGAAGGAAGATGAGACGCCGCCGGTCCAGCCCACAGGGATGGGCGGCGCGCCTCCGATGCCCGCGAGCGCGATGGGCGGCTACTAAGGACCTGCCTCCGC
Source organism: Chloroflexota bacterium (assembly GCA_026707145.1). Classification (GTDB taxonomy): domain Bacteria; phylum Chloroflexota; class Dehalococcoidia; order Bin125; family Bin125; genus JAPOXK01. The sequence continues at coordinate 49,815 of JAPOXK010000020.1, read as the reverse complement.
TATTTAGGACTCGCTCCTCCACGACACAGCCTCCCCGACGGGAGGCTGTGTCGTTCTTCCCAGGAAGAGCAGCCGGGCCTTGCCTGCCGAACCGGGCGTCACCCGGCCGGCCAACCGCTTCGGAACCTCGCAACCGCCCTTGCACAGGAACCCGCCGCAGCGTTCGGCGTCACGGCGGTCGGCCGGCGCCGCGCACTGTCTCAGCGAGGGATGAGGTGGGCGGCCGTCGCCTTGAAGACCGCCGAAACCGCGCTTCCCACCCGCAAACCCAGCGCTTCGACTGAGGCCGGTGTGACCGTCGCGACGGCGGTCGTGTCCTCGCTGTGGCCCAAGTGGAGCTGGATTCGCAGCACGGGGCCCACAAGGTTGATCGCGTCGATGCGCGCCGGCAAGCAGTTGCGGGCACTGCCCGGGACGGCCGCTGCGGGAGGGAACAGCGTAATCGCCTCGGGGCGCACGCAGACCAGGGCAGCCGCAGGCGGAGACGCGCTCGCCACATCCACCAGTTGGCCAGCGACGCGATAGGTTGCGATGCCGGCGCTGGAGCGTTCCAAGCTCGCGGCCCAGACGTTCTCGACTCCTACGAAAGCGGCGACTTCCGCATCGGCAGGAGCGCCGAAAACCTCAGCGGGCGAGCCTCGCTGGCGCAGGCGCCCGTCGATCAAGACAACGATGCCGTCGCCGAGGCGGCGAGCTTCGTCACGATCGTGGGTCACGAGGACGGTTGTCGGGCGGCTCTCCGCCAAAACGGAGGCGAAGTCCTCGATCAGATCCGATCGCGTGGGGGCGTCAAGGGCGGCAAAGGGTTCGTCGAGGAGCAGCACTTCGGGATTGAGCGCGAAGGCCCGTGCGAGGCTGACACGCTGCGCCTCGCCACCGGAAACGTCGTGGGCATGCCGGTCGGCGAGGTGTCCCACCCCGAAGCGGTCCAGCCAATGCCGCGCCCGTGCGCGCCGCTGCGCGCGCGGCAGCCGCCGCAGCCGCAACCCCAGCTCCACATTGGCGCGCACGCTCATGCTGAGGAGCAACGGCTCCTGAAAAGCCGTGGCCATCCGGCGCCGAGTCGCAATGGGGTCGCGCTGCATGGGCACCCCGTCGAGGAGCAGCTCGCCGCGCTCGGGCCGGATCAGCAGTTGCAGCATGCGCAGCAGCGTGCTCTTGCCCGCGCCATTGGGTCCGATGAGTGCGGTAGTGTGTCCCTTGGGCACATCCAACTCGGGGATATCGAGCACCACGCGGCCGTCGCGGACAACCCGGCAGCCGCGAAGCTGGATCTTGCTGTCCGCGACCGGCGGAAGGCTAGGCGGGGCGGCGTTGCTGGGCACTGGTGAAGACCAGATTCACGAGGTAGGCGAGCACCAGCAGCATCACGCCGAGGGCGATCGCGACCTCGAAACGGCCACGGCTCGTTTCAAGCACCGTCGCGGTGGTGAGCACGCGTGTCTCTCCGGCAATGTTGCCGCCGACCATGATGGAGGCGCCTACCTCGGAGATGACCGCGCCGAAGCCAGCCATGAGAGCGGCGAGCAACCCCAAGCGCGCCTCCCGCACGATCAACCAAAGGAGCTGCAGGCGATTAGCGCCGAGCGCGATCATCTGGTCGAGGAGCTTAGGGTCGATGGTCTGGATGGCCGCCAGCGAGATGCCGATCACGAGCGGTACAGCGATGACGAACTGGGCAATGACGATCGCCCAGGGGGTGTAGATCAGGCCGAGGCCGCCGAAGGGACCGCTGCGCCACAGCATGATCGCGACGAAGAGACCCACAACAACCGGCGGCATGCCCATGCCCGTGTTCACCAGGGCGACGAGCGGACGGCGCCCCGGGAAGCGCTTGAGCGCGAGCGCCGCGCCGATCGGGACTCCGAGCAGCAGCGACACCGCCGTGGCGAGGCTCGAGACGGCGAGAGTCCGCAGGGTGATCTCGATGATCTCCGCGTCGCCGCGGATCCAGAGGCGAAAGGCCTCCTTGATGCCGTCCCAGAGCAAGTCCACGGTCGTGCCCCTCAACCATCGGCAGCTTGCACGGTGAAGCGCTCAATCACTTCGGCTTCCTGGAGACCGGCAGCGGCGTGGAAGAGCGGGCGGCCGAACTCATCGCGGCGGAAGTCGTTGATGATCGCTTGCGCTTCCTCGCTGAGCATGAACTCGATCCAGGCGACGGCGGCAAGGGCGTTGACGCCGAGCTTAGCAGGGCTCACCTGCAAAACGCTGTAGAGATTGAGCAGGGCGGGATCGCCCTCGACTAGAGGGATCAGATCGACATCGTCGGAGAGTGCGAGGAAGGTGCCCCGGTCCGTCAGCACGTAGGCGAGCTTTTGGTCGGCGATGGTGAGCGTCGCGCCCATGCCCTGGCCGCTCTCCGCGTACCACGAGTCCCCGGGCACGATACGGGCCTCTGCCCAGATCGCCCGCTCGCGCTTGTGCGTGCCGCTGTCATCGCCGCGAGAGATGAAGCGCGCCTCGGTAGCGGCGATCGCGGTGAAGGCCGTAGCAGCGTCGGTGTCGCCCGCAATGTTGGCGGGATCGGCCCGCGGGCCGACGATCACGAAATCGTTGTAGGCGACGAGGTGTCGGTTATAGGCGTGGCCCGCACCGACCAGAGCGCGCTCCGCGTCGGGCGCGTGCACGAAAAGGGCATCGGCGTTGCCTTCTTCGGCCAAGCGCAGCGCGGCGCCGGTGCCGACCGCGACCGGCTTCACGTTGACGTTCACGCCGGCCTCGAAGACCGGGATGAGCGCCTCAAGGAGGCCACTGTCTTGGACGCTGGTGGTCGTAGCGAGGATCAAGTCGCCGCGAGGGGCGGGCGGAGCCGGGCGGCAGGCCAGCACGAGAAGGGTGAGCGCGACGAGACCCGCGAGAGCGAGGCGGGCCCCCAATCGGGATCGATATGCTGGAATAGGCATAACGGCCGAAATCATGCCACGTTGGGGCAACCACAGCAAGCCGTGGAGGCAGCCGCATTCGCTAGGCTGCCAGCATGAGCCGTCGTTGGGACGTGATCGTGGCAGGTGGTGGCCCCGCAGGCAGCACCGCCGCCCGCCAACTGGCCGGGGCGGGGGCCCGCACTCTCTTGCTGGAGAAGGCGCGGCATCCCCGATACAAGGCTTGCGGCGGCGGTGTGCCGGCACGCGCGGTCGCTTCGCTCGATCGTTCGATCGCGCCAGTGGTCGAAGACGTGGTGCAGGGGATCGAAGTGAGCCATTTCGGCGGGCGGCGCTTCGTAAAACGATCGACGGATCCCCTAGCCTACATGGTGATGCGCGACCGCTTCGACGCACTGCTGCTGGGGTGGGCGGGGGAGGCGGGCGTCGAGGTGCGCGAGGGAGAGGCGGTGCAAGATGTCGATCCCGGTTCAGGAGGCGTTCGCGTATCCACGGATCGTGGCGTCTACGAAGCGGCCATTGTACTCGGCGCGGACGGAGCAGCAGGACGGGTGGCGCGCGCGTCCGGATTAGGGAGCGGACTCGCGAAGAGCGCGGCCTGGGAGCTGGAGGTCACCGCCCCCGAAACGGCTCTGCGCCGCTGGAACGGGCTGGTGAACGTCGATGTGGGGTACCGGCCTTGGGGCTACGGCTGGGTGTTCCCAAAAGCGGAACGGCTGTCCATCGGGCTGGTGCTGGCACCGGGGCGCGGACGCCGGATTCGCGAGCAAGCGCAGCGCTACGTAGCAGCGTTGGGCCTGGCGGGAGCGGAAGTGCAAGAGGCGCGCGGACATCCGATCCGCTACCGGCGCGGCGGGGAGCGCGTCGCAGCCGGCCCGGTGTTGCTGCTGGGCGATGCCGCGGGCCTCGCGGACGAGTTCACGGCAGAGGGGATCTCGTACGCAATTGAGTCGGCGGAGCTGGCGTCAACAGCGGTGCTGGCGGCGCTCGGCGGCGCTGGCGAGGCGGCCGAACGGTACACACGGGCGATCGATCGCATGATTCAGCCAGAGCTGAACGCGGCACGGGCGATCTCACGCATGTACTACTGGTGCGTCACCACGTGGCCTTGGCTGGCGCTGGGCACGAGCAAACGGGTGGCGTATCTCTGGCATGCCCTCTTCCGGGTCATGCAAGGCCGGTCGACGTACCAGGCGGAATTGCAGCGGATCCCGGGCCTCGCCCTGTCGGCGCGGGTGCTATGAACCGCCGTACAGCGAAGAAACCGGCCCGCGGAAAGGCGTCCAGCCAGCGCCGCCCGGGCAGCCGGAAACGCCGAGCCACGCGCTTGCTCGCGCCCTCGGAGATCATTGAGCGCCTTGATGCCGAGGCGCCGATCCCCCCTTGGCGCGCACACGGTGATCCAGTGGCGGAGCTGGTGCTGACACTGCTCTCGCAGAACACGTCGGATACGAATTCGGGGCGAGCCTACCAATCGCTCGTGGCGCGCTTCCCCGATTGGGATGCCGTGTTGGCGGCGCCGGTCGGGGAGATCGAAGCGGCCATTCGCATTGGGGGGCTGGCGAAGACGAAAGCGCCGCGGTTGAAAGCGCTGCTGGCGGAGCTGCGCGAGCGATTGGGAGACGAGTGGGATGCCTCCCAGCTGAAGACCTTGCCACTGCCGGAGGCCAAAGCGTGGCTCACGAGCCTGCCGGGCGTAGGACCCAAGACGGCGGCATGTGTGCTGCTTTTCGCACTGAAGCGGCCCGCTCTGCCGGTCGACACGCATGTGCATCGCGTATGCCAGCGCCTCGGCCTCATCAATGAAAAAACGGGCGCCGCCGCCGCACACGAACTGCTCGAATCACAGGTGAGCCGGGGACAAGTGTACCCGTTCCACGTCGCACTGATCCGGCACGGGCGCCGCGTATGCAAGGCGGGGCGTCCTCTCTGCGAGCAATGTGTCCTATCAGACCGATGTCCCAGTGCAGGGTTGGGAAGGGCAGGCTAGGGTAGCTCGACACGCACACAGCGGAGGCGCCGCGTGATCCGCGCTGGCATCATTAACGTTACCGGTTACGTGGGAGGCGAGCTGGCCCGGCTGTTGCTCGGCCATCCAGAGGTGCGCGTGACGTCGGTGACGGGGCGGTCTGAGGCGGGCCGGCGGCTGCCGGACGTGTTCCCGCACCTGTGGTCGCTGGATTTGGCGATCACCGAGCAGCTTCGGGACGATGTCGACGTGGTGCTATCGGCGCTGCCGCACGCCGCGGCGGCGCAGGCGCTGGAGCCGTATATCCGGGCCGGCACGCCGGTGATCGACTGCAGCGCTGATTTCCGGCTGCACGACCCCGACACCTACCAACACTGGTACGGCGAGCACCCGGCGCGCGATCTGTTGGCGCAGGCGACGTATGGTCTGCCGGAGCTGCACCGCGACGCGATCCGGGAATCGCGGCTGGTCGCCGTCCCGGGCTGCTACCCGACCGCAGCGATCCTGGCGCTGGCGCCGCTGCTGGCAGGAGCGTTGGTAGAAGACGCCCTCGTCGTCGACGCGAAATCCGGCCTGTCCGGCGCGGGGCGGGCCCTGAAGCTGGGCAGCCACTTCGCCGAAGTGGACGGCGCTCTCAGCGCCTACGGCTTGGACGGCCACCGGCATCAACCCGAGATCGCGCAAGAGCTCGGCGCTCTGCAACCAAACGGCAGGACGCCGCAGGTCACGTTCGTCCCGCATCTGATCCCGATGACGCGCGGAATCCTGGCGACCGCCTACGCCACCGCGCGGGCGGGCGCCCTGCCGGCGGAGCGCCAACTCGCACGGGCGGAGCTCGCCCAGCGCTATCAGGCGTTCTACGAAGGGCACCCGTTCGTGCATGTCACAGCGAGCGGGCCCAGCACGAAACACACGCTCGGCAGCAACGCTTGCCTCCTGTATCCGAATGTCGACGCGGTAACCGGCCAAGTGGTCGCGATCGCGGCGCTGGACAACCTCGGCAAGGGCGCAGCGGGCGCGGCCGTGCAGTGCCTCAATCTGATGTGCGGCTTCGACGAGAGCGCGGGCCTGTCGGTCGCCGCGATCTATCCGTAGCGCCCCGTGCACGACGACGCGCAACCGGACGCCGCAGTCGACTCAAGCCCCGGCGCGTTGACGCGGGCGCGCGGCTTCAAAGCTGGCGCCACCACGGCCGGGATCAAGGAGTCCCATCTGCCCGATATGGGCCTCCTGGCATCCGAAACGGTCGCGGCGGCGGCGGCGGTCTTTACTTCGAACGCACTCTGGGCGGCGCCACTCATCGTCGATGCGGAGCATGTCGCGGACGGCCGCATCCAAACCGTCCTGGTGAACTCCGGCAACGCCAACGCGGCGACGGGAGAGCGCGGGTTGACCGACGCGCGGCGCATGGCCGAGATCGCGGCAGCGCGCGCGGGATGCGGAGCGGACGAAGCATTCGTTCTCAGCACAGGCGTGATCGGACAGTACTTGCCCATGGATCTGATCGAGGCGGGAGCGAACGCGATCACGCCGACGGCCGGGGGCGGCGCGGCGTTCGCGCGGGCGATCATGACGACGGACACGTTCCCCAAGGAAGCCAGCCAGCGGTTCGAGGCGCATGGGCGCTCGTACACCATCGGCGGCTGCGCCAAGGGCGCGGGCATGATCCACCCGAACATGGCGACGATGCTGGCCTTCCTCACGACCGACGCGCCGGTAGAGGCGCCCATCCTCCGAGCGCAGTTGCGGGAGGCGTGCGACCGCACATTCAACATGATCAGCGTCGATGGGGACACGTCCACGAACGATACGGTGCTGCTGCTGGCGAACGGGGCAGGCGGTGGGCCGCCGATCGCGGATGCCGCCGCAGTGAACCCTTTTGCCATGGCGCTGGAGGCGGTCTGCCGAAAGCTCGCGATCGACATCGCGCGCGACGGCGAAGGCGCGACAAAGCTGATCGTGATGGAGGTGGGAAGCGCGGCAAGCGTCGGGGAAGCGCAGGCCGTGGCGCGGAGCGTGGTGCGCTCACCCCTCCTCAAGGCGGCGCTGAGCAAGGGGGACCCGAACTGGGGCCGGGTCCTGATGGCGGCAGGAAACGCCGGGGTGCGGATCGATCCGAGCCGCTGCCGCCTTGCGATCGGCGAGAGAACACTGTTCGCGCGGGGGGAACCGACCGGCGTGCCGGAGGCGCAGGCCGCCGAGGCAGTGACGGGCACGGTGGTGCGCATCCGGCTTGAGCTGGGCCGGGGCGAGGCCGCCGCAACCGCCTGGGGCTGCGACCTCACCGAAGAGTACGTGCGCTTCAACGCAGACTACGTTACGTAGGCGTTCTCTCAACCAGCAAGCGCCGTACGCTGAACCCCATGAACGCTGCACCATCCTCAGGCGCGATCGTGGTCAAGCTGGGCGGCAGCACGCTCGGAGCCCACGACACGTCGTTGGCCGATATCGCGGCGCTCGCCCGGCAGGGCCGACGGGTAGTCGTGGTACATGGGGGCGGAGCGCTGACGACGGAATGGCTGGAGCGGTTGGGCGTGGAGACCGAGTTCTCTAACGGGCTGCGCAAGACGACGGCCGCAGCGCTGGATACGACGATCGCGGTTCTTGCGGGCGTCGTGAACAAACGGCTGGTGGAGCAATTTACGTCGCTGGGCGCGCAGGCGCTCGGTATCTCGGGAGCCGACGCCGGGATCGTGCGGTCCCCGCTCAGCGAGCGCGGATTGGGTTTCGTGGGCGAGATGCCCGTCTGCAACGCCGCGCCACTTGCGGCCTTGCTGGATGCCGGCTTCCTGCCGATCATGGCCCCCATCGGGCTCTCCACCAGCGATCAGCTCATCAATATCAACGCGGATGCCGTGGCCGGCGCGGTCAGCGTGGCGCTGGAGGCGGAGGCGCTCGTGATGTTGACCGACACCGACGGGGTGCTGGACGGCGAGCAACGGCCGATCGCCACGATCGACGCCGAGCAGGCCGAGGCCCTTCAGGCGGCCCGCGTCGTCGCGGGAGGGATGCTGCCCAAGCTGGCCGCAGGCCGCGCAGCGGCGGCGGGGGGGGCGGCCGCGCGGATCGTCGACGGACGGGCCGCGGGAGCGGTGCCGGCCGCGCTGCGAGGCGAGAGAGGCACGCGCGTTTTGTAATCGCAGCGCGGCGCGCCGGATCTTTCTTGCTGCGAAGGGAAACGCTGGATATCGTGACAGCGCCAGAGCGCTGACACAGACGAAAGAGAAGCCATGCCAACCATCGCCGAGCGCGAGGCTACGGTTTGCTTCAACACGGGCAAGCGTTTTCCCGTGACGATCGTGCGGGGCGAGGGCTCCCGTGTGTGGGACGACCAGGGGAAGTCCTACCTCGACTTCGTGGCGGGGATTGCGGTACTGGCGCTCGGACACGGACATCCGGCCGTCGTTGAGACGCTGAAGAGCCAAGCCGCACAGCTCATCCAAGTTTCGAACTACTTCTACTCGGTGCCGCAGATCGAGCTGGCGGAGCTTCTCACGCAGGTGAGCGGCCTCAGTCGCGTGTTCTTCTGTAACAGCGGCGCCGAAGCCAATGAAGGCTGCATCAAACTGGCGCGCAAGTGGGGGCAGACGGAGAAGAACGGTGCGTTCGAGATCGTGGCGATGGAGCAGAGTTTCCACGGGCGCACGCTCGCGACCGTGACCGCAACCGGCACGCCCCGCTACAGCGAGCCATTCCAACCGCTGCCGGACGGCTTCCGGCACGTTCCCTTCAACGACGTCGCTGCGCTGGAGGCTGTGGTCGGCGACCGGACGTGCGCGGTCATGCTGGAGTCTGTACAGGGCGAGGGGGGCGTCAACGTCCCGGACCCCGACTATCTGCCCGCGGTGCGCGCGCTGTGCGACGAGCGCAACGTCGCCCTGATCATGGACGAGGTGCAAACCGGGTTCGGACGCACGGGACGGCTGTTCGGGTTCCAGCATAGCGGCGTCGCGCCGGATATCATGGCGATCGCCAAAGGGTTGGGCAGCGGAGTGCCGATCGGCGCGTTCTTGGCCAACGAGAGATTTTCCGTGTTCCAACCGGGCGACCACGGAACGACGTTCGGCGGGCAGCCGCTGACGACGGCGGTGGCGTTAAGCGTCGTGCGGACGATCATCAAAGAAGATCTACCCGCCCAGGCGGAGGCGAAGGGCGAGCGCGTGCGGGCGAAGCTACGGGCACTGGAGGACCGGCACCCGCAGATCGTCGACGTGCGAGGACAGGGATTACTGATCGGGATCGAGTTCGACGGGGAGATCGCCGGAGCGGTGGTCAGCGCCTGCCGAGAGCGGGGGTTGCTGTGCAGCAATCTGAAGCCGACCGTGATCCGCTGGGTGCCGCCGCTGACAGTGACCGAGGCGGAGCTTGATGAAGCAGCCGCGATCTTCGATACGGCTCTCAGCGCCGTCGAACCGGCGGAGCCCACGCGGTCGCTTTCGGGAACGCGATGAGCGGCACATCCTACGAGGGCGCCGGCAAGAAAGTGGTGCTGGCCTACAGCGGCGGCCTGGACACGTCGACCGTGACGCGCTGGCTCGTGGAGCGAGACTGGGAGGTCGTATGTCTAACAGCCGACGTCGGCTTCCTCGACGCGGATCCCGATCTCGAGAAGCGCGCGCTGGCAGCGGGTGCGACGCGGCTGGTAGTAGAAGATGCGCAAGCGACTTTCGCACGCTACTTCGTGCTGCCCGCGCTGGCGGCCGGTGCGATTTACGAGGATCGCTATCCCCTAGCGACCGCGCTGGCGCGCCCGCTCATTGCGAAACTGCTGGTGGACACGGCCCGTGCGGAGGGCGCGCAAGCGGTCGCGCACGGCTGCACCGGCAAGGGCAACGACCAAGTGCGCTTCGACGTGTCGGTAGCGGCGCTGGCACCTGATCTGACGATCTTGGCGCCCGTTCGCGATTGGGAACTCACGACCCGCCCTGCGGAGATCGCATACGCCGCAGAGCACGGGATCCCGATCCGAGAGACGACCGCGAGCCCCTACTCCACCGACGAGAATCTGTGGGGCCGTTCGATCGAAGCAGGCGTGCTGGAGGATCCGTGGGTCGAGCCGCCTGCGGACGTCTACCAGTGGACACGGTCCGTCGCGGAGGCGCCGGACGAGCCCGCGTTCGTCGAGGTGCAGTTCGAGCAGGGAGCACCGGTCGCGATCGACGGGGTGGCGATGGAGCCCGTGCCGCTGATCGAACGCATGCACGCGCTGGCCGGACAGCACGGCATCGGCCGGATCGACATGGTCGAGAATCGGCTGGTGGGGATTAAGTCCCGCGAGATCTATGAGGCGCCCGCCGCCGTGGCGCTGCGTGAGGCGCATCAGGCCCTGGAGGCGCTCACCCTCTCGAAGCCGCAACAGCGGCTGAAGCGCCGACTGGCGCAAGACTATGCCGACCTCATCTACGACGGGCTGTGGTTCACGGCGCACCACCAGGATCTCGCAGCCTACGTGCGCTCCACCCAGCGGCATATGAGCGGCACCGTGCGGCTGCGGCTCCACAAGGGCACCGTGACAGCCGTAGGCCGCCGCAGCCCGCGCAGCCTGTACCAGCTCTCGTTGGCGACTTATGATGCAGCCGATCAGTTCGACCAAAGCGCGGCCCACGGCTTCATCCAAATCTGGGGCCTTCCCGTCCGTGTGCAGGCCGACAGTCAGCTGTTGCAACAGCCCGAGAGTCCGCTGCAGATCGCGGCGGGCGATGATGCCGAGCCATGACGACAGACGCCAACACGCATCCAGACGCCCTCACGATCACCTACGTGGAGCGATCGCTGGGATTCGGTGGCGACGACGCAGCAACGTTCTTAGTCGACCGCCCCGGCCACCCCAAGGCCGAGTACGATCTGCGCTTGGCGATGGATGCGCTCGATCTGTTCCAAGCGAAAACGGGTGAGCTGGACGCCGATCAGAGACAAGGCCTGCTGCAAGCGCTCGCCGCACGCGTCTACCCGCGACTTTTCTCCGGAGAGCAGCGCCTCGTAGCGATCGCCGTCGTCCGCGCGCGGGACATCGCTCCCTCTGAGGTGGACGACATCCTGGCAGACGCGGGACTTCAATAAGTCAACTAAGGTGGAGGAGTGTGCGGCGGCCTTCCAGCAGCCGATCGCTGCTGATCCGGTCCGCCAGCGACGGGCAGGGCATTCTCCGTGGCACGGCTAGATGACACGAACAACGCAGCCCAACAGGGGCGCACCTGGGGCAGTCGCTTTGCGCGGCAGCCGGCGGAGGCCGTCAGAGCATTCACTGCGTCGATTGAGACGGATATAGCGCTCTACCGGCAGGACATCGCGGGATCACGCGCGCACGTACGGATGCTGGCGGCACAGGAGATCATCCCTCGCTCCCAGTGCGACGCGCTTTTGCAAGGGCTGGACCAAGTAGAGCAGGAGATCGCGGCGGGCGCGCTGGAGTTGCGCGACGAGCGCGAGGATATCCACACGCACGTCGAGGCGCGGCTGGCGGAGATCATCGGTGAAGAGGCAGCAGGGTGGTTACATACCGGCCGCTCGCGCAACGACCAGGTCGCACTCGACACACGCCTGTATACGCGCGACGCGATCGATGACGCGCTCGTTGGCATCCCCGCGCTGCAGACGGCATTGGTGGAGTTGGCCGAGCGCAACCTCGACGTCTACTTGCCGGGCTACACGCACCTGCAGCGGGCGCAGCCGCTGCTGCTCGCCCATCACCTGCTGGCCTATTTCGAGATGCTGGATCGCGACGCCGCACGCTTCCGCGACGCGCGCACACGCGTCGACGTGCTGCCCTTGGGCAGCGCGGCCCTGGCAGGCGCGGCGCACCCCATCGATCGGGAGGCGGTTGCAAAGGAGCTCGGGTTCAGGGCGGTCTCCGCGAACAGCGTGGACGCGGTCGCGGATCGCGATTACATCGCGGAATACCTTGCGGCGGCGGCGATAACGCTCGTGCACCTATCGAGATTGAGCGAGGAGCTCGTGCTTTGGAGCAGCGCTGAGTTCGGGTTCCTCGCCCTGGACGACACCCATACGACCGGATCCTCAATCATGCCGCAAAAGAAGAACCCAGACATCGCCGAGTTGGCGCGGGCAAAGAGCGGCCGGGTGATGGGGCACCTGGTGGCGCTGTTGACGACGCTCAAGGGACTGCCGCTGGCGTACAACCGCGACTTGCAGGACGACAAGCAGGGACTCTTCGATACGGCGGCAACCCTGTCCGGCACCCTGCACGTTCTCGCGACGGCCCTGGACGGCGTGCGCTTCGATAGCGCACGCGCGCAGGCGGCGGTCGACGGGGATCCTTTCATCCTCGCCACGGACTACGCCGACTACTTGGTGCGGAAAGGGCTGCCGTTTCGCAAGGCGCACGCGGTCGTTGGAGAGCTGGTGCGGCGTTGCGAGGCAGAAGGCAAGGGCCTGGCCCACCTGACGCTCGCCGAATTGCAAGCGTCCCATTCGTCGTTCGAAGTGGACGCCGTCGGGATGACCGCCCGGCAGGCGCTGGCCGCACGCGACGTTCCGGGCGGGACGGCGCCCGCCCGCGTTCGACAAGCCTTGGCGGATGCGCGGAAGCGCCTGAACGCTGAGGCGCAGGGATGATTCACCCGGTTCGGATCGCACCGTCGATCCTCGCGGCCGACTTCGCACACCTCGGGGATCAGGTGCGTGCAGCCGAGGCGGCCGGTGCGGACATGATCCACGTGGACGTGATGGACGGACGTTTCGTGCCGCCGATCACGATCGGACCGTTGGTAGTGGAATCCCTGCGGGCGGTGACGTCGTTACCGCTCGATGTGCATCTCATGATCATCGAGCCGGAGCGGCAGATCGACGCCTTCGCGGCGGCGGGCGCGCACACCATCACCGTGCACGTCGAGACGTGCCCGCATCTGGACCGAACGGTGCACCAGATCAAGCAGGGCGGTGCCCGGGCAGGCGTGACGCTGAACCCGGCGACGAGCGTCGAGACGTTGCGTGCGGTGCTGCCGGAGGTCGATCAGGTACTGGTAATGAGCGTGAACCCGGGATGGGGCGGACAGCCGTTTATTCCGGCCTCACTCGAGAAGCTCAAGGCGATTCGGGGGATGCTGGACACGATCGGAAGCCAGGCAGCGTTGGAGGTCGATGGCGGAATCCAGGAGAAGACGGCCGGGCCGGCGGTGGCGGCGGGCGCGGATCTTCTGGTGGCCGGGTCGGCGATCTTCAACGATCGCGAGTCGGTAGCAGCAGCCATGACGCGGCTGCGCACATCGATTGAGCGGGCGGGACCGGCTTAGACGAGGCGGCGCCGGCGAAGCGAGCGACGCTACTTGCTCATCTGCTTGAGAACCGTGCGCAAGCAGCTGGTGCAGACGTTCTTCCTGACCATCTTGCCGTTCTCGACGAAACGGAGGCGCTGCACGTTCGGCTTGAACATGCGGGAGGTGCGCGGTGCTTTGCGCCGCCAACGACCGGAATGTTTGTGGCGGATGTTCCGCCCGAAGGATGGTCGCTTGTCGCAAACTTCGCAGACAGACGCCATGGGAACGCTCCCAGCTTGGTGAAGGTGCGCCGTCGAACAGGCGTTAGAATGCTAGCAATATGTCGGGGGAGCTGGAAGCAGCGGCGCATGGCCTCAGTGGCCGGTTGCTCATCCAGGCGGCGACCAGCGCTGCGGTTTGGGTGGAGCGCAACGCAGCCGCGCTGGACGCGATTAACGTCTTCCCGGTGCCGGATGGCGACACGGGAACGAATCTCAGTCTCACGCTGTGGGCGGCCGCCAGAGGGGTTGCGGAAGAGTCCGGCAGCAGTGACGCCCCCTCCCTCACGGAGGTGGCAGCGGCCTTGGCGCGAGCGGCGTTGCTGGGCGCGCGAGGCAACTCTGGCGTGATCCTGTCGCAGTGGCTGCGGGGGCTGGCGGAGGCAGTCGAAGGGGCCGAAACCGTTGAAGGCTCCGCGCTGGGCACGGCGCTGGGAGCCGCGGCCGTTTCAGCGGCGGGTGCGATCAGTAATCCACGCGAGGGCACGATGGTGACGGTAGCGGAAGCGGTGGGAGAGGCAGTCGCGACCGTCGAGGCCGGGGCCGAACCGCAGGCCGTGATCGAGAGGGCGCTCGCGGCGGCCCGCGTCGCCGTCGCCAAGACGCCGGAGCAAATGCCCTTGCTGGCGGAGGCGGGTGTCGTCGATGCCGGCGGCGAGGGGCTCGCCCTCGTGCTCCAGGGGATGCTGCAAGGGCTCACCGGCGAGCCGCTGCCAGCGGTGCCGATCGACGCCGGGCGCATTGACGAAGCCTGGCTGTCACGGGCCGAGGCCACAACTGCCGAGGGGCGCTACGGTTTCTGCACCGAGTTCAACGTGATCGGGAACGGGCTGGAGGGCGCGCGTCTCAAGGAAGCGCTGAGCGAGGTGGGGGACTCGGTCGTCGTAGCCGGGAGCGCGGAGCTTCTGCACGCACACGTCCACACCCTGGAGCCCGAAGCCGCGTTCGCGATGGGCGAAAGGTATGGGCAGGTGTCGGACCGCAAGGCCGACGACATGCACGAGCAACATACGCAGGTACGGAGCGGAACCGGGAATGCAGCCGCCGTGGCCGTGGTGGCGGTAGCGGCGGGAGACGGATTCGCCGCACTGTTCCAAGAGCTCGGCGCGACCGTCGTCGACGGAGGGCACACCTTTAACCCGGATGCTGCGTCGTTGCTGGAGGCGGCGCGAACGACGGGGGCGCAGGACGTTATCGTGCTGCCGGGTCACCGCAACGTGATCCCCGCCGCGGAACAGGCCGCGGCTCTGAGCGAGGGCGCGCGCATGCACGTGGTCCCAACGACGAGCATGCCGGCGGGCGTCGCTGCACTCTTGGCCTGGGGCGAAGGGGCCAGCCCCGAGGAGACCGTCGCGGAGATGACGAATGCTCATCAGCAGATCGTCACCGGGGCCGTCGCGCACGCGGCCCGAACGGTGCAGGCGCCAGTGCCCCTCCGCGAAGGTCAACCGTTCGCTTTGATCGAGGATAAACCGATTGCGGGAGGGGATTCGACCGAGCACGCGCTCACGGTGCTCATCGAGGAGCTGCGCGCGCGCCAACCGCAGAGCAGCCTGCTCACGCTTTACGCCGGCGACGAGCCGAGCGCGGAAGCGGCGGCAGCGGTGCGGGCGGGGGCAGGGGCCGGATTGGATGTCGAAGTAGTGGTCGGAGGCCAGCCGCACTATCCGTTCATCGTGTCGCTGGAGTAGGCTCAAGTCGGCGGCTGGTGTTGATACTCTCGGAGGATCGATATGACCATCCGCATCGTCACCGACTCCACCGCAGACTTGGACAGCAGCGAGATCGAGCAATACGGCATCACCGTCGTGCCGCTCATGATCCATTTTGGATCGGAGAGCTACCGCGCCGGGATCGATATCCAGACCGATGAATTCTATCGGCGCCTGCGCGACAGCGAGATGTTGCCGCGCACGTCTCAGCCATCGCCGGCTGCCTTTCAGAACGCCTATGAGAGCCTGCGTGACGCGGCGGGGATCGTTTCGGTGCACATCAGCGGGAAGCTCTCCGGGACGCTGAACTCGGCGCGGGCGGGGATGGGGCTGCTGGAAAGCGCGCCGCCGGTCGAACTGGTGGATACGAACTCGGCGTCGATGGGGTTGGGCTTCGCGGTGCTGGCGGCGGCGCGCGCCGCCGCCGGGGGCGCCGATCTGGCCGCCGTGGCCGCGGCGGCGCGAGAAGCAGCAGCGCAGACGCGTCTGCTGATGCTCGTCGACACGCTGGAGTACCTGCAGAAGGGCGGTCGTATCGGAAAAGCCCGCGCCTTCCTCGGCACGGTGCTGAAGACGAAGCCGCTGCTGGAGCTGCGTGACGGCGTGATCGAGCCCCTGGAGCGCCCACGCACGCGCCAACGAGCGACAGAGCGGCTGTTCGATCTGATCGTGCGCACGCCGGAGGCAGCGGAGATCGTCGTGCTGCACGGATCGATACCGGAGGAAGCGAAGGCGCTGGCCCAACGGGTGCGGGAGGTTTTGCCGGGCGTATCCGTACGGATTGGGCATTGCAGCCCCGTGATCGGGGTGCATACGGGGCCCGGTGCACTCGGGGCGGCCATTCTGCGGAGCGGAGCGTGAGCGGACGAGGCCAGGCGCGGGTCTCCCCATCGCAACGCCCACCGTCGCGGGACGGAGCCAGCGACAAGCTCCTCAAGGTCCTCGCGCTCGAGCGCGCACGGCACTTCGACGACGGAGCGGTGTCGGGAGGCCTCGACCGTTTCTTACGCAACGCGATCGCGGGGGCTAAGCCGGGGCAGCCACTCCTCCAGGCGATCGCCGCCCTCCCCAAGAGCGGATACGCGTCGCTCAGCCAGCGCCAGCGGTCGGAGTGGAACAAGCAAGTCCACGTCTTGCTCAATCCGGGGAGGTCCGATCCGACGCCGACGGTGAAACGGGCTCGCGGTGCGACGAGCAAGCCCACGCCAGCGCGGCCCGCGCCGACGAGCAACGTCGACGCACCCGTCGGCAGCCTGGGACGAGTGCGCGGCACCACCGTGCGAAGACTGCAGCGCTTGGGAGTGGAGACGGTCGAAGATTTGCTCTGGTACTTCCCGCGCCGGCACGTGGATTTCACCAAGATGAAACCGATCGCGGAATTGGTGGTGGGAGAAGAGGCGACGATCGTCGGGACGATCCACCGCAGCCGCATCGCCTTCATGGGCAAGCGGATGCGCGCGACCGAAGCGACGATCGCGGACGCCAGCGGCAAGATCCGGGCCGTGTGGTTCAACCAAACGTACCTCGCCAAACAACTCCAGCAGGGCGAGCGAATAGGACTCGCGGGCAGAGTCAGCGCGTACCGAAAACGGCTTCAGCTGGACAACCCAGAGTGGGAACTCTTGAGCGAGGACCCCGCTGAGGACGGGACGCACGTCGGCCGCCTGGTACCGATCTACGGCCTGACCCAAGGGCTCTCCGGACGCACCGTGCGCAAGCTGGCGCGTGTCGCAGTGGAGCGAGCGCTGCCGCTCGTATCGGAGTCCCTGCCGCCGGAGGTGCTGGAGGAAACGCAGTACCCGCCCCTGCAACAAGCGATTCGCGAGCTTCACTTCCCGGAGACGCTGGGCGAGCGCGACATCGCCCGTGAGCGGTTAGCCTTCGAGGAGCTGTTGGCGATTCAGCTGGCCGTTCTGCAGCGAAAGCGCGCAGCGCGGGCTCGGCGCGACGCCCCCCCCATCGAGTTGACCGGGGAATTCGTGCAGCGGTTCATCGACGCGCTGCCGTTCCAGCTCACCCGCGCGCAGATGCGCACCCTGACGGAGATTCGAGCGGACGTGGCCCGGACGGAGCCGATGGCGCGGCTGCTGCAGGGCGACGTCGGGGCGGGCAAGACGGTGATCGCAGCAGCGGCCGTCTTGGGAGCGATCGCGGCTGGGTACCAAGGCGCTGTCATGGCGCCGACCGAGATCTTGGCCGAGCAGCATTACCGCACCTTCCAGCGCCTCTTTGGGGGAGAGCGTACGGGGTCGGTGTTCCACGACTACACGGTCGTACCGGCGTTAGGCCGGCCGGTCCGGATGGCGCTCCTGACGGGAAGTGTAGGTGCGGCGCGGAAGCGCGAGGTGCAACGGGCGCTGGGCGCCGGCGAACTGGACCTCGTCATCGGCACCCACGCGCTCATCCAGCGGAAGGTAGGGATGGACCGCCTCGGGCTGGCGGTGGTCGACGAACAGCATCGCTTCGGGGTGCTGCAGCGCGATGCCTTGCGCAGCAAGGGACGCAGCCCGCACTTGCTGGTCATGACCGCGACGCCGATCCCACGGACGCTGGCGCTGACGATCTACGGGGATTTGGACGCGTCGCGTTTGGACGAGCTACCGCCCGGACGTCAGCCGGTGGAGACGCGCTACGTGGAGCCGAGCGGCACGGCAGCGGTATACGCGCGCGTACGGGAAGAGATCGCGGCAGGGCATCAGGTCTTCGTGATCTGTCCGCTGATCGAGGAATCGGAGTTGGTCGAGACGAAAGCA
Organism: Chloroflexota bacterium; assembly: GCA_026707145.1. GTDB lineage: Bacteria > Chloroflexota > Dehalococcoidia > Bin125 > Bin125 > JAPOXK01. Next base: position 32,002 of record JAPOXK010000020.1, on the reverse strand, counting down.
GCCGTGCAGGAGTTTGAGCGGCTGCGCACGACCGTCTTCCCCGATTTGGCGCCCCGGATGCGACTGCTGCACGGCCGGATGAGCGGCTCCGAAAAGGAGGCTGTGATGGCCGACTTGTTGGCTAAGCGGGCCGATATCCTGGTATCGACATCCGTCGTAGAGGTAGGCGTCGATGTACCGGATGCGACGGTGGTCGTGATCGAAGGAGCGGAGCGCTTCGGACTGTCGCAGCTGCACCAGATGCGGGGGCGGGTGGGGCGGAGCGCGCACCAGTCGTACTGCTACCTCCTTTCGGATAGTGAGGGGGACGGCACGCGGCGGCTAACGCTCATGGAGCAGACGACGGATGGTTTCAAGCTGGCGGAGGCCGACCTGGAGATGCGTGGTCCCGGCGAGTATTTCGGCACGCGGCAGTCGGGGTTGCCGGATCTGCGCGTCGCAAAGCTCACCGATCGCGCACTGCTCTTCAGTGCGCGGAACTACGCAGAGCGGATTCTGGAGCGGGATCCGCATCTGCGTGCGCCGGAGCATCGGGTCCTCGCCGCGCGCGCGGGGCAACTGCACGTGGAGGGCGCGCAAGCGGTCCATTAGCTGGAACGCAGCGGCCTCGTGCGCCGCGAAGCTAAGACCGAGCGAACCTATACTGGAAGTTCATGACCCAAACAGTGCGCGATCAGATCCGTAGCGCGCTGGCCGCAGCGCTGGCCGCAGCCCAAGATGCGGGTGCCTTGCCGCGCATCCCTACGACGGAGATTGGCGTGGAGCGGCCGTCCCGCCCGGAGCACGGCGACTATGCCAGCAGCGTGGCGCTGCGCATGGCGGGGATCGTCGGGCGCAAGCCGCTGGACGTGGCGGAAGCGATCGCCAGCCGGATTGAGTGCGGCGCCATGATCGAAGCGGTGGACGTCGCCGCGCCCGGCTTCATCAACCTGCGATTAACGACGGCTTGGAAGGCGGCGCAAATCGACGCGGTGCTCGCCGCCGGCGACCGCTGGGGCACGTTGGATCGCGGCGCCGGCAAACGGCTGCAGGTGGAGTTCGTCTCGGCGAACCCGACGGGGCCGCTGCAGGTCGGCAACGGACGCGGGGCGGTGCTGGGCGACACGCTGGCCGCCGTCCTCGTAGCCGCCGGCTACGACGTGCAGCGCGAGTACTACGTGAACGATGCCGGAGCGCAGATCCACGCCTTCGCAGAGACCCTCTATGCCCGCTACCAACAGGAACTCGGGCGAGACGCGTCGCTGCCGGAGGGAGGCTACGCAGGCGGCTACATGGTGGATCTGGCGAGAGAGATCGTTGCGGAGCAGGGATCCGCGTGGCTGCGCCCTGAAGGGGAGGTGCCGCCGGACGCGCTGACCGAGCGCGGCTTAGCGCTGATGATCGAGCGCATCGAAGCTGATCTGGCATTGCTGGGCGTCCACTTCGACACGTGGTTCCGTGAGAAGTCCCTGTACGAGTCGAACGGGAGCGAGAGCACCTATGCGTCGGCGATGACCTTGCTCAAGGAGAGCGGCGTCGTGCGAGAGCACGAGGGCGCCATCTGGTTCGCCTCCAGGCAACTCGGGGAAGACAAGGACAACGTGCTCGTGCGGCGGAGCGGCGAGCCGACTTACCTGGCATCGGATATCGCCTACCACTACGACAAGTTCGTCCGCCGCGGCTTCGATCGCGTGATCAACGTCTGGGGCGCGGACCACCAAGGGCATGTGTCGCGCGTGAAGGCGGCGGCGGCGGTGGTGGGAGCGCCACGGGACGGGCTGACGATCGTGCTCTACCAGCTCGTGCAGTTGCAGCGCGGCGATGAGCGCGTGCGCATGTCGAAGCGGACGGGCGAGATCGTGACGCTGCGGGAACTCATTGAGGACGTCGGCAAAGACGTGGCGCGTTTTTTCCTGCTGCAACGCTCAGCCGATGCGCAGATGGATTTCGATCTCGACCGGGCGACGAGTCAGGACCCGAAGCAGAATCCGGTCTACTACGTGCAGTACGCGCACGCGCGCGCGGCCAGCATCTTGCGGACGGCCAACGAGGTAGGGTTGCAACCCACAGGCGGTCACACAGCGCTGCTGACGGAGCCGGAGGAGCTGACGCTCGTGGCGGAGATGCTGCGGCTGCCCGAGCTGATCGAGAGCATGGCGGAATCACTCGAGCCGCACCATCTCACGGCGTATGCGCTGGAGCTGGCGCAAGCCTTCACGCAGTACTACGGAGCCTGCCGGGTGGTGAACGTGGACCACCCCGACCTGTCACGAGCGCGGTTGAAGCTGACCCTGGCGGCGAAGCTGGTGCTGGCACGTACGCTCGGATTGATCGGAGTTGATGCGCCGGAGACGATGTAGCCACAGCTATCCGGCAGGAGCGGAGCGATGAGCGAATCGAGCGAGTCAGTGGCGCAAGAGCGCGTTTTCGCGGGGATCCGCGCGACGGGGCGGCAGCACATCGGCAATTACTTCGGGGCGATCAAGAACTTCGTCGCGTTGCAAGACCGTTACCAGTGCATCTACTCGATCGTCGACCTGCACTCGCTCACTACGCTGACCGAGAGCGAACAGCTGTCCAACAGCGTTTTCGAGACGGCCTTGGATCTGATTGCCGCAGGGCTCGATCCCAATCGCTGCATTCTCTATGTGCAGAGTCACGTGCCGGAGGTGTCCGAGCTGCACCTGCTGTTGAGCATGCTGGTGCCCAATGGTTGGCTCTTGCGGGTGCCGACCTTTAAGGAGAAAGCGCGCGCGCAGCCCGACAATGTCAACTACGGACTCGTGGGGTACCCCGTCCTACAGACGGCGGACATCATTCTGTACAAGGCAAGCCGGGTCCCGGTGGGCCAGGATCAGCTGCCGCACTTGGAACTGGCGCGTGAGATCGTCCGGCGCTTCAACCATCATTTCGGCGACATGTTCCCCGAGCCGGAGCCCGTGCTGACGGAGGCACCGCTGCTGCTGGGAGCGGACCGCCGCAAGATGAGCAAATCCTACGGTAATCAGATCGACTTAGCCGCGTCCGAGGCGGAGTCGCTGGAGCGGGTGCGGCAGTTCATCACCGATCCCCAGCGCGAGCGCAAGAGCGACCCCGGGCGCCCAGAGATCTGCAACGTATACAGTCTGCACGCTCTCTTCAACGCGGACGAGCGGCCAGAGGTCTACCGCAAGTGCACGCAAGCGGAGTGGGGCTGCGTCGATTGCAAATTGCAGCTGGGCAACGCGATCAACGACTCGCTGGGGCCGCTGCGCGCGCGGCGAGCGGATCTCGCGACACGCCCGGACGAGGTCTGGGAGGCCTTAGCCGAGGGAGCAGAACGGGCACGGGTCATCGCGCGTTCGGTGCTGGCGGAAGCGCAGGAACGGATGGGGCTGCCGCCCGCCCGGAGCCGGGTCGCGAAGGACGCGGCGGCGCTTTCCTAATGCCGGGGTCTCCAGACACGGCGACGCTCGCCGGCCGTGAGCTGCGGCTCCCGCGTGGGGAGTCCGGGCGCAGCGCCATGGACGTGGCTCGGCGTTGCTCGGCGGTGGCGGGGGAGATGCTGCGGCAGTTCTTCGAGGAGCGCACGATCACCGTGTCCTGGAAGGGCGACCGCAACCCGGTGACGCAGGCCGACACCGCCACCGAACACGCGATCGTGGCGCTGCTGCAAGAGGAGTTCCCAGCACACGCCGTGCTTGCGGAGGAGAGCGGCGGCAGGATCCAAGCCGGTTGGCTGTGGCTGATCGACCCGCTCGACGGTACGCGCAACTTCGCGAGCGGCGTGCCGCACTTCGCGTTCAATCTGGCGCTCTGCCACGACGGCGCGCCCGTGATCGGCCTAACGCTGGACCCGATGCTGGAGGAGGAATTCGTGGCGGTGCGGGGGCACGGCGCCACGCTCAACGGCGATCCTATCCGGGCGAGCAGCGCCACCGGGCTGCATGAAGCCGTGGTGGGTGCGGGCCTGGGCTACGACGTCGGGCGGGCGGCGGAGCTGCTCACTGGGCTGCAGGCGCTGTGGGGTTCGGTGCAGGCGTTGCGGATATGCGGGAGCGCGGCTCTCGATCTCGCCTACACCGCTGCGGGGCGATTCGACCTGTTCTTACATGCCGACGTCTACCCCTGGGACATTGCGCCGGCGATCGTGCTGATCGAGGAGGCGGGCGGACTCATCACGACGGGAGCGCTATGCAGTGACCCGGCGGACGGCGTCACGATCGAGAGCCGCAACGTGGTCGCGGGAGGCCAAGCCGTACTCGCCGACCTCGCGGCGCGGCGTGCTACAGCTCCGGCGTAATCGAGCCCAACCAACCGATCGTCATGGCGATCACAACGAATCCCGTCCACCAGCGCTGGATGACCAAGCGCTTCTCCGTGACCCGGAGCAGCAGCGCGGCCATGACAAGCAGTGATCCCGTGAGGGCGAGCGCGGCAGGCGGCACCAGCCACTCCGCGCGCAAGCTTTCCACGTTGGCCGACGCGACCGTCACGATCAGGAAGGCCGCCGTAGCCGCCCAAGCGAGAGGGACGGCAACATCGATAGTGGCCAGATGGAGAAGATCCCGCCAGCTATCGACATCGTCGCGCTCGTAGTCCGGCAGCTTGTAGGCCAGATAGAAGGCGAGGCCGGCCGTCCCGCCCACGGGCAGCGACCACCAGAGGACGCCATCGAATCGCTGCAGGGCATCGTAGACCCAGAGAGGGAGCAGCGCGAAGGCGAGGCTGAACGGAACCCAGGAGAAGGCGCTGCGCTTCAGTGAGACGGAATAGACCAAGGCCGCGAGAAACCCCACCGCGAAGAGCAGAAAGGGACGCCAGCCCAAGGAACCGGCAACGGCCAGCGCCACGAGCCCGAGAACCGCGGCGAGGCGCAGCGCCGCACCCGATCCGATGAGGTCGGAGGCAACCGGCCGCCAGAGATGCACCTGGCGGTCGTGCGGGAAGTCCAAGACATCGTTGTAGACCGCGGAGGCGGCCATCAGCGCCGCCAAAGCGACGCCGAGGCGCAGTGTCACATGCCAGTTAGGCGTACCCGCTTCCGCGATGAAGGCGAAGCCGATGACCGTGGCCGTCGCGGCAATCATCGCGGCGGGGCGCACAAGGCGTAGCCAAGCCCAGCTCCGCCGGCGCCGCCAGGGGATTCGCGGCTCGGATGTGCGAGGCATGAATCGTGTTACCCTTCTGTTCGCGAGTTTCCATTGTAGGCACGTACGGCGTGACGAACCGCCGACCGCGGGAGGAGCAACCATGGCGATCATCAACTTCGTCCGGGATTACGAGCGCGTCGCGAAGTTCCAGCTGGGCCGCTACGTGGGCCTCAAGGGCCCCGGAGTCGTGTTCATCGTCCCCATCATCCAAAGCATGATGAAGGTGGACATGCGGGAGATCTTCTTCGACGTCCCCCCGCAGACCAACATCACCAAAGACAACGCCAACGTAGACGTGGACTTCGTCGTCTACATGCGGGTGGTCGACCCGGAAAAGACCGTGTTGGAGGTCGTCAATTTCGTGGGGGCGGCCCGGCAGCTCGCGATGACGACGCTGCGCGCGGTGATCGGGGACATGAACTTGGACGACGTCCTCTCACGGCGAGAAGAGATCAACCAGGGGATGCAGACGAAGCTGGATGAGGTGACGAACCGCTGGGGCGTGAAGGTGACGGCAGTCGAGATCCGGGAGATCCAACCGCCGCCGGCGATCCAAGAGGCGATGACCCGCCAGATGTCGGCCGAGCGGACGCGACGGGCGCAGATCACGGAATCGGAAGGGCAGCGGGACGCCGAGATCAACGTGGCGGAAGGGAACAAGCGGGCGGCGATCCTTCGGGCCGAGGGGGAGAAGCAAGCGGCGATCTTGGAGGCGGAAGGCCACCGCCAGGCCCAGATCTTGGAGGCGGAAGGGTTCGCCAACGCGCTGCAGCAGATCTACGAGACCGCACGGGGCGTCGATGCGAACACGATGGGGCTCCAGTACCTCGACATGATGCGGGAGCTGGCAACCAAGGAGAACAGCACCTGGATCGTGCCGCTCGACTTCACGCGCATCGCCGCTTCCGTACAGGAGCAGCTGGGAGCAGCGAGCAGCGATGGAGGCGGTGACCGGAACTAGCTTGCCGCGCAGACCGCCCGCAGCGCTACTTCGCGCCACCCGGGTGTGCGGCCATGAAGCGCTGGACACGCTCCAGCGCTTCTTCGATCTCGGCGAAGGCAGTGGCATAACAGGCGCGAACATGGCCCGCGCCGCCCGCGCCGAAGGCCGATCCGGGCACCACCGCGACACGCTCCTCGTGCAACAGACGCTCGGCAAAAGTCTCGTCGTCGAGGCCAGTGACTTGCACATTGGGGAAAGCGTAGAAGGCGCCTCTGGGCTCGACGCAAGGGAGGCCCATCGCGGCGAATCCTTGCCACATCAGCCGGCGGCGGCGGTCGTATTCGTCGCGCATGGCGACGACGTGCTCCTCGCCACTCTCCAACGCCTCAACGGCAGCGTACTGCGCAGGCGTGGGCGCCGACATCATGACGTACTGATGCACCTTCATGATCGCATCCAACAGGGCGTAGGGCGCAGCCACGTAGCCCACGCGCCAACCCGTCATCGCATAGTCCTTGGAAAAGCCGCCCAACGTGATCGTGCGCTCGCGCATGCCCGGTAGCGAGGCGATCGCGACGTGTTTGCCGCCGTAGACGAGGCGATCGTAGATCTCGTCCGAGATCACGAGCAGATCGTGGCGGACGGCGACGGCCGCGATGCCCGCAAGCTGCTCGGCCGAGAGGACGGCCCCGGTCGGATTGGCGGGGAAGCCGAGTAAGATCGCCTTGGTCCGCTCCGTCACGAGTGCCTCCACGGCTTCCGGATCCAAGGCGAACGCATTCGCTGCATCCGTGCGCGCGTGCACGGGGACGCCGCCGGCGAACTGCACGGTGGGCGTGTAAGCGACGTAGGACGGATCCGGCACGATCACTTCGTCGTCGGGATCAACGATGGCGCGAACGGCAGCGTCGAGCCCTTCAGAGACACCAGCCGTGATGAGAAGCTCGCCGTCTGGGTCGAAGTCGAGGCCGTAGAGGCGATGCAGGTGGGCGGCCAACCGCTGGCGCAGCGTCTGCAGGCCGAAGTTGGACGTGTAATGCGTGTTCCCATTCTCGATGGATCGCATCGCGGCGTCGCGGATGGTCCAGGGCGTGATGAAGTCGGGCTCTCCGACGCCCAGTGAGATCACATCATCCATGGAGGCGACGACGTCAAAGAAGCGGCGAATGCCGGAGGGAGAGACCGCGCGAACACGCCGGGCGATCCGGGAGGCCTGATCGTCCATCAGTGTTTAACGCCGCGCGATACGTGGAAGCGCATCAGGGCATGACCAGCTGGCGATCGACCTCCTCAGTAGAGCGGAGGAGGACATCGTTCTCTTTGTAGCGCCGCATGATGACGTGCGTCACGGTGCTCTGGATGCCGTGCATAGTGGCGAGCTTCTCACCGACGAAGTCCGAAACTTCGTGGATGGATTGGCCGCGGACGATGACGGCGAGGTCGTACGATCCGGAAGTGAGGTAGCAGGAAATCACATTGTCGAAACGAGAGACGCGCGCCGCCACGGCCCCATAACCCACGTTCTCTTCCGGCTGCACTTTGACTTCAACGAGGGCGTGCACTTGCGGCCGGCCGGCGGCTTCCCAGTTAATGCGGGCGCCGTAGCCCACGACCACGTGGCGCGCTTCCGCTTCCGAAACGAGAGCGCGTACCTCGTCTTCATGCCGGCCCGTTTCATTCGCGATCTCAGCCGGAGTGAGGCGGCCGTCTCGCTCGAGGGCGCGGAGGATCTCTTCCATGGCAGTCTCACATTCTGCATTGCGCGGCGCAGGGCCTGCTCTCGCGATCGATCGTAGGCGCGGCTCCACGCAGGGTCCAACAGCAGCGCACGGGCACGCTCAGCATACGTGAGCACGGCCGGCGCTAGAGCGCCGGCGGGCGAGTGTGCCAATCCGTCGCCCGCTCGTACGCCGCGGCACCGCGGAAGAGCGTGACTTCGTCCCAACTATCCGCGACGAACTGGAGCCCCACGGGCAGGCCGTCGCGGCCAAAGCCGCAGGGCTGCGAGATCGCGGGGAGGCCGGCGATGCTGGCCGGAAGCGTGAAGATGTCATTGAGGTACATCTCGTAGGGATCGCTGACCGCACCGATCCGGAAGGCGACCGTAGGAGCGGTCGGAGCCACGATGAGCTGATAGCGGCTGAAGAGCTCGCGCAACTCGCGCCGGATCAACGTGCGCACCTTCTGCGCTTGCAGATAGTAGGCATCGTAATAGCCAGCGGAGAGGGCGTAGGTTCCCAACAGGATCCGGCGCTTGACCTCATCGCCGAAGCCGTGCTGGCGGGTCTTTTCCATGTCATCCCACATGGAATCGCCCCCGCGGTAGGCATAGCCGTACTTGACGCCGTCGTAGCGCGCCAGATTCGCGGAGGCTTCCGAGGGAGCGATGATGTAGTAAACGGGCAAGGCCGCCTTCGCTAGGGGCAGGGACGTGTCGCGATCGACGACGGCCCCTTGCTCCTCTAGGACCGCGATTGCCGCCTCGACAGCTTCCGCCACCTCGGGCTCCATGCGATCAGCGTCCGTGAAGAATTCCCGCGGAGCAGCGATGCGCAGCCCCTCTATTCCCCGATCGAACTCCGAGGCGAAGTCCGGAGCCGGGTAGGCAGCGGAAGTGGAGTCGCACGGGTCATGCCCGGCAATAGCTTGTAAAAGCGTCGCCGCGTCCTCGACGGAGTGCGCGAAGGGACCGATCTGGTCGAGGGAGTTGGCGAACGCAATCAAGCCATAGCGGCTTACGCGGCCGTAGGTTGGCTTCATTCCAACGACGCCACAGAAAGCCGCCGGCTGCCGGATGGATCCGCCGGTGTCGGAGCCGAGGGAGACCGGCACCATCCCCGCAGCGACCGCGGCGGCCGAACCCCCGGAGGAGCCGCCTGGGACACAGTCGAGGTTCCAAGGGTTACGCGTGGGGAAGAAAGCCGAGTGCTCGGTGGAGGATCCCATGGCGAATTCGTCCATATTGGTCTTGCCGACCACGACCGCGCCTGCCTCTTTGAGCTTGCGGGTGACGAATGCATCATCAACGGGTTCGTAATGCTCAAGCATCTTGGAGCCGCACGTGGTGCGGACTCCCGCGGTAGTGATGACATCCTTGAGAGCAAGCGGCACGCCGGTGAGCGGACCGGCCGCTTCATTGGCGATCCGTGCGTCGGCGGCCGCGGCGGCGGCCAGCGCCTCCTCTTCCGTTACCGTCACGAAGGCCCGGACATGCGCATCCACGCTCTGCACACGCGCCAGCGCCGCGCGGGTCAATTGCTGCGAAGTGGTGTCGCCGTCGCGAAGGGCGCGCGCCGCCGCAGCCAGACTCCAGCCGGGGCCGCGTGGGTCCATCATTCCAATACCGCCCGGATCCGGAAGAGGCCTTCTTCCACGGCGGGAGCGTTGCGGAGCACGGCATCGCGGCTATAGGAAGGCGTCGGTTGATCGGGAGCGGTGACGTTGAGCAAGTCGGCGCCGTTGGCAGTGGGAGGAACATCCGTCGTCTCGATCTCCTGCAGGACGCGAATGTGCCCGAGTACGCTCGATAGTTCGCTTTGGAACCGAGCCACCTCCTCGTCCGTCATGCCTATGCGAGCAAGGAGGGCAATGTGCCTGACTTCAGCGGACGTGAGATCCATGCCGTCGGTCCTCTCGACATCACCATATGGCGCATGGCGACCGCAGTCAGCGTCGATGCTACGCTACTTCCTGAATCGTGCGGGGGCCGACGGAAGGCATGACTACGCCGAGCGAAGCCCGGCCTACCCGCGCCTGCGGCGCCCCCGAGCCTGATCACGCCGGGCAGCACGATGCGCGCAGCTTCGCGACGGAGCACGACGACAAAGTAGCGCTGGGCGTCCCCAGTTTGGTGTGGGGGCCGGGCCAGGCGCGGCGTATCTCCTTGATTGCGGACCGGATCCCGCTGGCGCAGCGGCGGATCCTCGATATCGGCTGTGGAGTAGGGGAATACGTGCGGCATCTGCGCGCGCTGCCGGCCAGCGTGGTCGGGATCGATGTCGACGTGCAGCGCGTGCTCGCGGGCGCGCAGGGCGGCGATGGCGTGCCAGACCTCCTCGTGGGAGCGGCCGAAGCGCTGCCGTTCGCTGCAAGCGCCTTCGACGTCGTGCTCCTCAACGAGGTGATCGAGCACGTGCAGGACGACCGCGCCACGCTGGAGGAAGCGCTACGCGTCCTGCGCCCCGGGGGACATATCGTGATCTACGCACCCAACCGGCTGTTCCCGTTCGAAACGCACGGCGTGTACTGGCGGGGGTCCTACCGGTTCGGCAATTACCCGCTGATCAACTACTTGCCCAATGTCTTGCGGGATCAACTGGTGCCCCATGCGCGCGCCTACACCCGCGGCGATATCACGCAGCTGCTCCGCGGACTGGATGCTCGCGTGTTGGCGCATACAGCGGTCTATCCCAGCTTCGACAGGATTCGCTCGCGAAACAATGCCTTGGGCAGGCTGCTACAGACCACCTTCCACCAAGCTGAGGAGACGCCACTGCGCTGGCTGGGATTGAGTCACCTCGTGATCCTGGAGAAGCCGGGCGACGCTGGCGGGGCGGCCGTGTGAAACAGGTCCAACAATCGATCCGCGCACGGCGACTGCGACAGCGGCACCTGCTCTTGCAGCGGCGCCGGCGCGAACGGGAGCGCTCAAAAGGGAAGCGCACGGTTCCGCTCTGGTGGTGGGGGCCGATCGGGATGCTCGCCATCGGCATCATCGTGGCGGGGAGCGCCGCGGGCGCGGCATACGGTGTCTACCTCTCGTATGCGGATGATCTGGTGGAGCCGGACGCGATCTTAGTGACCGAATCCGTGCTGGGCACGAGCAAGGTGTTCGACCACGGCGGCCCCCAGGAAGGGAAGCTGCTGTTCGAGTTCGCGGACCCGCTATCGGGCCTGCGGAATCCGGTGCGCATCGACGAGATCTCACTCCAGCTCATCAACGCGACGGTGAGCACGGAGGATGCGTCGTTTTTCGAAAACCGCGGGGTCAACTTCCGCGGCTTGCTCCGAGCCGGCGTCGAGAATCTGGGGTTGAGTGAAGCGGAGTTCTTGGAGGGCTCAGGCGGGTCGTCGATCACACAGCAACTGGTGAAGAACGTCCTGATCCCGGTCGAGGAGCGGACCGAACGCAGCGTGAGCCGCAAAATCAAAGAGACGATCCTCGCCGTTGAACTCACCAATCAATTCTCCAAAGCACAGATCTTGGAGTGGTACCTCAACACGATCTTCTACGGGAATTTGGCCTACGGGGTTGGGGCGGCGAGCCTGCGTTACTTCGACAAGCCTCCCTCCGCGCTCACGTTGTCGGAAGCGGCGCTGCTGGCGGGGCTGCCACAGGCTCCCGCGACGTATGACCCATTCACCAACCTGCGCCTGGCCAAGGCGCGACAGGCGGAGGTCTTGGACCTCATGGTCCAGCACGGCTATATCTCGCAACTGCAAGCCGAGTTCGCGAAGAGCGAGCCGCTGCAATTCGCGAACCAAGAGTTCGACATCGTCGCCCCGCACTTCGTCTTCTACGTGCGCGATCGCATTGAGGCCCTCTGCCAGCGGGGGCGAATCAGCTTCACGGCCGAGATCTACGAGTGCTCGGATCTGCTGACCCACGGCGGTCTGCGGATCACCACGACGCTTGATGTGGCGATGCAGGCGACCGCCGAGGAGATTCTGCGCCGGGACCTGGCTTCGTTTGAGGAACAAACGGGCGCGCGCAACGCGGCGCTCGTCGCGATCCACCCCAAGACGGGCGAGATCTTGGCGATGGTGGGGAGCCGCGATTTCTTCCGCGAGGACATTGAGGGACAGGTGAACCTGGCGACCAGCCTGAACTCACCCGGGTCCGCCTTCAAGCCCATCACGTACGTGGCCGGATTCATCCAGGATCCCGAACGCTGGAACCCTGGGACGATCCTGTGGGACGTTCCCCTGGCTTACGAGGAGGTCGATGGCACGATTTTCTCGCCGGTGAACTTCGACGGGATCGATCGGGGGCCGGTCTCGGTCCGAAGCGCGCTGGCCAACTCGATGAACATCCCGGCGTTCCGAGCCGCGGACACGATCGGCGTGACCTACGTGCTGGACATTGCGCACCGGATGGGGATCACGTCGATGCGCGATCCGAGCCAGTTCGGGCCATCGATCACGCTGGGCGGCGGCGACGTCTCACTCCTCGACCTGGCCTACGCCTACAGCGTGCTGGCCAACAACGGCGTGATGCGCGGGCAGCGGACAGTCTCCGATCTCCCGATCGGCCATCGTGAGCTGGACCCGATCGCGATTCTGGAGATCAGCGACGCGCGCGGACGGCTGCTCTTTCAACAGGACAGTCCGGCGCAGCGCCAGGTGATCCCAGCACCGCAGGCCTATCAGATCACCGACATCCTCTCGGACAACCCGGCCCGCTCGATCCTCTACGGGCTGAACAGCACGCTCGTGCTCGACCGTCCCGCGGCGGCCAAGACCGGCACCGCGGGCGATCCGCACCGGAACGACGTGCGCCGAGACTTCTGGACGGTGGGCTACACCCCGGATCTGGTGGCGGGGGTATGGGTAGGCAACGCCGATAACAGCCCGATGACGGGCGGAACCTCGTCGCGAACGGCGGGGTTGATCTGGCACGATTTCATGCGAGCCGCGCATACGGGCACGCAACCATCGGAGTTCGCGGTGCCGGAGGGACTCACGACGGCGCAGGTGTACCTGCCACAACTGACACTGCTCAGCAGCGAGCGACAAGGGGCGCCACCACAGGACCCGTGCGCGCACAGGGTGACCGAGCTATTCATCCAAAGCGCCGTGCCGAAGATCGAGAACAAGATCTGCTTCGAGGTGGCGATCGACCGCACCACGTTGCTGCGGGCAGACGAGACAACGGCCAACACGCAGATCGAGGAGGGCTTTTTCTTGATCCCGCCGGTGGAGGAGGGGGTCGCGGCGCCGGATGCGGCGATCTTGAACTGGCTGCGGAGCAACAAGGTCGTTTACGTCCGGCACGAGTCCGAGGGCGAGATCGGAAGCATCGCCGTGATCCACTCGCCGATCAACGGCGCGGTCCTCGACGGCGACTTCGTGACCGTGCGAGGCCGCGCCGGGGGATCGGCGCTGACGGGCTGGTCGCTCGCCTACGCGCCGGGCCCGGCCCCGCAGGACGAGGAATTCACGTCCATCGTCAGCATGGCGGGTCAGGGCATCAGTGGCCAACTGGAGCGCTGGGATGTCCGTGGGCTGGCGCCGGGGGTTTACGTGCTGCGACTGATCGCGGAGAACGACCTCTTCGGCGAGACGGTCGCCGATGTGCATGTGCGGATCACGGGCAACGCCGGGAGGGAAAATGACGAGGAAGGCGCACCAGCTGCCGCCGAATCGGAAAGCGGGGACGATCCGAACGGCAATGCACCGGAAACAAGCGGTATTTCGGAATCCGCCGATCCCGAAAACGATTCAGCCGAACCTCCCTAAGCGCGAGACCCGGGTCAATGCCGTAATGCCTGCAGCTCCGCCACCGACTCGACCTCTCGGACGCTCGCTACGAAATCGCCGAGTGAATCGGAGCGCGCGCGCAACTCGCGTAGCAGCGGCCCGATCGGGCTACTGCTCTCCGGGCGATCGCCGTAGACGCCCTTGAAAGCGAAGAAGGCTTGGTTGAGCCGACGGAAAAAGCGACCGTGCCCTGCCGCCAGCTCCAGCCGGACCTCCTCCATCAGCGCTTCCGCTTCCGCGATCCGGCCCTCTGCCAAGAGCACGTCGATATCACGACGCAACTGGTTGAGCACAGCATCGCTCTCCGAGCGATCCGGCCTCTCGGCCGGCGCCGCAAGCTGGGGAGAGGCGGCGAAGACGAGCGCCGCGATCTCGTCTCCGACGATGTCGGCGACCGTTTCGTTGATCGTCCGCAGGTCGTCACTTTCAAAAAAGGCGGCGCCGAGCGGATAGAAATAGAGATAGTGGTGCATCCATTCGTGCGCGGCGATAGCGACGGCCGCTGTGTAAGAGCCGTTGTCGAAGACGATCGCCGGGTAGGTCGCGACGCCGCCAATACGGTCGACAAAGGCGGAGAAGCGTCCATCAGCCTCGATCGACGCTTCGATCCGATGAACTTGCTCGTCGCCGAGGTCGGGGGAGAGCAAACGCGTCGTCAGCAACCGGATCTCGTCGCGCGGCGAGACGGCCAGCACGCGAGGGGGACGGGTAAGCTCAACCGCGACGGGCGGCCACAGGATCTCTTGGCCTCCGAACCAGGGCAGCGGGCGAGAAAGATCGGCGGCGCGGAAGGCGGCGGCGATGCGGCGCTCCAAGATCCGCTCGGCGCGATTCTCAAGGATCCGGCGCTGCGCCCGCAGGTCCGCGAGGGCGCCGGCATCGGCATCGGGAGCCCGCTCCAGTGCCCTGATCTCGCCACCGAGCGCAAAGTACTGTTCCAAAACGCGGTCAGCGTCCGCCCCCCGGTCCGCCTGCCCCCGGATGAGAGCGCCTGCCTCGCCGAAGAGGATGCCGAGGAGATGCTCTACCTCGAAACGCCCGAGGTTGAAGTGCTCGCCGCTTGTCGCATCGGCGACGAGGTCATCCGGCGACCGGGGCGACTGGCGGGTGAGGCCAAGGATCAGGACGGCGATCGCCACCGCCGCCGCGAGGGCAAGAGCGGCGAGCGGAAGCCAGCGCGCCGCGCGACCACGTACTCCGGAAGCATCCATTCCGCTGCGGATCATACGGGTCCGCGTGACCCCAAGGCCTATGATAGGAGCGGCCGCTGATGACAAGCGCGGATGGCTCGCAAGTCTGGATGCCCGCTCGACGCGAAGCCCGGTTCGTGGCGTTCGCGGTGGACGCGCTCTTCCTCACCGCGCTGTTACTCCTTTTTCTCGCCTTGGGAGGGCTCGCGGTTCTGCTGCAAAGCGCATGGCTGGCGGTCGATCCACCGCTGCATGCGTGGATCATCGGATTCGGAGTGGCGGGCTTGTGGTTGATCGCGCCGCCCCTGTACGCCGCCGCAGGGGCGCTCCGCGGCGGCACCCTGGGTGCGCGCCTGCTGCGACTCTCGATCATGAACGAAGAGGGCGGAGCCATTAGCAAGGATCGGGCGGTGGCGCGAGCCTTGTTGCTCTACCCCTCGACGTGGGCGCTGTGCTTGGGGCAGGCCGCGGCGTTCGCGGACCCGCTGGGGCGCGGCCTCCACGATCGATTGGCCCGAACTATCGTCGTCGAGCAGGTAGCCGGCGAGACAGCGGGCCAGCAATGACGGGCTGGGATCCCCACGGTCCTACGGACGGAAGCGAAGCCGTACCGCCGCTGTTCGATCCGCCCCGCCGCCAGTCCGCCGGCTCCGGGACACCCGTACACGGGGACACGAAGCGAGGCAAGGCACCGGCCGAGGATCCGCTACCGCCGCCGCGGCCGCCGATCGACGGGCCGCCGATCCAGCCGCCCGTCCGCGAGCCCTCGATCCCGGAAACGCTCCCGGTCGAACCGATGCAGCCATCGGAATGGTTCACGGCACCGCTGGAGGAAGCCGGGCCGGACTGGTGGCGCGCCGTCTTGCGCTGGGGGGCGATTCTCTTGCTCGCCTTCCTCGCGATCGTGCTGATCCTGGCATGGTCCGCGATCCAGATGACGGGTGAGGAGACCGGGCAACGGATTATCCAGCGCAGCCTGCTGCCCATCACCGAGATCGACGACGTACTCGATAGGGAATACGCGGCTCTGGTGACCGAGGCGCGGCGGAATCCAGACCCGGCGACGACCATGTTCGTTCCGAGCTACCCGATCAGGATCCCCATCACGGCGCAAGCGCTCGCGACGATGTCACAGGAGGAGTTGCGCGCCTTCCTCCTCGGCGAGTCGACGAAGCGCATGTACGAGCAGGGGGTGAGTGCTTTCCAGCGCGAGACGACGAGCTTCAGCGGCGGTTTGCTGGGAGCGCGCGGGGTGCTGCGGCTGACAGTGGGGCAGATCACGCGCGATAGCCATCAGATCGCCCAGATCCTCGGCGGCTTGCTGCTAGCCGCGACTGCGGTGCTGGTGGGCGCGGTGATGCTGCTGAGCGACGGCTTTCGACGGATCCGCAACGTGGGCTTCGCGATCGCGATCGGCACGGCTCCGATGACGCTGGCGGTCGTGGGCGCGCGGTTCGCGCTGCGAAGCGCCGGGGATGACGCAGCCGATCCCTTCAACGCGGCGTTGTTCGCGATCGCCGGCGACGTGATGTGGATCCCGATCCGCAATTTCATCATCTTCGCCATGCTGGGGCTCTTGGTTTTCGGGCTGGGGATCGTGCTGGACCTGTGGCGAGAGCACATCGAGCGAACCAGCTGGCAGCCAGCGCAAAGGGAAGGGCGGCAGAGAGGCTCGCTCTAACAAGGCCCGTCGAAGCGTTCGACGTCAACCTGACAGTCGTAGAACGTGCCGCCGCCGCCCACGTCGGTGAGGAGGGGGGAGGTGACGTTGTTTACGGTGCCACGCCCGTCGGACCGCTTATCCCAATAGCCCCAATAGGTCGCGACCGTACCGGGCTGCACCCTAGTCGAGAGTCTGAGCGGGATCACGAACTCGCCCCGATCGTTGAAGACCCGTACGCGGTCGCCACCGGCGAGGCCCTTGCGAGCGGCATCGTCCGGATGCATCTCCAAGGTGCGCGCCGTGGCCTCCTGGCGTTGCATGACCGGCAGGTGCGTGTAGTTGGCGTTGACGGTGTCCTTGTGCTTGCGGGAGAGGAAGTTGAAGGGGAAGGGGCCCTCCCGTCGCAGGGTCTCGTGCGGCGGCGTGAAGCCGGGGAGCGGGTCGAGCCCGAGCTCGATCAGACGCTCGGCGTAGAACTCCCACTTGCCGGACGGCGTCTCGAAGCCGCCTTCGGCGAAGGGCAGGAGATCGAGCTCGCCGGCCGTGTTGACGAAGGGCTGCTGGTACAGCTCGTCCTTGGAGACGGCGTCGGTGAGCACGTCGTCGACGAATTCAGTCGGCGAGAGGTAGAGCGCGGGCTCTTGGACGCCGAGCGCGCGGGCGAGGTCCTGGAAGACCTCCTGGCTGGTGCGCGACTCGCCGAGCGGGGCGATGGCGGCGCGGCTGTAGCTCGCGTGATCGTGGCCGGCCGAGAGGACAAGGTCGTCATGCTCCAGCGTGGAGGTGGCGGGCATGACGATATCGGCATAGTCGGCCGCGTCGGTCAGGAAGAGATCGTGCACGGCGATGAAGAGGTCGTCACGCTGCAGGGCGCGGCGGACGGTGTTCTGGTCGGGCAGAGTGATCGTATTGAAGTTGTAGAAATAGAGAACCTCAATCGGCGGGGCGAAGTCGGGGTCGAGCAGGTGCTCGGCCAGCCGCATCATGTTGACGACGCGCGTGCCGGGCGGGATCAGGTCGGTGCGAGCGGCGCGGTCTGCGTCCTGGGCGTCGGCCATGCCACGGCCCCAAGACCAGTAGCCGCCCCCTACGTCACGCCAGGCGCCCGTGAGGGCGGGCAGGCAGGAGAGGGCGCGGACAGCGGCGTAGCCGGCGCCGGTGCGCTGCACGCCGAAGCCGATACGCAGCGCGGCCGGCCGCCGGGCCGCATATTCCCGCGCGAGACACTGGATCGTCGAGGCGGGCAGGTCGCAAGTGTGCGCCAGCTCATCGAGCGAGAGGGCGCACAGCCGTTCGAGGAGCTGCTCGTAGCCGACGGTATAGCGCCGGACGTAGTCGTGATCGACCAGGCCTTCCTCGGCGATCACTTTCATCATGCCCATCGCCAGGGCAGCGTCGGTGCCGGGCCGGATGGGGATGTGCTCGTCGCTGCTGCGTGCCGTGCGCGAGAGGTAGGGATCGATGGTGATGACCTTGGCGCCGCGCTTCTTGGCCTCTAGGACGTGGCGCCAGACGTGCATGCCGGTGTTGAGAGGGTTGGCCCCCCAGAAGATGATCAGCTTGCTGTGCTCGAGCCCCTCCGGCGGGAAGCCGCCGATCAGGTCGGGGAAGTGGTCGATGGCTCCGAGGTAGGCGCCGTCGCAGATCGAGCGGTAGAGGATCGAGGTGCCCAGCACGTTGGCGAAGCGCCGGTCCATCCCCCAGCCCTGGTAGATCCCCAGCGTGCCGGAATAGGAGTAAGGCAGGATGGACTCGGGTCCGTGCCGATCGATCGCTTCGCGCATCTTGCCGGCCGTGACCGCGATCGCCTCCTCCCACGAGATACGCTCGAAACGGGCGCCGGGGCCCTTCGGCCCGACCCGCTTGACAGGGTGGAGCAAGCGCTCGTCGGAGTAGACGCGCTCGAGGAAGCGGTTCACCTTGCCGCAGAGCGCGCCGCGCGTATAGGGATGATCGCGATGGCCAGCGATCTGCACGGCGCGCCCATCCTCAACGGTGACGTCCATCAGGCAAGCGTCCGGACAGTTGTGGGGACAGCCGACGTGGACGACCTGCGGAGCAGCCGTTGAAGCCATGTCGCCTCCAGCGACAGTGTAGATCAGCGCCGGTTGCGATGGGCGGCAGGAGAGGGTTCAATGCCTGCACAGCGGGAGTAGCTCAGCGGTAGAGCATCTGCTTCCCAAGCAGAGGGTCGCGGGTTCGACCCCCGTCTCCCGCTCCAATCCCTCTATGGAATAGAGAGAGCGAACGGCCGATGTCGCCGTCAGCGGACGGGGATCGTCGACCCTCTGCTTTTCGAGCAGGCCGATGGGGCCGCTCGACGCCATTCGATCCCAGCCTGGCGGCCCTGCCACCGGCTTACGATCCTTAAACCCCGCGATCGCTACCAGAGGTAGCGAATGGTAAGCGTTGCTAGCCGATTCGGTGCCTAGCAGCGCCCTTGCCTGCTCACCTCCTCCGATCCCTCCTCAATGGGACAGCGCCCGACGATCGCAGCGACGAAGGCGTCCGGCGCCGTCGGTTGCGTCCTCGCCGGATCGGCAGGCCGCTGCCGCACGGGCGCGCGCTGCGGTCATGCGGGTGGAGCGCGGACTCGGCTTCGAGCCGGTCGACCGCGAATTCGAGCGCCTCGGCTACGATCTTGAGAGCCGTGATCCGGGTGCGATGCGTGGGTTGCGCTTCATTGAAGTGAAAGGGCGCACGGAGGGCGCGGACACTGTGACGGTGACCAGAACGAGATCCTCTACTCGCTGAACAAGCCGGATGGGTTCATCCTCGCGCTCGTCGAGTTCCTCGAGGAAGGGGGCGAGCGCGTGCGCTATCTCCGCAGGCCGTTCCGCCGGGAGCCGGACTTCGGCGTCACGAGCGTGAACTACGACTTCGCGGAGTTGCTCGCCCGCTCGGAGGCGCCGTCGTGATCACAGCCAATGTGCTCGCTCGTACATTCCACATCCAGTACGGAGGCGGAACAGGCACTGCGTTCACGATAGACCACGAAGGCAGGCAGTATCTCGTGACGGCGCGGCATGTCGTGGAAGACATCGGCCCTGGAGGAACCCTCAGAGTCTTTCACGGGAAGCAGTGGAAGACCCTGCAGGTTGAACTCGTCGGCATGGGGCCGGGCGATGTGGATGTCGCCGTGTTGGCATGCCGCATCCGACTAAGTGAGAATCTGCCGCTCGAAGCGTCAGCTGACGGCATCGTGCCCGGTCAGATCGTGCACTTTCTTGGCTTCCCGTTTGGTTGGGACGGTGGTGGAGAGTACATCAACTCCGATTTCCCGTTCGCCTTCATCAAGGCGGGGGTTCTCAGCGCAATAGCGACGGGGGCAGCACGAGCAGAAGGGGCCCGCATCTACATTGATGGCCACAACAACGAGGGCTTCAGTGGAGGGCCGGTGGTGTTCGTTCCCTCAGGGCAGCCCCCGAGCGAGGCGAACAAGTTCAAGGTGGCCGGCGTTGTCACCGGCTACCCTGGCCTGCTCAAACCCATTGTTGACGGCGACGGCCAACCCATCACAGGCGCTGACAACGAACCGGCGCTGTACTTCAAGGAGAACCCGGGGTTCGTCGTAGCCTTTGACATACGCCACGCCATCGACCTCATTGAGGCGAATCCGATCGGCTTCGAGTTGGCGGACGCGCCGGGGAGTCCCTGACGTGGTCGTCGCGCGCAAGAAGCTGATCGAGGTCGCGCTGCCGCTCGACGCCATCAACGCGGCGTCGAAGCGGGAGCAATCGATCCGACACGACCACCCTTCGACGCTGCACCTGTGGTGGGCACGCCGTCCGCTGGCGGAGGCTCGCTGCCGCTGGAGGCGCAGCGGCTCGGCCTCGAGGCCAACGCCTCCAACCTGAACCCCGTCGCCGTGTTGATCAACACGGCGATGATCGAGATTCCGCCGCCCTTCACTGGCTGCCCGCCGGTCTGGCGCCCAGCGTCGATCTCGGGCGGAGACGGACAACACAGCGCAGCGGCAAGGATTCTTCATTTCTGGCCCTATTGACAGCACGCGATCCCAAGGACTAGGAAAGGCCCAACACGTCGTCAGCACCGCGTGCAAAGCGGGCCATGTCTAATCAAGCGCTTTGGCGAGATACCACGCATCTCTGTCCCAAGCCGTTGGATCTCGCCTTTTACCAAGCGCTGGTTGCCAACCAGGAGCACTGGCAACCCCGGTCGACCACCGTCCTAACCGGCTTCGACGGTCTCGCCGTCGAGCTGGCCGCGGGGGAATTGCTAAGCCTCCAGCTCCGCGACGGCGCCCAGATCGTGCACTGCTACCCCCTGAACCCCGCAGACCCCGATGAGCGCTACTGGGCGCAACATACCGTCACGACGGAAGGCCTGTTCCTGACGCGCTACGGCCGCCTCTGGGGGAGCATGGCTCGCCACCGGCCCATGCTCACCTTTCTCGAAGACACCGTGACTCCCCCGCGCCGCGATGGAGCGGTCGCCGGCCGCCATCACCCCTGCTTCAGCGGGAGCAGCACCCCCGCCTTCTGGCGCGCCGCCGGTGGCGCGTCCGACATACCGAGCGGTTGGCATCAGATGGCCGCTCTCGTGGAGCAGCGCGGCTGGGACCCGCTCTCAGTGCTCGACAAGGAAGACGCCTGCCTGTTTCAGAAGGGACGCATCGACGAATACACGCAGCACCTCCATCTGCTGCCCTCGGACGCGCTCGCCGGCGACCGGGTCACACTCTTCGCCGAGTTCGACCTAGTGGTGTTGCTCGCGCTGAGCCCGTTCCTGGACGGGTCGGCCCCGGTCGCCACCCCGCGACCACGGCCTGTGGATGTGACGGTCTGCGAGCGCGTGGCCGAGCCGCCGGGTTGGCCCTACCTGAACATGGGTTACCCGGACCTCGACCTCTATCTCGACGAGAAGGGCGTGCGCTCCGACGAGCCCGTCCCGACCGCCGGGAGGGAATCATGATGGCCGAGCAGGCGGGGGTGCCGATCGCTGTTCCCTTCGATCACGGCTTCTACGAAGCCCTGATCGCCAAGCGGGACGATTTCCTGTTTCGCTCAAGTCACGAGGTGCCCGCAGGCCGCGGCTACGGATTTCACGTCGGGGCCGGACAGGCGTTCCGGCTCATACAGACCGCGGCCGCGCAGATCATCGATACCTGTTTCGCGAGCGCGGATGACGTGCGGGAGCACCATCACTCCGGCACGCAGGTCGCGCTCGAGGGCACGCAGGTGACGCGTCTCACCCGAGTCTGGAGCAATCCACCCTGGAATCGTCCTCTCTGCACCTGTATCGCCGACACGGTGCGGCCTCAGGCCAACGCAGCCAACACCCGCGAGCACGCCACGCACGGGGCGCACTGCAATCCCCACCTCTGGACGCTCTACACCGGCCAGCATCCACGCAGCTGCTACGACAATCTGCGCGCGGGGTTCGCCCAGCTCGGCTACAGCCAACGAGCCATCCACGACAACCAGAATCTCTTCCAGAACACCGCCCTCGACCCGGTCACCAGCGACTACCTGCTGGGCGAGGGCAACTCGCAGGCCGGGGACTACATCGAGTTCTTCGCAGAGGTACCGTTGGTGGTCGTGATCTCGATCTGTCCCCACGGGACCGGCTCGATCCCCATCGAGGATTGGGATGAGGGCGAAGTCCCCGTCTATCCCGTCCGGATCGAAATTCTGGACACCGGCGTGACGCCCGTTCCTTGGCCGCAGTAGCCTGCAGTCCGCTTTCCAGCTTGACACATGGGTGAGAATGTGCTCCACGCCATAGTACGAGGGTATCGCTATGCCCTAGCTCGGTTCTCGCTCAGGTGCGGTGCACGGCTCAGAGAACGGAGTTCCGGGTGACATCCAACGGCCACATTCCCAACCACCCTTGGCACCAGCGCCGTATCCGGCGACGTCAACTCTTGGGGGCGGCCGCCGCCGCCGGTGTCGGTGCGGCCGGTCTCGCGCTCGTCGGCTGCGGCGACGACGATGACCCCGCAGACCCCGCCCCTGCAGTGCGCGAGGAACCTGCCGAGCAACAGGCCCCCGCCGTCGACCAGGCTCTCACGGTCGCGATCTCCGCCTTCCCCATCGGCATCGACAAGGACCTCTCGGCGGGGAACTTCCCGACCTACGAATCGATCAGTCAGTGCTACGACACCCCCATCGCCTTCCAGACCATCGACTATCCCTTCGACGACGAGTTCGGGCAGGGCGCCGGCTACATCGACCTCGGTGAGCTTGAACCGTGGCAGCTGGAAGCGTGGGAGCTCACGGACGACGCCTCCGCCATCATCATGAACATCCGCCCCGGCGTTCGCAGCGCCAACGGCAATGAACTCACCTCGGCCGACGTCGCCTACACGATCGATCGCGCGATCGCCCTAGAGGCGATCGGCTACTTCTACAACACCCTCATCGATCTCGACCTCGAGAACCCCTACGAGATCATGGACGACTACACCATCAAGGTGCACGCGACCAAGGCCAACGGGCTCCTGTTCAGCATCTGGAACGATCTCTTCATGCCGTTCATCGACGCCGAGACCGCCCAGGCGGCGGCCACCAGCGACGACCCTTGGTCGATCGAATTTCTCGCCAGCAACTGTGCGGGATTCGGCGCCTACGACGTCGAATCCTGGACCCCCGGCCAGGAGGTCGTGTGGGCGGCCAACCCCAACTACTTCCAGGGACCGCCGGCGATCAACCGCGTCATCTACCGGGTTATCCCGGACTCCTCCGTGCGTCTCTCCGCCCTGCAGGCGGGCGAGGTCGATATCGCCGAAGACTTGAGCCCGGACCAGTGGTTCGAGGCGCGGGACACGGACGGCGTGAAGGCCTTCGCCGTGCGCAGCAACTTCGTCTACTTCGCCTACATGAACTCCCTGCTGCCGCCCTATGACGACATCCGCGTCCGCCAGGCGTTCAACATCATGATGCCGCGCGACCAGATCGCCGAGAGCGTCTACCTGGGCCTGGCACTGCCCTGGCGCGCGGCTCTCTCCACGATCAACCCCGGCGCCAACCCGGATCTATGGCCCTTCTCGGAACAGCCCGACGCGGCGGCCGCCAAGGCACTTCTGGAAGACGCCGGCTTCGGCGGCGGGATGGAGGTGGAGCTCAGCTACACCACGGCGCTGCCGCTCAACGAGCAGGTCGCGAACCTCGTCCGGGCCAGCTTGGCAGAGATCGATGTCAGCGTCACGCTCAATCCACTGCCCGACGGCGATATGGTGGACGGCACCTACGGCCGCACCATCCCCTTCGGGCTCTGGCTCGACACGCCGATCGGTCCGGACCCCATCTACGGTGTGTTCCTCTACAACTATGACCCGGCCACGATCAGCAATCACGGCCAGCTCGACGACCCCGAGCTGCAACGCCTGATCGACGAGGCCATCCCACTCACCGACCTCGACGACCGCGTGGCTGCCAGTCAGGCAGCCCAAGCCCGCGCCTTGGAGCTCTCCGGCTTCGCGCCGTTGGTGGAGCCGTTCTACACGATCGCGATGCGAGAGAACGTGGACGGCTTCACCTGGCACAACGCCAACGACATGTACTTCCGTCAGCTCCGAAAGAGCTGAGGCCGGGCTGTCCGCAGGACGGGCAGGGCAAGGACACGGCCGCGGCGCCGGAGCGCGAAGGGGGACCGCAATGCTGAGTCAATGGTCTTGGATCGCCGGGCGCGAATCGCGGCTGCCGCTGGTTGGCGTGGCGTTGCTGATGCTCATCGCGCTGGTCGCCGCCGCCTGCGGTGGGGATGATCCCGCCCCCCCTGCGGAGACCGCCGAGCAGCCCGCTGCCGACGTCAGCGCCAGCGCGGAGGTCGCTGCCGTGGAAGAGGAGGAAGAGGTGGTCCTGACGATCGCCGTCCCGGCCATGCCCCTCGGCGTGGACAAGGATTACTCATTCGGGAACTTCCAGACCTTCGAGTCCATCGGGAACTGCTACGAGGCAGGCTTCAACTTCGCCAAGATCGACTACCCCTACGATACGCCGCCCGAAGGGCAGGGGTTGCAATACCCCGACCACGCGGGCGAGCGCGAACCCTGGCAACTCCTCTCCGCCGAACTCGCCGCAGACGGGCAGAGCGTCGTGCTCAACATCCGCCCCGGCGTCATCAGCGCCGCCGGGAACGAACTCACGGCCGACGACGTGGTCTGGTCACTGGAGCGCGCCTTTGCCCTCGAGGGCGTCGGCTTCTTCTACGTCACGCTCTTGAATCTCGACCCCGAGGAGCCGGCCACCGTCATCGACGACTACACCGTGCGGGTCAACGCCCTCAACCCCAACGGTCTCTTGGGACGCATCTGGGACGACCTCTACTTCCCCTTCATGGACTCCACGGACGCAATCGCCCACGCGACGGAAGAGGATCCCTGGGCGACCGAATACTCCACGACCAACTGCGCCGGTTTCGGGGCCTACACCATCGAGACTTGGACCCCGGGGCAAGAGGTCGTGTGGATCCCTAACCCCAACTACTGGGGCCCCGAGCCCCAGATCGACCGGGTCATCTATCGCGTAATCCCGGACGCGGCCGTGCGGCTCGCCGCCCTGCAGCGGGGGGAGATCGACATCGCCCAGAACCTGTCGCCCGACCAGCAGGTGCAGGCCGGCGAATCCGACGGGGTCCGCGCCATCGGCGTGCGCAGCGACTTCATCCTCTTCCTCTACACCAATCCCGAAATCTTCGAGCCCTTCGGCGATGTCCGCGTCCGCCAGGCCATCAACTACGTGATGCCGCGGCGAGAGATCGCGGAGAGCGTCTATCTCGGTCAGGCGACGCCCTGGCGTGCGGCTGCCGCAACGATCTTCCCGGGCACGAACGAGGAGTTCTGGCCCTACGGCGACGAGCCCGACTTCGAGACGGCGCGAGTTCTGATGGCGGAGGCCGGCTATGCCGATGGCTTCGACATTCCTCTGAGCTACACCTCCGCCTTCCCGCTTTGGGAACAGGTCGCGAATCTCGTTGCCCGCAACCTGGCAGAGGTCAATATCAACGTCGCCCTCGATCCCTTGCCGGACGGGGATTTCGCCGCCCAGTCCTTCGAGCGGACCACCATCCCCTTCGGGCTGTGGCTCGATGCGCCGGGCGGGTCGGACCCGGTCTACAACCTCTTCATCTACTATTACGACCGCAACGTCATCGGGAATTTCTCACTGATCGAGGACCCCGAGGTGACCGCCATTTTGGACGAGGCGATCAAGGCGCAGACGCTTGAGGACCGGATCGCCGCCGTCCAGCCAGCGCATCAGCGGGTCCTGGAGAACGCGGTCTTCACCTTCCTGGTCGAGCCGCACTACACCATTGCGATTCGCGACAACATCGAAGGGTTCGTCTGGTACGCCTGGCAAAACTTCTATTTCCGGGAGCTGCGCAAAAATTAACGAGGGCAGCGCCACGCTGATCGCCGGGAGGGGCTGTCGCGGCCAAGGCCGTGGGCGATGAATCGGGCGCTCCTGCGCTACGTAGCGCGGCGCGTGGCCTTTCTCCTGCCCCAGCTGTTCATTGTCTCGATCATCGCCTTCGCGCTGCTCAAGCTGACGCCCGGCGATCCGGCGCGCCTCGCCCTGGGGCCGGCCGCGACGAACGAAGTGTCGGTCCAGGCGATGCGCGAGCGCCTCGGCCTCGACGATCCCGTCGTCGTCCAATACGTCAAGTACATCACCAACGTCGTCCAAGCCGATTGGGGACGCTCGTTCCGGACGCAGGAGCCGATCCTTGAGGATATCGGCCGTCGCCTCCCGGCAACTCTTGAGCTGATTACGCTCGCCACGCTGATCAGCCTGTTGCTGGGCGCCAGTATCGGCATCGTGGCCGGCCTGCGCCCCCGCGGCATCCTCAACCGCTTCCTGACCTGGTACGGCTTCTTCGCCGGATCGATCCCGGACTTCTGGATGGGGCTGCTCCTCATCTTTTTCTTCTTCCATCTCGCGGGAATCGCCCCGGCGCCGCTGGGACAGATCAGCATCAGCACGGCAGCACCTCCCGAGAAGACCTACCTCGTTCCGATCGACGCCCTGATCGCCGGCAACTGGGCCGCCTTCGAGTCGGCCATCACCCACCTCGTCCTGCCGACGCTGACGCTCGTATTGGTCTACATGCCAGCGGTGCTGAAGACGGTGTCGGCGGCCGTCGAGAAGTACCGCAGCGAGCCGTTCCTGGTAGCGGCGCGCGTACACGGGATGCGCCGCCGCTACGTCTATTGGTACCTCTTCCGCAATACACTCCCCCCCACCATCACCATCGTCGGGGTGCTGTTCGTCTTTTTGATCGGCGGCACCGTCCTGGTGGAGAAGGTCTTCGCCTGGAACGGCTTCGGCCAATACGCCGTCGAAGCCGTTCTCCGCAAGGACCTCCTGGCGGTGCAAGGTTTCTTGCTCGTCGCGGCCGCCTTCACCATGCTGACCTACCTCATCGTGGATATTCTCTACGCCGTTGCCGACCCGCGAGTCCGGCTCTAGGGAGAGCGCGATGACCATTGCCTCTCTCGGAGTGGAGCGACGGACGAGGAGTCTCGCGGGACGGATCTGGCGCTGGTTCGATGGCGATTGGCTCTTTCTCGGGGCAGTGATCGCCCTCTCGACGATCGCCATCCTCGGCCTCATCGCCCCCCACTTGCCCCTTGCCGACCCGGAGTTGCCCGTGCCCGAGGATCGCCTACAGCCTCCCTCCTGGTCCCACCCGTTCGGTACCGACGTCAACGGCTCCGACATCCTCAGCCGCGTGATCTACGCCCCGCGCGTGGATCTGCTGATCGCCATCCTGAGCGTCCTGCTCGCGCTCGCCTTCGGCTCCGTGATCGGGCTGTTCGGCACCTTCTTCCAGGGCCGCGGTGGCATCGCTGGCCTCCTGACGGAGCTCCTCAATCGGACCATGGACATCCTGCAATCCTTCCCCGCCTTCATCGTCGCCCTGGCACTGGCCGGGGTCGTGGGCTCGGACCTGTGGAGTGTGATCGGTGTCCTAACCTTCCTCTTCACCCCGATCTTCTTCCGCTTCGTGCGTGGCGAGGTGCTCCATATCCGTGAGCGTCTCTTCATCGAAGCGCAGACGGCCGCCGGCAGCCCCCTCTGGCGGGTGCTGCTCGTCAACGTCTCCCGCAACTCCGTCGGCGCCGCCGTGGTGCAGGCCTCGCCCACCATGGGCTTCGCCATCCTGCTGACCGCCGGTCTTGCCTTCTTGGGGGTAGGGGTGAAACCGCCGACGCCGGAGTGGGGCCTCATGATCTCGTCGGGCCAGGAGCAACTCTACGTGGGCCGCTGGTGGCCGGCGATCTTCCCCGGCATGGCGATCGCCATCACCGTCTTCTCCCTGGCCGTCGTCGGCGAGGCGCTCCGCCGCCGGCTCGAGCAGTAACGCGATGCCTACCACCGAGCCGATCCTCGAGATACGCGACCTCTGGGTCTCCCGCATCGACAGCGGCGAAGCCGTCCTCAAGGGCGTGTCGCTGGCGGTCTGTCCCGGCGAAATGCTTGGCATCGTCGGCGAGAGCGGCACGGGCAAGACCGTCCTTGCCCTGGCACTGCTGGGAGTCTTGCCGGAGACGCTTCGGGTCAGCTCAGGCTCCGCGCGCTTTCGCGGCGACGAGCTGTTGTGGAAGCCGGAGGCCGAGCTGCGGCGGCTGCGCGGGATGGAGATCTCCATGATCCTCACCGGCGGTCGGGACGCCCTGAATCCGATGGAGACCGTCGGCACCCAGATCCGGCACGTGATCCGCTCGCACCTCGATCTTGAGAAGGCCGCACAAGAGCAACTCGTCATCGACGTGCTGGACTCGGTCGGCATCCCCGACGCCGAAGAGCGCGCCAAGGCCTATCCTCACGAATTGAGCGGCGGCATGGCCCAACGCATCCTGATCGCGCAGGCGATGATCTGCGAGCCCCAACTGCTCATCGCCGACGAGCCGACCAGCGATCTGGACGTGACCGTCGCAGCCCAGGTCCTCGACCGGATGAAGGCGCTGATCGACCAGCGCGGCTCGGCCAGCATGCTGCTGACGCGCGACCTGGGCATCGTCGCCGAGAACTGCGACACCGTCGCCGTCCTCGGTGACGGCGAACTGGTGGAATTCGGTCCGGTGGAGTCTTTCTTCGCGAGGCCGACCCACCTGGCCAGCCAGGCACTCGTCAACGACGCGCTGATCGCGCTCACGCATGAGGCGACCGGGATCCCCAGCGACGCATACCACGGCGCGACCGTGTCGGCGGAGGAAGAGGGATACAGCGAGATCGCTCCGGGACACTATGTGAAGAGCGGCAATCATGGCTGAGCTGCTGCGCGTCGCGGACTTGGTGAAGCAGTTCGACCTGCCCGGCACCAAGAAACGGTTGACGGCGGTCAATGGCGTCTCCTTCACGCTCGGCGAGGGGGAGACGCTCGGCGTGGTTGGGGAGAGCGGCTCCGGGAAGACTACTCTCGGCCGCTGCGTGCTCCGCCTGCTCGATGCGACCGCGGGCGCCGTGGAGTTCATGAGCATGGACCTCGCGACCCTGAGCCGCTCGGACCTCCGCCACCTCCGCGCCAACATGCAAATCGTCTACCAGAATCCCGGCGAGGCCTTTGATCCCACGATGACGATCCGCGGCATCATCGAGGACCCACTGAAATTCCATACCAACATGAGCCCCCGGGAGCGCCGAGCAGAGGTCCACCAGCTGACGGAGCGCGTCGGCCTGGACGACGATCTCTTGGACAAACGGCCCCGTGAACTCACGGCCGGTGCCCGCCAGCGAGTCGCCATCGCCCGGGCGATCGCGACGAAGCCCAAGCTCATCGTTCTCGACGAACCGACCTCGGCCCTCGATCTTTCCGTACGCCGCCGCATCATCGACCTGCTGATCGAACTGCAGCGCGACCTCGGCGTCTCCTACATGTTCATCTCTCATGATCTCAGCACGATCCGGAAGATCAGCACCCGCGTCGCCATCATGTACCTGGGCGAGATCATGGAGCTCGGCCCCACGCAGGAGCTCTACGACACCCCGCGGCATCCCTACAGCCGCGCCCTGCTGCTCTCGGTTTCCCGGCCGGATCCCACGAGTCAAGCTCGGCGCTTTCCCCTAGCCGGTGAGATCCCCAGCCCCATCGACCTGCCACCCGGCTGCCCCCTCTCGTCCCGCTGTCCGCTGGTCGAGGAGATTTGCGAAGAGCAGCGGCCCCGGGCCGTGGACGTCGACGGTCACAACGGCGACTGGTGGGCCATGTGCCACCCGATGGGCGCGGCCGCCCCCCTGGAGTGGCTCGGGCGCCTCGACGCAACCGAAACCCGTCGCGAGGCGCGCCGTCGTGACAGTGCCGCGATCGGACCCGCCCACTTCGGGCGGCTGATCGGGAGGGAAACGCAGAGAGGAGCGCAAGAGCACCATGACTGAGATCACGGCCCTCACACCGGCAGGGATGGAGCCACTCTACGACCGCTTTCGGTCAGTGGCGACCATGCGCGCGGGGGATGTCGTGTACATGTCCGGCGCCCTCGGCGTCGACGACGCCCTGCAACCGCTTGAGGGGCGGGAGGCGCAATACACCCGCGCGTTCCAGAACCAAGAGCGGCTCCTGGACGCGGTCGGGGCGACTTGGAACGACGTGGTCGCGCTGAACAGCTACCACACCGACATGCGCGATATCCCCCTGATGTTCAAGATCAAGGACCGCTTCATCACGCGCAACTATCCCACCTGGACCGCCGTAGCCGTCCCGTTCCTCCGTCTTCCCGGTCAGATCATCGAACTGCGCTGCTTCGTCGATTTCGGACAACCCAAGGAATATCTCGTGCCGCCCGGGCAGGAGTCGCATCTCGATAGTTTCCACTACACCCCGGTGATCCGCATCGGAGACAAGGTCTACATGACGGGGCAGGTCGGCATAAGCGACGATCTCAAGCTACTCGAGGGGCGCGTGGCGCAGGACGTTCAGATGTACGAGAACATCAAGCGCCTGCTCGCCGTGGCAGACGCCACCTTCGACGACGTAGTCCAGCGTGAGAGCTTCCATCTCGACACTCGTGAGGGCTGGTTCCCCACCCGCTTCGGCGATGGCCCACCGGTCGATCTCCTTTCCATCAACGACCGCTACTTCACGAACCCCAACTACCCGGCTTGGACCGGCGTCGGGGTGCGCGCTCTCGGCCCACCCGATATGCCCCACATGATGGAAGAGATGCAGTGCTTCGCCATTCGCAACCGACCGCGCGAGTTCATCACGCCCCCCGGCCATGAGAATCATGTGGAGAATTTCCACTACACGCCGGTGGTTAAGGTCGATGGTACGCTCTACATGACCGGCCAAGTCGGCATTGATGCCGACCTCCGCTCTGTGGATGGGCGTGAGGCCCACATCAGCCAAGCGTTCGACAATCAGCAAAAACTGCTCGACGCTGGCGGCGTCGGCTGGGATAGCGTCGTCGAAATCGTCTCCTACCACACCGATCTACGCGACTTTGACCTCTTCTTCGAAGTGGCCGAGCGCTATCTCGGCGATCACCGCCCCACGCTCACCCCGCTTGGGACCACAGCCCTTGGCACCATCGATATGCCGCAAACGATGTTGGAGATTAAGTGCGAGGCAGTTAGGTAGAAAGCCTATAGGCCGCAAGGTCAAGAGCCCGGATTTCCTTGAGAGGCGCTGGAACTTGAGTTCAGGTGCCATGCACAGAGTTCGAAACGTGTCCAGGACGGAGAGTCGGCACCTTTCCACAATCGGCACAGTGCAGCACGGACAACCGACGCTACATCGGCGACCGGGCGCTTGCGCGCGCCGTTCACTCTTGACTTGACTGCCGCCGCCAACAGAGCGTCCATGGACGGGCCATGGACCCCACCCCAACCGACGCACCGTCCCTCCCGGATCTCATCAAAACCTACCTCGCCCGCTTCACCAGCCACCGTCCTGCCAACCGCGACCGCTACTTCCGCGAGGTGCGCTGTTTCTGCACCTGGCTGCGCGCCGCCGGCTACATCGCCAACGATCCCTTCTGCGGCCTCCGCACGTCCGCCTGCTTCGCACGATCGTGCCGCCCGCCGAGATCGCCCGTTTGCTCGCCTGCTGCGACCCCGCCACGGCCGTCTCTTGCGCCGACCGGGGACCGGCCCCGGGGCCGCCTTCCTCGTCACCCGCAATGGGTACCTCCGCCCCGGTGTGCGGCTGCGGCCCAACGGGCTCAAGCAGTTGCTACGGTGGCTCAGCCGACCTGCCGACGTTCCCCGGGTCCATACCCATCGCTTCAGCCACACCTTTGCCACCTGGGCGATCGCCCACGACGCGCGTGAACCCAACGTCCAGCACCTACTCGAGCACAGTTCCCCCGGAGATGATGCGCCGCTACAGCGCCACCTACGGCAGCGCCCAGGCGGCGGAGCGCCACGCCGCCTTCTCTCCTGGGGATGGCATGCTGGTGCAGCCGCGCTGAGCGGTGAGTCGGGGTTGGCTTACCGCATCAAGTACGATCCGCGCGCGGTGGTTACCGTGCATCGGCATTGACCCGTATCGTCCGTCCGGCGGTGATCCCACAGGGCTCCCCGTCAATCCAGCGCACCGCCACGCGCTCTGGGACGAGACGGTAGTGCCGGCCGCATGGCGTTCTGGTGGCGATATCCTCAACCCGCGGACAGGCTGAGCTCTGCGCCCGTAATCCAGTGAGATGATGTAG
>JAPOXK010000003.1:8721-95451 GCA_026707145.1 Chloroflexota bacterium | reverse complement strand
GATCCGCGCAGTGAGCCGGAGAGGCTCACTCCTATCACCGAGTTCGCCGCCGGCGAATAGGACTCTTCCCTCGACGTGGCCGTGCGCCCCGGCGGAAAGAGGAGCGTTGCTGTCGTCATGTAGCGCCCGGGCCACATGGGGTGCCTAACGGATAGCGTGCACCGATCCCGAGAGCCTACTGGTAACCGCAGCCCCAGTCGGGCAGGGCTCAGAGGGCCACCGGCTAGCGGAAAGTTCGCAGTACAGTGCGTGCCGGACCAGCAAATGGATAGAGTCAGCTTGCGTGCTGAGGGTTAGACCGAACAGCGTCCACAAGGAAGGAGACCCTTATTCCATGACTGCCGCCGATCCGTATCCCCGGCATGTTGCCGAGGTCCTCGACAGCGAGATGGCGTACGTGGATACGGGCGCCGGGGACCCGATGGTGTTCCTCCACGGAAACCCCACCTCGTCCTACTTGTGGCGGAACGTCATCCCACACCTGACAGGGCAAGCGCGGTGCCTGGCTCCCGATCTCATCGGCATGGGAGAGTCGGGCAAGTCGTCCAACGGCTCGTACCGGTTCGTGGACCACGCCAGATATCTGGAAGCCTGGTTCGACGCTCTGGAGCTCACCGAGCGGGTCGTCCTGGTGACGCACGACTGGGGCTCGGCATTGGGGTTCCACTGGGCGTGCGAGCACCCTGAGCGGGTCAAGGGCATCGTCTATATGGAGGGAGTGGTGCGCCCGTTGCAATGGTCCGAGTGGCCGGAACCTTCGCGGAGGATCTTCCAGACAATGCGCGCTCCGACGGGTGAGGAGATCGTGCTCCAGAAGAACGTCTTCGTCGAGCGCATCCTCCCGGCCAGCATCATGCGCACCCTGACCGATGAGGAGTTCGCGACGTACTGCCGTCCGTACCTGGTGCCCGGCGAATCGCGCCGCCCCACGCTCACCTGGCCTCGGGAGATCCCGTTCGACGGCAAGCCCGCGGACGTGGCCGCAATCGTGCAACGCTACGCGGACTGGCTTGCAGGCAGTGACCAGCTGCCCAAGCTGTTCATCAACGCCGATCCCGGCATCATCCTCGTGGGCGCACAGCGAGAGTTCTGCCGGACCTGGCCCAATCAGCGCGAGGTGACGGTGCAGGGGCTTCACTTTATCCAGGAGGACTCTCCCGAAGAGATCGGCCAAGCGATCGCCGAGTGGTACGCGTCTCTTTGAAGTGGAATTCATAGACAAGACCGGCGGATCGGCGCGTGTTCCGACGAATTCCGTTGACCAGAGCCGGAAACGATAGCGAGCGGGGACGAAGATGACGGGCGGTGGCGGCGAAGGGGATCATGAGATCATGCCGGCTGCGTGCCGATCGTGGGCTCGCCGCCGTACGCTCTGCGCGATCCTCGGACGCGAAGGCCTCAGCGGTCTCGAAGCACCCCGCCCGACCAGCTAGGCTTAACGCCATCGGGCCGAGTGGGTCCGCCCGAAAGGAGCTGCCGCATGGCAGAAGCCTCGATTTCCTCCAGCCGTCTCCAGATCGACCCGATCACCTTCGAGGTCCTGCGCAATGCCTTCATCGCCGTCTGCAACGAGATGGCGCTCGTTGTGCAGCAAACCGCCTATTCCACGGCGGTGAACGAAGGCCACGACTTCTCGGGGTCCCTCTACGACCGGCACGGCAAGCTCGTCTCGCAAGGCGAGTTCGACCTGCCGGCCTTCGTGGGGATCACGCAGTTGACCGTGCCGGAGGTTGTGCGCGCCGTCGGAATCGAAAACATCAAAGAGGGCGACATCTACATCATCAACGACCCCTACGTCGCCAGTACGCACTGCAACGACGTGCATGTGGTGAAGCCGATCTTCCATGAGGGCGGCCTGGTGGGGTTCGTCACGTCGACCGCGCACTGGTCGGATGTCGGCGGGATCTATCCGGGGTCATTGAACGCGCGGGCGCGGACCCACTTCGAAGAGGGGATCCGGATTCCCGCCATCCGGATCCACCGCGAGGGCAAGCTGAACAACGACGTGCTGCAGATCTTGCTCGCGAACATGCGGGAGGGTTGGGAGCGCGTGGGCGATCTGAATTCCCAGGTGGCCGCGGTGAACGTGGGCGAGTCGCGCGTGCAGGCGATCATCCAGAAGCACGGCGCCGCGCGGATGATGGAGACCATGGCGGAAGTACAGGATCACTCGGAGCGGCTGGCGCGGGCAGCCTGGTCCGCCATCCCGGACGGCGTCTACACGGGCGAAGATCACGTCGATAAGGACATCTACACCGGCGAGCCGGTGACCGTGCGGCTGAAGCTCCGGGTCGAAGGCGACCACGCCATCTTCGACTTCACGGAGAGCGACGGCCCCGCACAGGCGGCGATCAACTGCACCATCGCCGGCACGACCTCGGGCATCTTCATCTCGGCGGCCTCCATCCTGCCGCCGATGCCGATGAACGCCGGCGTCATGCGCACCATTGAGATTCAGGCGAAACGCGGCTCGATCGTCTGGGCGGAGCCGCCGGTGGCGGTGTCCGGACTGGCCGCGACGAGCCTCGAGATGGTGATCAGCTCGGTCATGCAGGCGCTCACCAAGGCGACGCCCGAGCGTGGGGTGGCGACGCCCTACAGCATCCTCAATACGATCTTCGCCGGCAGCGACCAACGGCCCGAGTTCGCCGCCGACTTCATCAACTACGTCTGGAGCTTCGGCGGCTGGGGCGCCACGAAGTACAAGGACGGCCCCAACGCCGTCGGGTCCGCCTACGCCGGCGGAACGCAGAACGTGCCCTGCGAGATCCAAGAGCGGCGCTACCCCCTCGTCTGGCGCCGTTACCAACTCGTGCCGGATACGGGCGGCCCTGGACGCTCGCGCGGCGGGCTCGGCTTGGATCAGTTGATGGAGTTCCCCTACGGTCCGGGTACGCTCTCCTGTGTAGGCGACCGCGAGGTGTTCGGACCGCCCGGCGCCTTTGGAGGCGGCCAAGGGGCGCTCGCCGGCCTCTCCGTCAACAAAGGCACCGAGAGCGAGCGCAATATCGGGATCTTCTGCTCCGGCGAGAAGATCGTCCCGGGCGAGACGGCGTCGTTTTGGTCCGCAGGCGGCGGCGGCTTCGGCGACCCGCTGGAGCGGCCGATCGAGGCCGTCCTTGAGGACATCAAGGACGACTACGTGACGATCCCCGCCGCCCGTTCGCAATACGGCGTGGTCGTGGAGGAGATAGACCGGCGCCGTCTCGAATACCGCATCGACCAAGACGCGACGGCCAAGCTGCGGGCGGAGATGCGCGGCGCAAGCTAGACCCGCAGCAGGAGCTATGATCGCGGCGGCGGCGCATTGCCCCCCGTAGCTCAGCGGATTAGAGCGGTGGTTTCCTAAACCATGTGCGCAGGTTCGATTCCTGCCGGGGGGACCAGCGCCTCCGTCAGCGGCGGCCGCGCACGAGATAGACCCGCACGTCCATCGTGAGGCCGTCGGAGAGCGCCGCCAGATCCTCGCGGTGCGCGGCCAAGATGGCCTCACGCTTCTCGGCGGCGACGCCGTCGAAGCGCAACAGGAAGGCGAAGGCCCGCGCCAGCCGCCACCAAGCGTCAAAGGTTGGCAGCGTGACCTCCAGTGTGTGGTCTTCGATCTCGATCTCGTCGAACTCGGCGCGCAACAGCCACTGGGCGACCGGCGCCGGCGCTTCGCCGAACGGACGATGGACGAGAGGCGCCTCGAACCGCTCGAGCGTCGCTTGCAGGCGCTCTCCTAGCGGCGCCAGGAACGGACTCGCCCAGACGGTCGCGAGCAAGCGGCCCTCCGGCCGCAGGATGCGCGCGGCTTCGCGGACGACCTGGACGGGCTCCTCGATATAGGGAAGGCCAAAGCCACAGAGCACCGTATCCACGCTGTGATCCGCGAAGTCGAGCCGGGCGGCGTCGGCCTGGACGAATCGGATCTTGCCCGCCGTCTCGGCTGCGGCGCCGCGTGCCAGGCGCAGCTGCGCCTCCGCGACATCGACGCCCACCACCTCGCCTCCCGGGGCCACCTGCGGCGCCGCCCGCAGCGCCACCGTCCCCGGTCCGGCGGCAACGTCGACGATCCGCTGCCCGGGCTGCAAGGCCGCGCGATCCACTAGCAGCTCCGCGAAGTGAGGGAGAAAGAGAGCACCAGTCGCGGCATAGTCGGCGCCTGCGTCATTGAAGGCGCGCGCGACCTGTTTCGTGAGCATGCGCGCGACGACCATGCACGGACCTCGTTTCCCATGGAATCCGTCACGGCCGGAAGAGCCAGGAAGATGGGTTATACTGCACCAGGCACGCGCAGAGGAGTGTAGCTCAGTTTGGCAGAGCAACGGTCTCCAAAACCGTAGGCCGGGGGTTCGAGTCCCTCCACTCCTGCCAGGGCGGGCCGACGCCAGACTTTCGCCGAGGTGGTGGAACTGGTAGACACGCAGCGTTGAGGGCGCTGTGCTCGTTAAGGGCGTAGGAGTTCGAGTCTCCTCCTCGGCACCAAGTCCCCCAGAGTGCCTGGGGGCGCAGCGAGCGGAAGTGGCGCAGCGGTAGCGCGTCTCCTTGCCAAGGAGAAGGTCGCGGGTTCAAATCCCGTCTTCCGCTCCAAACCCTCCTTCGGCGACGTGGCCAAGTGGTAAGGCAGGGGTCTGCAAAACCCCCATCACCGGTTCGAATCCGGTCGTCGCCTCCACCTGTCTCTCTGCTGCGCGAAAATGTCCGCCAGAGCAGTGAGGATGAGATGGGCACTCGAATCATCGAAACCGGTTTGGTCTTTTACGTACCCAAAGGTGAGCAGGCGTCTGCGCTCACGGCTGCAGTCGAAGCTAGCGGTACGGTCGAAGTACGGAAAGACGCGCTCTGGATCACGGACCATAGTGCTATCCCATCGGACGGGAGTCCCTTGATCGAGCGAGCGCGCCAGGTTCTGGAATCGACCGGCCGCAAGTCCTATCGCTCATACAGCTTGCGTTTTGTCGCCGAACTCCACGACGAACACCCGCACCCCATCGCTGCACGCATCGCAAAGGCAACGCTCAATGGGGTGGCGCTGCACTCGGCGCTGGGACAGGAAGTGCTCGCGGCCGAGGTAGCACTGACGAGCTTCGACGAGCAAGCACGCCGGTACATCCTGTCCTTGGCGCCGCGCGGCGGCAGTCTAGGTACCCACTTAGTGCAGGCGGAGCTGACCATTCACATAGAGGAACCATTCGAGATGCCGAGCGATCTACCTGCACTACGCGAGCTTCTGGAATCGGGTCATCAGCAGCTGGAACGCTGGACACGAGCCGCGCTGGAAATGGGTGCGGGTTAGGAAGAGGCGCGATGGACACGGACAAGGGCTGGAGCGCGCAGCTAGAGGCGCTCACCGAAGAGCACGAGCCGCTGTTCCCCGCCGCCCTCATGGCGCGCGAAGAGCGCATGATCGCCGAAGTCAAGGCGGCGGGCACCGCGGACGGCCTCGCGGTCGGCGAGCGGGCGCCCGACTTCACGCTGGATAACGTCGGCGGCGGCAGCTTCACGCTCTCCAGTCACTTGCAGGGCGGAACCGCCGTGTTGAACTTTTATCGCGGGCAGTGGTGCGTCTATTGCTCCTTAGAGCTACGCAGTCTGCTCGAGATCCAGCCGACGGTCCGCCGGCATGGGGCGGAGATCGCCATGATCTCGACCGAGCCCCGCGCGACGGCGGTGGAACTGGCGACCAAAGATCCAACGCGGACGCCAATCCTGCACGATGCCGACGGCGCCGTCGCCCGTGCCTACAAGCTCCTGTACACCATTCCCGCAGATCTTCGATCCTGGTGGCTTCAATACGACCAAGATCTACCCGAACTTAACCCCACGGCCGGATGGACCCTCCCGGTGCCGGGTACGTTCATCGTGGACCCGGACGGAATCATCCGCGCGCGCCACGTCGACATGGACTGGCGCAAACGGATGGACCCGCGCGACGTGCGCGCGGCGGTGCGCCGGATCGCCGCGGAGATGATCCAGCGGTAAACGCGCGCCCGCGCGCTAGGGCGCGGCCTCGGACGACAGGCGCTGCGGCACGGGTGCGGGCAGCGCGGGCGGCAATCGCGTCGCCAAGAGGAACAGCAGACCGGCACAGCCGAACACCGCCAGCACCATCACGATCGCCCAATCGTACTCGCCGGTGGCGTCGAAGATGGCGCCGGAGGCAGTGGGGCCGATGAGCATGCCGACCGTCTCGGCGACCGTGACGACGCCGTAGATCGTGGCGAAGTGCGCCACGCCGAAGGAGCGCGTCAGCACGAGCGCTTGCAGCATCGCCCCACCGCTCCCAAACGAGATCACGAACAGCGTCAAGAACACCGCGATGGCGACCGGGCTCGTGTCCACCAGCAGGATCGCGAACGCCACCGCGATGATCAGGTTGATGAGCGCGCCGCCGTATTCGAGCTTGCGAAACCGGTCGGCGAGCAGGCCCGCGCCCAGCCGGGAAAAGATCGCGAAGCCGGCGGTCATGGAGGTGAGACCAGCCGCCCAGCCGGGCGAGATGCCGACGGACTCGTAAAACGGCACGGAATGGACGATCCAGGAGACCATCGCGAAGGCGTAGAGGGTGAATCCGAGGGTTACCGCCCAGAAGAGGCCGGTGCGCATCGCCTGGCCCAGCGTGAGGCCGGTCCGGCCGACCGAGGCCGGGACACGTGGCCCTCCCTCCGGCCGCGCCACCGCATCCGCGCCGGGCGGCGGATCGTTGCGTATCACGACGAGGACGAGGGGAAGCAGGATCGCAGCCAACACGATGCTGATCGCAACGAAGGCGCCGTCCCATGCGAGGGCATCGATCAGGATGCGCACGATCGGCACGAGCACCACCGCGCCCACCATCAAGCCGGTCCCGGTGATGGCGATGGCGACGCTGCGGCGCCGCACGAACCAGCGCGAGGTCAGGGCCATGAACGGGACGAGGAAGATGAAGGTGCGGAAGCCCCCGTTCAAGGCCATGAACAGATACCACTGCCATTGGGCCTCGGTGGTGGCGAGAAGCAGGTAGGTTCCGGCCGTGCCGGCGATCCCGATGAAGAGGGAGAGCCGCGGCCCCTTGCGGTCGACCAGCCGTCCCACGATCGGTCCCGCGATCCCCGCCGTCAGGAGCGAGAGCGACACGCCCAGGGAGACGGCCGCACGCGACCACCCGAACTGCTCTTCCAGAGGCTCGATGAAGAGCCCGAATGACCAGAAGGAGACGCCGTTGACGACGCCCACCCCCACGAAGGAGGCGGTCAAAATCCACCAGCCGTAGTAGGTGCGCGCCTTGCGAGCCGTCTCGGGAAAGTCGAACGGCGCGCGTTCAGAATCGGTCAGGCTGTCCTCCTCCGCCGCTTCCCGCTCAGCCTAGAGAGGTGCGGGGGCACGGGACGGCGCACTGTCACGCCGGACAACCTCACGCCGGGCAACCGGTTGATCGCGTCTGGCGGCGGACGGCTATTGGTCAGGCACGACCGCTCCCGCGCGAGGCGAGCGCACGCGGCAGGGGCAAGCCGGTTGATCCCGCTTGCGGAGAGCGACCCAAGCGTGCGGGCGGCGGCCGGGATCTCTTTGCTGGTCAAGGGAGCGATTTTGGCGTTTCATAGATGCGTCCGGCGCAGTGGCCGGGATGGCGGAATTGGTAGACGCGGCGGACTTAAAATCCGCTGGCCTCGCGCCGTGTGGGTTCGAATCCCGCTCCCGGCACCACCAAAAATACGCATGTTTAACAGCACCGGCCGGGGAAGTGGAATCAGCCGTGCCAGCCTGCCTTGTGCGGGGGGCTCCCGCCATACGGCGAAGGAAAGCCAGGCATCCGCACTTCCCGTTCCTCTTCGGACCCCGCAGAGGGCCGAACTCACGGCTAGCCGCTCGGCAATGGTGACGGGCGCGCACTGGGATGAGATTGACTTGGATCACAAGACCTGGACGATTCCCGCCGCCCGCATGAAGCGCGAGCGCGATCCCGCGTGAGATTGCCGAAGCCGCGCTAGCGCACAAAGAATCGAACAAGGCGATCGCTGCTTACGACCGCGCTGACTACCTCGACCAGCGCCGGACGCTCGTGGATGAGTGGGCGGCCTACCTGAGCTAGGGCCTGTCTACAAAGTGCCTTCGCGCGGCGGCGGGGCGGCGCACGAAGCGCCTAGTCCTGTGGCGGCACCGGATCGTCCTGCTTGAGCAGGGCGAGGTCGCTATCCATATAGATTTCCAGATCGTGCTTCCGATCCAACTGCTCATGGAGGACGATGAGGAGATCTGAAAGCTTCCGGCCATTCGACTGAAGAACACCGTGAATCCCGGTGCTCTGCTGCGTCCGTTGTCGGCGTGATGGCTGGTTGTTGATGATATGGTTCTCAACCATGGAGAGTGCCTCCGGCTCCGTCCGAAGGACCTCCCCCAATCTCACGATGTAATCGCCGAGCTCCTTACACCGCGACATCGTCGAGCGAAGCTCGCGGTTCACCCGCGCGTACTCTTGCATCCGCTGACCAATGGCAGCGTCTCTGGGATCTATCATATAGCGCTTCCTTTCTGCCATTGACTTAGCATCTAGGTATAGCAACCATTACTCGCTTGATGAGCTCTATAAATACCGAGATGTCATCGATGTAGTGTCGCCACTTACCTTTACCGATCAGTTCCGACGAGTAGCGCTTTTCCCACAGCCTGACATCTTCATCGAAATATACCAAAAAATCTCGGAAAGTCTTTAACTCTCTCGCTTCGGGTCGGGAGATTCTTTCCGCATCTGGCGTGGCTGAATTTATAAAGGCAATAAGATTGAACCCGTTTGGGAAAACCCTCTTGGATTCTTGAAA
Source organism: Chloroflexota bacterium (assembly GCA_026707145.1). Lineage (GTDB taxonomy): Bacteria > Chloroflexota > Dehalococcoidia > Bin125 > Bin125 > JAPOXK01. The sequence goes on along the minus strand of JAPOXK010000003.1, from coordinate 86,671 downwards.
TATTATTTCAAGTTTCGCCTGCGATTTTTCGGTAATCGAGTCGTGTAATTCGACTAAGGAATGAATATGCTCACACGGGATATTGTCGAGATATAAGATCATCTTAAGCATGAGCTCAAGCGCGATCCCAAGATTGAAGTGCGACACCGTCTTCATTGAAACCCACATGTCGTGGTGCGTTCTACCTCCCGTGTCGTGGACGACAGCGAGGCTTTCGTTTTTCAGATTCCAGCGCTTAATCTCAGCCTCGACATGAGCGGCAGTGGTCTTAAAGTCATGGATGTTGTCGTATAGAAGTCGGTACGCGGCCCTTTCCACTGGATAGGCCCCCTTTCCTATTACTAGTTCCTAAAGCCAGTGGCCATGGGAAGCGTCGCTATATCGATTCGAGCAACTGTTCCGGAGTATGAACGCCCTGTTGTCATTGGCATAGGTCTGCCCGGTCAGGTTGACGAGTCACAGTGCCGCCGGGCAGTTGCCCGATTATGAAATTTGAGCGTGACTCACCCGTCGTCACTGTTCTCGCGGGTAATCCTGATCTCGATCGCCGGGTTGTCTGCAGGGATATCCAGCACCATCTCCTCAACCCGCGCAGGATAGGACCTCGGCAGGCGTTCACCAGAAATGCTCTGATTCCTCACGTATTTTCTAGGTACGGCTCTCCACCTTCTGCCACTCCACTCGCGCACCCGGGTGTACTTTGAGGCATGAAGTTCTTCTACCGAGCAGTTCTCGTTCATTCGCAAGGTGCCATTGTGTTCAAAGATGTTGATGCCTGGTAGGTCAGGGCGAGCTGGGTCACTCACCAGAAATACCGGAGCATTCGGGTCTCGCTGGGCCGCTGGGCCCACGTGGGTTTCAGTCTCATACCAGCCAGCCAAGTGGATAGTGCGCGGTGCACCATGACGCTCGGTGGTGTGCGCTGAAACGCTCAAGACAATCTCCGAATGAAATTCGACCCCTTCGATCCACACGAGTAAGTAGTGATGATCTGCATCACGCGGGAACTGGTCCGCATGCCATTCCGTTCGCCAAAGTGTTCGCGAACTCCTCTTGCTTGAGAGTGTGCGCGAACTCTTCCTCCTAGAGAATGCGACGCGGTAGCTGCACAGGCTTTCGTATTGGTCGTTGTCCCACCGAAGCACTTGGCAGTACTCGCTGACCTTCCGCGCAATTAGGTTGGTGATCGTGAGAGGGGATGTCCGAGTCATATGTTTGGCTCCACGAGGAGCGGACGTCGAGGGCTGCGAGTGTAGCGTCGGATCGGGTGAGTTAGGCCGACTCCCTTATCGTCCCAGCCTCCGGCCGCTCCGCGATCCACCGCGCGATATCGCCCTCGGGCCACGCAACGGCGCGCCGCCGAAGTCACTAGAAGAACCGCTTTCGATCTCCATGATCTGCCCGGCTACTATCCACTGGTCCCATCGCCTTTCTGCGCCAGTATCGGCAGTCACCTGCACGAAACCGGAAGAGATACAGGCGCTGGTAAGCACCTCCTCAAGGTCGGGGAAAGTACAGCGATAGGGAGGCGGGAGTAGTGGGGAAGTAAATTTGGAGACCGCCAGGTCGGCGTCCAGGCTGGAAGAATGACTCCGCAAAACGACGCCCCACGTTGCCAGCACTTCCTCAGCACAGCCGAGCATGCGACATCCGAACGAACCCCATCGTCCGCACGTAAACGATTGAGAGAGGACTGACAGCCTAGGGCGTCCCCGGCCTGGCAGAGCAGGCTCAGGCGTTGGCTGCTTCCATCTCGCGGCCGAGCAACGGCACCGTGGCGTCCATGTCGCCCGCCGTTTTGCCATTCGACCAGGGACTGCCCGTCCCGGCGAGCAGCTCGCGCAGCTCCGCGTCGTAGAAGAACTCGGACTCGCCGAAGGCCGGCGTCAGCTCGTCGAGCCAGGTGGCCTTCGGGTCGTACTTGGCAAAGAAGGGCCGGCCCACCCAGTCCGGATTGCGGCCCTGGAGCATGCGCAGCACGAAGACCCGCTCCCCAGCGGCCTCGGCAACCCCGAGGACCTGCACCTTGCCCGGCGTCGCGGACATGCTGGGACCGCGTACGGTCCGGGCGACCCCGCTGACCTGCTTGTAGCCGTCGCGGAACAGCTCCCAGCAGCGCTCGAGCGGAAGCTCGAAATAGCGCTTGGCGCCCGTATCACGCGCGACGAAGAGGTAGTACGGGATGCAACCGAGCTGCGCCTGGCGCCGCCACATCCGCGCCAACACGTCGGCGTCGTCATTAATGTGACCGAGCAGGGGCGTCTGCGTGCGGATCTGGACGCCGATACTGCGGAGCCGCTGGATCGCTTCCTGCGTGACCGCCGGCTCCAGCTCCACCGCGTGGTTGAAATGCGCCATCAGCGCCAGCTGCCGGCCCGACTGCACCACGCGTTCCAAGAGCTCCAGCAGCTCGTCGGCGTCGTTGTCCGAGATGAAGCGCTGGGGCCAGTAGCTCGGCGCCTTGGAGCCGATCCGCACCGTGCGCAGGTTGGGCGCGACGTCCGGCTCGATGAGCGGCTCGATGTAGGCCCGAAGCACGCGGGTTTTCATGATCAGCGGATCGCCCCCGGTAAAGAGCACGTCGCTGATCTCGGGATGGGCCTCCACGTAGGCTTTGAGTTGATCCGCCTCCCGCATGGCAAACTTGAGGCCGTCCATGCCGACGAACTGCGGCCAGCGGAAGCAGAAACTGCAGTAGGCGTGACAGGTCTGCCCTTGGCTGGGGAAGAAGAGCACCGTCTCCCGGTACTTGTGCTGCATCCCCGGGAGGGGCTTGCCGTTCAGCTGCGGCACGTTGTGCTCCATCTGCCCGGCGGGATGCGGATTCAAGGTCAGGCGAATCTCGTTGGCCGCAGCCGTGATCTCGTCCGTGGCCGCGCCCGCGTCGAGGAGCCGCTCGATACGGGCGTAGTTCTCGGGAGCGATCATATCGCGCTGGGGGAAAGTGAGCCGGTAGATAGGATCTTCCGGCACGTTGTCCCAGTCGATCAGCTGATCAACGACGAACCGATTCGATTTGAAGGGCAGGACGCGCCCCACCACTTCGATATCGCGGTGGAGATCCGAGGGCAGTGCCTGAACCTGTGGGATGGAGCGCCAGTTCTTGAGGGTGATCGCCTCGTAGCGCTCGCTTGTCTCGGCCGACGGTTGTACGGATGCTGTCGTCACGGAAGGCCCCTTTCCCGCCCACGCTTCGCTCTGAAGCAGGACAGCCCAGGAGCGGAGAAGTGGTGTCCGGACCAAGATCCGGATTCACCTGCGCTGTCAGTTGCCGGATTCGGCATCAGAGCCGTCCACCGTCGTCGCCAACGGCTTTACTCCGAAGCGCGAGCCCCCGCCCCTGTGCGCCCAAGGAAGCACTCAGGAAATCAAGGCTACCAGAAAGATGCCGTTCCCGCTCTCGTCCGGTCACGCCGGCGATGATCGCGCACGCTTCTCCCGCCTCTTAGCAGGCGCAAGACCGGTTAGGGCTGCGGCAGCGCCGCCCGAAAGGCATCCGTATCGACGTACTCGCGCGCACGCGCGACCTTGCCGTCGCGCACCTCGAAAACCTGCACGTAATCCGTCTCCACCGTCTTGCCGTTGGCCTTCACGCGACCAAGGGCCGATCCCAGACTCACGACCGTGGATCCTCGTTCCAGGTACGTATGTCGTGTCACGCGCTGAAACTCGATCACCGCAAGGAGGTCGGTGAGGTAGTCGACCATGCCCTGCCCTCCCTGTCGCAGCTGACCGATCGGGAACTCGCTCAAGCCGATCATGTGCCAGCTAAAGTCGGGGGTAACAGCGGCGCAGATGGCATCCGCATCAGCGCGGGCGAGAGCTTTGTGCAGGCGCTTCACAGCCTCAATGTCGGCGTCGGGCACGGCTAAACCTTCTCGGCCCAATGGACGCGCACGCTGTCGGGATCGGCCAGCCGCATAAATCCCTCGTAGGCGGGCCTCACCTCGGGCATGTCATTGACCTTGAGCCAGGCCTCCCAGCTCTCGCATTCGATGTCCTCGATGATCGTGAAGTCGGGAGAGCCCTTGCCGGCGCCCTTGACCTCGAAGATCTCGTAGTTCAGGACGCCTGGGGCAGCGCTGGCGAGCGGCTGGTCGATCTCCCGCGAGAACTGATAGTACTCGTCCATCGTGGTTTCGGGCTTGAGCTTGTAGGTGATGTAAACGCGGACCGACATGAACTGCGTACCTCCATCGTCCAGCGCACGCTCTACGGGCGCGGGCGCAGCGGTCAGTCTACGGTTGCGAGGCAAGGTTGGCGAGCCGCACGGCGGCGCCGTCCCATCGGTGGATTCCCAACAGCGCGGCCGCTGTACCCGCAGCGCGGCTCGCCGCCGTTCCGCTCCTCGTCCCACCGGCGCGCCATCAGCCACGCGGGGCATGGCGACGCCTGGAGGACAGCGGCAGTAGCGGGGCGACCGGCCGACTACACTGGAAGCCCCGCACAGCAAAAAGGGCGCGGCCGCCACGATGGAGACGATGCTATCCGCTGCTCGACTCGAACTGGCGCACGGCAGTGGATCATATGATGGGTTTCCAATGACGGATCAGCGATCCCAAAGCGGCGCCGATATCGAGAGCGAAACCGTGATCGGCCTTGAAGTGCACGTGCAACTCAAGACCGAAAGCAAGATGTTCTGCCGCTGCCCCGGGGACTACGCCAGCGACGAGCCGAATACGCGCGCCTGCCCCGTCTGCCTAGGCATGCCGGGAGCCCTACCCGTGATCAACCAGCGCGCGGTGGAGTGGACGGTCAAGACGGCCTTGGCGCTGGGATTGGATATCCCGCAGGAGTCCAAGTTCGACCGCAAGAACTATCCCTACCCCGACTTGATGAAGGGGTATCAGATCAGCCAGTACGATCTCCCGCTGAGCGTCAACGGCCACTTGAATATCGAGGTGGACGGCGAGCGGCGCCATATCCGCATCCTCCGGATTCATCTGGAAGAAGACACCGCACGGCTGCGGCATCGAGTGGACGCGGCCGGGGAGAAGTACTCCCTGGTCGACGTCAACCGCAGCGGCCTACCGTTGATGGAGATCGTCTCGGAGCCCGACATGCGCAGCCCCGCAGAGGCGCGCGCCTATCTCGTCGCGCTGCGCCAGATCCTCCGCTATCTCGACGTGAGCACGGCCAACATGGAAGAGGGATCGTTCCGCTGCGACGCCAATATCTCCCTGCGCCCGAAGGGCAGTGAGACGCTCGGCGCTAAAGTCGAGATCAAAAACATGAACTCGTTTCGATCCGTCTACAAGGCGCTTCAGTTCGAGGCAGATCGTCAGCGCATCGCCCTGCGGAAAGGCGAGCCGATCGTTCAGGAAACGCGTGGCTGGGTCGAAGACGAGGAGGTCACCGTGTCGCAGCGCTCGAAGGAGCACGCACACGATTACCGCTATTTTCCCGAGCCCGATCTTCCGCCGCTCCGCATCGACCCCGCCTGGGTCGAGGAGGTGCGCTCCTCGCTGCCGGAGCTGCCGGAGGCCAAGCGGGAGCGCTTCGCCCGCGCATACGGGTTGGGCGACTTCGATGTGGAACAGCTGACGGAGGAGCGGGTCAAGGCCGGCTACTACGAGCAGGCGCTGGCCGCGTTGGACGGTGGCGCGTCCCTAGAGCAGGCCAAGGCCATCGCCAATTGGATGAACGGTGAACTGGCCCGCCTCATGAATCACGCCGGCGAGAGCATGCAGGCCGTGAAGATCCGGCCAGAGCACTTGGCGGAGCTCGTTTCCCTAATCGACGCGGGTACGATCAGCAACAAGCTGGCTAAGAGCACCATTGAGTCCATGTACGCAACGGGCAAGCCGCCTCGTCAGATCGTTGAGGAATCGGGGCAGACCCAGATCTCCGGCGCAGAAGCGCTGCGCGCCGTTGTCGCAAAGGTGCTGGCCGAACAACCGCAGGCGGTCGCCGACTACCGAGCCGGCAAAGAGGAGTCACTCAAGTACCTGGTCGGCCAAGTCATGAAAGCGACACGCGGCCGGGCAAACCCTCAGGAGGCAACCCGGCATCTGCAAACGGCCCTAGCGGATGCCCCAACATCAGTTGGTGATAATCAGGTCCAGCCCAGCCAGGAACAAAAGCGGCAGGCGGAACGTCTCTAGAGGAGGTGGAGTGCTTTGCCGCTAGAAGAATCGACGCGTACAGTGGCCGGACTCATGGACTGGCTCCGCGACCCTGACATGCGAAAGTGGCTTCTCCCCGGCATGGGGGTGAAGCGCTGGCTCCTTCTCTTCATTATCGGCATGGCGGTGCTGGGCCTTGGGGTCTCGTACCTGGCGCGCGAAGCGTACGTGGTTTGGACCCTGCCCGACATTTTTTACGAGATCACGCTGCAGTTCCTTCCCCGCTGGGTCCGGGCTACGATCTTCATCACCGCCTCCGTTGGTCTGACCGGCTTTGCTATCTGGAAAGTCAACGCCGCCATGCTCGCCGCCGTTCGGCAGCGGCACCGAGGAAACGGCGGAGACGAACGTCTCGTCAACCTGGTCTATCGCCACCGCTTCAGCACACGGGGCCCGCGGGTCGTGACGATCGGCGGCGGCACGGGGATGTCGGTCTTGCTCCGGGGCCTCAAAGACTACACCACCAACTTGACCGCGGTCGTGACGGTCGCCGACGACGGCGGATCTTCGGGGCGGCTGCGACGCGACCTGGGAGTCATCCCACCGGGCGATGTTCGCAACTGCATCGCGGCGCTCGCCGACGCCGAGCCGCTGATGACCCGGCTGTTCCAGTACCGCTTCCCGGAAGAGTCCGGAGAGAGCCTCACGGGGCACTCGTTCGGCAATCTCTTCATCGTGGCCCTCTCCGAGATCACCGGCAGCATGGAAGAGGCGATCCACGAGACGAGCCGGGTCCTCGCCGTTCGCGGCCAGATCCTTCCATCGACAATGGAGGACGTGCAGCTCGTGGCCCGAACGACGGAAGGCCGCACTATCAGAGGTGAGTCGCGCATCGCGCAGGCGGGTGTCGAGATTCACGATATCCAACTCGAACCCGCCGCGCCCCGCGCCTATCCCGCCGCCGCAAACGCGATTCGCAACGCAGATATGATCGTGCTGGGTCCCGGCAGTCTCTACAGCAGCATCTTGCCAAACCTGCTGGTGCCTGAGCTCCGCATCGCCTTCCATGAATCGACCGCGATGAAAGTGTACGTATGCAACGTAGCGACGCAGCCGGGGGAAACTCCCCACTACTCCGTGCAGGACCACGTCAACGCCATTGAGCAGCACGTGGGGGGCACGATTTGCGACTTCGTGATCGCCAACGACAACCTCGTGGATCAGCTTCCCGAACCCTGGCACTCCGAGCCCGTACGCATGGCCGAATCGGGCGGCGAAGGATCTGAAAGCGCCCGTGTGATCAGTGCCGACGTGGTCGACATCCACAATCGCTACCGCCATGACTCCGACAAGCTGGCGAGCGTGATCCTCAATCTCTACCATGAGCAAGGTGAGGCGGCGCCCCGACGGGCCGACGTGGATAGTGTCCTCGCCAGTATCTAGTGTCTGAGGCGCAGCCGCGAGACAGGCGTGTCCACAACTGACGTTGTCAACATCGTTCAGATCCTGATCGCCCTTGTGATGATCGGGTTGGTCCTGCTCCAGGCCAAAGGCGCGGGGCTTGGGAATATCTTTGGGCAGCAGCAGAGCTTTCGCACGCGCCGCGGGATCGAGAAGGGCCTCTTCCGAGGAACGATCGTCCTGATGATCGCATTCATCGGCGTCTCGATCGCAGCTGTTCGCGTGTAATCATCGCGAGCCCCTTGGCATGACGCCCAGTGGGATCGTCACACTCGTCACCGACTTCGGATTGAGCGATACCTACGTCGGCGAGATGCATGCCGTGCTGCTGGCGCGTAACCCGGGCATAACCGTGATCGATGTCAGCCACGGCGTGCCCTTCGGCTCCCTCGACAGCACGCTGTACCTGACGGAGCGCGCCTGGCCTGCCTTCCCGCCGGGAACAGTGCATCTCGTCGTCGTCGACCCCGGCGTCGGCGGCGACCGGCGGCTCGTGGCGATCGCAAGCGAAGGGAATTTCTATATCGGGCCGGACACGGGCGTGCTCAGCAGCGGGCTGCCGGACGCCCTGCGGCCGCGAGACGCGATCCGCACGGTCGCCCTACTCGCAGCGGTCACGGCCGTTGAAATCAGCAACTCCACCTTTCGGCGAGAGCCCGTCTCGAGCACCTTCCATGGGCGAGACTTGATAGCGCCGGTTGGGGCGGCCCTAGCCGCCAGTACGCCGATCGCTGAGACTGGCGCGTTCATCGCTGCAGTGCGGGCCGCGCCGCCGCTGCACGCGACGCTCAACGACGGACAGGGGACAGGGCGCATCATGCACATCGACAGCTTCGGCAATGCGATCACGAACTTCCGCACCGCCGATGCGTCGCCAACTTTTCTGATCGAAGTCGGCGACGCGGGCGCCGCGACCTCCGTCAAGAGCTACACAAGCGGACCTCCTGATCACCCGGTCGCTCTCGGAGGTAGCGGTGGCTACATCGAGATCGCTTGGCCTCGGGGAAATGCCGCCGACCGGCTCGGGTTGCATGCGGGGACGCCGGTCCGAATACGGCCCGTTTCGGCGCGGAGCTGGCCGCGATGAGCTCGGGGACGCCCAACGCCATTCGCCTCGCCTTTTTCGGATCGCCGGAGTTCGCGGTACCCACTCTCCGCGCGCTGATCGGGAGCCCTTGGCGACCGGTGGTCGTCGTCACCCAGCCAGATCGTCCGGCGGGCCGGTCACGGAAGCTCACCGCCCCGCCGGCCAAAATCGCCGCCGAGGAAGCGGGCGTGCCCGTCATTCAGCCAGAGCGGCTACGCGAGCCCGAAAGTGTCGCGGCGCTCGCCGCATACAAGCCCAACCTTCAGGTGATCGCAGCTTATGGCCAGATCATCCGCCGCGCCGTCCTGGATCTGCCGGCACACGGCACACTCAACGTGCACGCCTCCCTGCTCCCGCGTTGGAGAGGTGCCGCACCGGTGGCAGCCGCGATCCGAGCGGGCGACTCGGAAACGGGCGTGACGATCATGCTGGTCGACGAGGGGGTGGACACGGGCGCCATGCTCAGCAAGCACGTCGTGCCGATCCGCGGCACCGATACCACCGCGTCACTGAGCGAGCGGCTGGCCCAGATCGGCGCGGATCTGCTGCTGGAGACGATCCCGCGCTGGATCGCGGGAGAGATCGTGGCAGAACCCCAAGACGAGTCGCGAGCAACGAAGGCGCCACGCTTGAAAAAGGAAGAGGGACGGATCGATTGGAGTGAGTCGGCCGATCAGATCGCCCGCACGGTGCGCGCGTTCACGCCATGGCCCGGCGCGACGACGACGCTGGGCGACACGTTGCTGCGGGTGCGGCAGGCGGAGGCAGGGCCAGCGGTGCCGGGCGGCAAGCCGGGGACCGTATTGCAGGCGGAGGGCTGGATTGGCGTGCAGACGGGCGCTGGAATCCTGATTCTGCACGAGCTGCAGCGCGAGGGAAAGCGGCCGATGACCGCGAAGGCGTTCGCGCGGGGAGAGCGGCGGTTCTTGGGAGGTCGGTTGGGGTGAGCTAGTCTTGCTCGGCTTCGCCGCCGGGCAGCGCAGCGGCATCCGCTCCAGCTCTGCTTGCGTCCTCTGCCGCTTCTCCGCTCTCAGTCACTCCCACATCCATGTCTTCCTCGGAAGGAGCCGTTTCTTCCTCTTGCACCCGAGGAGCCTGCGCTGCGACGACCACGGCGCTGGCATCAGTGAGGATACGCACGCCGCCGGGAACGGTGAGCTCGCCCACATGGATCGCGTCGCCGAACGACGCGAGGGCGGAGATATCGACCTCGAATCGATCCGGAATCTCGCCGGGCAGCGCCTCGACTTCGACCGTTGTCTGGGGATGGACCAACACGCCTCCCAGATGAACGGCTTCCGAGTCGCCGACCAACGCGACCTCGACCTGCGCGTGAACGCGGCGAGTCAAGTCGACTTGGTAGAACTCGACATGCTGAACCTCGTCGGTCACGGGATTGCGCTGGATTTCCCGTAGCAGCACGGGACGCGTGCCGTCCTCGCCCTGAACCTGTACTTCCACGACCGCGTTGCGGCCACGCTCCCGGAAGGCTGCACGCAGCTCCGCAAGCGGCGCTTGGACGGCCACCGAGGGCAATCCTCGCCCGCAAATGTTGGCGGGAACGATGCCCTGCCGGCGAAGCCGGGCAACTTTCTTGCCAACGACCTGGCGCGATTGCAGAAAAAGAACGCCATTCGCAGTCATAGCGCTTCCGACGCTAGACCCGCAGCCGGACAGAAGCAACCAAGCAGAGTTCGGTTGGCAGCACGACCCCTTTATGATTGAGGGCAGATCTCGGAGAACGGGCCCAATGGAGACACAGGCAGCGCGGCGATCGCCGCAAAGCACACCGGCTACGCTGGCAAGCAAGGAGGAGTGCCTCCATGAGACGATCCAGGGCTACGGCGCCGCGATCGTAGCTTTCAGCGGGGGCGTCGACAGCACGCTCGTAGCGGCCGTCGCAGCCGCGGTACTGGGCAGGCGTGCCATCGCCGTCACGGGACGTTCCCCGTCCCTGCCCGCCAGTGAGTACGAGGAGGCCGTGGCGCTGGCAGCGAAGATCGGCGTCGCGCACCGCGTCATCGACACGCAGGAGCTGTCTCGTGAGGGGTATGTAACGAACGCCGGTGATCGTTGCTACCACTGCAAAAGCGAGCTGTACGCGGCGCTCCGTTCCCTGGCGATCGCACGCGACGCCGTGGTTTTGAACGGCACCAACGTCGACGACCTTGGCGACTACCGTCCGGGGCTGCGGGCCGCGCGCGAGTACGGCGTCAAGAGCCCGTTGCTAGAAGCGAGATTGGGAAAGGCGGAGGTCCGAGCCCTCAGCCGCAAGCTCCATCTGCCGACCTGGGACAAGCCGGCGATGGCCTGCTTGGCAAGTCGTATCCCGCCCGGCACGGCTGTCACCATCGAACTGCTGGAGCAGGTCGAGGCAGCCGAGGCGTTCCTCCGAACCCTGGGACTGCGAGAGGTGCGCGTGCGGCACCACGGCGAGATCGCCCGCATCGAAACCGACGCCGCCGGGATCGACCTGGCGATCATGCAACGCAAGCTGATCGAGACACGGCTCCGCGGGCTCGGTTACCGCTTCGTCGTGCTCGATCTGGGGGGCTTTCGCTCGGGATCGCTGAATCCGCCGACAATGGCGACGGAACGCTGCTCCGCTAGCTGAAGGGGATGTCGTGATGCGGCTGGATGAAGCGATCGGAACTCTACGCTCAATGCGCCGGCTCAAGCCCGACGCGGTTGCGGAAGCCGACCTGCGAGCCATCGTGGAAGCGGCCACGCGGGCGCCGAGCGGCGGCAACATCCAGAATTGGGCGTTCATCGTCATCACAGACGCAAAGCAACGGCGGAAAATGGGCGAGATCTACCGCGAGGTCGGCACCGATTACCTCGCCCAGTTTTTCGGCGGCGCACCGGATCCGATCTCGATGGAACCTCAGACGCACAGGCTGTATGAGAGCAGCCGGCATCTCGTCGAGCACTTCGGCGAGGCACCAGCTCTGATCGCCGCTTGCATGCGCGGTAAATTTCCCAGCAAGCCCGAGTCGGCCGCAGCCTTCTACGGCTCGATCTACCCGGCCGTCCAGAACATGCTGCTGGCCGCGCGGACGCGCGGCCTTGGCACGACGCTGACCACGTTGCATGCCCATCGTCAGGAAGCCGTACAGGCGATCCTCGGTCTGCCAGAGAGCGTGCATGTGATCTGCGTGATCCCCATCGGCTATCCCGAAGGGAAGTGGGGCGCTCCCCGGCGCCGCCCGGCGGCGGATGTCACGCACTGGGACCGCTGGGGGACCCGGCGCACCGAGAGCTAAGCATGGTGGCGGCGCGGCGGGGTCGGCAGCTGCTCGGGGTCGACGTGGGCGGCACGTTCACGGATTTCCTGTTTTGGGATGGCCGTCAACTCCGTGTCGAGAAACGTCCCAGTACCCCTCGCAACCCGGAAGAAGCCGTACTGTCGGGCATTCGCGAGACAGGCTGGCAGCCCGAGGAAGTCGTCCACGGGTCCACTGTCGCGACCAACGCCCTCCTGACGCGCCGGGGCGCGCGCACCGCGCTCGTGACGACCAAGGGCTTCCGCGACACGCTGATCATCGGGCGGCAGGAGCGACCGGACATCTATGCGCTCCAGCCCACCAAGCCACCACCGCTCGTCCCGGATGGACGCCGCTTTGAAGTGTATGAGCGCGTCGCGGGCAACGGCAGCGTGATCGTGCCGCTGGATGAGGCGGACGTTTCCGCAGTGCTCGATCGCGTCGAGCGAAGCCGGGCTGAGGCGCTCGCCGTTTGCCTCTTGTTCTCCTTCCTCGATCCGACCCACGAACGACGTATCGCCGCGGAGGCGCGCAGGCGCGGGATGACGGTCACCGTGTCTCACGAACTCCTGCCGGAGCACCGTGAGTACGAGCGGACCAGCACGACCGTCGCCAACGCGTACGTCTCGCCCGTGATGGGGCGCTACCTCGGCCGTCTGGCGGAGGGGTTACGAGCGGAGGGCGGCGGGGGCCGGCTGCGAATCATGCAATCCAACGGCGGCAGCATCGGCGCGGAACAGGCGTCGAAGGAGGCGGTGCGCACTGTGCTGTCTGGTCCCGCAGGCGGGGTCGCAGGGGCGCTTCGCGTCGGCCGGGCGGCGGGACACCCAACGGTGATCGCATTCGATATGGGAGGCACATCGACCGACGTGAGCTTTTGCCGCGGTGAGATCGGCGAGCGCGCCGATCTCACGATCGGCGGTATCCCGATTCGCACTCCGACCGTGGACGTGCATTCCGTCGGAGCGGGCGGGGGATCGATCGCGTGGATCGACGAAGGCGGCGCGCTGCGTGTCGGACCGCAAAGTGCGGGCGCCGTGCCCGGACCCGCAGCGTACGGAAACGGGACGACGCCCACGGTGACCGACGCGCACATCGTGCTGAGCCGACTACCAGTCGACCGCTTCCTGGGAGGTGCGATGGCGTTGCACAGCGACCGGGCCGAGCGAGCGATCGCCTCGATCGCGGCGCCCTTCGGTAGCGATACCCGCCGCACAGCGCAGGCCGTGATCAGCGTCGTCAATGCCAACATGGCCCGGGCATTACGCCTGATCTCCGTGGAACGAGGACAGGATCCAGCGGAGGCGGCGCTCGTCGCATTTGGCGGCGCGGGACCCCTCCATGCCTGCGACCTCGCCGAGGAACTCGGCATCGGAACCGTGATCGTGCCCCAGGCTCCGGGCGTACTCTCGGCGATGGGAATGCTGCAAGCGGACGTGGTCAAGGATGTCGAGCAAGGCCTCGTTCTATATCTCGATCCCGCTGTCACCGGTGCCGTGAGCGAGCTGACGCAGACGTTCGAGCGGCTGGAGCAGCAGGCGCGGGAGGCGCTCGCTCTGGAGGGCTATCGAAGCCGCGTCCGCATCGAGCGCTGGGCGGACTTGCGTTACGCCGGACAGTCGCATGAATTGCGCGTCCGGCTGGGGCGGGGATTGGCAGGAAGTACGATCCGACGCGCTTTCGCGCTGGCGCACGAGGAGCGCTTCGGCCACAGCGACGCTGAGCGCGCGATCGAAGTCGTCGTCGCGAGGATAAAAGCGCGCGCGCCGGGTTTCCGTGTCCCTCTCGGCACCACCGCACAGGCCACTGACACGGCGGCGGCGGAGCAGCGCGCAGTCGTTGTCTGGGACCGACCGCGCCGTACGCGCGTCCTTCCGCGTGCAGCGGTTGGGCGGCGCGGGATCCGGGGCCCGGCCGTCCTGACCCAGATGGATACGACCGTCTTGGTGCCGCCTGGGTGGCAAGCAACGCCGCAACGCGAGGGTCACTTGATACTCGGGAGGCGTACGTGAAAGCCGTTGTCGTGATCGAGAGCAGCGGTGCCACGGATCAACTCGCCCGGCGTGTTGCCCAGCAGCTGCCAGGCCCGACGGTGCAGGTGCCGTTCGACACGTTAGCGACGGAGTGGGTAATTACACCCCCGGCAGACGCCACAGCCGTCGCGTCGACCGCCGCAATGATGGCTAAACTTCTGGTGGCCGGCTACGTCAAAGGGGGCTTCAGCGTCGTGCTGCATGGTCCACTTGGAGCAAGCGACGCCTCGGCGGGCCAAGAGATCGTGCGGCTGATGCGCGCCGCCCGCGGCGTACGCACGCTGCACGTCCATTCGGGAAGCGCCCAGTCGGCGCTGGAACTCCAACTCGATCCCGTGACGATGGACGTGACATCTGCCGCGGCGGCGATCATCGCGCGCATCCATGCGGATCTTGCCCATGGCTAGAACGCGCCGCCGAGCGAGCGAATCACTCGACCCCGCGCGGCTGTCGATCATTGATTCACTTGTCTCGGCGGTCGCCGAAGAGATGGGCGCGAGCCTGCGGCACACGGCCCTCTCTCCCAACATTAAAGAGCGGCGGGACTACAGCTGCGCCGTCTTCGATGCCGAGGGGAACCTGCTCGCGCAGGCAGCACACATTCCTGTCCATCTTGGCGCGATCCCGGAATCCGTGCGGGCCGTCACAGAGCTGGCGCCTTTCCGGCCCGGCGACCTCGCGATCCTCAACGACCCGTTTCTCGGCGGAACCCATCTGCCGGACGTGACGATGGTCTCTCCCGTGTTCGGAAGCAGCCGACGGCGAACACTCATCGGATTTGTGGCGAGCCGCGCGCACCAAGCAGATATCGGGGGGATGGCACCGGGCTCCATGCCAGTGGCCCGCGAGCTGATTCAGGAAGGGCTGATCATTCCGCCCGTCCGGCTGTACCGCGCCGGAGAGTTGGTACCAGAGACGCTGGCGTTGATCTTGCGGAACGTGCGCACACCGGACGAGCGCCGCGGGGATCTGACTGCCCAGGTAGCCGCGCACCGGCTCGGCGAGCGGCGGCTGGCGGCGCTCGCCGAGCGTACCGGCCTCCAGGCGTTCCAGCGCGCATCACATGCGCTTCTGAATTACGGCGAGCGGCTGGCCCGCGAAGTGCTGCGCGACCTCCCGCCCGGTGAGTACGCCTTCCACGATCACCTCGACAGCGACGGCGTACGCGAGGGCACCGTCTCGATCATGCTCCGGCTAACGATCGAGCCGGACGGGTGGCATCTGGACTTCAGCGGCTCCGCAAAGCAGCGGGCAGCATCCATCAACGCGGTCGCGGCGGTCACCCGCTCTGCGGCGTACTACGTGCTCCGCTGCCTGCTCCCCTCCGAGACGCCCACCAATAGCGGCCTCTTTCGACGGATCCGGTTCACGCTCCCAGAGGGATCGGTGGTGAATGCCCAGCCACCCGTCGCGGTAGCTGCCGGGAACGTCGAAACGAGCCAGCGGATCGTCGATGTGATCTGGGGCGCGCTCGCCCAGGCGCTCCCCACGCGGATCCCCGCCGCGTCGAGTGGAACGATGAACAACCTGGCGGCTGGGGGCATCGACCCGTCCACGGGGCATTCCTGGGCGTATTACGAAACGATAGGCGGCGGACATGGGGGCGGACCGGGCGGGCCTGGGATCACGGCGACGCAAAGCCACATGACCAACACGCTCAACACGCCCGCCGAAGAGCTGGAATTGTCCTATCCAATGCGGGTACGCAGCAACCGCGTGCGACGGGGCAGTGGCGGGCGCGGGATGCAGCGCGGCGGCGATGGGCTGGTGCGCTGCACGGAATTTTTGGCCCCGGCAACGGTGACGATCATCAGTGAGCGACGAGCGGCAGCGCCTTGGGGCCTAGCCGGTGGCGCTCCGGGGAAGCCCGGCCAGAACTGGCACGCGCATGCAGGGCGGCGGCGGCTCCTGCCAGGCAAGTGCGTCGTCTCTGTCGAAGAGGGCGACGTCATCTGCGTCGCGACTCCGGGTGGAGGTGGCTGGGGGACGCTCGCGCCCCGGGCTCGTGGGGCAGCCAGTACACTGAATGAGGCGGAAGAGCATCGGGATGCCAGATCGACTGGAACGTGAGATCGAGGATGTCCTCAGCAAGGTTGAGGACTTCGAGTGGCACCGCCGTCGTCGCAGGTCGCGGCGCCTGCTGCGAGCGCTCCGCCCGCAGCGTCCGCACTTCCCGATCTCCGAACCGGCGAATAATCCGCTGGCGGCGTATACGCGCCGGTTGGTCCCCGGACATCTCATGCTTGCCGGATTCCTTCTCGTTCTTGTGTCCCTGGTCTTCGGGGGCTTCGACGGTATCTGGCGCGGGCTCGTGGTGGCGGGCATCGCCCTCTTCTTACTGGGCGTGGCGTGGAGCGCACGGAGGCCACACCGACCCGCGCGCAGGCAGCGGGGGGGTTGGTGGCGAGACCGGTACATCACCTACGACGATCCCGAATCGTCCAGCCGCCCCTTTTGGCGGCGACGGCGCTAGCTACCTGCGCCCTTCCCGACACCTACCCCGCTGGCTGCAAGCTTCAGCCGCGCTGGTGGCAAGCCTGGCCCTGCTGTCGACCGCCTGCGCCAGCATCTCGCAGACAGCGGCCGACGAGCAAGCGACAGCGACGGACGCTCTTGATAGGGCCGAACTGACGAAGGACCCCGCCCACGACGACGAATCGACGGCAGCGCCAGCCCTTGCGCCCCAGCGACCCGCAGCGCCGGAACCGGATCCAGATACGCGCGCGGCCGGAGTCGGTGATCCACGGCCCTTTGATTTCGACCATGCACTTGGGGTGCTACGGCACCTTGCCGTCGAAATCGGCCCCCGTGCCCAAACGACCGCTGCTGAACGGGCGGCAGCAGAGTACATCGCGGAACAGTTCCAGTCCTTCGGCTACGAAGTAGAGATACAGCCCTTCCCGCTACGGATCAGCGAACTCGGTGACGCGGTTTTGTCGGTGAACGGACGGGCGATCGCCACGCGTCCACTCGCGGGATCAGTGGGAGGAGTAGCCAGCGGCCCGCTCATCGTGGTACCCGGACTCGGGGCGACGGCAGACTACGCGGGTCTCGACGCGAGCGGGGCAGTCGTACTTGTGGAGCGCGGGGGGCTCTTCTTTCAAGACAAGGTTGCCAACGCGCAGGTCGCAGGGGCCGCCGCGATCGTGATCTACAACAACGAACCGGGTCGCTTCGACGGCGCTCTCTCCAATGAGACCACGATCCCCGCGATCGCGATCGCTCGTGAAGACGGCCTCGCCCTGCGGTCCAGTGACCGAGTGGACGCCGTCGTTACCGTGGAAGGCGGCAGCCAGGTGCGCGAATCACAGAACGTACTCGCACGGACTGCGGGCGGACGGTGCGAGATCTATGTGGGCGGCCACTACGACACCGTGCCTAATGTCGCGGGAGCGAACGACAACGCCAGTGGCACGGCGCTGGTCATTGAGCTCGCGCGCGCCTACTACGGCAGCGAAGGAGCCGATGTCGTGTGCTTCGCTGCATTCGGAGCTGAGGAAGGCGGCGGCGGGAGCCCGGGGCTGGCCGGGAGCCGTTTCGCAACGCAGCAAATCGAAACACGCGGGGAGACGAAGCAGGTGCGAGCGATGCTGAACTTGGATGTCGCCGCTGCCGGCAATTCGATCATGCTGGTTGGCTCACCCTCGCTCACCACCATGGGGCTCCCACTCGCACGGTCGTTCGCGCGCGGGGGGGGCGCAAACCCGCTCCCTCCCGAAGTCGGGTCGGACCACCTGAGTTTCGACGCGATCGGCATCCCCGTGCTCTTCCCCTTTGTGACCGGCGCCACGATTCACGTTCCGAGCGACAATTTCATGAGCATCGAGCGGGATCTGTTCGCGGAGATGGGAGCATTAGCGCACGGGCTGTTACGCTGCCTCATCGCGCAAGAGGGTCGCTCGCCGCTCTCCGGCGAAGCCTGTCTGGAGTTGAACGCCGCAGCATGAGCACCTTCCATCGGCAGGCGCGTTGAGTGGCCGGCGCGCGTCCATCTACACTCGAACCAGGCGGCCCGGAAGGGAAAGGCGTGCGGTTCGGGTTCATCGGCCTCGTCGTCGGCTCTCTGGCCCTCCTCAGCGCCTGTGGTAGTGACGCCCCCGCTCCTTTCGCCACCGAGCAAGACAACGAGCTTGCACCCGAGACGACCGACATCCCCGTCGAGCCCTTCCCGGAAACGCTGCCCGAGCCTTTCATCATCCGCGAGAATGAAGCCACTGGCGCGGAAAGCCAGGAGCCGACCACCGAGGTCCTGTATGAGATCCAGTCCGGCGACACCCTGGCCACCATCGCCGAGCAGTTCGGAACCACAACCGCAGCGATCCAACGGTTAAACGGCATCGCAGACCCTTCCATCTTGCAGGTCGGAGACATCCTGCGAATCCCCGTCACCTCAGAGCGGGTCGCGGCGACCACCGAGGAGGACGGGCTGCCTATCGAGGAGGAAGACTTGCCGGGGGAACCGTACACGATCCAGCCGGGCGACACGTTGATCGATATTGGGGTCGCGTTCGGCATCGACTACCTCGAGATCGCTGCACACAACAACCTCACCGAGTTCGAGATTGAGAACCTGCGGGTCGGACAGGTGCTTATCATCCCGCCGCTAACAGACGATGAGACGGACTCCGAAGCAGAAGAGGATGTGCCGAGCGAGCCCCCTGGCTAGGACGCACTGCTCGTTGCGCAGCGCACACTCCGGGTCCCGCAGCAGTATCGAAGTTTCTAGCCGCTACAACGCCTTATGATAGGCTGCTTGGCGGTGTGGGCCCGCTTCGCATCGGGCAACACGGTGATGGTTTCGGCTCGCTTCCCGTCCGGCCAAGGAGTACCGAGTAGCATGGCCACGAGTGGGATCGAGATACAGCCCTCGACGGACGACTCGGGTGTGGATCCGCGCACTATTGAGGGGAAGCTCGCGGAACTCGAGCGTCGCAAGGCAGAGAGTCGTGCTGGTGGAGGCGAGAAAGCGGTCGCACGCCAGCGCGAGCGCGGCAAGCTAACGGCGCACGAGCGCTTGGAAATCCTGTTCGACGACGGCACGTTTGAAGAGATAGACGCGCTTGTCACGCACCGCACGTCACGGTTCGGGCTCGGTAAGCAGCGTCACCCCGGGGACGCCATGGTGACCGGCCATGGAGAGATCGACGGCCGGCTCACCTTCGCATACGCGCAAGATTTCACGGTCCTCGGCGGTTCGCTCTCTGAGGTCGCCGCAGAAAAGGTCGTCAAAGTCCAAGATCTCTCCATGAAAGTCGGCGCGCCCATCATCGCTTTGAACGACGGCGGTGGCGCGCGGATCCAGGAGGGCGTAGCGTCGCTGCGGGGCTATGGCGATCTCTTCCTCCGCAACACCCTGGCATCCGGCGTCGTGCCGCAGATCGGTGTCAGCATGGGTCCGAACGCCGGTGGCGGTGTTTACTCCCCGGCAATCATGGACTTCATCTTCATGGTCGACGGCATCGGCCAAATGTACATCACGGGACCCGACGTCATCCGTGCGGTCAGCGGCGAAGAGGTCACGCACGAGGACCTCGGCGGAGCAAGGACCCACGCGAGCAAGAGCGGCGTCGCCCATTTTGTCATCGGTGGTGAAGAAGCCACGATCGAGACCGTGCGGACGCTTCTCTCGTACTTGCCCGCTACCAACATGGAAGACCCGCCCTACCTCGATCTCGGCGACGATCCCGAGCGCCGCAACGACGACTTTCTCAACCTTGTTCCCGTCGATTCCATGCAGGCCTACGACGTGCGGGACGTGATCCGCGGCATCGTGGACAACGGCGAGTTCTTGGAAGTCCACGCTCAATGGGCGCGCAATATCTCCGTCGGCTTCGGACGAATGGGCGGGCACACTGTCGGCTTGGTCGGCAATGCGCCGGATGCGCTCGCCGGGGTGCTCGACATCGATGCCTCGCGGAAGGCGGCGCGCTTCGTACGCTTCTGCGACTGCTTCAACATCCCTCTCGTGACGCTGGTGGATGTCCCCGGATTCCTGCCGGGGACGCAGCAGGAATACGGCGGCATCATCACGCATGGCGCGAAGCTGCTCTACGCCTACGCGGAGGCGACCGTGCCCAAGATATCCGTGACGCTACGCAAGGCGTACGGCGGCGCTCACATCGTGATGAGCAGCAAGTACTTAGGAAGCGATGTTAACCTCGCCTGGCCTACCGCCGAGATCGCCGTGATGGGAGCGGAGGGGGCCGTCAACGTGATCCATCGGCGCGCAATCGCCGAGGCAGACGACGTTGACAGCACCCGTGCTCGTCTAATCGCGGAATTCGAGGCGGAGTTCTCCAATCCCTATCAGGCCGCGCAGCTCGGCTACGTGGACGACGTCGTCGATCCGCGCGACACGCGGCGCCGCGTCATCACAGCGCTGCGTATGCTGGCACGGAAGTCGGAGAGCTTGCCGCCGAAAAAGCACGGGAACATCCCGCTCTAACCTCACGCGAGCCGCGACTGGCGGCACCGCAGGGCAGCGGACGAGGAGGAACACGCGTGGCGATGTATGAAGCAGACGCCGTCCAGCGCGTCGCCGCCGCTTATCAACGTAATAGCGCCGGGATCGCGATCGCCCGGAAGCGGTTGGGCCGCCCCCTCACCCTCACGGAGAAGGTGCTATTCGGACACATGGCCGACCCCGATCGACAGCCGATCAGGCGAGGCACGGATCACATCACCCTCAACCCGGACCGGGTCGCGCTGCAGGATGCCACGGCGCAGATGGCGCTCCTGCAGTTCGAGCTTGCAGGCCTTGAGCGCGTGCGTACTCCCACCACCGTGCACTGCGATCATCTCATTCAGGCGCGCGTCGGCGCGGCCTCCGACCTCGCGGATTCCCTCGACGAGAATCGGGAAGTTTACGACTTCCTGCAGAGCGCGGCCGCTCGCTACGGCGCCGGCTTCTGGAAGCCCGGGTCCGGGATTATCCACCAGGTGATCTTCGAGCACTACGCCTTCCCAGGCGGCCTGATGATCGGGACGGACAGCCACACGCCCAACGCGGGCGGGCTGGGGATGCTGGCGATCGGCGTTGGCGGCGCCGATGCCGTCGACGTGATGGCCGGGTTGCCCTGGGGCGTGACGATGCCCAAAGCGATCGGCGTCTACCTCACCGGCGCTTTCGACGGCTGGGCGAGCGCCAAAGACGTCATCCTCAGGGTCGCCGAGGAGCTCACGGTGAAAGGCGGGACGGGGGCGATCGTCGAGTACTTCGGCCCCGGTATCGCTTCTATCAGCGCGACCGGCCGCGGCACGATCACGAACATGGGCGCTGAGATCGGGGCGACCACTTCCGTCTTCCCGTACGACGCGCACACGAGCGAATATCTGCGCTTCACAGGCCGCGAGTCAATCGCCGACCTCGCCGACGCGCACGCAGCGGACCTCCGACCCGACGACGGTCTCGACTCCCAACGCGAGCAGATCTTCGACCGGATCGTCGAGATCGACCTCAGCACTCTCGAGCCCGCCTGGGTGGGTCCGCATACTCCCGATCACCGTCACCCAATCTCTCGCATGCGTGAGGATGTCGCTCGGGAAAGCTATCCAGAGAAGATCAAAGCCGCATTGATCGGCTCTTGCACAAACAGCTCCTATGAGGATCTGAGCCGCGCGGCGGATATCGCCAGGCAAGCGACCGCCGCTGGCTTGTCGCTGCGTACGCCACTGTTGGTGACACCCGGTTCAGAACAGATTCGGGCCACCACCGAGCGCGACGGCCAGCTCGCGGCGTTTGAAGAGGCCGGCGCGACCGTACTCGCAAATGCTTGCGGCCCCTGTATCGGCCAGTGGAAGCGGCGGGATGTCGAACAGGGTGAGCGCAACTCCATCGTGACCTCGTTCAACCGTAACTTCCCACGCCGCAACGACGGCAACCCTGAAACGCTGGCCTTTATTGGCAGCCCGGAAGTGGTCGTCGCAGCCGCGTTCGCCGGCGATCTGCGCTTCGATCCACGGCAGGACACCATTCCGCTCCCCGACGGCAGTCCGTTTCGCTTCCGATCACCCACAGGCGATCAGCTCCCCGCGAGCGGTTTCGCCGAGGGCTTCCGTGGCTACAAGCATCCCCCAGCGGACGGTGGCAGTGTCACGGTGCAGGTAACCGAAGGGAGCGAGCGGCTACAACGCCTCCAACCCTTCGAACCTTGGCCCGGCCATGACCTTACTGAGCTGCTCGTGCTGATAAAGGCCCACGGCAAATGCACCACCGACCATATCTCGCCCGCAGGTTCCTGGCTGCGCTTTCGCGGGCATTTGGACAACATCTCGGACAACATGTTCAGCGGCGCGAACAACGCCTTCGGCGGGACGGGGACCGGCCTGAACGTCCTGAGCGGCGAGCGCGGCATGGGATTAGCGGATATCGCTCGGGCATACAAAGCAGCGGGAGCCGGCTGGATCGCCGTGGGCGACGAGAACTACGGCGAGGGGTCCAGTCGCGAGCATGCCGCCATGGAGCCGCGATATCTGGGTGGCCATGCGGTGATCGCACGCAGCTTCGCGCGTATTCATGAGACCAACCTCAAGAAGCAGGGGATGTTGGCGCTCACCTTTGCCGACCCGGAAGACTACGCGCGCGTCCAAGCGGAGGATCGCGTGAGCATCCTCGGATTACGCGAGCTGGCGCCGGGTCGGCCGCTCCAGGGCAGATTACGGCATCGAGACGGCTCGACGGATCTAATCGAACTCCGGCACTCGTTCACAGCCGATCAGATCGCGTGGTTCCGGGCCGGTAGCGCCCTCAATACGATCGCAACGACGAGAAGCTGAACGTCGCTATTCCCGCTTTGGGAACGGGAACGAAACGGGGAGACACTGCATGCGAAACAAGGTCACGGTAATCGGTGCGGGCAACGTCGGCGCCACGACAGCGCACCGGCTCGCCGAGCGCGGCTACGCGGACATTGTGCTTATCGACATCATCGAAGGGATGCCCCAAGGCAAAGCGCTGGACCTGTATGAAGCCAGCCCTGTGGTCGGGGTCGACGCGCAAATCGTCGGGGCGAACTCCTACGAGGAGACCGCAGATTCGACCGTGGTCGTGATCACATCCGGCGTGGCGCGCAAGCCGGGAATGAGCCGCGATGATCTGCTCAAGACCAACATGGGCATCGTCGCGGACGTGACTCGGAAGGTGGTGGCGGGCTCCCCGAACGCGATCCTCATCGTGGTCAGCAACCCGCTCGACGCCATGTGCCATGTCGCCTACGAGGCGGCAGGCTTCCCCAGTGAACGGGTCGTGGGGATGGCCGGGATCTTGGACACGGCACGCTACCGCTCCTTCGTCGCGGAGGAACTCAACGTGAGCGTGCAAGACGTGCATGCCTACGTGCTGGGCGGGCACGGCGACACCATGGTTCCGCTGGCCTCCTACACGACGGTGGCTGGGATCCCCATCCAAGAGCTGCTGCCCGCAGACCGGATCGAAGCCATCATCGACCGAACGCGCAAAGGCGGAGCCGAGATCGTCGGCCTGCTGAAGACCGGCAGCGCGTTCTACGCGCCGTCGGCGGCCGTCGCGGAGATGGTCGATGCGATCATCCTGGACCAAAAGCGCATTCTGCCCTGTGCCGCACTGCTGACCGGCCAGTTCGGGATCAACGATCTCTACGTCGGCGTTCCGGTGAAACTGGGCGCAGGCGGGATCGAGCAGATCCTGGAGATCAAGCTCACGGCTGCTGAACAGGCGGCGTTGGAGCATTCAGCAGCGGCGGTGGAGGGTCTCGTTGACGCGATGGCTCGTCTGCAATAGCCCTGCGGCTCTCAAGGGATTGTGAAGGACACGATGAGCGACATGCGAACCGAGAGCGACAGCCTGGGCGAGATACACGTCCCAGCCGACAGTTACTGGGGCGCACAGACCCAACGCTCACTGCAGAACTTCAAGATCGGCGACGAGCGCATGCCGCGTCCCCTAATCCGAGCCCTTGGAATTGTGAAGCACGCCTCGGCCTCCGCCAACGAGGCCCTAGGCAAGCTTGACGCCAAACGCGCTCACGCTATTCGCCAAGCGGCCCAAGAGGTGATCGACGGCACGCTGGACGATCACTTCCCATTGGTGGTCTGGCAGACCGGCTCGGGCACCCAAACCAACATGAACGCGAACGAGGTGATCGCGAACCGTGCCATTGTGCTACTTGGCGGCACGATGGGAACGAAGGATCCGGTGCACCCAAACGACCACGTGAACATGTCGCAGTCCTCCAACGATGTCTTTCCCGGCGCAATGGCCGTCGCCACCGCCGAGCAAGTCGCGAATCACCTCGTTCCTGGGCTCGCACATCTGCATGCAGCGCTGGCTACCAAGTCGAAGGATTTCGCCTCGATCGTGAAGATCGGTCGCACTCACCTGATGGACGCGGTGCCGCTCACCCTGGGACAAGAGTTCTCCGGCTACGCCCAGCAGGTTGGCTACGGGATCCAGCGCGTGGAGTCGACCTTACCGCGGCTGTCGGAGCTCGCGCTGGGAGGCACGGCGGTGGGGACAGGGCTGAACTCGCATCCCGAATACCCGGAGCGGGTGGCCGCGGAGATCTCCCAGCTCACGGCCATGCCGTTCGTCACCGCACCCAACAAGTTTGAGTCGCTTGCTGCGCATGACGCGCAGGTCGAGCTGGCAGGTCAGCTCAAGACGGTAGCCGCCTCGTTGATGAAGGTAGCCAACGACGTGCGGCTGCTGGGCTCAGGTCCCCGAGCGGGAATCGGCGAACTCCTGCTGCCCGCCAACGAACCCGGCAGCTCGATTATGCCCGGCAAGGTCAACCCCACCCAATCCGAAGCGCTGACGATGGTCTGCGCACAAGTCATGGGGAACGATGTGACGGTCGGGGTAGGCGGAGCAACGGGGCATTTCGAGCTCAACGTCTTCAAGCCCGTCATCGCCTATAACAACCTGCAAAGTATTCGCCTGCTGGGCGATGCCGCTGTCTCCTTTGCGGACAATTGCGTCGTCGGCATCGAAGCCAACAGGGATCGGATCGACGAGCTCATGCGCTCGTCTCTCATGCTGGTCACCGCGCTCAATCCCCATATCGGCTACGACAACGCGGCCAAGGTGGCCAAAAAAGCCTACGCTGAGCAGAAGACGTTGAAAGAGGCCGCCGTCGAACTCGGGCTGCTTGCTGCCGATCAGTTCGACGAATGGGTCCGTCCGGAAGAGATGACCCATCCGTAGAAGCAGGTAACACTTCGCCGCGCTGGCGAGCGCGGCGGCGGAACTCGCGCCCCTGGAGGTGCCACGATGGCCAAACGCCGGGCAGAGATCGCCATGACGGAGGCGGAGCAACGCGCCTTCCTGGAAGAGGCGGTAGCGGCGGGGGTCACAGTGACGTTCGCCTCCATCGACCGGAACGGCTACCCGCACCTCGTGGCGATGTGGGCGATGCTGAAAGACGGCCTGTTGCACTTCACCGGTTATCGCAAGTCGCAGAAGATCCTCAATCTCAAGCGCAATCCCAAGATCACCTGCATGCTGGAACTCGGCGACGCCTACGACCAAGTGCGCGGTCTAGTCATCCAAGGCCGCGCGGAAATCATCGAGGATCCCGAGCTCTCCCGCGAATTGATGATGGTGATCGGCGGGAGCAAGGACCCGAACCATCCGATGGGGAGCGCGTCCGAGGAGAAGGTCATGGCGGTGGCGCGCAAGCGGTCCTGCGTACGGGTGCATCCAGAGCACGTGTACTCTTGGGATCACCGCAAGCTCGGGGGCACCTACTGACTTGTTCCCAGTACCTGTCAGATCACGAACTCGCTAGCATTCATCGGATTCCACTACAGCCACCCAGAGGAGGCAGGGCATGGCCAAGCGCCGCAACGAGATCGCGATGACCCCAGAGGAAGCCGAAACATTTCTCCAAGAGTGCTCGAAGCCAGGTCATTCCCTCGAGGTCGCGTCGATCGGCCCGAGCGGTTATCCGCACCAAGTTGCGATGTGGTACACGCTCATCGACGGCAAGATCCACTTCACGTCCTACGCCAAGGCGCAGAAGGTCTTGAATCTCCAGCGTAATCCAAAGATCTCCTGCATGGTGGAGAAGGGCGATAGGTACGCCGAGCTTCGCGGCTTAGTGATCGAAGGCGAGGCGGAGATCATCGACGACCCGGAAACAGTTTTCCGCGTCCTCAAGGAATCCTCCGCCAACCACGCCGATGGCAACCCCATGCACGCCGCCCCGGACGAGCAAAAGCGCAAGGTGGCGAGTAAGCGCGTCGCCATCAAAGTGAATCCGGTGAACGTCTTTTCCTGGGACCACCGCAAGCTCGGAGGCTCGTACTAGCCCTCTACAGGCATGCCGAAACCTCTTTGAGCCCACCACCTGCCCCAACGAGGGTCTACCAATGACAGATTTATGTCAAATATCGGCGGAGACTCGGACGCGACGGGAACCAGCCTCGGGTCGGCGACGTTTTAGTAGTTAAGGAGGGCCCAGGTAGCGGGACCGAAGTTCCCCCCGCCCGCCACTCTCGCGCCCCACGGCGGCTTGCCGCTCCAAGCGCGAGAGCAACCCGTCGGTCCCGCTGCCCTCCCTTTTCACCCGACCCGACGTACGCGGATGCGTGACCGAGCCGCAGTGCTGGCCGTTGTGGGAACGGGCTTCGATTCAGCGGCTAACGGACGCCTGCCTTGCGCAAGAGCGGCTTCGTGTTGACAACGTGCCCATCCAGCCCCAGCTTGTCTGGCTCGATCCCCATGGCCAGCCCGATGAGCTGCGGCAGGTGCAGAATCGGCAGATCGAGCTTGCGGCGGACGACGCGCGCGGCGTCGTACTGCTGCGCGTCAAGGTTGAGGTGACAGAGCGGACAGGGTGTGACGAGTGCATCGGCACCACTGTCCTTCGCTTCACCCACGTGCCCACCCGCCATCGCAAGTGAGTTGCGCTTGTTCGTCGTGAGGATCGGGAAGCCGCAGCATTTCGTCATACCGTCGTATGTCACAACGCTCGCCCCGACCAACTCGATCGCCGATTCCAAGCTGCGACGCCGGTGGGGATGCTCTGCAAAGCCGAGGACGCGCTCCGGACGTAGGATGTAGCACCCGTAGAACGGACCGAGCTTCAGCTCGGCTAGCGGCCGCTTGATCAGGCTGCGAAGCCTGTCGCCTTCCAAATCCTCGAAGAGGGCCCAAAGCAGGTGCCGCGGCTTCGTGTCGCCCGTATATTCCAAGCCTTCAGGGGCAAGGCGCTCGTTGATGCGAGCACGGTACTCCTCGTTCTCAAGCTTCTCGACAGCGAGGCTGTGCACGCCGATGCAGGTCGAGCAGATATCAATCAGCGGCAAGCCCAACTTCGAGGCCATCGCCAGCGTGCGCGCGTTGAGAACATCCTGCAGGTAGGGATCGCCGTCGGAAATGATTCCGGCGCCCGTGCAGGCAGCCGCCTCTAACTCCACCAACTCCATACCGATGTGCTCGGCGACCGCCTTGGTGGCGGTATAGAGTTCCGGCGCGGCGCCGCGAGAAACACAGCCAGGCCAGAAAGCGTACTTCATCAGTGGGCCATGAGCGCGGAAGAGCGCTCTGCTGCGAAAGCCTCCGCATCCACAGCGCTTCGGGCTTTCTCTGCTTCGACTTCATCGAAGATACGGCGGACCTGTCGGCGGCCTTCGCGGTTCGCGCCGTGTCGCTTGGCGGCCATGATCAACTTACGACTCTTCAGCAAGCGCAGCGCACCGGGTGTGTAGCCAATCAACTCCGGGATGGCCCCGAGACGGACGCCGGCCGAGAGGATCGGAAGGGTCGCCTCGTCCAAGCGGCCGCGTTTCCGCACACCGCCCCGGAAAGCGTTGGAGTGCCGGGAGCCGTGATTATTGGTGATCCCCTCCCGCATCGCTTCGGTGCGGAGCTCCATGATCGCGTCCATCGGCAGCACATCCTTGGGACACGCCTCAATACACATGAAGCAACGCGTGCAGTCCCAGATCCCGTGCTTCTCGGAGAGAAACTCCAGGCGCTCGTGTTTCTTGGAATCGCGGCTATCGAAGACGAAGCGGTAGGCCTTGGCCAGCGCCGCCGGACCGAGGAATTTGGGGTCGGCCGCAACCACCGTGCAGTCGGAGTAGCAGGCTCCGCAGTGGATACAGGTCGCGGTATGGGACCAGCGGTCGAACTCCTCTTTGTCGGTGCGATATTCCCGGGAAGGCGGGTCTTGGTCCGGAAGCTCCTGCAGCCAGGTCTCCGCACGCTCAAACGCGTCCAGAAAGTTCGAGATGTCGACGACCAAGTCCTTGACAACCTTCTGATTGCCCATGGGCGCCACGCGAATCGGATCGCCCCGGTCGACGATATCGGTCACCTGCGTCTTGCAGGCCAGCATGCTGCGGCCGTTGACCTTCATCGCGCAGGAGCCACAGATCGCGTGCCGGCAGGACCAGCGAAAGGAAAGCGTGCCGTCCTGCGTCCATTTGATGCTGTTCAGACAGTCAAGCACGGTCTGGCCAGGCTCGTACTCAGCGGTGAACTGCTGCTCGTAGCTGCGCTCCGTGACGGGGTCGTAGCGTTCGATGACGAAGTCTTGCTTTGGCACCAGATATCTCCGCGCCGGCTAATATTTGCGCTCTTCGAGCGGGAACGGATCGCGGTACTGCGGCTGCATGTTGACATCAGCATATGCGAGGCGGGGGCCATCGTCCGTGCGGTAGGCAAGCGTGTGCTTGTGCCAGCGCTGGTCGTCACGGGTGGGGAAATCCTTGCGGAAGTGCCCGCCTCGACTCTCTTCACGCGCGAGGGCCCCCGTGATGATCACTTCCGCGTATTCCAGCATATGCCCGAGCTCGATCGCTTCGACGAGATCCGTGTTGAATTGCCAACCCTTATCGTCGATGGCGATTCGCTGGTAGCGCTCCTGCAGGTTCTTGAGCGTGCTCAAGCAGTTCTCCAGCTGGGGTCTGGTGCGGAAGACTCCACAGTCGATCATCATCACCTCGCGCAGCTCCTGGCGAATGGCACCCGCGCGTTCTGGGCCGTCGCCCTTGAGGAGCCGATCGACCTCTGCAACAGCCCTCTGCAGATCGCCCTCCTCGATGCGCGTGGGCGCGAGATCCCGCACTGCGGTACGGATCGCGCGCCCGGCGCGCCGTCCGAAAACGACCGCCTCCAAGAGGGAGTTGGTCCCCAAGCGGTTCGCACCGTGCACGGAAACACACGAGCATTCTCCTGCCGCGTAGAAGCCAACGATCGGCGTGTCATTCTGATCCTTGAGCCGCACCATTCCATCGACGTCACAGGGAATGCCGCCCATCGAGTAGTGCGCGGTGGGTTGAATCGGCACAGGCGCTTGCAGCGGATCTATCCCCGCGAAGTCACGGGCCAGATGGAGCACGGAGGGCAGGGCGTAGCGAATACGCTCCTCTCCAATCGGGCTGAAGTCCATGAAGACGGAGTCCTTCTTGTCGGTGACGCCGCGCCCTTCATCGATCTCAGTCTGCTCCGCGCGTGCCACGATATCCCGTGGCGCGAGTTCCATGCGCTCGGGCGCATAATCCTCCATAAAGCGACGCCCTTCGGCATTGAGGATATGCGCGCCCTCGCCGCGGGCCGCTTCGCTCAGCAAAATGCCGGAGCCCTGCAGACCGGTGGGATGGAATTGCACGAACTCCATGTCTTCCAGCGGGATACCGGCCCGGTAAGCCATCACGATGCCGTCGCCGGTCGAGGCAGCAGCATTGGTAGTGGTTTGGAAAGCGCGCCCGTAGCCCCCGGTTGCGAACAGCACGGCCTTGGCTGCGATGGCGTCGATCTGCCCGGTGAGGATGTCGTAGACCACAACTCCCTGGCAAACGTTGTCACGCAGAACCAAGTCTAGGGCGTACCACTCGCTATAGACCTTCACACCTCGACGGAAAAGCTGCTCAAACAGGACCGTAAGCAGCGCGTGGCCCGTGCGATCGGCCGCGTAGACAGCCCGCGGTTGCGTATGACCTCCGAAGCGCCGCTGCGCGATGAGGCCGTTTTCGAGGCGGGAAAAGGCGCATCCCCAATGCTCCAACTCGAAGATGTTCTCCGGTGCTTCCCGGGCAAGGATCTCCGCCGCGTTCTGGTCGGCGAGAAAGTCCGCACCTTTGACGGTGTCGTACATGTGCAGTTCCCAGGAGTCCTCGTCATTGGAGTTATTGAGGGAAGCAGCGATCCCACCTTGCGCAGCCCCGGAGTGAGAGCGCAGCGGATGCACCTTGGTGAGCAGCGCAACGTCGAGGTCGGGATCCTCACTCACCTCGAGCGCAGCGCGCATGCCAGCGAGACCCGAACCGACGATGAGCACACCATGTTCCAGCAAAGGCGGTCGCCCTCCTCCATACGCTCGGTCGTGATTCGGTCCTGGTTCTCGCGGCTCAGATGCTATCACCGGCATCCGGACCGTTCAATTAAAGGGGGAGAGTACCGGTGGGAGGGCCGAGCGCTTAGTCAACGGTCGATGGTCGATCCGATCAGTCGCCGCGGTAGTGCTCGATAGTCCGCACGCCCCGCGAGCCGATAGCACGGAGTGCGAGCGCGTGGAGCATCAGCAGGGACTTCGCATCCTCGACTTCGCCTTCCCGAACAAGCTGCATGCTCTCCTCCAGCGTATAGCGTTCCACGAAGAGCAACTCGTCTTCATCAGGGCGTGCCGGCACGCGCGTGCAATCACGCGCGAGGTAGCCATGCATGTACTCCGTAGCCCAGCCCGGCGAAATCCAAAAGCGGTGCATTCTCTCCAGCCGACCAGGGCGCAACCCCACCTCCTCTTCCAACTCTCGCGCAGCAGCGACCTGGGGGTCTTCACCAGCGTCCAGGGTACCTGCGGGCAGCTCGAGCAGAGCGCGCTCCGCCGGCGTCCGCCACTGGCGGACGAACGGGATCATACCTCCGGCTTCCAGTGCGAGGATCACGACGGAGCCAGGATGCTCCACCACCTCACGCTGCGCAGTCCGTCCGTCTGGAAGACGGACGCTATCGCGCCGGAGCCTAAGAACCCGACCATCGTAGAGACGCTCGCTGCTCGCGGTCTCCTCGCGGAGCGCGTCAGCGGGGGGCACGCGAGCGGAGATCGATGGCGACGGCGATCTCGTCGCAGCGAGCATACTTGGGACAGCGCAAGCACTCATTCCAGACCTTGAGTGGGAAGCTGGAAACGGCAGCCTGCGCAAAGCCGCACTTCTCAAAGAACTCCGGACTGGTGGTGAGCGCGAAGACCGTCTTCATGCCGAGTGCGACCGCCTCGTCCAAGCACGCCTCCACCACCAGGGAGCCGAGACCTTGCCCTTGATACTCGGGAGCAACCACGAGTGACTTGATCTCCGCCAGGTCCTTCCACTCGATATGGAGGGCGCCTGCCGCGGCAATGCGGTCTTCATCGCGTACGACAACGAAGTCTCGCAATGTTTCGTAGATCTCCCCCTCAGTCCGCGGCAGAACCACGTCCGTCTGGACCCAATAATCGATCAGTCGCCGGATCGCGCCGACATCGTCCACGCGGGCTTTCTCCGCCAAAAGCCGACTCGCAGGGGATTGAGTGACGGTCATAGCCTTCGAGATCACAACGCCTCGCCGCCGCGAGCGCGGTTCCGTCCTTTTAAGGTAGCCCATGCGTGATTGAGGCGCCGTCGCTCGCGCAACGCTCTCTCCCGAAGATCGCTCTAGGGATCTCCCTCGGGAGACGAGGAGGGCGCGGTCGCGTCGCCGAGCCAGCCGAGGCGGCGACCGAGTTGCTCGTAAAAGGGATCATCCCAGAAGCGCAGCAAGCGCGCGACATGGCTGCTCCGTTTGACACGGACCGTGCTCGTTCCACTCATCTCGTGCTGGCCCTGACCGTCGATGCTGAGCGCAGTGGTTCCTTCCGTCACAGCCGATAGATCGATCACGGCATTGTCCGGCAATACGATCGGTGCGGCGGTTGCGAGATGGGAAGCGACCGGCGTGACCACGAGACTGCGGGAAAGCGGATGGAGAACGGGCCCACCGGCCGACAGTGAATAGCCGGTGCTCCCCGTCGCTGTTGCAACGATCACGGCATCGGCGGTGATCACCCCGATGAGATCATCATCGACATGGACGTTCACCGCGATCGGACGACCGACCGACCGCCGGCCTACGATCACGTCGTTGAGCGCTTGCACGTGCCGAGGAGCGTCCGCAACGGCGAATCCGCTCATCCGCACGTCGATCATCGCGCGCTCCTCGATCCGGCCGTGTCCTTGCAGCGCCTGGGGGAGTCGCTCCGAAAGCTGCGGAGCGGTGCACTCGGTGAGAAACGCGACCCGTCCCATATCCACGCCGAGGATCGGAATCGCGTACGGGATCACCGCGCGCGCCGCGCGCAGGACCGTCCCGTCGCCGCCCAGGCAGATCAGCAGGTCCGTGTCCGGAAGATCGCGCGTTGATGCGACAGGATCGAAAGCGGAGGCCACCCAAACGGCACGTCCACCGCCTTCCTCACTCTCAATATGCTTGCGCAATTGCTCGGCGAACTCCCGAGCAGGAAGGTGCGTAGGATGGTGGTAGATCCCGACCGTGCTGTACTCACCGATCATAAGCGTTCCCCTTTGCACGGGGCGTACGCATCCACAGCAAGCATTCCCGATTGCCGTTTGCGCCCCGAATGGGCGAAGCGAGTATGCCTCCTATGCGCCATGCACGATCCCGGGCCGCCCCCGCCACGACCGCGATGGCAGCCGCCCGGCAGCCAGGGTCACGGACAACGCCGCAATAATCGACTGCCGATCGCTCCACTTCAAACTGCGGCTTAACCAACACAACGACATCGGCACCGGGTTGAGCGACCACCTCGATCGCAGGCAGAACCGCCGTCACCGAAATGAACGCGAGATCCACGGTGACGAGGTCGGGAGGCGGATTCAACACTGGGAGCGCGCGCGCATTGGTTCCATCCATGATCACCACTCGCGCATCACGCGACAACCGATCGTGCAGCTGCCCCTTGCCAACATCGACCGCGTAGACACGCGCTGCTCCATGCTGCAGGAGGAGGTCCGTGAAGCCACCCGTACTGGCTCCTAAGTCGGCGCACACACGGCCGCTGACCCCGACCGGCCACGCCTCGAGCGCAGCCCGCAGCTTCAGTCCGCCCCGCGAAACGAATTCCTTATCGGGAGTCAGGGTGAGTGCGACATCGGCGTCGAGTTGCATGCCGGGCTTGTCGTAAACCCGTGCCCGACCGTACACACGACCGGCCATGATCAGTGCGCGTGCTCGTGTGAGCGTGGGCGCTAAGCCACGGTCGATGAGGATCTGATCAAGCCGGCGTTTCGGCACGCCGTCAGCCTAGCAAGGTGAGGCGCTAGGCACCGACGTTCGGACGCCTTAGGCGCTCTCCTGTTGGAGGAGTTCGTCGTCTGACCCAGCGGGCTCGCTGGGCTCGCTTTCCAAAGTGCGGAGCTCAATGGGCAAACCAGCCTCGGTGAAGAGGAGTGGACGCTGGCCCTGCAAGACCGTCTCCGCCCCCACTACGCACTTGCGCACCTCCGGACGACTCGGGATATCGAACATCACGTCCAGCAACAGGTCCTCGATCACCGTGCGGAGACCGCGCGCGCCCGTATGCTCCCGCAGCGCGACGTCCGCGATCGCTTCCAGGGCCTTAGAGGGAAGCACCAGCTCTACATCGTCGAGGGCAAGAAAGCGCTCGAACTGGCGCACGAGGGCGTTCTTCGGATCAGTGAGTATGTGGACCAAGTCATCCCGGCCCAGCGGATCCAGTGCGACGGCCAGCGGAAGTCGCCCCACGAACTCCGGAATGAGCCCGTACTTGAGCAGGTCGTCGTGTGTAACCTCCCGCAGCAGGTTCTCCTCTCGATCGGCAGCCGTGGGATGCGAAGCGCCAAAGCCGAGCGTACGGCTGCGCCCGACCCGCCGGTCGATGATGGCCTCAAGACCCTCGAACGCTCCGCCACAGATGAAAAGGATCTTCGACGTGTCGATCTGGATGAAGTCCTGGTGTGGGTGCTTGCGACCACCCTGTGGCGGCACCGATGCCACCGTGCCCTCAATGATCTTGAGCAACGCTTGCTGCACACCTTCGCCGGAGACATCGCGCGTGATAGAGGGGTTGTCGGCTTTGCGCGCGACCTTATCGATCTCGTCGATGTAGACGATGCCGCGCTCCGCACGCTGCACGTCGTAGTCCGCAGCCTGAATCAGGTGCAGCAGAATGTTCTCGACGTCCTCGCCAACGTAGCCAGCCTCCGTCAGAGCCGTCGCATCCGCGATCGAGAACGGGACATCGAGAATGCGAGCCAACGTGCGCGCCAAGAGCGTCTTCCCCGACCCCGTCGGCCCCACCAGGAGGATGTTGCTCTTCTCCAACTCCACATCGGTAGTATTCGCATCGCCCTCTGCGATCCGCTTGTAGTGGTTGTAGACGGCGACCGCCAGGACTTTCTTCGCTTGTTCCTGGCCGACGACGTACTCCGCCAGCCGTTCGTAGATCTCCTGTGGCGGCAGCGGCTTCGCGGGGGCGGCAGCCTTGGTCCGGGACGTCGCGGAGCTGCCAGCCTCCTCGACGATGATCTCCCGACAGAGTTCAACGCATTCGTCGCAGATATAGACCGCACCAGGACCAGCGATCAGGCGCTTCACTTGATCCTGATTCTTACCGCAAAACGAGCAGTGATACTGAACGCGGCTGCCGCCAGTGTTGTCCGCCACGCGCCTGTCCTTCGTCGCCCTGCGCCGCTACGAAGCGGCCCTGACTTCCGAGTCCTTCTCCTGCTCGTGCAGGACATCGTCGACGAGACCGTACTCCTTTGCGCCCTGCGCATCGAGATAAAAGTCGCGGTCGGTATCGCGCGTGATCACCTCCAGGTCCTGACCGGTGTGTCGAGCCAGGATCCCGCGAATGATCTCGTTGTTACGCAAAATTTCCTTTGCCGCGATCTCGATATCAGACGCCTGGCCACGCGCACCCCCCATCGCTTGATGCATATGGATGGTGGCGTTCGGCAGAGCGTAGCGCTTCCCGGGCGCTCCAGCCGCCAAAAGCACGGTCCCCATCGAAGCGGACATCCCCACACAGATCGTCGACACGTCGGGCCGAATCAATTGCATCGTGTCGTAAACCGCCAGTCCAGCCGAGATCACGCCGCCAGGGCTGTGAATATAAGCGTTAATGTCCCGATCGGGATCTTCCCGCTCGAGATAAAGGAGCTGCGCGATGATCAGGTTCGCGATCTGATCATCAATGGGCGTGCCGATGAAAATAATTCGCTCTCGTAGAAGCAGGGAGTAGATGTCATAGGCCCGCTCGCCACGGCTCGATGTCTCTACAACCATCGGCACGATGTTCTTGATGGGGGTTTGGGGAGGCATCTGATCCAGAGGCGTCATTCGGTCTCCTTCGCCGCGTTTCCGATCGGGGTCTCATTGGCAGGTTCTGCCGAATGCCCGTCCGACGATGGCATCTCTCCATCCGCCGCTACGGGCTGCTCGGCGATCGAGGCGAGCCGTTCCAGCGTACGCTTCGTCGTGAGATTCTGACGGAGAACCGTCCGGCCCGCTTCCGTGTCGAAGGCGGCGCGGACTTGTTCCCCTTCCGGTCCTTGACCAGCCATCCGGGCGATTTCGGCATCGATATCAGCGTCGCTCACCTCGATCGATTCGGTTTCCGCGACTTCCGCAATCAAGATGCTGCGAAGCACGCGTTTGGAGGCTTCCGGTCGCAAGCGTTGTGCAATCTCCTGCGGATCGCTTCCCAGAGCTTGGAGGTACGCCTCCAAGCTCTGGCCTTGCCCCCGCGCTGCATCCGTGAGCATGTGCTCGATCTCACGGTCCACGAGCAGTGCTGGATATTCGACCGTCGCCTGTGCCGCCAGCGTGTCGAGAAGCGCGTCGCTGAAATCAGTTTCCACGCGCTGCTCCAGCCCGGCTCGCAGATCCGCCACGACACGGGCGTGCAATGCCTCGAATGTCTCAAATTCGCCTACCTCGGATGCGAAATCGTCGTCCAAGTCCGGCAAGAGCTCACGCTTGACTTCGTGCACAGTGACAGTGAACGTCGCAGCCTTGCCGGCCAGCTCTCCATGATCGAAATCCTCTGGGATATCGATCTCGATCCGATGTCGGTCGGGTCCGGGAGCCAAGCCGACGATTCGCTCCGCGAGGCCGGGCACCACGAACGCACCCGTCTCGCGCAGGCTGATCTCAACGCCCTCCTGCGCTGCGAAGGGTTTCCCATCGCTCTCCCCCTGGATGTCGATCCGGATTCGGTCGTTGTATTCGACAGGACGGTCGACGGGCTCGAGCACCGCGTGGCGGCGGCGGAGTTCGAGCAGTGTGTCCGCGATCTGGTCGTCCGCCACAACCACGGGTTCGCGCTGAAGGCGGATTGAGCGGTAATCCCCCAAGGAGACGCTGGGACGCACCGGGACGGTAGCCTTGAAGCGCAGTGGCTCCAAGTTGAGGATCTCGATCTCCGGTTGCGCGATGGGATCGATCCCCTCCCGCGCGATGGCGTCCTCGTATGCCTTGGGCACCATGTGATCGGCGGCCTCTTGGAGGAGGCGCTCACGGCCCAAGACGCGCTCGACGAGCTCGCGCGGCGCCTTGCCGCGCCGGAAGCCAGGAATCTTCGCCCGCAGCGAGAGCCGCCGGTAGGCCCAATCCATCGACTCGCGGAAGCGCTCGTCGTCAACTTCCACCTCGAGGACCACGCGGGCCTCGGGGATCTGTTCAGCGGTAACTTTCATGCTTGGTAGTGGGGCTCCCCGTGCGAACAAGTATAGCAGCGGCCTCTCGCATTACCGGGACCACCTCCACCCGCTAGCGCCCTCGAGGGTTGACCACGTCGTTCACCGCGTCGCCCAACAAATTGAACGCAAAGATCAGCACAGCGACGGTCACCCCTGGAACCAGAAGGAGATGGGGATGCAGGTTGAATGTCCTCACGCCGCCCGCATCGTCGATCATCGCGCCGAAAGAGGCGGTGGGCGCCTGCACACCGATACCGAGGAACGTCAGGGCCACTTCCAGCGTTGCGATCGCGCCGAGCGTGGCGCTGATTCCCACAACGATCCAGGGCAGCACGCCTGGAAGCAGATGGCGCAGCAGGATACGTGGCATGCGTGCACCCAACGCCTCGGCGGCCAAAACGTATTCCTGCTCGCGCAGGGCGAAGACCTGCGCACGAACAAACCGAGCGGTCCCAACCCAGCTGAAGAAGGAGACGGAGAAGAAAAGCAGACTGAAATCGTCGATGCCTTGATCGATGAAGAACGTCGTACCCAGGAAGTCGTCGATAGCGGCGAACCACTCCGTCCAGCGATCACGCAGGGAGGCGCTGACGAGGATCAGCACGAGGAGCGTCGGGATGGCGAGCACCACATCACCGACGCGCATGATTACGTTGTCCACTTTGCCACCGAGGTAGCCAGCGACCAAGCCCAGGCCTAATCCCAGGAATACGTTGCCGAAGAGAAAGGCAAGAATGGAGATCAGGAGCGTCGTCCGGGCGGCGAACAGGGTCCGGCTGAACATGTCGCGACCAATGCGATCCGTGCCGAACCAATGGTCAGCGGACGGGCTCTCCAGAACTTCGTCTTCTTTCAAAACGAAGGTTGTGCGCGGCGGCACAACGGTCGCGGAACTGAGCGGCCCGACCTCCGCCTCGACGAGCGCGACCGTCTCAGGATTCAGGCGCCGGAGCTCCTCCAGACTGATCTGGTGATGCGCCATATAGACACCCAGGGTCTCAACGACGCCGTCAACTTCGCGAACCGGACGACGCTCCGTCAGGTTGGTCGCCTCGGGATCCTGCAAACCAATGGGCACGCCGAAGGCATCAAGGATGGTGTAGGCGCCAGCACCATAGATCACAACGATCAGCGCGAGGGCCACCATGGCGATGCGTTTCCGTCGTAGCGCGCGCCACGCCCGGCGCTGCGGCGACTCCGCCCGGGCGAGGGACCCATATCTGCTATCGAGAGGTTGGACCGCGTCGATCGTCATGAGCCTAGGCCCGCCGTGAGTAGCGGATTCGCGGATCGATGAAGATGTACGCCACATCGATGACGACATTCGCGAGGACGAATAGCGTCGCGACGAGCAACGTGAATCCCAAGATCACGTTAAAGTCACGCTGGCCGATCGAAGCGAAGACGAACGATCCCACCCCCGGTACCCCGTAGAGCGTTTCCGTCAGGATCGCGCCAGTCACCACGGTGACGATGCTGAGCGCCATCACCGTGCTGAGCGGCAGCAGGGAGTTGCGCAAGACGTGCCGGATGACAACGGTGCGCGGCCCCAAGCCCTTCGCGCGCGCCGTCCGGACATAGTCCTCGTCCAGCACGCTGAGGACACTGACGCGCACGAACCGCGCCATGCCGGCCAAGGCTGGAAGGGTAAGGGCGGCCACCGGCACGATGTACGAAGCAGCATCGCCCGGCGTCCAGACGGAAGGCACACTGAAGCCGAAGAACGCCGGCACTTCATGCAACCCGAACACCAGTAGCCAGACCATCAGAGGAATCAGCACGAGGACGGGGATCGCATCGAAGATCATGAAAAACCCGATGGTGAACGGGTCACGCCACGTGCCGCGATTCACTGCGGCAAAGACGCCGAGAGGGATGCCTAAGAGGAAAATGAGCGCCAGGGAGATCAGACCGAGCTGCGTCGAGACCCAAACGCGTTCTCCCAACAACTCGGCAACGGAGCGCTGCGGGCTGCGGTGAAAATAGGAGGGGCCCAGATCGCCTCGTGTCACGAGCCCAACGAAGTAGTCGCCAAATCGATCGAAGAAGCCTCCCGTGAGACCGAACTCCTCCCGAATCTGCTCTGCCACTTCGGGGTCCGGTGCCCGCGTTCCTGTGATGATTCGCACCGGATCACCGGGAGCGGCTTGGGTGAAGGCGA
Organism: Chloroflexota bacterium; assembly: GCA_026707145.1. GTDB lineage: Bacteria > Chloroflexota > Dehalococcoidia > Bin125 > Bin125 > JAPOXK01. The sequence continues at coordinate 47,918 of JAPOXK010000003.1, read as the reverse complement.
AGGTGATGATGAGCACCGCGAAAAGCGTGGGCGGCACCAGCAAGAGCCGCCGCAGCACGAACGGGAGCACGCCGCCGGTCATGACACCGCCTCTACGCGCTGCTCCGCATGTGCGCTGGCATCGCCGGACAGATTCGGTGGACTAGATCCTACTCGCTCAGCATGATGAAACGAAGGTACGGCACCGTGATGCGCGGCGGCACATAGTTCTCCACGTACGGCTTCACGAGTTCATTGGCCTGCCCGTAGAACAGTGGAATCCAGGGCGCATCGGCGACGATCAGCCGCTCCACCTCTTGATACAAGCGGACGCGCGCGCCTTGATCCTGCGTAACACGCGCGGTCTCAAGAAGGGCATCAACCTCCGGGTTGGCGTAGCCAGTGTTGTTCTGCAGTGAGGTGCTGTGGAACAGCAGGTCGAGGAAGTTTTCCGGATCCGGATAGTCCGCGATCCAACCGATGCTGAACGCCTGGTAGAGATTCCGGTCCAGCTCCGAGAAGAACGTCGCCGTCTCCACTTGCTGGATCTCGACCTCCACGCCGAGATTGTCGAGCCACATCCGCTGAATCGCCTCGATCACCACACCCGGAGTCGCGCCGACACCAGGCACCGTCAGCCGTACGGTGGGAAGCCGCCCGGCGTAGGACGACTGCGCCAGCAACTCCTGCGCACGCTCGGGATCAAAGGGGAGTCCCCGGAAGTCTTCGTCGTAGGCCAAAATGCCGGGCGGCAGAATGCCTTCGGCGATTGGGGCGACGCCCATCAGGACCACATCGCGCAGAGTGACCTTGTCAATCGCACTGGCGAACGCTTGCCGAACCAAGGGGTCGTCAAAGGGCGGCTGATTAACGTTGAAGCCAATGTACGAGACGGATAGTTCGGACCGCGAGACGAAATGCTGATTGAGCGGGTCTGCAGGGTCACGCACGCGCTCGATATCGTTGACCCCGACGATCGCGATATCGACCTCCTCATTCTCGAACTGGGTCACGCCGCCGCCCGCAAAGCGGATCACGACCGCACCGACGCTGGCAGGGCCCTGGTGGTAGCGCTCAAACGGCACCAGCACTATCTCGGCACCCTGATCCCAACGCTGCATCTGGAACGGGCCGGTTCCGTTGGGGTTGCGAGCCCAGTTCTGAGGATCAGCATCAATCTGCTGCACATCGACGACGAACGCCGTGGGATAGGTCAATTTCGCGAGGAAGAACGGTTTCGGTGCATCGATCGTGATCTCGACGGTCCGGTCGTCGACTACCTGGATCCCTGCGATCTCCTCGACTCGGCCGCGGATGTAGTCTCGCGCGCCGATGATGTCGCCGAGGTAATCCTGCGCGGTGGGCGAGAAGGTATCCGGCGATGCGTGTCGCTCGATGCTGTCCTTGACGTCCTGCGCCGTGACGCGGCGGCTATTGTGAAAGAGTGCGTCGCGGCGCAGCGCAAACCGGTACGTCACCGTTCCATCGGCGTTTTCGATCACCTCCGGCAGCGCTTCCGCCAAGTCAGGCACGACGCGCAGATCGAGATCGAGTGTGACAAGTCCGCCGAAGATCTCGACGACGTAGGAGGCAGAATTCTGATCGGTGACGAGCGCCGGATCGAGAGTGATCGGTTCGGCGCGCGCGATACGTAACTCGTTCTCGCCGCGGCGCACCTGTGACGTGATCGCCTCAGGCTGTTCCGCCTCGTCGCTATCCGCCTGAGGCGCAGCGCCGCCGTCGTCCGTCTCGGTCGCGGACCGATCGCGATCGGCTCGGGTCGTGGTGGCTCGGTCGGAGTCGGATGACGCATCGCCGCCACCGCAAGCAGCACCAACCAGTGCCGCGACCAACACCAGCGCCGCTAGCAGCCACCAGCGGCTCACCGAGATCGCTCCACACGCGCGCGCAAGATCGCGAGACTCATCAGATCCTGCTCCGTCTCTCGTCCTCCGATGAATCTTCGTCCGCCGCGAACAATCAGTGAGCCGAGCGTATCACTGCATCTGGACTGGTGGTCGCAGGCGAGCCCTTGCCATCAGTCTATTCCCGAACCGTGCGCGCAAGCCCGAGTTCGGCGATCTGGGACTCGGTCACCGCAGCCGGCGCGCCGGTCATGGGATCGACAGCGGCTTGCGTCTTGGGAAACGCGATCACCTCACGGATGTTCGGAGCACCCGCGAGCAGCATAGCGATGCGGTCGAGTCCCGGCGCGATCCCACCATGCGGCGGCGCACCATGATCGAAGGCCTTCAAGATGTGCCCGAAACGCCGCTGCGCCTCGTCGGGCGCGATGCCAAGGCAGGCGAAAACCCGCTCCTGCACCTCTCTCCGGTGGATACGGATCGAGCCAGAGGCGAGTTCGAGCCCGTTCGCCACGATGTCGTAGGCGCGAGCACGGACACTTCCCGGATCAGCCTCGAGCTTGATGAGATCCTCGTCTCGAGGAGCCGTGAACGGGTGATGGAGCGCATCCCAACGCTCCTCCTGGGCATCCCAGGCGAGTAGCGGGAAGTCCATGATGAAAGCGAAGTGCAGCGTCTGCGGGTCTGCAAGATCCGAACGGTCCGCAATCGTACGCCGTAGACCATCCAAAACCGTATTGACGACCTTCTCGGCATCGGCGGCGAGCAACACCAAGTCGCCCGCCTCGGCGCCGGCGCGCGCGCCTATCCGGCGCGCGGTCTCTTCGCCGAGATGCTTGAGCACGGGAGAGCGAATCTCATCCTCTCGTGCCAACGACGGCTTCGCATTGAACTGGATCGAGACCAGGCCCTTCGCACCGTAAGTCCTCGCCAGCTCGGTGTAGGCGTCGATCTGTTTGCGTGTGAGCCCCGCTCCTCCAGGAACCACCAGCCCACGGACACGGCCACCGGCCTCGACGGCGTTCCGAAAAACGGCGAAGGTAGACAAGGCGACAAGCGATGTGCAATCGAAAAGCTCAAGCCCATAACGCAGGTCCGGCTTGTCGGTGCCGAAGCGCTCCATCGCTGCCGCGTACGTCAGCCGTGGGAACGGCGATACGATGTCGAGGTCAGGGCGCAACTCCCGCACCAACCCCGTAAAAAGCTCCTCCATGAGCGCGAGGATGTCCTCCTCCTCGCAGAAGGCCATCTCTACGTCCAGCTGCGTGAACTCCGGCTGACGGTCGGCACGGAGATCTTCGTCGCGGAAGCAACGAACGATCTGAAAGTACCGCTCCACGCCCGCGACCATCAGCAACTGCTTGAATTGCTGTGGCGACTGGGGGAGTGCATAGAAACTTCCAGGGTGCAGGCGACTCGGAACGAGATAATCTCGCGCTCCTTCGGGCGTCGGGACTACCAGCGCGGGCGTCTCGACCTCAATAAAATCGTGGGCCGTCATGAAGCGGCGGACATACTGATTCAGCTCGTGCCGCAGGACGAGGTTGCGGTGCATCTCCACACGTCTGAGATCAAGGAACCGGTATTCGAGCCGCCGAACCTCGTCGACATCAGTCGGTTCGTTCACCGCGAACGGCGGCGTCTCCGCGGCGTTGAGCACTTCGATCTCCCGCGCCTCGACTTCAATCTCCCCAGTCTCCAAATTCGGGTTGATCGTCTCGACGCTGCGCCGCACCACGCTGCCCCGCACGCCGAGTACATACTCACTGCGCACGGCGGCGGCGGCGGCGTGCGCGTCTGGCGCCCGATCAGGATGCACCACGACCTGCACGAGGCCGCGGCTGTCCCGCAGGTCGATGAAGATCAACCCGCCATGGTCACGCCGCCTGTGGACCCAACCGGCGAGCGTGACATCGATACCTGCATGTTCGGCGCGCAGGTCGCCGCTGTAGTGGCTCTTCAGCACTCAACATCTCCAGACCAGGGCTCGCCAACGGCGCCGACGGACCGGAGAGCCATCAGCGTCGAGTCTGGCACGCACATCCAGGTCAATCAAACATGCACGCACGTCCCGAGCCGCTCTAGCGTTGGAGCCGCGCTCGGCCTTAGAGTTGCCCCGCAGTGTGCTAAGGAGTGCGCGTCGAAGCGATGCCAATGGAGAGACGAATCCACACGCTGCCCAGCTTCCGCTGGATGGAACCGATGCCGGCTTCCCCCGCCGTGCAGGTAGGCGACCTGCTGTTCATCGGCGGGCAAACGGCGTTAGATGAGAACGGTCGCGCCATTGCGCCAGGCGACGTGGCGGCCCAGACACGTCACATCTTTGACCGGATCGGTGAACTCCTTGAGGCAGCGGGCGGCACCACAGATGACCTCGTCGACATCATCTCCTTCCACAAGGACCCGCGCGATATGGACGCCGTCTTCGACACGGCGCGCGACTATCTGACCCACGCGAAGCACCCCGCTTGGACGGCGGTAGGCAGCCAGGGCTTCTGGGTGAGCGAGAACTTACTCGGCATTCGCGCGATCGCCCACCTGGGTCAAGCGCGCAAGGACAGCTACACCCCCGACACGATGAAATGGCTGCGCCAGTTCCCAATGGCGGGTGGCTGCAGGAAGGGCGACCTCCTCTTTGTGTCGGGGCAAATGGCCGCCGACGCAGACGGCTTCATCACCACTCCCGGCGACCACGCCGCGCAGGCCCGGTACGCCATCAACCGCATCCGGGAGATCGTGGAGATGGCTGGCGCCTCCATGGACGACGTGATCGACTTGATCGCGTTCAACCGTGACGCACGCGGCATGGACGCGGCGGTGGACACGTGGATGGAGGAGGTCGTATCCAACGTGCATCCCGCCAACGCCCCCACAGTGACCAGCATTGGGACGACCGGCCTCTATCGTCTCGGCCTGTTGGGCGCCTACCGCGTCATTGCCGACCTTAGCCCGGGCCCTCGCGTCGCCCAAACCCCTCCCAGCATCTGGTGGCACACACTGCCCATCGCGGGTGGCTGCAAGAAAGAGGGAGGGCATCTGATCACGATCGCGGGCGAGGTCGCCTCGGATGGCGACGGTAACATCATCACCCCGGGAAACACCGCGACACAGGCGCGCTACGCCTTCAACCGGATCAAGGAGGTGCTGGAGGCTTTCGGCGCGTCAATGGAGCATGTGGTCGAGGTCATGTCGTTCCATAAGGATCCGCGTGCGTGGGAGCGCGTCATGAAAGTGGGGGAGGAGTTCTTCTCGAAAGAGAAAGGACCTGCCTGGACGCCGGCAGGCACCACCGGACTCTACAAGGAGGGCTATCTCCACGAGATCTACGCGACTGCGGTTGTGTAGACGGTTGCGCAGAAACGCGCGCTCGAAGCACGCAGTGGCCCTACGCCTCTCGTATCGCTGCGAGGAAGAGTTTGCAACCTTGACCCGGAAGCGCATAATGCTCCCGCATCCTCTGGAACGCTCGGCCGCCCGCGCGGCTGGCTTGCGCGCGGCTCGTAGGAGGGACTGACGAATGCTGGAACTCGGTGTCTTTCACAACGGGGCGGTGGACCTGCCGCTGATTCAGTCGGAGCCAGACGGCGTGCCTGTGCCCGATGCCTCGATCGAGGAGATCCACGAAAGCTATCGCCGTATCACGCACCGGCAGGTTCGAGAATCGATCTTGGCGGAGCAGCTCGGGTTCAACTACATGTTCTTCACCGAGCATCACTTTCAGCCGGAAGGGGCCGAGTACAGCCCCGACCCGATCGTCGTGCAAGCCGCGATCGCATCGCAGACGAAGAAGATCCGGCTCGGGCAGATGGCCAATATCTTGCCCTGGTGGCACCCGGTTCGCCTGGCCGAGCAAGCAGCGCTCCTCGACGTCCTCAGCGGCGGCCGGCTGGAGTTCGGCATCGGCCGCGGCTACCAGCCCCGCGAGGCCGAGGTCTTCGGCAAGCCCTTTGGCGCGACGGTTCAAGACCAAGAGCGCAACCGCCGCTACTTCGACGAAGCGTACGAGTTGATTCTGAAATGCTGGACGGAGCCGTCTTTCTCGCACCAGGGAGAATTCTTCCAGATCCCGCCGAGCTACACCCGCTGGCATCACTGGGGCACCATGGGCTTCTTTAACCAGCCCAAGTCTGAGCGGACCATCGACGACGTTCTGAACCTCTCGCCGGCGGACATGTACTCGATGGCTGCCGCCGCGCCGCTGTATGCCACGACGACCACCCTCAAGGAACTGAGCGTCTTCCCGCAGCCGGTTCAAAAGCCATACCCACAGTTCTGGGAGCCGGTCAACAGCGAGCGATCGATCAATTGGTGCGTCAGTCGCGGCATGAACTGCTTCACCGTGCCGGACTCCAATGAGCGCGTGAAACACAACGTCGCCGTGTACTACGAGGAGGCGGAGAAGAACAACTGGCCCGACCGCCTCAACCGCGGCCCCTGGAAGTACGGATGGGATGCGGAAAAAAAGCGCGGGTATGGCTGCTGTCGCTGGGTGCACATCGTGCCGCCGGGTCCGAACGCCGAAGCAGAGACGGCGCGCTACAAGCGAGCGCTTGAGCACCAGTGGAACTACTACAGCCCCTTCGGGATCGCGGCTCTGCTGGCGGATCCGGGGGAAGAGCCTCCCGACGCTTACGCGCTCATCCAGGCCGACCTCGTCATCGACAAGGGCCTCGCCTTCATCGGCACCGCCGACAAGGTGATCGACGACATCATGAACGTGAAGGAGATCGTTGGTTACGACGACTTCATGTTCACGCCATGGTTTGAGGGGAGCACCTACAGCGCCGACGAGGTCGAGGAACAGATGCACATGTTCGCCGCGGACGTCATGCCGGCGCTGGCCGGGGCCTGCGGCGGTTTGGTCGAGAATGATCCCGTCGATGTCGACCTGCAACCGCGCGTTGCAGAGCCGGTGTCCTAGTCGTCACATAATCACACGCCCAGGAGGCGTTCAGGGCGAGGGGCGGAACGCGCGGGGTGCAGCATCCCGCGCGTTCCACGTTTAAGCTCAAGGGCTTCGCCTGTCCCTACACTCACAGCATGAGTAATGCCACCCCTGGTGACGCGGTGAGCATCTATCTGCACGTGCCGTTCTGCACCGTGCGTTGCTCGTACTGTGACTTCAACACCTACGCCAACCTCGAATCGCTCATCCCCAGCTGGGAGAACGCACTGCTGGCTGAGCTGTCCCAGTGGGCCCCGGCAGTCGCGGGGCGGCCCGTGCCGACCGTGTTTTTCGGCGGCGGCACGCCTAGCCTGCTGGAGGGTCAGACCGTCGCACGCATCCTCGATGTGATCCGGCGCAGCTACTGCCTGATGCCCGCCGCCGAGATCTCGTTGGAAGCCAACCCCGAGAGCGTCGATCTGGATCGACTCACGGCCTACCGAACAGCTGGAGTGACCCGATTATCGATCGGAGTGCAATCGCTTGACGAGGCGGAGCTACGCTTCCTCGACCGTCTGCATGATGCCGAGCGAGCGGCGCACGCGGTCCGGCTCGCGCGCGCGGCGGCGTTCGATAGCGTCAGCCTGGACCTCATCTTTGGCCTGCCCCAGCAATCGCTCGTCGGCTGGCGGCGGTCGCTGGAAGGCGCACTGGCGTTGGCGCCAGACCACTTGTCCTGCTACGCACTGACGATCGAGGACGGCACCCCGCTTGCGGCGCGGGCCGCTGCGGGACAGGTACGGGAAGCGGATCAGGATGTCAGCGCGGAGATGGCCGATTGGACGGAGGACTGCCTCGCGGCCGCCGGCTACGTGCAATACGAAATCAGCAATTTCGCAAGGCCGGGGCATGCCTGCCGCCACAACTTGGCCTACTGGCAACATCGAGAGTACGTGGGAGTCGGACCAGGAGCACACGGGTTCGTCGATGGCGTACGGTACGCAGTTGAACGCAGCCCGTCCCGATACATCACCGCTATGGCAAAGCCCCGTGCAAGCACACTGCCGAGCCCAGCGATCGTGTCGGAGGAGTCCATCGACGATGCAACCGCCGTCCTCGATACCGTCATCCTGGGACTGCGTCTTAACGCGGGCGTCGATGTTGAGGCGCTCGCCACCCGGTACGTCGCCACATGGGAACGATTCCAGCCCGCTCTGGAATGGGCGACGGCGGCCGAGCTTCTTACCCGCGACGCCAGTCGCCTGCGGCTCACGCGGAAGGGGAGAAGGCTCGCCAACGAGGTCTTCGTCCGGCTCATGGAACCTTCACTGACAGCGGCAACCACGGCCCCGCCAACACCATTGAAAAAGATCTGAGCGTTGCCCGTACCGAGCCTCGGGTGAGGGAGCATCTACATCCCGAAAGAAGCTGCGAGTATCCCGCCGGGACTGTCGACTGTCCGCCTAGCCGTCGCCCGCCACGTCCAAGACGATCTTGCCGAAGTTCTTATTCGCTTCCATGTAGCGATGGGCTGCCGCTGCCTCTCGAAACGGGAATACTCGGTCGATGATCGGTCGGAAGGTCCCGTTGATGAGACGCGGTTCCACCCACTCCCGATAGCGCCGCGTGATCGCAATGCGATTCTCTAGCGGTTGCGAACGCATCGCCGTACCGATCACCCGCAGCCGCCTCGATAGGATCAGCCCCAGATTGGCCTCAACCTTCGTCCCACCCATCAGTCCTACCAGAACGAGGCGCCCAGCAGCATTGAGCGACGCTAGGTTGCGCTCCCAATACGACGCACCCAGCACATCCAGGATCACGTCCACGCCCTCGTCTCCGGTACGCTCTTTCACTGTCTTGGCGAAGTCTTCGCGTTTGTAGTTAATCGCCACATCCGCGCCCAACTCACGAGCGCGGGTGCATTTCTCGTCGGAGCCAGTCGTAACCAATACCTCTGCCCCCACCTCTTTACCGATCTGGATGGCTGCGATCCCGACCCCGCTGCCGCCAGCATGGATCAACGTGCGTTCCCCCGCAGCGAGGTTGGCCAGCGTGCGCAGAGCCTCATTCGCGGTGTAGAAGACCTCCGTGATCGCCGCCGCGTACTCGCAACTCCAGCCATCAGGAATAGGCAGAGCCAATGCTTCGTGAATGGCCGCCCATTCACCGTACCCGCCACCCCCGCTCAGCCCGTAGATACGGTCGCCCGGCCGAAAGGCCCTCACGTCCTGACCGACTGCCTGTACCTCACCCGCCAACTCTAACCCGAGGATCGGCGAGGCGCCCGGTCCCGCTGCGTAGAGACCACGCCGCTGGAGGATGTCCGCACGGTTGAGCGCCGACGCATGCACCCGGACCAGCAAGTCCTGATCTCCCATCCTCGGGGCGTCAACCTCAGCGAGGCGCAGGACCTCCGCCTCGCCCGGCTCGTCGAACACGATCGCCTTCATGCAGGTGCCTTTCGCAGCGGGACAAGCTGACCAAGCGCCCGGACGCGCTCGATCAGCGAGGTGACATCAGGCTCACTACGGTCGGCGGCCGCGGGCGGCAACCCCACAGGATCCGCTGCGGGCGGATTGCCCAGAAGCACGTCGAGACAGTGACGCGTCGCCCAAGCGATCGCTTCCAGGTCATAGCCGCCCTCGAGCACATAGACTTGCCCAGCACGCAACTCCGCAGCGACGTAGGCGAGACGTTGCGCGATCGCGCGGTATCCGTCGCCACTGAGGCTCTGAGCAGCCAGCGGATCGCGCCAGTGCGCGTCGAAGCCAGCAGAGATCAGCAGCATCGACGGTTGAAAGCGCCGCAATGCAGGCAAAATCACCTCGTCGAAACATTGGAGGTAGGCCCCGTCGCCGCACCCGGCCGGCAATGGGAGGTTGATCGTTGTGCCCGCCGCAGCTCCGCGGCCCGTCTCTTCCAGCCGTCCCGTGCCCGGGTAGTACGGAAACTGGTGCAGGCTTACATAGAGGAGACGCGGTTCGTCCCAGAAGATCTCTTGCGTCCCATTGCCGTGATGAACGTCGAAATCGACGACCGCTAGGCGGTCGGCCGCGCCGGAAGCGAAAAGCTGCGCCGCCGCCACCGCGATGTGGTTGGTCAGACAGAACCCCATCGCCCGATCGCCAGTCGCATGGTGCCCTGGAGGACGGGGAAGGCAGAAAGCTGACTCGATCTCCCCGTGCGCGACTCGCTCTGCGGCTCTCAGCACGCCACCGGAGGCGAGACGCGCGGCACGCCACGAGCCCGCGCTTACAAAAGTGTCCGCATCCAGCGCCACCTGTCGGGACTGCGCAGCAGTATCAGCCCGGGCGAGCCGGGCAAGAAATGCGGCGGTATGGACCCGCCGCAGCGCCTCCTCGGACGCTTCCACGGCGTTGATCGCAATGACTCGCTCGAGCAGACCAGCAGCCTCAAGCACGGCCTCGATCGTAACGAGCCGCTGGGGACGCTCGGGATGCTGGGGCGGTGTCTCATGATCGCGGAAGCGCGCATCACGCAGCAACCCGACTTTGATCACCGAGGGTGCCACGCCCATGATGCTAACACGGAGGCGCTGACTTCCCGACGCCACTGCTAGCCTGAGGCGCACATGTACGTCATCGGCACTGCCGGCCATGTCGACCACGGTAAGAGTCGGTTGGTCCGCGCGCTTACCGGCATCGACCCGGATCGCCTGGCCGAAGAGAAGACGCGCGGCCTCACCATCGATCTCGGCTTCGCTTGGCTAACGCTGCCCAGTGGCCGGGAAGTCAGCATCGTCGACGTCCCGGGGCACGAGCGCTTCATCAAGAACATGCTCGCCGGCGTAGGGGGGATCGACCTCGCGTTGCTTGTTGTTGCAGCGGACGAAGGGGTCATGCCGCAAACGCGGGAGCACCTCGCGATTCTCGATCTGCTGGAGGTCGGGCACGGCGTTGTCGCCCTCACCAAGAGAGACCTTGTCGACCGTGACTGGCTCGATCTAGTGGAAGCGGAGGTCCAGGAAACGATCGCGAAAACCTCGCTCCGCGGATCGTCGATCGTTCGCTGCTCCGGCGAGACCGGCGATGGTTTGGCGACCCTCCGGACCGCACTCGACGAGGTCCTTGAGCACCTGCCGCCCAAACGTGATGTGGGACGTCCGCGTCTACCGATCGACCGCGCCTTCACCATTAGCGGGTTCGGTACGGTCGTGACCGGAACCCTCATCGACGGGGTACTGCATGTGGGCGACCAGGTCGCGCTGGTACCGAGTGGGAGCCAGGCGCGTGTGCGCGGCTTGCAGAACCACCGACGCAATGTCGACGTGGCAGAACCAGGGACCCGTACCGCGGTCAATTTAAGCGGCGTCTCGACGAGTGAACTGCCTCGCGGCACCGTCCTTACCACGCCGGGCTGGCTCCAACCCACCACCGCCATCGACGTGCGATTGCGCGTCACTCCGGACGCGCCCCGACCGATCAAGCACAATGCCCGCGTCAGCTTCCACTGTGGCGCCGCCGAGGCCCAAGCCCGTATTCGTCTGCTGGAGCAAGAGCAACTCGAGCGCGACACCGCCGGCTGGGCGCAGATCCGGCTGGACGAGCCCATCGCTGTCGCGCGCGGCGACTTTTTCATCGTGCGCGCCACCGACACCACAATCGGCGGTGGACGGGTGGCCGACTCCCCAGCGCGCCGGCATCGCCGCAACGACCCGGCGACCACTGCTGCGCTGGGGCAACTGCTGACTGGGAGGGCGGATGAAGCGGTTCTCACCCACCTTCAACGAATGGAGCCCGCGCCGCTGGCAGAGCTCGGCCGCCGGAGCGAGCTGGAAGCACACACGCTACGCGACGCCGTCGAGCGCCAAGTAGCGAATGAGACGATCGTGCACCTCGGCGACGGGCCCCTCCATGACGCCAGCCTCCTCATCACCACCGCAGGTCATGCAGCGCTCGTAGCGCGCGCGCGCAGCTTCGCTCAAGCATTCGTCGACGATCATCCGCTCCGCCTTGGGATCCCGCGGGAGGAACTGCGCAGCCGTCTCGGCCACTCAGCGAAGACCTACGCGGCCCTGGAGCAATCCTTCGTGCGGCGCGGCGCGCTCGTCGCGCGGGGCGGTGTGCTCGACTTGCCCAATCGCATCGTGACACTCAGTAAGGATCAGCGCGAGACGGCCGACCGTTTCCTCGCGGCACTACGCAACGGGGGAACGCAGCCCCCGGCGAGTAGCACCATCGAACCCGAGTTGCTCAGCTACATGGAAGCGCACGGGGAGGTTGTGCGCGTGGCAGAGGGACTGTATTTCGATCCGGCGGCGCATGAGGCGCTCACGGCTCGGATCATCGCCACGCTAGCGGAGCGCAGGGAGATCACCCTGGCGGAGGTGCGTGACCTGCTGCGCACGAGCCGCAAGTACGCTCAGGCGATCCTCGAAGACCTCGACCGGCGTCGCATTACGCGGCGCGTGGGCGACGTTCGCGTTCTGCGCGAAGCAGCGAAAAAAGCGCAAGCGGAGCGCTAGACAGACGAGCGCCCCGCCGGCATGCTCTCGCTCTCGGCGCGCAGGAAGAAGAGCCGCCGCCGGATCGAACCTTCCTCCCACAGCACGACGATCTGGCTAGCTACCGCGACCGAAGAGTAGGTACCCGCCACGGCCCCAACCAACAGCACGAGCACGAACGGCCGAATCGTGACGCCTCCGATCAGAAATAGCGCGATCAGCGCGACGATGAGTGTGATCGAGGTATTCAGAGAGCGCCCTAACGTCTGAGTGATCGCCGCATTCACCGTCTCGCGAATCCCCCCTCGCCCCTCGAGCAGGAGTTCCCGGATACGGTCGAAGACAACGATCGTGTCGTTCACGCTGTAGCCGATGACGGCGAGCAGCGCCGTCACGAACATTGCGTTTACCTCGTAACCGGACGCCTGCCCAAGAATCGCAAAGATTCCCGTCACGATCGTGACGTCGTGGGCCAAGGCGACCAGCGTCGCCATCCCATAGAGCAGTGGCTTGGGGAGGCGGCGAAACGCCAAGCTGATGTAGATCAGAATCGCCACCGCCGCGACCGCCAAGGCAATTCCCGCGTCGCGCGCGATCTCCGAACTGAGCACCCCCGACACGAGAGCGGACTGTAAGACCGCGATCGGTCCCACGTCCGCTTCGAGTGCAGCTAAGGCTTCGTCGCGCAGCGCCGCCGTATCGCCATCATCGCGCTCTTGCAAGCGGATCTTGAAGGTTTGGGCGTCCGTAGGCTGGACGCGCGCGTCGCCTTGCCCGATCGCGCTCAGCGCTTCACGCACCTGCTCTTGCGTCGCATCCGCCGGGAACCACACCTCAACCTCGACCGAGGTGTCGGTACTGAATACGTCCACGAATCGTACCGGCGCCAGGCGCTCGTCGAGCCGACTCTGCTGAGCAACAGCCAAGGCCGCGGTATCGCTCCCCGCGCGGGAGGCATAGGTGATGCGGAAAGCCCCCGCCTCCCCTTCGTCTACAGCGACCGTCAGATCGCGGTATGCAACCTTCAAGTCCTCGACCGCCGCCGTCACGTCTTCGGCAGTCACGCCACGTACAAAACGCGTCTCGATCTCGACGCCGCCCACGAAATCGATACCCGGGGTGAACTGCCAGATCGCAAGCGCCGCGATACAAGGAACAAGGAGTCCGATGGAGATCAGCCCGAAGTAGCGACGCCAACCAACGAAGTCGATCATCGCCCCTGCGGTAGCGCGTAGCGACATCTCAGTCTCCGCTGCCCGACCGTGCCGCGTTGGAAACCAACTCCTCGCGCTCCGGTAGCTCCACTCCCAGAAGCGCTGGCCGACGCGTCGACACGACCCCCACGATGAGATTGAGGAATGTACGCGTCACGAAGATCGCGGAAACCATGCTGAAGACCGTGCCGATGAACAATGTGAGCGCGAAAGACTTGATCAGGTTGGCATTGAACTGATCGCCGAAGAAATACAGGATCGCGACCGTGATCAGCGTCGACACATTGGAATCGCGAATAGCGGGCCAGGCGCGGTTGAATCCGATATCGATCGACCGGGAGAGGTTGCGCCCGAGTCGCAGCTCCTCCCGCACCCGCTCGAAGATCAGGATGTTGCCGTCGACCGCGAGTCCGAGTGACAGAACGAATCCCGCGATCCCCGCCAGCGTGAGCGTGACCGGCACCAGCTTGAACGTCGTCATCACCACCACGGCGTATACGACCAATGCCAGGGCGCCAAGCGCGCCCGGCAGCCGGTAATAGACGACCATGAACAAGATGATCGCCAAGAACGCGACCAGTCCCGCTTGCACCGTATCCACCACCGAGTCCTTCCCCAACGTGGCAGAAACTTCCGTTTCCTGGAGCACGCTGAGGTTGAGCGGCAGCGACCCAGCCCGCAGCTGACGGCGGAGCACGGTTGCCTCGGCCTCCGTAAGGCCGCTGATCACGCCCCGATCTGCGATAACCGCCCTGACGAGCGGCGCGCTCACCAGTTGGCCATCCAAAAAGATCCCGAGTGGCTCTTGTCCCTGCACGAGACGGCGTGTGATCTGCTCGAAAAGCCGGGCGCCTTCGTCGTCGAAACGGAACGTGAGCGCCGGCTGGCCTTGGTCCAGGGTGCGCTGGATCGAATCCGCGATGAGGAACTCACCCGTCAGCTGTTGCGCGTCGCCCAGCGCGTTCCGCCCAGTCGCCGGGATCCAGCGCGAGCCGTCGTCCGCCACGACGACGTCCAAGTCCAAGTCGGTCACGGCGAAGGTAGCGATGCGGGGGGGCGCTGCAAGCGGCGGCCCCTGGAATGAATCCTCCAGAGTGTTGCGGATCTGGTTCGGCGTTGGCGGCGACGGCTGGCTAACCACAAACGGGTCACGCTCGCGGAACTCCAACAGCGCGACCGACCCCACCAAGTCCGCAGCCTCCTCGGCGGTGACGCCTGGGATCTGGACATTGAGACGATCGCTCCCCAGAGAAGTGACCTCGGCCTCGGAGACGCCGAATCCGCTGACGCGCTGCTCGATGATTTCACGCGCTTGCTGCACGGCCGACTCCAGTTCCTCACCCTCCAACGTGAGCGGAAGCGTGAGGCGGGAGACCTCCTCAGGAAGTGGACGAGAGTAGTCCGCCGGATCAACCGAGCCGAGTGCGCGATTGAGCCCGGCGAGGTCCTCAATGCCGACGCCGTTGCGTTCAGCGAACCGCTCGAGTGATTCGCCTGGGCGGACCAGCAAAGAGGTGCCGGTCGCCTCGAGCGTGACCGAAACTCCCCCGGCCAAGTCCAGCCCTAATCGGAACTCTTCACGCTCGAATCCCCCCACGTCGATTCCCCCGCCGCTCGGCCAGGGGATAAAGTTCGGCAGATACCGGCCCGGATTCCCCGGCCACGTGACGATCACGCCGAAGATCGTCACTGCGACGATTACTACGGCCGCGAGTTGGTTCTGCCGACTACGCACTGCGCTTGATCACCGCCCAAGCCTGTGGGGCATGATACGGACCACGGCGCTTGCGATCATGGAAGGGAGTCGCGAGACGAAGGACCCGGCGCCGAGGCGTTGAAATCACGCTCGAGGTCTGGTGCCGCTCGGTCTATCGCGTCGACGGAGCGGACGAGCTCCGCCACCGCAGAACTCCGAGCCCGTACCACGAACTCATCGCCGAGGCGCAGATAGAGGATCATGGGGCCATCTGGAGGCGTCTCGACTGCGTCGACGGTCGCGATGAATCCCCCGGTCGTCAGAATCTCGTCACCAACGCGGAGTGCATTTAAGTCTCGGCGCCGACGGCGTTGCTCGGAGCGCGTCGGGCGCACGAAAAAAATATAGAAGAGCAACACCACCAGGATCGTGATGAGAATAACTTCGGCCATTGCACGGCCTCCCCTAAATCATCTGCAGATGCAGCCTAGCGGCTAAGCGCGTCGGACCGGCGGGATAGGTAACCTAAGTTAGTCCGGGGAGCCGGGGCGGGAGGCCGTAGCGCCCGCACTCCGCATGTCGCGTTCTCCATCCGCATCCATACGCGCAAGCTCTTCCAACGTATACAGGTCATCCATCGTTTCCAGGTGATCGATGTAAATCGTGCCGTTGATATGGTCGATCTCGTGCTCGAGAGCCTGCGCGAGCAGGCTGTCTTCCGCCTTTAGTCGAATCTCTTTCCCTTCACGATTGAGGCCTTTGACGAGCACTTTCACTGAGCGCTGGATCTCCCCGCGATAGCCGGGCACGCTCAAACACCCCTCAAAGAGGCGGCGCGTGCCCGATCGCTTCACGATCTCCGGATTGATCAGCGCAAACGGCTCTTCGTTCGGCAGCCCGATCACGACCACTCGCAGTGAAACGCCGACCTGCGGGGCCGCGATGCCAACTCCCTCTGCGGCATACATCGATTCGATCATGTCATCGATCAGTGTCTGGATCGATGCATCGATCCGGCTGATCTTGTTGGCCTTGCGCCGCAGCACGGTGGCATCGGTAGGCAGCACGCGTACTGGTAAGACGGTCATCCCACTCCTCTACTGGATGAATGCTCCTCTCATCTTGCGGTGCGTACCAGACCATGGACAAGCGAACGGGCGTCCGTCCTGTTACAGGAGCGAAACGGGGTCGATGTCGACCGTCCACCCCTGAGGCAAGCTGCAGGGGCGTAAGAGCGGGATCGGATCGGCGCCGCGCAGGGTAATCTGCCAGCGGTAGCGGCCCCGACGCCGGTAGACATACGCCGGCGTTGGGCCAAGGATCTCCGGACCGGGCAACCCTCGGCGATCACGCTCCTCGCGCAACTGCGCTGCCATTGTCGTCGCGGCTTCGCGCGCGCGCGCATCGTTCGAGTGCTGATAACCGAGGCGGGCGAGACGGCCGAAAGGCGGGTAGTCGTGCTGCGCGCGTGCCGCCATCTCTGCCTCGAAGAAGGTTGTGTAGTCGTGCGCGGCGGCAGCGAGAATCGCGTAGTGGTCCGGCACATAGCTCTGCACGATCACGCGTCCGCCGCGCGGTCCTCTTCCGGCGCGCCCTGCTACCTGCGCCAACAGTTGGAAAGTACGCTCGGGACCGGTGTAATCAGGCAACCGCAGCGCGAGGTCGGCGTTGACGACGCCCACAAGTGTCACCGCTGGTAAGTCAAGTCCGGTCGCGATCATCTGCGTCCCGATGAGTACGTTGGCTTCGCCTTGCTGGAAGCGCTTTAGGATCTGCTCGTGGCCGCCGCGCCCGCGGGCCGTGTCGCGATCCCAGCGGATCGGACGCGCCGACGGAAAGTGCCGGCGCACAGCCTGCTCCAGCCGCTGAGTGCCCAGCCCCAGCGGGCGTAAGAGGTCTTGGCCGCAGCTTGGACAGTCGCTCTGCAGCGCGGTGGCGTACCCGCACTCGTGGCAGCGCAGCAGTTCCGGTTCGGCATGAACCGTCAGCGGCAGCGCGCAGCGCGGGCAGATCAGCGCCTCGCCACAGCCGCGGCAGACCAAACCAGACACGCCGCGCCGATTGAGTAACAGCATCAGCTGTGCGCCCACCTCCAACACCTCTCCGATCGCATCGGTCAACGCTCGGCTAAAGATCGAGCGGTTCCCCGCCCGCAACTCCTCACGCAGGTCCACGATCTCAACCGCGGGAAGCGGTACCGGTTGAGCGGGCGCACCTTTGCCGTCCGAGACAGCGCTGTGGACGCGCTGGGGTAAGTGCAAATGACGATAGCGGCGGCGCTGAGCGCGTGCCGCCGTGACCACGTCCGGCGTCGCCGTGCCGAAAACCGCCACTGCACCCGTCAAGCGGCAGTACTCCTCAACGACCTCGCGTACGTGGTAGCGCGGCGCCGCATCCGTCTGCTTGTATGTCCACTCGTGCTCCTCGTCGACGATGACGAGGCGCAGGTTCGGTTGGGGAGCGAACAACGCGGACCGCGACCCGATCACAACGTCAGCGTGACCAGAGCGAATGCGCTGCCATTGGTCGTAATCTTCGCCCAATGACAGCGCGGAGTGCTGCACGGCGACCCGGCCCGGAAACCGCGCCGCGAACCGCTCAATCGTTTGCGGGGTGAGAGCGATCTCGGGCACCAGGACGATCACACGCCCCCCGTGCGCGACAGCATTCTCCGCCGCGGCGAGATAAACCTCCGTCTTACCGGAACCCGTCACTCCCTGCAGGAGGAACACCACGCCCGATGAGCGGGCACTGACCGCACCCGCTTCACGCGTGTGCGCTAGCGCGTCAGCAATCGCTCGGTAGGCGCGGGCTTGGTCAGCCGTAAGCGTCACCTGCTCGACGGGGCGAGTGACCAGATCGGCGAGCGGGTCACGCTCGACGCGCCGTCTGACGCGGCGAGCTAGTCCCGCCTCGGCGAGCGCGCCGATATCAGCTGCGGTGGCACCAAACTCCGACTTGAGGGCGCCCTCGGAAACCGGCCCGCCGACGAGTGCGCGCAATAGCGCGACTTGTGCCCGCTCCGCTCGCGTCCGACGCAGGGCCGCGATCAGATGCTGCAGCGTCTCCGCGTCCGCCGTCGCGCGTAGCTCGCTTCCAGCGCGCTCCACGATCGGGTGAGTAGCGAGGAAACGCTCCAGCATGGCGCCGCCACCGACCAGGCGGCGGGCCTCGATGAGCGGAATCGAGCCCCCACCCAGCCGTGTCAGTAGCTCAGCGGGACGCGATCGCTTCGATTGCGGCCAATCCCGCACGGCCGCCCGCGCGGCGTTCTCGCTCACCGTCAACTCCACCCACGTCTCGACCTTCTCTCGTACACCAGGCGGTGCCAGATCGAAGCGTTCCTCCAGCAATCCGCGGTCCACGAGTTTGCGAACAACCACGGACCGCCGCTTTCCCAAATGCTTGGGGAGAGCGTCAAAGGCAAGCTCGCGCTTCGCCCTGACTGCATCGACAAGGGCACGCGCGTCGCCGGTCAGCGACGCGTGCGCGGCGCGCCCCGCCTCCGTCACCCGCAGCCAGCGGCGGGGCTTGCGTTGGAAACCGGGTGGCAGGAACAACGCGGCGCACCTGCTGATCGGAGCTAAGTACGCATCGGCGATCCAGCGTGCCAGCGCAGCCTGTGGGCGCGTCAGAAGCCGTCCTTCGTCGATACGCGCCCGGATCTCCCGTGTCTCGGAGACCGCAGGCGTTTCCGTTAGCTGCAACACCACACCCTGCAATAGCTGCCGTCCGAAAGGCACGTACACGCCGTCGCCAACGCGGATCACAAGATGGGGCGGAATGGCGTACGAGAATGTGCCGCGATCGGGGCGTCCGGAGTAGACCGCGACCTCGGCAAAAGGCAAGGGCAGGCTCCTTCCCTACGCGGAGCCCTCCAAGGCCGACAGCCGCTCCGAGTCTAGTAACTGTGGACCGGGCGCTTCGCGTAGCGTGGCCGCTGCGGGATCCTGGCGGCTTTACCGGTGCGATCCCGCAGGTAATAGAGCTTGGCCCGCCGCACGCGGCCCCGGCGGGTTACCTCAACCCGTTCGACGCGCGGCGAGTGATAGAGAAAAGTCCGCTCGACGCCGACCCCGTGCGTCACACGGCGAACCGTGAAGTTGCTGGAACTCCCCTTTTTGCGGATCCCCAGCACGACCCCTTCGAACACCTGCGTTCGCTCGCGATCGCCCTCCACTACCTTGGCGTGCACGCGTACCGTATCGCCAGGCTGGAACTCTTCGATAGCCGGGTTCTTTTCGAGGTCGAGAAGGTCACTACGGTCCATACGGCTTATCCACCACCGGATCGCGCTTGGTTGGGGCAGGCATTTATTGTAGGTAAGGCCCAGCGGCCGAGGCGAGTAGCGAACGCCTCAGATCAGCCCTGTCGATCGGCTCAGCCGACTACGCGATTACTCGAAGACCGCCCGATCCTCCTCCGCGAGGTTCGCGCGCTCCAAGAGATCCGGCCGGCGGGCCGCCGTACGCCGCAGCCGCTCGGCGCGACGCCAACGCGCGATCGCGGCGTGGTCGCCACTGAGCAACACCTCCGGCACCGACCAACCTCGAAACTCTTGCGGGCGAGTGTACTGCGGGTACTCGAGCAACCCATCGGTATGCGACTCCTCGTCAAGGGACGCGACGGAGCCGAGCGCTCCCGGCAACAAACGCACAATGGCTTCCACCACGACCAGCGCGGGCAGCTCGCCGCCTCCCAGCACGTAGTCCCCGATGGAAACCTCGTCATCCGCCAGATAGAGGCGCACGCGCTCGTCGAATCCCTCGTAGCGGCCACAAAGGAGAATAAGACGGTCGGCGTTGCGAAGTTCGCGCACTCGATCATGATTCAGCAGCCGCCCTTGCGGCGACAGCAGCACAGTGCGTCCCCGCGGCCCGGCCTCCGCGCGCAGCTGCTCGACGCAACGAAAGAGGGGCTCCGGCCGCATCACCATACCTGCGCCGCCCCCGTACGGAGCATCATCGACGCTTCGATGCCGATCCTCGGTCCAGGCACGTAAGTCATGCACTGCAATTTCGACGATGCCCTCCGCGCGCGCGCGCGCCACAATGCTCGTCTCAAGCGGCGCCCGGACCATCTCCGGGAAGATCGTGACGATATCGATGCGCATGCTCTGGCTATCCAACTCAAGCGGGATGATCAGCGGAGGTGTCGCGGATCAAGTCCACTGCGTGTGGGAGCAGTTCGACGAGCGGCGCGAAACTCTCGCGAACGCCCTTCTCAGACCCGGGCAGATTCACGATCAGGGTACGCCCCGCCACGCCAGCGACCCCACGGCTGAGGACCGCATAGGGCGTCTGCTTTCGTCCCTCTCCTCGCATTAACTCCGCCACGCCTGGGATTTCCCGCTCGATCACGGAGCGGGTTGCCTCCGGGGTGACATCGCGTGGCGCGAGTCCCGTGCCGCCGGTGGTGACGATCAGGTCAACGCTTCCCGCAACAACCCAGGCGCGGAGCGTTTGCTCGATGCGATCACGGTCGTCCGGGACGATCGCTTTTTCCACGATCTGGGGCCCCAGCGGGGCCAGCAGCTCAGCGATCGCGACACCGGACTTATCTGCGTACTCCCCGCGGCTGGCTCGATCGCTCAAGGTCAGGATCCCCACGCGAATGAAGTCTGCCATCTGGGAAACCTCCTCGGAATGCGCCAAGGCCTCTGGCCGGAAAGGGAATCAAGCGCCGACCGGGAATTTTACCGAAAGATCTTGACAGCCCTTGTTGACAGCAAAGGGTGAGTAATGGGAAACTTTGGCGCGACATGGGGATAAATGGGGAATTTGGTTAAGCACCCCACACCGGAGAACCGCTCCGCCTCTCCTCAGGAATGAAATGGATGATGGCCTCTCGCTATGGCTTTTCGTGGCAATTACGAACACTCCCTAGACAACGGCGGGCGAGTCGCCATCCCCGCCCGTTTTCGGGATGCCTTTGCGGACGGGGGCGTTTTGAAACCGAGCCCCGACGGCTGCCTGGAACTCTATACCGTCGTGGATTTCGAGACCACGGCCCGCGAACTCTCCACGGAGAGCGCGCAACAGCATCGGGGCCGGCGTGTGCGCCGCGCCATATACGCCATGTCGTACGACGTCGAGATCGACCGGCAGGGCCGCATCCTCGTCCCGCAAGCGATGCGGAGCCATGCGGGGTTGGAAGGCGCCGTCGTCCTAGCCGGGCGCGGCGAGTGTCTGGAAATTTGGAGTGCGGAGAGCTGGAGGCAAGAACAAGCGACGGTCGAGAGCGAGCACGCCGCCATCCTGGAAGCCCAGGGGAGCGTCGGATGAGCGCTTCCGGCACCCACGTCGCCGTTATGGTGCAAGAGCTTGTGGAGTTGCTTCAAGTGCGCCCTGGAGGTCACTACATCGACTGCACCGTCGGCGCCGGCGGCCACGCCGCCGCGATCCTCGAAGCCGGCGCACCGGACTGTCGGCTTCTCGGCATTGATGCCGACCCCCAAGCAATCGAGCTTGCGCGCGAGCAGTTAGCACCGTTCGGCGAGCGGATCACCCTCGTCGAGAGCTATTCCAGCGCGATCGCCAAAGTCGCTGCCGATCAACACTTTGTCCCCGCGGACGGATTGATCTGTGATCTGGGCGTTTCAAGCATGCAGTTGGACCAACCCGAGCGTGGGTTTTCCTTCCGGGCCGAGGGTCCGTTGGACATGCGTTTCGGGCCGTCGGCGAACTACACGGCCGCCGACATCGTCAATTCGGAGTCCCAGGAGGAGTTGGCTCGCATTCTCTATGAGTACGGCAACGAGCGTCGCTCACGGCGCATCGCCCGTCGCATCATAGAAAAGCGTCCGTTCAGCTCCACCACTCAACTCGCCAAAGCCGTCGAGCAGGCCGCGGGAGAGGGCCGCCAAGCCAGTAGAAGTAGTAGAGTTCACCCCGCCACCAAAACCTTCCTGGCCCTCCGCATTGCGGTCAATCAGGAGCTTCAGCACCTGAAGACCGTGCTCGCCGAAGCCCGCGGCCTGCTCGGCTTTGGATCACGCTTCGCCGTGATCAGCTTTCACTCCTTGGAGGATCGCATGGTCAAGCGCTTCCTCCAGCATGCGTCGCGCGGCGAGACGCCGACGTTCCGCCCGCTCACGCGCAAGGTGGTTCGTCCGAGTCTCGAGGAGGTGCGCCGCAATCCACGGAGTCGCAGCGCTCGACTACGTGTGGCTGAGGCGATCTGACGATGCGTCGCAGCCCCGCGCTCTCCGCACCCGCGGCGGGGGAGGCAGCGCTACGCGTCCGTCCGATCCATGGTTTCCGTTTCCCTGTCTGGGTATGGGTCGCCGCGGTTGGCCTTACGCTGGCGGCGGTGATTCCCATCCTCCAGGCCAGCAGCGCCACGAGTACCAGCGCCGAACTCCAGGCGTTGGAGAACGAGCGAGCTGCGCTGCAGGCCGAGGTACGCTTGATCGCGTCGCAAGTCGGCGAACTCGCGTCCCTGCAACGCGTTGCGGACGCCGCGCGAGAGCGGCTTCGCCTCACGCCGGCAGAACCCACCACGGTGCTCCACGTCGACGTCCCGCCGCCGCCGCGCGTGCTTCCGCGACGATTGCTTCCCTCCGAAGACCGCACTTTCGAAACCAAGCTCAGTTGGTGGCAACAGGCAGTGAATCTAATCGTGTTCGACTAAGCGCGCCCTAGTGCTAGTCGGAGGTCGGGGCGTGAGCGCGGGGGAGACACGCGATGAGCGGCGATGCCGGCCCGAACAGGTGGCGCCTGCGTCTGATGGCGCTCGTTCTCATTGGGCTGGCGACCGTCTTAGTCCTACGCCTCGCACAAGTACAGATCCTGGATCACGAGCGCTACGCGGCGGCGGCGCGTGAGAACCATCTCTCGGAGCAGACCGTGCAGGGTCCGCGAGGCGCGATCCTGGACCGTAACGGGCTCCCTCTCGTTACCGGCGTCGAAACCTTCGACATTCACATCGACCAGCAAGCCTGGGAACTGGACTCGACGAATGAACGTCTAGCAGTCGAGCGGCTGGCAGTGCTGCTCGGAGTCAGCCCAGAGCAAGTGCGGTCCATCACGAGCGCGGGTCCCGAACGGAATGTCTTACTAGCGACCCACGTCCCGTACGTCCTCGGCGAGGCAATCATCTCGGAGGGGCTTCCCGGTGTGAAGATCACGCCCTCAGGGGTTCGGCGCTACTCCGAGGGGAGCCTAGCCAGCCAGCTGCTGGGCTTCATTGGCCGGGACGGCGAAGGTCTCTCGGGCGTCGAATTCGAATTCGAATCCCTCCTGCGCGGCGACCCCGGGTCGGTAGTAGTCGAACGCGACAGCGCCGGCAATCCGATCCCGTTCGGGCAGCGCACCGTGGATCCTCCCGTGCCCGGCGCGGATATCGTTCTCACCATTGACCGCAACCTGCAACGCCGCGCCGAAGCGGCGTTAACGCGCGCGCTGGAAGAGACCGGCGCGCGGGGCGGCACGATCCTCATCATGGATCCGCACACGGGTGACCTCCTGGCCGTCGCGTCCGCGCCGAGTTTCGACGTGAGCACCCTCAATCTCAACGACCCCCGCCTCGACCTATCGCTATTCCGCAACCGTGTCGCGACAGATGTCTACGAACCCGGATCGGTCTTCAAGGCGATCACGATGGCGGGGGCGATCGACGCGCGGGTCGTCACGCCGACGACCACGTTCAACGACACCGGGGCGATCGCGATCGGGACCCGCACGATCCGTAATTTCGACCTCTCTTTCCACGGCCGCCAAACGATGACACAGGTCCTGCAGCGTTCCCTCAACACCGGCTCAACCTGGGTCGCCCAGCAGCTTGGACCGACGCTTTTCTACGACTACGTGCATCGCTTCGGTTTCGGGGAGACCACTAGCTCCGGCTTCTCCAGCGAAGCGACCGGACTGCTCAAGGAGCCGGGAAACCTGTTCTGGTCGGAGGTTGATTTAGCGACGAACTCCTTCGGGCAGGGGATCTCCGTCACCCCGCTGCAGATCGTGCGTGCCTACTCCGCAATCGCCAACGGCGGTCGACTCGTGCAGCCGCGGATCGTACGCGCGCTCATCACGGAAGACGGCGTGAGCGAGTTCGCACCCCTCTGGGGAAATCGCGTCATCAGTGAAGAAAGCGCCCGGACGATGCGTTTCATGATGCAGGCCGTCGTCGACGGCGTCCGCGGCCACCCGGCGCAAATCAGCGGCTGGCCCATCGCCGGCAAATCCGGCACATCCGACGTAGTTGAAAACGGCAAGTACATAGAGGGGGAAGCCATCGCCTCGTTCGCCGGCTTCGCGCCCGCAGACGATCCGCGCGTAGTAATGCTGGTCAAGATCGACCGCCCCCAAGGAGAGATCTTCGGCGGCATTGTCGCTGCACCCGTCTTCTCGAGCCTCATGGCACAAGTGCTCCTTCATCTCGGCGTCCCCCCCAGCTCCTACGTCGCGGAGCCGACGATCTTCGACCCGCCCTCCAATATCCGAATCGGCGTCTTAGACCCAGGTACCGAACCGTTCGACGATGGATCGCGAGAGCAGGACACGGGAGATGGCGGCACGAGAGGTAGCGAGGAAGTCCTCGCTATCGATCAGACTCCAGAGGATCAGTTCCCCGACGAGACCCCGAGCACCGATGACCCCGTAGAGAGTACGAACGGCACCGCCGATTCCACCGAGCAACCCAACGAGGGCGCAGGGAGTGAAATCGGTGACAGCAGCACGACCGAGCTACCAGAGCCCGCGCCAGCCGCGCCGGCCTCTCCTGACTCCCCATCGGTCGCCGCCCCGGACGGAGTGTCCGAACCGTGAGGCCTGTACAGCGACAGGAGGCAGCGTGATCAGTCCACAGCAGTTGGCGTCGTTGTTGGGGCCGTTGCTCCTGAACCCCCGTAACGACTACTCGCGAACTCCTTTCTGTGACGCGATCGTGGACTCGCGTCGCGTACGCCCTGGTGCGCTCTTTATCGCTCTGCGCGGAGAGCACACGGACGGACACCATTTCTTAGGCGACGCGATGGACCGAGGCGCCGCCGGCTTGCTCTGCCGCTTCGTTGCGGACGCCCTCCCCGGGTCGGATCGCCGCGACGATGTGACGCTTTTCCAAGTCAAGGACCCGCTCTCCGCCCTCCAGGCAGCAGCCAAACAGTGGCGGGAGCAGCATGCGGTGCGCGTTGTAGGACTCACGGGAAGCGTAGGGAAGACCACAACGCGGGAAGCGATCGCCCAGGTGCTCGCCCGGCGCGCGCCCACCCTGGAAAGCCCCTTCAACTACAACAGCGAGATCGGTCTACCCCTCTCTCTCCTGCGACTCGAGCCGCAGCACACCTGGGCAGTGCTCGAAATGGGACCTTACGATCTCCGCGAGATCTCGCTGCTCTGCGAAATCGCGCAGCCGGAGATCGGCATCGTCACGAACGTCGGACCGACACACCTCGAACGCTTCGGTTCGATCGAAGCGATCGAGGAAGCCAAAGGCCTCCTGCCCGCTTCACTGCCCGCCGACGGCTTGGCAGTCCTTAACGCGGACGATCCCCGCACGCTGCGCATGCGCAACCGGACCGCTGCCCGCGTTCTTACTTTTGGGCGCACGGCGCCGGCTGACGTCCGCGCGACCGATGCAGCCTCGCAGGGTCTCGACGGCATTAGCTTCACCCTGACCTTTGAAGGCCAGTCCGTAGCCGTACGTACCCCGCTCGTCGGAGTCCACCATGTCATGACGGCGCTCGCCGCCGCCGCAGTCGGACTCGGCACCGGGTGGACCCTAGCCGAGACTGCCGAGGCCCTGTCAATGCTCCACGCCGGCCAGCGCCTGAAGCCGCGCCGCTCTTACTCCGGTGCGCTCATCTTGGACGACACCTACAACGCGGCCCCCCTATCCATGCAGGCAGCATTGGATCTCTTGGCCGAACTGCCCGGACGGCGCATCGCGGTACTGGGGGACATGCTGGAGCTCGGAAGCGAAGAGACGGCCGGCCACCGCGCGGTGGGCGTGTACGCGGTCGGACGCTGCGACCGCCTTGTCGCCATTGGCGAGCTAGGCAAAATCACCGCCGATGCCGCCTGGGATGCTGGCCACCGGCAGATCCAGTGGTTCGAAGACAAGGAGCCAGCGACCCAACTCCTGCGTCAGGAGTTGGGCGCGGACGACATCGTCCTGATCAAAGCCTCGCATGCCCAAGAGCTCGAAACAGTCGTTGAGGCGTTGATTACGCCATGACCACCATCTCACTGGCCACGACGGGTGCGGCGTTCTTTCTCGCGATCGCCATCGGCTACCCATTGATTCAATGGCTCAAGGCGCGCCAGCTCGGAAAGGCGATCAGCTTAGAAGGGCCGCAGACCCACCGCGTGAAGGAAGGCACCCCAACCATGGGCGGCCTCATGATCTTCGCCAGTGTCGCTATCGTCACGCTCGCGACGAACGTGGTTGGGCGCGAGTCGATCCTGTTGCCATTGGTTGGCATCGTCGTGCTCGGCTTGATCGGCCTCTTCGACGATCTCGGCACGATCGTCGGCCGGATCCAGCGCGTACTGAGCTGGAGAGTCAAGGTCGCGCTGTTGACCACGTTCAGCCTGTCGGCGGCCTTCGTGCTCTTCTACGCACTGGATGTCCAAAACGTGAACATCCCTTGGGCCGGCAGCTTTGCCGTGGGCCCCGTCTACATCGCCATCGCGGCCCTCACCATCCTCGCCACCACGACATCAGTCGCCATCAGCGACGGTCTGGACTCGCTGACCGGGGGCACTTTGGCTATCGCGTTCGCCGCGTTCGGCGTGATCGCCGTCGCGCAGGAGCAGGATTTCCTCGTGCGCTTCTGCTTTACGACCCTTGGCGCGCTGGCCGGGTTCCTTTGGTACAACGCCCACCCCGCGAAAATCTTCATGGGAGATACCGGCGCGCTCGCGCTCGGCGGCGCGCTCGCCCTTGTCGCGCTTATGACAGGCCATTGGCTGCTCCTGCCTGTGATCGGCATCGTCTTTGTGATCGAAGCACTGAGCGACATCATTCAAATCGGGTACTTCAAGTGGAGCGGCGGCAAGCGGGTATTCCGCATGGCACCGATCCACAATCATTTCGAGCTGCTGGGCTGGTCGGAGCCGCAGATCGTCACTCGTTTTTGGATCATCGGAATGGCCGGGGCCGTATTAGGCATCGCCTTGGCCTTGCAGGTATGAACAGATGCGTATCGGGAACGCCGAGCGACCGTGCACTGAGCCCACAAACTTCGCGGGTCTGCGCGTGGGGGTCCTGGGACTCGGGATTGAAGGCCAAGACGCCGTGCGTTTCCTGAAGAGCGAGGGCGCCGCCGTGATCACCGTCTTTGAGCGGCGGGCGTTCGACGAACTGCAGGACGAGCAAGCCACGCTCGCCGATGATCAGATCGAACTACTGCCGGACACGCCCGAAGCGCTGGCCGCGCAGCATCTCGACGCCCTTTTCGTGAGTCAAGGAATCTTGGACAGCCATCCCCTCGTCGCGTCCGCTCACACGCAAGGCCTGCCCATCAGCGCAACGATGCGCTTGTTCTTGCAGCGCTGTCCCGCACCGGTGATCGGCATCACGGGAAGTGCCGGGAAGACCACCACGACAACCCTAGTTCATCGGATCTTGCAGGCAGCGGGCATGACGGCCATCGCGGGCGGTAACATCGGCGCGGGCGTCTTGGAACAGCTCCCCTCGATCGATCGCGACACCGTGGTTGTTCTAGAGATCAGCCATACGCAGCTCCTCCGGACCGACCGCAGTCCGCACCTCGCGGCCGTGCTGAACATCGCGCCCAACCATCTCGATCAGTTCGGTTGGACGGACTACGTAGACCTCAAGCGCAAGCTCGTGCGTCACCAGACTCCGGATGACATCGTTGTGCTCCCGACCGACAACGCGGCAGCGGCGGCACTGGCGCAGGACACCCCCGCCCAGCGCTACGAGTTCGGAACGGGCGGCGGTAAGCGCGGCGCCTTCGTCGAAGGCGGCCGGATCGTCTGGCGCGATGGTTCCCACGTACGGGAGATCGCTCCCGTCTCGGCCATCGCGCTCCGCGGCGCCCATAACGTCCAGAACGTCCTCGCCGCCGTCGCCATCGTCGGTGCCTGGGGGGCGCCGCTCGATGCGGCCGCATCCGTCATTGCCGCTTTCCGGGGCGTCCCCCAGCGCTTGGAGGAGATCGCGACGATCGACGCCGTCCTCTACGTCAACGACTCCATCGCCACCACCCCCGAACGCACGCTCGCCGCGCTGCGTTCCTTCAAGGCGCCGATCGTGCTGCTGCTGGGCGGCCGCGACAAGCAGCTTCCGCTCGATGCACTGGCGGCGGAAGCGCGCAGCCGCACGCGCGCGGTGATCGGCTTCGGGGAGGCAGGGGCAGACTTCCTTGCGCCGCTAGCGGCGGATACAGACCCCCCCGTGACTCGCGTCGTCGGGACCTTGCCGGAAGCCGTGCGTGCGGCGTACGAGCTCGCCCAGCCGGGCGATGTCGTCTTGCTCTCGCCTGCGGGCGCATCGTTCGATGCGTATCCCAACTTCGCAGCGCGCGGACGGCACTTCATGGACCTCGTGCGCACGCTGGAAGTGGAACACGCGAGACGACGATGATGACACAGGCGAACCTGGCCGTTCGGCAAGCCCGCTTCGCGAGCGAGGCCGGACAGCGCGACGCCAACTCGCCAGACTGGTTGCTCATCGGCGCCGTGATCGCGCTCACCGTGATCGGTCTGGTATTCGTCTTCAGCGCGTCGGTCGCCGTGGGGCAGCAGTTGTTCGGTGACCCACGCTACTTCGCCATTCGGCAGCTCGCGGGCGCCGTGGTGGGCCTGCTTGCGTTTGTCGCCCTTGCCCGCCTCGACTACCGGCGGCTCCGCACGTGGAGCCCCATCATCCTGCTCATCGCGATCGTCGGACTGGTCGCCGTCCTGATGCCCGGGATCGGCGTCGAGCAGAACGGCGCGCGCCGCTGGATGCAGATTGGCTCTCTGCCACCCGTACAGCCGTCCGAATTCGCAAAGCTCGCTGTAGCGATCTATGTAGCAGCCTGGCTAGCTTCGCGCGGGCCCGCGATCCGGCACGTCACCCTCGGCGTCGTTCCCTTTGCCGTAATGGTTGGCTTCTTTGGATTCCTCATCATGGCGGAGCCAGACTTAGGCACCGCGTTGGTCATCGTGATAATCGCCGGAGCGATGTTCTTCATCGCCGGCGCGGCCTTGCGCCATATTCTGGCCTTGACTGCCGTCGGTGGCGGGGTCCTGTTTGGGATCATCGCGATCGCCGGCTACGGCCTCGAGCGGTTCACGTCATTCGTGGCCGCCGAATCCGATCCACAAGCGTCGGGCTTTCAGACGCTGCAACTTCTCATCGCACTGGGCAGCGGCGGGCCAACCGGCGTCGGTATCGGCGAAAGCCGGCAAAAGTTCCTCTACGTCCCATCCGCGCACACGGACGGCGTCTTCGCCATCATCGGGGAAGAAGCCGGGTTCGTCGGCGCGCTGCTGGTCATAGGCTTGGTCGGTTTCCTGGTCTATCGCGGCGCGCGCATCGCGGCGCGTACCAGTGACCCCTTTGGGATGCTGCTTGCGACGGGCATTGTGGCTTGGATCGTCGTGCAAGCCTTCTTCAACATCGGTGGCGTCACGCGCACCATTCCCCTCACAGGAATCCCTCTGCCGTTCATCTCTTTCGGCAGCTCGGCGCTGATCGCGACGCTGGCGGCGGCGGGCGTGCTGGTCAGCATTTCGCGCTTTGCCCGGCAGGATGAAGGCCCTGCCTGGCTTCAGCGCCGCCAAGCGAACCAGAAACGCACAAGCTTGGAGCGCTCACGATGAGGCTCGTGATCGGCGGCGGCGGCAGTGGCGGCCACATCTTCCCGGGTCTCGCGGTGGCGGGAGCACTGCGGAGCCTGTTGCGCGAGGAACTTGAGCTCGTATACCTGGGACGCGTTGCAGGCGTCGAAGCCGCGATCGCCGCCGATGCCGGGGTCCCGTTCGCCGCCATATCCGCACGGGCGCTCCGCGGCCGGCACGTATTCAGTCAGGTCTGGTCGGCGCTGGTGCTCGCGTATGGCGTCGCGCAGGCACTCCTTGTCTTGCGCCGTTTCCGCCCCGATGTCGTCTTCGTTACGGGTGGTTACGTCAGTATCCCGGTGGGGGTTGCCGCCTGGCTCTTACAATGCCCGCTCGTCGTCTTCCTCCCAGATATCGAGCCTGGTTGGGCCGTGCGGGTTCTAGCGCGTGTCGCCACCACCATCTGCGTCACCCACTCCGCCTCCATCGACGCCTTGCCCGTCCGGAAGACGGTCGCCACAGGTTATCCTCTTCGCGCCGTCTTCCGAGAGTTAGACCGCCCCATGGCCCGCGCACGTTTCCAACTGAACGGCTCGCCCACCCTCTTGGTTACGGCTGCCGTTCAAGGATCGCGCACCATCAATGACGCCATCAGCGCGCAACTCGACAAGGTCTTGGAAGCCGCCCACGTGATCCACGTGACCGGCCCGCGTGACGAGGCGCGCCTGCGCGCGCGCCGCGACGCACTCCCGGCGACTTTGCGCACGCGCTACCACGTCTTTGGCTACCTTGGCGATGATCTTCCTGCGGCCATGGTCGCGGCCGACCTTGCCATCGCCCGCTCCGGCGCGTCGGTGTTGGGGGAATTCCCCGCAGCCGGGTTGCCGGCCGTATTGGTGCCGCTCCCGGAAGCTGGCGCCCACCAGCGTCGCAACGCCGCGATCCTGGAGGATGCGGGCGCGGCGATCGTTCTGGACGACGCAAACGTCGCAACGGAACTTCTCCCCACCACCCTCTCCATCCTGCAAGACGAAGAACGCCTCACCGCCATGCGACAAGCGGCACACGATCGCGCACGATCCGACGCAGCGGAACGGATCGCCGAATTGCTCTGGGAGGCCCGACGGTGAGCGCCCCGACCGCACACTTCATCGGCATCGGCGGCATACACATGAGCGGGCTGGCGCGCATTCTCCTGGATGAAGGTTGGACCGTCAGTGGCTCCGATCTAGCCGCCAACCACCTCACCGACGAGCTTGCCGCCCGCGGCGCCACGGTCACCATCGGGCACGCGGCGGCCAACGTCGGCGGCGCCGACCTGGTCATCCGCACAGCCGCCGTAAAGGATGAGAACGCTGAAGTTGCCGCGGCGCGCGCGGCCGGAACCGAACTGCTGACGCGGGCGCAGATGGTAAACCGCATCGCGCAGGACTGCTCGACCCTGACGGTGGCGGGCACCCATGGCAAGACCACCACCGCCACTATGCTGACCCTCATCCTGCGCGAAGCCGGCCTGGACCCGACCTACATCCTCGGCGGGGAGTACGCCGGGCTCGCCAGTCAAGCCGCGCGCGGCCGCGGATCACAGGCCGTCGTCGAGGCCGATGAGTATGCCCATGCCTTCCACGAGTACACACCAACGATCGCGGTCTTGACCAACGTCGACCGGGATCATTTGGACTACTACCGAGACGAAGCGGCGCTCCAAGAGGCATTCGTCGGATACGGGCGTACGATTGCGCAGCAGGGCACGCTCATCGTTGGGGCGGACAGCCCCACAGCCGTGACCGTTGCCCAACAGCTCGCAGCAGAGCGGCCCGACATCACCGTCGAGACCTTCGGCACGAACGCCGACGCGACGTGGCGTGTGGTCGACGTGCACGAAAGCGCCAGCGCTTCATGCTTTGCCGTGCACCGCGAAAATACTGCGCTCGGGACGATCGCACTGACAGTCCCCGGTCTCTTCAACGTGCGGAACGCCCTCGCTGCCACGGCCGCGAGCCTCCACAGCAGCGCACCCTTCGAAGCCTCGCAGCGAGCGCTCGCAGCATTCCGTGGCGTCCGTCGCCGCTTCGAACAGATCGGAGAAGCGGCCGGGGTCATCTTGATAGACGACTACGCGCACCATCCGTCGGAGATCGCGGCAACCGTACAAGCAGCGCGGCGGCGCTTCCCCAACCGACGGCTCGTGGTCCTGTTCCAGCCCCACACCTACAGTCGCTCCGCTTACCTGCAAGCGAGCTTTGCGCGTTGCTTCGAGGGGGTCGATCTCCTCTTTTTCACGGACACCTACGCTGCCCGCGAGGAGGCAAGCGCTGGCCTAGACGCGGAAGCGTTGGCCCGATCGATCGCCGCGCCTGTAGCGCGATACACGGGCGACCTCAATGCCGCTGCGACGGCTGTCTGCACCGCGCTGCGGTCCGGCGACGTCTGTTTCACGATGGGCGCCGGGGACGTAGATACAGCTGGCCTACCCATCCTGGAACGGCTGCACCAACGATGACGCTGCGCCAGCAACTTGAAGCGATCGCGGAGGTCCACGCCGATGAGCCGATGGCGCGGCACACCACGTTCGGTATCGGTGGGCCCACGGACTTTTACGCCATCGCTACGACTGGCGCGCAGCTAAGGGATCTCACACGCACCGCCCGCGCCGCCACCGTGCCGGTCTTCGTGCTGGGCTCCGGCTCCAATCTCGTCGTAGGCGACGGTGGGATCCGGGGCGTCGTTATCGAGAACCGCGCGACCACCGTCGCCGAAGCACGGATCGTCGGCTCTGAGATCCGGCTCGATGCCGAATCGGGCGCCTCGCTTGCCAAGCTCGCACGCACTACGGCCGACCAGTCGCTCACTGGCCTGGAGTGGGCTGCCGGCATCCCCGGCAGTCTCGGCGGCGCAGTCGTATACAACGCCGGCGCCTACGGCGGGTGCTTGGCGGACGTGCTAACCCGCATTGACGTGCTCGATCCCGACGGTCGCGAGACGACGATCTTCGCCGAAGAGCTCGGCTTGGCGTATCGATCGAGCGCATTCACGCGGGGACTGCTGGTCGAGCGCGTCATTCTCGGCGTCGAGTTCCGTCTGGAAGAGGGCAACCGCGATGCGGCGCGCGCGCGCATTGAGCAACTCGAAGCGAAGCGAAAGCGTACGCAGCCTCGCGGCCGCAACGCCGGCTCGATCTTCAAAAATCCCTCATCACATCCCGCATGGTGGCTCATCGACAAAGTGGGGCTGCGCGGCCATCGGATTGGGGACGCCGTCATCAGCGAGAAACACACCAACTGGATTATCAACCAGGGATCCGCCCGGGCCACCGAAGTGCACGCCCTGATGCGCCTGGCTGGCGAGCGCGTGCGTGACACGTTCGGGATCGAGCTACACGCCGAGATAGCACTGGTCGGGGAGGGCTTCGCATGAGCGCTGCGGATGCCGTGACTCCCACAGTAGGCGTGATCTTCGGAGGCGCCTCCTCCGAGCACGCAATCTCCGTGCGGTCCGCGCGCGCCGTGCTCGCAGCCTTAGACGAAACGCGCTTTGAACCACTCGGCTTCGGCGTCACGCAGCAAGGCACCTGGCTCCCGCCCGACGAGACTGAGGCACAGATCGCCGCAATGAACGCCGGAGCGCGGGAAGAGATCCGTGGAACGGCTGGTTCCGGTCTGCCCACTCGGCCTCAGGTATTGAAAGCGCTCGCCGCGTGCGACATCGTCTTCCCGCTGATCCACGGGCGTCACGGCGAGGACGGCACCATTCAGGGCCTGTTGGAACTCGCAGACCTCCCCTACGTAGGCGCAGGCGTCGCCGCTTCTGCGATCGCGATGGACAAGGCGATCATGAAGCGCCTCTTCCATGAGGCCGGCCTCCCCACGCTCCCTTACCAGGTCTTCGCTTGGCCCAACTGGCGCGCCAGCCCCGCCATCGCTGCGCGCGCTGCCGCACAGCTTTCCTACCCAGTGTTCGTGAAGCCAGCCCAAGGTGGAAGCAGCATCGCCACGACCAAGGTGCACCATCCTGACAATCTCGACCGCGCCGTGGCAAACGCCTTCCGCATCGACCGGCGCGTCCTGATCGAGCACGCTATCGATGCGCGGGAGATCGAGTGCGCCATACTCGGCAACGCCGATGCCACGGCGTCGCCGCTGGGTGAGATCCGCTACCAGCGCGAGTTCTATGACTATGTCGCCAAGTACGAAGACCAGCAGACCGAGCTTGTGGTCCCAGCCCGTCTCCCGACTACCCTCAGCGATACGATCCGAGCGATGGCACTGGACGCCTACCGCACCATCGACTGCGCTGGCATGGGACGGGTGGACTTCCTCGTCGAAAAGAACGACACGATCTGGCTGAGTGAAATTAACACCATCCCCGGCTTCACAAGCGTGAGCATGTTCCCCCGCCTCTGGGAAGAGGCGGGAGTTCCTTTCCCAGAGCTCGTATCCCGATTGGTGGAGTTGGCGTTGGAACAGCACGAAGAACGGAGCCACCGTGTCGCGTACGAATAAGCATAAGAAGCCCGGCAGCGGTGATCGCCGTCTCCCGACCGCACGGGACTATGTCGACATGCCAGCGCCGATCCCCGATCCTCCGCCGGCCAGTGCCCCTTGGCGCCCTCGCTGGCGTACCGTCACCATCGCATTGCTCGCTCTGAGCCTCGTCGTCGGGGCCGGGGCCGTTCTCAATTCCCCCCTCATGAAAATCCGCTCCGTCACCGTGGAAGGGACGCGGCAGCTTTCTCCAGAAGCGGTCATTCAGATCGCAGGCGTCCGGAGCGACCACTTCCTCCTTGCCGATCTCCGCCGCGCCGAAGCCGACCTCCGCACGCTCCCTCTCGTAAAGGAGGCATCACTCAGCCGGACCTGGCCCAACCAGATCCGGATCGCGATCAGGGAGCGCACGCCCTGGGCGGCGTGGCAAATGGGTGACGCCGTCTATGCCATCGACGCAGAAGGCGTCGTCCTTGAGGGGTTCGATCCTCCCTCAAGCGGTGCGGTAGTCCGCCAAATCTCGTCGTTGCCCGAAGTAAAGAATGGAGCGACGGTAGATCTCGATGCGATCGCCATTATCCGGCTCATTGAAGCGAACGGACCGCCGGAGCGGGGTCCCGCGATCATTGGCTACGAGTGGTCGCTCCGAGATGGGCTAACAGTGGTCACCGAACACGGTCGCATCACGTTCGGCGGGAGCGATGGCTTTGATTTCAAGTTCCAGGTGTGGGAGCAGCTCGAGACCGAAGCGTGGCAGCGCGGGGAGCCCTTGATCCTCGCTGATCTGCGCTTCGGCGCGCGGCCCGCAGTGGAGATCGGCTTGGGGTTGGAACGCACGCCGCAAAGTGGAGAATCGTAAGCACAGATGGCTACTCCTAGCGCCTTCGCAGTGATCGACATCGGCAGCACGAAGACCGTGACGGTCGTCGGCGACACCAGTGACACCGGCCTGCTGCGTGTGCTTGGGGTGGGAACGATACGCTCGGAGGGCATCGAGAAGGGTCAAGTCAGCCATATCGCGAAGGCGGTTGAGGCGATTCAAGCGTCGGTGGAACAAGCCGAGCGCATGAGCGGTACCCGGATCGTCTCCGCCTCGGTCGGGATATCCGGCACGCACTTGGCCAGCCTCAACAACCGCGGCATCGTCGCGATCCCGGACCCCAGCCAGCCGATCACCGCCGACGACGTGCAGCGCGTCATCGACGCCGCACGAATGGTAAGTCTCAAAAGCAACCGTCAGATGCTGCATGCCCTGCCCCGCTACTTCGTCGTGGACGGGCAGGATCGAGTCGCGGATCCAGTCGGGATGCATGGCCAACGCCTCGACGTCGAGATGCACATCGTGACCTGCGGCGTGAATCCGCTGCAAAACGCGATCAAATGCGTCGAAGAGGCGGGCCTCCAAGTTGATTCCGTCATCGCCAATCCCGTGGCGATCGCCGACGTGCTGATCCGCCCCGAGGAGATCAGTGAAGGCGTGGTCGTCGTCGATATCGGGGGAGGCACCACGGACATCGCCGTTTTCCTCGATGGGGCACTCATCCACACCAGCAGCCTCCCGGTCGGCGGCGCGAACATCACCCGCGATGTGGTCGTCGGGCTGCGCTGTCCGCAAGATGTCGCCGAGGAAGTCAAACTCGCGCACGCGCACGCGCTGCCGGCGGAAGGGGCCACGGAGGCGACCATCTCGCTCGACGCCTTCGGGTACGAGAAGGAGCGCAGTGTCTCTCACCGTCTGCTGGGAGAGATCGTGCAGGCACGCGTCGAGGAGATCCTCTCAATGGTCATGGCGGAAGTGAAGCGCGCGGGACAAGTTGACTTGATCTCGGCGGGACTGGTGATCACCGGTGGTACCGCCGAACTGGAAGGGATTACCGAGCTAGCCGAGCGCCTGTCGGGCCTGCCCGTTCGCGTCGGCCGAATAGAGGAGGTGTACGGACTCACGGATGACGTATCGGCGCCGGCCTATGCGGCCGCGCTGGGGCTTTTGCGCTGGGCATCGAAGGATCAGGCGATGGCCACCGGCCCAGTGAGCCTCCGCATGCCGCCCACAGCCGGCCTCGGCGATCTAATAAGGCGCATCGGGCGCTTGGGGAGGGTCTTCCTCCCGCAATAACTCGGGAAGACATCCGCTGGGAAGGAGCGGATTTCGCTTCGTGCTTGAGCTCTCGACAATTGGTGGCGGGGGTGAGAAAGGACGAAGGATGCATCCGAACAACGAATTGACCGGCCTGCCGCCAATCAAAGTGGTCGGGGTGGGCGGTGGCGGCTGCAACGCGGTCAATCGCATGATTGAACAGAAGATCAACGGCGTCCATTTCCTCGCCATCAACACCGACGCCCAGCAACTCGCCGATAGCGAGGCCGGCGAGCGCATGCGTATCGGCGATAAATTGACCCGCGGTCTTGGGGTCGGCGGCGATGCCGAGATCGGAAAGATGGCGGCCGAGGAAAGCCGCGCGGATCTGATGGAGACGCTCAAGGGCATGGACATGGTGCTCATCACCGCCGGCATGGGCGGGGGAACCGGCACCGGTGCCGCACCCATCGTTGCCGAAGTGTCACACGAGATCGGGGCGCTGACCATTGCGATCGTGACCAAGCCCTTCGCCTTCGAAGGGGCGAAGCGCCGCCAGGTTGCCGCCGCCGGCCTCGAACGCCTCACGGAACATGCCGACACGGTGATCGCCGTTCCCAACGACCGCCTGCTCGCGCTCGCCGGCCCCAACACGACGGTGAGCGAGGCCTTCCGTCTGGCGGACGACGTCCTCCGGCACGGGATCGCCGGCATCTCCGACGTCATCACCGTGCCGGGCGAGATCAACCTCGACTTCAATGATGTGAAGAAGGTGATGGGCGCCGGAGGGCGGGCTCTGATGGCGACCGGATGCGGCAGCGGTGAAAACCGCGCCGTCGACGCCGCCCAAATGGCCATCACGAGTCCACTCCTCGAGATCGACGTCACTGGAGCCCGCAAGGTCCTCTACAACGTCATCTCCGCCGGCGATCTCGGCCTCAACGAGCTCAATATGGCCGCCAAGGTGATCCAAGAGATGGTCGACCCAGAAGCAGAGATCATCTTCGGTACTGCGATCGACCCTTCACTCGATGGCGATGTGCAAATCACCGTGATCGCCACCGGCTTCGATAAGCCGCTGCCGCTCCCAGTCGCGGAGGACGGCGAGCGCTGGTCATCGGAAATGCTGAGCGAAATGGGACTCGATGCAGAGGACGTGGAACTTCCCGCGTTCCTGCGACGTCAGCGTACCTACGCGGTGAGCTCCAGCCACGCCGCGGGCGAGGCCACGCCCCCGTTCCAAAGCTTCTGACCCCTCGCTTCAGGCCATGCGCCCAGCAGTGAGGCGACACCTTCTGGTGTCGCCTCACTGCGTGTGAGAGTCACTGGAAGTTCTCCGGTTCCCTTTAGGGTGCTCAAGGAGTGCAGTGCTCAGCGCGTGAGAGCCAACAGCAGCGCGCCATCAAGCGTTGCAGCACACCACTACCATAAATAGATGCGGTGCCCCTATTGCCAGTCGAGTGAGACACGTGTCATCGACTCGCGTCCCGCCAACGCCGAGATTCGCCGCCGGCGTTCCTGCGAACAGTGCGCTCGCCGCTTCACCACCTACGAAAAGCTCGCCGAAGTTGAGCCGATGGTGGTGAAGCGTGATGGTCGGCGCGAGCCGTTTCAACGCAAAAAGTTGCGGCTGGGTCTCGGCCGCGCCTGCGCCAAGCGCGCGGTGCCGCAGATCTCGCTCGATGAGATCGTGGCGGGGATCGAACGACGCGTGCGACAGAGTGAGATCGCAGAAGTTGAGAGCCGGCAGTTGGGCGACTGGGCCGTCGAGCACCTGATCTCCATCGATCCCGTTGCTGGGTTCCGCTTCGCCGCCGTCTTCCGTCGTCCCACCGATCTCAATGAAATCCGACGTGAACTCGCCGCAGCCGAGCAGGCCGCCCGCGCTCACGCCGCCGTATCGGAAGAGTGGGACCAACCACTGCTACCCGGTCTCGCGCCGCCCGCCACCAGGCTTTCGGCCCAAGGGGGTCGCAAGCGTGACCAGGCCACCCCGTAACTGTCCTCGCCCTGGGTCACTCACCAGGAACGGGCTCGTGGTAGGCGTGCAGCACGACCTCCACCGCGATGTTTGGGGCGCTTCATCAAGGAGCCAGAAGGGCTTGCTTCAGCCGCCGAGTACCTGAACTTCGACAAGGGTGTCCACGGCGGGGCGACCCGTCACATTCGCCGTCCAGCGCCAAGGCTTCGTGGCACATCGCGAGCACTTATTGAATCTGCCCGTGCTGACGCTGACTGCTGCTCATCAAAAGCACACCTCATCTTTTGCAACACAGCTTTCCAACACAACTGCTTGGGAACGGTGCACCGCGCAACCACGCATGGAGGCTCCCCAGACAACGCGAATGCAAATACGCGCGGAGCGTCGATCCACTGAGCGTCTGCGCGACGGTTGATCATGATCGTTCGCGACGTTCGTCGTGCATCACTTGTTTGGTTCAAAGAATCACGGTGTAATTGACGCATTCAAGAGACAGTCGCGATCGGCGCGGCTGCCCCAACAGAGAGGAAGGCCTATGCCAGCTCGCAAGAGCGCGGCCAAGAAGACGACCCGCAAGAGCCCGGCCAAGAAGACGACCCGCAAGAGCCCGGCCAAGAAGACCGCCCCCAAGAGCCCGGCCAAGAAGACCGCCCCCAAGAGCCCGGCCAAGAAGACCGCCCGCAAGAGCCCGGCCAAGAAGACGACCCGCAAGAGCCCGGCCAAGAAGACGACCCGCAAGAGCCCGGCCAAGAAGACCGCCCCCAAGAGCCCGGCCAAGAAGACCGCCCCCAAGAGCCCGGCCAAGAAGACCGCCCGC
>JAPOXK010000003.1:0-8702 GCA_026707145.1 Chloroflexota bacterium | reverse complement strand
CGACCCGCAAGAGCCCGGCCAAGAAGACGACCCGCAAGAGCCCGGCCAAGAAGACGACCCGCAAGGCGTCCGCAAAAAAAGCACGTAGGTCGACTGCGCGCAAGGCCACAAAGCGCCACGCAGCCCGCAAGTCGACCGCAAAGAAAACAGCCAAACGGCAGCCCGTGACGAAGAAAGCAAGCAGCGATCCAGCTTCGTCGTCAATGCCGCCCCCCCGCCCACCGGCACCGCTCGCCCCGCGGCCGCCTGGTATGCCGCCAGCTTCTCCGCTGGGGTCGACATCGACCTCACCGCCTTGAAGCCCCTCTTAGCGCAGCAACCCGGCCAGCGAGATTCGCAGCCCCTCCACGGAGGGGCTGCTCTCTCTTCTCGGCCAACCCGATCAGGTTCATGGCTTATCCTGCTGAAATCATGACCGCGGTCACGCCGAGGGAAGTTTCGATGGACGAGGCAGCGCCCAGCCACTCCATCTCGCAAGAGAGCGCGAGCACCTGGCGTCATGTCGATCCAAACCTCCGGCGGATACGTGAGGTGATCGCGCGCGCGGCCGAACGGGCCGACCGGGACCCGGCTAGCGTGTGCCTCGTCGCCGTGAGCAAAGGGGCACCTCTTACGGCCGTACATGCGGCGATCGCGGCCGGTCAGCGGATCTTCGGCGAGAATCGCGTCCAAGAAGCGCGAGCCAAGATCGACACTCTCCAAGATTCCAGAGTCGAATGGCACCTAATCGGCCACCTGCAGCGCAACAAAGCCAAAGCCGCAACTGCCTTTGATATGATCGAAAGTGTGGATTCGATTCGCGTTGCGGCCGCGTTAGATCGTCAACTCGATAGCCCCCGGGCGGTCCTCTTAGAGGTCAACGTCGCCGGTGAAGCGAGCAAGACGGGCTTTGCCCCTCATGAGTTGTCCGCCGCGCTAGAGGCGATCCAAGGCATGCCTCAACTTTGTGTGGAAGGCCTGATGACGATCGCTCCCTTCACCCCAGAGCCCGAGGAGATCCGGCCCGTCTTCCGTAAGCTGCGTGCCCTCCGCGATGCCCACGGTCTCACGGAACTCTCGATGGGGATGACGAACGATTACGCCGTCGCCATTGAGGAGGGCGCCACTCTCGTCCGCATCGGCCGTGCGATCTTCCATGAGCGCTAGACAAGAGGGAGCGGCGGCCGACAAGGCCTACTGCATAATCGGCGGCGGCGTCATGGGGGAAGCGATCGGGCGCTCGCTCATCTCGACCGGTACAGCGTCCGCCTCCGCCATCATCATCTGCGACATCGACGCTAAGCGGCGCTCTTATCTGGAAAGCGATCTCGGCGTCACCGTCACCGGTGAGCACGCCGAAGCGTGCCAGGCGGCTCCCGTGGTGGTGCTGGCAGTCAAGCCACAGGACTTCCGCACGATCAGCAACTCGCTGCAAGGACGAATTCTGCCAGAGCAACTGGTGCTCTCAATCATGGCCGGCGTCAATGTCGGCACACTCCGAAACCAGCTGGGGCACCGCGCCTTGGTCCGCGTCATGCCCAACACCCCCGCCCAGATCGGGAAAGGGATGGCCGTCTGGACCGCGACTCCCGAGGTCAACGACGAACAGCGCGCCACCGTCCGTCGCATCCTCCAGACCCTGGGCATTGAGCTTTACGTACCAGACGAGCGCTACATTGATATGGCGACGGCCGTGAGCGGCTCGGGGCCCGGTTTCTTCTTCCTCATCCTTGAGGCCATGATCGATGGTGCCGTCCAGATCGGCATGCGACGCGAACTCGCGGCCGAGATGGTCTATCAAACGGCCCTGGGTTCCGCCGCCTTCGCCCAACAGTCAAAGCTGCACACGGCTGTCTTGCGCGACCAGGTCACTTCCCCCGGCGGAACCACTGCGGAGGGGATCCGGGCCATGGAGCAGCAAGGCGTGCGGGCAGGGATCATCGAAGCGATCGTCGCAGCCTATGAGCGAACCTTGGAACTTGGACAAGAGGCGTGAGTGGCCTCGATATCACCCTGCGCATCATTGAGATCTACAGCTTCATCATTTTCGCGCGGATCATCGTCTCCTGGGTCCCGCTCTTCACACAGCGGCCCTTGGACATGTCCAACCCCCTCATCCGCTTTCTGTTCGACGTGACGGAGCCGCTACTCGCCCCTATCCGGCGTTTCGCATTGGTCGGTCAGATCGACCTCTCGCCACTGGTGGCGATCTTCGCTCTCATCATCATTCGCGAGATCCTCAGCCAGGCCATCTAAGCTCGTCCGACGCTTGGGGAGCGCCGTATCTGCCCCTTCCCTCGTCTTGGCGGCCCGGGACACAGGCGCCGAAAGAGAGCGGCCCTCAGCGCTGGACAGCCCCGCCGAGCGCGGCGCGCAAGACGCTGGTTACGTCAAGTGAATCCAGTCTCTACCGCAGCGGCGTGCTCAGGGCTTGCACCCAGTGGAGCAATGTGACACCGTTCAATATCGAACGGGTGTTCTAACTCAACTACGAGCACGTGTGCAGGCTTGAGGGGATATTACGATGCGTGACAAGACCGATACGGCACTCTCGGCCGTGCTAGAGGACATCGAGAAACAGTACGGACAGGGCACCGTGATGCGACTGGGCGAAGCTGGTCGCAGGCTCCATGTCCAAGTGATCCCCACGGGCTCCCTGGCGCTGGACGTCGCCCTCGGGGTCGGCGGCATCCCCCGTGGCCGCATCACCGAGATCTTCGGCCCGGAAAGCACCGGCAAGTCAACGCTCGCGCAGCACATCATCGCCCAGGCGCAGCAGCGTGGCGGGCAAGCCGCCTATATCGACGTGGAACATGCGCTGGATCCGGCATTCGCAGCGGCTATCGGCATCAACATCGACGATCTCTTGATCTCCCAGCCAGACACCGGCGAGCAGGCGCTCGAAATCACGCAAACCTTGGTCCGCAGCAATGCCATCGACGTTCTGGTCGTGGATAGCGTCGCGGCCCTGGTGCCGAAAGCGGAGATCGAGGGCGAGATGGGCGATAGCCACATGGCGCTGCAAGCGCGGCTGATGTCACAAGCGATGCGCAAGCTCACCAGCTCGATCTCAAAATCGCGCACCGCTCTGATCTTCATCAATCAACTGCGCGAAAAGGTCGGAATCGTCTTCGGCAACCCCGAAGTAACACCTGGCGGCCGCGCTCTCAAGTTCTACTCTTCCGTCCGGATCGACTTGCGGCGCACGGAGCAGCTCAAGGTCGGACAGGAGATAGTGGGCGGTCGCGTCCGGGCCAAAGTTGTAAAGAACAAGGTGGCCGCACCCTTCCGCACCGCGGAATTTGATATTATGTTCACTGGCGCGACTCGCGGAATCAGCCTGGAGGGAGACATCCTGCACCTCGGAGTCGAGCACGGTGTCGTGAAGAAGACCGGCGCCTTTTTCACTCACGGTGAGACTCGCCTCGGCCAGGGACGAGAGAACGCGAAGCGCTTCCTCACAGAGCACAAGGAACTGGCGCGGAAAATCGAGGGCCAGATCCGAGAGGCGGTCGGCCTCGTCCCTGTGGCCTCACCAGAAAGCAGCGACGGAGCAGCAACGGAGGGCTCGGCGGACGCTCCTACCCCGGCGCAGCCGTCTGCGGTCAAGGCAGGCGGCAAGGTGTCCAGCGTGCATGAAACAGCGAACGGCCGCGCGTGAGTTCAGTAGCACTGATGGCCATCAGTGAACCGTCAGAGGTCGATCGCAGCGCGCAAGCAGTTCGGGCACGCGTCACGGAGATCCGACAGCGGCGCGGCCGCGTGACGATCTCTTTCGACAGCGCCCTACCTCTCGAATGCGACCGCAGCTTTGAACTCGCCTCCCATCTCGCGGTCGGCGACAATGTGAGTCCACAGACCTTGGACCGGCTGCGCCGGTGTGCGGCGGCGCACACCGCGGAAGCGATCGCAGAGAAGCTGCTCGCACGACGGCCTCGCAGCGAGTCGGAACTCCTCACACGCCTCAAGCAGCGTGGGGTTCAGCCGGTCGTCGCCAAAGAGGTCGTAGCCTCTCTGCGAGAGCGAGGTCTCATCAATGATGCAGCCTTCGCCCGGTACTGGGCTGAAGAACGGGCTCGTGCCCGCCCGCGTGCCGCACGGATGATCCGGGCTGAGTTGGGCGCCAAGGGCGTCGAGCCGGCCATCGCGGCTGCGGCCACTGCGCAAATCTCCGATGACGAGCTAGCCACGCAACTGGCTTCCAAGGCGGCACAGCGCTTCCAGGGAAATTGGCCGGCGTACGAGCGCCGCGGCGGCGCCATGCTGATTCGCCGCGGTTTCTCGTACGAAGTCGCGCGGCGCGCGCTGAGATCGGCCTGGGAATCACAAGAGCACACAGACTGCAGCGACGCTCGCTAGCGGCTACTCCCCTCGCCAACTTATCTCGCCCGGCGCTTTTTTCTTGCTGCTTGTGGGAGGGCCGCATATTATCGTCGAGCGACTCGAAGGCGGGCCGCACCGTATCGTAAGTGTGACACGCGAGTGTAAGGACGTACCAAAGCATGTGGGGAGCCCTCAAACGGCTCCTGGGGATTGCGAGTGGACCCGACCCGCGCGAACAGGCGCGCCGCACCGCGGACGCCATTATCGAGCGGGCTGAGCAAGAGGCAAAGTCGCGAATTCTGGAAGCGCAGGAGCAGGTGCTCAAGCTGCGCCAAGATTCGCAAGCCGAGGCGCGCGAGCTGCGCGTGCAAGTCGAGAGACAAGAAAACCGGCTGGCGAAGCGTAGTGAGACGCTGGACCGGAAAGAAACGGATCTCGACCGGCGTGAGCAGCGACAGCGGGACCGCGAGCGCTCGCTCCAGGAGCGAGAAGATGAACTCGAAGAGCTGTTCGAGCAGGAACGGCAGCGGCTCGAGCAGCTAGGCCAGCTATCGACGGCCGAAGCACGCGAACTCCTCCTCGATCGTGTCGAGGAGGAAGTGCGCGACGACGCCGTTCGCCGAATGCACCAAACCGAAGAGAAGATCAAAGAAGAGGCCGATCAGCGCGTCCGTCACATCCTGGCCGGAACGATGCAGCGCGTCACCTCCGAGGTGACGACTGAGAGCACTGTCTCCGTCGTTCCCATTCCCAGTGACGAGATGAAGGGTCGGATCATCGGCCGTGAAGGACGCAATATCCGCGCGCTCGAAGCCGCGACCGGCTGCGACCTGATCATTGATGACACCCCGGACGCGGTGACGCTGTCCGCCTTCGATCCCGTCCGTCGCGAGATCGGTCGGATCGCGCTATCGCGCCTCGTCCAAGACGGCCGCATCCACCCCACCCGCGTGGAAGAAGCCGTCGAGAAGGCGGAAAGGGAAGTGAATGCCGTGAT
Organism: Chloroflexota bacterium; assembly: GCA_026707145.1. Taxonomy (GTDB): domain Bacteria; phylum Chloroflexota; class Dehalococcoidia; order Bin125; family Bin125; genus JAPOXK01. Next base: position 3,403 of record JAPOXK010000003.1, on the reverse strand, counting down.
CAAAGAGGCGGGGGAAGCCGCCTCGTTGGAAGCGAGCTGTCCGGGCTTGCCGCGTGAAATTCTCGACATCTTCGGCCGCCTCCGCTATCGCACTTCCTACGGCCAGAATCAGCTGCGGCACGCCGTGGAGACGGCGCATATCGCCGCCATGATCGCGCACGAAGTGGGTGCCGATGTCGAAGTTGCCCGACACGGCGCCCTTCTGCACGACCTCGGGAAAGCCGTCGACCACGATGTCGAGGGCACGCACGCGATGATCGGTGCCGACATTGCCCGGCGCTTCAAGCTGCCTGATCCCGTTGCGCACTGCATTGAAGCCCATCACGAAGAGGTTGAACCCAGCTCCGTGGAGGCGATCATCGTCCAGCTCTCAGACGCGATCTCAGGCGGCCGCCCAGGCGCCCGGCGCGATTCATTCGAGCACTATGTCAAACGCCTGGAGGCGCTCGAATCGATCGCGAGCTCGTTCGACGGTGTGGAGCGCTGCTTCGCGATTCAGGCGGGCCGCGAAGTGCGGGTCGCCGTGAAGCCGGATCAGGTAGACGATCTCGAAGCGATGCAGCTGGCGCGAGACATTAGCAAGAAAATCGAGGAGAGCCTCCAGTACCCAGGGCAGATTCGAGTGACCGTGCTGCGGGAGACACGCGCCTCCGAGTACGCGCGCTAGCGCCCCATGCGAGTTCTGCTCGTCGGGGACGTCGTCGGCAAGGCCGGGCGCCGGGTCGTCGAGGCACTGCTGCCCACGATGCGCGAAGAGCTCTCGGTCGATTTCGTCGTCGCCAACGGCGAAAACTTGGCGCACGGGCGCGGCACGACGGAGGCGACGGTCAAAGAACTCGTCAGCGCCGGAGTGGATGTCATCAGCGGAGGCAACCATACCTGGGCCTATCCCGAGTTCGTGCCCCTGCTCGACTCGGACCTGCCCGTTCTTCGCCCGGCCAACTACCCTCCGGGCGCTCCCGGTACGGGCGTTTGGCAGGGCGAACGGCTGGCGATCATCAACCTCATCGGCCGCACCTTCATGGACGCGCTGGACGACCCCTTTCGCACCGTTGACACCCTCCTCGATGAGCTGCCCGACGGCCTGCCGGTGCTGGTGGACTTCCACGCAGAGGCCACCTCCGAGAAGCAGGCTCTCGGCTGGCACCTCGACGGCCGGGTCACTGCCGTCGTGGGCACGCACACACACGTTCCGACGGCAGACGCCCGCCTGCTGCCTCAGGGCACCGCTTACGTGACCGATCTGGGGATGTGCGGCGCACGCGACTCCGTGATCGGCGCGGAAGCGGACGCCGTGCTCACGCGCTTCCGCACCGGCCTCCCCACCCGCCTGCCTCCCGCCGAGAAGGGACCCGCGGTATTGGGGGCAGTCCTCATCGACCTCGATGAAACCGACGGACGTGCCCGGTCGGTCGAGCGTGTAGATCGCATATGGGACCCGCCGCCAACAGAAACCACGGGAGCTTGATGGCGCTGGGCGACTTCCACACGCACACGCACCACTCCGACGGCCTCCTCGCACCCGCTGAGTTGGTCCGGCGGGCGGCCGCCAACGGTGTCAAGATCCTCGCCGTAACCGACCACGACACCACGGCAGGTCTGGCAGAGGCAGAGGCCGCAGCACGATCGGCCAACGTCCGTCTCGTCGCCGGCGTCGAACTCTCAGCGGATGGCGACGACGGCGCAGACTACCATCTCTTGGGTTACTTCCCCTCGGTCCCCGCTATCCTTGCCAACGGGACATTTCAAGATCAGCTCCACGCCTACCGCGTCGGCCGGCAGCAGCGGGGGCGTGTCATCCTGGAGAAGCTGGCCACGCTGGGAATGCCCCTCGACTGGGAGCATCTCCTCGCGATCGCCGGTCCAGCCGCCGTGGGACGCCCCCATATCGCCCAGGCGATGGTGGAACAGGGATACGTCGCATCGGTCAGAGAGGCGTTCGACCGCTACCTTCGCGACGACGGTCCCGTTACCGCAGAGCGCGAGAAGCTGCCGCCACGTCGCGCCGTTGATCTGATCCGCGCCGCCGGCGGCGTCGCCGTGCTAGCCCATCCCTGCTTCCTGCCAAACCCGGCAGCGGCAGTAACCGCGCTCAAGCCTGCAGGGCTCGCCGGCCTGGAGGTGTACTACAAAAACCTGTCCTCGGAAGAGATCGATCCGTTCGCCGCGCTTGCCGAGAGCACCGACCTGATCGCCAGCGGCGGCTCCGACTATCACGGGATCCACGACGACGAGCGCGACCCCGGCGACATCCCCTTTGCAGACGCGACGGTCTACCGGTTCGTCGATGGCCTGGAAGCTCGGTGGCAAGCGACAGCCCAGCTAGCGCGAGAACCACAGTGACTTTGAACAGCAACAGCAGCCTCGATAATCAAGCCATTGAGGCGATCATCCCTCACCGCTTCCCCTTTCTCTTCGTTGATCGCGTGATCGAGATCGAAGAAGGGAAGCGAGCCGTTGGCATCAAGAACGTGAGCGCCGACGAGTGGTTCTTCCGCGGCCACTTCCCCGGCCGGCCCATCATGCCCGGCGTCCTGATCGTCGAAGCGCTCGCTCAAGTCGGTGCAGTGGCAGCGCTCAGTCACCCCGACAACAAAGGGAAGCTGGGACTCTTCGCGGGGATCGACAAGGTTCGCTTCCGCCGCCAGGTCACACCCGGAGATCAACTCCGACTCGAGGTAACGCTCGAGCGGCTGCGTGGCCCGGTAGGACGCGCCACGGCCGTGGCGACCGTGGACGGTGCCGTCGCCGCGGAAGGCAAGCTCACCTTCGCTCTGATCGATGAAGAAGCGAAACCAGCGAGCTAACCGCTCAGACCCGCAACACGACCCAGAGCACGAGCACCAGCCCAACGCTGACCACGCTGGTCCCGCCGATCCAAACGAGGTCTCGCCGCACATAACTGAAGTTGAGCGGCGCCAGGCGGCGGCGCGGAAGCCGCTCCTCTGCCGCGCGCGGACCGCCCCGGCGTCTCTCACGCTGCCGAGGCCGGCCAACGGCGCGCGGCGGGACCGTTGCGGCCCCGCCGAAGATCGAACTGCCAGCCGGTATCTGCGCCGCGCTCGGAGCAGCAGTGGGGAGTTCTGCAGCCTGCGGGGGACCGCCGCCGCGTGCTCGCTTCTTCCCTCGCCGTCCCGGCAGCGTGCCGCCGCCGCGCTGTCCCCCGCGCGCTCCTGGGGGACGGCCACGCTTCCCCTTCGCCAAATCCCACCTCCGCTGGAATCGACTCGATCGCTCGCAATACCCATATCAGTATACGGAGACCTCTCGCTCACGCATGGCCCACGTTGCCGCTGATCGGGCCGCTCCGTAGACTGATGCGGCTGGCCCCGTGGTGTAGCGGCCTAACACGCCACCCTGTCAAGGTGGAGATCGGCGGTTCGAATCCGCTCGGGGTCGCCAG